>NZ_CP036525.1:4881423-6101779 GCF_007741535.1 Rubripirellula lacrimiformis
AGGTTCTACACTGAGAGCGGAGAATACTCTCGTGTGGAGCTTGAATTCCAAACCAGGTCGCGAGAAGCATCAATTGAGTCGCTTTCTTCGAAGGAATTGTCACCGTATTGGTTCTTCGAGAAGCGGAGGACCACCTACCGCCGATCAAGAGATGAGGCCATCGTCTGCCTAGATGAAATTCCATTGCTCGGTGAATTTATTGAAGTTGAAGGGGAACTCAAACAGATCCGTGACATTCGAACGAAGTTCGGTGAATGTATCGGTGATCCCGAACGTCGAAATTACGGCGAGCTATTCAAAGATCACATGGTAAACATGGGAAGTGAACCATCCGAAATTAAAGGAGCGGAGTTCGGGCCAACCGAGTGATTCTTGCAGCAGGCGAGCTCGATTGCCCGTAACAAGAAAGCACTCTGTGTTGCCAATGCTAGCGTTTACGGATCGAGCAGGCGATCTTCGATTTCCGACAAGCGTTCTTGCAATGCGTTGACGGTGTATTCGGCGGGCTCGTATTTGGCGCGCAGGTCGGCCAGGATGGCTTCGTGAGCTTCGGCTTGCTCTTTGTAGCGGTTCGCTTCGTTCTTGAAGGGTGTCGCCTTCCCTTTCTCTCGGTCCTGGCGAGCCCAGCTTTCACGCTTGTCCATTTCCTCGGCGAGGGACGCTCGCGCGTGGTCGGCCGCGCTGAGTTCTTCGACGACCGAATCGTATTCGACGACGAGTTCGCGGTCCTCGCAGGTGTTGCGTAGTTCCATGCGGGCCTGGGATGCTCGCTTGCGGATCGTGTTGATCTCCGTTCGCCGGATGTAGAGCGGCGACATTTCTGATTCGTGCTTTGCCGTCAACGCTTCGAGGGTTTGCTCGGCAGCGTCGATCTGCTTTGCGAGCTTGGTCGCTTCGCTTTCGAGCGGCGCGATCGCGTCGTATTCGTCACGCAGCCTTCGACGGCGGGCCAGTAGTTCGGCGTCGTGGCGTAGTTCGTCGAGCGTCCGTTCGTTGTCGGCCAGCACGGTAGCGATCTTGTCGGCGTCTGGTTCTTTGCCGTCGCAGATGCTGGCGACCAATCGCCGGTAGTCGGACCACTTGGTGATCCGTCGCTGGCGTTGGCGGTTGGTGATCGTTTCAAGTAGTGATGTCAAATTCATCGTGGCTCCTTTGCCTTTCGGGGTGGGCGTTGATCCAAGAACGTTTGTCGGCTTCGTAGATGGCCTTGAAACCGGGCGAGACGGGTTGCGAGCAAATTTGCCGGAACGACGCGGCGCACAACGTGTCCGCTTCGGGGTTGATCGCTTGCGCGTACTTGGCGGCCGGCGACATGCCGAACCGCTCGGGGCTGTAGACTTCGTCCGCTCGGATGTCATAGCCGAGAACGGCCGCACGATGGCGCAGGTGGGACGCGATCCGCATGAACCGGGATTCATGCGTGGTCCACGGAGGCGTCGAACCGTCGCCATCCTCGTCGCGGGAAACGGCGTCGGCGATTCGGATGGCTTCGGCGCGGATGTACTGCTGGTTGTACGGGCGCGGTTGGAACAGCGACGGGCGTTCGAGAATGTGGGCCAGTTCGTGTAGCGTCGTCCCGAGCATCTTGTTGTACGTTCGCTGCGGGAAGTCTCGCTCGATATTGAGATTGCCAAGCACGATGACTGGCCCACGGATGCCTTCCCAATCGGCGAAGGTATGGTGCAGGTGCATATCGAGGCTTGGCGACGTGTAGCCGTAGCAGACCGTGTTGGCTCCGAGCATCGGTGGTAGGTTGGTTTGCGGGACAACCCATAGCGGCGAACCAGTTAGCTCAGCGGGCGCGACGCGGTAGCAGAGGTCTTTGGCGTCGGCAATAAAGCGTTCCATGTCCATCGGTTTCGTCCTTGGGGGAAAATGGGCTCGCCGAAGCGAGTTTTCGTGTGTTTTGCGGGCTGAAATTCGTTCGGACAAATCAAACAAAGTGTGCCTATAAGCGTGGCTGTTCCCGTAGGCGTGACGGGAGAACCGATTTTCGCCGGAGTACCTAAAACATTTCAGGGAGATTGATATGGGACGAAAACCGCGTCGGCGGATGGTTCATTGGGTGACGTTTGGATTCAACGACGGTTCAGTCATCGCTTGTGCTCCGGAACGAAAGTTGTCATCGAAGCGAATCAAGGAAGAACGCATTTACGTTTGCCCCGATGGCGTTCAGCGCGAATACATGCACAAGCCCAACGAGCTTTGCACTTGGAGCCTTGAACAACGCATTCGGTCCTGCGACATCCTTTCAAACCGGCTGAATACGCGTCGCGCTATCCGTGAATTGGTACTGCCCGAAATCGCTGCCCTCGCCGATACGCTCCAACGGATCGAGAAACGGCTAGACGCTATCGAGCGTTATATTGGAGACGGCGAGGCCTCGTAGCTTGGCCACTCGGTCGCACACGTTCGCCCGTGTCGCGTTTGGTTTGGTTGTTGGCGTTCTCGTTCGCTCGTTCGTCCGCCCGCGTTTGCACGCACACAAACCCGTCGCCCCTGGGTCGTGCGTCCGCGCACGCACCCAGGGGGTACTAGGGGGTGTGTGCGCGCACGCGGGGCAAGCGGTTAGCCGGTTGGTTCGGTCGGGTTTTCGGGCTGGGGTTGGGTCGCGAATTGGTGCCTTTGGTTGGGTGCGAACCGCCAACGGTGGGCCAGACCGGTGGCCTCGGCCTGCTTGAGCAAGGAACTCGCCCGACGTTCGGACAGCCCTGCCTCTTTCGCCTCGGTCGTGATCACCACGGTTGGCTTCGGTTCAACACCCACAAACGCTTCCACGAACCGCTGAGCGGTCCACTCCGGCACGTCGGCCGGTTTGTCTGGCTTGGTCTTTCGGCGTCGGGATTCGTTTCGCAGGTTGGTTGGGTCGAGTTCCATCTCCACATCCCACACAGGGAAGTTCCATCGCAGGCAGACCGGATCGACGGGCGGCCAGGAACGTACTGCCGCGTCGAGCACGATCGCTCCGTCTTGTTCATGCGGCCGAAGCACCAGGTGCGAATCGGTCGCTCGAGCTTGGCTACCAGCGCCCGCTCCGACGTCGGTGATTGATTTGAAGGACTGGTTGCCCTTGCTGGTGTGGTGGATCAACACGAAAGCCGAACCGAGCATTTCGGCATAGCGATCAATTGTGTTGTAAACGCTCGCCATCGCCGCGTTGTCGTTCTCGTCAGACTCGGCCGGAAGCATTCGGTAGAACGCGTCGATGACGATCATCTTGAAGCGGTCTTCAAAGACGTGGTCGAAGTATGCGCCGAGCGAACGGATGTCTTTGAGGTTGCCGCGAAGGTTCGAGACGAACAAATGGTCGGCAACGTCGTCCGGCGTGATGCCGCGAGCGTCCATCACTTTCGGAATCCGGTTCGCCGAAGTCGTCGGGTGCAGTTCGTTGTCGATGATCAGTACATCGCCGGGCTCGGTGTCGAACCGACCGAGCCACGGACGCCCGGTAGCAACGGCGAGAGCCATGTCGCTGGCCAACCAGGACTTGCCGACCTTCGGTGACGCGATGACGTTCATCGTTTCGCCGGCACGAAGTAGCCCATGAATGATTGGCGGCTTGAGCAGCGGATACCGATCGAGCAGTCGTCGTAGACTCCGCGGTCGAATGTCGGCCGCCCGAGGCAGCGTATCGTGTGTCAGTTCCCATGATTGGCGAATCTCGTCGAGGCGGTCTTGCGTACTGGCATCGAGGTCTTCGTGTGGCCGAGGCGGAACGATGATCTGGTCGGGGCGCAGCAAGCCTTTGCACCAACGTTGCACGCGAGCGTTCCATCCCGTCATCGCCACGGTGCGAATGGTCTGCGTATCGAAACCCTCGCGACTGAAATGCCTCCACCCTTCGATAGCGATCCAGACCGCCTGGGCTCGCCCGCGAGCTTTCGACGCTTCGATTGGATGGTCTGGCCGAAACACACAAACGCCGTGGTCCGCACCGACAACGGCTTTGGCACGCAACCGTTCCCTGGCCAACATCAGTTCGCGAAACAAGGTCCGGTTGGGTTTCTTCCATGCTGGAACGCTCATCGCGGTCTCAGCAAACCAATCGCGATACGCCTTCTCCGCTTCAACGCCCATCGTGGTTCGCGGGAAGCATGGTCCGTCGTTGTAGATGCGGGTTGGTGGTGTCTCATCCATGAGCGAACCTGTGCTTTGTGTGCGGTACGGGAGCCATTCGACGAACGAGCTGGAGCCATCGTGCGGAACCAGCCCCCCCAGCAGTTGACGCAGAGTTTGGAATCCGCGAAAATCGGAATTTGGCTGGATCTCACCCACCGGTGATATTTACCTCCGACTGCAAACCACACGTACCTCCTTACCCATTTACTCGAAACGGAATACCAAGATGGCAAAACCAAAATCCAAGTCTGATGAAAAACGCCCAGCACTCTTGCTGCACTCAGGCGGACTTGATTCAACGATCCTTGGTGTGTATCTAAACAAGAAGGGAATCAATTTTCAATCTCTATTTATTGACTACGGACAGACCTCGGAGGTTGGTGAATTAGACGCCGTGACTCGAACTGCTGCGATGTTGCAAAGCAATCTCGATGTAATTCGGTCTCCCGAAATCTTCTCTGCGTTCACGTCTTCCTCACTTGCGTTTTCGCAATCTGTCGGCAACCCTGGACGCCACGTCCTTGAGCTTGGTTCTGTACTTCTTCTTGCCCCTGCAATCGCTTACGCACACCGCCTTGGCTTATCAACTGTATATGTTGGCTACACTAAGCTTGACGCAGACTATTCTAAGGAATACACGCAAAAGTTCCTCTCTGCTTTCGCGTCGCTTTCGTCGATTGCTGGGTATCCAGCGATCGCAATTAAGGCGCCCTTCGTTAAAAAGACAAAGGGACAAGTGGTTAAAATTGCTGCTAAGCAAAAAGAACTTCTATCTGCAACGTGGACTTGCCATCTAGGTTTAAGTCGCCAGTGCGGCGTCTGCGAGTCATGCCTTGGGCGTAAAGAAGCTTTTAGATCTGCAAAAGTCAAAGACCCAACGACCTACGAGTGACTTGCTGGTCAGTTTCGGATTTGAGTTCACCCAACCAGGTAACCACGACGTCCACTTGAGGACGAAACGAGGCCTCGCAAGTAGAAAACAAACCGCCGTCTTCATTGAACTCTGACGTTCGTCTTTCTGGCTAATGATCAATCTCTTAAGGTAAAAAAGGTGACGGTACGCTATTCATCTACATCCGAGGATTCGGTGTCGGCCGCTGCATCCTTGGCTCGTCGTTTTTCCAGAGCATCCAATAGCATCCAAGCAGTATCTTCGGCCGCAGCCTCCGCATCGGAATGTTCGTCATCGGTAGTTCAAGATAGATTTCTGTGTCTTCGTTCATGCGTCCTTGCTCATGCGGCTAGGGAGATAGCGGAGTCCATCCGCGATGCGTTTCGGTGCGAACGACGAGCCCCAGCGTATCGGCATGGAAGACCAATCCGGTACGCCTTCTCCGCTTCAACACAGGAATGCGACCATAGCCCATATCCAAACTTACGTGCTTCTTAGCAATCAAATGACTCTTTATCACTTATCAAAAAACAAAGACCTTGATCGAATAGTAGACTCATCGAGATCGGAACTGCCGAACGCTATTTCACCAAGGGTCCCGAGAAAATGCCTCGCGGAAGATCAGCGAACCAAACGTGTTTGTGTTGCCCCGACAATTTGGCAGTGTCTAATGTCGATGCCGGATGCAGATTGGATTTACGTCTACCGAATCGATGAGGAGGTTGCATCAGCCCCACTTGGGAATATTGGAGATAGCAGCCTTACTCAAGAGAAGTGGGTGACTGACGAAGACATCTCTCGTGCTGGAGGAGAGATTCCCTTGGTCTATCGGGGTCGAGTTAATAAGACCAGGCTTCTGCGTGAGTCATTGAATGTCGCGAGCCGCATGGGAAAACTGCCAACATGTTCAGTTGAAGAGCAATCCGTTTGGATCGAATTGGACGGTGAGTTCAGATTGCAAGATGAGTTTCAGTGTCGTTGACTATCAGCTGAGTTGTTGTGTTCTTCTGATCCGTTTCGCGTTATGCAGTCCGGTTTCGATCCGCCATCTTGCTTAGCCTTCTCGTGAACGTCGATCAGAACTGCAGCCCAAGCATCGGCGACGTCGTCAGGCAACGGTGGTAGGTCGTCGTCAGCAGATTCTTCATTGGGATCCAAAGCGAGCCTCCGTGCTCAACGAAACGATCCGCTAAAACGCGGAATATACGACGCCAATAGCCAAGTGGAAAACGACGTAGGCGAGTGCGTGCGGGCTGCTCCATCACGAGTTGACGCGTTTTCAATGCTTCCGTCAGAGGAGCTTTCGTGGCGTCCGTGAAAACGGATCATGATGCATGGTTGGCTCGTCGGGGCGACATGTTAGCGGCGCAGTAGTTTGCTGAGGCCGCCGGCGATCAGGGTGGTGACGTCGGTCAGTGCGCGGGCGATGGCGAGGCCGCTGGGGGCTGCTGAGTACCTGGGGGGACACTCGGGATCGAACTGGCCTTTGTACGCTCGCGACCCATGGAAGTTGTAGAAGTGTTCGCCATGGCGTAGTTCTCGGCATGCCCGTACAACATCAACTCGACGAACAGCAACTCCATCACTCCGTGCGGCGCATCGGGGACATGTCGCATCAGGTCGATGGAAAGTTCGTGCTTGCCCCCGCCCCGCCAAACGTTCGCAAACGCAAACAAGGTTTCGCCTTGCTCGATCACGGCGGTGATGGGGATCGAATGGAAGCTCGTCGCGACGTCGGCCGCTTTGTGTTGCTTGTACTCGTGATCCCACGACCACAACGCGATCGCAAAGAACCCGATCGACAGTGTCGGTTTCAGCCAAGACGCAGACGCCGCCCAAGCAGATTGCAGGCGTCCGGGCGGTGTTTCTTGGATTCCCGGCGGTGCCTAGCTGGCAATCTCGATCATCGTTTGTTGCTCATTTCTTCCAAGAGGTCCGTCTGGACTTGTTGGATTTCCAGAAGCCGCTGCCATTGATGCGTCAACAACAAATCCAGCTTGGAATGCAGGTGACGAATCTCCAGTTCCGCTTTCAGATTGACTCGATAGTCGTTGTCTGCTTTCAGGCGATCTTTCTCATTTTGGCGGTTCTGGCTCATCATGATGATGGGAGCCTGGATCGCGGCGAGACAGGATAGTACGAGGTTTAGCAAGATGAACGGATAGGGGTCAAACGGATTGCCCAACAGCGAAACGGCATTGATGGTGATCCAGACGATCAACACACCACTAAAGATCGAAATGAAGATCCAACTGCCGCCAAAACTTGCAACCTTGTCGGCCAGTCGCTGGCCCAGGGTGGAAGCATCGTCAACGGAGACGTTCAAGTTCTGCGTCAGCACATCATGCTCGCGCAAACTTTCGATGACGTCCTTTTCCAATGTCGTCAGTTCGCCTCGCTCCTGCTCCAGAACGTTCTGCACGTACAGGCTGCGGTAGTGGTTCATGTCGGCGAGGCAGATGAACGCATCGGCGTTCCAATCTGGACAGTCGGCTGCGATTCGCTCGGCAACCAACGGGCGGACGAAGCGGCCGGGTGTCAGATCGGACATCCCGAACAGCTTGCCACAAACGGTGCAGTGCGTCTTCGTGCTATTTTTCATTTGCTGGGCTCTTGCTGGAATCACGGATGATCACGACGATCGGTCCCCCCCGTGACGAATGGGTTGCTGCGATTGGATGTGACGTGGATCTACGCCCATCGCACCCAAACCAGAATGCGATTCTGGAACGGCCCCGATCGACAACCGACGATCGCACAGCCGATGATCGCACAGCCGACGTCGCCAAGCGAAACGATCCGCAGAACGTTTGTTCGCCGATTTGGACACTCCAACACAGCGCGACCGATCGTCGCCATCGTGCCGCGATCCATGGAATGGAAGATCGCGTCGATCGATTGTCGGCCTGCCAAATCCACGATCGCTTTAGCAGCCTATCCGCAAACCGGATCGTCGTCCTGATCCAAACCGGATCGCCACCCTCCGATGGGCGAGGAACATTCCGGCTGGGCCGCTGCCGACCAGGATGAATGGTCTTCTAAAGTGTCGTCATGACGGGGTTTTGGGCGGCTTTGCAAGCACAGTCCCCGCCGGGACGACGGACGAAGTCATGACCCCCAATGAGAAATAGATTTGCATCAGGTCCTCGACCCCCATGTCGACGACCTGCACATGATCGACGGGAATGAACATATTGAATCCGGTCATTGGCATCGGCGCGGACGGCAGATAGATGATGTGACAATCCTTTTCCTGGAATCGATATACATCCGTGCTGGGCAGCAGTCCCAGGAAACCAGCCGATTCGTCTTCGCCGACATAGCAATGCACGACCTTCATGCCCGTCATCGCCGACTCGTCTTGCTTAGAGAACATTTCGACAACCTGCTTGACCGGTCCATAGACGCTCTTGACGACCGGGATCTTTTTGAAAGTTCCGTCGATCCATTCTTGCAGCCGATACCGAGCGGTGCCGGAAACCACTAAGCCGACCAACCAGATCGCGGCAATGACGAAAACCCAGCCAATCGCCGTGGCAAGCCATTGATTGGCAGCAAAGTGAAGTCCGATCGAGCGGAGTCCCTGACCGAGTAGGCTCTCGGGCCCCACGATCCCGCGCAGCATCCCGGCAACCCAGTTCATGATCCACAACGTGACCACCAACGGCAGCAAGGCGAACAGCCCTGTTAAGAATGTTCCGATGAATCCGCGTCGCCAAAGTGTCAGCAGAAATTTTTGCATGTTGAAAACGTTGGCTTATAGCGATGCTAGATGAGGAGGCTATCCCGTGTCGCGGAATCAAGTTGCTTGATTTCTTTGGACAGCGTTTGCGCCAATGGCAGAATCGCATCATAGTCCTCTGACGACGCTGCCATCAATTGGTCACCAAGCAAGGGGTCGCCGTCACCAACCATTTCCAGACAACGCAACGACGACCGAACAAGATCGCACCGAGCGATTGAATGGCACAGCAGTCGCCGGAGGCGGATTGCCACTGTTGAACGCGCGAGCGGTACGAACCGTGGCTATCGCCAAAACGGTTCAGGGGAAGTTCTAAACCACTATCTCGCAGGCAAACTCGCCCAACGGTTGTTTTCCACCGCCCCCATCGCCGCATGCTGAGAATCTGGCAGGACGCCACACAAGTTCGGTCCAATGCCTATGGTCGGTTGCTGCTAGAAACGCCATTCGAACATTCCGCCAGTCGATCCATTGTTTGCGACGAAGGGATAGAACGACAAATTGCCGTTCGCCACTTCGGTACGATCGATCGCGGTCGCCGCGACGTAGGCCATCCACCAACCGAGGGCGATCTGCGACGGGTAGTGCGCGTCGTCGTTGATGCGGGAGAGCGGACCAAGGAGCGAGCCAGCGTAAAAGGCTGTTTTCAAGAGTGGTCGCTCGGTCATCTTGGCGGCATTGATGAACGGTAGCGATGACATGAAGGCGTGTCCGCTGACTCCATTGTTGTCATCGAAAGGTCGCCAATAGGACGCTCGTTCTTGTTCCCCTGGACGCGAACCGCCCGTCAGTCGCTGAGCCAGAATCAGGGGTGGTGCCCCGATCAGGAACGATCGAAGCGAGCGTTGGCCCCAACGTCCCGTCGTGACCAGCATCGGGGAATCATCGAAGAATGCTCCGGCGGCCCAGGCGGTCGCAAAGATCGGCAGCGAGTATCGGCCGTTGCCCAGTTCCTTGCTACTGTGCAACGACTCGAACCAGTCGTCACTGGTCGCGCCGCGAACGCTAGTCTGAAAATGATCTTGAATCTCTTGATCCAACTGCGTATTCGCCACAGCAGATCCCACCAGAAAACCACTGGCGAGCAGTCGGAACGATTGCCTATCGTAGTAGTTGCGATGATCCGATCGAATCCGATCCCAAAGCGAACCGCGGAGTCCATCGCCGCGACCGGTGCGGTAGGAATCGTCTGCGAAATCGGCAATGTCTAGCACGGACGGATCAAACGAACCGTCGCAGGTCGCCGCAGATTCGTCGCACAATGGCGATCGCACTGCGGCATCCGCTGGGACAACACGCTCAGTCGATGTACGAATACCGCCATCGGTCGATGGTCAAGCATCCTGGCAATGCGCTGTCACCGACGTAAGCAGTGCGGCAACGAAGCCAAGCAATCCGCGTGCGATGCATCGCACTGGAAAAAACGCTCGGCAACGAGCGGCGCATGAAGCGATGCAATTTCTCATCAAGCGGATCGGCAGAATGAATGCGAAAGGGTTTCGCATTCTACTACGAAAGTCTTCGTAGAAACCACAAGCCCAGTCGGGCCTGGATCAAACGTGCGCCCAATCCCTGCGACGCGAGAGGTTTCCCCTCGCGTCGTGATCCTTGGCGACGCTAACGTCCGCACGTTTATCCGCCACGTTGTCGCGATGCGGTTACGCCAATTCGTTCAGACGACCTTTGCTGTCGCCGATCGATTCCGCAGGGGTTCCCATCGCATCCAGCATCGACATGAACAGGTTCCCCATCGGGACCTCTTCCTTCGGCTGAATGTATCGACCGGTTTGGAAGCTGCCGCCGGCGCCGCCGGCCAAAACAATCGGCAGGTCACCGTGTTGGTGGCGGTTGCCGTCGCTGAGTCCACTGCCGTACAGGACCATCGACTGATCCAGCAACGTGCCGCCCGATGGATCGCTGATCGAGTCCAGTTTTTCCAGGAAGTAGGCAAACTGTTCGGCCAGGTAGTAATCGACCTTGCTGATCTTCGCCACCGTTTTTTCTTCGTTACGGTGGTGACTCATTTGGTGGTGCCCTTCGGTCACACCAATTTCGGTATAGCGCCGACTGCCGCCTGCGTTGTCCAACATGAACGTGGCAACACGGGTGGTGTCAGTTTCGAACGCGATCGCCATCAAGTCGTACATCAACTGCGTGTGTTCGCGGAAGGCTTCGATTCGTCCGAATGGAACTTTCAGATCGGGCATCGCCTTCTGATCTTCTGTTTCGGCCCGTTCGATTCGCATTTCGATTTCACGAACGCTGGTGAAGTATTCATCCAGTTTTCGTCGGTCGGTTTGCCCCACCTTTTTCATGATCCGATTCGCATCGTTCTGGACGACATCCAGGATGCTTTGGCGAACCGAATTCCGCTCGCGCTGCTCGGCCGTGTTCCCGGAACTGAACATTCGCTCGAACGCTGCCCGCGGCGTGATTTCCTTGGGCATCGGTTGGGTTTCATTGCGCCAAGAGATGTTCGACGAATAGGCGCAACTGTAACCCGAATCGCAACTGCCGCTGCCGCGATTGACGTTCAGCCCCAATTCGATCGATGGCAAGCGTGTTTCGCTGCCAATCTGTGTCGCAGCGACCTGGTCGACCGAAACACCCAAGCGAATGTTGCCGCTCGTCTTTACCGGCCTTGCGGCGGTTAGGAACGTGGCTCCACCACGGGCGTGGTCGCCGGCACCGTCACCGTTGGCGCGGCCGTTGTCGTGCGCCAGATTGCGAATGACGTTCAATTTCTGCTTGAACGGTTCCAATGGCTTCAGCGTCTTGGAAAGTTGCCAATCGGTTTCGGTACCGGTTGGATTCCAATCGGGCATGATTGCACCGTTCGGAAAGAACACGCACGCCATCCGTTTGGGCGATGCGACCTCCGCGGCGCCAAAGGCCGACTTTGCCATCGGTGTCATCGATTCCAGCATTGGCAGGCCCAAGGCCAAGCCAACCCCACGCAGCAGTGTGCGACGATGAATCCCGTTTTCGTTGTTGTCTGCTTTCGCTGAATGCAAATTCATTTCAATTCAACTCCGTATCGGTGTGGTCGGCTGCGGAAGTAACTGTAGCGGTCGTGGTAAGTCCGGTCTCGTCGATGCGCCAGTCGTAAAACTGGAACGGGCGGCTCATGATGACTTCGACGATCAAGTCGTCGAATCGGTAATTGTCTTTGGCGGTCTTTTCCACCATCGCGTCCACGGTACATCGGTCCGCAGGAGTCAACTCGCGTCCCAACGCGAATGTCAACAAGCGGGTAGCGACGGTACGGGCAAACGATTCGGTTTCCGTTTCGCCCAGGATGCTGGTCAATTCGACAGCCCCATTGAACTGACGGCGTCCGGGCAGTTCACCGCTGGCATCGATCGGCAACTTGCCTTCGACGGTTCGGAACTGGCCCACGGGATCAAACTGTTCGAGCCCAAATCCCAATTGATCCATCACTCGGTGACAGGATGCACAGGCAGGATCCGCGCGGTGCAGTTCTAGCTGTTCGCGGAACGTTGCATCGGCGCCTGCTGTCTTGGTCTCACCCAGCTCGGGGACTCCGGGCGGCGGATCCGGCGGAGGCGTTCCGAAAATGTTTTCTAAGATCCACTTCCCACGACCGACCGGCGAAGTGCGGTTGGGATTGCTGGTCAACGTCAACACGCTAGCGTGACCTAGCAGACCGCGACGCGGCGTACCGGCCAACGAAACGCGTGCAAAGTTGTCACCGTCGAATTTCGGCAGATCTTTGCCAGTCAATCCATAGTGCTTGGCCAGTTCCGCGTTGACGAAGGTGTAGTCGGCGGTCAGCAATTCCCCGACGGGACGGTTGCTGCGCACGATGTGTTCGACGACCGATTCGGTCTCGCGGATCATCGCTTCCTTCAACGTCGGCGTGAAGCTTGCGAATTGCTTGGTGTCGGCTTCGTGTTGATTCAGTTTACGAATCCCCAACCATTGGGCGGCGAACTGTGTCGCCAACGATCGGGACTTCGGATCTTTCAACATCCGGTCAATTTGTTTCTGTAGTTCTGGGCCAACCAATTTGCCCTTGTCTGCCAAGTCCAGCAGCTGATCGTCCGGCATGCTGCTCCACAAGAAATACGACAACCGGCTAGCCAGTTGATGCTGGGTCAACGCGACCGAATTCAGTTCGCCTTCACCGCTGGGGTCATCGATCAGGTCATCGGGCGAAGGCTTCCAGTCATCCGCAGGAGTCTCGATTCGGTACAGGAATCGTGGCGACACCAAAACGGCGCTGACCGCGATCTGAAGCCCGCGATAGTAGCTTTCCCCACGCTCGGTCGCGGACGAAACCAGCGACACGTAGGGCTTGATTTCCTGATCCGACACGGGGCCACGGAATGCACGCCGCATCAGCGGACGCAAACATTCGATCGCGGCTTCATCAACGTTTTTCCAGCTCGAGCCTTTGCGACTAGCGGTTTTTCGAACAATCTGTTTCTGGCTGGGCGGGTACACACTGTCGGGCAGTACCGCGGGGCCTTTCACCGAAAGCGACCGAAACAGTTGTGAATATTCGTCTTCGTTGATTCCACGATCTGGTTTCAGCGGCGTCTTGGCCGCCTGTTCCGCTTTCTTGGCCCATTCAGGGTTCAGATTATCGAAGTCTTTGCGATAGGTCTTGCCAATTTCCAGCGGTTCGCCGGAATCGAAAAGCGTCGCCATCAGCCGCTGCTTTCCGGGTTCCAGCTGGATTTTGAAGGTGCCGCTGCTACCGCTGCCGCCGCTTCCGAAGTGTTTCAGCTCGGTCGTGCCGACCAGAATGCCTCGATTGTTGAACACACCCGCGGTTAACGATTTGACGCCTTTGGCTGCCGCACCACCGCGAACGGTGACGGTGTATTCGCCAGGCAACTTCACATCGAAATTGGCCCAAACGACGCCGCCGGGCTTCATGAACAGACCGAAGAAACTGCCGACTTTCAGATCTCCGTGAGTCAGCAATTGGTCACTGGGCCAGACTTCGTCAAGTTTTTCGACTTTGTCCGGATCGATCACGACAGCTTCGGAGACGATCTCTGCCGCTTCCAGATACTTTTCCATCAACAGCGGCGACATCGACAGCACGTCACTGTTGTTATCGAAACCAGCACCGACTTCGTCCGATGGGAAACGATCGGCGGGGCGCAGGTCGATCCCAAACAGGTCGCGGATGGTGTGGTTGTATTCGGCGCGATTGAGCCGTCGGGCGGTGACTTTGCCCGGACGTGGACGAAGGTCACACGAGACAGCAAAGATCGTTTGATCCAAGGCAGCGATCAGTTGTTTTCGTTCCGCCTCGGTCGGCAAATCCGCATCTTCGGGCGGCATGGCGCTAAAGCGGACCATTTCCAGGACCCGCTGCATCGAATTCGCGCCGCCACCGACTTCGTCTAGGTTTTCAAAACTAGAAAGATCCCACTCGGCTTCCGGGTTGTCGGCGTTGTGGCAATCCACACAGAACCGCTGCATCAGCGGCCAACCGACTTCTTTCCAATGCTTGGTCGCATCGGCTGGTTCCAAGTCACGCTCGGCAGCAGGGTTGGCGGCAGGGTTGTTAGGGTTGGCAGCGGCAGCTTTATCCGCTTCGGCAGCGGTATCCGAAGCTTTGTCTGCTTTGGACGTGTCGGCAACAGCAGCGGCGTCGGCAACAGCAGTCACCTCGGCGGAAACTTTATCGTTGGCCGATTCGTCTGCCCACGAAGGCGTGACGTCGACCGTGGGAACGAAACCCAACAATATAAGCGTGGTCAGCGAGGCGATTCGAAAATCGAACACGATGGCGAGACCTAAACGGGTTGGCGGCAGGGCCAATCGACCAGAGAGTGCCGGGCGTCGCAAAATGACGACGGTGATGATCCGACAAACGATACGTCGGGCGTCGAGCCCAGCGTTGGTCGAAAGGTTGGGGTGGGGAGTGAGGCGGGAGCGTTCTATTGACGCTATCGTCTTATTATAGCGGAATCACCACCATTTGCTAGTCGCATTTGATCCCCGTCGATGGGGGCCCCACCTGCATCCTGCCTAGCCATTCCCGACACCGGAGCCGTTATTTACGGCAGAAGACAACTTCCCGAGGCTGTGAGCCAACAAAAAACGCCTTGACCCCACAATGGCGGTCAAAGCGTCGAAGTTGAATTGGGTGGATCCACCGTGCCTTGGTTTGCCGAATCCGTTGGCTTCGGAATCCGATATTCCCCGAGTCACCGGGGGGCTCGGGTTCGCGGCGTAACGCGGCGATCCTGGCTGTCTGGCTGTCTGGCTGTCCGGCCAGCGCCGCAGCCTCTGAGTTTTTGGTCGGCGAGTCGACTTAGAACGAGTCGGCCGAGATCCGATCAAACGTTGGCGGTATCAGACGATTCGCGAATCTGGCTCTTCAGCGATTCGTTTTCAGTCTTCAGGTCTTCCAGCTTCTGAAGCATGACGTTGAAATCGACGGCTGCTTCCTGCCAAAAGTCGCCGGCGCGGAAATTGATTGGACCGGTGGGCTGATCTTGGGCGACCGACCGCAATGCGGTTCGAAGTCGAAACATCGGCCCGGCGAAGCGATTGCTCAACTTCATCGAGTCTCGCATGAACACCGGCAACAGCATCAACATGACGATCGCCATCGGCATCTGCGTTTTCAGGGATTCGACCACGGTGGTCCCCATCGATACGTCACCACCGGTGAACATCACGCGGACCATCGTGCAGATCGCGATCAGGCATACGAGAAACATGCACCAGTGAGCGACAAGCCGCCCCACGATGGTCCACTGAACTTTCGGATCTACCAGGATTTTGGATCGTACGTACATGCTTCTGTAGTGATTTGGCGGATAATGGTTGTTGGCAGGACAGTTGCCATAAGAACGATGCGAAACCCTAGATTGCAGGTGAGAATCGAGAGGCAAAATTTCACCGTGCGGGCCAAATTTGGGGTGCCCTCCCCCTCGGCCAACCGTCATAGCCGCGCTGATCCTTGCCATCTGCTGCCGATTCCAACAATCGTGCCGGTGCTGCCCCGCCCGCCGCGTGATGGGGTCGCTAGGCGCCGATCACTTGGACTATCCGTTTGTCGCATTTGAATCGAACAAACGGAAACCGCTTGTGATCTGCCCGAGGGAAACCCGAAACATGAATGCTGATGCTGTCCAAGTCACCAAGCTGACTTCGCGCCGTTTCACCTGGATGAACGCCCTGTTGATGGATCACCCGGCGATTTGCATGGAAACCACCAAGCGGGTCGTGGTGGCTGGCGCCATCGCTTTGGGCGCGTCCTGGGCAGGCTTGGTGCACGCCGATCAGCCGCGGCCGATTCAACAGTTCGGGCGATGGTCCGGTGCCGGCTGGGGCGACGGATACCACGCGTGCAAAGAATCCAGTGGCTGCCTGACCGCCGACCTGCCGCCCGGGTCGTTCGCGACGACTTTCGGTGATCACCAGAACCATGGTTGCGCCGACGGTTGTGGGCCGATTCTTAACCCACGCACCCTGTACGATCGATTCGACGCTGGCCAAGCCGTTCATTGCGACAGCGTTGCATCGGGTTGTGACGCCGCCACCTGCGACGCGATCGGATCGATCCCCAACGGCTGGGAACCATCGATCGCTGCACCAACGAACCATCACCACGCTGCACAGAACGATGCCTACGGCGCGACCATCATCGACCCCATTGCGAACCGCCACGGTTCTGTCCCCGCGCCAGCACGAGCCACCGCGCCGGCACATGCCCCCAACCAGCCAGGTGTCCCGTACCGATCGACATCGAATGCATCCGCGGCCATGTTGCCAACGAATTCCGCCGACCGTTTGATCCATGATCTGCAGGATCGTTCGCCCCGCGCACCAACGGTCCATTCGCAGTTGGCGGCGCCCATCCTGCAGGCACCCATTCTATCGGCCCCCCTGCGTGAAGCACTGCAAGCCGCCGATCGTTCGCAAGCCGCCGCGAAGCCCAGCCCGATCCGACCAACAATCGGGACACCGGTTGCGCAGTACGCATCCACGATGCAGACGCCATCCACAGCGCAGGGCCGCATGATCGCGGTCCCGGTCTCGGTGACGACCAGCCGCATGCCCACCCCCATCGCCCCGATTCACCCTGCGGCGACACCCGCAGCGACACCCACGACAGAGATAGCAATGGCACCTGCCGCGAGCCCTTCGCCGCGACCATCCCGATTGCCCGCGACGGGCCGCAACGCAGATTCCGCATCGCATGCATCACCGCCGCAGGCATCGATCGATGCCCCGATGCAGCTGATGGCGCCCGCCGGATTCAGCCAGCCAGAAGATCCGTTCGGGCGATCGACCAAGAACCCGTTCTTTCAAGCAAACTAGCCGCGACCATCCCGGCAGCCGCGAATCATCCCCAGGGGCTGGAACCCAGCTGCCCCACGCAGCGTCCCCACCCAGCGGCCCAATTGTGTCTGCCGGTTCGCCGTTTCAGTCGGCTTCGCGCCACGCGCGATCCACCCAATAATTCGGCTCGCAATCAACCGATCATTGCGGGTGACCATGCGGTTGCCTCTGTCCTTTGACGCCTACAGATTCAAAAAACGAGAGAACGATGCAACGTACCTTGGTGCTTCTAAAGCCGGACTGTGTTCAACGCGGATTGATGGGCCGCATCATCAGCCGATTCGAAGAAAAGGGGCTGCAGATCGCCGCGATGAAGATGCTTCACGTATCGCCATCGATGTCGCGCGAGCACTATGCCGAACACGTGGAAAAGCCGTTCTACCCCAGCTTGGAAGAGTTCATCACGTCGGCTCCCGTTGTCGCTTTGGCGATCGACGGACTGAACGTGATCGAAGTCGTCCGCGGAATGCTGGGTGCCACCAATGGGCTGAAAGCTGAATCGGGAACGATTCGTGGCGACTTCAGCAGCAGCCGACAAATGAATCTGGTTCACGCCAGCGATAGCCCGGAATCGGCCGAGCGAGAACTGAAGATCTACTTTGCCGAAGGCGCCTGCGACTATGAATCTGTCGCGAAGAATTTCCTACGCGCGGCCGACGAATAGGGGCCGACGAATAGGGGCCGACGAATAGGGGCCGACGAAGAAGGGGCGACCCATCGGGTCGGTTCTGGTTGCGTCGATGGCGATTGAGCGCATCGAGATCGCCGGTGGCCCAATCACCGGTGGCCCAGCGGACCGCACGATCGCATCCAAAGACGCCGTCCATCGACCGACCTTCGCGGGTCGGCATGCGGCGGCCCACTGCGACGCCAACGATGGCAATCAACATCACCGCCCGCCGATTGCGGCGGTGGCCATCGTTTGCCTCCCGGGTTCTCCCGGGTTCACAGGGTTTGGTTCGCTAATGATCGATCCTGCAAAGGGAACCGAATCTTTAGCGACGATTAGCCTTCTCTTCGGCAGCAGCGGCTTTCAATGCAGCGGCTTCCCGAGGCAGTTTGAACTCAGGCCCCGATGGGAAATACTGAACGTCGTCCTGCAAATAGTAAGGACTCGGCAGCGTTTGTCCGTTCATCGAAACTTGGCACCCGGTGGCACCGATCAGGCATACGGCTGCGGCCACTGCCGAGGCGATCGTGGCCGAGGTTCGTCGAAATTTGGCGTTGCGTGTCATCTTTGTAGCCTTCGCTGTCCAATCTAAATCCGGGTGGATCGAACGACGATGGTTCCGCGGGGAATCCACCGTAGCTCTCGATGCAGGTGTTATCGACCGGACAATCGGCATATCTTTACTCGGCCGCAGATTAATCCTCAGAAAATCTGCAATCGTCATCGTCAGCGGCTTCGAACGGTGCGTTTGAATTGCCGCAGCGACGATGGTTTGCCGAATCCAGCGGTCATCCCCGGCGAACATCGCGTGAGAGAGCGGATCGGCCGGCCCGGCCAGCCAGCCGGCCAGCCAGTCAGCCAGTCGGTCGTGGGCTAAATCACCAGAAGATCGGCAGCCCCGCCGACCGCGATTCGGCCCTTACCTCTCCCCCCCGGTGAGGCATCCGTTCCGGTCATCGCACGGACGAAGCGGGACGAACATCGTTCAAACCCGACACCGATGTCACTGCCGATTGCCAGTTTCACACCATCGGTAACCAGCAGCAGACGAAACAGCAGACAACCAAAATCCACCCAAAAACGGGTCCCGTCGATCGATTCGCGACCACTGTTCGCGACCACTGCTCGCGACCACTGTTCGGGATCACTGTTCGGGACCGACATCATTTGGCCAACGACTTGGTTTGGATGATGGCGTCGAGTTCCTGTTTCAGTCGCGGCAGGATTTCGTCGTATCCGAATGCGCCCAAAGCATCGGTACCGCGTTTCAAATTGACCTTGGCCGGTCCGCACCAAAGTCCCAGGTCGGCATCGTCAGTTTCGCCCGGCCCGTTGACTCGGCAACCCATCACGGCAATCGTGATTTCGTAGTCCTTGGCGTACTGAGTCATTTCCTTGACGCTCTGGGCCAAGTCGATGAAGGCTTCGTTTTCGACTCGCGAACAGCTTGGGCAACTGATGATATTCAGCGCCTTGTCGTCGAACTTGACGACGCTACGAACACGACCGGAATAGATATCATCGACGATCTCTCTGCCCGCGGCGATTTCTTCTGGCTTTCGATCATTGGGAAGGGTCAGCGAGACGCGGACGGTATCGCCGATCCCTCGACCGATCAGCTGTTCGAACGCAACTCGCGTCTTGATGATTCCATCGGGTGGCATGCCCGCCTCGGTGACGCCCAAATGCAGTGGCACATCGGGACGCAGTTGGGCAAACCGCTGGTTCACCTCGACCACCTTGGACGGATCACTGTCTTTGAGCGAAACGACATAGCGGGTGAAGCCCAGCGAATCGACGAACTCACAGTGCTCGATCGCGCTCTCGATCATCGGTGTGATCGAATCCTCGGGATCGTACTTTGCCTTTTTGGCCGGGTCGACACTGCCACAGTTGACGCCAATCCGAATCGCACAATCGTGATCAACGGCCTGCTGGATGATGAAACGCACCTTATCCTGCCACGGCTTTTCGCGTTGGTGGTGGTACAGGTGTCCCGGGTTGTATCGAATTTTGTCGACAAAGGGCGCGACCGCCTCGGCCAGTTTGAAATTTTCTTGCAGGTCAACGGCCAAGTTTGCTGTCGTTTGGCGGCGGATTTCGCCCAGCGCCTCGGCGTCCTTGTCACTGTCCACCGCAACACGAACCACGCCGGCCCCCGCCAACCGATAGGCTTCGGCCTGCTGAACCGTGGCGTCGATATTTTGCGTCTTGGTGGCCGTCATGCTTTGGACGGCAATCGGATTCCCGTCGCCAACGGTGATGTTCCCGATGCGGACGGCACGAGTCGAATTTCGCGTTATTTTCATGATCATCTTCGAGAGGAATCGGAGACAAAGCTTGCCATGTTTCGGCGTCAATCGCCAGCACCCAGCCAATCGGTGGGGGCGAAGCGTCAGGCCCCAACGGTGCCGCTAGCCAATCACACGTCGGCCGGCACCAGCGGATTGTGCCGGCAAACGCTCGGGGATCGCCCCCACGACAGCTGCACCGGCGTTCTGGCTTCCGAAATCGGCGGTTGCCGGCGCCGGCGTCTTTCTATTTACCGTTGCTGCAGGGCCGCAGCCAACTGGGCCACCGACGGAGCCACCTCGGCCAAGGCACGCTGCAGCGTTTCGGCCCGGCGGTCGCTTAGCCCATGCCGATTCAATTCGGCGATGTTCCGGTCTAGCACCTGCCAAGCTTCCAGCAGATGCTCCGCTTCGCGTTGCAGTGAATCCAGGTCGTCGCGGTGGCTGACCCGTTGGTGCAGTACCTTGGAATGCTGATACACCTCTTGGGCGGCGTCCATCGTGGACTGGCGATAGGTTGCCGGTTGCAAGTACCGCTCGTAGCGACGCATGTCCGCCAAGAAATACTCGCTTGCCCCCTCCACCGCCGCCGCAGCCTGCAACAGCGACGCAGGATCAAAAACGTCCCCTGGCAATGCCACCCCAAGCGCCCCACGCAGCACGCCCAATTCCAATTCGATCGCCGACAAAGTGGACGGGTTCAAACGGGGGATGTTGGCGAAGATCGATTTTAACGAAAACCAATCCTGGTCGATCGGCCCCAGCAGTTGTCCCAGCGAATCGCGGCGGTCACCACGCTGGGCCGCGGATTCCAATTCTTGTGCCGATCGAAACATTCGGCGGCTGCGCTCCATCACAATCGCCTGCTGCTTGGGCGGCAGGTTGACCATCGACCGGATCGTCAGTTGGTCCAAGACTTGGCCCAAACTCTGTTCCAACCGATGCGCCGACGCAGTCAAGGATTGAGTGTTCTGCGGTGGCGGCATCCACAGCAAAGCGTAGGTTTGATCACCGCATTCGCGGAATCGATCCAAGCGTCGCGACAGGTGCGGATCGCCGAGCTCGTAAACCGCTTGGCTGACCGGCGACCAACCGCGAACGAATTCGGTAAAACGAGTAACAACTTCCTCGTAGGGTGCGGTCTCGATCCGGTCGGCTTCTCTTAACATCTGACCTCGCATCAATCGCACGTCGTGGCTGATTCGCTCGGTTCGTGAGTTTGCGGCGTTTGAAAGCGGCAGGTCGTCCAAAATCGTTTGCAGATGAGTCGATCCGACGATCATCAAATCGTGCAATTGGTGTCGGTCGAATTGAGGCTGCAATCCCAGCTGCCCACACATCTCGGTCGCCAAACGATCGCTATCGCGAATCGCAGCGGTCGAACGACTGGTCAGTGCGTCGGTCGAACGCAGTGTGAACGATAGTTGCCGCCATCGTGCATCCAGTTCGGAATAGGCTGGGACGATCCGATCCAAGGTATCCAAACCGTCGCATCGCCCGATCAATGAACGAGTGTCGGCTGCGATTCGATAGGCATCCGGCATCACCCCACGCAGGACCGCGTTGCGAGCCGCGGCGGTTCGAAGGTCGGCAACCAATGCGTCCACGTTGCTGCTGAAACCCACCAACGTCTCGACAAACTTGGCGGCTTGGCGGCTGCGGACACTGATCGACGCGGACCCGCCGGGATCACGGGGGCGGGCGATGGTCCGCTGTTCGTTGGTGGGGCGACTGGGGTTCGGCCGGTTCCCATGGGGACCGGGCGTGCCGGGCGGGGGCGCATCGGGCAAAGCTGCGGGCGGTGCAGGTTTGCGCCCCGACGCCTGCTGGGCTTCGGCGATCGTCCGAAAAAGATCCTCGATCAGACTGCCACGCTGAGCCATTGCTGGACCGGTGGCGATGCAAACCAGCATCAACGGAAGGATTCGGCGCATGTGGATCGTTCGGGGTTGGCTAGAAAAGAAACTTAGGAATCCGCGTTACCGGTAGCGCAGAATCCCCACCATCGGCAGCGGGCTGCCGCGGCCAGCAGAAAAGAAAACAGCACCGTCGTCAGTGATGTTCGTCTATCAACGATAGCGTAAAACGATCACAGATTCCGTAGAACCCATTGAAACACTCGCTCGGTCGCTTCGACCTGCCTGTCTGCTCGACCTTTCGCGGTCAATTGTTGGCGGGATACGGAAACATCGAACGGACCGCTGGATTGCCGCCGCGCCGCAGCGATGAGGACAACCCCATCGAACCCTGCGGGCGCCGCGGGGCCAAAGTGTCCGGTGATCGAAACCGCCAAGTCGGCTTCGGGCGTCTTCGTTAGAACGCCCTGTGCCATCTGCTTCGCTACGACTTCGCACACGGCGGTTTGCTGGGCGATCGTATCGGCATCGACATCCAACCATCGCGTCTTCGTATCGTTGCGGTAGGTCACCGCCGACCCACAAAGCCACTGCGACACTCCCGGCACCTTCCCCAATTCGCATGCGACCATGCCACAGGTACAGCTTTCCGCAAACACGACTCGGCACTTCGATTGGGCCAACCGGTCGACCACTTGGGCGGCTAGATTCATCGCTGACTCTGTGACGGGGGAAATTCACGATCGTCGGGAACCGTATCGATCGAGGCAGTCTGATCGGATTCCAAATCAGCAATCTCGTCATCCGCAGCTTCGTTCATGATCCGCTGGGCTTCGGCCATCTGGTCACAGAATTCGATCACCTCTGCCTTCTGGTCGGACGAGATCGGCATGCTACGAAACAGGTCCGATTCCTTTTTGACCAGTTCGCCATCCTTGTTCAGTTTTAACTTCACGGCCACTGCCGACAAATAATCGCTGGACGAACAGGATGGGCACGACGCCAATTGCAGTTCGACAAAGTCGGTCGACGATTCCGAGAACTTCAGCCGACGGAACGCCGCGACATCGCCCGTTCCAACCATCTGCCAAGCCGGGTCCGTGGAACTGACCGGCAGCGCCGCCATTTCGTTGGTTTCCACGGTCCACTGTTCACAGTCTTCGCAAAACGGTGCGTTCCCGTAACTCTTTCTGGCCCAGAATGCCGTGACGAAAACGATTGCGGCCTCGATGATCCACCCGGCCACGGCTTCCCAACCATCATGCGGTTTGCCATTTTTGAACCACAATCCGTTCTCGAAAATGTACTGTCCCCATCCGTAGATCGAACGCGGATCGAACCCAACGATCGCAGCGTTGACCACATCGTCGCTGAACCCATCCGCCGACGAAATGTACCAGGCACAGTGGACGGCCCAGGCAACATAGAAACTGACCATCGTGGTCAAGATCACCATCCCCGCGACGAAAAAATGGCTGCGGAACTTGGTCCATCGGCAAGTCCACCCCACCAATGTTCCCAGCAAACCGCCGTAGGCTAAGGTCAGCAAACATCGCAGTTTCAGAAACGGCAGATAGACCACGGCGCCGGAGTACAGGATCCCGATCACTACGGCCGCGGGCACTAGAACCGCGAACGCGATCACCAGGCCACTGACGGGAACTCGCCCGCTGTGCCGATAGCGAGACACTGCGGTGCGGGAGTATTCGACCTCGTTCATGATGCTGATTCGCTCGCTGACTTCGCCATGATCGTTGCCAAGGATCGCTGGCAATGGTCGTTCCCAAGATAGGTTCCATCGGATCGATGGTACCGCCGGCGGTCATTCTAACGCCTAGGCCGGCCGACGCGGACGAACACGACCGCGAAAAAGAAGCACTGCCTGTCGCAGTGGCATCCGTGCCAGCGGCCAGCACAACGCAGATCCCCACCGTCACGCCAACCAATGGGCAAAGAGTTCGCGCGGTCACCCACCACATCGGTGCCGGGTGGTCCCGTGGCTACCAACCGTATCCAACGCCACGACCGATTCCAATGGAAACACCCACGCCGCGTGACGCCGGGTACCGGTAGGATGGCCGATAGTATCGGGACACCGGACGTCCGATCTGGACCGAAACCGTTGGCCGCGAATAAGCGGGCGCCGCGTAAACCGGGGCTCGGTAATACGAACGTACGGGAGCGACATAGCGGGGCGCGTAGACCGGAACGACCACAGCCCGACGCAATCCACGCCGATGGGCTTGGGCCTCGTCTGCCGTACTAAACATGGCGGTCGCAACAACAACGCCCGCAATCAGATACTTCAACATCGTCAAACTCCTAGTGAGAAAGGAACTTCGACAATTGTCGGGCGCCTGTCAAATATCAACAAGCGTACAGGGTCGCCGGGGGGATCGTTTCCAGGTCCGCGGCGGCAGGTCCCCGCGCCTAGCGACGGCTGGGTTTCGGCGTTGCCGTCGACGCGATCTGCTGGACCGTCGGCAGTGCCACGCCCCGCTTTGCCGCTTCGAAACGCAGTGCACGCTCGAAAAAAGGCATCGGGAACGACGAATTCCGCTTGATCGCGTACCGTTCGATCGCGACTACCAGTTCCGCGTCCAGTTCGCCTTTCTTGACCTTTCCGACCACCAGCGCGATGTAATCCCGCTGTTCCTGGCGGGTGGCCCGAAGCCGATTGACCAATTGGTCGCTCAGCCGAGTGAATCGGTCAGACGTGGAATAAGACGTCTGGGGCGACACAATCTGTGCTTCGGCAATCGACGACAACGTGATTGCAAGCAACAAGGTTGCGAACGAGACGATTCCGGTTTGCCAGCGTGTCATTTCTTTTCATCTCTGTGGTTCCGAGTTCGATTGCCGGGCATCCAGCACCCGTGACCATCGCGTGGAAGCCCCGCACGATCTTTGGCAGGATCCGAAACGGCTGCCCCGCCAAACGTCAAAGTTGGACGAACCAGTAGCCTTTTCCCAATCAGCACGACTTCTGCGGCATGGGTACCAAGACTTTGGCGTTCATTGCAAGCCGTCCGTTGAACTATGGCAATCTGGGCGGTTTACAGAATTGATGCGGCTGGCTTCTGGTTCTGTCTGGCCTGGTCGGGGCGATTGTGTGCACGGCAACGAATGGGAAGCCGAAACAAAACAACGTGAGCAAGGTTGTGCCAGGGTGCCGCCGAACTCACGAAGTGGTCCCGTCCGGCCCGGCCGCGTTCCCAATAAGGGGAACACACCAGGCGTCTTTGATGGGCAGGGCCGAAGACGGAACAAATCATCAACTGCCGCCCTGAGTGGCGAAAAATCGGAAGGAATCCGCAATGTATCGTTGGCTATGGATGGGGTCTCTTGCGGCCCTGCTTGTCGGATCGACCGGTTGCCTGCATCACAATGTTCGCGGCGGCAACTGCTCGACGGGTGCGTGCAGCACCGGAGCCTGTGGAAGTGCACAATCGTGCGGCGGCGGCCAATGTGGCGGCTGCAATGAGTGCGCCGACAGCGCCCCAGTGGGTGTACTGAGTCGGCTGAAACATCGCAGCAAAGCCAATGCTTGCAACGGCGACTGCGGTTGCGGCAAAAGCGGCGTGCTGGGACGCCTGGGCACCATGGCTGGTGTCGGAAACTGTGGTTGTGGCAGCCGCACTGGATGTCAAACCGGCCCATTGGGTTGGCAACAAGGCGGCCTGGACTACAGTTCGCACTTGAATCCAGGTCTGCTCGGCCACAACGCCGGCAACGCGATCAATGGTCAGCAGTTCGCTCCTGGACCGCCTACCGGACAAGTCGCGTACCCTTACTACAGCGTCCGAGGTCCTCGTGACTTCTTCGTCGACAATCCGCCGACAATTGGCCGTTAAGCAAACGGTAGGAACGCCCATTCCCAGGGAAAATTTTCGCTCTGGGAACAAGCAAAATAATCGACAACGGCCAGCCGATTCTTTCGGACTGGCCGTTGTCTATAGATCCAACCAAGTTCGGCGAACATCGGTCGACGCATCACCCGAGGCGTCCATCGGCGTCTGTTCGCTGAACCTTTGCGACCCGACAATGGGTCTAGCTTGTTAGACAACCAGATATCGCACCTGAAGTTTCCATTCGCCGTGAGGGCAAACCTGTGGCATCCGACTTTCGGCTCAAAGAACAGCTTCCCAAACTGACCGAACAAATCGTCGCGACCTACACGCCGGAGGATTCGATCAACCATCTCGGCCACTGCGCCCTGCCCAGCTATTCGGGCATCGTCGAGATACTGATGAACATCAAAGACATTCTGTACCCAGGCTACCGCCGCAAAGTCGGTCTGCACTCTGGCAACATCGAGTATCACGTCGGCAGTTTGATCGACACGTTGCATGACCAGTTGACGACGGAGATTGCGCGAGCCCTCCGACACGAAGACCGCGTCACGCAAAAGCATACCGATTGCGAAAGTGATATCGACTTCGAAGCCAAGGGCCAAGCGATGGCGATCGAGTTGCTGAAATGCATCCCCGGTCTTCGCCGCACGCTGGCCACCGATGTCCAAGCAGCCTATGACGGCGACCCCGCTTGCCTAACGACTGACGAAGTCGTGTTTTGCTACCCCGGTTTCGAAGCGGTCACGATCTATCGCATCGCTCATGAATTGGTCCGATTGGACGTGCCTTTCATCCCGCGCATGATGACCGAATGGGCGCACAAAGAAACCGGAATCGACATCCACCCCGGTGCAACCATCGGTGACTACTTCTTTATCGACCACGGCACCGGCGTGGTGATCGGCGAGACCTGCGAAATCGGGCAGCACGTCAAGCTGTACCAAGGTGTCACGCTGGGCGCTCTCAGTTTCAAAACGGACAGCGAAGGCGTCTTGATCCGAGGCCAAAAACGGCATCCCACGATCGAAGATCGCGTCGTTGTCTACGCCAACGCAACCATTTTGGGCGGTCGCACCATCGTGGGACACGACTCGGTCATCGGTTCCAGCGTGTGGATCACAAAGACCGTGTCGCCGAGCACCACCGTGCTGCTGGAAAAGCCGCAATTGAAGGTTCGCGGTGCATCGGCCGATCACGAAGTGCTGGAAGATCGATTGAACTTCCAGATCTAGCAATCGTCATACGCCGCGTAATAGATGCGGCGTAAGAGATGCGGTGGCCGAAAGTCCTGACGCCACTTGCCACGACCGTGCCCAAGCGCCGCCCGCCAAAAGTCAGCGCGACTTACGTCCGGTGCGGCGGCTTGTCTTTCATGCCGAACTTGGCAATCCGCGGTTAGACGGCCGATGCCTTGACCAACGTTTTGCTGGGGTCCCCGTTTGCGACGAAGGCGTTCTCGCGGGCCACCTGCACGTTCTCGACCACGAACGTCAGCCTATGATGGGGTTGGACTTCGCGGCGTAGGAAGTCCAGCATCTCATTGCAGGCGGTTTGAATCATGATGACTTCGATCCGAACTTGCGGGATCGCTTGGACCGGCGTCTGTTCCAGCAAATGCTTACCGACACCGCGGCACGGAGTTGTGGTGTAGCCAGTGGCGCCCAACTGAATGCATTGGTTGACCAACATCGATTCGTTTTCCGGAGCCGTCATGATGGTGATCCGTCTTAGCGTGCACAATCCTTTCCGGCGGGCTGCGTGTTCGTGGTTCGTCAGCGGTTGGTGTTCGTCCAGACCGATCACGCGAAACACGAGTCCCTGCTGCGAAAAATCATCGGACACTTCATGCAGTTTGTCCATCACGCTGTGGTCGACGAACTTCGTTTCGGACAGATCGAAGTCAACGTTCTTGCGTTCCACCAAACCCAATTGCTCGATCTGGCGTCGGATAGGAATCCAGTTGCTGAACACGGCCGATTTGTAAGCCACGATCCGGATGGTTTGACCATCGTCATCGGCGACTTCGATCTCGGGTTTGAACAACGACCGCAGCGGCACCCCGTTGGCCAAGTGGATCACAACCTTGGTAGCGATCCCAATCGCGATCCCGATCAACAAGTCGGTTGCCAGCACCGCAACCATCGTCACCGTAAAGATGGCCAATTGTTCGCGACCGATTCGCCAAACGTTCATGAATTCGCTGGGGTGGGCCAAGCGAAAACCTGTATAGATCAGCATCGCTGCCAACGCGGCCATCGGAATACGGTGCAAAACCATCGGAATCATCGCGACACAGCTAAGCAGGAACATGCCGTGCCAGAAATCGGCAAATCGGGTCCGTGCTCCGTTATCGATATTCGCCTTGCTCCGTACGATTTCCGAAATCATCGGCATTCCGCCGACCATGGCCGCGCAAAGGTTCCCGCAACCGACCGCAACGATATCGCGATCCATATTGGTTTTTCGGCGCCAAGGATCGATCAGGTCAATCGCTTTGGCACTGAGCAACGATTCCAAACTGCCGATGACGAAAAACATGAACACCCACGACCAAGCTTTGGGCTGCTGAAGCGCCGAAAAGTCGGGGGTGGTGATCTGGTCGAACATGCCAAAAACGCGATCGGGCATCGCGACGAGGTAGTTTTCGCCCAACTGATATTGGTGGTTCTGCAGCACATAGGAATGCTCATGCATCAAGTCAAAGAACATGCCCATCGGAACAGCGACCAGCAACACGATCATGGGAGATGGAAAGACCTTGGCTAGCTTGAATTTTTTACCGATCATGGGCCACAGGAACATGATCAAAATGCTGGTACCACCAATCGTCGCGATTGCCGGGTTGGCGGATGCCAGGTAGTGCGGAATTTCTCTTAACATCGTCACAGGGTCCCCCGATGCAGTCACACCGAGGGCAACAGGAATTTGCTTGGCAATGATGATCACGCCGATGGCGGCCAACATTCCGTGCACTGCCGAGATCGGAAAGAATTCGCCCAAAATCCCGGCCCGAAAGAACCCGAAGGCAACCTGCAACACAGCCGCCGCGACCCCCACGGCCAACGCCGCACGGTAGGCATCGACATCGTTGGCCGACCAACCGCCCGCCATCCCATCGCCGCCAAACGATTCGATACAGCCAATCGCGATCACGATCAAACCCGCCGCAGGCCCCTTGATCGTCAACTCTGAATTGCTAATCAGTGTGGCAACCACCGACCCCACGATCGCTGTGAAAATGCCAGCGATCGGTGGATAGCCGCTGGCGATCGAAATGCCCAAGCACAGTGGCAAGGCGATCAGAAAGACGAGCAGGCCGGAGATGAAGTCTTGTTTGAAGTACTTCTTAAATCCAGCCAGGTTGCCGCGAGGCACTTCCGAGGTTTGGGGGGTCGTGGTGGTCATTTGGCGATTGGTCCAGGTCCCCAACGGATGGGGTGAAGATGTAAGGTGGGACTTGATCAGGCGAACCAACAAAACGCTGCTGGCCCCTGCTCGAAAATGCGATCTACGGCCGCAGGGTGGGGCTAATCATCGTGATCACGACCGACAACATCATCGTCATCATCCGATTCGTCCGTGTCCGAATCATCCGAATCATGGTGGGCGTTGTCGTAGTTTTTGGTCGCGTGCGTGATCGGGTTCAAGGCACGTTTTTCGGTCAGTTCCTTCGCTGCGTGATACCGCGATGCCACGCCTGGTTGCGGCACCAAGCCACCGCCAAGAATCAGAACCGTCAGCATCAGAACAGCGATTCGTTCCGAGCGGCGAGCATGCATCGGGATCAATGTGGCGTGTGATCGACCGGTAAAGATCCGAAAGTACGCCATCAATACCGCGATGCCACATAGCGCCGCTGCGATGACAACCGTCATTCCAACCAATGGGTAGACCTCGACAGCGCCTTCGATCAAAAGTTCCATGCCGACGAAGCCGACCGTGAAAGGAAACCCAATTGCGGCCAAACCGGTCAGCAAAAAGAAGCCCGCCAACGTGGGCATGTGACGACTGAGTCCGTGGTAGTCGGCCAGCGATATCCGAGAGATGCGTGCTTCGATACTTCGCAGCGTGATCCCAAATCCCGTCAATGACAGCCCGACCGACAACCATACGCAAAGCGCCCCGGTCAATCCGATCGGTGTGACCAGTTCTAAGCCGACCAACACCAACGAAGCTTGACTTAGGAACAGATAACAAAACATGCGGCGAGCTTCGCGTTGCACTAGCGACATCCCGCCGGCGTACACCGCCGTGACCAACGACAGAACGGCGATACTCTGCAGCGCCCAATCCGGTGCGATCGGCAACACAAACCGCATCACCGCGTAGGCCCCGGTCAAAGGGGTCACAAACAAGATGGCGGTTCCAAACGTCGCCTTTTCAAACAGGTCGGTCATCCACAGGTGCAGCGGCGCGATCCCACTGCGAAGCAGTGCCGCAGCAGTCAACAACGCGCCGGGAATCAACACCGACTGCGATACCTCGCCCGTCCACTGCAGTGCGGCATAACCGACCACCAACAGGACCACAAACACGGACATGTGCAGTACGAAGATTCGCGTGCAACGACCGCGTCGTTTCAGTTCTAGGTACACCGGCAGTGTCGCCAAACACATCAATGCGACCAGTGTCCACGAAGCGCGGCAACTGAACGTCGCCAACAAAATCGCTTCGGATACAAGCGTTGACGTCAACGAGAACCTTGGCGCCTTCGTACGCAGGGTCGACAAGACCGTCACAAAGTGGATCAACGCGCCCAACGGCAACAGGAACGCACTGAGTTCATCGACCACAAAGACTTCTTGATGGAACAGCCAATCGATGACCGCCCAATGGTCATGCGCGGCAAACGTTCCCAGCATGATGAAGTCAATCAGTTCGCCCACCGTCAGCGCGAGCGTCAAACCGCTGATCGCGACGGCTTGCCGGAACGAATGATCCGGATTGGCAAAAAACCGAATCCAGATAGCGCCGACCAAGGGAACCAAAATGGATGCTTCCATCCACGGAAAATGCAATTCACCCATCAGGCAGCCCTCTCGGAATCTTCGGGATGCAATTCGATCGCGTCCGATTCACGCGAAGGTTCGCGAGAAATCTTGTCGGTCGTCCAACGTTCCCAGACATCAAATTGCTGGAACAGCACCATGAACGGAGCCACGATCCATCGGTCCAGCGCGATGTCCATGAACCCACGGTCAAATCCATACCGGTAACACCAGCGTTGGACCCCGACGGGCACCCAAGTTCCAAAACGAGACTGCGAGGCGGGCAACCGACTGCCTAACGCGTTTTCCATCGTTTGATAGTCACGAAGCAGCGTGGGTGCCCTTAGTAGTTGCATCGTTCGCATGCAGGCGTGGCCGATGATGTGAATCAAGGCCAAGTATTTCAGTCCAAAACCGATCTCAACCACAATGATTCCTACCTGAGTAAGCGAAGCGTAGGCCAGCGAGACCTTGACGTCATGTTGGACACGCGACATCAACGCGCCGCTAAGCGCCGACACCACCCCCAAGCCGATGACGAGACACTGCAGCACCAGCGACACCTCCAACAAAGGGCTGACTCGCAATAACAAGTACACGCCAAGGTGGACCGACAACGCGCCATAGAAGATCGCACTCGACGGTGTCGGACCTTCCATCGCCCGCGGCAGCCATCCCGAAAATGGAAACAAGGCTGACTTGCCCGCGGCAGCAATCAACAGCAACGTTCCGACAAACAGGGCTTGCTGCGGCGTGACCGCTGCAGTCCCCTCGGGCCAGATACCGCTGCTCATCAAGCCCCCAAAATCGCCTTCGCCGGTCATGTGGTGAATCGAAATTGCCGCAATCAAAAACGCAGCATCCGAAAGGCGATAGATCGACCAAACCCTTTGACCACTACGGACCGGATTTTCGTGCTGATCAAAGTAGGCAACCAACAACGCCGACGACAAACCCACCATTTCCCAACCGACGAACAAGGTTTCGATCGTGCCGGCCAAGGATGACGTGACCATGCCGGTAAAGAAAACGGCGTAGTACAGAAAGAACCGACTGTACCCTTCTTCGCGGTGCAAATAGCGCCGAGTGAACGAACCTACGACACCGCACAACACGCACGAAAGGATGACGAAGGGAATGCTGAGTCGGTCAAAAACAAACTTCAGGTGAAAGTGAAACTCTTGCTCGGGGATGGTCACCCAGTCGCCCCATTCGATAGGAACATAACGGGTCCCCAGCGCTAGCATCATCACCAAGATCGCAACGGCGGGAGTCAGCGAGAACAACACCGCAGCCTGTGTCAGCCGCGCCACCGATGATTCGCTGAGCGGGCGTCCGACCAGCGAAGTGAGTCCTAAGACGGCAATCAGAATCGCCGGGCTGACGACAACAGCCGTGCCTAAAACTTGGAATGTCCATTCAACAGCGGTCATTGGACACCTCCCAAGCGATCCAAGCCGACCGAGGCGAATCCCAAATGGTCGCGTCTTCCACGGTACCAATCCGTCGACGTCGCAGCGGAGGGTAAATCATGAGTCGTTGGTGCATAGGGCTGAAAGCGTCCCTGGTGATAGCGTTTGATTTGACAAGTCTCGGCATCGAAAACGCTCAATTGAACCCAACCGTTGCGGACCAATCGGTTGATGGTCTCGCTGCGGTTCATGATCGCTTGCATCTTTTCGGGTGTCGTTTCGATGACGAACAGAATTCGCATCGGTTCGTGAATTTCGATCATCTGTTGCGATAGCCCCGGGCGCAGATCGCTGGACGCCCCCGTCATCACGCCCAACATCGATGCGATGTTGTGCGGCAACTTCGAACCGCAACCGTAGCCTTCGACGTCGACGGTCGAAAAGTAATATTCCAGATTGATGCCGGCACAGACGGGAATCGCTGCGGCCAGGATCCGCGCCAAAATCGACGCGTCGTCATCATCGATGGTGGGATCGTAAGACGTGACAAAGCAACGTCGATCCAGATACATTCCCCGACTCCATTCACGGCGACCAACAAACGCCAACGCGTTGGTCGCGTGGTTGTATTCCGGTCGCGCTTGGGACAAGTCTTCGGCGCGTTGTTCGACATGCTCCAACGCAGCACTGAAACTCATATCGATCGGCGCGGATTCGAAGCGTCGAGAACGTTCATGTGCGTTCCTGGCACGCGCCTCGTCGACACTGGCTTCGATCCGCCGAAACAGCGTTCGGTGAGTCCGTGGCAGCGAATCCAGATCGTAGTACTCCACCCGGTCGTTGCAAGTATTGTGATAGGCACCGACAAACCGAACATCATCGGGAAGTTCAATGCCCTGCTGGGCCACCAGTGCACGGACTCGCGAATCGTTCGCCATCATCGCAAAGGCCCGCGCGTTGGGGCCACCACGACCGCCGCTGCATGCACCGCAGTTGTAAGCCGATTCGTGCGGATTGTTCAGACTGCTGGATCCATGGCCAAAGAAGACAGTGATGGGCGGCAGATCCTTGACCGAACCGATGTCCTGCAAAATACGAACGACGATCGAAGCCATCTCCGACAGGCTATAGCCCAGTGCATCGAATGCTTGCCCCGGTTGATCGACGATGCGTTCCAGGTGCAACTCGGTCGCGGGCGGACGCGTCAAGGTTCCGATCGCTTCGCGAATTTGTGACGTCAACCGCGGTGCCAAAATTCGGGCGACCATCGGGAACGTTGCCAACGCACCAAAGACGCCGGTGATCCAACCGCCCAGCATCGTGCGGGACCCCGAGTGGACTTGGTGGGTGACGGTGCCGATCCGATGTCGTCGTTTCGCGCGTTTGGCGTTGTCTTCGACGGACGAAAACAACGGCTCTTCGACCACATAGTGATCCGGCTTAATCAGGTTCGGGCATAGAGGCCGAAAATGGGCATGGTCGGCACCCTGGTAGTACATCGCAACCGCATAGAAGCCCGCCGCGGAAGCCGTTTGGCATTCGGGATCGACTTCCTCTAAGTGACGACGCATGGATTCTTCGCGATCATCGATACAGAAGATCGCTTGATAGGCGGGGATGCGTTTCGGCGCGGCCGACTGTTTCCGGTCATTGATCCGCTTTGCATGAATCGCGACGGCGTCGAGTGCTTGGTGCCGATACTGCTGTTCGTACGCCAGATGAAAAATTCGGCGGCGTTCCAAAGATGTGAAGGATTCGATCTCGCTGATCAATCGCTGCCACTGCGGTTTGGACATCGAAACCAATTGGTCAGGCGTCCATCCGCCGGTCTGCGCCAACTGAAAAACCGTGAACGCACGCTGTTGAACCGAAGGCATTCTGGCTTTCGACGAAGCTCGGGTTGCCAACGAACGAATTTCACGCAGATCGTCGGTACCGAACAGTCGGCGTCCCGCGTCCACCAACGCGTGCTGTTCCAGCAGCAACTGAATCGCTAGGTACTGGGCCAGAGAACCCGCCGGGGCTGGATGAGGAAAGAACGGCGCCGAGGTTTCCATCTGCCAAATCATGCCGGCCCAACCTCGCAACGCGAGCAACGATTGGCCGATGTATTCGTCTTGTTCGGATTCGTCGATTCCAAGCGTTTCCAGCGAGTTTCCGATCGACTCGTAAGCGTCGAAGTCGCCCGCTAGGATCTCGTCCAACTGTGCCTGCATCGGCCGCATCCACGATGGCAGCAACGACATTCCCTGGGCGTACAACGTTGCGAACGAATGCGCGAACCCGGCTTCGCGATCCGGCAGCGATAGTCCCGCGAACCCCTGATCCAAGAACACTCCGCAAAACCGAATCAAGATCTCCTGAACCGGATTGTCGGTGTCCGTTCCCGTTGCCTCTAACAACATGTCCCGCAGCCGCAGCGGATGCGGGGTGATGGGAGCCGCTAGCCCGGCCTTTTCGACCCCGCGTTTGCAGACTTCCCACATCAACGTCAACACAAACGATTCCCACTTCTTGGTGGACCAGGAATCGATCTTTTGGTCGCGGAATTTGGTCAGCAAGCTATTTAGCAAGGTTTGGTCAGCCGGCCCCAATGCCGCACCGACCACATCGCCACTGGTTCGCGTCTGCCCGTCGCCGCTGTTGCGGTGTCGCAACACCCAATTGCGGGTGTGAGCCATCATCTGTTCACGCTCGACGTTGGACACCGAATCATTGAACGTACGTAGCAGTTCCGATTCGGCCAATAGCCATTCCAGTTCCGCGTCCGGCGCCGCGTGAGGCGGCATCTGCAACATCGCCAACCGCAGCGTATATCGAGTACCGAAACTAGCGATCAGCGCGTCGGCACCGTCCGCCAGATCTTCCAGCAATACATCTTGCAGATCCTGCAGTCGAATTCGCCCCGAATGCAACGCTTCCCGGAACCGCTCCTCGATCAAATATGGCTGGCAGTCGTACATCGAACCACCCACCACGACCGCTTCTTCGAAAGGCAGATCCTCGAACGAATGCAGTGTGTTGTGGTGAACGAATACCGAGATGGGCCCCTGCGCAGGCAAGTAGTGCGTTGCGTGCTCTAGGGCAGTTTCCAAACGCGAGCGCCACTCGCACGGTGCAACTGTAGGGGAGGTGTCGTTGGCGGGTTCATCCGACGCGGTCACGGAAGCGGGGCCGTCGGGCATGCTGCAAAAATCCTAGCGAGGAGTGGCGTCGCGGACAGGCAATGCCATCCACACAACTTTGCACATTCGCATATCTCGTGCCGCGTTGCCTGATGATGCTGGGCGTCGTCGCGAATTCCCCGTCATTTACGGCCCGAAAAACTTTCTTTTGCTAAAGAGTCATCGATTCCGCACGATCAACATGCAAGTGCCTGCACGGGGGCGTGCAACATATTGCACAGCCAGCATCAAGAGGTTGATGCGAAGAGAGATTGGGACGGGATTGTGACGCGAGGATCGAGACGACAAAAGGTTGTGGCGTTAACGAATCGTGACGCAAAAAGGCTGTGGCGCAAACGAATCGTAGCGAGACTCGCCAAGAGTTTCGGCCTAGACGTCGCACACCGAAAGTCTTGGCGACTTGCGCTACCGGGGTGGGCCTAAACGTCGTACACCGAAAGTCTTGGCGACTTGCGCTACGGGGTGGGGGTGGGGGTACGCGGTACGCGGTTGCGGCCGACTCGATCTTTTAGTCGCCTGCCGTTTGGCTTGGCGACTTGCTTTGCACACCTTGTTGGTGCTGGGGCTCTACAGGCCTAGGTCACCGAACAGGGGAGTGCTTAGGTAACGTTCGCCGAGGCTGCACATGATCGTGACGATTCGCTTGCCCTTCATTTCAGGACGGGCGGCGACTTGAGCGGCAGCCCACATATTGGCTCCGCTGCTGATGCCGGCCACGATGCCTTCCATCTTGGCCAGCTTTCGGCCCCATTCGAATGCATCTTCGTCTTCGACCAAGACCACGTCATCGATGATGGAAGTATCCAAGTTCTTGGGAACGAACCCGGCACCGATGCCTTGGATGCGGTGTTTGCCTGGACTTCCGCCGCTGATCACGGACGAATGAGTCGGTTCGACCGCGAACGCTTTGAAGTTCGGGTTTTGCTTTTTCAGATACCGTGCGATCCCGGTCAACGTACCGCCGGTGCCCACGCCGGCGACGACCGCATCGATGTCATGCCCGCTGTCTTCCCAAATTTCGGGACCAGTGGTGGCCTCGTGAACCGCGGGGTTGGCGGGGTTTTCGAACTGCTGAGGCATGAACGCGTTTTCGGTGGTTGCCACCAACTCGGATGCGCGGCTGATCGCCCCGTTCATTCCGTCACCGGCAGGTGTCAGCACCAAGTTGGCGCCCATCGCCCGCAGCAAAGCCCGTCGTTCGACCGACATCGATTCGGGCATTGTCAGCGTCAACTTGTATCCTTTGGCGGCGCAAACGAACGCCAACGCGATGCCAGTATTGCCGCTGGTTGGTTCGACGATGTGCGTCCCTTGGACGATCTTCCCGTCTCGTTCACCGGCTTCGATCATGGCCGCACCAATTCGATCTTTGACGCTGTTCAGCGGCTGAAAGAACTCGCACTTTGCAAAAATCGTCGCTCCGCCTTCGGGAGCCAGTCGGTTGATTTGGATCATCGGGGTATCGCCGACGGCCAAAGTCACATCGGCGTACGTTCGTCCTCTTGGCATCATTTCTCTCCGAAAAAACGCGTTATGTTGAACAGGTGCCCGCGGATCCGACCGCGGCATCGAACGTCCCAAAATCGAACCAGGACGCAGATCAATTCAGCCACTTGGGTGGCATCTCGGAATGCGATGTCGCAAAACCGAGACAAAATCCCCCAAGGGCAAATGTACATTTCGGGCTAGCGAAAGCTTCGCCAGCGCTGTCTCCATCGGGGCATCCGACTATTGGACGGTCCAGGTGTCACCCGAGGCGAACAGAGCTTCCAAATCGCCTTCGCCCTTTGTGCTGCGAGCCAGATCGACTTGAGCGTTGATTTGGTCGTCGTAGGTTTCGACGTTCTCTACCGCTCGAAACACACCGATCGGTTCGGGCATTTCGGGATAGCTCATGCGAGCCAGCATCATGTGAATCGATGGGTTGGGCGACTTTTCGTCGTGAATCAACAAATCGTCAGCTGGCACATCCGCGGTGTTGACGATTTCCAAGTGGTTGCCAACCAAACGAATTCCCTTGGTGCCCTTGGCAAAGATCAATGGCTTGCCGTGTTCAAGTTCGACGACGTTGTCATCGCGTTGTTTCTTCTCTTGGGCGTAGGCCATCGCACCGTCGTTGAACACGTTGCAGTTCTGATAGACCTCGACCAGCGAAGTTCCCTTGTGGGCGGCGGCGCGAGCCAGGGTCTGTCCCAGGTGTTTGACGTGGGCGTCGATGCTGCGGGCGACGAAGGTGGCTTCCGCGGCAAGCGCTAGCGACAGCGGGCTTAGCGGGTGATCGATCGATCCCATCGGTGTGCTTTTGGTGATCTGACCTTCGCGTGACGTTGGGCTGTATTGGCCCTTGGTCAAACCGTAGATCCGGTTATTGAACAGCACAACGTTCACATCGATGTTGCGTCGCAGCATGTGGATGAAGTGGTTTCCACCGATCGAAAGAGCGTCGCCGTCGCCGGTGATCACCCACACCATCAGGTCGGGGCGAGTCGACTTCAGTCCGGTCGCAAACGCGGGTGCACGACCGTGAATCGAGTGCATGCCGTACGTGTTCATGTAGTACGGGAATCGGCTACTGCAACCGATACCGCTGATGAAGACGATCTTTTCACGTGGCACGCCCAATTCGGGCAACACCTTTTTCATTTGCGCCAGGATCGAATAGTCCCCACAACCGGGGCACCAACGAACGTCTTGATCCGAAGCAAAATCGGCAGCTTTAAGAACAGGCAAAGAGGACATGGGAAAGGTTCTAATGGTTGGATGGAGTGTTGGATGGGGCGGGGACGAAGGCGGGCGGCACTAGGACGCCGACCGCGCTACTCCGCCGGCCGATGGCGTTTGGTTCTTGGCGGACTCTGCAATCTCGGTGATCTGTTCCACCAATTCGGTAACGGTGAACGGTTTGCCTTGGACTTTGTTGATGCCCAAACAGTCCACCAGATGTTCCGCTCGCAACAACATCCGCAACTGGCCCTTGTTCAACTCTGGGACCACCACCTTCTTGAACGAACCCAACAGTTCGCCAATGTTTGATGGCATTGGATTCAGATAACGAAGGTGAGCGTGACTGACCTTGTGCCCAGCCTTTTGGATCCGGTCGACGGCGGTGTGGCAGGACCCATAGGTGCCGCCCCACGAAACCACCAGCACATCGCCACTGGTTTCACCAAACACGTCCTGGGGCGGAATCCGGTTGGCGATCTGTGCAACCTTCGCCTCTCGCGTGTCCGTCATGTGTTGGTGGTTGGCTGGGTCATAGCTAACGTTACCGGTGATGTCCTCTTTTTCCAAACCACCGACGCGGTGCATCAAACCAGGCGTGCCTGGGCGAGCCCAAGGTCGAGCCAAGTTTTCGTCACGCATGTAAGGCTTGTATGCCTCGGATCCATCACTGCCCTCGGGGTGCGATACACGGATCTTTGGCAGTTCGCTAAGAGCAGGAATACGCCACGGTTCGCTACCGTTGGCGATGTAACCGTCCGACAAAATGATCACCGGGCACATGCACTCGGTCGCAATCCGCCAAGCTTCGATCGCGATATCGAAACAGTCGCCAGGCGACCGTGGTGCCAGCACCGGCAGCGGCGATTCACCGTTACGGCCGAACATGGCCTGCATCAAATCGCTTTGCTCTGTCTTGGTTGGTAACCCCGTGCTGGGGCCACCGCGTTGGACATCGATGATGATCATCGGCAGTTCCAAGATCATCCCCAACCCCATCGCTTCGCCTTTCAGCGCGATGCCCGGGCCACTGCTGGCGGTCACTCCCATCGTGCCGCCAAAGGCCGCTCCGATGGTCGAGCAAATCGCCGCGATCTCGTCTTCGGCCTGGAAAGTACGAACGCCAAAGTTCTTGAACTTGGTCAGTTCGTGCAGAATGTCGCTGGCCGGCGTGATGGGATACGTTCCGTAGAACATTTCCTTTCCGCTCAGTTTCGAAGCAGCGACCAAACCCATTGCAATCGCTTGGTTGCCCATGATGTTGCGATAGGTGCCGGGAACCAATTCGGCTGCGTTGACCTGGTAGCTTTCACCAAATGCTTCGGTGGTTTCTCCGTAAGCCCAACCTGCACGCAGGGCCGCAACGTTGGCGGCGGCGACGTCCGGCTTTTTGCCAAACTTGGCTTCGATGAACCGCAGGGTTGGATCCAGCGAGCGACCGAACAACCAGTACACCAAACCCATGGCGAAGAAGTTTTTGCAGCGATCGGCAAGCTTGGTGCCCAGCCCGAACTCGGATACCGCATCGCGAGTCAGTTTGGTCATCGCGACCTTGACCACGCGGTAGGTTTCTTCGATCACGCTGGCGTCTAGCGGATTCGATTCGACCTTCGCCAGTTTGAACTCTTTCTCGTTGAACCCATCTTCGTTGGCGATCAGGATGCCGCCTTTTCGCAGATCACTCAAATTGGTGACCATTGCGGCTGGGTTCATCACGACCAACGCATCGAGCACGTCGCCCGGCGTGAAGATTTCTTCGCTGGCAAACTGCACCTGGAAACCCGACACGCCGGCTCGCGTGCCACGCGGGGCACGGATTTCAGCGGGGAAATCCGGGAACGTCGCAACGTCATTCCCAGCCAGCGCGCTGGTATTGGTCAACTGGGTGCCCAGCAATTGCATGCCGTCGCCCGAGTCACCGGCTAGACGCACGGTGATGCCAGAAACAGATTGAACGTTCTTGTTGGTCGTGGGGGAAGCCGTCATGGAGTGCTCGTCATGCCACCGCTGCCGCGCCGTCAATGAGGTCGGTATCGATGGCCGGTTAAGGCGTAAGTGAGAGGGACTTTAGGGGTTGTATCGATCGTTCCGGATCAGAAACTTACCGAAATTCTATAATTCGCGGGCGTTTTGGTAACGCCCTTGCCCGAGATTCTTGGATCAGAACGCTCGTTTTCAGCAAAAAACATGCTCTTCCGCTTCCTCGGCGACTCGAAATTGGCCGCCACAGCGTCTTTCCCGGCATCAAAAACGGGTGCCGGCTACTTTGTCGCACAATCGGTGATTTCAATCGCAAGCGTTTGACTGCGACACAGATCTAAACGCATCAAAACCCGGATATTGCCGCGGTCACAGCTGACCGGACGCCCTCCTTGCCGGGGATTCCAAAACGGATGGCACCGAATGCCCCCCTCTGTTGGTCACCCAGGATCTGCAGACTAGACCAGCACGGCTTCGCCCCACAGGCTGGGATCCTCCAGCACGGGGTACTCTGGCCCTAGGGAAAGGGTCTGCCAACCGAGTTCACGATCGACGACGGCATAATACAGGCTGATCCGCGGCTGATCGGCTGGATCAAATCCCGTCAACGCATCCGCCGGGATGAACCCCGACATCTCGTATCCATCATGACGCGGCATGCCAACAATCTTCAGTTGATTGGGGCCAATGCTCTTGGGATGCATCCGCGCACGGTTGATGGGGATCATCGCAGCCGTCGGACGCTCTCGTTTGGGTCCGCCACCGGCCGGCATGAACAGAAACCGGTGACAGTACTGGGTCGCACGGTGAATCAGCGGGCTACATCGTGTGTCGATCCACAGATGAAATCCGTCGCTGTCTTCCAACCTCGAATCGCGACACCACGGCAATTGGCGTTTTCCATTGACGTTGATGTGCAAACCGATGCCTTCTTTGCACCACGCCATCCGGACATCCGCGAAAACGGGCCGGTCCCCCAACGCACCTAGAGACGGCAATTTGCACTTCTCGGGTAGCTTCAGCCCCTTGGTGGACCATTTGCAAGGGTCTTTGCAAAGCGTCACTTCGAACCGAAACAGAAAGGTCGGGTCGATCAGCGATTCGGGTTTCGGATCGTCCTGCAAAGTGCCCTCCGTGAGCGTGGGGTTTGATCAGCCAGTGGGTTCAGCGGCGTCGACTTCAGACTATCGCAAAATCCCCAAAACGAACACCCATCCGCCCAAGCGGACGCACGCCGGATGGACATTCGACCCCAAGGCCATTCGCGCCCAAGGCCACTCGATCGCAAACCCATTCGAATCACGGGTGCAGGATCTTTCGTGAACAATACGCTCGCAGGTGGCACCTGCAAAATGGCGAACCGATGCGAGTTCCGATTGACCGCATTTGTGCGTTTTCTGCTTGCCGACCTTTCCGCCCAACCCGTTCAACGCCCCCCAAGGGGAACTTTCGGACGGTCTGCGGGCGTCCTAATCACGAGAATCCAGCTTCCGTGGCCACGTTGGCTGTTAAGTTGGTTGGACACGAACCGGATGCGTGCCCCCCACCCTTTGCCCTCTGCGACCGAACTTTTCCATGATCGACCTTTCATCCCCATCACTGCGAAACGGCTTGCTTTTGGCTTGGATGACCAGTTTGGCGTTGTCTTTGGCGGCCCCGGAAACCCAAGTTTCAGCGACCGCGCAAGACGCCGCTGCCCCGAGCAAACCGGCATCGAAGTATCCCGATTCGGTCGTCGAGAAGGCCGACACGATCCTGGACTCGGTCGATTTGCGGCGGGCCGGGCGAGTGATCCAGTCGACCGCGACGGCAGACTTGTCACGGGCCATCAGCGGTCTATCGCGAAGTCGCCGTGAACTGCGGTTGGTGTATCAGGACTGGAAAGCGACCGACGACCATATCACAGCGATCACAGACGAACTGAAACGCCTGAACGGTCAGTACGGCGAACTGAACCTGCAACTCGCTCGCGTCGCCGGACGCGATCGAAGCTCCGAAAACAAATTGATTGGTTTGATCAACGCTGGCGTGGCCCGTTCGTCTCAATTGGACGACGAAAAGACCGCTCAAAAAAATCTGCTCGCTGAAAAACGTGCCGCCCTGAACCGGGCCGAAGCCGAATACGCCGAAACCGTCCTAGCAATCCGATCGGACTACAAAAAGCTGAAATCGGAGCTGGACGAAAAACTGCTTCAGCGACCGGTCCAGATCGCGTTGCAAGTGATGAACGCTAATTTCGAAACCCCCGAAGGGCTGACCGCGGACAAGATCCTGTCGTCGCTGGACAAGCGACTGCAACGCATCGAACAAGAAGTGTTCAGCGAAACGATCGCCTTGGACGTTGTTCAAAATTCGATGTTTGTGGACGTTGTCGTGGGCCGCAAAGCGACCCGCATGGTGGTGGACAGCGGCGCGTCGATCATCAGTTTGCCGGCAAAAACCGCGGCTGATTTGGGAATCGTGGTGCCCAGCGACGCTCGCAAGATGCGAATGATCTTGGCGGACGGTCGCGAAATCGCTGCCCGCGGTGTGATTCTCGATCGCGTCCGTGTGGGCGAATTCGAAGCCGAAAATGTCGAGGCGGCCGTCCTGGATGCCTCCGCCACCGACGCCGAACCGTTGCTAGGGATGAGCTATCTGGGCAAATTTAAATTCGAAATCGACATGGCCGAAAAGAGCCTGAAAATGCTGCGGGTCAAAGCCGAGGACTGATCATCCATTCTCGCGAACGTATTTTTTCAGCTTGCGATCCAACGTACTTCGTTCGATGCCCAAAATCTGAGCCGCGCGACTTTTATTGCCATCGGTGTGCCGAAGAATCCGTTCGATGTGGCCCCGTTCCAGTTCCGCAAGCGTAGACAAGGGCGCGGTGGATTCGTCTTGGGGTACCGATTGGTCCGTCGCCGGCGACAGCGCCAGATCCGATTCATCGATGATGGTTTTACGATTGAGCACAACGGCTCGCTCGATCACGTTTTTCAGTTCGCGAATATTGCCTGGCCACGAATAAGCGGCCAGCCGTTTCTTGGCACCGCTACTGATGCTTTCGATCTTGCGGCCCATTTCCAGGTTCAACCGATGCAAAAAGTGTTCGGCCAACAAAAGAACGTCGCTGCCACGATCACGCAGCGGTGGCACAATGATCTCGACGACGTTCAAACGGTAATACAGGTCCTGTCGGAACAGCCCCTTCGACACCATCGACTGCAGATCGCGGTTGGTCGCCGCCACGACCCGCACATCGACGCGAATCGATTGATGACCACCGACCCGTTCGAACGGGTGGCCTTCAAGAACTCGCAAGAACTTGGCTTGGACCTCGGGGCTCATCTCCCCAATCTCGTCAAGCATCAAGGTACCACCGTCGGCGACTTCGAACTTTCCTCGTTTTTGGTCCGTGGCCCCGGTAAAGGCCCCCTTTTCGTGGCCAAACAGCTCACTTTCCAGTAGTGACGGTGACAGCGCGGCACAGTTCAGGCACACCAGCGGTCCGTCGCGGCGGTTGCTGGCGTGATGCAACGCAGATGCCACCAATTCCTTGCCTACGCCCGACTCACCGCGGACCAACACCGTGGTGCCGGTGGGGGCGGCCAACCCGATCTGTTCAATGACCGCGGCGATCGGTTCGCTACGTCCGACGATCTGGACCTTGCTGCCCAATTGAGACTGCAACTGCTGGACCTTCCGCCTGCTCCGGTGCAAGGCCCTGTCCATTTCCAATCGTTCCACTTGACTGGCCAACGCTTCGGCCAAAATTTCGCTCGCCGCGACAGTGAACTCCAAGTCAGACGACGACAACGGTCTGCCGCCGGCGGCCGTTGTCAGGTGCAGCATGCCATGCAGCGACCCGTCGTGACGTCGGATCGGAGCCAGAATCAAACTCTCGATATCGATCTCGCCGCGACTATTTTCGGTGGCAAGTTGGCCGTCGCCCAAGACGTTGCGAGCCAGGGTAGCCTGTCCGTCGACGGACGCCACCGATTGCATCAACTGTTCAGGCGGACGGCGATAGCTACGCGGGCCGGTTTGCCGGGTCGCCACCAACGGCAGTTCGCCACCAGACGACGGCGGCTTAGTCGCTAAATAGACACCGGCGGTGTCGATTTCGACGTTGGCCGCGATCGTATCCAAGACTTGCTCGATCGTCGCGTCGGTTTCGTTTTCTCGCGCCAGCGTGAACGCCAACTGCAGCAGCGGCAGGCTGCGGCTGGACTGCGGCCCCGGTTCGGAAAACGGATTTTCGGCGGGATCAGCGTGCAAGTACGCGCTCTCGCGGCGGCGATCGGTGATCGAAGCGGGATCCAATTCCGTGGTCAGCTGGTCGTCCGTGGCGTGTGCGGGTCCGGAAACCGGTGCCAGTCCGCCACCGGCACCATCAATCCGATCGGTGAACGTGATCGCGAAGCCAGCCACCGAAATCTCGTCATTCCGTGCCAAGCGAACGGCACCTTCGATCCGTTTTCCATTGACAAAGGTCCCATTTCGGCTGCCCATGTCTTCCACATACCACCCGCCGACAGAAGTTTCGCCGGATTCTGATCCCCAACGAATACGGGCGTGTTGGCGGCTGGCCTGGTCGCTTTTCAGCACGATTTGGTTCTTGGACGACCGTCCGATGATCGCCTCGGCAGGCGTAGAAAGTCGAAAAACGTCGCTCCAGCGGCCTGCACTGCGCAGCACCAGGTAGGCCCCCCCACGGTCCGGTTGGACCGATCGACCGGGTTTCGATGGCTGGTTGGGTTTCAACGGTTGGGGTGTAGGTGTGTTCACGATCGCCGATCGAACCGGAAAAGCTTCTGTTGCTGGAAGTTTCTACGCCAACTATCCTAGCGACTGACTGGAATTTGCTCGAAATCTGCGAGCCGATCAGTCAGACTAAAAGCATACCTCGTCGACTCTAGTACGCGGGACGTCCTTCCGGACGCCATCCCGAAGTGCGATTCACCCGGAGATCCACTGCGATGGATTTGGTCCCCCGAACTTCACGTTCATTCCTAAAGTCTCTTTTCTTGGTTCCGACTTGTTCGGCGCTCGTCCTGTGCGTGGCCGCAACAGTGCACGGTGGCCTGTCCGGCATCGGCAGCCAGCGTTCGGTTGGCGGCGTGATGATCGACGCCGCTGGTGTCGTCCGCACCGCAACGGCAGTCGAAAAGCAGGACCTCGCCAACACACTGCGCGAGAGTCTGTCGCCTGCCCAAGGCGAACTGGACAACGCTGCCGAACTGCGAATGATCTCGCTAGCCGGACTGCAGAAGGCAATCACGCAAAGCGAACAAGACGGGAAGCCGATTCCCGAAGACATCGAATTTTTGGCCGGCCTACAGCGAGTCGACTACGTATTCGTCGACACCGACAAGCATGACATCGTCATCGCTGGTCCTGCCGAGCCTTGGAAACTACTGGACGACGGATCGGTTGTCGGAACGATCTCTGGCGGATCGACCATGCGATTGGCCGACCTTGTGGTGGCAATGCGAAGTGTCGAAGTGGCCCGCAACGGCGGCATCAGCTGCTCGATCGAGCCCACTCCCGAAGGTCGCCGCCGTCTGCAACAGATGCTCAGCCGCGTCAAACTTCGTCCTGGCCAAAACCCGGCCATCTACGAAGCCACGATGAAGGAAGCCTACGGACCGCAAATGATTCACTTGGCTGGCATCCCTGCCGACAGCCGGTACGCTCGTACCCTGGTCGCGTCGGACTTCGAAATGAAGCGAGTCGCGATGGGATTGGCTCCGTCGCCAGTCGCTGGATTGCCAAGCTATCTGGAAATGGCCAAGAACAGCCGCCAAGGTGCTGGCCAAAACCCACGTTGGTGGATGGCCTGCGATTACGACGCACTGGCTCGCAGCGATGACGGTCTGGCCTGGAAGATCTCTGGACGCCGCGTCAAAACGATGACCGAACAAGATTTGGTTGCTGCCGATGGCACCGTCAAGGGCGGCGGCCGTGTCGACAAGACCGCGCAAGCTTGGGCCGACAAAATGACCGACTCCTTCGGCGAACTGGCCAAGGAAATTCCTGTCTTTGCGGATCTTGAAAACGTGATGGACCTGACCGTCGTTGCCACCTTGATCGTGCAAGAACGTTTGGCGGAAACCGCTGGCGTCGACTTGGCGACTCTTTCGAAGAGCAACGGCGTCGAACTGGCTTCCTACGCCGTACCACGCAGCATCGACCCGCAGTGCAGCTTCATTCGCGGCCGCGCCGGATGGGTCGTAACCGCCTCCGGTGGCGTCGATATCAATGCCTTCTCGATCATTGAAAATCAGAAGACGGAATCGGCCGTAGGCGAGACTCGCGGGGCCATGTTGGCATCCGCGACGGATCGTTGGTGGTGGAACAAGTAGTCTGAAATGGGTTCGTGGGGACCACGATCTTTCGAAGATGACATCGCGTGCGATTGGTTAGAGGATCTGTTGGATTCAGATCCAATCGCATTCTTTGACCATTGCCTTGATCTGAGCGGACTCGATTCGCTGGAGATGTTGGCGTGCATCGGCGTCGTCTGTACCGCCGAAATGATCCGCGGCTTGCTATGCGGGCCGCGTGATGGGTTGCCCGAATCGGCCCACCGCTGGCTGCAACAGAACGATTCGCTCGACGTGCTGGTCCAAAGCTTGGTGCCCAGCACCGTCGACGGACTGCGGCGTGTGCTTTCGCCGGATTCGGAGATGTACCAACAGTGGGATGACGCCGGTCCCGAATTCGACGCCTGGCACAACAACGTCGAATCGCTGCTGCACGAACTGCGTCTGACGGTAATTTAGCCCCGACCGGTGATTTCGCCCCGGCCGGCGCCCCCGTTCATCGCGTACCGCTGTTCATCGCGCACCGCTGTCGAATGCCCCGCAACGACAGGGTCAGTTCTGGTTGCGAATCTTTTCGAGCGCCAACGTCATTCGCTGGACGATTTGGGGATGGGCATCAGCGATGTTGTTGGTTTCGCCCGGGTCAGCCTCCAGATCAAACAGCATGTAGGGGGTCTCGAAAGGTTTCCCCTTGGGCTTTTCGCGTCCGCCGCTTCCGTTGCCAGCGACCATCTTCCATTTTCCGGCTCGCAGCGCGAACATTCCGGCAACGCTATGGCAAACCAAAGGCGAGCGACGGTAGTCAGCGTTGGGATCGGCAAGCAGTTTGGCAAAGCTGACGGAATCCGGCCCCGCGTCATCGGTGGTCGAAAGGTTTAAGTGATCGGCCAATGTCGCCATCACATCGACCAGTCCAACCACTTGGTTGACCTTCTGCCCTGCGTTCATCTTTTCGGGCATGCGGACAAAGAACGGCACTCGATGGCCACCCTCCCAAACGTCCGCCTTGGTGCCTCGCCAATTTGCGTTCGACCGATGCGACGCGGCATGGAAACCCTGGACGGATTCGTCATCCAGATGATCCGGTTGCCCTTCGTCGATTCGATACATGAACGATCCGTTGTCACTGGTGACGATCACGATCGTTTGATCCAACACCCCTTCGCTTTCCAGTGCATCCACGACGCGACCGATCGTTGCATCGACCTGGCGAACAAAGTCACCGTAGTCTCCTCGATTAGACGTTCCGACGAACCGCTTGGCCGGTAGCACCGGTTTGTGCGGCGCGGTCAGCGGGAAATACAACATCGTCGGTCGATCCGATTCTTTCATTCCGCTGATCACGGTGACCGCTTCGTCGGTCAACCGATCCAGACAACCGCGGAGTTCAAAATCCACTGCACGCGGCCCCTGGCGTGTGTAAGCCGGGAATCCAACGGCGGATTGGTCAACCGTTTCGGACGTGGTGGCTTTGCCGTCACGGAAATACGCATAGGGTGGGAAATCCAGCGACGCTGGGATCACGAACGAGCTTTCGAAACCATTCATTCCGGGGAATTCGGTCAACGGTTTGGCCAGGTCCAGATTGGCCTTACCGCCAACCAGCCCCAACCCCAGGTGCCATTTGCCAACGATCGCGGTCCGGTACCCATTGTCGGAAAACACGGACCCCAGCGTGGCCCGATCCGCGTCAATCAGTGGGCTGCCGTAGCCATCTAAAACGCCTCGCTTCAAACGCGTCCGCCAACAGTACTGACCGGTGACCAGTCCGTATCGGGTCGGTGTGCAAACTGCCGACGGTGTGTGTGCGTCGGTAAACGTGATCCCTTCGGCCGCAAGCCGGTTGAAGGCGGGCGTTTGAATCGTCGAATCGGGGTTCAGCGGCTGAACATCGCCGTAGCCAAGGTCGTCGGCAAGAATCAAAACCACATGCGGCCGCTGATTCGACTGGGCCTGCACCGCCCCGCCGCACAATGGCCCCAGCCAGACGGCACAGAACGCTAGTGCCATCGGCCCCATCCGCAGTTGCGCAACGCGGCGGAGACCGTCTTTTGATCGTAAGCAAGGTTGGGAATACGCCGACTTGGCCATAAACGATGTCATTCGGAAGCCTATTGTTTCTTGGGGAGAATGCGGACAGAAACGTCCAGCAAGTCATCGAATCCTTCGCTGGCGATGATCCCAACATCCGATCAGGAGATCCGATCAGGAGACTGGGGTGCTGTGACGAATGGCAGCGATTGTACGTCAACCGCGATTTTGATGCGAAACCGGGACTCCCCATCCGGCATGGGGTATCTCGTGTAGCATCAAGCGCGATGGAACCTGTAACTTCATCCTTTGTGCGGTTGATCAGTCGGACCGGTTTGCGGAGCGGCTGAGACGTGTCGGCGACGTGTCGGCCCTATTCGCAATGCCGTGCCTCTCTTTTCGGGATCAGTATTTTGTCGAGTTCAACAGTTCGGCTTTCGATGGCGGTTGGCCTGCTACTGATGTTGGGCATCGGCGGATGGTTGTATTCCAATCCTTCGACGACCACGGTGGTCATCTCGACGGGATCCGAAGGCGGCGTCTACCACAAAGTGGGGACGCTGATCGGCGATGCACTCCACCAACGCATCCCAGAAGTTCATTGCACGATCGACCCGAGCGTGGGCAGTACGGAAAACATCGCTCGGCTGGAAGCAGGCACGACAGACGTCGCAATCGTTCAAAACGATGCTGTCGCTAGTCAACGAGTTCGCAGCCTAGCGATGCTGTACACCGAATCGTTGCATCTGGTCTGCCGCCGGGAAGCCCAGATCACGTGTCTGAACGACTTGGTGTCTCACCAGACAAACCTGGGATCGACATCCGGTGGCACATCCCAATTGGTCAACGAACTTTTGTCGTTCGCACAGATCCAACTGCCCGAATCGATGCAAACTCGCGTGGGGTTCACCGAGGCCGAGACGATGTTGGTTTCAGGTCAACTGGATGCCGCCTTCTTTTTGGTCGGCGTGGGGTCAGACATCATCCAGCGTTTGCTTGCCGACCCACGATTCGAACTCGTCCCCATCCAGCTGCGTGCCAGCGGAGCATCCGATTCGTTCTTCGCCGACAAAGCATTTATTGACGGATTCCAAACTCGCTATCCTTACGCAACCTATCGGGAAATTCCGCTGATGGCGTACCAGGGCAAGCCCACCCGCCCAGTCGCTTCGATCGGAATCGGGGCGGTGCTGGTTTGCCGCGACGACTGGGACCAAGAACTTGCTCGAGTCCTGGTGCAAGCGGTGTTTGCGCACAAGGCCGTGCTTGGACGGAAGATTTCGCTTCTGACCAACATCGACGAAACCACCAGCCAGTCGTCGCTGCAGTTCCCGCTGCATCTCGGCGCGGACGCCTATTACCGCCGGAACGAACCCGGCTATCTAGCAGAGAATGCCGAATCGATCGGACTGTTGATCACGCTGGCGCTGCTAACCGCAAGCGGATTGCATGGTGCCAAAAAGTGGATCGACCAGAACCGAAAAAACCGCGTCGATGTCTACTACGCACGAGTGCAAGAAACCGACACGCTGACTCGGCAAGCCACCACCCCAGATGACCTTGCGAAGTGCGAAGAACGACTACGCCTGATCGAAGCGCAAGCCTGCGATGAACTGATCGCCGAACGCTTGGATGCAGACCATTCGTATGTGATCCTGCAAAACATGTTGATCCGTTGCCACACCGACCTGGATCGCAAACGCCCGCCGCCCTGGCAGCAAACGGAACCCAAGGCCTAACGCCCAAATTCGGCCGACCGCTGTGTCCCAAATGCTGTGTCCTAAATGCTGAATTCGCAACCAGCCGCGTGACTCGCGTCGGTGAACGGGTGGTCGCACGATGGGTGGCCGAATCGGATTCAGTGTGGACGGGAAGGTTCCAACCTGCCGCGACATCCCCACCGTCCGACTGCGGCGATACCGGTACATTGAAACCCACCTTGGCTATCCATTTGACATTGGGGCTGAAGTTTCGGCTCCAACCGACCCGTGTTGGCCCAGCAAGTGCACTCCGTAATCCCTAACGGCCGTCATCGGCCGGGATTCCACTGGCAATCCACTTGGATCGTCAACGAATCACGATGCGGATCAAGCCACTTGATAAAGGGAAATAGCGATGGACATTCCACAGGTCACTTCAAACGCGGACGCACAATCCGGCCAGATGGGCCAGCGGTATCTTGCCAGCGGAAAGTCGGTCGCGCTGCGACGCTGGGAAATGGACGCGTGTGAGTTCAATCATTCGGTTTGCCGTGAATACGAAACCGTCGGCTTGGTGATCAGCGGCGAATTGGCATTGGATCTAGACGGCGAGATTGTCCATCTGCATCCAGGCGACTCGTGGCTTGTCCCCGAAGGCGCACCGCACCGATACCGCGTTGTCGAACCGGTGGTTGTCATCGAAGCCACCAGCCCGCCAGCACGATTCAATGACCGCGACGAACCGGCCTAAGAATCATCGGCGTTCGATTGCAGATTCACTGCAGACGAGGTAACCAACGGATGTCGACAATGTGGCATCTGCTGGCGACTTACGCTTGGGACGCACACCGATCGACAGGGCTTCGAATTGACTTGCCGCGATTCGGGAACGACACTTTGGCGAACACTTCCCGTTCGATCCAAACGTGAATCATGATGCGGCATAGCCAAAGTTTGTTCTCCACCGCTTTTAGATCTCTGCTGGCAAGTTATCGTGCCAAGGCAGGACGACATCCATTGTCGACCGGCAACATCGCCGCTTGTTGGACGATGCTGTCGCTGACGATGCTTTCGTCCGCAGCGGCGCAATCCGGCGATGCCTCATCCGGCAACGCTTCGGATGCTTCCAGGCCCAACGTTATCTTGATCGTCACCGATGACCAGGGCTATGGCGACATGTCGTGTCACGGCAACCCGTGGTTGAAGACACCCCATTTGGACCAATTGGCTAGCGAAAGCGTGCGGCTGGAAGACTATCACGTCGATCCGGTCTGCACGCCCACGCGAGCCGCATTGATGACGGGTCGGTATTGCACTCGCGTCGGTGCCTGGGCGGTGGTTCAGGGGCGACAGTTGCTGCAACGGGATGAATCAACCATCGCAAACGTGTTCGCCGATGCCGGGTACCGGACGGGAATGTTTGGCAAATGGCACCTCGGCGATGCACACCCGTATGCGCCTCGCTTTCGGGGGTTCCAGGATGTGGTGTGTCACTTAGCGGGCGGAGCCGACGAGATTGGCAACCCTGTCGAAAACGACTTCTTCGATGACACCTACTATCGAAACGGAGTCCCCGAAAAGTTCGACGGATACTGCACCGATGTATTCTTCAGCGAACTGCAACGTTTCGTCACACAAGAATCCGACGCTCCGTTCTTTGCTTACCTACCGCTGAACGCGATGCATGGCCCCCATCACGTCGCGAAGAAGTATTCGGATCCTTTCCTGGAACAAGGGCATAACGAAGCACGTTCTAAGTTTTTTGGAATGATCGCAAACTTCGATGAAAATCTAGGTCGATTCAGCGCGACGCTGAAACGGAAGGGAATGGACCAGAACACCATCGTCATCTTCATGGGCGACAACGGGACCGCGCAGGGCAGTGACGGGAACCCAGCGAATGACGACGGGTTCAATGCCGGGATGCGAGGCAAGAAAGGATCAACCTACGAAGGCGGGCACCGCGTCGCCTGTTTCGTACGCTGGCCGAACAAACTGGAACCGGGACGTCGAATTCATCAACTGACCACGCACCGCGATTGGTTGCCAACGTTGATCGACCTCTGCAAATTGGAACCATCCAAGTCTGCCCCCCATCAACCGTTCGACGGACGATCCATCGCACCGCTGTTGCTGGGCGAAGAAGTCGATTGGCCACAGCGAACCGTGTTTGTCCAGCGGCAAGCCGATCAACCATCGCTCGAGATGAATCCAGGACGCCGTTCCGCCTATCCCAAGTACGCGGTTCTGACGGAGCAATGGCGAATGGTCAACGGCGAACTGTATCACCATGGTGACGATCCAGGCCAGACACAGGATCTGTCCCAACAGCACCCCGAAGTGGTCGAGCAGTTGTTCGCGCAGTACGAAAAACACTATGCCGACGTCTTTGCCGAAGGCGAACCCTATGCACGGTTTGAAATTGGAACAATGGAAAACCCCACTCGCTTGACTGTCCGCGACTGGCATCCGGACACCATCCCGGGAGTCAAAGGCAGGGTGATCTGGAAGCAGGAACAGCTTGGCGACGACAAACTGTTCATCAATGGTTTTTGGGCCGTCCACTTCGCTCGAACGGGAAGGTACCAAATCCGCTTGTCACGCTTTCCGGGTGACGCGATCGCTGCCATGAAAGCCGATTCGGCGACACTTCAAATCGGCGACCAGACGTTTTCACAAACGATCCGGGCAGATGAATCGTCGGCGACATTCGAAGTGGAACTGGCCGAAGGCGATGCCTTGCTTCAGTCGTGGTTGGTGGACGCAGAAACCGGAAACCAACGTGGTGCCTATTTCGTCGACGCCAAGTTGATTGGCAATTGAGAGTGATCCCCGCCCCCCCAGCTTGATCCTGCCCAGCTTGATCAGGCTCAGTACGGTCATTGCCCAGCCTGACCACAGTCGGGCCGGGCGGGCGGGCTCCCGATCCAATCGGATCGATCCGGACGAATTGGCCCTCGCCAGACTTCCCCGCAGGCGAAATCGCTCTCGCCAGCGATAAAACCTGCTTCGGGCAACCTTTTTCGGGCTATTTTGTTGACACTCCGCTGATAGACGTCATTGGCCTCATGTAGGCAACGAGCGATCAATCAGTGTCGTTTCTTTCTTCCCCCTCTTTTTTACTCTCTCCTCCGCAAACCGCTGCGCGGCGGGGCCGAGATGACTTGAATCGCGACACTGATTGATCGCTCGTTGCTAGGTCAGTCAGTGGACATTCGACACGTCTGTGATCGCGATCGGACTTCGGTCAGGGCGAAACAGCACAAGGTTTGGAAACAACATTGAAGCCCGGCAATAACGAACAAAAAGGCGTCGACGCCGAGGTGGTGGCACTGATTGCACAGCACCAGTCGCGGCTTCGTGGACTGTTGCGGTGCATGATCGCTGGGCACGCCGACGTGGACGATCTACTGCAAGAGGTCAACGTCGTCATTTGCCAAAAAGCCGACACCTTCGAAATCGGCACTGATTTCTGGGCATGGGCCAGCCAGATTGCTCGCTACAAGGTGATGGAACGCGGCCGCACCTTTGCACGCAGCCGATTGGTTTTTGACGATTCGTTTCTTGATGAACTTGCAGAGGTCGCCACCCAGCGGGCATCCGGATTTGACGAACAACGCGACGCACTTCGCCGGTGTCTGCAGAACCTGCCTCCGGCGCAGCGGGCGCTCATCGAAATGCGGTACGCCAGCGAGCGAACGATTGGCAGTATCGCGAGCGAAATGGATCGGCCAGCGGGTTCGATTCGGCAGACACTTTATCGGATCCGCGGATTGCTGATTCAATGCATCCAGAATCGCTTGGGGGATCTAGCGTGAAGTCCGAATCAGATCGCGAGTTCGCGAAACTTCTGGACCTAGCGGTCAACGGTCAGATTGATCACGTGGGGCTGGCACGCGCCGAACAGTTGATGCAGGAAGACCGCCAACGAATGGAATGCTGGGTCGATCACTTTCGTTTGGATTCGATGCTAAGCGACGAGATGGATCGCCGATCCATCGTGGATCTGGTGGATCTGGTGGCCGCCAGCAACGAAGCCGATTCGCCGGAAACCGGCACGCTTGCAGCTTGGCTTGCCAGCCATCTTTCTGGCCGCACAATGCCATGGATCGCTGCAACCGCACTGGCCGCAGTCCTGTTGCTGATGTTGGCTCCGCGTTTTTGGACACCATCAAACAGCGTCGTCAGCCAACTTCCCCACCGGACCGATTCCAGCGGCGCGATCGCCATGCTGGTCCAATCCACTGCCGACCGCTGGAAGGGCCGGACACAGTCTCCGGCGATGCTAAGCCCTGGTCGATTGCAGTTAGAATCCGGACTCGCAGAGATCGAAATCTACAACGGTGTCACCATGTATTTGGAAGGCCCTGTTGATTTGGACCTGATCTCGCTCGATCGAGTCCATCTTCATCACGGAAAGATTCGCGCAGTCGTTCCCGAACAGGCATTAGGGTTCACCGTCACGACCGAATCGGTGCAGTTGGTCGACCGCGGAACCGAGTTTGCCATTTCGGCCGAATACCAAGGGCTATCGAAAGTACACGTGTTTGACGGGCTGGTCGACCTGTACCCCATCGATCAACCAGACGTCGACGATGACAAGCCGGGGCATCCGGTCCACCAGGGACAAAGCGTCGAAGTCGGGCCCGCTTTCGCCACCCGCGAAACCGAACTCGATCCCGACGAATTCCCTTCGGCATCTGCGATCGATCGTTCGGTGGAACAACGCCGCCAGCGGTGGGTTCAATGGAGCCAGCAGTTCGCGAAACGTTCCGATTTAGTGCTCTACTTCACTTTCGAAAACCCTCGCGACCACAAACCGCACCGACAGCGTGTCGACAACCTAGCCAGTCCGCCACAAGAACCGAGCCAAGGAACCATCGTTGGCGGCGAATCGATGGCAGGACGCTGGCCCGGAAAGAACGCGATCGGTTTCTACCATTCGGCGGACCGAGTGCGGGTACGAGTGCCAGGGGATTTTCCCCAATTAACGCTCGCCTGCTGGGCACGCGTGGACGAACTGCGGGGCGCCAATCAAGCCTTGTTGCTGACTGACACGTTTGAACCCTGGCAACCCCACTGGCAGATAGCACGCGAAGGAGTGCTGAAGCTTGGGATTGGTCAACCAACGCCCCAAGAAGCACGAGCGATGCGTAGCCCGTCACAGCCGCTGAATTCGGTCACCCCGATCGGACGCTGGATGCATCTGGCAACGGTCTACGATAGCGAAACCAAATCCGTCCAGCACTACATCAACGGGGACCATGCTGGATCCAACCAACTGCCTTCGGCCAAACCGCTTCGCATCGGAACCGCAGAGATCGGCAATTGGTTGAAGCCCCGTACCGAAGGTGGCGAACCCGTTCGCAATTTGGACGGACGAATCGACGAATTCATGCTGCTACGGTCCGCCTTGGATGCGAAAGCCATTCGCGAAATGTACGAAGCGGGCCGCTGAAACGAATCCAAACCAAATGCATCGATCCATCACTGGACGAACACCACCGAACAAGCCGACCCTGCATTCCAAGCACACCGCATCAAGTCTCTGTGGTGCAGTCCCCACCGACCTAGGAAATCCCACAAGATGAAAACGATCTTCTCCGTCCTGTCGCTCATGGCGATCCTTTGCACCGCTGCCGTTTCGGCCGACGAACCGTCCAATCGCACCGTCGTCCTGCAAGACAACTTTGACGGTCGTACATCGGTGGGCGATGCCTATTCCACTGCTCGCGGAATGGAGGACGCATGGTCGGTGGTGGATGGAGTTCTGATCGGCAAACAAACCAATGACGATCACGGCGCTGTGATCCGTACCGAGTTGGCATTTGACGACATCGAAATCGAGTTTGACTTTCGGTTCAGCGGCGGCAGCCGATTCAATTTCGTGATCGATGACAAGAACGAAAGATCGGTTCACTCCGGTCACATCTGTCGCGTTTCGATCTCGCCCAAACAATTGAATGTCAGTGACGATAAAGTTGGCAGCATGAATCTAGAAGTTCGCAAAATCCGCCAGAATCCCGCTGCCACGGACGCTGACAAACAAACTCTTCAGCAGGTGCTAGCCAAAACTCAATCCGCGGTCAAAGTCGACCTCAAACGAGGCCAGTGGCATCATCTGCGAGTCCGCATTCAAGGCGACCAGATGCAGGCATTTCTGGATGGCAAGCTTGCCACCAGCCTGAAATCACCTGGGTTCGCACACGCCACGAAATCAAAATTCGGATTCACGGTCAACGGTTCGACCATCGATTTTGACAACCTGATGGCCTATCGAATCGATCCAAGCACCACCCGGTAACCGGGTTGGTCACCAATGGTGCTGGTGGAATGGATTCCAAACCGAATTTCGAATTCGGGCAAGCGCACTGTCTTTCCCCTGCCGTGAAGTCCACGACCGAGTTGATGATGTTTCGACGAAGTGTTTTTCGCCCATTCTGTTTGCTCCTTTCTCTGCTCCCGTTTGGCTGCGATGTGCAGTCCGCGGAACCGGCATCGGGGCGTCCCAATCTGATTTTCATTCTGACCGACGACCAGCGATATGACACGCTTGGTTGCACGGGGAATCAGTTCGTGCAAACACCGCACTTGGATCAGTTGGCCGCCGATGGCACCCTGTTCGCCAACGCATCGGTGACCAGCGCGATCTGCACGCCCAGTCGCGCATGCTATTTCCTTGGCCAGTACGAACGCAAACATGGCGTCAATTTCAACTCTGGCACCGCGATGACCCAGCAGGCATGGTCCAAGGGCTATCCGATGGTGCTGCGCGACGCCGGATACTTCACGGGGTACGTTGGCAAGAATCATGTTCCCATCGGCCCCCAAGGCTATGACTCGGACGTCATCGATCATAGCTTTGACTTTTGGTACGCCGGCCACGGGCATCTATCGTTCTATCCCAAACGTCGACACAAAATTTTCGAACATGCGATCGCCGACACACAGACCGAAGTCGTGGGCGAAGGCGCCGTCAGTTTTCTTTCCAACAGTGCGGGATTCATCGAAGGTGCGGACGCATTTTTGCAGCAACGTCCCGCCAACCAACCCTTTTGCCTATCGATCGCCTGCAATTTGCCGCACGGATCAGGCACCCGATCGATGGAAATGCTGCCCACCGATCCCGAACTGTATCGGACCATGTTCCGAGACCGAATGGATCAAATTGGCATCCCCCAAACCTACGTTGCCGCGGACCAGATCAGAAAGCCAAAACTGCCCGCGGATGTGCTGTTCAGCGATTTCCGACAAACCAACTATGACTTTGTCGACAGCCCTGAACTGCTGAAAGAACAACTGGTCCGCAAAGCACAGACGATCACAGGAATCGATCGGATGGTGGGCCGGATTCGAACGACGCTTGCCGAACAAGGGCTCGCCGACAACACCGTCATCATTTTCACTTCGGACCACGGGCTGATGAACGGCGAATTCGGACTCGGCGGAAAGGCACTCAACTACGAAGCCTGTTTGCGTGTACCGATGATTGTGATGGATCCGCGAATCGATACGGACCAGCGTGGCCGCCGGTCCTTGGCATTGGTTCAATCGATCGACATCGCACCCACCCTGATTGAGTACGCCGGCGCTGACCTTCCGGATGAAATGCAGGGGCACAGTCTTCGCCCCCTGGTCGACGGAACCACCGACAGCATCCGCGATGTCAGTTTCGCAGAAAACCTATGGTCGACCTACTTTGGCAACCCGCGAATCGAATCTGTACGAACGCGTGATTGGAAGTACATCCGGTATTTCGAAAACGATCGCGATCAGTTCGCCAGTGTCACAAAGAAAACGCTGTACCAAGTCAGCCAAAGTCAAATCGAAAGCTATTCACGTTGGCTGACCAGTTCGATCGAAGGCGAAGCTCCGGTGTACGAGGAACTGTTCCACTTGGCCTCGGATCCCAGTGAATCGGTCAACCTTGTGGCACGTCCGATCTATGCCGAACGTCTTCAACAAATGCGTCAACAATGCCAAGCATCCGTGACGCTGGCCAAAGGCGACGTAGACCAACCGTCCGCGACCATTGTCGTCCCTGAAATTCGCGAAGGCAAAACGAAGTAGCATCGCAGGCCAAGCGGACACGGCTCCGCAGCCCGCGGATTCCCCCTTTGCCCCCTTTGCCCGCTGCCGCGGCTGACCGAGCATCCGCTTCTTCGGCCGTCCAAGCATCCTTGTCCATTCAACCCCACCCGATCCAACACGTGTTGGACGCAACATCCATCCCCCAAGGTTGACCATGTCCTACCCATCGAAAATTACGACGCCGAATCATTCATCCAGACGCCAATTCCTAAAAACGTCGACCGCTACGGCCGCCGGCGTGTTGGTCCCGTACCACCTGACCACGTCACCAGCGCGGGCTCAGTCCAAAGCCAGCCGATTGCAGTTTGCATTGATCGGCGTTGGCGGCAATGGAACGCGAACAGCGCCGGTCGGGAAAGAGTTTGCCGACTTGGTTGCACTGTGCGATGTCGATTCGCAACATCTCGACGCGGGCAACCACCTGTTGTGCGATGGCAAGGCCGATACCTATTCGGACTATCGCGAAATCCTGGCTCGTGACGACATCGACGTGGTACAGATTTCGACACCGGATCACTGGCATGCAAAGATCTTGATCGAAGCGATGTTAGCAGGGAAAGACGCGTACTGCGAAAAGCCTCTGACCTTGACCATTGACGAGGGCAAACTGGTCCGCAAAATCCAAAAACAGACGGGGCGAGTCGTCCAAGTCGGCACGCAGCAACGCAGCAGTTTCGACAAATTCAATCATGCCTTGGCAATCATTGCCGAAGGTCGAATCGGAAAGCTGAAACGATTGGTCGTCGGAATTGACGGGGGTGGATGGAGTCCAGAGATCCCCGCAACGGAAGTCCCCGCCGAACTGGATTGGGACCGCTGGCTGGGCCCGACGCCCTCGATTCCGTATCGCTATTTGGTCAACCCCAAGCGAGATCCTAAGAACGGATTCACCAACGGGCACACTCAGTTTCGTTGGTGGTATGAACATTCCGGCGGAAAGCTGACCGATTGGGGCGCCCACCACTTCGACATCGCGATGCTTGGAATCGCTGCCGCTGGGCAAAACAACGATCCAGTATCGGTCGGCGGAACGGCGAAGCACGCGGTGGAGTTCAAAGACGGTATCCCGGTTCAAACCGATCGCTACAACACAGCCCAGAGCTTTGATCTGCACGTATCGTTTGCCGATAGCGATATCGACATGAATATCCGCAACGATGTCGACAACGGAATTCTTTTCGAAGGCGACGAAGGGCGCATTTTCGTCAACCGCGGCAAACTGGTTGGAAAACCAGTCGAAGACTTGACGTCCAATCCGCTGCCGGATGATGCGATCTCCAAAATCTATCGTGGCATGCCCATGAAACAGAACGACCGGCACGCACATTGGGAAAATCTAATTTACGCCATCGACAATCGTGTGCTCCCTATCTCGGACGTCCATTCGCACATGAAGATGTTGAACGTCGCCCACTTGGCGGGCATCTGTTGCCGGTTGGGAAGGACGGTGAATTGGGACCAAAAGACTGAAACCGTGATCGGTGACGACTTAGCCGCTAGCATGATGGAGCGGCCCTACCGCGACGGCTACCAAATTGAGATGTAGGCGAACGCGTCGACCAGCCAACCCCATTGTTGTCGCTAGACCGATCGATCAACGCGGCGGCATGAACACTTCATACCGAAATCAAAGGAAACCTTCCTGCCATGCATCTTTTTAAAGTCACGCTTCCCTTTCTGTTCGTCGCGGTGCTTTCAGGCGTCGCATTTGCCCAGACCGATGCGAAGCGTCCGAATGTCCTGTGGATCACGATCGAAGACTGGAGCCCCGATCTGTCGTGCTACGGCACCAAAGGAATCGAAACGCCGCATGTCGACAAACTGGCATCCGAAGGCATTCGATTCGAGCGGGCCTTCACGACATCGCCGGTTTGTTCGACTTCGCGATCGGCGATGATGACCGGTTTCCACCAGAACTACATCGGTGCACACCAGCATCGCACCGACGACAAGAAACCGTTGCCGTACGGGATCCGCCCGATTCCGCACCTGTTTGCCGACGCCGGCTATTTCACGTGCCTGATGAGTTGGAAGACCGACTGCAATTTCTTGCCAGATTCCAAAGAGGAACTGTTCATGGGCGGCGACTGGAATCAGCGTGACCCAGACCAGCCGTTCTTTGCACGTATCACCTTCGGTGGAACTCACCGCGCCTGGAATCGCGATCCGGTTCGGCCGATCGACGGGGACGACGTCGAACTGCCGCCGTATTACCCCGACACCCCATTCATCCGCCGCGACTGGGCCAACGGATTGGAACAGATGCAGTTGGTGGATCGCGAGGTCGGCGAATTGCTGAAACGATTGGACGACGAAGGACTTTCAGAGAACACCATCGTATTTTTCATTGGCGATCATGGTCGCTGCCACATTCGCGGCAAACAATTCCTGTACGACGAAGGAACTCGCATTCCGATGATCCTGCGTTGGCCCGGAAAGGTCCAGCCGAAACAAGTCAATCACGACCTGGTGATGTCGATCGACATCTGTGCCACCATTTTGGACGCCGCGGGGATTCAACCGCCGGTTCCACTGCACGGCAAGAATCTGTTCAGCGACGATGTCGGGCAACGCAAATATGTGTTCGCCGCTCGCGACAAAATGGACGACACGCACGACGCGATGCGTTCGATTCGCAGCCAGGAATACAAGTTGATCCAGAACCTGATGCCCGAGCGAGCTTATTGTCAGTTCAGTTTCTATAAAGAGGCGTCCTATCCGCCGCTGGCCGAGCTGAATGTGCTGAACCTGGAAGGCAAACTGACACCCGCCCAAGCGGCGTTCATGTCGGCGACCAAGCCAGAGATCGAGATGTTCGATCTGCGCACCGACCCCCACGAGATCCATAACGTGGCGGATGATCCTAAGTACGCCGATGCCAAAGCCGAATTGATCGCAGAACTAGATCGTTGGCGCAATGATGTGATCAATGACCAAGGTGTTTCGGACGAATTTCGCGGAATCGGTATCTTCCCGGATTCCTGCCCCACACCGACCGTTGGCCAGTGGGTTCAGCAAAATACCGACAAGTATGACTTTGCCAAGTACGGGGCACCGGGTTGGTACCCAACCCGCACCTTGGAACAGTGGAAACAGATCCGCGAACAGTGGGAACCCTATGTTTTCCGCGGACCAAATGAAAAGGTGGCACGCCCGGTGATCCCGTTCACGAAAAAGCCAAAGCGAAAATAGTCGGCTCGCCGGATCGGCTTTGCCGTCCATGCTGAACTTCCCAAACTTCCTTTCACTTTCCTGCGGTTGGAAATGATCGCGCTGCCCTGGAACACCATGAACCGACCGAATGCTTGCTTGATTGCCACGCTGATACCTTGGGTCTGCGCATGCTGCGTTTTCCCGGCGAAGGCTGACCAGCCGGGGAAGACCACCCCGGATGGAACGACAGTCCGGGCGGCCGTTGCAACCGACGCTGGCGGACCGGCTGCCAACGTTTCCGGGAACAACGTTTCCGGGAACAAGGTCCCCGGAAGCAAGGTGCCCGGAAACAAGGTGGCCGGAAACAAGGTGGCGGAAACTCCCACTTGGACGGACCCGATGGTTGCGGCCCGAGAATCGGCTGCGTTCGGATTCTTGGGGGAATACATCAAGGATCGTCAGGCCATTCAGGTGGTTCCCTGCGAAGGTCGGTACTATCTGTCCATCTATCAGGGCGGACTACCTGGGGCAGGATGGGATCGTGGCCGGATCCAGCATGAATGGGTTCAGGCAGATTCAATCGCAGATCGGTTAGCAGGTTTGACGAAGGTGGACCGATCGGGATCGCTGACGTTCCCCACGCCACCGGAAAACGCAGTCGTCTTATTCGATGGCAAGAACATGGATCACTGGGCCCATGGGAAGATCCTGAACGGGTTGCTGCAAGCCGGTGCCAAAACCAAAGATCAGTTCCAGGATTTCCAACTGCACTTCGAAACGATGGTTCCCTTCAAACCGGAACTTCCGTTGGCTCACCCCGGGCGAGGGAACAGCGGCGTCTTTGCCGTCGGTGCCTACGAAGTCCAGGTCTGCGACACCTTTGGAATTGATTTCGCCCCGGATCGTTGGAAGATCGACAATGTCCAGAAGCACCCGGACACGTGGTGCGGATCGATCTATGGGATTCGTGCGGCAGACGTCAACATGTGCTTGCCGCCGTTGGCCTGGCAGACGTTCGATGTCGACTTCACGGCCGCTCGATTCCAAGATGGCGAAAAGATCTCGGACGCCCGCATGACCGTGCACCAGAATGGAATTCTGATCCACGATGACATTCCATTGCCTGAGGGAACCGGCGGCGGCCCCTCGGGTCCACGCGACGAAGTGCCTCGCGGAGCCATCTACGTTCAAAACCACCACAATCCAACCCAATATCGCAATATCTGGATCGTACCGCGGGACTAGTTGTGTAGCGGTCGCTTCGCCCCCCCTTGGGTATTCAGAAGGCGAAACCCGAATTCTACGATTCAAAACGATTTCGATTAGGCTACGGTTCGCAAACTGCGACGTTCCCTATCTAGCTGCCCAGCATGAATCCACTGAACCGGTTTAGCCGATCCCGCAACTCCCATGTGCAGCCCGATGCCCACATGACGTGGGCTTCGCGAAGCATTTCCATGACGGTTACCCGAACCGGACTGTACCTGAAAAAGCAGCTCTGGATCTGGCCGATCGTTGCGGTCGTGATGTTGTCGACCATCGGCTATTTCATGGGCAGTGCGATCGAATCGACGATCAAAGGTAACGTCAGCTCGGGAATGCAGACGCTGGTCGATCTGGAAGCCGAAATGTTGACCAAGTGGTTCAGCGTTCAGGAATCCGCCGCCGAAGCTCTGGCCAACGACGCGTCGGTGCGCCGAACGGTGTACCAACTGTTCCAGCAGGACGACAGTCTTTCGACATCGCCATCGACGACCGACCCCCACCTGGAATTAGCGGCCGAGCTGGGCCCTGCGATGTCGGCCCACGAATTCGACAGCTATCTTTTGGTGGACAAAACCAAACGAGTCGTTTCGGCAACCCACACCGCGTTGATCGGTGAACAGGGGATCGCCGAATACGAATCCTTTATCGATCGGGCGCTCGCCGGCGAAGCATTCGTCTCACCCCCGTTTCCCAGTGTCGTGATGATGAAGGGCATCGACGGACGATCTCGTATGGGCGTCCCCACCATGTATGTGTGCGCCCCCGTTCGTGACCCGTCGTTCCAAGTGGTCGGCGTGCTTGCGCTGCAGATCCGTCCCGAACGAGAATTCATCCCGATCCTTCAACTTGGTCGAATCGGTGCGTCGGGCGAAACCTATGCCTTCAACGAAGACGGCATCATGATCAGCAACAGTCGCTTTGACGAAGACCTCATCTTGCTGGGACTATTGCCGGACCAACCCCATTCGCATTCGATCCTGCAGATGTCGGTACGCGACCCGGGCGACGACATGACGCGCGGATTTCGCCCCAACCGCCGCCGGTCTCAATTGCCGCTGACGACCATGGCTGCCGATGCGATCGCAGGGAATTCGAACCTGAACGTGGACGGCTATCGGGACTACCGCGGCGTGACCGTGATCGGCGCCTGGCGGTGGCTGCCAAAGTACAAGATTGGCGTCGCAATTGAAGTCGTTGCGGATCAGGCGTTTCGTCCGATTGTGATCTTGCAACGAACGTTCCTAACGATCTTCATTCTGTTGTTGTTATGTGCCATCGTGATCTTTGTGTTCACGCTGATCGTCGCCCGACTGCAACGCCAATCTCGCGAAGCGGTGATCGAAGCCCAACAGTTGGGACAATACACGCTGGATCAAAAGCTAGGCGAAGGTGCGATGGGGGTCGTGTACAAAGGCCATCATTCGATGCTGCGACGTCCCACTGCGATTAAACTGTTGCATGCCGACAAGGTGAACGACACTTCCATCGCTCGTTTCGAACGCGAGGTGCAGATTACCTGTCAATTGAACCACGCCAATACGATCGCGATCTACGATTACGGTCGCACGCCGGAGGGAGTGTTCTACTATGCCATGGAATACTTGGATGGCATCGACCTGCAGGACCTGGTCGACAAGTACGGAACTCAGTCCGAGGCTAGAGTGATCCATATTCTGTTGCAGATGTGTGGATCCCTGTTCGAAGCTCATTCACAAGGACTTGTGCATCGCGACATCAAACCAGCCAATGTGATGCTCAATCGCCGCGGATGTGAACCGGACGTCGTGAAGGTGCTGGACTTTGGGTTGGTCAAAGCGGTCGATCGCACCGAAGGATCGCCCGCGTCCGATGGAAACTCGATGTCGGGCACGCCCCTGTACATGTCGCCTGAATCCATCCAGGCCCCCATGACCGTTGACGCTCGCAGCGACATCTATGCGGTTGGCGCGGTCGGCTATTTCCTGCTGACGGGCAAACCCGTCTTCGAGGCGTCCAACTTGGTCGACCTGTGCCAAAAACACATCGAGGAATCGCCCGTCCCGCCGACCAAACGAACCAATGTCCACGTGTCTAGCCAGCTAGAAGACGCAATCATGGGATGTCTGGAAAAGTCACGTGCCAAGCGGCCGCAAACAGCACGCGATCTCGGAATCCTGATCTCGAAATGTGCGGCGGCTAGCCAATGGACGATCGAGGATGCGGACCGATGGTGGGGGCGACACGAACGTGGATCACAGACCAAGGTTTCGACCGCGCCAACATCCACCCCGTCGTCAACAGCATCGGCTGCGATGGATGCCACGATGGACCAGTCCATCCAGGATCCCGATGCTGAAGATACCGGTCGATAATCCGGCAACCAGCGATCGGCTGCGGTGATGGCCGATGATCCGACTTAGAAACTGATCTGCAGTTGAGTTCGGACAAGCCAACCCTTGTCGCCTGGGTTGATGTCCAACACGGCCGAGTTGACCGTCGCTCCGTTCAGATACGTCGCGTCCATCGTTACCTTGGCGTGATCTTGGTCAAAGTACCAAGCCCAACCTCCTGCAAATTCGTCGGAACTCTGATCGGTCACGCCCAGTGTTCCCGAGTTTCCGTTGACGCGGGACCAGCGAGCCATCAGTTCCATCTTGTGGGGAACCACGAACATGCCGGATTGCAGCCAGAACCCGTGGTCGAACAGATTGGGAACGTAATCGCCCTGGAACCCAGTGATGTTGCGGAAGTAGTATTCGCCCGTCGCCGAGAAACCTCGATACTTCATCGATGTGTCCAACGAAAAAATCGATACGTCGTAGCTTTTCACGGCGAACGGCAGCAAATTGGAAAGTTGGTGCCCCGAGTCGACTGTTCGGATCGAACTGAATTCGGTGGTGCCACTGCGGTCAATCGTGGTGGTCGCAAAGCCTGCCCCGACACGCGTCGCAAGTTGCCGGTGCCCGGTTAAGTCCGCAAGCTGTCCCGGCCCCCACTGGCCCGTCGGGTGGAAATGCAGACGTCCCGAAAATGCGTTGTTGTTGTCCAGTTGACCGCTGCTGCCGGTTTCTGCACCACCGGTCACCAAGCCGTTGAACAATGCCAGTTCCCAATGAATCGGAAGCGGCAAACTATTGGTCGCGCCATAGAAGCCCAACGCCAGACTGCGATTGACGTCAAAGTAGGTGCTGGACATGGATCGGTCTGAAAACTGAAGATGCTTGCCGCTAAGCTGCCTAGCAAGCGAGAAAGGCATCTTGTACAGCCCAGTGCGAATGCCAAGCGTTCCGCGGTCGCAATCCCAAAGACGATGAGCAAGGTCGAACTGAAAGTAGTAGTCTAAGATTCGGATCGAATCGCTGGCGTTGCTTCGCCCATCCAGTTGAACGTAGTAGGACAGGTCCGAGCTGATCGCATTGCCTGACAGAATGATTCGAGCACGTTTAAGCTGAATCTGGTTCAAATCGTCTTGCGAGTCGTTGCCCGCGAACACCGTTTGCCGTAGCTGTCCCCAACCGTTCAGCTTCAAACGATAAGGATAGTGCTCGGTTCCCAGATCCAGATCATCTTGGCTAGCGATGACAAAACCCCCATCGTAGCCAACGCGAATCGGAACCACTTGGGACGACGAAAGTGAAGGATTGGATTGCAGGTCGTTCGCCGAACTTGCACCGAAAGTCGCATCGTTCAGAGTTTCGGTTGCCAGCAGATCCAGTGAATCGGAATCATAAGAGGCAAGTTGAACGGGAGCGGTCCGGGGCGTCTCGCCAATGGACGATCCGGAGTCCAGCCAGTTTAAGCCGAGCGATTCCGGCAGGCCAGATTCCAGCGCGGTCAAATCGGACCATTGCCTCGGAAATTCGGTCCCGCGTGTCGCGGGTTCGTTGGTCCTGGATTCCGTTGCCCACGGCTGGGACGGATCCATCCCGGGCTGGTCAGCGTGGGCAGCAACGGCAGAGAGCAGGGACATCAGTGATGCCAATGCGATCCTCCATCGTCGACCCAGCTGCTTGTTCATGACGTTTCAGACACCGCATGAAAGGAAAGCACGGGGGGAAATGGGCGGACCGAAAACGGCCGTTTCATTCCTTTCATTCGGCATGACTGGCATTCCCTATCAACCGAATGCCAACTTTTTTCGCAGAATCGCTCATCGACCAGCATGGCTGATCGCCCCCGGATCGCATCGGCTTGGGGCCAATGCGCTGACGATTGATCCTCCGCGGCGGAGTCGAATTTCGCGTCTGAACGGCGCTGACTTGATTCATCCCGCCCAAGCACATCACGCGACGGAAGTTGATTGGACCGCGTCCGTTCATCCGCCTAGCGTCTGCCTAACGTTCGATCTGCGGTCGCCCTTGGCCGCGTCGACCGCCCTGCTGGCGGCCACCGCGTTGGCCGCCGCCCCGTTGGTCCGCTCCACCTTGGTCGGCTCCACCTTGGTCGGCTCCCGGGCCTTGCTGCAGCATTTTCTGTTGTTGGGCGGTCAGAATGTTGGCGAGTTGGGCGTCGACTTCCATCTGCAACTTCGCGATGGCCTGACGCTGTTCGTCCGATAGTTCGAGATGATCTTGGACATGGGACGGCATGATCTGACCCACTGGCGGAGGCCCGAATTGGCCCTGCCCACCTTGCATGCCGCCACCGCGCATCTCACCGGCAGGGGGTCCACCGGCGCCGAAATCGCCACCCGCACCACCGCCTGCTCGACGACCGCCGCGTCCTCCCTGCGCCTCCATCATTGCGGTCAATTCCTGTCGCGTCACCGCACCATCTTGGTTGGCATCGGCTCGGTTCAGCATCGTTTTCAAACGATCATCGCTGACCTCGTTGACCGTTAGCATGCCGTCACCATTCGTATCCATGGTCATCAATCGTTCCACCGGCGATGGTCCACCCTGGCCGCCTGGTCCACCCGGTCCTCCCGGACCACCCGGGCCTCTGCCACCTCCGGGTGGTTGGGCCATGATCGTGCTGGTGCAAAACAGTGTGATCGCGACACAGGACAGAGATGAAAATTTGCGCATTGGATTTTCCTGACAAGTTAGAGAGAAGCGACTCAGTCGACGCGGCAACCCCAAACTGGGGCCGCAGACTGCTGATATAACGTTGGTTGCAGCCACGCCCGAAATCCGCCAATGATTTTCGAAAAGGTTCTTGCGATGCTTTTCAGACGATTCACTGCAGCGTTTTCAGTCGCCCTCTGGTTCGCCGCCACACTATCGACACCGGCCCAGACACCCAAGCCCGCACCGGCGATTCAATCCAGTCTTCCAGTGATGACCACCACGGAAGACCATCGCGACATGATGCGTCAGTTGGCAATCACCGCACTGCGTCCGGGACCAAGTGGCAACCCGGATGCGGACAACGCGGCCAACTACGACGAAGCGCTCGCCAATCCCTTTCCGGATTGGCCAGCGATTTTGGTAGCCAACGATGGGACGGACGTTGCCACCGAAGAAGATTGGCGACAACGACGTCGCCCGGAGATCGTCGAGGCGTTTCAGCAGCATGTCTATGGCCGCGTCCCCGAACGAGTTCCCGTAGTGACCTGGGATGTTCGCGAAACACGGGAAAGCACGTCGGGCGATGTTCCGGTTGTCGAGCAACACATTGTGGGTACGGTCGACAATCGAACGTGCCCGGATATTTCTGTCGAAATCAGCATGTCGCTCACTCTGCCCAAGGACATTTCGGGCAAGGTGCCGGTGCTGATGATGTTTGGACGGACAGCTTTTGATCCGGTGCCCGAGTGGATGAAACGCTTCCAACGCAGAGGATCGGATGACGGTAACGGAAACCAGACCGACCGCCCGGCTTCCCCAACCGATGAATTGATCGCTGCCGGATGGGGTGTTGTCCGCATCCATCCCGCGTCGATCCAGGAAGACAACGGTGCCGGATTGACGCGTGGTATCATCGGACTGGTCAATCAGGGCCAAGTGCGGAAGCCCGACGATTGGGGATCCCTTCGCGCCTGGGGTTGGGGAGCCTCGCGAGGCTTGGACTACCTAACGACAAGAGACGAGATCGATGCGGATCGGGTTGGCATCGAAGGAGTTTCGCGATACGGAAAGGCGGCGTTAGTGGCGATGGCGATGGACCAACGATTTGCGATGGGGTTGATCGGATCGTCCGGCGCCGGTGGCACAACTCCGTTCCGTCGCAACTTTGGCGAGGCTCCCGAAAGTCTTGCGAGCTCCGGCGAATACCACTGGATGGCGGGCAACTTCCTACAGTACTCGGCCCAAGAATCCAGCCGAGGTGCGATGGACGCCAACGACCTGCCCGTGGACTCGCACCAACTGATCGCGTTGTGTGCCCCACGGCTGACGTTCATCAGCTATGGCATCCCGGAAAAGGGCGACGCCAAGTGGCTGGATCAACAGGGCAGCTACATGGCGGCGGTCGCCGCGAGTCCGGTATTCGATCTGTTGTCAGCCCGTGGTCTGGGCGTCGACCAAGACTACCAATCCGCCACAATGCCGCCCGTCAATCAAGGGATCCTGACGGGCCATCTTGCGTGGCGACAACACGATGGCGGGCATACCGATGCCCCCAACGTCCGGCATTTCATTGCTTGGTGCGAAGAACACTTCGGCCGCTAGACAAGCCGGACGTGATGCGTCGGACGCGATATTGCAGTGCCCGCACTCGAAATTGGTCAGCGAAACGCTGCCAGATCCTTTGCAAACTTCTTTCGCCAATTTTCGAAAATTTCAGCGGCGGTTCTCCGGGCACTCAGCAACTAGTGGTTTAGCGGCACAACGATGTCCCGCTGCCCCATGATCCATTCGATAAGGTTCTGCCCATGCTCCGCTGGTCTGTACTGCGACCGCTAAACTTCCTGGGAAGCTTAGCAGCGATCGCTCTTCTTTCGGCAAGTGTTCCCGCCGTCCAAGCACAGCCGCCGGGCTTTGGTCCAGGAGCAGCCGATCGCGAGCTGCTGGATCAGTTCGATGCCGACAAAAGCGGCTGGTTGAACGAATCCGAACGCGGACAGGCCCGACAATTCTTAGCGGACAACCCCGCCCCACAGCGAGGATTTGGTGGCCGCGGTTTCGGGGGGCCCGATGGACGTGGTACGGATGGACGTGGCCCAGAAGGACGCCGCACAGAATCACATGACAGAGATTTCGATCGTCGCGGTACCGGCGGACCGGATGCCGGGCAACGCAGGCCGGAAGACGCTGGTTTTGGACCACGCCCCGGCTTTGGTCCACCCGATGGCTTCGGACCTCCCCGTGATCGCGATGGCGATCGCCCCGAACGCGGTGGCCGACCGGGCCCCGGCGACGGGCCTCCCGACGGCTTTCGCGGACGCGGTGGACCTCCCGGTGGTGGGCCTCCCGGAATGGGACGCAGCCGACCTGCCCCCGAACCCGGCCGAGCGGTTCGCAAAGATTCTGTCGAACCGCTCGATGCCGATCTATACGACACCAGCGTGCTGCGAACCATCTTTGTTGACTTCGCCAATGACGACTGGGAAGCCGAACTAGAACAGTTCCATGGAACCGATGTCGACGTGGCCGCGACCTTGACCGTCGACGGCAAGATCTACCCGAACTGCGGAATCAGTTTTCGCGGGGCGTCCTCGTACGGCATGGTCCCGACGGGATACAAGCGATCGTTGAACGTCTCGGTCGATATGGCTGACAACAAACAACGGATCGGCGACTACAAGACGCTGAACCTGCTGAACGGTGCAAGCGACGATTCGATGATGAGCACCGTGCTGTACTCGCACATCGCCAATCGTTCCATCCCGGCACCGCGATCCAACTTTGTTCGCGTTGTGATCAACGGCGAAAACTGGGGCGTATACACCAACGTCGAACAATTCAACAAGGACTTTGTCAAACGCAACTTTGGCAGTGGCAAAGGCGCTCGTTGGAAAGTCAGCGGATCGCCACGCGGTGGCGGTGGGCTGGATTATCGCGGCGAAGACCTGGCCGACTATCAACATCCCTACGAACAAAAATCAGGCGACGAAAAAGACCTTCGCAAACTGGTCGAACTGTGCCGAGTGATTGATCAAACGCCCGCCAATGAACTTCCCGCCGCACTCGAAAAGATCGCGGACGTGGATGGATTGCTTTGGTTCCTGGCTCTGGATAACGCGCTGATGAATTCCGATGGCTACTGGATTCGCGCCAGCGATTACAGCATCGTGCTGGACAAGGACGACATCTTTCACTTCGTGCCCCACGACATGAACGAAGCATTCCGCGGTGCCGGCGGACCAGGCGGCCCCGGCGGCCGAGGTGGTCCTGGTGGTCCTGGTGGGCGGGGAGGCCCGGGTGGCAGAGGCGGACGCGGGGGCCCTGATGGTCCCGGCGAACGTGGATTTGGTGGGCCAGGCTTTGGTGGGCCAGGTTCTAGTGGGCCAGGTTCCAGAGGGGCAGGCGGATTCGGTGGTCCTGACTTCGGTCCACCTCCTCGGGACCTCGCCGATGCGGGCAAGCCAGTCTCCGATGGACCCGCTGCATCGCCGCTAGAACTGGATCCATTGATCGGGTTGGACGATCCAAGCAAACCGCTTCGAAGCAAAGTGCTTGCTGTTCCCGAGTACCGCGATTCCTACCTAGCGAAGGTGCGTGAGATTGCAGAGAGGTCACTCGACTGGGATCAAATGCGTCCATTGATCGAATCGTCCGTCGCGTTGATCGATGACACGATGCGAATCGACACCCGAAAACTGGGAACTTACGAAGCCTTCAAAGATGCGGTGGCATCGCACGACAGCGACGCACCGGCCGACCACGATTCTCAGGTTCGCGGTGGCCATGGAAGCATGAACCTGAAGCAGTTTGCCGATGGACGACGCAAGTTCTTGTTGGAGTACACGAAATGACTGACGCACAAATTCACGACAAACGGATCGAGCTGAAATACATGCTCGATGCATCGCTGTCGCTGCAGGTCCAACAATGGGCTCGCGAACATCTGGGCATCGATCGTCATTGCAACGAAACGCTCGGCGATAGCTATGACGTCAACACGCTGTACCTCGACACGCCCGACTATGACTTGTTCCATCGCACCGGAAAAGCTGGTCGCGCCAAGCACCGCATCCGCCGTTACGGTGACGAGAAGTCGTTGTGGATTGAAACGAAACGCAAAAAGCAGAACGTTGTCCGCAAAAATCGGACAGCAGCAGATGCGGATGAAGTCCTATCCCAACTGTCCGCCCCGGATGACACGTCGCCCTGGTGCGGTGCATGGTTTCGCGATCGCGTCGTCGATCGCAACCTGCAGCCCGCCGCACAGGTTCACTATCGACGCTTCGCTCGCACGGCAACTTTTGATGGCGAAAGCCTACGGTTGACCATCGACAGCAACCTACAAGCCAGCCCGGCTCAGGGCTGGCTGGTGGCCGCTGCGTCGGATCCACACCCACCGTCCCAGCGACTACAAGCCACCGATTCGCAAATCCTGGAACTCAAGTTCTACAACCACATGCCGCATTTGTTCAAAGAACTGCTGCGCACCTTCGCGATCCCCGCAACAGGATTTTCGAAGTATCGCACCGCAGTCCAGGCATGGCAGCTAGACACGCCGGTGCCAATCTCAGTGGCACCGATGGATCAAACGTCGGAAAAGGATTGCTTGGCCAATGCCTGAATGGATTACCAGTGTATCGACCGAGGTAGACGCTGACCTTCCGACGCTCGCGACACGCCTGACCTTGGCGTGGCTCTGCGGTTGGATCGTTTCCTTCATCGCTCGATACAAAAAGCCGCATGACAACAGTGACAACTTCACGCTGACATTGGTGTTGATGAGCATTCTGATCGCTATGGCGACGCAGATCATCGGCGACAACATCGCGCGCGCGTTCAGCCTGGTCGGGGCATTGTCGATCGTTCGATTCCGCGCCGCGGTGTCCTCCACTCGTGACGTCGCGTTCGTCTTGGCCGCGGTGGTCGTCGGAATGGCGATCGGAGCGGGCCAGTACTGGGTAGCAGTGATTGGAATCGCGGCAGTGGCCTGGGCCACCGGATTCAATGGGTCGATGCCCACGCCGACGAATGACAAGCAGAATCCGTCCAACGCCAAACCATGGCAGCTGACGTTGAAAGTAGGCCTCCACACCGTCGGCGGTTGGGAATCCGAACTGCAGCGGATGACCGCCAACTACCACCTCGTTTCTGCCGAAACCGCACGACGCGGCGGCGCCTTGCAACTGGTCTACCAATTCCAGCCCCATCAAGACCACGACGCCAGCCAACTCGTCGCTGCACTCAACGGTCTCCCCACCGTCGAATCCGCCACCGCCCAATCTGGATAAGCCAACTCGAATGGCAGAGGGCTATCGCCACTGCGTGGCTGTAAGGACAACTAGTGCCAAAGGGAACACCGACGATCAGGTTTCCCAAAAGTCCCGCAGGAACGGCAGCCAATTCGGTTCCCCAAAGTCCCGCAGGGACGACAGCAATTTGCCGGTGGTCTTGACCACCGGTACCGACCGCAAAACCAACAACTCGCTTTCTCCCCTCGCTCGATCGCCGCTGAAGGCGGCGATCGGGCGAGGGGAGAAGGCAGCACATTCTGCTGACACCGATGGCCAAGGCCATCGGCAGAGGGCTGTCGCCACTGCGTGGCTGACAAGACAACTAGTGCCAAAGGGAACACCGACAATCTGGTTTCCCCAAAGTCCCGCAGGAACGGCAGGCAATTCGGTTCCCCAAAGTCCCGCCGGGACGACAGCAAAATTGCCGGTGGTCTTGACCACCGGTACCAACCGCAAAACCAACAACTCGCTTTCTCCCCTCGCTCGATCGCCGCTGAAGGCGGCGATCGGGCGAGGGGGGAAGGCAGCACATTCTGCTGACACCGATGGCCAAGGCCATCGGCAGAGGGCTGTCGCCACTGCGTGGCTGAAAGGACAACTAGTGCCAAAGGGAACACCGACAATCTGGTTTCCCAAAATTCCCGCAGGAACGGTAGGCAATTCGGTCCCCCAAAGTCCCGCCGGGACGACAGGCAATTCAGTTCCCCAAAGTCCCGCAGGGACGACAGCAATTCAGTTCCCCAAAGTCCCGCAGGGACGACAGCAAAATTGCCGGTGGTCTTGACCACCGGTACCAACCGCAAAACCAACAACTCGCTTTCCCCCCTCGCTCGATCGCCGCTGAAGGCGGCGATCGGGCGAGGGGAGAAGGCAGCACATTCTGCTGACACCGATGGCCAAGGCCATCGGCAGAGGGCTGTCGCCACTGCGTGGCTGAAAAGACAACCAGTCCCAAAGGGAACACCGACAATCTTGTTTCCCAAAAGTCCCGCAGGGACGACAGGCAATTCAGTTCCCCAAAGTCCCGCAGGGACGACAGCAATTTGCCGGTGGTCTCGACCACCGGTACCAACCGCAAAACCAACAACTCTCTTTCTCCCCTCGTCCGCTGCCTATTGGGGAAGTCCCATCGGATCCCCGACCAATTCGTTCCACTTGTCCCGCTGTTCGGGCGTCAGAATTTCCAGGATGTGATCGACGGTGTTTTGTATTCCCGCCCATCGCTGTGGATCGTTTGGCGGTCTGCCACCGAAATCGCGTGGCCGGCCTCCTCCACGTCCACCGGGCGGACCATCGCCAAATCCACCTCGCGGTCCGAAGTCGAATCCATCGTTGGGAGGACGGTGATCCAGGGAAACAAAATCGGAAAATGCGCCTGGACCGCGATTGGATCCGGGCCCGCCTGGGCCACCACCTGGCCCACGACGATTGCGGTCATCCGAATTCCGTCCGGGCCTCGTTTCTTCCATGATCCGGTTGATGTCCACACGTTGCTGGCGAGTCAATTCCAGCGCGGCCACCACTTCCGACGTCTTGAAGGTGAATGGTAGTCGCCGTTGCCTGGCAATTTGACGCAGCCGATGCAATTGATCATCCGAAAGTTGCTCGGACACAAACTGATCAAATTCTTGCAGCAACAGGCTCAGTTCTTCGTTCTCGCTATTGAGCCCACCTGGGTTCTGATGCGCCATCGAACGACGCTGTAGTTCGAACTGCTCGATTGCCTGATCGATACTGATGGCCTTCGTTTCGTCGATCGCTAGTTCTGTTTGCACATCCGGATCATTCAATTGCATCAGCGGCATCACGTTGTCGAGGACGCTGAGTTCTTCGACCATCTTCTGCACGCGAGAAGACGTCGCCGCCAGATCGCTCTTCAGTGCCGGATCGTCGGAGCGCAGGGCTAGAAAATCGCGGTAGAATTCGAGCGAGGTTTCCAGAAAACTGCGACGCAAATCCTGCAAATCACCGCGGTACGCAAGCTCGCTCTCGCTGAGACTGCTGAACGTGTCAACGGCTAGCCGAGCCTGCTGGAAACTCTGTTCGGCAAGTTCACGCTGTTGAGTTTCTCGTTCCAGTGCTTTCCGCGTCGCATGCTGCTGGCGCCATACGGTCAACGTCGTCACCAGCAAGGCTAGCGTTGAAACGAACAGTACAGCAAACGCAGCCGCCACCAATCCACTGTTTCGGCGTCGCCACTTGGCCAAGCGTTGCAACCCGGTTGGCGGCTTCGCCTTGATCGGTTTGTCATCCAGCCAACATTGCAGGTCATCTGCAAGTTCCTGCATCGTCGAATACCGGTCGACGGGCAGCTTCGCGATCGCTTTGCGAACGATCGTGTCCAGTTCCGGTGGCAGATCGGGAACAATCGATTTGGGCGATGCAGGTTCGACTTCGACGACTTGGTTCAACAGTTCGCGGAACCCCTCGCCCTGGATCGCTGGTCGCAGAGTCAATAACTCGTACAGCGTGACTCCCAACGAATAGACATCGGTTCGATGGTCCAAGACAGTCCGCTTTCCCGATGCCTGTTCGGGCGACGCATAGCGAAGTGTCCCCATCGGGTCGCCCGTACGCGTCAGATTGCCAGGATCGGATTCAATCTGAGCCAACCCGAAATCGGTGACCCAGATTTTTCCGGCACCATCGATCAACAGGTTGCTTGGTTTGATGTCTCGGTGGATGACGCCATACTGATGCGCGTGCTGAATCGCGACCGCCGCCTCGTGCGCCATTCGCACGGCGGACTGATAGTGTCGGCGACGACCGGCCATCGTGTTCATCGAAGTCGTTTCGCCCGTGACCGTGGCCGCAGATGGGCGATCGGCGGCGTCCAGCGTGGTGTCCTGCGTCCGCTGCTCTTCGGATCGACTGGCGATCACGTCCGCCAACGTGCGTCCCTCGATCATCTGCATGGCGTAATAGTGCACTCCACGATCGCTGCCGACCGCGTAAACCGGCACGATGTTGGTGTGGTGCAAGGCAGCGGCGGCGTGAGCCTCATTGCGGAACCGCTGCAAACGGATCTCGTCCAGACCGCTGGCGAAGGGCAACACCTTCAACGCAACTCGTCTGCCCAGCGACAACTGAATCGCTTCGTAAACCACGCCCATGCCCCCGCGGCCGAGTTCACCGACGATCTGGAAATCGCCGATCGGTTTGGCGGTAAACTCGGCATCCGGTGCGACGAAACCCGATGATTTGGCGGGCGCCGGGCCCGCACGATGCACCATCGCCAAACCTTCTAGCGATGGACGCAGCTCGTCCGCGATTTGAGGGTGGTCGGCCAAAAACGCTGCTACCGTCGGGGCGTTGCCCGCGTCCAGCATGCTCATGTAAGCCTTCACCGCCGAAACCACTCGGCCATCATCGGTTTCATCAATCGCGGGCAATGTCATCCCTCTCCCATCGTCGTTTTCAATTTCGCTAAACCACGCACCCACAACTTTTCGACACTATCGACGCTTCGTCCCATCGCCTTGGCGACATCGGCAAACAGCATCCCGTCAACGTGTCGCAGCACGATCACCTGCCGGTAGTCCTCCGGCAACGATTCCAACGCACCGGCCAACTGCAGAAAGGCCTCGTTTCGTGCAAACTGTTGACTCGGCGACGTAACATCACCAGCGATCCGCGAATGCAAGAATCCCGATGCACTGGCCAAACTTGCATTCAAACTCTGTTCCAATCGCGGGTCGCGTTTCTGCGTGCCCAGAAACTTGCGAACGTGCATCGCCAAGATGTTCGACAAAATCCCCCGCAACCAACCAGCAAATTCTTCGGCCGATTCGCCGCGGAACTCCGCGATGTTGCCGTGCGCAGCCAGACAAACCTCCTGGGCCAGATCAGACGGATCTGCCTTCCCCCGCATATGGTTGTGCAGACCCGCGCGAGCCAAAAACACGACGTACTTTCGATAGCCGTCCAACAAATCGCCTAACGCCTCCGAATCTCCCGCCCGCGCAGCACAAATCAACGCAGACGTTCGGTCTGCTGTCCCGTCTTGTCCGGAAAGTGAATCGTCAGTCAAAGGGTTCTCAATCGTTTGCCAAGGCTGTCCTAGAAGTACGGTTGCGGTCGCTGTGTCCAATCCGCCGCACCAAAATGGAATTCTACCAAATGCATCCCTGCGCCTGACCCGCGCCACCGTTCCCACGGACGATGCCAGCCGACTCGCCCCTTCGCCGGCCGATCGAGCAAACGGATCGGCCATCACACGCTCGGCCATCACAATCACAATCGCGGCCGCCCCGGCAAGACGCCCCCCGGGCTGCGTTCGTGAAAGGTTGACATCGAGCCCCCTTTCTATACACTAAGGTGCACGTCTTGGCAGGCTGGTTCAGCACTGCCGATGACAAGTTGTTTCCAGCGGTTCCCGTGCATTCAAATTTCCGTGAATTTCAATCATGACGCCAACGATGAAGCTGTTTTTGATCGGATGCGTCACAGCAACGTTCGCATTAGCGGCTGGCTCGCCGGCTCGCGGCCAGTTCACGGTCAACATCGACATTGATCAAGCACCGTTCCAGTACACCGAAACCCCGGGCAACAATCGAGTCAGCCGGTTGATGCATCAACTGGAGAACAAGGAAGTCGAACTCGATTACACGAGCCAACGCGGCTACCTCGATTCGCTGTTGGAAGCACTGCAAATTCCACCGTCATCGCAAACGCTGGTATTTTCCAAGACCAGCATGCAGGTGCGTTACATCACTCGACGCAATCCACGCGCGATCTACTTCAACGACGACACCTATGTCGGATGGATCAACGGCAGTTCGCTGGTGGAAATTTCAACCGCAGACCCGAAACTCGGTGCGGCGTTCTACACGATCGACATGTCACCGTTTCGCCCCAAACTGAAACGGATGAACTACGATTGCTTGGCCTGTCACGCTACCTCGCTAACTCAGGGCATTCCCGGCCATACGGTCCGCAGCGTGGTTCCGTCCTATGATGGCAGCGTCAACTCGCAGACCCAGTCTTTCATCACGAACGACACCAGCCCATTTTCGCAGCGTTGGGGCGGTTGGTACGTGACGGGATTTCACGGCGACATGAAACACATGGGCAATGCCTATGTCAAAGGCGGCAGCTTAGACACATCACGAAACGCCAACCTGTTGAACCTGCGTGACGAATTTGACTCTGCCAACTACCTTGCTCCGCAAAGCGACATCGTGGCGTTGATGGTGCTGGAACACCAGACGCAAATGCACAACTCGATGGTTCGGGCCGATTTTTTCGTTCGCCAATTGGACCACGAAGCCAGTGAACTCGACGACGACAAGGTGGACGCAGCGGAATCCGCTGCCCAATTGCAGCTGATCGCTGGTGAAGTGGTCGATCGACTGCTCTTCAAAGACGAGACGAAGCTTACCGACGAAGTCCGAGGATCCGTTGTATTCGCGGCCGATTTCCAAACGCTCGGGCCGAAGGATTCGCAGGGTCGATCACTGCGAGACTTCGACCTCAAGTCGCGCATGTTTCAGTATCCGTGCAGCTATCTGATCTACTCCGACGCATTCAAATCACTTCAACCAAAACTGCGATCAGAAATCGTGCGGCAAATTCACGATGTTCTTGCCGGCACCGCCGGCGGTGACCGCTACGAACACCTTTCGGCGGCTGACCGCGGATCAATTCTGGGGATCCTATCGGACACTCACCCAGACTTCTCCATCTCTTCCAACGACTGATCCGGCGGCATTGGCGACCTGCCGGCCCCGGCCGCCAATCACTGAGCCACAGGGCGTGACGCCGTCCCGAAGGCTAGGCAATGTCTTTATTCGCCGTCGCCATACCGGCTAGATGTCCTGGATGATTCCAGTGCTGTCTGCGAAGGAATCGGTGGGGACGCCTAGGCGCTGTAGCATCGTTGCGTACAGGTTCGAAAGCGGCAGGTCTTCGCCCTTTGCTTCGTCTTGCCACGGTTCGCCTTTCCCCATCCACGGACCGCCTTGGAAATTGAGGCCCGCGTGATTGAAGTATTGCCCCAGCTTGAATCCCATCTGTTTCCCACCCGCCAAAATGATCGGGTAGTTCCGCGATAGGTGAAACGCACTGGATGCGGAACCGAACAGCAGCAACGTATTGTCCAGCATGTTTCCGGTTCCCCCGGGTTCCGGTGTTGCCTTCAACTTGGCGACGAAACGCCCGTATTCTTCGTTCAAAAATCGGCAATAGGTACCGAAATTCTTCCAACCATCGGGGTTCTTGGTTTCGTGGGAAAGTTGGTGGGCCAGGTTAAACCCGACCGCTCGCGCCAAGTGATCGCTTCGACCGACCCCGTTTTCGCGGCCGATCTGGTAGGTCGCTACCCGCGTTGAATCGGTCTTGAACGCTAGATAGATCAGATCGAACATCGTTTGCAGATATTCACGTGGCTCGTCGGTCGTCAGTTCCAAATTCAACGGATCACCATCGACGCTTGGCAACGGTGCCCCCAACCAACGTTTTGCTTTCTCGACCTTGATCTCGGCTTGGCGAACGGAGTCCAAATATTCGTCCAGACTACGTTGGTCGGCAGTCGAAAGTGATTTTCGCAGACGCTGTGCATCATCCTGCATTTCGTCCAATGCGCTGCGACTGAGTGCCAGACGGCGCGCCGAGTCGACGTCGCTGTTGACGAACAGCTGGTCAAAGATCTGTTTGGGACGATGTTCGGCCGGTATCGGTCGTCCGTGATGATCAAACGAAATCGTGTGCGTCCCGCGTGCAGTCCCCGTTCCACCATCGGTCGACATCACCAGCGATGAAAAACGCGTCTGGTCGCCGACATGCTTGGCGTAAACTTGATCCAACGAAATCGTGTTCTCGTACTCTTTGTCTCCGCCACCGGTGAGAGCTGCGGTCAAGAACTGGTCGGCATTGTTGTGCCCGTGAACACTTCGCGACTTGGGATGCGAAAGTCCCGACAGCACGATCAGATCGTCTTTCACCGGATCCAACGGTTCCATGCACTTGGTCAGCGCAAACTCGCTGCCGTCGCCATGCGGAAACCACGCCCAGTCCTTGTACGCAGGATCTTCGGGCAACGGCATCGGCACACCATCGGGAAAGTAGAAGCAGCCGAGCCGTTTTGGGTTGGCCTTTGGTTCGGTACCCGCAACCACTCGGGCCGCCAGCGACCCAAACATCGGCAACGCAAGCGCAGTCCCACTGCCTCGCAGGAATCGGCGACGATCGATCGTGTTCATTTTTTGCGGCATGGCGTGGTTCCTAACAAGATTCGTTTGTGCGTCTTGATCGTGCGGTCGCTGATGTCGTTACATCGATTGGAACAGGTTGCTGTTGATGATCGCATTGACCATCGTCTTCAAGCCATCACCGTCTCGTCGAACCTGAGCGGTGATCGCATCGATCTCGGCTCGGTCCGAAAATGCCAGGGGGCGGCCCAGCGCATAGGTGGCCAACTTGGACACGGTGGCCCGCACGAACTGATCTTGGCGATTTTCCAACAGGAACCGTTTCAGGCCGTCCATGCCATCGATGGTTTCGTGATTGAACAGTTCACTTGACGCGTCGATCGGCTTGCCTTGGATCTCGTCACGCCATTTCCCCAGTGCGTCATAGTTTTCGAAGGCCACACCCCAGGGGTCAATTTTGACGTGGCAAGACATGCAGGCAGCGTGATTGCGGTGATCTTCGATTCGTTCCTTCAAAGTCATCTTCGCAATCTCTGGATCCGCTAGATCAATCTGCGGAACGGCCGGCGGTGGGGGCGGGGGAGGATCAGCCAGCACACTTTCAAGAAGCCAGATCGCCCGTTTCAGCGGGTGAGAGTCCGGATAGTCGGAATTCATCGCCAATAGCCCAGCCTGTGTCAGCAACCCGCCACGGCGGAAGCCATCGTTGATCGGAACGCGTCGAAAATGATTGCCGTGCACATTCCGCAAACCGTAGTGCTGTGCCAAACGCTGGTTGACGATCGCGTAGTCGCAGTGCAGAAAATCCAAGACGCTGGCGTCCTGCTGCAGGACGTGACGGAACAGGGCGACCGGTTCGTGCAGCATCGCTTCTTTCAAGAGCGGATCAAACCCACGCACGTGCTGTTCGAAATTCTGGAAATCCAGCAGCTGCAAATCCAACCACTGATGCACGAAGTGTTCGCCAAACCGTGCACTACGTGGGTCGTCCAGCATGCGTCCAACCTGCCACTGCAGCACCGTCGGATTTGCCAGTTGTCCACTGTCCGCCAACGCCAATAGTTCGGGATCGGGAATGCTGCACCAAAGGAACATCGACAACCGGCTGGCCAGAGCGTGAGCACCGAGTCGCGATCGGTCGTCATCTTGGCGTTTGTCATCGACTTCCGCCGCCGCGGGATCGCCCGACGGGCTAGCGATGTACAGAAACTGAGGCGACGACAGCACGGTCGCTAAGACTTCGATGACGGCCTCTTCGAAACGATTGCACTGCGGACGCATCGTGTCGAAGAGATCCATCTTGCGGTCGACTTCATCGTCGGTGACCGGACGTCGCCAAGCGCGAGTCATGAATCGGGTGATCGTTTCGCGAGCGTAATTTTGCTCATCCGCCGCATCGTCGCTTTCAAAGAAGATTTTGCGATGCGATTCCGGCGGCCACTGGTCGTAGACGGGCGCGGCGACCTGCACATGATCGATCTGAATCTTGGATGCCGATGCCGACGTATTTCGAAATCGAACGTATTCCGATGGGCTTGGCGTTGATCCCATCGGCGACGTTTTGCGGACAGAGTTGCGGGGATAGATCTCGCCAAGCGGCACGTCCCACTGAATGATCTGTGGTTCATCCGGTCCCGCCGTCACGGGCGTGTCTTTCTTTCCGACGGGCAAAAGCGCACGGCCTTCGTTGCTGGCTTGCCATCCAAACAACAATTGCAAATCCGGAATGTAATCGCTGTCGGTGTTCACTCGCGACGCTCGCACGGTGACCCGCATCGTGCCTTCATCGGGCAAATGGTTCCCCAGTTCAACGATCAGTCGACTGCTGCGACCGTTGGGAAGAACGGCGACACAATCGAAGTCGTCGGGGATCGCAGAGGGCTGGTCCGTCGGCTCGAACGCGAATCTGGCGCCGTGGTAGTCCCAATCGGCTTTCGCGGTCCGGTCACCGGTCAGGTCGCTGAAGTATGCGGCGCTGCGTGGTGGACGAAAGCCGTCCTGAAGCTTTTCCAATTCGGCCGCAAGTTTTTCGGGATCGTCCTTCAGTTCCTTTTTCAGCTTGTTGATCTGATTGTCTTGCTTGGTCCATTCACGTTGTGCGGCATCCTTCATCGCGACGTCCCAGTAGCGTGTGGGCGGCCGATCGCCAGTGACCGTTGCGCGGCGCAGTGCGTTGCGGGCGATCCGGTGATACGTTTCGAACTGTGACACCGATAGATGCAGCAGATCCGAACTGTTCTGGAATCCCTCGTCCGAATGCGCCTCGGGTGGCAGATCGTCTGCGAATTCCCAAGGCAATCCGAGCAGGTCTTGTAGCGCGTAGTTGTACTCGTAACGCGTCATCCGCCGGAATCCGGAATGATCCCCCGAGCGCCGACGCACGATCGATGCGGTTTGCAATTCGGTCGATAACCATTCGGTCAGTTGCAGTCGATCGGCTTCACTTAAGTCCCCGTCATCGGGCGGCGGCATTTCGCCCTTGGTGATCACAGCAAAAATCTCGGACCACCAATCGGTATCGGCCCCGTTCACCAGATCCGGATCGAGCGTATCGATCCGAATGTTCCCCTCGGTCGTATCGGGTCCGTGACAATCGATACAGTTCTGTTCCAACAGCGGCTTGATCGTAGATTCAAATCCCGACAAGTTCGCTTGCAGAGGCTGCGATTGTGCGGATCCCGTTGCTTGCCGACGATTCCCAGCTGAAAAGTCTTTGAATCGAGACCGTTCGAGTCCGGTGGATTTCAAATCAGCCAAAGTCGGCTGCTGGGCATCGACGGCAGCGATTTTCGTCACCACTTCCACCGCTGACTGCACGTTGGAATCCTTGGAATCCTCCGCAAATATCGGCACTGCGAAAACGGTAGCGCAGGGCAGCAGCAAGAATCGAACGGCTGTTCGCAGGATCAATCGCATGGGTGGGGACGACCAAAGGGTTGGGTCAATCGATATGCAGGCGGGATCCAGACGGCACACTCGCAATGCACTGAAACGAGGCTGATTCAATTTGCAAACACGCGTCTGGACAGCCCTATCTTAGCACAATTCCGGAATGATCAAACAACCATTGTCCCGAGCCAAGACGGGAACGGATCCGCCGCCCCTCAACACCCCAACGATCCCCAACGATTGTTCCGCTAGCTGGCTTTTCGACGCCAAAATCACACGGATGTCGCGACATCGATTCCCCCCCCCCCCCGAGTCCCCGTGACACGGACGATTCCCCCCCCCTGCGACGACAAAGATTGCAAGCTTGGAAGCTTGTGACGACTCGCATCGGCCTCTCAGTGGCCCCCCCGGCTTGCCAAATAACCGATCCGTTGTCGCGTGCTGGAATCGGCAAGCCGCGCCTCTACGAACCGACCTGGTTGGCGAATGGAGAGGCCATCCGAGCACGCGGGGATTGGCTCCGCTAGACTTTTCTTCCCCTAAGGGATGTCTTTTTGAACTCGACTTCAGGTGCTTTCCAATGCCTCGCTTCCTGCTTCTGGTCGCCTTCGCGACCGTGTTTTCGCCTGCGGCACAGGCCGAGCTTTCCGTGCCAAATTTTTTCAGTGACCACATGGTGCTGCAGCGAGATCGACCTGCGGAGATCTGGGGAAAGGCGACGGCGGGATCGGAAGTGAATGTTCAATTCAAGGGCAACCGTTCCACAGTCGTGGCCGGACCGGATGGCCGTTGGCGAGTGGGCGTTGAAACCGGAAAGGCAGACGCGGCGGGCGCCGACCTGACGATCCAATCGGGCAGCCACCGCATCACCATCCATGACGTGCTGGTCGGCGAGGTCTGGTTTGCATCCGGCCAATCCAACATGGTTTTCACAATGAATCGTGTTCCGGCATACGCCGACGTGATCGCCAAGTCCGACTACCCACAGATTCGGATGTTCAATGCACCGACCGTGACCGCTGTCACACCGCAAGAAGACATCGATGGCCAGTGGACTCTGTGCAGTCCCAAATCGATGCCTGGCTATTCCGCCGTTGCCTTCTTTTTCGCTCGCAAGCTGCACGAAGAACTTGGCATTCCGGTCGGAGTCATCAAATCGGCTTGGGGCGGGAAACCCGTCGAAACGTTCACCAGCCGTGCGGCGTTGGACTCACTGCCGGGAACGAAGGCGCTTGTCGATGCGATGGACAAAGCCGACGCGAACTATAACGAAGCCAAGGCACAAGTTGCCTACCGATCGCGATTGGACCAGTGGGAAGCTGATGCCAGAGAACAACGCAAGCTTCCCGCCGATCAACGCAAGAAGCTAGCCCGGAAGCCGACGAAGCCAAAGCGACCGCTTGATACCGAAGGCAAACCGGGCGTGCTGTTCAATTCGATGATCAACCCGTTTGCCGGATACACGATTCGTGGCGCGATCTGGTACCAGGGCGAGGGCAACGCAAAGCCGGGCGCAGTCCCGTACGACCAGACTTTGCCGTTGATGATCCGCGATTGGCGAACGCGTTGGAACGATGACTTTTCGTTCTACTTCGTCCAGCTTGCAAACTACCGTCAACCGTCAACGATGCCCGGTACACCGGACCACTGGGCACTGCTGCAGGACCGCATGCGCTTGGTGCTGGACACGACACCCAAAACCGGCATGGCAATCATCAACGATGTCGGCGACGCCAAAGACATCCACCCGAAGAACAAGCATGATCCCGGCGAACGTCTGGCGCTATGGGCGCTGGCAAAGGACTATGGACAAGAACTGGTCTACAGTGGACCACTGTTCCAATCCAGCAGCTTGCAGGGCGCATCCGTTCGCGTCACCTTCGACCAGGCTGGCGACGGACTCAAGTCGCGAGACGGCGAAACGCTGAAACGATTTGAAATCGCCGGAAAGGACCGCATCTGGCACTGGGCTGATGCCAAAATCGACGGACCTAGCAGCGTCGTGGTCACCAGCGACGCGGTCCCCAATCCTGTTGCCGTGCGGTACGCGTGGGCTGCCAATCCGAAGGGAGCCAATCTGGTCAACAGTGCAGGACTACCAGCCTCGGTATTCAGGACCGACGACTGGGACGATTTCGGTTCCGAGTCGGAAGCCAAATCCAAACGCTTACAACGTCAGCAGTAGGTCCAACGAGCCCGGGGAATCCCACCGCAGCCAAGCCGTCTGATCCAGGCGGCTCTGCGATGGTTTCAAAACCGGCCGCGAAAGCACGGTGGTCGATGAAGCCACGTGCTGAACGGGCCAGACGCTTGCACAGGGCACCGCGTCAGCCTCAACGTCATGCCGCTGCGATCATTCTGCGGCAGCCACTTCGGCGTCCGATGGTTTTGGATCGGCACCTAGCTTGTAACACAGAGCGATCGCTTGGCGAGCGTAGTCGACCGATTCGGCGAGCACACGAGCAGCTTCTTGACGAGCGTGGAATCCCTTGCTGTTTTCGCTCGCGATGAAGTCAAGTCGCCACATCGCTTTACGTTGCAGGTCGCGGATCGGCTTCAACTGTTCTTCCGTCGCCCCGGCCTCTTGCGCCGCCATGATGGCATCGAACATTTCAGTGACCGCCACCGCCGCTCGATCGATCAAGGCTCTCGTGCGATCTTGGATCAGATCGACGCGGTCCTTGATTTCCTGTTCGGGGATATGGTGGCACGTCTGGCACGCTTTATTGATGTTCAACATCGGGCTGCGAACCCAGTGGCTGCTAACCTTGGTCGCACCGACCTTTTCGTACGGCATGTGACAGTCACTGCAACTGACGCCCGACCGAGCGTGGATACCCTGGCTCCATAGTTCGAATTCCGGGTGCTGTGCCTTGTAGACCTTCGTGCCGGTTTCTTTGTGGACATAGTCATAGAACTGACCGCCATCTTCACCATCGGCCGTGGCGGGGAACTCCGTTTCGTTCCATTCTTTTTCTAGGTCCTCGACCTTCAAACCGTTTGCCCAGGGGAAGGTCAACGTCATCTTGTTGGCACAGTAGTACTCGACATGGCACTGGCCGCAAACGAACGAACGAAGTTCTTGACGCGTGGCATCGGTGTTCGGATCGTAGTTTCCTTTGGATCCCGCGTCTCGCCATTTCTGGATACTGGGCAAATGCGGCACTGGATCATCGCTCTTGGCCAGCTTGTCGATGCCTAAGATGAACCCTGGCCGCGTGACGCGAATCGCCATGGTTTCGGGATCGTGGCAATCGATACAGGACACTGGGTGAGCATTGCCCAAGTGGGGATCACCTTCGGAAGCAGCGAAAACTCCGTCGGGAGTCTTCAACAACTCGGCTTGGACTTCCTCGTACTTCTTCTGACTGACAGCTTTGAATCCGGCCATCACCGCTTCCTGGTTGAACGATTCAGCCAAGACCGATTCGGTGGCTTCTTCGCCCATCGATTCCAGACCAATGCGTCGATAGGTAGGGATGATCGAAGCGTGGCAATGCAGACAGGCACCGGATTGCTGGACTTCGGTGACTCGCTTGGTCACCTCTTGATCGGCCAACATGTGGGCGTGACCACGCGCCTCGCGATATTCGATGCTGAACGCGTAACCGGCGAACAGCCGTTTCAACCAAGGGTGTTCTTTCAATTTGTTTGGCGGCAACGCGTGATTCCCACCGTAATCGGTGTAATCGTCCTCGACCGTCTTCAGATAGTCCTCGTACTGCTGCGGGAAATTCAGTCCCCAAGGCTTCGGATCGGTGCTGATCTCGGTAACCTCGACCACCTTGATGAACGGCGCGCGAGCTTCCTGTTTGCGTTCAAAAATGTTGACCAAGAGCGCCACGACACCGACGGTGACCGCTGCGACCAATCCGGTCAGTAACGCAAGCCAGCCGAAACTACGTTGATCGTTAGAAGTCATGTAGAAAGTTCTGAAGAAAGTGTTTTGAAAAGGTAGATTGTCGCCGCGTGTTTTTACCAACCAGCGTGACCGACGTTACTGTGGCAATGCACGCAGGATTGCATGTCACCGCCATCGACCGCCGGCAACAGCGGATGCACGAAATCTTGATGACAAGAGACGCAAGTGCTTTGCGTGACCCGCTTGTTGCGAGGTTTGATTTGGATTGGATCCTTGAATCCGCCCGTCGTGAATGCCAACGAGTGGAAGAATCCGTTGTCGGCCTTGGTTACCCATTTGCCAACAAAATCATGTGGCAGATGGCAGTCATTGCAGACCGCAACGTTGTGATGGCTGCTCTGTTGCCACGAATCCAGATGACTTTGCATCACATGGCAGTTGACGCAAGTCTGCGGATTGTTGCTCAGATAGCTTGCGCCACGCCCGTATCCGAACGTGAACACGCCAAGCCCAGAGAAGATGCCCAGACTGGTCACGAATAGAATCGCACCTTTGCCAAAGCGGCGTTTGGTTGGCTTGCTTTGGGGGACATCATCCGGCATTCATGCGTCCTGCTACTGCGATCGTGGATGCGATAAGATTGAATAGACTGAATAGCGTACAAAGTTATCCCATCGCGTGCCTTGACCTAAATCAAGACTACCCAAAAAACATGCCGATTCTGCCAAGTTCCCTGCCGCGAAACCACGACTCGCCCAACGAGAGCGTGATTTCAAGATGCCAGTTCCTCTCCGGACTTGGCCAAGACCAAATCAAAAAGCTGGCCGCGATGTCGGTGCCGCGAAACTATGCAGCCGGCGAATCAATCTTCCGCCAAGGCGACGCATGTCCGGGATTGTTCGTGGTGGACCAAGGACTGGTACGCGTGTTTCGCAGCGGAGCGGGCGGCGGACAGCACGTGCTTCATCTGTGCGGTCCCGGACAAACGTTTGCCGAAGTTGCTGTGTTTGCAGACTTTGACTTACCCGCCAACGCGATCGCAGTGCAACCGACGCAGTGCTTGTTGATCCCCACCGATGAACTGCAGAACGAATTAGCGGCCAACCATCAACTTTGCCGGGATATGCTAGGCAGCATGGCGTTCTGGACACGACACTTCGTTCAGTTGCTAGACGACATCGTGCTGCGCGATGCAACCGAACGGGTGGCCAGGTTCCTGTGCGATGCCCCGTGTGATTCAAAGGGCCACCTGAAGCTGCCGGGTTCCAAGAAAGACGTCGCCAACCACTTGAATATCGCCAGCGAAACGTTCTCGCGAGTGCTCCGACGACTTTGCGAAAGCGAGGTCCTGGAAAATCGCGCCGGCCAGGACATCCGAGTCATCAACGCAGCCCAGTTATCCCAGCTTGCCGTACAAGCCCCGAAGACACAGCCGATCCAGTAGCGGTCGCCTTCCGCACCCCGCGATGGTCTCCACCAAGCGTTTGCCAACAATTGCGACGTTTGCTGACAACTACGGGACAACCTAGCGATGCAACCACGGCCCTACGACGATGAGTCAAGGATCGCAGTGATGTTTTCCAGCGGTCGTCCGATCGCCGCCTTTTGATCGTGGATCACAATCGGCCGCTCGATCAATTTTGGGTTTTCGGCCAAGATGGCCAGCCACTGCTGATCCGACAGATCTCGGTCAGCCAAACCCAGCTCTTTGAACAGTTTCTCGCCGCGACGTGCCAATTGCTCGGGCTTCATCCCCAGCATTTTGACAATTCGCCCCAGCTCTTTCTCGCTAGGCGGTGTCTCCAAATACTTGACAACTTCGAACGGAATCCCGCGTTCTTCGAGCAACTGCACAGCTTGACGGGATTTCGAACAACGCGGATTGTGATAAATCGATGTCATGGTTTCGCTAGATCGGTTCGGTCAGTTCAAAAACGGGAGGCAACACTGCAATCCATTGGTCGGTTGATCTTGCGAAGCGATCGCAGCGCTCAATCCACCATTCCGCTAGGCACGCGGTTACGAATGATCTTGGTTGTGGGATCACCGGGCATGATCGTATCGCACCACAGTTCATTTTCGAACCGATAACGCACTTGGATCGCTTGGGCTGTTCCGGCCGCGAAAGCTTCGGCCGCGTCGGCCAGTGCAACCGTCGCGTCGCTGTGGGATGATTTCAATTGCACATGCTGCACGTCGGCACCGGCAGACAGATCGGCAAACAACTGCATCACCTGGTCTTTCGCCCATTCGGCTTGCAATATCTCTGGCAGGGGATCGTTGTTCGCCAGATCTTCCAATTTCAGATAATTCGAAGTCATGCGTTGGGGATTCCAGGGCGAGAAAAAGCGGGCATCAGCAGGATTGCGTTTTCCGGTGCGGGACACACATATCGGCACACCCCGCATCCAGTGCAAACATCTTCGTTGACACTTGGTTTGCCATCGGAAACGGTGATCGCACGCTCCACCGGACAGCGTTCGCTACATACGGTACAGGTCGTGGAATGATACGCAAGACACAGATGCGGCGTGACGCGAGCGGTGCCCATGATCGGCGGAATGTTGTCGATCAACACCCCTGCGTCGCAGGACGCGATGCACGGAAAATCCTGGCACATCATGCATGCCGACGAATCGGCATCGATGATGGGTGTCCCCGCAACGATCCCTAGGCGATCGGGCGCTTTGACGATCGCATCGTAGGGACACGCTTCGATACAGTCTCCGCATTTTGTGCATCCCGCCAAGAATGCATACTCATCAATCGATCCTGGTGGACGATGCACGGGGATGGTCCGCGCCACCGGCGTGCGTCCCAGGTTGGTCACCGGAACGGGGTCAATATTGATGCCAGCGATGCTGCGAGGCTTTCCGAGCGGAGGCGTCTGCGGCTCGGGTGTTGGCAAACGTGTGACGAGCGGCGCAAATTGCGACGCGGGAATCAGCTTCCAAAGGCGACCTTGCAACAACGCCCGTCGACTTCGCGAAGTCGGTGCAGGTTTCAGCAGAAACGAAAACGCACGGGCAGGCAGACGCCATACCGCGGCCAACACGCGTCGCAACCAAGACGACACGGGTGGCGACACCGACGGACGTTGCTGGCCGTCGGACGGATTCATTTCGAGACCACGTCCAGCGGTGGCAGCATCGGCACCCAATCGCTCGCTGGCATCTGGTCCAATTCCGCCGACGGAGCATGGCACTGGGTGCAATTGGTTCGCCATGGGTGCGTCGATTCCATGCCCTTCCAACCGTTTGGACCACCGTGACAGGCACTGCAGTTTTCACGCATCCAACGCGAATGCGGAATCGTTGGCGGCGCTCCTTGGAACGCCCGCTGACCCTGCTTGGGTGCCGGCAACCCGACGAAGCTAGTGTCAACGTCGGCGTCCAAATTCTGAAACGGTGCCGGCGCCATCGCCCCATGACATTGGACACAATTCCCCAAGAACGGGTGTGACATCACACTCGCTTTTTTGCCATCGATCCTGCCCCCGTTACCGTGGCACGCGTAACAGGCCGCGTCGTTTGTGTTTTCAACCGGGTGCGGAATGATCGGCGGAGCACCATTGAACGCTCGCCTGGATGCGCGCAATTGCCCGGACGCTTCTTTTTCCGCAGGGCTCAATTTGATCTTGGTGTACAGGTCGTACTGCGAGGACGGCAAGGATTGCGGGGTCGATTGCCAAGCCTTTGTCGGCCCCATCGCCGAACCGGAGACCTCGCTGTACGAAACCGCCGGGATCAACTTCGGATTCGCATCAACTGTTTTTTGATCGAACTTCGCCACCATCGATGTTTCATCCAGTCCGCCCGGTTGTGGCACGCCATCCATCACGCCGACCAGAAATCCGATGACCGCTAGCGCGATCACGCCAGCGAAGAAGATCGGTGCTAGCCGGCCGATCATGAGGGCACCTCGGCAGTCGTTGCGGGCGATTCCTTCACCGCAGCCTTTTCCGCCGGTGATTGCGATTGCGTGGTCTTTTTCACCACCCGCACCGCGCACTTCTTGTAGTCCGGCTGTTTCGAGAACGGATCGTGAGCTTCCAGCGTGCAGTTATTGATCAGTTTGGTTTCGTCAAAGAACGGCACGAAGACTGTCCCGCGTGGTGGACGACCACGTCCATCGATCCAAACCGGCAAATCGCAGGTTCCTCGCCGCGACTCGATCGTAACGACTTCTCCCTGCCGGATATTCGCCGCTTTGGCGTCCGCCATGTTCATTTCGACATATGCTGTCGGCATCGCTCGATTCAACGGTGCGACGCGGCGTGTCATCGTGCCGGTATGCCAGTGTTCCAGCACCCGTCCGGTGCACAACCACATCGGATATTGATCGTCCGGCATTTCCGGTGGTGGTTGATAGTCGTGGAACCAGATCTGCGCTCGACCATCATCACTGGATGAGTGATAGAACTCGAATTCCTGGCCTTCTTTGACAAAGGGATCGTCGAACGCCGAGAACCGAAACCGGGTTTCTCGCCATGATCCATCCTCTTGCTCCACGACCGGCCAACGCAACCCACGGGCTTTGACGTATTCATCGTACGGGGCCAGATTCTTGTGCTTCATCCGCGTGAACTGGCGGTATTCTTCGAACAGATGCTTGTCGACGTTCGTGTCGTAATAGTGATCGAAATCCCAGACCGGAATTTCTTTGCCATCATCGTCCTTGATCGCAAAGATAAAGTCACCGTCTTTATCCTTCATCCCCTCGTGGCCCATTTCGAACAGCTTGTGAGCGATTGCGATCGTCATCCAGCAGTCATCACGGGCTTGACCGGGCGGGTCGACCATTTTGAACCATTGCTGCGTCCGGCGTTCGCTGTTGCCAAACATACCGTTCTTTTCCACCCACAATGCAGCGGGCAGGATCAAGTCGGCAAGCAGTGTGGTCGCCGTCGGATACACCTCGCTAACGATCAGGAACTTGTCGTCGAGATCTTTCTTGTCGTTGAACAGCGCGTTCAGGTTCGGCAGCGTCTGGCCCGGATTGGTGACCTGCACAAGCATCGTCGTGATGTCCCCGCCCTCGGATGTCGGCCTGGTGAACTGATCGAACATCTTCACCGTGTGATAGCCGGGCACTTCACTGATGCTGCCTTCGCGAACGTTCCAATATTCTTCGCTTTGCTGGCGGTGTTCCGGTTTGGCGACCACGCGACCGCCGGGCAAGGCGTGTGCAAGGGTGCCGACTTCGCGAACCGTGCCGCATGCGGACGGTTGCCCTGTCAAACTGGTCGGCGCATCACCGGGACGCCCAAAGTGACCAGACAACAAGTGCACACCGTGGACCAGCGAATTGATCGCAGTGCCCATCGTGTGCTGGTTCATGCCCATGCACCACAGCGACGTGATCCGAATGTCGTGGTTTCCGAACAGATCGGCAAGCATCCGAATTTTGTCGGCGGGCACACCGGAAAGTTCTTCGACCAATTCGGGCGTGTACTTGGCGATGGATTTGCGAAAGTCATCTTCGCTGATCGCTTCGCCCTGCAGAGTCGGGTTTTCTGCCTCGGCACCGCGGAAATTGCAGTGTTTTCCCACGAATGATTTGTCGTAGTTGTCGTTTTCGATCAACAGATGCATGATGCCCAATGCGATCGCAACATCACCGTGCGGCTTCATTTCCAAATAGTCGCTGGCCGCGTCCGTGGTCCGAGTTCGGCGCGTGCCGATGTCGATGATGCGAACCTGTTGGCCACGGGAACGACGATCGGTGACACGCGAGAACAACACCGGGTGCATTTCCGCAGGATTATTGCCCCACGTAATCAGCACGTCGCATTCGTCCAAATCTTGATAACAACCGGCCGGTTCGTCGACACCGTAGGTCGCGATGAACCCCGTCACGGCTGACGCCATGCACAACCGAGCGTTGGGGTCGATGTGGTTATTGCCGAGCCCGCCCTTCATGAATTTCTGTGCTGCGTAGCCTTCGGGAATCGTCCATTGGCCACTGCCATAGAACGCGAAGGTATCGGGCGAATCGAAGATCCGCTTGGCAATCGTTTCGATCGCTTCGTCCCAACTGATCTCGGTCAGTTCGCCGTCTTTGCGAAGCAGCGGTTTGGTAAGACGGTCACTGCCGTAAAGAATCCCACCGACATGATAGCCTTTGACGCACAACAACCCTTTGTTGACGTCGGCAGCCTTGTCACCGGCGATCGCGACCACACGTCCGTCTTCGACACCGACCTGCACATGACACCCAGTCCCACAGAATCGACAGGGCGCCTTGTTCCAGTTCAAACCATCGCCACCGGGCAAATCACCAACGGCTTGGTCGGCGTGAACGACCGGCAACGAAGTGTCGCCGGCGACCATCGAACCGGCAGCAGCCAACGCGGCCGACTTCAAGAAACTGCGACGCTTGGTATCCATCATCATTCATTCCTGATTGATTCGTTCGTTCCGCATTCGCCTTCCTCATCAAACGCAATCATAGCGACCGCCAAATCGATCACGCCCGGCAATTCCTGAATCGCGTTCCAAATCTCGGCGTCACGATCTCTGTTATCCGAGTCGACAACGATCGCCAGTTTGCTGCCGCCAGCAACACCGACCTCGATTTCGGGAATTTCCCGCAGCCGGTCGATCGTAGCGTTATGATCACTGGTCGGCGACCGGAACGTAACAACGAGTCCGCTGATTGGCACCGCGATCGCCTTTGAAAAGTGGTCCGGAAGTCGGCGAAGTGAGGTTTCGCCAACATGCACGCCAGTGTATACATTAGAACTCATCGGTGGAACCTCTCTTTGGGACAGAAATTCATGCCGCGAATCGCTAACTTGCTCTTTGCCGGCGTGGCGTGTTTGGCGGTCGCGATGTTCTTTGTCGCGTTCAACCAAATGGCGATGCAGGACACCGCCTACACCCACCATGCCAACTTGGATGATCCGGCGGCGGACGATTCACGTCACGTGGCGGACCAGAAGACATCGCATGCAGATGAATCGGAATCGTCCGGCGATCTAGAAGTGTCGGCCGTGAAGTTTCCGGTCACGATTCGCAAGCCCAGCGGGCCACCGCGGATCGAATTGGCTGGCATGGACCCCCAAGGTCGATCGGCAACGGTGGCTTGCTCGACATGCCATGCCAACCGCAAACCAAACATCGAAAACGTTTCGGCCGCGACGCTGGATGAATTCCATCGCGGCATGACGTTCAAGCATGGCACGATCACCTGTTATGCATGCCACAATCCAGACGGGTCCGATTCGCTGCGGATGGCCGATGGAACTTCGCTTGAATACCAGGACGTGATGACCTTGTGTTCGCAGTGCCACGGCCCGCAAGCGACCGCATTCGCGCATGGTGCACACGGCGGAATGAACGGTCACTGGGATCTAACGCGTGGACCGCAGACAAAAAACAATTGCATCGACTGCCACGATCCGCACGCCCCCAACTATCCCAAAATGATCGTCGGTTTCAAACCGAAAGATCGTTTCAATGCACCGGCGGATTCCGATCACGACCACCAAGGAGCGGACGTCCATGACAGCCACTGAAAACGGATCGCCCAAGCAGCCCAGCACGGATCGATCGCTGCCGGTCATTGAAAACTTCACGCGCCGCGCTGCCGTCAAAGGTGCGTTCGCAACATTGGGTGCGGGAGCCTTTGTCGCCGCGATCTCGCCGCTGCGACAAGCCGCCGAAAACTCGTCGGCCGCTGAGTTCATGCAGACCCATTACACCGAACTGTCACCGGACCAGAAGGGTGACGTGATCGCCCGACTGGAAGCCGAAACCAAAGAGAAGTACGGCGCGGACGTGACGATCGCGGATGATCGGCCCATCCCCGGAACCAAATTCGTCTACGCGATCAACCTTAGTGTTTGTAACGGCAACGGAAAGTGCGTCGAAGCCTGTCACAAAGAAAACAATCACGACCGCGATACAAACCAATCCTATATCCGCGTCCTGGAAATGCCCAAGGGCACGATGGATATGGAAAAGGGATCGACAACGTACTCCGGCACTGTCCCCAAGGACGACAAGTTCTACCTGCCCGTGCAGTGCCAACAATGCGACGAACCGCCGTGCGTCGACGTTTGCCCAGTCAAGGCGACGTGGAAAGAAGAGGACGGCATCGTGGTGGTCGATTACAACTGGTGCATCGGTTGCCGGTACTGCGAAGCGGCATGCCCCTACCACGCACGCCGGTTCAACTGGAAAAAGCCGGAAGTACCAGCCAAAGAAATCAATCCCGACCAAAGCTACCTCAGCAATCGAGTCCGTCCGGTCGGCGTGGTCGAAAAGTGCACCTATTGTTTGCACCGCACACGGCGCGGAAAACTGCCAGCCTGCTTGGAAGCATGCCCGACGGGAGCACGCGTGTTCGGCAACATCCTTGATCCGGAATCGAACATTCGATGGATCCTGGAAAACAAACGCGTCTATATCTTAAAAGAAGAACTGGGCACCAAACCTGCCTTCTTTTATTACTTCGATTGAGCCTTCGTTGACGTGGATCAAGCGATTGGCTTGCCAGCCCACGACGGCGACCCTTCTGGCAGACTACCCCACCAGGAACCATGAGCAGCATTCCCGCGAAAGAGTCACACACCACGAGCTATCCGAAATTCATCGGTCGTTCGTTGTGGTTGGCCACCGAAGGTTCCTTTGCATTCTATGCCTGGATGACGATGCTGACCGCATTGTTCTTGGTCGGTGCCAATGCGTGGGCCAACCAGGTCGCCGGCGGCATGATCGGCACCAACATGACGGACCAAGTCAGTTGGGGTCTGTACATCGCCAACTTTACTTTCATGGTCGGGTTGGCGGCCGGTGGCGTGATGATGGTGATCCCGGCGTACCTGTATCACGACCGCAAAATGCACGACGTCGTGATCATTGGCGAATTGCTTGCCATCGCCGCCATTGTCATGTGTCTGATGTTCGTCGTCGCAGACCTGGGTCGCCCCGACCGGTTCTGGCACATGATTCCGGTCATTGGAAAGTTCAACTTCCCGATCTCCATGCTGACCTGGGACGTGATCGTCCTGAATGTATATCTGCTGTTGAATCTGCACGTCTGCGGTTACTTGCTTTACATGCGTTATCTCGGTCGCAAACCCAACCCAACTTGGTACATCCCCGTCGTGATGCTGTCGATCGTGTGGGCGATTTCGATCCACACGGTCACCGCGTTCCTGTACTGTGGACTGGGCGGGCGACCGTTCTGGAACACCGCACTGCTGGCACCACGATTTCTAGCGTCCGCTTTCGTCTCGGGCCCCGCCTTCATCATCGTTTCGCTGATCTTGATCAAAAAACTGACTGGAATCGGCGGATTGGATGGACCGATTGCGACGTTGACTAAGATCATCCGTGTGACGATCCTGATCAACCTGTTGATGGTCGCATCGGAACTGTTCACCGAGTTCTATACCGGTGGTTCGCATGTTAGCGCGGCGAAGTATCTGTTCTTTGGCTTGCACGGCAAGACCGCGTTGGTGCCATGGACGTGGACAGCGATCGGGCTGAACGTCACCGCGGCGCTGCTATTCCTGTGGCCGGGAACACTGCGTTTCCGCTGGCGTCCATTATTGGTGGCGGCTTGCTGCATGGCGTTTGTCGGCGCCTGGATCGAAAAGGGCATGGGCCTGATCATTCCCGGCTTCGTACCAAGCACGCTGCACGAGATCGTCGAATACGTGCCTAGCCAACTGGAATGGAAAGTCACCGTCGGCATCTGGGCCTTTGGATTGATGGTGTTCACCATCGCCATCAAGACCGCATTGCCGACGCTGAAACATCCCGCCGAGCACTAAACAACGAGCACTAAACAACGAGCACTAAACAACGAGCACTAAACAACGAGCGATCGATCAATCAGTGTCGCGATGCAAGTCATCTCGCCCCCGCCGCGCAGCGGTTTGCGGGGGGAGAGAGTAGAGCGAGGGGGAAGAAAGAAACGACACGGATTGATCGCTGGTTGCTAAACGGGATGTGATTTTCGCAACAGCGTGACGCTTTCGGCGATCAGTTCGCTTTGGTGACCAACACGACCGAATCCTCGGTCGCCATCAGGCTGTGCAATTCGCCCGGTGGCAGGAACAGCATCGTCCCCGGAGTCATCCGTAGGGTTTCGCCCATCGTCGTGAATTCAACGGCCCCCGCGACGCACTGCACGGTGATCTCTTTGGCCGCTTTGTGCTCGGCAATCGACTTGCCGGCCGACAGGACCAGTCGCATGACGTTCATCGGCCCGGTCTTGATCAGTAGCTTTGGCTTGGGATCGTCGCCGCTGCCAACATCGTTCAGGTCAATCAGCTTTCCAGGTAGTTGGTCCATCTCTGGTTTCCGTTCGTAGGTATGGTTTTCGAAAAATCGTTAAGCGACGCTTGCCATCCTACACCCGCACGTGCAGATTAGGAAGCCAAGCAGTGATCCGTTCGCCAAGGATGCGGGGTCACCAAGGTGATCGCCAGAAACTACGATGAAGCAGCCTCGGATGACTGCTGGCACCGGGCTGCTATCCGATTCGGGCCGTCCGCCCCGGGGTTGGCACGACACCTATCGATCCACCGACGAAGACACTTTCATGATGAAGTCACGAATCATCCGCCTCGTTTTCTGCCTCGCTAGTTTTGCGTTCTCCGCATCCACTCAAGCGAGCAATCCACCGAATGTGATCTTGATTTTTGCCGACGACCTGGGCCCTGGGATGCTGGGGTGCTATGGCCAACAAGTCGTGTCGACTCCGAACATCGATCAATTGGCCGCCGATGGCATGCGGTTCGACAACTACTATGGTGCAGTCTTCTGTGCCCCCGCACGATGGACGTTGTTGTCGGGAATGCACGACGGACGCAAGGGCGGCTGGAACCACACTTCGGCGGGACTGCCGATCCAGCGGGATTCGGGCAAAATATCCGAACAGGAATATCAGCGTCGATTGGCGACTCTGAAATCCAAAGCCCACCCCATCGCGTCCGACGAAGTGTTCCTAGGACAGGTCGCGCAGTCGGCCGGTTACCGAACCGCACAGTTTGGCAAATTGGACCGAGGCTTTTTAACTTGGCATGAACGGGTCAAACGTTTTGGGTGGGATTTCCACGAAGGCTACTATGACCACGCCCGCTGCCATGGATTTTATCCGCCCTATCTATGGCGCAATGGCCAGCGGTTCGAATTGCCAGGCAACCACTTGGCGGACTGTGGCAAAACCAGCGAGAAGGGTGACGAGCCGGTTGGCTATGGTGGCGAAACCTATTCGCAAAACGTATTTTTGCAAGGCATTCTGAAGTTCATTCGCGAAAACAAGGACCAGCCATTCTTTCTGTATCACCCCACGCAACTGCCGCACGGACCCGTTGCGATTCCTGAACTGCACGCGGACTTTGCCAATCATCCGACCATGAGTCTTGCCGAAAAGAAGTACGCATCGATGGTCAAGATGCTGGACGACCATGTGGGGTTGATCATGAACGAATTGAAGAAACAATCGATCGACGAGAAGACGATCGTCGTGTTCTGTTCGGACAATGGGCACGAACTGTATTACGGTCCCAAGCCGGCCTATCACGCCCAAAAACTTGCTAACGGGCAGAGTGCCAATTTGGACGACAAAAAGTGGCGAACATCCGAATGCGGTGACATTTTTGATGGGGCAGGCGGTCGGGCCGGCTTGAAGCGATCCGGGTATCAGGGTGGGATGCAATGTCCGATGATCGTCCGTTGGCCTGGAAAGATCTCGGCCGGATCTGTCACGGACCTTCTGAGTTCGCATTACGATTTCATGGCGACTTTGGCGGACATCGGAAACGTGCCCTCGCCGCCCGGCAAAGACGGCATCTCGTACTTGCCAACACTGTTGGGACAGCCTCAGACCCAAACCCATGACTATGTGATCGTCAACAATCACAACCATCGCATGGGGTCGAGCGCCGTGATCGCTGGTGACGGATTCAAACTAGTCGAAATCAATCGCGCCAAAGACCAGTTCCAGCTTTACAACATCGAAACCGACAACGAGGAAAGGCACAACTTGGCCGATCAGCTTCCGGAAAAAGTTGCATCGTTGAAAGAGATCCTGGTTCGTGAAATCGATTCCGACCGCCCCGATCTCAACTAGCGCTGAACCGATACGACGACGCAGCTTGGATTGCGATGCGATCGATCGCCGGGATGCCAATCGTTCCGTTGCCGACCACTGCAGCGTGCAACGCGGGTCACCGATCACTGGTTTCGCATCGAAACATCGTCCAGATAGAACGAGGAATCGTCGGTTGCCGACGATATGAATCCAACCCACCGGGTGTCTGTCCAACCCGGGTCACAGGTCAGACCGGACACCTCTTGAGATTGTCCGTTGGGCAAACCGAACGTGACACGCCACTGACTGTCGGGCCGTCCCTGGATCGCTTCCATGGTGACGTCGAGCCACGTATCGGCGGGAAGGTCCAACAGTTTACGTCCTCGGCTATGCACCGCTTGACCGCTGAACTGCAGGCTAGGTCCGGTTCGATACGGGGCGGAACGATCACGCCATTGGCACGCCACATTGGATGTCGGGTCTAACCGGATCCGAAACGACATGTGCGAACGGCCTGTGGTGTACTTGGGATCCCAGTAGAAGTGCGGGTTGTAAGCTGCCTTCATGTTGGGATCGTCTTGAACCTGCAGACATCGTCCGGGGCCATCCGGGTTGTCCGACATACGGATCAGGTTGTCTTTCCCCTCCAGACTCTTGGTCGACATCCCCAGCATCGACACCGGGTGATCGTCTTCGAAATCGTTGTCGAACTGGAAGCGTGGCGATGGTGGCACGAGAAATGGTTCACGAAAGGAGGTGGATTTTGCCAAGTCCTGCCAATCCGCAGATCCCTGCACGCCCGCCAAACCGATATCGAAGGGGACAAAACCAATTCTTTTGGCGGGCGAATCGGGTGCCAATCGAAAGTCGTGATTCAGCGGATCAACGAACATCGGATCCGCGATGATGGAACCTTCGTCATTTCCATCGGCCTGCCATTGCTGCCAAGTTTTGCCCGCAAAATCGAACGGCTGGCCACCGACACGCCAGTACAGATTGTTTCGCATCCGCACCTTGGATCCCTGCGTCCATCCCGAGTATCCCAGCAGATGGCCTCGGTCCCAGTACACCAGATTGCGCTTGAACGTGAACGAACGATGAGGCTCGGCACGGGTCACTGCGATCTGCCCTTCTTCGCTGAAGGCAAAAATATTGTTGCAAGCGATGTTCTCGCGTCCGTAGTGCTGGTGAAACCCTCCGTCGCGAACGTTGTAAACCAGATTGTTTTCGAACCGAATGTGCGAACTGCCCTCGTCCGGATAAAGCCCCCACCCGCCGTAGCGGGTCGCATAGATATCGTGGATCACATTGTGGCTAACGATGGTGCCTTCGGACGGACCTAGCGTATAGACGCCGCCCATGTCGCTCAGGATCCGGTACCCCACGTGATGCAGATGGTTGTACTGGATCCGGTTTCGCTTGGCACCGCTTTCGGCATAGCCCCATCGCCATCCCACCGACACCGCGGTGTAGAAAAAATCGGCGACGTCACAGTGGGTGATCTGATTGTCACCGCTATGGCCGATCCAAACGCCGACGGCGTGCGGGGCGACGCGACCACCGCTGTGAAGGATGCAATTGTCAATCGTGATCCCGCCGGTACGTACATCGTCGGGAACCAAACCGGTCTCGCCGATTCGTACCGCCGATACGCCTATGTCAAACACTCGGCTTCGTTCGACTCGGCAATCTCGGCACGCTTTGCGGAACCAAAAACCGGTTCCACCGACATGTTCGACAGCAACGTCCACAAACTGAATGTCTTCGGCGGCATCCACCTGGACGGCGGTCGAGTCGATGTTCATCGCCGCTTGATTGGATCGGATGCCTCGGTCGGGAGTCCGAAAGGAAGTGTGCCGAAGTTTCAACCCTTCGAAGTGAAGGTGTTTGACTCGAGTGACCGAATCCCGGATGTCGCCTTGAATGTCGATCAACCGTGGAATCGTCGCCGCAACGACTTCGGCGCTTGTCATGTCCTCATCGTCTCGGGGCCGATAGTACAACCAACCGTCGTGATCCAAAAACCACTCGCCTTGGGAATCGAGAGCCGCGCGTAGGTTTTCAAAGTAGTACAAACAATCACGCGTCATCGGATTGTGCGGCTTCATGATTTCGCCGCGAGTGGTGAACAGGTTGCGTTGGGGGTCCGCGGTCACAATCGGTTCGCGCGTCGTTTCCCATTTGTGGAACACAAACAATTCAGCGTGTTTCAGCGATTCGGGGTCGACACCATCCAATGCCCTCAGGTCCCCGTCGCTTGTTGCATAGGTATGTCGGAAGACCCATTTTTCATCCGGCTGTGGCGATTCGCTCGACCCTAACAAAACATAAAACTGTCCCTCATCGGGATCTCTAGCGCGTACCGCACGCCGACCGTTGACCCAAAGTTGTTCGATCTGCCAATCTTGCGCGTCGCCGTCGACTTGCCGACCGCCTGGGTCCGCATGGGGAAGTCGGGTCTTCCACAGCCCAGGATCCTCGACGACCTTTTCCCAGTCGGTGACGTCACGCCCACCGGATAGCACGACCTCGCCACCCGGAACCCCGCGATAAAGAACAGGCAGATCACGCGACGCTCCTGAATCCGCCGGTTGGAACGTCAACGGACGACGAAGTCTGTACCGGCCTGGATGGATATGAACCGTGATCGCTTGGTCTGGATTCGAAACGCGGGCAGCACGCGCGGCAACTTGGGCGCGATGAACCGACGCGAACGGTTGTTGCACCGTTCCCGGATGATCGTCGGATCCGTCCGTCGCGACGTGGTAGTCGATGGTTGCCCTTTGGTTGGCGGTATCGGCGTCGGTGGGAACGGCGTTGGTGGGAATGGCGTCGGTGAAAGCTGGGCCGGCCGGAAAGGGGGCGGCTAAACACGAACCCGTCAGACATGCATGTCCAAGCAAGCAAGCGATCGCCAGTCTGGTTGCGACAAGTGTGGTTGCAATTTGCGTACGCTGAGCCATGGTGGGATGATTCGATGGGTGGGATGATTCGATGGGTGGGATGAACGGCTGCGCCGCAGCGACGACGGACCGCTAGCGATGGCATCCAACATGGTAACATGGGGGTGACTTTTAGAAACGCGTTCCATCATCCGAGTGACCAGTCACCGACGGCCCCAACCGATCCAATGAACCTTTCCTTTTTGAATCGCACTTTGCCTCTGGCAATCACCTTGATCGTTTTGCCGCAGGCGTTTGCGCAAGACCTGGAAACGTCGAACCTTGCACCTGCCGACGCACCGCAATCTGCGCTGTGGCAAAAGATCCAGCCCAATTTTTCGCCACCACCACAGTGGGCGGGCAAGTTCGGTGACTACCCATCACCGCTTCGGTTCGCAGACGGCACGCAGGTCAAGACACCCGCGGACTGGAAACGCCGGCGCGCCGAGATCGCATCGCAGTGGGAAACGCTGCTGGGGAAATGGCCCCCTCTGATCACAAAACCACAGGTCGAGATTCTGGACACCCAGCGGCGCGATGGTTTGACCCAACATCGCATCCGTTTTGCATGGACACCCGACCAGCATACGACGGGCTATCTGCTGATTCCCGACGGTGATCATCCACGCCCCGCGGTGCTGACGGTCTTCTACGAACCCGAGACGGCGATCGGCCAGGGAAAACCGAACCGTGACTTTGCTATTCAACTTGCCAAACGCGGTTTCGTCACCTTGTCGATCGGGACAAGCGAAGCATCGGCGACGAAAACTTATTCGCTTTACTATCCCAGCATCGAAGACGCCAACGTGGCTCCGCTTTCGATGTTGGCCTATGCGGCCGCCAACGCTTGGTACGTATTGGCCGACCGACCGGAAGTCGATTCGAACCGTATTGGGATCGTGGGACACTCGTTTGGTGGCAAGTGGGCAATGTTTGGATCCTGTCTGTTCGACAAGTTCGCATGTGCGGCGTGGTCAGATCCTGGAATCGTGTTCGACGAATCTCGAGAAAGCGTCAACTATTGGGAACCGTGGTACCTGGGGTACCATCCTAAACCGTGGCGAAAACGCGGCTTGATCACCGATTCGAATCCTGCACGCGGGCTCTACCCCCGGTTGACCGCGGAAGGCCACGATTTGCATGAACTGCATGCGTTGATGGCACCACGGCCGTTCTTGGTGTCCGGTGGATCCGAGGATCCGCCCAAACGCTGGGAACCGCTGAACCACAGCATCGAAGTCAATCGAGTTCTGGGGTACCAAGACCGCGTTGGCATGACCAATCGCCCAGACCATTCTCCCAACGATGAATCCAACGAAACGATCTATTCGTTCTTTGAACATGTCTTGAAACCCACCCCAAACTAGACCTCTGCGGAAACATTGCAAAAACAGCATGGACACAGTGCAAACGATCATTCCAGGACTGACATTAAGTCCTGCAGGACAAGCGACGATTGATCCGCCCCTGCACCAGCCTCTGTTTGATCTGGCTCTCGCTCTGGAAGCTCCTACCGGACTGCCGGTGGACATCCAACATGTAGTGGCGGCACTGGTGATGGCGCGTCAAAAGGGCGACATCGACAAGGATCTGCGGCTAACCGGCAATGACGCGATTCTTGTGACTCAGCTGGCTCCGTACGTCCAATCGCTTTTCGATCAACATGGCGGCATCTTGGGCGAAGACGAATGAACCTTCGTACCCGATTCCAATTGGCCGACCACAACATGACCGACGATACCGGCGATGGACTCCATTGCCCAACACTTGCAGACAATCAAAGCTCCATTCAACCTTCCGCAAACAGACGACACAACATGCGATACCTCCCCACTGCATTGATCCTGGTAGCCGCTTCGATTGCCTGGCTAACTTTCGACGATCCGGTCCACGCTGATGAACCGGTCCAAATAAAAGTACTGTGCTACAACATTCATCACGCCGAAGGTGTGGATTCGAAGTTGGATTTGCAACGTATCGCGAAGGTCATCCAGTCCGTCGCCCCCGACATCGTGGCTCTGCAAGAAGTTGATCGAAACGCTACTCGATCCCAATCGGTTGACCAGCCGGCAGAATTGGCACGCTTGTGCAAAATGGAAGTTGTGTTTGGTGCGAACATTCCGCTGCAGGGCGGCCACTACGGCAATGCGATTCTGTCCCGACATCCGATCATGGAACAGCGAAACCATTTGCTTCCCAATTTGGAAAATGGCGAGCAACGTGGCGTGTTGGTGGCCGAAATCCAAATGCCGTCCATTCCTCAAACGCTGGTCATGTTTGCGACCCACCTCGACCACCGACGCGCTGATCACGAGCGGGTTGCATCCGCCCAAATGATCAACGAACTAGCGACGAAGTACAAAAACCAGCCTGCGATTCTGGCCGGTGACATGAACGACGTGATCGACAGCGCCACCTTGAACACGTTGGAAAAACGATGGACGCGAACCAATCCGAAACCGTTGCCGACGATTCCTGTGACAGATCCGACCAGACAGATCGACTTTGTCCTGGTTTCAGCACAGGACCGCTGGAAGGTCGTTGATGTGACCGTGCTTTCCGAGGCCGTTGCATCGGATCACCGCCCGATCCTGGCCACACTGGAACTGTCGCCCGCCACCAACCCGTGATCAAAGCAACCACCGGAACGATTCCGCGTCAGGCTGCCGTATAGCCGCGTGGTGTCGCATGGACGCACGGTGCGATGTCATTGTCGTTTAACCGCGAGCCCAGCGGGCCGCGCGTTGCTACATATGGACGCACGGGGCGATGCCGCTGTCGTTTAACCGCGTGCCCAACGGGCCGCGCGTTGTCGCACATGGACGCACGGTGCGTCGCCGTCGTCGTTTAGCCGCGTGCCCAGCGGACCGCGCGTTGCTGCACATGGACGCGCGGGGCGTTGCCGTCGTCGTTTAACCGCGTGCCCAACGGGCCGCGCGTTGCTGCACATGGACGCGCGGGGCGTCGCCCACGCGGTGAAACGATTCGCACCCGCGGGGCGTCGCTGCTGTCGTTTAACCGCGTGCCCACCGGGCCGCGCGTTGCTACATACGGGCGCGCGAGGCGATGCCGCTGTCGTTTAACCGCGTGCCCAGCGGGCCGCGCGTTGCTGCATATGGACGCGCGGGGCGATGCCCACGCGGTTAAACGATTCGCACCCGCGGTGCGCTGTCATTGTCGTTTAACCGCGTGCCCAGCGGGCCGCGCGTTGCTGCACATGGACGCGCGGGGCGATGCCCACGCGGTGAAACGATTGGCACCCGTGATGCGCTGTCATTGTCGTTTAGCCGCGTGCCCAACGGGCCGCGCGTTGCTACACATGGACGCGCGGGGCGATGCCCACGCGGTGAAACGATGCGCCTCGATATGCGGTCCAGTTCACACGGTCGTTTGACCGCGTGCCCATCGGGCCGCGCGTACTGGTGGGTGGACGCGCGGGGCGATGCCCACGCGGTTAAACAATTCGCATGCGTGATGCGCTGTCATTGTCGTCTAACCGCGTGCCCAACGGGCCGCGCGTTGCTGCATATGGACGCACGGGGCGATGCCCACGCGGTGAAACGATTGGCACCGGTGATGCGCTGTCATTGTCGTTTAACCGCGTGCCCAGCGGGCCGCGCGTTGCTGCACATGGACGCGCGGGGCGATGCCCACGCGGTGAAACGATTCGCACCCGCGGTGCGTCGCCGTTGTCGTTTTGGCGCGTGTTGCTGCACACCGGCTAACGGGCGACTCCATCGGGACGAAGCATTATCGAAGCCAATCGGGAAGCGAATCGTTATCTTCCCACTCTTGGATTCGCTTGTCCAACGAATCACCTTTCCAATGGTCGGTACCGGCGGGCAACGCACCGGATTTTGGGATCCATTTTTTGTGATCTTCGACAACCGACGCATACTTTGGGTCCGCCGCCAGATTCGTATGTTCGCCGGGATCGGTCCGATGGTCGTAAAGTTCTTCGGTATCATCCCGATACCGGATGTAACGCCAATCGTCGCTTCGAACAGCGTAGTTTCCGTAGTACCAACTACTTAGAACCGGATGCCCGCGATCAACCGTCGGATTCAACATCAACGGAACCAGACTCTTTCCATCCAGCTTGGGTGCTGCTGGCAGGCCACAAAGATCGACCAGTGTCGGATACAGATCAAGCAAACTGACCACCTGGTCGCAGGCGCCGTCCGAAGCAGAAACGCCGGGGGCTTTGATGAATAATGGAACTCGGGTGGATTCTTCCCACAGAGCTTGTTTCCGCCAGTGATTCTTTTCGCCAAGGTGTTGACCGTGATCCGACCACAGGACGACAACGGTATTGTCGGCGTACTTGCTGTCGGCCAAGGCATCCAGAACTTTGCCGGCCTGAGCGTCCACAAAAGACACGCAAGCCAGATAACCGTAAACCATTTCACGCCAATAGCTGTCGCTTAGATGGACGACGGCGTAGTGATCGCCGGTTCGGATTCGGCCGTGAGCAATCGCTTTTCCCATCATCGGGATGTCAGCCATCTCGTCCGCAGGGACCTCTGGGATCTTGATCTGGTCCAGATCGTAAAGGTCAAAGTACTCCTTCGGTGCCGTGTACGGGACATGCGGTCGCACGAATCCGACGGCCAAAAAGAACGGCTTGTCGTGATCTTGGTTCAGCTGATCAACGGCCCAGTCCGCGATGTTCTCGTCAAACATTTTTCCGCCGGGGATGTCCTCGCGCTGAAGCGAACCGTAGCACAGCGAGTTTCCGTCGGCGAACTTTTTTCCGTATCGATCGATGATCTGACTGCCGTCTCTGGGGAACGGGTAAAACATTTTTCCACCGTACCCCTCCCCACGTGCCAATAACTTCTTCGGCACCTTATAGCCTGGGGCGGTCGTGTCCCAGAAGTCTGGCGTGCGCTCTTTATAGTCCGACACGCCCTGATGAAAGACCTTCCCTGCGGCCAACGTTTTGTAGCCGCTATCGCGAAAATGCTGCGGCAACATTTTGTGGTCGCCCATCACCTGATCGTACGTCTTCCGCATGGTGCTCGTCGAACTGTACCAACCCGATGTACTCGGATGCAGACCGCTCAGTACCGAGTTGCGCGACGCCGTGCACACCGCTTGCGAACAATGGGCATTTCGAAACAGCATCCCCTGCCGAAACAGCTTGTCCATATTGGGGGTCTTCGCCTGGGCGTTGCCCCCCATGCCAGATTCCCAATCGTTCAAATCGTCGATCGAGATAAACAGCACATTTGGCTTTGCAGCAGTCTGATTCCCGGTCGTTTCCTCTTGTGCCATGGCAACATGAAACGCAGACGACGCCAGAATCAGGATGCTTGATACGACTACACGCAAGGTCATGGCGAATCCAACGTAGGAATTGAAAAGGGGCCGTGATCTGACGCCCTAAAATGATGATCGAGAACGATGCCGCTAGACGGTGATGGGGAACGGCCCCGATGCCATCGGGCCTAGACCCCACCGCCCTAGGCTGGAAATATCAGTTCACAGGAATCTCGCTAGTGTAGTCGACCGGTTAGAATCGGATCGTTGCAAGATTCGTTCGCGTTTGGTTGCCCGAAATCGGCAGGTTCCATGCCGGCCCGGGGCGAACGCCCTTCCAAAGGACTCCATCATCAATGATGATCGCTCGCCATTCCCGCATCTGCGGCCTGTTTTTCATTGTCGCAGCCGTTGCGTGTTCAGCTGGCTTGGCGGCACCACCGACCGGCCAAGATCGTCCGAACGTCGTGGTCATTTTGGCGGATGACTTGGGGTATGGCGATCTGCAGTGTTACAACCCACAGTCGCGAATCCCGACGCCCAATCTGAATCGATTGGCAGCACAGGGGATGCGATTTAGCGACGCCCACAGCCCGTGTACCGTCTGCACGCCAACGCGATACAGTTTGATGACTGGCCAGATGGCGTTTCGTGTCCCCAATGGCGGGCGAGTGTTTTCAGGCGCAGGCGGCCCATCCCTGATCACTGCCGATCGACTGACGCTTCCTGAAATGTTGCAGCAGGTCGGCTATGCCACTGCATGCTTTGGCAAATGGCACATCGGTTTGACATTTTACGATGAAGACGGGAGTCCGATTCACAAAGGAGACCTCGATTCGGTTCGCCGGATCGATTACACCCGAGCGATTGATGGCGGCCCCCTCGACTGTGGGTTCGACCAATTCTTTGGAACCGCATGTTGCCCAACCACGGACTGGTTGTACGCGTACATCGACGGAAATCGAATTCCTCAACCGCCTACGAAACAGCTAGACAAATCAACCTTACCGCAGCATCCCTATTCCAACGACAACCGCCGTGGCATGGTGGCACCGGACTTCGACCTAGAGAACGTCGACATGGTGTTCCTAGAAAAGAGTCAGCAGTTTCTAAAGGATCATGTCGCGAAGTCGCCCGACCAGCCTTTCTTTCTGCTGCATTCCACTCAGGCGGCGCACCTTCCATCCTTCCCCGGCGAATCATTCAAAGGGAAAACGGACTCCGGTCCTCACGGCGATTTCATCTTCGAGCTTGACCATGTCGTTGGGGAGCTGATGAAGACGTTAGAATCACTGAACATTGCCGACAACACGCTGGTGATTTTCACCAGCGACAATGGCCCGGAAGTGCCCACCATTTTCCACATGCGTCACGACCATGGGCATGACGGTGCCCGCCCTTGGCGGGGAGTCAAGCGAGACAACTGGGAAGGCGGCCATCGGGTCCCCTTCATCGCTCGCTGGCCCGGACAAATCCAGGCCAACACGGTTTCCGAGGAAGTGACATCGCTGACCGACGTGATGGCCACCGTGGCCGAAGTTGTCGATGTTGATTTGCCAGACGATGCGGCCGAAGACAGCCTCAGTCTGCTGCCCACCATGCTGGGTGCTGACCGCGACCAACCGCTTCACGACTACATCCTTCAACAGGGATTCGGCGGACGCAAGTATTTGGCCATCCGCCGTGGCCCGTGGAAATATCTGGCTCACAAAGGATCGGGCGGAAACAACTACGAGACGCACGCGATGTTGAAGGAGTACTTTTTGCCTGATACGGCTCCGGATGCACCTGGGCAGTTGTACAACCTGGACACCGATCCCGGCGAAACACAGAACTTGGCTGACAAGCATCCAAAGATCGCAGCAGAAATGAATGCGCTTCTGCAGAAGTCCATCGCTGATGGACGAAGCGTCCCGAAGCCGCTGAAGAGAGCGTCCAAATGAGCCGCGGAGCGGCGGCAGATAGATGCCGTGGGGCTTGCCCCACGGTTTGCGATGACGGACGCAATCTTGATGTTTTCGGCCGCACCGAGAACATCTTTGCGGGATGCCAAATCCGGTGGCCAGCGGCCACCGGTACGACGCTTTCGCCTCTCCGAGACTACCGTAAGCTGAAAACTCACTGAAGCTGGTACTACCAGCGGTCGCCTGGGTCGAACTTGCGATCCGTTCGTTGAGGTCCGACGAGTGCGGATTCGGATGTGCTTACAAAGACCATCCTGCACGAGGCTCGCGACGGATCAGGGGGTCGGCTTCGGGGCAACCGGTGCACTTCATATTGGCAGCGTCCCAGTGGATTTTTTGGCCGACTCGATAGGCGACGTTCCCTAGGTGATTCGCCTCGGTCAACGGTCCGGCGTAGGAGAACGGGCTGCCGGTCTGGCCTTCGCCAAGGCAGGCGGATACCCATTCCTGGTGATGCCCTGGGGAATCTGGGACGAATGGTTCGGGACGTTGGAAATCGACGAATTGATCCTCTGGCAGCAGCAGGTGTTTGTTGTAGTCCGACAACAGCATGCCTTTGTCGCCAACGAACAGAACCCCGCTGTCCCATTGAGGAATTTCACCTTGCGTCCACACATCGGGCTTGTACGATCCCTGATACCAAGCCAATTCCACCGGTGGCTTTCCACCGCGTGCGCCGTATTGGTAGACCGATTTCATGGACGCTGGTGCGATCTCGGGATGCGGTGGAATCCCAAACGACTCGACCGTCTGCGGTGCATCCAGTTCCAATGCCCAATAGGGCAGATCGTTCCAGTGGCTGCCCAGGTCCGACATGGTCCCGTTGGCAAAATCCCACCATCGGTACCAATTGGGCCCGGGGAAATAGACGCGGTGGAAAGGACGCTCCGGCGCCGGTCCCAACCACAGGTCCCAATTCATGTGTTCCGGTGGCGTCATCACGTCGGTCGGGCGTGCATCGACAAACAAACGGTCTTTGTTCGCCTCGGCTTCCGCCTCGCTTTGCAATCCCCACGCACGTGATACCCACACGTGGGCTTCCCGCACGTCACCGATCGCTCCCGATTGAATCAGTTCAACCACGCGGTGATAGTTGTCGGTGGCATGGATCTGGGTTCCCATCTGAGTCACGACACCAGCTTCCTTGGCCGCTTCGGTGATTCGCCGGGTTTCGTAAACATTGTACGCGAGCGGCTTTTCGCAATAGACATGTTTGCCAAGTTGCAGGGCTGGCATCGTGGCGTATGCGTGCGTGTGCTCGGTCGTGCTGACCACGACCGCATCGACTTGATCGCCGATCGCGTCGTACATTTTGCGGAAATCTTGGAACACGAGGGCCCCCGCATGCGCTTGGGCAGCGCCTTCGGCAAACCGAGTGTCGACATCACAAACCGCAAACACATCGACCAGACCTGTGGCGGTGATCGACCGAAGGTTCGATCCACCTCGGCCGCCCACACCGATGAACGCAACTTTCATGCGGTCATTGGCGGCCGCGCGGGCGATTTGTGGCGACACGAACGAAGCCGCAGCAAGGCAACCGGTGCCCGCCACGAACCGACGACGACTGATCTTCGCGGCGGACTGTGAGGACGGTGGGAAAGGCATTATCGAATTCCAAAAAGGCGGGAAGGGATCGGAGGGATTGCCATTGTAAACGCAAACCGACACCGATTGCATCTCGTCGATGCATCCGGAAACTACAGCGGCAAAGCGATTACGATCGTGGCTCGTCGAATGGAACCCGGATCTCGAACCGTGCGCCGCCCAGCGGACTTTCGCTGACCGTCACCTCGCCCTGCATCCGGCGGCAGATGCGACGCACCAAGGCTAGCCCCAACCCCATCCCGGCAGGCGATTTCCCGTACTGCGAATCCCCGCCCAGGCGTCGAAAAGGTTCGAAAATCAACTCTCGATCACATTGGGCAATCCCACTGCCATCATCGTCCACGGTGATGCGAAGCAACCGATCGTCGGCACTTGCGTCAACCAGCACTTGCGACTTGGAATATTTTCCCGCATTGCTGATCAGATTTCCGATCGCCCGCGACAGCCCTGCACGGTAGGTCACGATTTGGATCAGCGGCGCCGCATCGAGTCCCCGAAACGAAATCGCAGAATGCAGCGGCGAGTGGGCCGCTATCGATTCGGAAACCAAGTCGTTGATACAAACATTTTCTAGCTTGCTGCTTTCGTTGCCCTCGTCCTGCCTTGTGTAATCCAACAATTCCCCGACCAGCAAATCCAGATGATCCGTCGCGTCATCGATGGCATCCAGCCGTTCCTGACGTTTCGGTTCGTCTTCGGCCGATCGCACAAGTTCCGTGGCGAACTTGATCCTAGCCAGCGGTGTGCGAAGATCGTGTGAAACGGCCTGCAGCAGTTCCTTCTGAGATTGCAGCAGGCGTTCAACGCGATCGGCCATGTTGTTGAACGCAGCCACGATCGGCAAACCGCGATCCTGTTTGTCTTCGCTGATGCGTACCGACAGATCGCCTTTCGCGATCGCCAGCGCGGCGTGTTCTACCGTCCTTAATTGGTTGGCGATCGGCCGCATCAGAATCGCGATCGAAACCGCTACCAACAGAAAAACACTGCCTAGCCCCAGCAGAATGTCTCGTTGCGAGGGACCGACAAACTTTGGCAGTGGGCCGAGTTCGACAAGCAAGTCCGTATCGGGGATTGCCGCGTTGACTCTGCCACGAAACAAAACAGCCTGACCATCCTGGATCCGCAGCGCCGTCGCCGCTGACATTTGCCGATCGGCGCGTTTGACGATATTGACCGGATACGCAAACCGAGTCTGGATCTCTGCGAGCGTGGATTGCATATTGTCTGGTCCGCCAGCGGACAGCTGGTCGCGGGCCAGCAACGCGCCGCCGGCCAACGCCTCTTCCACCACGCCCATGTTGGCCGCTTCAGTCGTCCCCTGGAACACATACGCCTGGATGACCCAAGCGACCACAAGAATCAGGATGACGCCCAGATAGAATCGAAAGAACAACCGAGTCATGTTGACTTTGCCATCAGATATCCCACGCCGCGAATGGATTTGATTCGCGTCGGTTGACCCGAATCGTCATTCAATTTGCGCCGCAACCGAGACACACGAAGATCGATCGATCGGTCCATGCCGTCGTATGGCAATTCAAGCAGATCCACATAGATCTCTTTGCGATCGACCACCGTTCCAGCACGTTTGGCAAGGTAGACCAACAGATCGAATTCTGCCGTTGTTAGTTCGATATCCTGGCCCGCGATCGCGACACACCGACTAGCGACATCGATCCGCAAATCATCGACCAAGATGGCTTTCTCACTGACCGGATTCTCTGGCTTGTCACCACGCCGCAGATGCAGTTTCAATCGTGCCAGCAATGCACGGGGGCGGACCGGTTTGGACATGAAATCGTCGGCGCCGACTTCCAGGGCAATCACCTCGTCGATCTCTTCGCCGCGAGCGGTCAGGACAATGATGGGACCGCTGTACTTGGGCCGAACGCTGCGGCAGACGCTAAACCCGTCGGTCCCCGGCAGTCCAATGTCCAGCACGACGGCGTCAAAGGAATCCCGCTGGATTCGCTCAATCGCTGTGTTGCCGTCTCGTTCGATGGCAACTTCGAACCGATGTTCGACTAAGAACTCTTGCACCATCGACGCCAGCGGTACGTCGTCTTCGACCAGCAAAATTCGATGCTTCACGGAACTCATCAGGACCTGGATACTTGGATTCTGCGATGGGGCGACACGAGAGATTCCACGATTGTATCGAAAAGAACCGCCAAAACGGGTGGGACTACAGGCCGATACAATACGCTCTGATACACCACTGCTACAGTAAATTGGATGGCGTCTAGCTATATTGTGGGTATCGATCCATTCACCCGACGATGCCGAGACGACTGTTTCAGGCGATCTAGGTCAGGGTGACGCCCCGCAATCGGACGAAAGTCATCGTTAGGTTCCTGATCATTCTGGTCATCATTGGTGCGGCGGGCGCGGCTGCCTACCGACCGGTGATGAAGTATTTGGCCGAACGAAATAAGGTCACCTGGGAAACCGCAGAGCTTGAAACTGGCGACATCACACGCTACGTCAACTCTACCGGCACGATCCAACCGGTTCTTTCGGTGTCGATCGGGTCATTTGTCTCGGGCCCGATCGTCGAATTGAATGTCGACTTCAACGACGAAGTGCAAAAGGGTGACATCCTGGCCCGCGTCGACCCCCGTCTTTTCAAAGCAAACGTCGACCGCGACGAAGCCACCTTGGCGACACGCGAAGCGGATCTGGAACGCGTCGAAGCACAGCTGCAACAATCGCTGAACAACTACATGCGAGGGAAACGGCTGCGGGCGACGAACAAAGATTTCATGTCCGACCGCGAAATGGATGCGTTGACGTTCGAGGTCAAGTCGCTGCAGGCGCAGCGTAAACTTTCCAAAGCATCGATCCTGCAAGCCACCGCATCGCTCGAAACATCCCGTGCCAACCTGAACTACTGCGAGGTAACGGCGCCGGTCGACGGCGTGGTGATCGACCGAAAGATCAACCCCGGACAGACGCTGGCGGCTCAGTTCCAAACACCCGAACTGTTCATTATCGCGCCGGATCTGCGAGAAAAGGTTCACGTATTTGCGTCCGTCGACGAAGCCGACATCGGTCTGATTCAAGTCGCCAAAAAGGCCGATCGAAAAGTCACCTTTACCGTCGATGCACATCCCGACGAAGTCTTTGATGGGACGATCGAACAGATCCGCGTCAGCAGCGTTTCGACGTCCAACGTTGTCACTTATCCAGTGGTCATCGCTGCCAGCAATTCGGAACTGAAACTGTTACCCGGGATGACCGCCAGCATATCGTTCGAAGTCGATTCGACCGAAAACGTGCCGAAGATCCCCAATGCGGCGCTGCGTTTTTTCCCCGAGGACGTGAAGTTGGTGCGGAAACAGGATCAACACCTGATCGACGGATCGAATTGGAAATCAAAGCCCAAGTCCGAAGCCGAAGAACAAGAGAACGCAAACCAAACGGCCACCGAAAAAGCAGAGTCCCAGCGAAAGAAAAATCACCGTCACCTTTGGATGATCGATGGCGATCTGTTGAAGGCAGTCGAAGTGACCACCGGGCTGACAGAGAATCGGTTTACCGAAATGGTCGACGGGGATCTCGAAGTCGGTGCCAAGTTGGTCACCGGACGAAAGGGCTGACGCGGAATGTCGTTTCTGGATACGGTTCGTATCGCACTGCGTGCGTTGCTAAAGAACAAGATGCGAGCGGTTTTGACCATCATCGGTGTCGTGATCGGGATCGCGGCCGTGACAACCATCGTGTCGATCGGACAGGGTGCTAGCCAGTTGGTCAGCGGCGAGTTCGAAGCGTTGGGGACCAACGTGGTCTTGGTGCTGCCCGGACAAACCCGTCGCGGCGGTGTTCGCCAATCGGGCGCTCCGACATTGACGGCCGAAGACTCGGATTCCATCGGCACCGAATGCCCGGCGGTCTTGGCGTCATCACCGATCGTTGGCACGTCAGGCCAGATCATTTACGGCAACGAGAACTGGAACCCCAAAGAGATGCAGGGCGTTGGATCCGACTATCTGATCGTCCGCAACTGGGATCTCGACGCGGGTGGTTTCTTTTCCGACGGCGACATCCATTCCAATGCCAAGGTATGTGTGATCGGACAGACGTTGATTCCAAAGCTGTTTCGCACCGTCAATCCGCTGGATGAAACCATTCGAATCAACAATGTGCCGTTTCGAGTGATCGGAATTTTGGCCAAGAAGGGTGCAAACATGGTTGGCGATGACCAGGATGACATCGTCCTGATGCCGCATACAACAGTCCGAAAACGGATCAACGGATCGCCGCAAGACACGGTGCACGCCATCATGGTTTCGGCCCGCAGCACCGACCAGATGGGGATCGCAACCAAACAAATTGAATCGCTGATGTACGAACGCCATCAGGTTGGCCCCCAAGACGAGGCGGACTTCAGCGTTCAAGACACGACCGAAATTGCTGCCACCTTAGGGATCATCACCGGCACGTTGACGTTGATGTTATCGGCAATCGCCGGTATCTCGCTGTTGGTCGGCGGCGTAGGCATTATGAATATCATGCTAGTTTCGGTCACCGAACGGACTCGAGAAATCGGGATTCGGATGGCGATCGGTGCACGGGGCAAGGATATCTTGCGACAGTTTTTGATCGAATCGGTCGTCCTGTCCTGCATTGGCGGTGCGATCGGTCTGGCACTGGGGACAGCGACATCGATGGCGGCCACTGTCCTGATCAACGCCTACAAGCCGGGCACCGAGTGGCCGATGGTGGTTTCCATTCCGGCGGCCTTCGTCGCGATGGGTTTCGCGGCCGCGGTGGGTGTGTTCTTTGGCTATTACCCAGCCCGGCGAGCAAGCAAGCTGGACCCAATCGACGCGCTGAGGTACGAGTAGATGGCGTTGATCGAACTGAAAGACGTTCGCCGCGTCTACGATCTTGGCGAAGTGCAGGTACACGCCCTTCGTACTGTCACGCGGAACGTCGAACTTGGCGAATACATCGCGTTGATCGGTGCATCGGGCAGCGGCAAGTCCACGCTGATGAACACGCTTGGCTGTCTGGATCGTCCGACCCACGGCAGCTACCTGCTAGACGGCCAAGAAGTGGTCACGATGAACCGCGACCAAAGGGCAAAAATCCGCAACAAACAACTGGGGTTTGTGTTCCAAAGTTTCAATCTGTTGAACCGCACGTCGGCGCTCGAAAACGTCGAACTTCCGTTGCTGTACGGAGCGAAGATTCCTGCCCGCGAACGTCGCGACCGCGCGATGGAGATGCTGGGCAAGGTGGGACTAGCCGATCGGTACCATCACCATCCGAGTCAACTATCGGGCGGCCAACAGCAACGCGTCGCGATCGCCCGAGCTCTTGTGAATCGACCGTCGATCCTGATGGGGGACGAACCAACCGGCAACCTCGATTCGAAGACCAGCCGCGAAGTGATCGAGCTGTTCCGTGAACTCAACAACGAACAGAAGATCACCGTCATCTTGGTCACTCACGACCAGAACGTCGCCCGGAATGCCAAACGAACGATCGTCCTGCGCGACGGCGAAGTTGTCGAAGACACCGAAGATTTCTCGATCGCCAAAGCCGCTCTGGAATTCGATCCCGAGCTCGGCCCGTAGTGGAATTCGCCAGAAATCCCTTTGGTTAGTGAAGAGGGAACTCTGGCGAATTTCACGACGATCGGCTTGCGGATAATCGGTTCAGGCTGCGTATTCCTACCTTTTGTATCCATTGCACTCAGCCTCCGTTCTGGTCGTAACGGCAGATGTCCATCATCTGGTGAATCCGGACTGACCGTCCGAATCCTAAAGCTATGGATACGTCATCAGATAGAAACGTTCTTCGCTACTGCTTGATCACGCTGGTCTTTGCAGCGCCACTGATATCCCGTGCCGAAGAACCGTGCCAACCGATTCTACCCGAGCAGCGATGTCTGGACGTTCGAAGTCCCGGACAAATGTGTCAAGTGGCGGTTCCCTTGACCCGGCGTCCGGCAACCGTCAACGATCCCCAATTCGACGCTCCCGTTCGACATCTGACATTGAACGATGCGATCAACATTGCCTTGGCCAACAGCGAAGTCGTGCGAGTCCTGGGCGGCGTCACCGCATCGACCAGCGGACGCACGATCTACGACACCGCCATCATCAACACGACAATCGACCAACAGCGAGCCGCGTTCGATCCGAACCTGCAGCTGAACAATTCGTGGAATCAAACCGAAACCCCGACCGCCGCTTTCGACCCGCTGGACCCGACCAATGCGATCATCAACGGGACACAAAACGAAGGTTACGGACTGGACTTTGGGTTGTCCAAACGCAACCTGCTGGGCGGCACCACGAACCTAGGCGTCAATAGCAACCGCAGCCGCATCACGCCTGGATTCCTGCCCCTGAATCCCGCGGACCGTACCGCGACCGACCTAAGTTATACGCAACCGATCTTAGCCGGCGCCGGCAAGGCAGCCAATCAAGTCCCGATCGTGCTGGCGAGGATCGAAACCGAACGATCCTACTTCCAATACAAGGCTGCCGTTCAGCAGTCCGTCCAAGGCGTGATCGAAGCGTACTGGTCGCTTGTGTTTGCGAAAACCGACCTGTGGGCAAGAAACCAGCAAGTCGAACAAGCCACGTTTGCTAACAACCGCACGATCGCTCGCGTCGCCGCGGGCGACGCAAGTTCCGGCGACTTGGCTCAAACCCAACTGGCGCTCGAAAACTTTCGCGCAAGCCTATTGGCGTCGCAAGCCAACGTGCTGCAACGACAGGCCGCTCTGCTGAACATCCTGGGTCTCCCTCCCTACGAAGCGCAGCGAACGGTGCCGGTCACGCCGATGACCGAGGACTTGATCGCCGTTGATTGGGCGTCGATCAATGAACTTGCGCAGCGTGAACGCCCCGACATCATCGAACTGAAGCTTATCCTAGAAGCCGACCAACAACGTTTCTTGCTTGCGGACAATCAAGCCCGGCCTCAGCTAAACGGCGTCGCGCTGTACCGCTGGAACGGGCTCGAAGGGATCGCACCGGCGGGCAACCGAGTTCGCAGTGGCTCGGGAGACTTCGAAGATTGGTCACTCGGCATCAACTTTTCAATACCGTTGGGATTGCGTGCCGAGCGGGCTTCCCTGCGTCAACGCCGACTGATCATTCAACGTGATCGCGCGAACTTGGACCAGGGACTGCACAACATGCAGCATCTATTGGCGCTAAGTCTCCGCAATCTGGAACAGTTCTATGCTCAATACGAACGGTTCCAAGCCGTCCGCGTCGCCGCTCGTAAAAACCTAGAACAACAACTAGCACAGTATGACGAAGGCATTGTTCAGTTTATCGTCGTCCTGCAAGCGATCGTCGATTGGGGCAATAGCGTCAGCGCCGAAGCCCAGTCGTTGTCTCAGTACAACACGGAACTGGCCAGACTAGAACTGCAGACCGGTACGATTCTGCAAGAGCACAACATCGTCTTTTTCGAAGAACGGTTCCGTTCGATTGGACCAATCGGCCGACTAGGAAGCGAGGAATGCTATCCGCGCAGCCAAAGACCATCGGCGAACGTTGATCGCTATAAAGGCGGTTCCCAACCATCCGAAGATTTCTTTGACCTGGAAGATCCCGTCAACCGAAAGTCAGCGTCCGAATCGGATCAGTCATCGCCCGTGGAAGTTGACATGGACACCGACGTCGAGTTCCAAAAGATCGATGCAAACCAGGATGGAGAGATGACCGATGAAGAGATCGACAAGATGCTTGAAAAGAAGAATGCGATGCGAACCTTTTCTGACTTTTTGAAATCCAGGCTGCGTCGATAACCGATTCCTAAACCGGCGGCATCGTTATTCGTAGACGTGGACTGTCCAAAGCGATGCTTCCCCCATGCCGGCAGGGTAGAATGCCGATCCAGACGCCACCTGGATCGCGGTGGTGGGCGGCGAATCGATCGAAATCGCCGCCGTCGCCCTGAACCGCCCCTGTCGGTCTGCAATCGCTCCCCCCCCACTCGTTATTGTCATTTCGAAAGAGGTACTGCCATGTTCCCAAAGAACCATTTGTTGGGTCGCCGAGAAATTTTGCAGGGCGGCGTTGCTGTTGGCACGGCCGCCTTTACGACCGCGGGCGTGTTCGCCGACATGATCCAAACGCCCCCGCAGACCGAGGGCCCGTTCTACCCCAACCGGATGCCCCTGGATACCGACAACGATCTGTTGGTGATCAACGATTCGATCACTCCCGGCGTAGGCGAGATCACGCATCTGTCGGGGCGAGTTCTGGATAGGAAGGGCAACCCAATCCGGAATGCGTTTGTCGAAATCTGGCAGGTCGACAACAACGCGGTTTACATCCATACCGACGATCGGACCAACCGCGACAACCAGGACACGAACTTCCAAGGCTACGGCCGTTTCTTAACGGATTCGAAAGGCCAGTACTATTTCCGCACCATCAAACCCGTTCCCTATCCTGGACGAACGCCGCACATCCACTTCGGAATCAGCAAGAACGCAAAACGCATCCTGACGACACAGCTGTACGTGAAAGACCACCCGGCGAACGCCAAGGATGGGATTCTGAATCGGATCGACAAGACGGCCAGAGAGACCGTCCTGGGCGATTTCAATCCAATCCCGGGATCCAAGTTCGGCGAACTAGCGGTGAACTTCGATATCGTGTTAGGCATCACCGCCCAAGAAGCCGAAGACGGCACCATGCATGGGATGGGCAAATCGGATCGACAAGGCGGTCGCCGCCGCGGCTAGACATCGTTCCGTTTGAACGTTAGCCGTCTGGGCGCACGCGGCCAAAACGCAGCGATGTGGTAAATTCCGTAGCGCAAGTCGCCAAGACTTTCGGTGGTCCAACGTCCACCGAACGAAACTCTTGACGAGTTCGGCTACGAAAGAAACACCCAGGACGTGGGGGGATGAACGATTGGCGGCATCAAGACAGGCTTTCCTGCATATCGGCTTCGACGACGTTCTTTGCGAAACTCTCGTACGCTGCCCCGATCTGTTCCGCCATCGGGTCGGGCCATGCATGGAATTCGCCCGCCGCAAGGGCGTCGAAGATCGACTGTGCCACCAAGGACGGCGAGGCGGCGCTGTCGCCGAAACCAGCTTCCTGTCCCATGTCGGTTTGAATCGGACCTGGGTGGACGCTGACGACCGCGGTCCCATTAGCCTTTAGTGAATCACGGAGCCCCTGGGTGATCGAATAGCTGGCGGCCTTCGATGCACAGTAGGTTGCCATTTCAGCGAACGTTTTGACTGATGCAACGCTGTTGAGTTGGACCAATGCACCGCCGCCGTTGGCTGCCAAGACCGGTGCGAACGCTTGGGCGACTCGCATCAGTCCGTAAACATTGGCGTTCATTTCGAACTGCAGCGACTCGATCGCATCGGCGTCGACTGCCGCACTCTGTTTTAGCACTCCCGCATTGTTGACCACGACGTCCACGTCGCTTGCCTGCTGCGCTGCGGCGGTAATCGATGATGGGTCATCCAGATCGATTCGAACCGGCACGACCCGATCGCCATGCTCGGCAACCAATGGCTGGGCGGATTCCAATTTGCGTACCGCCGCGTAAACCTTCACGGCACCGCGACTGAGTGCTTCTTCCAGGATCACCTTCCCGATGCCACGGTTAGCGCCGGTCACCAAAACGGTCTTGTTCTTCACGTCAAATTTCATCGGTTTGTTTCTTGCTGAATGGAATAGATACGAGTGGCTTGTCGAACCAGCGTTTGCGATTGGTCGTCAAGCAAAGTCATGGAAATCTTGGTCAGGTGTGGTCGTGTCAGTTGGCAGCCGAATCGTCCGCGCTCCAAACGTTCTTTGCGAACATCGGATCGACCGGCGTATCGGCGACGTGATTGGTGTAGTTCGACAAGACCTTGTAAGCGGTCCCCAAAACGACCTCGAAAACAGTTCGCTTGGTGTATCCGGCCGCAATCAGTTCATCGATGTCACTGTCCTGCATCCAACCGCGATTGAGGTTGACCTTTTCTGCGAAAATTCGCAGGGCTTCCAGCTTTGCGTCTGCAATCGGTGTGCCATCCCGCAGAGAGGTAATCACATCCGGCGGTACCTTAGCGCCCTGCATGATCGTCGTATGGGCGGCCATGCAGTACGTGCACCCATTCAAGCGATTGTTCGTCATCGCGATAATCTGCTGCTCGGTCGGACTCAAATCCGTGTGTTCGCTAAAGATGTTGGTGATCGTTTGGTAGGCTTCCAATAGAGCAGGCGACTCGGCCATCACGGCATACAAATTCGGCACGACACCATATTTCTTCAGCCCCTTCTCTAACAAAGGCTTGCTGTCGCCGCTGGATTCGACGGTATGTACTTTGAAATCAGCCATCTTGATTGCTCCTAATTGTGTGTACCGTTCGGTCCAAACTGGATCGAAAGGGACGTGCCGCTGGATCGTGTTTCCGCTGTGCACGCGGTCGCGTGCATGTTGCTTAGCCCGTTGAATGGCCATCGAAAGGCTTGATCCGCCAATCCCAAACTTTCGCTCGGATAGTTTCACCGTCTGTTTAGGCCGCACATTTTCGCCGCACGATGTCGCGGCCTGTGGATCCGCTTTGATGTTTGATCTGTGTCGGATCGCCAAAACATTCAGTCGATGTCGACAGGTTCGCCGCGGCGGTAGCGGCCCGGTGGCATCCCCATCGCCCGGCGAAAAGCAACGCTGAGGTATTCTTCGTTTTGGTAGCCCGAACGTTCTGCGATCTGCGCGATCGTCAAATCTGATTCATTCAACAACTGGCACACACGCGCGATTCGCCGACGGGTGATCTCTTGGTGCAGAGTTCGGCCGACAGTGTTTTGGAATCTGGATTCCAGGGAACGACGCGAAATCGAGACCACCTTCAAGACGTCACGAACGTTGACCCCTTCGCTGTAATGGTCGCGAATGAACCGCATGGCGATCGCAACATCTGGGTCGTCGATCGCCAGGACATCGGTCGATTGCCGGGAAACGACTCCAAGCGGCTCGATTAAATTACAAAGCTTCGTCCTCTTTTCGCCGTTCATTAGCGAGTCAAGACATTTGGCGGCCATGTATCCAGTGCGATTGGCGGCCGGGACGACACTGGACAGCGGCGGCGTACAAATTTCGCACAGGACTTCGTCGTTGTCGACGCCGACCAACGCGACGTCTTCGGGGACACGGATGCCCTGTTCGCGGCAAACATCCAGGATTTCCTGGGCCTTGATGTCATAGCAAGCCAGCACACCGACGGGCCGTGGCAACGACTTGATCCAGTGGGTCAATTGCTCTCGTTCGGAAAGTGCGGACTGTTGCCCTTTCGCGCCGCGTTTCGGTTGGAAAACATTACACTCGAACCCGCCTGCCGCCACGTATTTGGCAAACCCATCGCGGCGAAGTTGCGACCAACGGAAACGCGGTTCGTCACAGTAGGCAAAGTTCCTCAGCCCACGCTCCTGCAGATGATAAAACGCCAAACGCCCGACTCCGACCTCGTTGATTTCGAAGTACGGGATCTCTGGGATGTGCCGCGCCGCGCTGACATCGACCACCGGCAAATCCAGCCGTTGGATGGCCGCAGCGACGGCGTCGTTTTCGATCCGCGCGATGATCCCGTCCCCCTTCCACCGCTTCAACCACTCGGGCGGCCCCGAATCACGGCCAAGCTCGGGCAGGTAGATCGACCACAGTTCGTTTTCGTGCATGTACGACGCGATCCCCTTCAACAGACCTCGCGCGTAGGCGTTGGACGTTTCGATCAGCAACGCGACCGACCTGGATCGTTCCGTCGCGGCCGCTTGGTCTCCGGACCGATCGACCGACGATTTCCCGGTGCTTCGCTGACCCTGCATTTTTGCAGAGACCGGCGTTTTCAAATCCGAATCGGGATCCATGGATGATTTCACAGTTCTAAGGCACCCAAACTGGAGCAATCGGAGACAGAAAAAAGGCGTCACTGCCCCGGAGCGTAAAATAAAACAAGTTACCTGCGCATTTTTGCATTCAACACAGGATTAGCGTCGCTATAATCGCCACAAAGATTCCCGGTACGGAGCTGGGACCATCCAGCGTCAGGAATCGAGCGGTAAGTTGCAGCTTGCGATTCTCGCACCCCGACAGGGGGCGGGGAAGTCGCAAGCACGGTGGGAAGACGCTTTTGGCGGCTTTCATCGAACCGAAACACCCACGTGGGTTGAATTTGCGGTTGGAAATTGCCTGCTTCGTCGCCCCATGATCTTCCAAGTCGGGCTTTTCAAGTCGGGGATCCCTGATCCGGCTCAGCGATGCCCCGCCTTTCCCTTTTCTTAAACCAGCCTTCATTATGCCTGATCAACGAATCGCAATGTCACTTGGATCAACACACCGGGGCAGATCCGTTTTTCTTGCCTCGCTATTTCCGTTGGCAGTGCTTTTGACCGCGTTCATGGCGACGGGCGCGTTCACGTCGACAGCCTCGGCTGCCGACGTCGACGTTCTGTTCCTTGGCGATTCCGGCCATCACCAACCACGCCCCCGATTCGACGAACTGGCGCCGATGATGCAGCAGCGTGGGATCCAGATGACCTACACCGACGATGTTGCCGACCTGAACGCCGAAACCTTGTCCAAGTATGACACGTTGGTGCTATACGCCAACATCGACGAAGTTTCCAAGGATCGCTCTGATGCGTTGCTGGCGTATGTCAACCAGGGCGGCGGATTCGTACCGCTGCACTGCGCTAGCTACTGTTTCCGCAACCAACCCGAGATGGTTGCGCTGATGGGGGCTCAATTCAAGAGTCACGACACGGGCGTCTTTCAATCCGAAGTGGTTGGCGGTGAACATCCGGTGACGGCAGGTTATGGCGGGTTCCAAAGCTGGGACGAAACCTACGTCCATCACTTGCATAACGACAAGAACCGCACCGTCCTGGAATACCGCGCCGATGCCAACGGACGCGAACCATGGACGTGGGTAAGAAACCAGGGCGATGGCCGCGTGTTCTATACCGCATGGGGACACGACAGCCGAACTTGGACGCACCCAGGATTTTTGAACCTTGTCGAACGAGGCATTCGCTGGGCTGCGGGCAAAGATCCACAGACTGCGGGACAATACCTAGCGTCGACACAGGTCATCGCACCCGAGATGACGCAGATGGCGGCTGACCGGGCGGATTTCGAATACGTGGACGTGGGCCGTGAAATCCCGAATTACACGCCATCGAACAAGTGGGGAACTCAGGGCGAACCGCTCAACATGATGCAAAAGCCACTGTCGCCTGCCGAGTCGATGAAGCACTTGGTGGTCCCCAAGGGTTTCCACGTCGAACTGTTCGCGTCGGAGCCCGATCTTGGCGGCAAACCGATTGCCATGGCATGGGACGAACGAGGCCGGCTATGGGTCGCTGAAACCTACGACTATCCCAACGAACTGCAGCCCACCGGCAAGGGTCGCGACCGAATTCGCATCTGCGAAGACACCGACGGCGACGGAAAGGCAGACAAGTTTTCGGTCTTTGCCGAACAACTCAGTATCCCGACCGGAATCACGTTCACTTCCGCCGGTGTCGTCGTGCAAAACGGCGTCGAAACACTGCTGTTGACGGACACCGATGGAGACGACCGCGCGGACCAGCGAAAGGTGTTGGTCGCCAACTGGACATTGGGCGATACCCACGGCGGGGTCAGCAATTTCCAATATGGATTGGACAACTGGATCTGGGCGATGCAGGGTTACAACCAGTCGGCGCCAGTGGCCGACGGCGAAAAGCAACAGTCGTTCCGCAATGGATTTTTCCGCATGCGTCCAGACGGATCCCAAGTGGAATTCATCCGTTCGACCAACAACAACACCTGGGGAATCGGACTCAGCGAAGAGGGCCTTGTCTTCGGATCCACCGCCAATGGCAACCCCAGCATCTACATGCCGATCGCCAACCGATATTACGAACGTGTGCGTGGTTGGACGCCTTCGCTGACATTGTCATCGATAGCCGACACCAACGATTTCCAACCGATCACCGACAAGGTTCGCCAAGTTGACCACCACGGGGGATACACCGCAGCCGCCGGCCATGCGTTGTACACCGCGCGCGAATACCCGCAACAGTATTGGAACCGAATCGCATTTGTGTGCGGTCCCACCGGTCACCTAGTCGGTTCGTTCGTGCTGAATAACCGCGGGTCCGACTTTTCATCCACCAGCCCCTTCAATTTGCTGGCCAGCGACGACGAATGGACCGCCCCTATCATGGCAGAGGTCGGCCCCGACGGTCAGGTTTGGGTCGTGGATTGGTACAACTACATCGTGCAACACAACCCGACGCCGGAAGGTTTCCAGACTGGCAAGGGTGCCGCATACGAAACCAAACTTCGTGACAAAAAGTATGGCCGCATCTACCGATTGGTGGTCGACGATTCGAACGTGCCGGCGATTCCCAACCTAGCCGATGCCACCCCCGAACAATGGGTCGCCCAGCTAGCCAATCCCACACAGATTGTCCGCAAACACGCACAACGTCTTTTGGTCCAGCGCGGCAACACGGATGTTGCTGCGGCACTCACCGAATTGATCGCGGATCGATCCACCGATGCAATCGGGTTGAACGTGGGTGCGATCCACGCCTTGTGGACCATGCACGGCCTTGGATTGCTTGACGGCACGCACCCCGATGCAACCGCGACAGTGGTGTCTGCGCTGTCGCACCCATCGGCGGGAGTGCGGCGAAACGCACTGCAGGTCCTGCCCAAGTCGGCGGCATCCATCGATGCATTGCTGGCTGCGGGCATTTTGCGAGATCGTGTCGCACTGGTTCAATTGGCGGGACTGTTAGCCATTTCGGATTTGCCGTCCGCAGATCAACCCAATGGCGATTCGGTGTCCAGCCAACGTGCAGCAGCCGAACTGGTGCACCTGCTAGGCCAGCGAGTCGTGATGGCAGATCGCTGGCTTCCCGATGGATTGACCAGTGCCGCTGCGGTCCACAGCGCCGCGTTCCTAGGTGCGTTGACGCAGGCCGGTGAATTGCCATCGGATTCGTACCAGATCATTCAACGCGTGGCAGAACATCATGGCCGGGGCGACCATGCCTCGGATGCCGCAGTCCGATTAGCCGGCCTGCGTGACGCCGACGCCAAGGTCTTTGACGCGGTGATCGCCGGGTTGGCCGCAGGACTAAAATCCGACACCAATGTCGACCTGGACACAGCGACCGAAAAGACGTTGATGGACATGTTGGCTAAGGTCAATCCAGTGTCACGAGGAACGTTGGTGAAATTGGCGACCGCTTGGGGCAGCAAGAACTTCACCAAGTATCAACAACAGATTGTCGACGACCTGCTAGATCAAGTCACCGACGAAGACGGAACCGATGATTCGCGAATCGACGCTGCTAAACAGGCGATCGCGTTCTTGCCTGACGACGAAGATCTTTCGTTGACCCTGTTGGAAGAAGTCAATCCACGAACGCCGCCCGCGGTCGCAGCCGGAATCATGACCGCGTTGGGGGAAAGTCGCTGGGACGGTATCGGCGCCGCGATCGCCGAATCGATCCCGCAGATGACTCCGACACTGAAACAGATTGCGTTGCTGCAACTTCTGCGTCGGCCATCGTCCACGATGGCGATGTTGGAAGCCTGCGAAGCCGGTGAACTTTCGCTTTCGGATCTAGCGTTGGATCAAAAGCAATCGCTTGCCAATCACCCCAACGCGCGGGTCAAAAAGCTGGCCAACCGATTGCTGGCCCAAGGTGGATCGTTGCCAAATGCCGATCGTCAAAGAGTCGTGCAGCAGTACCTGGATTCAACCAAACTGAAAGGCGACGTCGCCAAGGGAACGATCGTGTTCAAGGAACACTGCTCGAAGTGCCATGTCCACGGCGATGTAGGCACCCAGGTTGGCCCAAATTTGACCGGGATGGCGGTCCACCCGAAAGCCGAATTGCTGACACATATCCTGGACCCCAGCCGCAGTGTCGAGGGTAATTTCCGGTCCTATACCGTGCTGACGCTCGATGGAGTGGTGCTCAATGGCATGCTGGCTTCGGAATCCAAAACGTCGATCGAATTGTTCGACACCGAAGGCAAGAAACGTTCGGTCCTTCGCGAAGATATCGATCAATTTGTGATGAGCACCAAATCGGTGATGCCCGAAGGATTTGAAAACGCCATCAAGCTTGATGCGATGACGGACCTGTTGGAGTTCCTGACTCAGAAAAGCCAGTTTGTTCCGATCAGTCTGGACAAGTATGCGACCGCGATCAGCACGAAATCACTGTTCACTGGCAACCCGGCGGACGTGATGGTATTCGACGATTGGCAGCCCAAGACGTTTGCGGGCGTGCCGTTCGTTTTGACAGATCCCATGGGACAGTCCAAAGCCAACATCATCTCGCTGTACGGCCCCCGCGGACCCGTGTCCAAAACCATGCCGCGTTCGGTGACGCTGCCTTGCAACACGCCGGTCGCGGCCATCCACTTGTTGGGTGGCGTCGGCGGATGGAATTCCCCGTTCGGGACCAAGGGCAGCGAATCGATGATCGTACGTTTGAAGTTCGGCAATGGAACAAGCGAGGACCACCCGCTGCTAAACGGTGTGCACATGGCGGACTACATTCGCCGCGTGGACGTGCCGGACAGTGAGTTCGCATTCGCGCTGCGAAATCACCAGGTGCGGTACCTGAAGGTGACGCCCCAGAGCCATGAAACGGTCGAAACCATTGAACTGTTAAAGGGCACCGATGACACCGCGCCGTTGGTGATGGCCGTGACGATCGAAACCCTTTCGGCGGGGCACTAGCGTCCACGGCGAATCGCGTTGGTCCTGGAAGCCCACAGCACTTCGATCGCGGTTCCAACCGAACCATCCCCACGGATCTAGCAGTCTGTGATTCGTGGCGATGGTCCGTGACGGTAATTGGGGGGTGACGAATTATGGCGGCGAGCTGTAACAGCGAATTGTGACAGTGAATTGTGACAGCGGGGGCCACCTGATCGCATGGTCAGTATGGCGGAACCCGAGGCTCCAACCTAGTTGCATGAATCGATCCTGCTGATCACGCTAGCAGGAACGTTTAGGTTTCAATCCGCAGACATCGAATCGATTGTCAGCATCCGGTCCATCCGGCTTTTACCTCATCTCCCCTTTTTGATCCAACCGTCGCTGCGTTACGGTTTGCAGCACGCAGGTTTGCGTGTTGCGATCGACCGCTGCTACGATGGCCACCCCACTTCCCTCCTGATTTCCCCCGGATTTCACATCATGTTTCGAACACCTTTGTTTTTTGCAATCGCGGCCAGTCTGTTCACCGCGACTTTGACACCCTCCAACGCGACGGCCGAAGACGGCAAGTGGGTGTCCCTGTTTGACGGAAAGACACTGGACGGCTGGAAAAAAGTCGGCAAGGACGAAAGCCACTGGGAAGTCAAAGACGGCGAAATGCGAAGTGGTGGCGAAATTTCGATGCTGACCTCGACGACGGGACCGTACAAAAACTTTCGTTACCGCGTTGAAATGAAGATCAACGACGGTGGCAATTCAGGGCTGTATTTCCGCACCACCGAGAACCCTGGATTCATGGACGGCTACGAGGCGCAGGTCGACAGCACCCACACCGACCCGATCCGCACCGGATCGCTGTACGGTTTTTGCCATGTGTACAAGCAATTGGTAAAGCCAGACACGTGGTTCACCTACGACGTCGAAGTCCGTGACGACAATTGGCGTGGTCGCGACATGACTCGCATCAAAATCACGATCGACGGCAACGAACTGTACGAATACATGGACTTTGAAAAGACGTACAAAGAGGGACACTTTGCGTTTCAACAACATGACCCAGGCAGTCACGTTGCGATCCGCAAAGTCGAGGTCATGCAATTGCCGTAATACGCCCCTGCCGGAGAAAACAACGATGGCCAACCTGCGATTTACGATCACACGAGTCGCGTTCTTGGGGCTGATGATTGCCCCCGCCCAGGCTGGCGATCCCGTGCCCCCAAATGGCACGGCACAAGCCGCACAGACCGCTGGGCAAGCGGCAGGCGGTGATTCGGCCGCACCCACGAAATCAGAACCGAAACCACCCCGCAAAGTCGAAACCATGAAGCTTGCCATCGTCCAACCCGAGTCGATGGGGATGTCTGCATCCGGGCTTAGCGAAATCACGGAAGTGATGGATCAGTCGGTTGCGGACGAAAAGATCGTTGGCGGCGTGGTCATGGTGGCCAGGAAAGGCCACGTGGTCTTTCACGAAGCCTACGGGATGCGCGACCGAGAATCCAAATCTCGGATGCAGCTTGATACGATTGTTCGCATCTATTCGATGACCAAATCGATCACCACCGCGGCGGCGTTGATGCTGTGCGACGAGGGCAAACTGAGTCCCGACGATCTGGTTTCCAAGCACATCCCCGAAATGGCCCAACCGATGATTGCGGGGCCCGATGGACTGATACCGGCAAAACGTCAACCGACGATCGCAGACCTGATGCTGCACACGCTGGGCGTTTCCTATGGGTCATCGGGCAATCAATTGCACGACGATGCGTTCAAGCGTCTGGACTTGATCACCAACGACCAAACGATGGCCCAGTTCCAATCCAAACTTGGCGAACTGCCGCTGCTGTTTGAACCTGGGTCGGACTGGCACTACGGCATATCGACCGACATTCTTGGTCGCGTTGTGGAGAACGTCTCGGGCATGCGATTGGACCAATTTTTCCAGACCCGAATATTTGATCCGTTGGGGATGGTCGATACTGGTTTCTATGTGCCGCCCGGAAAACTGGACCGTTTTGCAGCGACCTATCGACGGACCGCGGACGGGAAGTTGGAGGTCAGCGACGAACGCCGCGGCCGCAACTATCGCAAACCGGCCACGTTCTTTAGCGGTGGTGGTGGGCTGGTGTCGACCGCCAGCGACTACATGCGATTCCTGCTGATGATCCAGGCAGGTGGCAGTTGGAATGGCGTCCGCTACCTGAAACCAGAAACCGTCGCATCGATGACAACCAACCTGCTTTCGGCGGACGCGGGCTGGGTCACCTTTGGTGATGAAGTGCGAACCGGCGTCGGCTTCGGGTACGGATTCAATGTTCGCCCATTCATCGACCAGTGGGATCCATCCGGACGACCAGGCGAATACGGGTGGGGCGGCGCAGCCAGCACTCACTATTGGGTATCGCCAGAGGACGATTTGGCGGTCGTGACTTTGGAACAGGTGATGCCGTATCAATGGCACACCGAATTCCAACTCAAAAAACCGATCTACGATTCGATCACAGACTGACGAAGTCCGCACCTTCAATCGCGAGACACGTGAATTTGCCCCGCCAATGTCGCCACGCATCGCCGGGGGGCAAACTTCGAATGCCTGCTGCGATAGGAAACATCTTCACTGGCCACGGGACCGATCCCCAACGGGGGCAGGCACCGCCCCCAGTGGCGACTGCGATCGTATTGCTTGGCGTTCTGGCCGAGTTCGGCAACGGAATCGACATCGCAAGACAGAGAACCTGCGCTGGTCAAAATCAAGGTGCTGTTCATGCGTTTGGCTGATCCGGATGATGCAATTTCCAGTTAGAATGGCTCCATCCAGTTGCTGCCTTTGGAACTCCCGCCGCTATGCCCGCCAGAACCTTTCTTGTCTCGCTGCTGATTGCTTGCGCTGTCCCATCACTTGCGGACGAATCGTCGACGATCACTTACAACGAAGACATCCGGCCAATCTTGGCTGAAAACTGCTTTGCCTGTCACGGCACGGACAGCGCAACTCGAGAAGCTGGATTGCGGCTGGACCAGCGTGAAAGCGCGGTCGATTCCGGTGCGATCACCCCTGGTGAAGCTGACCAAAGTTCGATCATTCAGCGGATCCATTTGGACAGGGACGACGATGAATTGATGCCACCGGCGGACTCGCACAAAAAGCTAACCGCCGAACAAAAGCAAACGTTGACTCGTTGGATCAACGAAGGTGCCCAGTACCAACCGCATTGGTCGTTCATCCCGCCTGGGATGCCGTCGTTGCCGGATACGGACGAGACGTCGTGGACGCAAAACCCGATCGACCGTTTCGTCATTTCGCGGATGAAGGACGCCGGATTCTCTCCAGCCCCCGAGGCCGACCGTCGCACGCTGGCACGACGAGCCGCGTTGGACATCACTGGCCTGCCCCCGTCGCCGCAACAGTTGCAGTCCTTTCTGGACGATCAGGAACCCGGGGCCTATCAGCGCTATCTGGACGAATTGTTCCAGTCACCTGCCTGGGGCGAACAGCGGGGTCGATACTGGCTCGACTACGCTCGCTATGCCGATACGCACGGCATCCACTTTGATAACTATCGCGAAATTTGGGCGTATCGCGATTGGGTCATCGACGCGTTCAACCAGAACATGCCCTTTGACCAATTCAGTATCGAACAGTTGGCGGGCGACTTGTTACCCGAGCCGACGCTAGACCAACAGATCGCGACCGGCTTTCATCGCTGCAACATGACCACCAACGAAGGCGGCATCATCGATGAAGAGTACGCGGTGCTGTACGCTCGCGACCGTACCGACACGACGGCCGCCGTCTGGATGGGACTGACGGCTGGTTGTGCCGTGTGCCATGATCACAAGTTTGACCCGATCTCAGCGAAAGAGTTCTATTCGCTGTCGGCATTCTTCAACAACACGACTCAGAACGTCCGCGACGGCAATGTCGCCAACACGCCCCCGATTCTGACGGTTCCGATCCGGGCTGATCGTGACCGTTTTAACGAACTGCAGCAACAGATCCCAGAGACCGAAGCTGCGATCGCTGCGATGGTTGCCACTGCCAAGACGACGATCCACGAATCGCACCCCAGTCCAGCTGCGATCGGACGAACGTTTCCGGCGGCTGACCAACTGGCTTTCCATGCTCCACTATCCGAAGGGATCGGCAACACGACCACGGTGTTGATCGACGGCCAGCTTGTTCCCATCACTGCCCAAGGCGACTTGAAGTGGTCCGCAGGCTTGACCGGCCTACATGCGATCGAAGCCGTCGCGGGCGTGAACCTGCCCGTTGAATCCGTCGGTGATTACGACACGCACGACGCATTCACAGCCGCCGCGTGGGTGATGCCCAATCAAGACGGAGTGGTAGGGGCGATCATGGGCAAACTGGATGGCCAGAACGGGCTGCAAGGTTGGGACCTATGGCTCAACGGCGGACGGCCCGCAGTGCACTTCATTCACCGCTGGCCCGAATTCGCGATCAAGGTGATTGCCGGTGACAAGTTACCGGTCGGTCAATGGAGCCATTTGGCGGTCACCAGTGATGGATCCGGCACCGCGGATGGCCTGCGTTTGTTCGTCAATGGAATCGAACAAGGCAAGCGAGAGGTCACGAATGACACGCTGGAAACCAAGACGATTCGAAGCGCGGTCGCACTGACCATCGGAAGCCGCGACAACAATTCGGTAGCGTTGGGCGTAGCGATCAATGACGCCCGATTGTACGACGCAACCTTGCGTCCCGAGGAACTTCGCGACATTGCCGATGGCAGCGCTGCGATGCTGGCAGCGTCCGTCCCCCACGCGATTCGCAGCGAATCGCAAACCGATGCATTGGTACGCTGGACCCTCGACCACAACAGTGGTCCGTACCAGGCGGCCAACGAGCAATTAGTAGCTTTGAAATCCGAACAGGCATCGATCCTAGAACGAGCAACGATCGCACACGTGATGCACGAAAAGTCGACGCCGCCGATCGCCCACATCCTGACCCGTGGCGAATACGACCAACGGGCTGAACAGGTTTCCGCCGACGTCCCCGCGGTATTGCCTGACATGGGCGACCTGCCACGCAATCGTTTGGGATTGGCCAAGTGGTTGTTTCGCGACGACCATCCGTTGACAGCCCGAGTGACCGTCAATCGGTTCTGGCAGGAAGTCTTCGGAACCGGTCTGGTTCGCACCAGCGCCGACTTTGGCGTGATGGGCGAAATGCCAAGCCATCCCGAATTGCTGGACTATTTGGCGATTGAATTCCGCAACAGCGGCTGGGACGTGCAAGCACTCTTTCGCATGATTCTGACCAGCGCCACCTATCGCCAGAGCGCCGTCCACAGCCAGCTGGCGATCGACACCGACCCACAAAACCGGTTGCTATCGCACGGACCTCGTTTCCGAATGCATGCCGAAATGGTTCGCGACTCGGCACTATGGGCCAGCGGACTGCTATCGGACACGATCGGCGGGCCGTCGGTGCGACCGTATCAACCGGATGGTGTGTGGGAGGCTGTCGCGATGCCGGAAAGCAACACGCGTGTCTATCGCCGTGACGAAGGCGAATCGCTTTATCGTCGCAGCATGTACACGTTCTGGAAACGGTCGGCCCCACCTGCGTCGATGGAAATCCTAGGAGCACCGAATCGCGAATCATGCACGATCCAGCGAGAACAGACCAACACTCCGCTGCAAGCGTTGGTAACTTTGAACGACCCCCAATTTGTGGAAGCCGCTCGCGGGTTGGCGACTTTCATTTTGGCGGATCCAACGGCCAAAGACGCGGACCGTCTGCAGGTTGCGGCACAGCGATTGATGTCGCGCCCGCTGACCGATCAAGAGATCGCGATTCTGTTGACAAGTTTGGGGCGGCTACGCAGTTTCTACGAATCCAACGATAGCGACGCAGCCAAACTGCTGACGACTGGCCAGTTGCCGATCGACGAAACGATTCCAACGGCGGAATTGGCTGCTTGGACGATGCTTTGTAACGAACTGATGAACTTGGACGAGGTGTTGTGCAAATGAGCGATTCAAGAATACGAGACATGTTGGCACGGCGCCGTTTCCTGACCCAGACCACCCAGGGGATCGGTTATGCAGCGTTGGGCAGTTTGTTGGGGCCCGATCGGTCGGCCTCGGCAATCGAGCAATCATCTGCCTTGCCACGGTTCGGCGGTGCAGCGGGTATCCCGCACTTTCCGCCCAAAGTCGAACGGGTCATCTACATGCACATGGTCGGTGGCCCCAGCCAGATGGACCTGTTTGACTACAAGCCACAGATGGAGAAATGGTACGACAAGGATCTGCCGGAATCCGTCCGCGACGGCCAGCGGTTGACGACGATGACCAGCGGTCAGAATCGGTTTCCGATTGCCCCCAGCAAGTACAAGTTCCAACAGCACGGCGAATCCGGAATGTGGGTCAGCGAACTGCTGCCGCACACCGCCAAAATGGTGGACGAGATGGCCTTTGTCCGGTCCATGCATACCGAGGCGATCAATCACGAACCGGCGATTTCTTTCATTCAAACCGGCAACCAAGTCACCGGTCGCCCCTGTTTGGGATCATGGACGTCCTACGGTCTGGGCTCGCTGAACCAGAACCTGCCTACGTTTGTCGTGCTGGTTGCACAGCCCAGCAATCGCGAACAATTGCAGGCGATTTCGGGCCGACTGTGGGGCAGCGGTTATCTGCCTGGCAAACATGCCGGCGTGTCATTCCGCAGCCAAGGCGATCCGATCCTGTTCCTGAATAATCCCGACGGAGTGCCTGCGGAAATGCGGCGGGAAACGTTGGACACGATCTCGCGTCTGAATTCATTGCAACATCAAGCGATTCGCGATCCCGAAACGGCGACGCGAATCGAGCAATACGAAATGGCGTTCCGGATGCAGGCCAGTGTGCCGGATCTGGTGGATCTGTCGACCGAAACCAAGGAAACCATCGACCTGTACGGTGATGCAGCTTTGCAGCCTGGCACGTTCGCAAACTCGGCCCTGTTGGCGCGGCGGTTGACCGAAAACGGCGTCCGTTTTGTCCAGATCTACCACAACAATTGGGACAACCACTCCAATGTCGGCGGGCGTCTGCCCAGCCAGTGCAACGACGTGGACAAACCGTGCGCAGGTCTGATCCAGGATCTGAAGAACCGTGGACTGCTGGATTCGACACTGGTCATCTGGGGTGGCGAATTTGGACGCACCATCTATTCCCAGGGTAAACTTAGCCACGAAAACTACGGACGCGACCACCACCCCCGTTGCTTCACCATGTGGATGGCAGGCGGCGGTGTCAAACCTGGAACCGTCTACGGTGAAACCGACGACTTCAGTTACAACATCGTCAAAGATCCCGTCCACATCCGTGACCTTCATGCCACGGTACTGCAGTTGATGGGGATCGATCACCAACGGTTCACCTACAAGTATCTGGGGTTGGACCAGAAACTAACTGGGGTGGAACCAGCACGCGTGATCTCGGATCTGATCGCCTAGCCGATTCACCGGCGATGCAATCAACTAAACCGCCTTCAGCACATCGGCTAGGCGGCGGTACTGGTCCAGATCGTTGTAAGCATGTGCCGAGATCCGCACGCAGGTTGGCCCGTCGGCGATTCGAATGACCGGCATCTCGATCCGATGGACGTGAAATAGATCGCGTCGAAATGCGTCCAGTTGATTGTCGTTCATGGCGTCCAGGGCGTGGACCGGAATGGTGGCCATGCTGCCGATCATCGATTCCGGCGCTGGTTCCGCGCTGCCCAACGTTTCCAGAATCAATCGACGACCGGCCAGGGCGAGGGCACGGTTGTTTTCCATCACCGCGGGCATTCCGTTTGGATGCAGCTGATTCAAGAACTGCAATGCACCGGGTAGCGATAGCAGCGACGATGGGTCGTAGGTGCCTTGCCAGTTGAATTCCGACTGGAACCGCGAATCGCCCAATCCCCGCGTGTTCGCACCATGGCTGATCACCGTGGGATGGATGTCTGATTGACTTTCGGGGCAAACCATCAGGAAACCTGACGCTTTGGGCGCACACCACCATTTGTGGTGGTTGGCGGTATAGAAATCTGCCGAGATCGCGGCAAGGTCCACGGGCAGCAATCCCGGCGCGTGGGCACCATCCACCAACACCTTCGCACCGCGACGGTGGGCGAGGTCGACGATCTCGGCGATCGGCAGCACCAAGGCGGTCGAACTGGTCACGTGATCGACCAACACCAATTTCGTCCGTGATGTGATGGATGATTCGAACGCATCGATCACCTCCGTCGCCGCATGAATCGGAAACGGCAGTTCGGCAATCACCACCTCTGCCGACGATCGATCGGCCACGAATCGAGCGGCATTGTTGCAGGCGTTGTAGCCGTGACTGGTGATCAGAATTTGGTCACCAGCGCGGAATGACATCGATCGAAGCACCGCATTCACACCGTCGGTCGCGCTGCGCACAAAAGCGATGTTGGACGATTCGGTGGCAACCTGATCCGCCACGACTGCCCGAACATGGTCCAAGCGAGGAATCAAACTGCGCTCGGGTCCCAAAAACTCGATCGGATCGCATTCCAGCTGCTGAATCCAATCGCGTTGTTGTTCCTGAACGCAGATCGGTGTGGCACCGAAAGACCCGTGATTCAAAAAATCGACGTCCGGGTTCAGTGACCAAAGTTCGCGCAGTGATGGACTGCTGGATACGTTCGGTGAGTCCGGATGGGTCGAATCAGATTGCGTTGCCAAACGAAGCGGTCCTATTTTGACGGATGCGGTTGCCGCTAGCGTAACGGTGTCGTTGCTGCGGCGGTTCAGCGGTCACCAGTTCACCGGTTCAGCGGTCACCAGTTCAGCGGTTGCTTGTCACTACATCGATGGTTCCCGTGCAGGTTGCCCGGATAGACATTCGCTGAATGCTAATCGGTTTGGACTACCGATTCAGTTGGTCCAAATCCAATCGATACAGGACTTGGTTGTAGTCGTGGCGAGGCGTACTGTCACTCGCTTGGGAGAATGTCGACGTATAAGTCCCTTCGAACAGCAAAATCGGGGAACCTGCGGGCGTAAATTCTGGATGCAACTGAGGGTTATAAAACGTGTAGTGGTCGTGAGTGACGACTTTGATCGCGTTGCCCCAAGGTCCCATGGGGCTGTCCGATTCGGCGTACCAGATTTCCCCTAGAAACGATGGGCCTCCGTATTTCTGAGTGAAGATCGTCACCCATCGTTGTTTGAATTCGTTCCATGCAATCGAACCTCGGTGAGGTGTGATCTTGGTTGGTATTTCGGTTGCCCCATCTGTTTCGTCGCGATCTGCCGTTGTCACATGATCGGGCGTGGACAATGTTTGCCAACGATCGGGCGAGGACCAATCTTTCAAGGTCGGTCGACATTTCAGCGTTGGAAACGGGTCACCGAACAGCACCCAAGGTTGACCATCCTGATCGGTCCATGGCGTCGCATGCCCGCCGGGCATCGGCGGCGGAGTTGGCGTTTGTTCGCTTTTGCGCCAGATCACGCGATGCCGGTCAAATTGCTGGGTGTCGTCGTTCCAAAGGCACAGCCCTTTTTCATACTCGGCCAGTGGCGGCTTGATTTTCGAATACGTCGCCCCCAATCGGGTCCCACCGGTTTCATCTTTCAGCGTGACAAGGCCGAACAGCCATGTTGGCCCGTCGCCCGGCATTTCCGCGACGTTGTCAGGAACTCCGTCATCGTCGGTTCGATAGTCATAATGCAAGGCAATCGGTGGCTCGAATGAACCGAGCGGCTGTCGATCGGTCGTCGCACTTATCATATGGAACCGGCCCAATGGGTAGTTTGCCAACCGCGTGTCGCCCCAGGCCCAGAATAGTTTTCCACCGTAGGGCGATGTTTGCACGCTGTCGCATCCCAAAATTCGTTGCTCGGTCCAGTCCGAACGCAGACCAAGCTTCTGGGATTCGCCAAAGATACCCGCGCCGGTCAAACGCCCCAAACGTTGGGCAGGCAGCGACCGATTCACCTCGATCGTGATGCTGTGACCCGGCTGGGGTGTTGCCCGGACACCGCGATAGCCGAAACCGTCTGCGGGAACGGAATATCCATGACCGCGAACATGAAACCACGTCTCGGTTCCCATCAACTCGGGCAAGTCCATAGCGATCAAGCCCGCGTTGTCCGAAACGAATTTGCAGTGATGAACGGTCTCCAGTTCCACCATCGGGACAGGCCATTGATTCGACGCATCCACGATCTGGATTTGAAACGGCTGGATCGCCATCGCGGTCCCGGCAACGAGCACCGCGAGCCACGAACCCAACCGTAGCGAAACACTTGTTGCCATCGGATTTTCCTGAACAATTGATCCACGAAATTTACGCTTGCGATGCACGATTCGCAAATCCGTCGGGCAGCCCGTCGTGGGTGATTCCGCCACAGCATAAGCGACCGGATGCGTCACGGTGGCCAAGATGAACGGCACCCCAGAATCGGGTCGATCCACGAAATGAGATCGCTCTATCCGGTGTGCGCCAAAATCACATTCCGGAGACGCCAACGTCTGGCAACAGCGATCGATTCGATGACAGACCGATCATTCCGTTGGCGGCTCCGGGTGCTGCGGACAAGCCAAACGACGACGAAAGGCCGCCGGTGTGCACCTGTATACACGGGATCGGATACATCCAGCGACCAGGATCGAAGGCCAAATGTATCCAGAGAATCATCGATCGACGGCGTTGGGAAGACAAATCAAGTGCCGGAACCGACGGAAACCGCGTCCCAAATGATGGTCGGGACAGCTAAGATCGTTTAAGGTTGAACCCTGCCTACGGCGCAGGATCTTGCCGGACCGACATCGACTCCGATAGGCTCTGCAACGCTTTACGCGACCGCAAAGACATTTTTCCTTTTCATCATGAGAATCACCGTGAATCGCTCGCTCTTATCTTTCGCGATTGCATGCGCAATGGCAACCTACACGTTGGCACAGACGCCCAAGCTATCCGAACTGCTACAGCAGCTTCCATCGAAAGCGAATTCGATCGGATACGTGCACGTGCCCACGTTGATCCAACTGAGCGGAGACAGCACGATCGTCGGTGCGATGTCGGACAATGTCGACGAAGTCTGGTTTGCGTCCGATTTGAACATCGGAAACCTGAAACCTAAATGGGAAGCCGGTTACACGATCAGCCGTAACCAAGCGACTGCGAACACGATCGCCAAAGCCGTCGATGGGTATGTGGACACCGTGGCAGCCCGTGACGTGGTGTTTGCGCCCTCGCAAACCTACCTGGTCCCGATGGAAAACAATCGAGTCGGATTCTTGCGTCCAGCCGATCGATCGCTGCTGGCTAGTTTCCTGAAAAAGGGTGCGCATCAAGCGGTGCCGGAATATCTGGCTCAGCAGTCCAAGCAACCCGAGCAATACCTTTCGTTCATGCTGGCTGTCGATCTGCAGGACGTCTTTTCACCGGTCGCACTTGCCAAGCGAGTCGGCGAACTGCGATCACTCAATTCATTGTCGACGGCGGATTCCGCTGACGTGTCGCGAATTTTGGCGTCGGCCCAAGGCGTTAGCCTGATCCTTGGTCGCAAGAGTCTTTCTGACTGCATCCTGTCTTTCGAATTTGGCCAATCGCCTGCCAAGCTGGAACCGGTCGCCAAAGAACTGTTCCATGAACTTTCCGAACAGAACGGCACCAGCATCCCAGAACTATTGGCATGCACGGTCAAGATGGAAGGCAACACGCTGAAGCTGCAAGGCGGATTGAAAGCCGAAACTCTTGGCTTGTTGCTCGGCATCTTCTCGGCCGGCGACCACGTCAGCGACATCACCCATTCCAAAGGTGACGATCAGGTTGCACTGACCAAAGACAAGGTCAGCAGCAGCAAGACCAAGGACTACTTTGATCATGTCAATCTTTACATCGACAGCATTCGACGCTACTCGGCACAGACCACCGGCGCGCGAGCACAGTGGAACAACATCAACGCACGAAAGATCGATGCGATGAGCGTGCTAGGAGTCGACCCAGACATGATCCAGTACGGTTCGACCGTCGCCGCCATGATGCGGAACGACGCCTTGGCGATTCAACAGATCAACATCAAGGCCGGTCAAACCAAGGCGTCGCAGTCGTTGAACCAAGGATTCCAGTACGACAGCTATGGCAACGTTGGCTATTACAACAGCTACAACAATGTCAACCAACACCGGGCAACCGATGCACAGGCTAGAGGAAACGCGTACAGCAACTATCGCGAAATGTTGTCCGCGATCGACCAGTTGACCGCCGATCTTCGCAAGACGATGACACAGAAGTACAACATGGACTTCTAAGCCACCGTTTGGCTTCGATCCGAAGTGGACGCTGAGAGGGGGGGCAGCCGATTGACCGACGTTCTGACAAACGTCAGAATGTTCGCACTCCAACTTTGCTCCTGCCATTCGCACCGGTGAAGCCAATCCAAGTCTTTGGATTTCACACGGGTGTCGTCACCTTGCTTCGCCAACCAAGTCGCGGCGGGGCGATGTGAATGCTGGCCTCCAACGCCCTCCCTTTGCGGAAAGACACGAATGCCGGCACCCATTGAATTCATCATGATCGGCGGGTTTCTTGGCGCCGGTAAAACGACGCTAATCTCCAAGTTGGCCAAGTCGTACCAAGCGGCCGGCAAACATGTCTGTGTGGTCACCAACGATCAAGCGGCCGGGTTGGTCGACACAGAGATGTTGAAGAGCCAGGGGTTGGAAGTCAACGAAGTTGCCGGATCGTGCTTCTGTTGCAATTTCAACGGGCTGACCGACGCGATGCAAGAGTTCGAAACTCGTCGACGGCCCGACATCATTTTGGCCGAACCAGTCGGCAGTTGCACGGACTTGGTCGCGACCATCGCCGTACCATTGATGCAGCAGTTGGGCGAAGAATTCCTGCACCGGCCCTATGCCGTGGTGCTGAAGCCCAACCATGGCAACAAGATCCTGTCGGGGGTCGGTGGAGGTTTTTCGGAGAAGGCGGAGTACATCTTCCGCAAGCAATTGGAAGAGGCCGATATCGTTCTGATCAATCGAGTCGATGAACTGTCGGCAGATAAACTGCAACAACTTAAAGACCACCTTGCGACCCAGTATCCGGGCAAGCAAGTGATCTGCATCTCGGCCAAGACAGGCCAGAACATGGACGCGTTGGTGCAGGCACTCCAGGCCCAATCGTTTCCACGCCAACAGATGATGGACGTTGACTACGACGTCTATGCCGATGGCGAGGCTGAACTGGGTTGGCTGAATGCGACCGCCGTCTTTCGCAGCACCGAAGGTATCCCGGCCGACGACATTGCGGTCGGCTTGGTCGATCACCTTCGCAGTAGCCTGCGCCAAATCAGCGCCGAACCCGGGCACTTGAAAGTCCTGGCCCGCGCCGGTGACGACATTGCGGTAGCCAATCTGATCGATAGCGATTCACCAACGGTGTTATCGCTATCGACCCAGACGACTTCGCCAGAGGTGGCAGCCATCATCAACGCGCGCGTGCGGATGGCTCCCGAAGTGTTAAGCGAACATGTCCAAGCTGCCATCCAAGCGATGGCAAAGTCCTATCAAGCCACGACGGAAATCACGCAGATGGAAAGTTTTCGTCCTGGCCGTCCGGTGCCGACATACCGCAGCACGTCGTCCTAGTTCTCGGATTCGCTGTTGCGATTAGCGGTGTGCGTGTCGCCGCCCATCGTTCGCGTGACACTTTCAATCGCGTCATCATCGCCTTCGTTGAACGTCAACGTCGTCGCGGTGTACCGGGCATTGAAGGTCAGTGGGCTGGTCGCGATCAATTCCAACTTCGCTCCACCGACTCGGACAAACAACGTTCGGTCTTCGCGGCTGACGTCGTATCCGTCGTACTTGCCGACAAGGCGATCCAGTTCGGCCGGCGTCAGCTGGACGATTGATGTTTCGTAGGCGGTTGTCCGTGGGGTTCGCGGCGATTCATCCAACGGGCGGATCCAGATATTGCGGTATCGGACCGGGTTGCCGTGATCCTGCAGCGACAGAGGCAACTTGTCCGAATGATGGTCAAAGGATCCCGGTTCTAGCCACGATGTTGGGCCAAACGGTTCGGTCGAATCTTGAACCAGAACACCGTTGTGCAGGACGGTGACCCGAGGCGACGAAACCAGTTCGCCGCTTGCGCCGAAACGTGGGCGACGGAAAATGATGTCGTAACTTTGCCATTGCCCGGGACCACGCGAAGCATTGACCAAGGGCGGGTACTGGCCATAGATCGATGCGGCACTGCCATCGGCGTAGGTCTTGTTTTCAAAGCTGTCCAGCACCTGCACCTCGTACTTGCCCATCAGGAACACACCACTGTTGCCACGCCCCTGGCTGTTTCCTTTGACATCGGCCGGTGATGCCCATTCGATATGAAGTTGGCAATCGCCGTACGCTTGGCGTGTGAAGACGTAACCGCTGCCTGCGACCGATTCCATCACACCGTCTACGATCACCCATTTCGACGGACCACCGTCACTGCTGCGCCACTGCGACAGGTCCGTGCCGTCAAACAGGACGGTAGCGTCACTGGGCGGAGTCACCTTCAGATTGCCGTCGCCCGGGGTGATCACCTTCGGCAAGGGCCGATCGATGTCATGCTGACGCCATCCGTTGGGCAATTGAGCCACACCAAGGGAAGTCCAGGCACAGAGGACCAAAACCGGGGAGAACAGGCGCCACGTCATAAAGTTGACTCAATCATCGGGAGGGGTAAATGGGGACCCGGCGGACGCCAAGTCGCGGGGCACAATCATAGTCGATCCCATGCCGGGACAGGGACTTTGATCGCCAGACTTGACTGCCTCCTACAATGAAGGCTTCGCCAAACGAAACTCACACCGCGAGGCCCAGTCCCACCCCACACGAAGGTTAAGAATCGCCATTGTGGGGCACCGCAGACGTTGATTCCCCCGCCTGGCCCCAAGCTGACCCAAATGGTGGTTTGCAGCCGCCGATAGGAAGAATGCGGCTCAGTATTGGTGTGGTTCCTGTGAAATGGCGTACGAGCCCACCTCGCGGATCCGGAGAGTTCGAAGCGGATTTGCGATCCCCACCAGATTGAGTGGATGCACTCAACAATAACCTTTTGATTTGATAATAATCGCCCGGGCACGCTGAAAACGACGGTTTACCGCAACGTTTCCTCACCCGACCTCGGGGACGGCAGACCCAAATTCAGGAAACCGGCCCACAGCAGGATTGACCCGGGTAGGCCAAGTGCCACAGAGTCTGAACAGCGGCAGCAAACCAACGAAGTCAATCGGCGCAAAGGGCGTCGCAAATTGCCGCAGCCAATCGAAACGCCAGAATGGTCACCAAAAGTTGTCCCCACTAACCGCATCATCGTTCCCGGCAGCAATCGATTGGGCAAAGCTTTTTGCCCTCGAAGAAGGCATCGGACTGAGCATCATTCGCACCGATGGAATCTTCCGATACTGCAGCCCCGGGTTCCTTCGTAAAGTTGGCATCTCGACATCCAGCGATTTGACCGGCATCAACCTGCTGGACGTTTTCGAAGAGTCGTTTGCCAAAGAACGCATCCAATGGCTCCAGAAGGTTTCTCAAACCGAACGGCCAGCGAGGACCGAACATGTGCTGCATGGCAGGGCGATCGCGTCGACCCTGATGCCGCTGCAGGAAGAACCGTTTGCGGATCACGTCTTGGTGCTTTCGCGATCGATCGCATCGAACGACGAAGATAATCATCCGCCCATGCCGGTTCCCAGTGCGGCCGCCGCCAATCCCGAGGCCCCGCTGAATCCCGACGCAGTGAATCCCGACGCTTCGGGCCACACCGGCGCAGCCCCCCAGACGGAACAACCAGGGGAGATCGCGGACACTGCGGTTTCGCCCAATCCGATCCCATCGGAATCGGCGTGTTCAACCACAGCGGCGTCCGAAACGGTCGATGGCGTCTCGTCAAAAGGCGAAACGTTTCGATCGAACCTGATCGATTTAGGCCCACTTAGCATTTTGGGCAAACGAGAACTGGAAGTGCTGATTTTGCTAGGCAACGGGTATTCGGTTCCCGAAACCGCCCGATTTTTGTATCGCAGTCCACGGACGGTTGAACGGCACAAGGCTGAAATCGGACGGAAGATCGGCGCATCGACCATCGCTGACATCGTTTCGGTGGTCTGCCGTGCCGGGTTGCGTCCCGAGCATCGCAATCTGACACGGATCAACGCCGTGCATGCGTCCTATCGCGAAAACGGCGTCCTCTAGGTCTCGCGTCTGATCGATCAACGCCCCACCCCAAACCCGGTTGGGGGGATTTGGCCTGCGTCGCATTGCCGGGTCATGGAATCCGGCCCACAGCGTCCCAGATCGTGCGGGCGCATCTTTTCAAGCCGTTGAAATAACGATAGCCTTCGCTGAATGGCATCTTCAGCCGCGACGACCGCTCATAAACTCGCCGACGTGCCCCGTCTGTTGGACCAGGCCGCGGGGATCAGCGCGCAATTAGCGAAGCTAAAAAAGCCGAGCAAGCGGTCAAGAAATGCCAAGGCAAAGAAAGCCACTCCATTAGCGTTCGCTGGCGTTTGGGGGGCACTGCGAGGCGTCTTTGCGGCGTCTGTCGCGATCCAGCGTCCCCACATCCTGATGTTGTTGCCACAGGCAGCCGACGCCGACATCGTCGCCGGCGACGCGATCGCGTTTGGGCTGACCGAAGCGGTGTCGCTGCCGTTGTCGGCCGCTGACGTTTCCGCGTCATCGATTCGCGATGAAGACTACGCTGACCGCCTGCAAGTGCTGCAGAAACTGCTGCAGCGGAACGAGGCCCCCGAAAACCCGCTGCTGATCACGGCGTTCATCGGCGGTGCGATGCAGTTGGTGCCGACGCCCCAGAAGCTTCAGGATTCGACGCGCCGAATCAACGTTGGCGACGAAGTCGAGCCCGAGGAAATTCGCCGCTGGTTGGCCGAAGCCGGGTTCGCAGCGACCACGGCGGTGGCGCTGCCGGGCGAATTTGCCACTCGCGGCGGGTTGTTGGATATCTATTCAGCGGACCAACCGCAACCGATTCGAATCGAATGGTTCGGCGACGAAATTGAATCGATCCGCCGATTTGATCCGGGCAGCCAACGCAGTATCGAATCGCTAAATCATGTCGAAATCGCTGCGGTGGGTGTCAGTGGCGCGGATGACGACGAATCGCCCGACGATGCCAGTGCATTCGGTTCGATCGCGGACTATTTGCCCGACGATGCGATCGTCGTCGTGGTCGATCCACAGGACACCGAAAAGTCGGCCCGAGATCTGATCAAACGAACCGGCGACGGTGCGAACTTGATCAGCTATGACCAACTGATGGATTCACTATCCGGTCACAACGTGATTTCCGCGTCGATGTTGGCCGAACCGGATGCCAAGAAAGTCGTCGACGTTCACTCCAGTACCGCTGATGCGTTTGCGTCGTCGCTGGACGAAACGCTGATCAAGATCGATACGGTCGCGGCCGAACATGAAGTCATCCTGGTGGGCGATACGCCGGCCGATGGCGAACGGTTGACCGAACTGCTGCATGACAGCGCAGCGACTCGCGAAGGCCGACTGCACCTGACGGTTGCCGAGCTATCGGGCGGGTTCCGATTGGTGGCCGCCAAAGTGTTGGTGCTGACCGGCGCCGAACTATTCCATCGCAGCCCGGTGCGTCGTGGCCGTTCGCGTTCGCGCGGAAAACCGATCAACAGTCTGATGCAGTTGGAACCAGGTGACCTGGTTGTCCACCTGTCCTATGGCATCGGGCTCTATCGCGGCCTGAAACACATCGAGAAAAACGGCCAGCACCTTGAACACCTAACGATCGAGTTCGACGAAGGCACCAAGATCTATGTGCCGGCATCTCGTATCGGATTGATCCAGCGTTACGTTGGCGGCACCACCCGGCAACCGCGACTTGCCAAGATCGGCGGCCAAGCATGGAAGTCCCAGCGCAAGGCAGCCGAAAGTGCCGTCACCGACATGGCCGAAGAACTGCTGGAAATGCAGGCCCAGCGGACGACCCGGCAAGGGATTTCGTTCGACTTGGACAACGATTGGCAGCGGCAGTTTGACGCTAGTTTCCCCTACATGGAAACACCCGACCAATTGACGGCGATCGATGCGCTGAAGTTGGACATGGAATCGACGCGGCCGATGGATCGGTTGATCTGCGGTGACGTCGGTTACGGCAAGACCGAAGTTGCGATGCGAGCAGCGTTCAAGGCAGTGACCAGCGGTTTCCAAGTTGCGATCTTGGTTCCCACGACGGTGTTGGCCGAACAGCACTATCATAATTTTCGCGAACGGATGGCCGAGTTCCCGGTCGAAATTCGCAAACTATCGCGATTCGCCACTCGATCCGAACAACGCGAAACGGTCAAAGACCTGCGGCGTGGAAAGGTCGATATCGTGGTCGGCACCCACCGTCTGGCCAGCAAAGATGTCGACTTCAGCAATTTGGGCCTGGTCGTCGTTGACGAAGAACAGCGGTTTGGCGTGGCGGTCAAAGAGAAACTAAAAACACTGCACAGCAACGTGGACGTCTTGACCCTGTCGGCGACGCCCATCCCACGGACGTTGCACATGGCCCTTGTCGGCGTGCGGGACATTAGCAACCTGGAAACGCCACCGGCCGAACGCCGATCGATCGAAACCAAAGTGGTCCGCTGGGACGACAACCTGATCCGAACGGCGATCGTTCGGGAACTGAACCGCGGCGGACAGATCTTTTTTGTCCACAACCGCATTGGCGATATGCCCCAACTGGTCGAAAAGCTGAAATCGATCGTGCCGGAGGTACGCATTGGAATCGGGCACGGCCAGATGGCCGAAGGTCAACTCGAACAGGTCATGGTGGACTTTATCGAACACAAGTTCGACATGTTGGTGGCGACCACGATCGTTGAAAGCGGCTTGGACATTCCGAATGCGAACACGATGTTCATTGACGATGGTGATCGGTACGGACTTAGCGAGTTGCACCAACTTCGCGGGCGTGTTGGCCGGTACAAGCATCAAGCGCACTGCTACCTGATCGTTGCCAAGCACAAACACCTGTCGCCCGAGTCGTCCAAGCGTCTGCGTGCGATCGAAGAATTCAGCCAGATGGGCGCTGGCTTTGCGATTTCGATGCGTGACTTAGAAATCCGTGGCGCGGGCAATCTGCTGGGGTCACAGCAATCCGGTCACATCGCCGCCGTCGGATACGAACTTTATTGTTCGTTGTTAGAAGACGCCGTACGCACCCTGCAAAAGTTGCCGCCCAAGTTGTCGGCCGATGTCGACATTGATCTACCCGTCGAAGCCTATCTGCCCGACGACTACGTACCGGACCTTCGCCACAAGATCGATCTGTATCGCCGGATCGCCAAGATCAACAACGCATCCGAGATCGTCACGATCCGCGAGGAACTGAAGGACCGATTCGGCGAACCACCCGAAGCCGCCAAACGCATGCTGGAGATTGCCGAGCTGCGGATGGACGCAGCAGCATGGCAAATTGCAGCCATCACGACCAACGATCGATTCATTGTCCTCCACTACACCAACCGGCAACGAATCGAACAACTCGAAAAGAATACTCAGATTCCCATTCGCATCGTTGACAACAAACGCGCCTACATTCCCACCAAGGCGTACAACATGAACGTCGATTCCGCCGGAACCAGCTGGCTGCAACTGGCTCGCGCGGCCCTTCACTTGGGATAGCACAGCGATCCAGTGGTGAAATGTCTTCCTCGGACGATCCGTCCCATCCCGATCCTAAGGTTCATCATGAAACGCTTCGCATTCCAGCTTTCCGCCCTTCCGGTCATGATGCTGGCCATCGGACTTGGCGGCGAAGCATCGCCCGCGATCGCCGACTGGCCCGCGTTCTTAGGTGGACAAGCCAAGGATCAGATCGAAAAGTTTTCGCCACCGATCGAGTGGTCGCCAACAGAAAACATCGCCTGGCAAGCGGCGATCACCGGTTACGGGCAGTCCAGCCCAGTCATCGTGGGCGACCATGTCTACGTCACGGCGGTTGATGGACCGATGAAAGAATCGAATCTGGTCGCTTGCTATTCGCTGGCCGACGGTACCAAGCGATGGGAAAAGTCGTTCCCCAGTTCGCTGCAGGTCAAAAACGATCTCTACACCAGTCGTGCGGCCCCCACACCGACCGCCGACGAAGCGGGCATTTATGCGTTTTTTGAAAGCGGAAACATGGTCGCACTGACTCCCACCGGCGACCTGCGGTGGGAACGGGACCTGATGGCCGACTATGGAAAATTTGACGGCCGCTTTGGACTCGGGGGGTCGCTGGTCCAGAACGACAGCAGTGTCTTTGTACTAGCCGACAACGACGGCGCCGCCTACATCGCAGCGTTCGATAAATCCAGCGGCAAAACCATTTGGAAGACGGACCGAACGCCTAGAATTTCGTGGTCCTCGCCAACCCTTGTCCCCGTCGGCGATTCCCATCACATCGTGGTTTCGTCCTCGGGTTCCGTCGATGGCTATGACCCTGTCTCCGGTGCATTGCTATGGACGTTTGATGATGTGGGGGGCAACACCGTCGCCACGCCGATCGCGGTCGGCGATGCCCGGTTCTTGGTTGGTGCGTCGCCTGGACGTAGTGGCGAGAATGCAGAGGGCGCGAAACAGTCCAACATGCTGATGCAGATTGTTCCACTGCCAGCCGATGGTGCGACACAGTATGTTGCCGAAGTTGTGTGGCGAAACGAATCGGCGACCAGTTCCTTTGGGTCACCGATCGCATACCGCGGCTACGCCTATTACACCAATCGCGCCGGCGTCCTCTACTGCATCGACCTCAACCATGGTGACACCGCCTACACTTCGCGAATGCCACAGTCCAATTGGGCAACGCCGTACGGAATCGGCGAGAATGTATTCATCTTTGGTAAAAGCGGCACCACTTCGGTGATCGCTGCGGGCGACGAAATCAACATGGTCGCCGAGAACCAGTTGTGGGTCGCATCCGAAGCCGAAGCGGGTGAGACTCTGTACGGGGTAGCCCCGCTACCCGACGGCTTCCTGGTCCGCACCGGCACCCGTCTGTTCCGAATCGTCGCCCCGTAGCGATAAAAACGCCAGATGAAGCAGCCCCGATCCAAGCAGCCCCGATCCAAGTAGGCCGGATCCAAGTAGGTCGGATCCAAGTAGGTCGGATCCAAGTAGGTCGGATCCAAGTAGGTCGGATCCAGGAGCGCAGCGACGCAGATCCGGCAATCCCCCACCCAATCACCCACCAAGCATGCCGGAGCCGCGCTTCGCTTGCTCCTGCCTACATTTGTGCTGGCGGATCGCAATGCGGCTTGGGCTGAACGTGGCAACAGGGCGTGAATTTTGGATGCCGTTTGCCGTTCGGGAAAGAATCGTTAGGTTTGTCGCGGAACACCTCCCCTGAATCTTCCGAAAGAAAGCTGCCAAAACTGTGCGCGACGCTGACTACACCCGCGAGTTCGATGGACTGATTTTTGATTGCGACGGCACCCTGAGCCATTCGATGCCGCTCCACTTCGTGGCGTGGCGCGACACCATGTCGAAGTATGCAATCACATTCGGTGAAGATCGTTTCTATTCGATGGGCGGCATGCCCAGCGACAAAATCATCGAGATCTTGTCCGGCGAACAAGGGGTTTCGGTCGATGCATCCGTCGTCGCCCAAGAGAAGGAAGACGCTTTCGAAAAGCTGATTGACCAGTTGCCCACACTGGACGACGTCGTGGACGTGGCGAGACGACACCATGGTCGGATGCCGATGGCCGTTGCCAGCGGAGGCATCCGAACCATCGTGAACCGGCAATTGGACCAGATGGGAATCACGGATCTATTTGCGGCGGTCGTCACTGCCGAAGACACTCAGCGGCACAAACCCGAACCGGACGTGTTCCTGGAAGCCGCCCGGCAACTGGGACTCGATCCGACCAAGTGCTTGGTGTTCGAAGACTCGCCGCTTGGATTTCAGGCTGCTGATGCTGCGGGCATGCAGTGGATCGATGTGCGTCCCTACCATCCCGAATCAGGTAGCTAGGAGCCGCTCGGTTGCTTCACCGGTTGGGCGATAGCGACCGTGAAGCAGTTCGCATGCGGATGCCAATAACGGTTTGTCGATTCAGTCAGCCGTTTCGCGATAGCCTCGGATTCGTCACCCACGAACCGGGGCTACCGGCCAAGGCGGCTGATGGGGGGACCCTGAACGATTCCAGTCCACCAGCTCGGGCCGATGCCACGTCGCCCCAGGTATCCAGACAGGCAGGTATCCAGACAGCCAAGCATCCAGACAGAATTGGGGATCCTCGGATCCGCTACTTGGCGGCCGAACCGTTGGTTGGCCAGACCGCGGGCCCGTCTGTGACGACTTTCCGGAACCCGTCGGCAATCGGATCGCGTGCATAAAAATAGGCGTTCGCCATGGCCATGGGTATGGCGTTTGGGGTCTGCTGGTCGGGGGCTTCGCCGTCATAGGGGTAGGCCTGCACGACGGCGCGGTCGTACAGATTGGGCAGTCCTGGCTGATGGCATCCTTCGATTTGGTCCAACACCGTCATCACGCGATCGATGTCCGAGTCAGCAAATAGGCGGATTTCACCGACGACGATCCCGTTTCCCGCGACGACGGCGGGGTAGTCGTGACGGTCGAATAGGCACCCCCGAATCCAAGCTGGGCGGATGGAGATCGGTTCCGCCGGCCACAGATGGGCCCGACATTGTCCCTGCTTCAGCGTGCCATAGGCAAATACGTGTGGATTCATCGCAGGAAACGGGGATCCGAGAGTTCGAACGGTCGGCCAGAATGGGTCGCTTTGAGAGCGGCGCCGAATATGTCATGATTACGGTACCGAAAGCAATTCCCGTTCATGACTGCGACCCGACCCACCATGCCGATCGATCCCGATTTTGCCGCCGCGCTCGCTTCCCACTCGATCGAAATGGACGAGGCGATGGCTCAAAGGTTGCAAGACTATGTCACTGTGATGTGGCGATTCAATGAACAATTGAATCTGACCCGCCACACCACGTGGGACCTTTTTGTTGGTCGGGACCTCCGCGACTGCTTGCAGCTCGCACCTCTGTTGGCCGAGGGCGAAGAGGTCTTGGACATGGGCAGCGGAAATGGGGTTCCCGGTATCCCGCTGGCCATCCTGCGGCCTGACATCGAAGTCTCGTTGGCCGAATCGGTTGCCAAGCGAGCCAAGGCGCTCAGCGAGATTGTGGCGGAGGTCGGGATCCAGGTCCCGGTGTACGCGGCCCGGGGCGAAGATCTGATGGAAGATTTTCGGTTCACGTCGGTCGTCTCACGCGCCGTCGGCAGCATCGCGAAGTTCTGTCGCTGGATCGAACCCCACTGGATGATGGTGGACCGCCTGTTGTTGATCAAAGGCCCCAAGTGGCTCGATGAACGGGGCGAAGCCCGCCACTTGGGTTCCTTGGCGAATTTGCAAATGCGAAAAGTCGCCTCCTATCCACTGGGGGATGCCGAAGAATCCGAGGGCGTGATTCTGCAGATTTGGCCAAAGGGCTCGACACGGTACCAATAGCTCTGTTAGGTCCGGGACACTCGTTTCACCCGGGGCTACTAACCACTCAGGCGGCGCTTATACTCCTGGGCTGGATTCTCCACAAACACTCAATTTTTTGGCGAAATGTCGGACTACAACCTCACCCACCTCAAGCAGCTCGAAGCGGAATCAATCCACATCATGCGCGAGGTCGTTACCGAGTTCAATAAACCGGTAATGCTGTACAGCATTGGCAAAGATTCAGCCGTGCTGGTCCACCTTGCGCTAAAGGCGTTCTACCCAGCCAAGCCGCCATTCCCGCTATTGCATGTCGACACGACCTACAAGTTTCGCGAGATGATCGAGTTCCGCGAACAGTACGCACGGAAGGAACTCGGCTTGGACCTGCTGGTTCACATCAACGAAGAAGGAATCAAGCACGACATCAAGCCGTGGGAAGACAGCGAACGCCACACGGAAATCATGAAAACCGACGCGCTGAAGCAGGCGTTGGACAAGTACCAGTTCGATGCAGCTTTCGGTGGTGCACGTCGCGACGAAGAGAAGAGCCGCGCCAAAGAACGTGTCTTCAGCTTCCGTGATAAGTCCCATCGATGGGACCCCAAGAATCAGCGGCCCGAGCTCTGGAACCTATACAACGGCCGCGTGAACAAGGGCGAATCGATTCGCGTCTTTCCAATGAGCAATTGGACCGAACTAGACGTGTGGCAGTACATCCACTTGGAAAACATCCCCATCGTGCCTCTGTACCTATCGGCGCCCCGCCGCGTGGTCGAGCGTGATGGCGTGTTGTTGATGCGAGACGACGATCGCATGCCGCTGCTGGCCGGCGAAAAAGAAGAAACCAAGATGGTTCGCTTCCGCACACTGGGCTGTTACCCGCTGTCCGGAGCCGTCGAAAGCGAAGCGGCGACCTTGCCCGAAGTGATCCAGGAAATGCTGCTGGCGACGACCAGCGAACGCCAAGGCCGAATCATCGACCAAGACGAAGGCGGTGCGGGAATGGAAGAGAAGAAACGCCGCGGATACTTTTAACGAACAGGTTGCAGACGGCTCTGTCCCCCACCTGCTTTTCAGCAAAGCGTTGACGGCTGCCAACCATTCGTTTGTTCTTGTTACCTGACACCTGTCACCTGAAACCTATCTTTCTCCATGTCCCATCAATCTGACCTGATCGCGACCGACATTGACGCCTATCTGAAGCAGCATGAACAGAAGCAGTTGCTTCGGTTGATCACCTGCGGCAGCGTTGATGACGGAAAGAGCACGTTGATCGGCCGACTGCTATTCGACAGCAAAATGGTCTACGAAGACCACCTGAAACAACTGGAAGTCGATTCCAAACTGGTCGGTACGACCGGCGGTCAAATCGATACCGCACTGTTGATGGATGGATTGAAGGCCGAGCGTGAACAGGGCATCACGATCGATGTTGCGTACCGCTATTTCAGTACCGCAAAACGCAAATTCATCATCGCCGACACCCCCGGCCACGAACAATACACGCGGAACATGGCCACCGGCGCCAGTTCGGCCGACCTGGCTGTGATCTTGATCGATGCTCGGCACGATCACGGCGTGTTGACGCAAACCAAACGACACTCGTTCATCGTTTCCCTGCTGGGGATTCGTCACGTCGTTGTCGCGATCAACAAGATGGACTTGGTCGATTACAGCGAAGAACGTTTCGAAGAAATCTGTGACGATTACCGCTCGTTCGCGACGCGTTTGGATCTTCCCGATCTGCACTTCATTCCGATCAGCGCGCTCAATGGCGACAACGTCGTCGATCGCAGCGAGCACATGCCGTGGTACACCGGCAGCACGCTGATGAATTTCCTAGAGAACGTCTACATCGGCAGCGACCGGAACCTGCAAGATTTCCGGATGCCGGTACAGTACGTCAATCGCCCCGATCTAAACTTCCGCGGTTTCTGTGGCACGATTTCATCCGGCATCATCCGTGCCGGCGAGGAAATCATGGTTCTGCCAAGCGGCCAAAAGTCGCATGTTAAACGCATCGTCACCTTCGACGGGGATATCGACGAGGCGTTCGCGCCGCAATCGGTGACGCTGACATTCGCGGACGAGATCGACGCCAGCCGTGGCGACATGATTGTGCGTCCCGGCAATTTGCCGCGATCGCGATCCGAATTTGACGCGATGCTGGTTTGGATGAACGCAGATGGAATGGTGCCTGGCAAAACCTATCTGTTCAAACACACAACGCAAACATTACCCGGAACGATCGACACGCTGAAATATCGCGTGGATGTCAATTCGCTGCACCGCAGCCCCGCCCCGGCGTTGGAACTGAATGAAATCGGCCGCGTCGGCATTACTTTGTCGGCCCCGATCCATATGGACGCCTATCGAAAGAACCGCAGCACCGGTGCCTTCATCGTCGTGGATCGATTGACCAACGCCACCGTGGCGGCGGGCATGATTTTGGACAAATCCGGTGATGCGAAGAACCGAACCGTGTGGGACGATTCGGATGCCGATGCATCGACGTCCCCCAACGCCGTATCGCAGGTTTCTGCGGATGATCGTGCGGCCCGCTTCGGCCAGCGTCCGGCCACCGTGTTGCTGACTGGGCTAACCGGCAGCGGCAAAACCTCGATCGCACACGCAGTCGAACGCAAACTATTCGACGCCGGCCGCGCCGTGGCCAGCATCGATGGCGAAACGGTGCGACGAGGGCTCAGCCGTGACTTGGGCTTCACCGCCGAAGACCGCAGCGAGAACTTGCGTCGCAGCGGCCATTTGGCTCACACATTGAACGATGCCGGCATGATTTGCATCGCGTCGTTCGTCGCACCATCGGGCGACGTACGCCAGAAAGTCGCCAAATTGATCGGCGAAGGCAAATTTTTGGTCGTCCACGTTGCGACCCCCGTCGATGTGTGCCGCCAACGTGATACCAAGGGACAGTATGCCAAGGCCGACGCAGGCGAATTGGTGAACTTCCCAGGCGTGACGGCGACCTACGACGTCCCCGAAAACGCGGATCTGACAATCGACACGACCAGCGACACCGTCGATCAGTGTGCCGATGCCGTCGTCGATATGCTGCGATCCCGCGGTTTCATCAAATAGCGATCCGAGCCGTTGGTGGTCGCCAATCATTTTGACGTCATCCGGTACAAACGTGTACTGGATGTTCGTCAGATGGGATTTTGGCCGTCACCTTTCGCCCATTGTGTCGCTACGATCGGCATGACAGGGATATTGCCCCAGATTGCTGGCTGGGGTAGTGGCATTTGTCACCAAATTGCCACAAGGAGGCTCGAGAAAGTAACGGCGCTGCAATTCTATGGAGGTGATTAGGGCTTCACTTTTTTGACTCCAGCGGGCAAAGGATCTATCGATGTTAGGTATTTCACCTAAGGCGATTAGCGTCCTTTTGGTTGAAGATCAGGAAAGCGAGGCCTTCATGGTCACACGCATTCTGACCCGCACATCGCAGGCTGTCTTCGAAGTCGAACATGCGTCGTCACTGCAGGAAGCCATCCAGCAGCTTTCAGAAAACGATTTCGACGTTTGCTTGCTCGATCTTGGGCTTCCCGACGGACACGGAATTGAATCGCTGCATCAGATCCGATGCGTGGACGCGAGACTTCCAGTGGTGGTCCTGACCGGAAACGACAACGAAACACTTGGCCTAGCCGCGATTGAAAAAGGCGCCCAGGATTACGTTGCCAAGGGAGCAATCAGCGGCCAATTGCTGACTCGATCGCTAAGCTTTGCGATCGCAAGGCAGCAAAAGATGCTGGGCATTGCAGCCGACGCCAACACAGACATCCTGACAGGGATGCCCAACCGCAGGCGTCTTAGCGCCAGTTTTTCCGAACTGGTCGAACATTGCAAAGTGATGTGCATCGCTTTGTTGGACATTGACCATTTCAAGCGAGTCAATGACCTGCACGGCCACTTGGTCGGCGATCACGTGCTTCGCCACATCGCCAAACTGATCAGCGAATCTTCGCAACATGGAATCCAAGCTGCCCGATACGGCGGCGAAGAATTCGCAATTCTGTTGCCAGAGGCCGGGCTAGAAAACGCGATCCACCACGCTACCGAATTGATTCGCAGCATCGAGTCATCGCAAATCGAACTGAGAGACGTTTGTTTGAAAGTCACCGCTAGCGTCGGAATCACATCGGTCATCGACGGGGACCAGTTGGAAGACGCACTACGACGAAGCGATGTAGCCCTGTACGACGCCAAGCGTTCGGGCCGCAACCAAGTCTGCGTGAAAATCTAATGGAAACCTTGTCTGCATCGCCTGCGGAACAGATCCGTACCACGGTTGCGAAGGCGCACGTTCTGCAACGGCTTCTGTGGATCGTGATTGTCCTGGCGATCGGTTTCACGCTATTCGCTTGGAACTATTCTCGGCGTTATCAAACCGAACGATTAGAGCAGCGTTTCGATCGTGAAGCCGACCAAGTCGTCGCCTTGGTGATCGATCGGATGACGAAGTACGAAGACATCCTGTGGGCCGGCACTGCGTTTGCAAACACCGTCGACGGCAGGGTGGAACATGGCCAATGGGAACGTTTCGCAAATTCGATTCGCGTCGAGCAAAAGTACCCGGGAATCAACGGGATCGGATTGATCGAACCGCTTCAAAACGATGAGGTGGAAGCATTCTTAGCCGAACAACGTCTGCAACGACCTGATTTTGTAATTCATCCCAATCGAAAGGGTGAACAGTATTGGCCAATCCAATCGATCACCCCGCTAGTCGGAAACGAAAGTGCGGTTGGTCTGGATATCGCGCACGAAAGCAACCGCATCACAGCGGCTCGCAAAGCGCGTGATACGGGCACCGCACAGGTAACTGGTCCGATCATTTTGGTTCAGGACTCTCAGAAAACACCCGGTTTCCTGTTCTACGCTCCCTATTACGGCCCCAACGGTGGCCCCAACAACGTCGATTCATTCCGCGGATTGGTCTACGCACCATTCGTGTTTCGCAAACTGATTGCCGGAGTCCTAGAGAGCGATCGACGTCAGGTTGGCATACGATTGAGCGACAGCGGCACGGACCTTTTTAACGAATTAATGCCTTCGGATTCGGACTTCGATCCGGATCCCCTGTTCAAAAAGAACTACAACTTCGACGTGTATGGTCGTCGATGGGATTTTTCCATCTGGTCGTCCAAGTCGTTCCGCGACAGTGTTGACCAATCCCAATCCAACTTCATCCTGCTTGCCGGAGTGTTGATCGACCTATTGTTGATCGGAACATTCTTCCTGATTGCGCGCGAATCCAAACGGTCCATTGCGATGGCCGACGAAGCCACCGGGCGTCTGGAAAAACTAGGGCTGGCTGCCAAAGTGAATCGGATCGGCGTCTTTGACTTCGATCCCATCGGCGGAGCGCTCGATTGGAGCGATTCGATGTACGAACTCTATGGGCTAGAGCGTTCCAGCTTTGACGGTGCCTATCAGAGTTGGTTGTCCAGCGTTCACCCCGACGATCGCGCCCCATCGGAGGCCGCATTGGAACAGTCGATGCAGCGTGGCGAGCCATTCGATTTTGAATTCCGTATCGTCCGTCCGGATGGCGAAATTCGCTACCTGGACGCAAAAGCGGTGGTGTTTTGCGATGACAGCGGTCGTGCGATTCGAGTCTTAGGAGCCAACTCCGACGTCACCGACCGTAAACTGGCAGCCTTAGAGTTGGCAGCGACGCAGCGACTACAAGCCGCGATCCAAGATGCTGCGGGCGTGTCGATCATTGCAACCGATCCCTATGGCGTGATCACGTCGGTCAATGCGATGGCCGAAAAAATGTTGGGCTACGAGAGTCGCGAATTGGTGTTCAAGCACTCGCCTCAGATTTTTCACGACCGGGACGAAGTCGTCCATCGTGCAAAGTGGCTTAGCGAAACGACCAATACCACCGTGGAACCAGGTTTCGATGTCTTCGCCCAGATCGCGAAAGGTGGAAAAGTGGCTCCGCTTGAATGGACTTACATTCATAAAAATGGAACCCGATTGCCGGTCGTCTTGTCGGTCACAGCACTGCTGGACAACGATGGAACGACGACCGGATACCTGGGCGTTGCCAGCGATATTTCCGAACAAAAGAAGACAGAACGTGAACTGCAGAAAATGAACTTCAGCCTAGAACGCAGTAACCAAGAATTGGCCCAGTTCGCCTATGTTGCGTCGCATGACCTCCAAGAACCCCTGCGAAAAGTAACCGCGTTTTGCGATTTATTGATGGAAGATTGTATCGACCAAATCGACGATGGCGGGAAACGATACGTGGGATACATCGTCGACGGTGCCAAGCGAATGCGGTCGCTGATTCAAGACCTATTGGCGTACTCTCAAGTCCAAACGTTGGAACACCAAACTGAATTGCTGGATATACGAGTCATCGCATCGTTTGCAGTGGATACGCTTTCCGAAGCAATCGCAGAATCGGACGCAACGATCACGTTCGGCGAAATGCCGCAGGCACATGCGAATGCCAGACAGATGGAACAACTGTTCCAGAACCTGATCGGAAACGCGATCAAGTATCACGGCGATCAATCCCCGGTGATTCAAATCGAGGGCGAGTTCGTCGACGGCAACGCCCGCTACTCTGTCTCGGACAACGGAATCGGAATCAAACGGGAATACCGCGAACAGGTGTTCGGGATCTTCAAAAGATTGCACAACCAAACCGCCTACAAGGGCACGGGAATCGGGCTGGCCATCTGTCAACGAATCGTCGATCGCCTAGAAGGGCGGATCTGGGTGGAGGAATCCCCCCTGGGCGGATCTACCTTCCTATTCGAATTCCCAAGCGATAGCGACGTCCCATTCGAAGCAAACGTCTAGCCACCATCGAAGACCGCGCTGCGTTCGAACAGCAACGAACGGTGGACGGATGGTCGCCAAATCAGACAGACAACCGGCATTGGTCGTCTGAAGGTGATGCGTCAGGTGATCGAGTCACCCGTGCTGCCGCTCGATACGGTGTCCACCGAATGATCCACCGTCTTGGAGCCGATTAAGCTTTCTTGACGAATTCGGACTTCAACGACATGGCACCGACACCGTCGATTTTACAATCGATGTCATGATCTCCGTCGACCAATCGAATGTTCTTCACCTTGGTGCCGCCTTTGACGACCAGTGACGAACCTTTGACTTTCAGGTCCTTGATGACGACGATCGTATCGCCAGATTGCAAGACATTTCCATTGGCGTCTTTGACCGCAGCTTCATCGGCCTTGGCGGCTTCTTCGGCCGGTGACCATTCATGACCACACGACGGACACACCAACAGGATGCCGTCTTCGTATGCGAATTCCGATTGACAAGCAGGACAGGGAGGTAATTGGCTCATAGAAACAGATCGTAACGACGGAACGAACGGGCCAGCGGAACTTTGCCAGCGGAGTTGCAGGATGAAACAGTGGCCAGTATAGCGATTCACACCGCACCTACGAACCTGCGTGACAGAAGGACGCACCGGATCGATGTCGCCGATGCCCTTCGGCTGTCCGGCCTTATTTTGCCATCTGAACTTCTTCCGCCGGCGGCAGCAGCTTAGGCTTGATGGTCAGATGGCCAATCGGAACGAAACGCATGCTGCTGGCGACCGCCGCAATGTTGTGCGTTCCGCATCCGGTCATCATCAGGTGAGCGGTTTTCGTAGAACAAAATCCCGCCCTAGGGGCTTCCATCTTATGAAAGTCCAGCAAGCGAAACGACGTTCACGGCTTTCGGGAACACCCACTGTGTGATGTCGTGCAGTCGTCAGATCGAACGACTTGGCACCGCTTCGATTCTACTTGCTTGCCACGACCTTGGTTCGGCAAAGTCACCGGTTGTCTCGTTCGCATGCAGCATCCACCGTCCGCGGTGAAAGCCTTCTAGAACCAGACGAATCCGCAACGAATCACGTTCAAGATCCGTGAATTTGGGAGGACCTGCATTCAAGTCGTGCTCCTTTGCATCGCGATTCCCAAAGAAATCGACGAAACCTGGCAGCCTAGCGATCCGTTCAGGGTCACAGATGAAGCCCAGGCTCCACGCACCGAAATTCCGCCGCTCGATCACACGATTGGCCAACAGAATCCTGCCGCTGTGTCGCGTGTCACTGGCAATGCGTTCGTAAAGCGAGCTGACCGAACTTGCCGGTCCTTCCAACACATGAAAAAAGGCATCGTCGCGGTAAAGCAACACGCCGCTAATTTGATGCGTTTCGTTTTTATGGCGTGAACGTTGAACGAGTTCGCCAATTTCCGTATCGCTGAACGATACGAGTGCCGTGCTGGCATAGACCAGCTGTTTCAGCTCGCCATGCTCAGTATCAATTGATTTCATGATTTGTACCAATGCCAAGAGAATGCCCCGCGCTTGGCAGCCTTGAAAGGTCAGATTCGTCCAACCGTTCCCGACTATCAAAAGTCTGTGTCAGCTTTGCGACCATTGCAGCTTGGGAAGCCGCGGAATCACCATTCACTGTCACCGCATAACATGCTGTGACGATGGTGCGGGTTCTCTGATCGGATGCTGATCAAGAGGGGCCGCTGGGACCGTCAGAGGCCGGCGGAATGGTCCAGCAGGACGGATGCTGATGCATCCCGATCCCTTGGCTATCCGACAAATGGGCGTAATAGGTCACCGCGTCGGGAGCAGCAAGCAAAATCAGGCGAGTATCCAAGCCCGCCGCATCATGGATCGCTGCAATCAGAGATCGGCCGATTCCCTGGCTCTGAAATGCGACATCGACCGCCAAATCGGAAAGATAAGTGCAGTAGGCGAAATCCGTCATCGCACGCGCGACACCCACGAGCAGCGCACGGTCATTTCGGGCGGTCACGATCAAATCCGCATTCGCCAGCATCTTCGAAATTGTCGCCACGCTATCCACCGGTCGCCGCGCCGCCAGCGTCGATCGCTGCAACACGTCGATGAATTCATCCGCCGTTAAATCCGCCTCGATCGCGTACTGCATCCGTTGTCTTTCGGTCGATAGTGGAGTGGAAAACGATCAGGCCACGCAGCATGGGACAAATCGCGGAGCACGGTTTCACAATCGGCAATCACTTTTGCTGATCAGCATCCATGGATGCCAGGCTTGAAAAATGTTGGGTCAGCGCGATCGTGTTCGCCAATCGTTGTGCGGCGCGGGTGTCGTTCATCGGCGCTGCGGCGTTTGCGTCGGCCGACTCGTCGGCCTTGATCGACTTCAAAACCAAGCATGGGTGACGCGGGGACACCTCGTTTCGAGTGATCAATTTTTCCGTTCCCGGATGGCGAACGACCACGGTGTCATGCTTTCGCAGGAACCCTTGCCACGATTCGCGAAACTCGTCCAACGACACCGCGGTGCCGACCTTCGCATCGTCGAGCCCGATCTGGTCGCGAAAGTACTCGTCGCCCAGGCAATCGGCCTGGATCACCATTTCGAAACGTTCGCCTGTCACCAAACGTTGGGCGACCCAATAGACAGGCCGCGGAGGAACTTTTGACTTCGGCGGACGGACTCGTGGCTTTGGCCGAACGGAAGCCGGTCGATAGTCACCCTGTTCCTGTTCACCGTAGGCGACGACGATGTTTTCCAAAGTGCCGCGCAGTGCCTTAGGAACGTTGTTGGCATCGGGGACTCGTTTGGAGTTCACGCGCCAATTGGATTTTGGATTGGCGATCTGTTGGTCGATGATTCGATCAAACGCCTGCATCAACTCGGCTAGTTGCAAGGCAAGTCCCGGCGTCTCGGGTTCGTTGTCCGCCAATGCAGCGATCACCGCTTCCAAAGTCGAAAGGGCCTGATCGTCGGGTTCACGGCGGATTCGGTATCGTCCCGGTTCGGGTGGCGCCAACTTGAAACGGGGAAGCGTCGCCAAGCGGGGAATGTCCCGCATCAGTGTTTTGGTGTGGTGCCAGGTTCCGTCCAAGACAATCAATTGCGATGGACGCTGATCGACCGGCAAATCGGTCAACAGCGGCACGTCATCGCCGGGATACAGAACGGCCGCATCATCGGCCAGCGTGACTTCGTTCATCCGCCGAGCCAACACGTCGTTGTTTTCAACGATCAATCGGCAACGGTCCAACGCCATGTCGACCATCCGAGCGGTGTTGAACGGATGTTCGCGTTCTCGCCGATGCTGCAAAATCAGCACGTCGGTGCGATTGGCAACCGAAGGAATCAGAGAGCAGTAGCACAGTTTCTGTGGCCGGAAACAGCGCAGGCAACGAGGCTGGAAGTCAGGTGCCGCCTGGGTTTCCCCAGGTTGATTGTTTGAATCGGCGGCGGGCACTGATGGGGGGGGTGGTTGATCCGACGGAGTATTCAAACGACCGGCCCCTCGTCACCAAAAAAGAACATCCGCTGCGATGATGGATCTTGCAAAGGTGGTTGTCTCGATTTCTGCTGCTGTTGGCTCTGTTGCTGAGGTTGGTTCTGTTGCTGCAATCCAGCACCGGGGACCACGCCGGCCGATGGTTCATCAATCGGTTCGACATCCACACTGACACGCAGCGAAGGTTTCCCACCGCCCAACACCACGCCACGCATCGGGCTGACGTCGTTGTAATCGCGCCCGACACAGATCGGCACGTGTTGTGTCCCAACGAAACATGCATTGGTGGGATCATAACCAACCCACTGATGCTCCGAACCAGCGTACACGCTTAGCCATGCATGCGATTCGTCCGCACCGACCATCCGTTCTTTCCCGGGGGGCGGCAAAGTCCTTAGATAGCCGCTGACATAGCGCGCCGGGATTCCCAACGATCGCAGACAAGCGATTTCGATATGTGCGAAATCTTGGCAGACCCCCGCCCGTAGTTCGAACGCTTTATCGGTGGGTGTGTTGACCTCGGTCGCCGACGAATCGTATTTAAAGTCGCGGTGGATTCGGCGCGTCAGATCCAACGTCGCAGCTAAGATCCCGCGGCCCGGCAAAAACGACTGACGTGCGTACTGGGCGAAGATTTCCGATGCCGAGATGCGAGCGGAATCGAAGCGATATTCCAGAACTCGCAGAGGCGTATCGGCGGTCGTAAGCGCCTGTTCGACAATGGTTTCCCAAAGGACGTCTCCCTCGAACGTGCTGCCCTCGGGCGTCGACGTTTCCGGAGGCATGTCGACCGCCGCGACCGTCACATCGCTAGTGGCCACAACCTTCAATTCCCGATGTAAAAACTCGATCGCGAACGAATAGACTTGGTTGCCAAAGTAATCCTTGTGTTCAAACACGCTGTCGGGCGACGGGTGAATCGACATCGTGGAACTATGCACCGTCACACGCCCACCGGATCGCGGCTGCATCCGCAATTGGTTCTGGCAAATCGCCACCTGATCACTATACGAATAGTGCGTCTGGTGGGTGATTCGATAGCGGGCGGATTGATTGGACACGGCGCGTGTGGTGAATGGGATCGAGATGGGAAGTGGGATTCGGTCGCCATGACAGCGACACAGGAATCAGGGACGGCACCAGACCAAATCCGTTACGAAATGATGGGCGGCAGAACACCGGTCAGCGACTGAGTTGCGCCGGTGTGGATCAAATATCTTGCAGCGATCACGTTGGACAATTCCGGCAGGACTTCCAACATCCGATCGAGCAACCGCTGCAGTTTAATGCGTCGGTCGGCATCCCCACTTTCCGACAAATCATTTGGATCCGCCATCCGCAGATAGTGTACCAATTCCAATGCTAGTTTCTCGTCATGCCCCAAGCCGACCGAACTGGAACTATTTGGCAATTGATCCAAAACCCGACAGATTTCGTCAAGCTGGAAGCGAATCGAACGGGGATTCGTCTCGTCGGTGACCAGCAGATCCAAGGTCGGCGCCACACGAACCAGATTCAGATATCGCGAACGATAGGTCATCAGACTGTCGGATGTTTCCAAGACGGCTTCACAGACCGCGCGTTCGCCTCTGCCGACCGGAACCAATGTCGCGGACAATAATTCGGCGGTTTGGTAAGCCCGTTCCAGGCGACGTCCCAGTTCCAAGAACTGCCACGCATGGGTCCGAGTAAAGCTTTCGCTAAGCACCCCGGCGAAACCCAACAGGTCGACAATCAATCCGTTCATCCGCTCGATCAGACGCCCGATATTTCGTTCAGCCAGCGGGGCGTTCAGATCGGCTTCGGCCCGTTGAATGATCCGATAGGCATCGATGGACAGGCGGTCACGAACCACCATCGCATTGTGGATCACGGATCCGATGGTGCTTTGCAGTCCACGTGGTTGCCCGGCGTCCATCACCGATGCGGGCAACATGTCTTCCAGCCGCGGCATCGACACTTCCAACGGCGCGATCGCATAGTCCGGTTCGATCTGACCGATCGCGGCCAACCCAGCCACCAACCGTGGCAGTTCGGGCAATTCGTGCAGTTCGTTTTCGCTGGCCAGCCGAGTCAAGGTGGTTCGCAACAGCCGCGCGATCGCTTCGCCACGCTCGGCATAACGTCCCAACCAAAACAGGTGTTCGGCGACTCGGCTAGGCAGTTCGTCCCCAGACCGTTTCAACACAATCTTTGCATCCGCAGGCGCCAACAAGGTCGCATCGCTGTCGACCGGATGGTCGCTAGCGATCCAACAATCTTGGGCCATTTGACCACTGTGGGCCGACCGTCCCAACGACCTTTCGGTCGGGCTCAATCGTGCCAAGGCACCGGGAAGGACTTCCACGCCCCTTTCGGTTTGCAACTGAAAACAACGCAAAGCGACATGCCAAGGTTGCCACTTGCCGTCGTTCCAGACCGGCGTCGTGCTATGCGGCAACCTTTCTTGCGCAATGTATTCACGCGGATTGGCTTTGATCGCCGATACCAGTTCAGACCTGGCTTCGCTGGATAGTTCCTGCGGGTGGATCGGCGATGTGCCCGTCACCGCGAAGGCACCGCGAATCGCAAGCGTGTCCAGGTTATCCAGGACATACTGCAATTCCTTAGGACCGCCACACCAATACGTTGCGACCGAAGGCAGCTTGAGATCTTCGCCGAAAAAGAATCGGTTTGCCCCAGGCAGGAACGGCATCAATGCAGGAATCTGAGCCATGACGCTGCCGATCGCGTTGGCGACGGCCAGATTGCCACCGCGGATCGCCCGCAACAGCCCCGTCACACCCTCGGTCGAATCGGGCAACAGTTCCAAAGGATCACATTTGCGATCCGAGATGTGCCGCCACAGGACTTCGATCGAAAGCAGGCCACCCAAGGTCTTCAGATTCAGCCGACCGCCGCGAACGGCCAAGTCGGTTCCCTGGACCAGCGTCAGTCCCAGGTACCGAGCCAGGTAGGCGTCTTCGAATTCGCGATAGCTGTCGACACCGGGCGTCAGCAAAGCAACGCGAGGGTTCTCTCGCATCGCCGGTGCAAGCGATCGCAAATGCACTCGCAACGATTCGAAAAAATGCGCCAAACGTCGCGTATTGCTTTGCCGCACCAGCCTGGGGAAAACGCGGCTGGTGATGATCCGGTTCTCCAGCAGGTACCCCAGCCCGCTGGGGGCACGCGTACGATCGCTGACAACCCACCACGCTCCATCCTTGGCGCGTGCCATATCGGTTGCCGTGATGTGCAGCCGAGTGCCACCAAAACTTGGCACACCGTGATAGGCACGTTGGAAAATGGGGTTGGCCGCTAACAGTTCCGCCGGAACGATGCGTTCTTTGACCAGCCGTTGGCGGCCAAGCAGGTCCCCCAAGACGGCCTCTAGCAATCGGGTGCGTTGCGCCAGACCGGCTTCGACCTTTTTCCAAGATTCCGAATCGATCACCAGCGGTACTGGCGAAAGTTGCCATGGACGATTCTGGCGTCCTTCGCCTTCGTTCTCGTTTTCCACCAAGAACGTGGTGCCGTTTTCACGCAGCAATTGATCGATCGTCGATTCACGTTCGTTCATCCCGGCCAATCCGAGTTGTTCAACGTGTGCAGCCAACAGTTGCCAAGAGGGTCGAATTTTCCCGTCGGCGGTTTTGCACTCGTCGTAACGATCCGCCGGCGGCTGGTAATCGCTTAGCGAACAGTTCGAAGTGACGGTAGCGTTCAAATTGCGGGACCTTTGCGGAATTGCTGAACATCAGACTCTCATCACGCCCAATCACTCGGAAGCCGATCGGTTGTCCCCTGCTAAATCCGATGCCAGATCCGAGCGGATGATTGGTAGACGCATCTTATCGGACGGCCACGGGAATGGGCACTCGGGGCGGGCAAGACGGTTTGGCGATTACGGCAACTAGCACACCCTAAGGTGGCGAAATCGTCTCAATCCGTATTTCAGACAGCGAAAACGACGACTCGTGATTCGATCCGATGACCAACTTCGCCTCGTCCGTACCGGTCCAACCGCCCCCCATGACCAACGCCGACGGATCACCACGCCAATCCAAGATCGATTGATCGCCAAAGAAGCACTGGATGCCATCATCGCGGACATCCATCGATATTCGTTGCGGCTGGTCACCAAGTGGGGGACAACGGCGCTGAACCGAAATCAGTCTGCCATCGGACGTAAATCCGATCCCCGCAATCGATTCGGAAGAACGTTGGGAATCGATCAAGATGAAACACTGCGATTGTCCGTGGACCGGCAAGAACATGACCAACGGACCGGTGCCCTCGACGCGACGTACCGTCACGATCAACCGATATTCTTCCAGGACACGAATCGGCACCGACAACAAGCTGGGGGTGGAATTCGGAATCAGCAGTTCGGTGTCCGTTAGTTCCCATCCAGTTCCGGTTTGAATCGAACGATCGGTGTCCAAATAACCGAACAGATCCAACGGGGGAGAAACCGTTTGGATCTTGGGGGGCGACACCACCGCCTGTTTGCCTTCGGATGGATTGTCTGCATCGACGTCACCGGGCAGATCGTCTGCAATCGTCTCCATCACCAGGGCCAGGTTCGCAGCTTGCCGCCGGATCGTGTGCACGGTCAGGCCTGCCAGGATCGCAATCGTCAACATCGCTGCGCCGCCAACCAACGACCACTGAATCAAACGACGACGACGCGAACGGGCCTCGATCATCGATTGCAGACGCGGCGACTGGTCCGAAAGGACACTGCTGAAATCACGCTGGATGCGGCGCAGATCGCCCAACAATTCGGACGCATCGCGATACCGTTTGCTAGGACTTTTGGCCAGCATTTTGGTGAAGATCGGGTCAAATTCAGTGGGCACATCGCGACAGCGTTGGGACAACAACGGGACCGCTTTTTCGCGATGGGCAATCACCCGTTCCAGCGTTGACTTCCCACGTTCGCGATAGGGGGGATTGCCGGTCACCAGAAAGTGGAATGTGCAACCAAGGCCATAGATGTCCACCGATGGTGATACCTTTCGCGAATCGACAGCTTGTTCGGGCGCCATGTAGTCGATCGTCCCGACAATCTGGCCACGCTGAGTCAGGTTGGCGTCGGTGGTCGCGTCGACTGTGACGGGCGCCTGGTCGGCCAGGTCCTTGGTATCGACGTCGTCTTCGCTGACCGTGGCACCGTCGCCAAACCGAGCCAGACCGACGTCCAAAAGTTTGACCTGCCGGTCGCCGCAGATCAAAATATTTCCTGGTTTGATGTCGCGGTGAATGATGTTGTTTTTGTGGACAAACTTTAGTCCCTCGGCCGCCTGCACCAGAACGTTCAACGCGTCGGGAAACGACATCGTTCCATTCTTTTTGACGTGGGTCGAAAGGTCCATTCCTTCGACGTATTCCATCACCAAATAACAATTGGCACCGCGATATCCCGCATCCAGAGCGCTGACGATGTTGGGGTGGACCAAACGCGAAAGGGCTTCCACTTCGCGACGGAACCGTTCGTCGTCCGACGCATCGGGGTCATCATTCTTTGCGAATTTAACTGCGACCTCCCGCCCCATCACGGTGTGCCGGGCGCGATAGACCGATCCCATTCCCCCTGAACCAATTTCGTCCAGAATCAGATAATCGTCCAAGACAAGTTCATCCGATTTTCCATCGCGAACACTGCAAGCCTGAAAGTCGGTCAACACGCCCGAATCGGTCAATTGCTTGGCCAAAACTTGGTCGCGATCCTTCGTGTGGCTATCTTCGCGGTCCCCCATCGCAGCCAGTTCGGCGCGGATGCCTTCGATCTGTCCTTCGGATACCGTGCCCGACTTGATCAACAGTTCGACCAATCGATTCAGTGACTTGCTCATGGTGCCTCACGATCGCGCGGCGTGACATTCGGATGGCTGGACTGTTTGTCCGCCGGAGCGTCCATGATCTGAAACGGATCGGGATAGATTCGGCGCAGCGAATGTTCCCATCCATCGATGTCCGCTTCGGTGGGCGCACCCGCTGCCCCGCGAAACGCGTTTCCGCTGCCATCACTGCCATCGCTGGACAATGTGCCACAGCCCGTCTGTTGGGAACCATCTATCTGTTGGGAACCATCGGGCCAACCACATTCGCTGGCCTGTGGGACGTACGAATCGGATTCAATTCCGAAACCAAAGGGCAGGGACGAATCAACATGGCCCCACGAGCGCCCCTTGGAATCGTACCCGGACCCACTTTCCGAATGCACAAACATCGACGGTGACGATGAATCGTGCGTGACGCCTTGGCAGTCGGTGCTAGGTGACATCGCTGAACCGCGGGTGCGGGGATCACGCGTTGCCCTTCCCGCTGCATCGCCTTGCTGGGCGCGGTTCAGATCGAACGTCATGACCGCGGCGGCCACGCTTTCGTATTCCAAGGTTAGACGTGCGTAGGGCCATCGATCGTACTGACGATCACGATCGCGAATCATCTGATCCAAGCGAAAATCCAAGTCACCGGGAGCTCCACGTCGACGATAGCTAGCCCGCAGCGCGTCGCGGTCTCGGCGCAACTGCAACAGCGTTGGCTTGGACGCTAGTTTGGCGATCACCGGCAACCATCGATGCAGCGTCGACACAAATCGCGGATCCTTGATCACCCAAGGTTGCGGTAGTTCCTGCAGAGCCGCCAGTGCGGCCCGACCATCCCAGCGTCCGGTTTGGATGTACCGTTCGTTGAGATCGCGGATGGTTGCATGTTCGGCAAACTCTTGATCCGCGGGGCCTAGATTCCAGCCCATCTGTTGCAGCATGCGAGTGACGATCGTAGTACCGCTATGCCCTACCGCTAGAACGATTAACGACGGCATCAAGATGGCGTCGTCTTCGAAGTGATAGGGCAAGATGCGTTTGTAGTGATCGATGCCACGCGAACGCAGGTAGGCTTCGAAGAATGCCGCTGCCCGTCGTCGATAAACGAGATAGTCTTTGGGCCTGGGTTGCGGGACGTGATAGATCCGGGGGACCGAACACGCAGCGATCCGCCAATTTCCAGCAAGTTTGATCTCGTAAAAAAACGGGCAGTGCTCGCCAATCTTCAGCTTGTCGACCCAGCGATGTTCCGCCAGCATTTCGCGGCGGAACAACGCAAAATTCCAAACCATGTCGCACAGGCGGTAAGCGATTCCCGACGCCGTGACCTCGACCCGGTGAATCGCTTCGCGAACCCGCATCGTGCGACGGCAAACCTCGATATCCAACGCATAACACGTCACTCGCGAATCGGCCCCGCGAATCGCACCGCCCACGGCACCGATGGTTTCATCCGCCTGAAGAACCTCCCGCATCGGTTCGATCTGCGTTTCCTCGGTAAACAGAAAGTCGTCTTCTAGGATCAGAAGATAATCGGTCTGCAGGTGATCGATCAACGCATTTCGGGCACGGGAGAGACCACAGTCAAAGGGCATCCGCAGAACTTCGACGTCGTCCGGCAACCGGGCGTGGACATTGCCATTGTCGGCCACCACAATTCGCACCCGTGGATAGCGAAGCCGTATCGATTCGACCAACCGTCGGACCAATCCGGGACGATTGAAGGTGGTGATTCCGAACGTGACGTCATGCATCAGCCAAAGTCTCCTGCGCCGTTACGAATGCCCCCGATCAGAAAACGATTGTACCCTTTCGGGGGGCACCCAGGTTCGCCACACGTCGCTGTGACTTGGTTCCTGTTCTAGAATGCTGGTGCAGCACACGCCGAGGCCGCAGTGTGATAGCCCGATCCAAGCATCCCCAACGCCCCCACCTACCTGAACACGGAACATGTCTAGCCAACCTCTTGTGGAATCCCCGACCGGCCCCGCCATGGACGCATTGTGCGAATCGCTACGCGACGCAGCGCCGCGGTGGCATGGCGTGAATGATTGGCCGGGTGAATCTCTGCGTCGGTGTGGCCAGTCGGGCGTGTACCGTTGGTTTCTGCCCCGGCATGCTGGGGGAATGGAATGGTCGGATACCGATCAAACGCGCGGTTATCTGCGACTAGCCGAAGCCGACCTGACCACCACATTCATCATTACGCAGTACATGGGTGCGATTCGCCGCATCGTCAGCAGCGGTAACCAATCGATCATGGATCGATATGTCGAATCGCTGTCGTCCGGCAAACAATTTGGCACCGTCGGGATCAGCCACCTGACCACCAGCCGTCGGCACCTGGCCAAACCCGTGCTGATGGCTACCGAAACCAAAGACGGATTTCGATTGGACGGAATGTCGCCGTGGGTCACCGGAGCTCCGCATGCGGACGTGTACGTCATCGGGGCCACCCTGGATGACGGACGTCAGATTCTTGCTGCGGTACCGTCCGATTTGCCGGGAGTGGTTTCCGGAGCGGGAACAGAATTGATTGCGTTGTCGGCCAGTTGCACCGATCAAGTTCGTTTCGATGGGGTGTTGATTGATCACGCATCCCTATTGGCCGGGCCCGAAGACAACGTGATGACCGGCGGCAGCGGTGCGCGAACCGGCGGGCTTCAGACTTCGACCTTGGCGGTTGGGCTAGCGCGAGCGGCAGGAAACTATCTGGCATCCGAATCCGATCAACGACCGGACCTGCGCGAAGCGAGCGATGAGTTGACCAAGGACATTGATCAGTTGGAGGCATCGCTGCTTCGCGTCGGTCGGGAGGGTGATTCATCGGAAGGATGCGATCCATCGGAAATTCGTGGCCAGGCCAATCGACTGGTGCTGCGGACCACTCAAGCCGCGTTGACCGCCGCCAAGGGGGCCGGTTTTGTGCAGGGTCACTTAGTCGGCCGATTGTGCCAGCAAGCGCTGTTCTTTCTTGTCTGGAGCTGTCCAGCGCCGGTCGCCCAGTCGCATCTGTGTGAACTAGCGTTTGGAAGCGACCATCGAAGCGATTAAGCAACGAGCGATCAAGAATTGTCGTTTCTTTCTTCCCCCCTCTCTCTAACTCCCTCCCTGAATGAGCATTTTCTTCGTGCTGGCATCTTCGGATGCGGCCACATGCGAAGATGCCAGCGAGCGTGCGCCCGAGTTTCTGGCAGCGGAACACACCCAGGAAGGATGGGTGGTTCCGCTGCCAGCCGCGGAATAGACGGCAAGACTTTAGTTCTTTAACCATGCGACCCGCGGTGCATTCTCTTCACTCAGGGCGATCGCAACCCACCCGCCACGCAGTTCCAACTGGCTGACGGCCAACCCCTTCATCGCCGGATGCTGGGTTAGTACCGGTAGTGTCAGCGGCAACGGTCGGCTAGCCGCAAGCACTTTGTTGAAAATCGCTCGCACTGGCAATCGCTCTCGCATCGACATTCCAGGTCCACTGATTCGCAGATGGCCATCACGAACCAGCGAAGCATCCAATCCGTCTACCTGCGGAATGTAGGCCGCACGGACGATGAACTGGGTCAGATCCACTCGCGTCCCTTGGCTCAACCGCACGATCCGCATCGTCACCCACAACTTGCCATCTTCGATTTCGACTGTGATTGGTCGAGTTCGTGCAAATTGGATCGTGACGCCTTCGGGCATATCCTCGGGCATCGAGAATTCTTTGCCGAACATTCCGGCACCATGGGCGATGACGTCTTCGATCGGCATCGGTTGATCACGTGGTACCAACTGTTCCAGCGTGTTGTTGATGGCCGACTGGTGAACCTGCAGGCTCATCAAACTGGACTTCGGTGCCCGAGGTCGCGGGGTGAACGCAGCAAGTTGCCAATCCCCAGCCAATCGATAACGTGCCAACAGTCGATCGTTGGTGGTTTGCATATCGATCACTTGCGGATCCAACTTCAGTTTGCCGAGCGGCCCCAGCACCAAATTGGACAGTTGGTCCGTTGCAGAGGACACTTGTTCGTCCAAGCGTCCCTGCATCTCTGACGCAACTTCCTGTTTGATCTTGCTGCTAGCCATACGGTTCGAAATCGGTGCCATCTCGTCATACCGGCTCTCGGCAATGCTGCGGACCAAGGATCCCACCAATGGCCAGCGATCGTAGTCCGATCGAATGCCACGAAGCTTCATCCGTCCGTCGACGTCCACGTTCACATCGCCAGTGGCGATGCCGTTGCGTGACACGACGATCGGTGTCGCTGCGACAAATCGCGATGAACCAGTCGTATCAACCGCAACCGGACCACTGAAACCCGTCGATCGGGTGCTGACATGCCCCAACGTGCTAAGACGCAGCATCCATCGATCCGGTGATGGGGTCAGCGAGATCGCTAGATCGCTGTTGATCTGGCTGACTCCGCGGATACGGTTGCCCATCATGGTCGTGTTGACCGGCACATTTTGGGGATCGATCGACGGCAACATACGGTTCAGCATGTCTTCGCTGATCGCCATTCGCACGTTGGCGTTTCGATAGTAGGCCCCCAACGATTTTGCGATCGCGACGGCGGAATCATTCTCGGCAAACCGAAGCGTTTGCACAGCGTCGGCAATATCGATCGCGGCCAAATCGATCGCGTCGGTTTCTTGGCGTTCGATTTGTGCCAACAGATCCGCATAGTCCACGGCGCCACGAGCCCAGGGCCGAACCGTGTTGGCCAACTGGTTTACCGAATCACGATCCAACCATTGCAAATGTCCCTCTTGCAGTGCATGCCAGCTGAGTCGGGACAACAGTCGCTGGGCCACGATCGAACGTTCTTCGCGTTTGGCGACGTCACGATGGGTTGCCGTGGCAGCCTTTTCGATTTCGTCCAACAACAGGTACGAAGCCCAACCTTCGACGTCACCGGTTTCATGGAGGTCGGCTCGCACCGCCTCGATCGCCGCAACCACTTCGTCGATCACGACCAACAGCGATGCCGATCCATCGATCTGGTCGGTCACCATCCAAGTCGGCTGACTATCGCGAGTCACCGCCCATACCGGTTGCCAGACCTGGACACGGCGCGTCAGCCCATGAACGGCTCGCAGCCAATCCACTTGGGATTCACGATCTTCCAGGGCCTCGGCCGCCGCCTCGCCCTCGATCGCCAATTTGCCCAAGTCGCCGATCAGATCGCCAGCCCGTTGATCGCCCAGACGCGGCAGCGATCGAAGCGTTGCCAATTTGCTGGCGACGTCCTCTGACCACTGATGGATGGCGGGGTCGTTGGCTTGGTTGGCCAAGGCCGCCAATTGCGCGTCCAACTGCGTCGTCACAGGCCATCCGGCTGGCCAATCACTTGCCGATCGTTTGCTGACCGTGTGGCTGGGCAGATTCAATCGGATCTGCGGCAGGTCCGTCACGAACGACTCGGTGTCGCCGTTGGTGACAGTTTCCAGGACCGGTTGTTCGACCCGAACTGGCTTGGCCAACGCCCGATTCGATTCCGGCAAACTGGACGGTCGCCGGGCTGGCTTCAGCTCGAAAACGTTCGGATCCGAGTCGTCGTTCTTTGCGACGTTGGATCCCGAGTCCTGCTGTGCACGTGCCTGGGCTGGCGAAATCAACGCGATCGTTTCTTGGTCAATCACCAAGTCATCGCTGGCATCCAAATCACGGCGTGGAACCACCTGCAGGACACGACTGCGATTGCGCAGACTTTGCAGCGTTCGATGATTCAGCGGGACGTCGGCAATGATGCAAGTCCCGTCGGCCAAATCCTGTGCCGCCGATTGATCCTGATGCAACTGCAACGCCAACCCAGCCAATTCAAATTGCTCGGACCGAACGGGTGCAAGCAGCGGCGTCGGATTGTCCTGTCCGAAAGCCTCGGCCACTCGCTGCGGTAGCCGCACGCCGCGTGACCCATGCTCGTCACGATCGGTGACGGGATGCGTCGACGCCAATTCGAACACGCCATTGGACCAATCCACAGGGCGGGAGTACGCCGTGGTGGTGGCGTTCGTTACGGCGCCCGACGTCGCGGCTTTGGACGTGGCCGGAGCCAGACGCGCCAGCGCTGCCAGGTTGGTGCTCGACAGGTCCCGCTGCGAATGTCTCGACCCGATCGATCCATGTCGATCGTGCGAGAAGCTATTCGGCACCGGCACCGTCCATTCGGCGCCCGGCACCGGTTCGGTGGACCTCCGGAACCTGGACGACGTCGTCGGCTGCCCCGAGTCGAAGGAAAGGGAATTCAGTGCCAACGCAACCGGGCGTTCGATCGATGCAATCATCGACGAGGTATCCGACAGACTGGGCAACTGGGTACCCATCCACGATACAGCCGTGATCGTCGCAGACGCGGCGGCAGGCCACAGCAACAGGGTTCGTTTGACTTCCTTGCGCATCCCTAGGTCTCTTCCTAACAGGGTGATAAGACAGCCGCAGCGAAATCGGTCCCTCCGATCCATGCCACGGTCGCGTACAAGTCCAATCGACCAATCACGGAGACAGATCTACAGTCCCCTGCCGTCTTCCCCCAAACCAAACAGGCAACGGAATCCGGATAGTCGGTGCAATCGGAATGGACTGGGCAATCCAACCGGTTGCATCGCCCAAACACCGTGAAAACGCGACTGCAAGGATGAATGACGCTAGCGGTCGGGGCATCAACATCCGTCTTGCGCGTGCCCAACATTCGGATTCCCATTCGCGCCTTCCCCTTTCCCAATTATGCTTTCGCCCATGAACACGCCAAATATCGAAAAGGTTTACATCGCTGGGCACCGCGGAATGGTGGGCTCGGCCCTCTGTCGTCGGCTTGCCGGTACCAACACCGATGTGGTGACGGCCAGCCGAAACGAACTGGACCTGTGCGATCCTGCGGCGACGGCTGACTTTTTCCGAACTCACCGCCCCGATGCGGTCATCTTTGCCGCCGCCAAGGTCGGTGGAATCGTCGCCAACAACACGTATCCCGTTGAATTCCTGTCGCAGAACGTCGCAATGGCGATGTCGGCGATCAACGCTGCCTACCAAGCCGGAGTCAAACGATTCCTCTTCCTTGGCAGCACCTGCATCTACCCGCGGGATTGCCCACAACCGATCCGCGAGGAATCGTTGTTGACCGGACCGCTGGAACCCACCAACGAAGCCTACGCGTTGGCCAAGATCGCCGGCTTGAAACTTTGCCAGTACTACCGCCGCCAACACGGCGTGATGTTCCATAGTGCGATGCCGACAAATTTGTACGGTCCCGGCGACAACTATCACCCCGAACACAGCCACGTTCTACCGGCTTTGATCCGGCGATTTCACGAGGCCAAGATGGACGCGCTTCCGTCCGTGACCATCTGGGGAACCGGATCGCCACGTCGCGAGTTTCTGTATGTCGACGACTTGGCCGACGCTCTGGTCCATCTGTGCACGATCGCCGATCCACCGGACTGGGTGAACGTCGGCACCGGAGTGGACCAAACCATTCTAGAAGTCGCCCGCCAGGTTGCTGGAACGGTTGGCTACCAAGGCGAAATCCTGACCGACCCACAGCGTCCCGATGGAACCCCGATCAAGTGCACCGATGTGTCGCGACTTCACGCGACCGATTGGAAACATCAGGTATCGTTAGCAGACGGCTTGAAGAGGACCTACGAAAGCTTCCTCAGCGAAACCGGCGCCGGCAACCTGCGTTCGGTTTAACGAACGGGAATAACGGCACGCATCACGCGGTGGCGATTCCATCGGATCCGCTGTCACCTTCCCACCACACCCCTCGTCCATTTTCCCCTTATCCGCCCAGAACGGCTTTTCATCCCATGACCAAATCAGCATTAATCACTGGTATTACCGGCCAAGACGGCAGTTACCTGACGGAACTGTTGCTCGAAAAAGGCTACAACGTTCACGGGCTGGTTCGTCGTAGCAGCACGTTCACGACGGGACGGATCGACCACCTTTACCAAGACGTTCACACCGAATCGCGATTGCGACTCCACTACGGTGACCTGACCGACGGCCAAGCACTGACCAACTTGGTTTTGGAAATTCAACCCGACGAAATTTACAACTTGGGTGCCCAAAGCCACGTGCGCGTGTCGTACGACCAACCGGTGTACACGTTGCAAACCGTTGGTGTCGGGGCGCTCAACGTTCTGGAAGCAGCAAGACTGTTGAACAAAACTAAAACGGTTCGTGTTTACCAGGCCAGCAGCAGCGAGATGTTTGGCGAAGTTCTGGAGACGCCTCAGAAGGAAACCACACCGTTCAACCCGCAGTCGCCCTATGCGTGTGCCAAGGTTTACGCGTACCACCAAACGGTGAACTATCGCCGCGGCTATGACATGTTCGCCAGCAACGGGATCCTGTTCAACCATGAATCGGAACGCCGCGGCGAAACCTTCGTGACTCGCAAGATCACTCGCGCCGCTGGCCGCATCAAAGCCGGCCTGCAACAGAAACTGTACCTGGGCAATCTGGACGCCAAACGCGACTGGGGCTACGCCAAGGACTACGTCGAGGGGATGTGGCGGATCCTGCAACACGACGAAGCGGACGACTTTGTGCTGGCCACCGGGCGAACCGAATCGGTGCGTGATTTCTGCAAACTGGTGTTCGAGCAGCTAGACCTGAATTACGAAGAATACGTCGAAATCGATCCTCGTTATTTCCGCCCTGCGGAAGTCGACCTGTTGCTCGGTGACGCTTCGAAAGCCAAAGAAAAACTAGGCTGGACCGCCACCACCGATCTGGAACAACTGGCCCGGATCATGACGCAGCACGATTACGAACTGGCCCAACGCGAATCGCATGCGAAGAGCTTCGTGCCTAGCTGATCGACCAACGTCCGCCACCCCACACTGTGTCGGTGGCGACCGCCCCCGCTCGACTTAGTCACCACGACGGGCCACAATCGACCCAAACCGTCGTGTTGGTGACGGAAGACGACATGCGAGACGATCCTTCGGAGAGATGATGGTAAAGAGGAAAAAGGCCGCTGCAACGTTTGAGCACGTCGAACCGATCGGCGATCGAGTGCTGGTGCGAAAAGACGAGCCCAAACGAGAAACCCGCGGCGGCATTGCGCTGCCCGATGCGGCTGAGATCCCCACGATCACCGGACGGATCGTCACGATCAGCGCGGTTGTCGAGAACGACGAAGAACTGCCGCTTCGCCAATACGACAAGATCTTGTTCCACCCCAAGAACGCGATCCCCGTCGATTTGGAACACGATAACCAACTGTTCGTGGTCCCCGTGGACGATATCGTCGCGGTTTTCCGCCGCTCGACGAGCCCCGAAGTGGTCGAAGAAGCCGACGACGATTGATCCGGGGCCCTGCTTGCCCCCCCGGCATTCTTAGGCCGGACGGTATCACTAGGCCTCGATCGGGCTTGCGATCGAGCGTGCCGGGTGACAGAATTACACTGGTTCAGCGAAGTCCATTCGGGCAGTGGATGACGCATCGCTGAAACGTTTGACATCGGTTCGATACTTCGGAAACAGGGGCAAACCAGTTTCCGCAGCAGCGATCGCGTCATGATTTTGGGGCACATCCATGATCAGGACGCATCCACCATCAGCGCGTGCCACGATCAGGCCGGCCGTCTTTCTGATTCGTGGCCCCCGTTTTGCACTGGAACGTCTGGTAGCAGTGGCGTCCGCTGCGAATTGCAGCAGAAGCGATCGCTTGGGATGTTTCTCTGAACCCACGCTGCCGTCGGACTGATACCTAGCCCTCCCTCATCTCAACCAGTGGGCAATGCATGTTTCGTTGTAAACGGAGTTCGGCGATCCGCCGCAACCAAAATACAAAGAGGGTCCGGGTTCGCTCCTCGCGAATCGAATCGCTTGAACCCAGGCGGTTGATGGTTGCCGAAGGTGCGATCTTTGATCTTACCACGCCCGTCGATACCGCTGGTTTAGTGGGCAACGCGTCGGCGCTGATCGATTGGGGCGATGGAACCTCTAGCAACGGTACAGTCGCCGGTGGCAACTCGACGGGCAACATCAAAATCGTGCTGGACTATTCGTTGGACACCAACAAGTTCTTCGGCACGTCGGCCAGCGATCCGTTTCGGATCCGATTGCAGCAAGCCGCCGATGCGCTAGCCAGCAGGTTCAACGACACGTTGGCCGCTGTGGCCCCCAAGCCCTACGTGACTGTCAGGCCAAAGATCTTCCATCCGTCCCAAGGGCCGGCCAACTCGACCGCCGGCACACTCCATTCACTGCCTGAAAATCCAACGATCGCGGCGAACACCATCATCATCTACGCCGGTGCTCGTGACCTGCCCGGTGCGTCGCGTGGCGTGGGCGGCGGTGCGTCGATCAGCTTCACCCGAACCTGCATCCCCGGTCCACAATGCACCACCGCACAAGCCAACCAGGACGCGATCGAAAGTCGGGGCGAAGCTGGCGTGTTGGCGGCCAACCCGACTGATATCGCACCGCTTTACGGTTCGATCAGTTTCGATACCCCCACCAAACCGATGTTCTATTTGGGCCAGGATGGCGATGCGATCGCGCCGGACCAATTGGATTTCCTAAGCGTTGCGACGCATGAATTGGCACACGCGCTGGGGCTAGGGACGTCCGAATCATGGACGACAAATGTCTCGGGAAGTGTGTTCACCGGCCCCAATGCGCGAGCCGCTTACGAAGGTTCAGGGAATGTCCCGCTTTCGGGAGGCCACTGGAACCCGTCCGTCGTCGCGCTGCAGCCAACGTTGATGGGGCCTTCGATCAGCTTCGGTCAACGAGTTCCCTTTTCGCCGCTGGATTTCGCAGCGATGAAGGACATCGGTTGGGAAGTCGCCAATACATCCGCAACCGTGACCGCGTCGCACCGATACGGCGATGACGGTTCCTATCCGGTATCGGTAACATTGTCCGGGTCCACGATTGGCAAGGTCGAAAAAGACCTCAGCCCCGTATCGGTGACGAATGTGGCGCCGACTTTGCAAGTCCCCGCAAACCGCACCGGCACCGTCGGTCAGCCGATCTCCATCACGGACATTGGGATTTTTACGGATCCGGGCTACGCCCAACCCAACGGCACACCTGCGACGAACGAAACCTTTGATTTCACGGTCGATTGGGGCGACGGAACCATCGACAACGGGGTTGCCACCATCGACATCGCAGGCAATTCGACGGGGCGTTTGACCACGGGTTCGTTCAACGCATCGCACACCTACGCGGTGCCCGGAACACGAACGGTCAAAGTCGTGGTCACCGACGATGATGGCGGGACGACACAGAATACATTCCAGATCGCCGTCAATGCGACGCCCGAAATCACGCTTCAGCTTAGCCAGCCCACCGTTCGCGAAGACGACGGTTCCAGCGCCGCAACCTTGACGGTCAGTCGCAGCGGCCCCGTGCTCGCGATCGATCAAACGGTGACGCTTTCGTCCAACGATCCGTCCGAAGCCACCGTTCCGACATCGGTCGTGATCCGGGCTGGTCAATCGAGCGTTACCACGGTGGTGAGCGCCGTCGATGACGCGCTGCTGGATGGCGCACAATCGGTCACGTTGACCGCGGTTGCCGCGGGCGCCACCACGGGATCCATCGGTTTGCAGGTCGCGGATTACGAAACGCTGACAGCACGGTTTACCAACGCATCGGTCGTCGAGGGAACCACGGACGCGAACGTGTTGGTGATCAGCCGAAGCAACACCGACGTTTCCAGCGCGATCACGGTTGGGATCGCTGGCGCGGGCGTCAGTCAAACCAGCCTCGGTACGTCGATTTCGCTTCGCGCGGGCGAGATGAATCGATCGATCAGCTTCGACACCATCGACAACGACCAACCTGAATTGCCGCGGACGCTGCAGTTCACCTTCACTGCGTCGGGATACGATTCGGCTGCTGCATCGTTCGAAATCCTGGATGACGAGTCGCCAGAATTCCAGAACCCCGTCAATCAGTTCGACGTCAACAACGATAGCGAAGTGACCGCCTCGGACGCGCTGCGGGTGATCAACCAGATGGCCCGCCAATCGACACCCCTGTTGGATCCTGCGACCGAAGACCCCAACGGCGTTTTCTATGACGTCAACGGCGACTATGCGGTGACCGCCGTGGACGCGTTGCAGGTGATCAACGAACTGGCTCGGCGTCGGAGTGCAGCGACCGCCCAAGGTTCCCAAGCCCAAACGCCGCAGTTCGGCATTCCAGCCTCGGAAGCAGTGGACGATTCGGCTCGCTTTGATGCGGCCCTAGCAGCATCCAGCATCGGATGGCTGACATCACCGGGTTTGGATGGCGATGACGAGGACGCGATTGGATTTGGCTTGGACTCTTCCGGGCAAATGTTCTGATGGCGAGATAGGCAGAAGGGACTGCAGACGCGGCGCCGCCATCCGCTTGGCACCGCTTGGCACCGTCTGGCAAAATCATCTTGTTGCGGGCGGACTGATTCTCAGCTTGCCAGCAATCCCCTAGGCTGTGTGGCCGTTCGAAGTTTGGACCACTGCCCCCCCAGCCGATATCGCTATGACGGTTTTGCCGCTGCTGTTTACCTATTGTGTCGTGATCGTGATTGCATCGATGGCTGGCGGCTGGTTGCCGACTCTGATGCGGATGACGCACCTGCGGACGCAGCTGTTGATGAGTTTTGTTTCGGGATTGATGCTGGGCATCGCGACACTGCATTTGTTGCCGCACGCCACCGTCGAACTGAATTCAGCCAGCAAGGCGGGCGCGGCGACCCTGGGCGGAATTCTGTCCATGTTCCTGTTGATCCGGCTCTTCCACGTGCACCAGCACGATGCGCCGGCGATAAAATCCAGCCCGGAAGATCAGCTTTCGCACGATCATCAGGCGGCCGCTGCCTGCGACCACGACCACTCGCATTCCGATCCCCACAACCATGGCAACGCCGGTTGGGGATGGCTGGCGATGATGTTTGGACTGGGGCTGCACACGCTGGTCGACGGAGTCGCTTTGGCCGCTAGTGTGGTGGCCGATGCGCAGCACGGCGCGTGGCTTCCCCTGGCCGGGGTCGGAACATTCCTGGCAGTGGTTCTGCACAAACCGCTGGACGCCTTCGCGATCACATCGGTGATGCAGAAGGGTGGCTGGACGGCCGGACAACGTGCCCTGGCGAACATGACGTTTTCGTTGGCCTGTCCGATCGGTGCCGCCCTGTTCTACTTTGGTGCAATGCGGATGACCGGTGGATCGGCCATCCTTGGGTGGGGCCTAGCGATCTCGGCCGGGTTCTTTATCTGTATCTCTTTGGCCGACCTGTTGCCCGAAGTCGCCTTTCACGACCACGACCGCGGCAAACTAACCGCCGCGCTGCTGATCGGTGTCGCCTTGGCTGTCGCGGTCGAGAACCTGCCGGGGCACAAGCACACCGCACCAACACCGGCGGGTGAATCGGTTGAAAGCCCGCAGGATACGATCAGCCCCACGTCCTAGGCTTTCCCCAGTGAAAGCCAGCACGGGCCCCGCTGGCATACGCCCCAACAGTGGCAAGCATCACCCCCGTGCCCAAGCGGCAGAGCGTTGCGCCGTAGCGTCATCACGTAGCGCAAACTCGCCAACAGTTTCGGCCAACACGGGGGGGATCGCCGAAAGTCTTGGCGACTTGCGCTACGGGTGGGGCGGCGAATTGCGTTACGAATTCGGCGGCTTGCGATTTGGGGGGGCAGGATGGCTTTAGCGGTTTGCGATTGGCGGCTGCGAAAACAGCTCGTCAAAGGCTTTGCGATATTCGCGATCGTCTTGGGGGAACAGGGAATCAAAGGTAGCGCCGTCGACCGCCCCTCGCTGAAACCGTTGCTTAGGAAAGACGGGCATTTCCGTACCAGTGATCTGTCGCACGCCTGCTGCGACGACCTGGCCTTTCAGCCCGTACAAGCGTTGGTGATCCCAGTCCGTCAGTTCGACAAACGGAATCGCCTCGGCCGCTTCGATCACGTCGGGCACCGCAAAGGGACTGAATCCGCGAAACCCTAGCTTCGTCGCGGGCGCACTGGTTCGCACATGCCCCCGACTTTGACCGCCGCTATAGGTCAAGGAATGCTTGACCGCATCGACGCCCCAACCTTCTTGATACAGCATGCGATTGCCCAGCACGCTGCGGATCGTCAGTTCGGGATTTTCTTCGATGGGGTAGTCCTTCAGGTTTTCGTCGCCACCATCGCCATCGATCAGATAACGCCATTCGGGGTACCGCCGGCGGACTTCACGCAACAGGGCCAATCCCATGGTTGCCGATTGGATATCCAACGGCTTGTAGTCCTCGGTCACACCGATCGCGTCGCGCCACGACAACGCAGATCGAGGCACCGAAACGATTTCCAGCAGCATTTCACGGTCAACGGCCTTCAAGAACTGCGACGCTTGTCGCGGGTCCGAAGCATCGCCATCGACCGACAATGTAAACGCTTTGAGACGCGACGAAGATTGTCCGCGGCGACGGATCAAGAAATCGGTCACGATCAGCACCGCGCCGCTGTCCACGCCACCGCTGAACATCAAACCGATCGGCTCGTCGGCGGGGATGCTGTCCAACCACGCGTCGATCGATTCGGCCAATTTACCGATGTACGCTTGGCCGATCGCGTCGATGTTCGCAGGCAAACGATTGCGTTGTGGCGAAAAATAGCGGTGCAGTTTCGGATTGGGATCGGGGCAGCCGACCAATTGCAGTTCCAACAGGTGGTGGGCCGGGACCATTCGCGTGTAAGCAGCGCGGAACTGATCGGCCAACCCTTCCTTGTCCAACTGGCTAGCGATCTCGTCCATCCGTTCCGCGACGATCAAAGCCGGCCCTTCGGCTCGCTTGGCCAAAAAATAACGCATTGGTCGTCCGATCGATCGAGCCATCCGAATCGTCTTTCCGGATTGCTGCAGAATCGCGAACTGGCCCCCAATTTGGCGGATCGCTTCGACACTGCCGCTGCGGACAGCCGCATTGGCCTGATCTCGGGTGGTCCCCAATAGAACGTCACCGGCCGGATCCAGCAGATTGACGACCCGGTCAATCAACTCCATCGGTTGCCCCACCACAGGGGGCATCTCGGGCACCTTGGTCGTGTCTGCGGCGGTGGTCCTGTGGGACGAATCGCTGGCCGCTTCTTTCATGCCGGGCACTGCGGATGAATCGGTGGACGCGGATTTGGCGTTATTCATGGGGGATCGGCGACTAGGATAGAAGGAGATATCGGGATCAAACCGTGTTCAAAAACGCTTGTTAACGACTGCGAATGCTTCTCGGTACAGACAATTGGCCAGCTCCATTATCCAGCTCCATTGTCCAGTTCCATTGTCCAGTTCCATTGTTTCGTTGCATCTTCCGCTGTACCGACCGCGTTCGGCACGAACGCGTCGGCGGCGGGTTGGTTCTGCCGGTTCTGGCGATCACGTATTCGGGTGGCTCGCGACATTCCGACCAAAGCTCCGAATCGGTAACGGTCAGGGTGTTTGGGTGGTTTTTTTCCGAAACGCACGCTAGCACAGTGACGTGAATGTCCGTTTCGGTATTCTAGAGGGTTCGTCGGGGCAGCTTACCCTATTTGAATCCAACGCAAACCAGATCCCGACTGGCTTTGATCGAACTCACCATGAGTTCGGTAACGAAGTCGTTTTTATTACTCGCAGAGCAACGGTGAATCGGTCCGTGGACTTGCAGACGTATTTCGGCACGCATTCGCCCCCGAGAGATCATTTCATCTCGGTGCTGGAGCATTGGGCAGAACATCGCCCCAATGACACCGCGTACTACTTTACCGACGTTGAATCGGTCGAGCAGCGATTGACGTACGCCCAGTTGTGGGACCAAGTCCAATCCTTGGCCGGTCACATGCAATCGGCCTGTCGGGTCCGAGCGGGCGATCGAATCCTGCTGGTCTATCCACCGGGGCTGGAATTTGTGGTCGGCTTTTTTGCCTGTCACGCCGCCGGCGCCATCGCAGTCCCGGCCTACCCGCCACGGCGCAATCGCAAAGCATCGCGTATTCGTTCGATCGTGGTCGACGCCAACGCACGTTGGGCCTTATCGACGCGCAGCATGGTGGAACAACTCTCGGGCGACCAACAGCACGACGACTTGATCGGCGTCCAACTATTGGGAACCGACGATCCGGAAATCCGAGACGCCGCGGCTTGGCGACGACCGAAACTAAGCGAGCACTCGCTGGCCGTGCTGCAGTATACCAGCGGTTCGACCGGTTCCCCCAAGGGGGTGATGCTGAATCATCGCAATCTGATCGCCAACAGCGAGCTGATCCTAGAAGCCTTTGATCCGCCCGAACACTTCACAGGCATGAGCTGGTTGCCGACGTACCACGACATGGGATTGGTCGGCGGCGTGCTGATGCCGCTGTACACCGGTCGTACGAACGTGTTGATGAGCCCGATGACATTCTTGCAGCGGCCAGCCCGTTGGCTGCAAGGGATCTCGAAGTACGGCGTGACGATCAGCGGCGGACCGAACTTTTCGTACCAGCTTTGCGCCGACAAGATCCAGGACTCGGAACTGGAAGGCGTCGATCTGTCGAAGTGGGCGATTGCGTTCAATGGTGCCGAACCGATCCGGCCATCCACGTTGCAAGACTTTGCCAAACGATTCGCAAAGCAGGGCTTCAATCCGGCCGCGTCGCTGCCCTGTTACGGGATGGCGGAAACCACGTTGATCGTGACCGGCGGACCAACCACACCGCGTCCGGTCACGACCACCTTCGACGGTCGCGGTCTGGAAGAAAAGATCGTGCGCCCGGTCGCTGCCGATCACTCCTCCGCTCGCGCCTTGGTCGGTTGTGGCGCGGTACTGAAAAACGAAACGGTGATCATCGTCGATCCAGAAACTCGCGAGCAATTGCCAAGCGACTCGATCGGCGAAATTTGGGTCCAAAGCGACTCGGTCGGCCAAGGCTACTATCGCCGCAAAGAAGCGTCCGAGCAGACGTTTCGGGCGACCACGATGGACGGCGAAGGACCATTCCTGCGCACCGGTGACCTGGGCTTTCTGTACAACGGACAACTTTACGTTTCCGGCCGCTTGAAGGACATGATCATTGTTCGCGGCGTCAATCGGTATCCGCAAGACATCGAAGAGACCGTCGAACTAGCGTCCGAAGCCGTCCAAGCCGGTTCGGTCGGCGCGGTGGCGATGGAACATGATGGACGAGAACAATTGGTGATCGTGGCCGAAACCGTCCGCGCCCGTGACTTGGACTGGGACATGCACATCCAGGCCATCCGTCGCGCCGTGACGGCTGAACACGAATTGCCGCCGGATGCCGTCTACCTGGTGCGCAACAGCAGCATCCCCAAGACCAGCAGCGGCAAGATTCAACGCCACGCCTGTCTGCACTCGGTCCGCGATGGTGACTTGAAACTGATCGCCAAGTGGGTCCGCTGGGAAGAATCCGGGGGCAACGGATTTTCCGATGCCGCCCCGATGATGCAGGCCGCATCGGCGAGTGGGTCCGAAAAAGTCAATCCTGCCGATATCAGTGGCCCGATCGTCGAAGTGATCGGACACCACGTGCGCCGCGTAGCAGGTGAACGCGCCGGTGCCCTGAACCTGGAAACCAACATCGTTTTGGATCTCGGCTTGGACAGCCTAGAACGGCTGGAGATCGCTCGAAAATTAGAACGAACCTTCGGCGGCCGTTTTCCTGAACAAGTGCTGGACGAAATCGAAACCATCGGACAGACCGCGCTCGCGATCCAGCGATACCTTCCGCCCGGCGGCGAAGCCCGTGCCGAAGCGCTGCTGCGTGGTGAGTTCACCGACGACGATTCCGCCACCGAGGGCCGCGCGTCGTCCGAACGAAATGGGCAGGCGACCGAAACGGTCGAAGCCGAAGACAGCATCGAACAGTTTGCCGAATACCGTCGACTGAAGACGACGATGCGACAGATGTTGATGACGGGTGTTCCGAACCCCTTCTTCACCGTTCATGACGGAATCGTGGGTGACAAGACCATCGTTGACGGTCGCGAACTGATCAGCTTTGCCAGCTACAACTACCTGGGACTCAGCGGACACCCCGATGTTTCCGAGGCGGCCTCGGCAGCGGTTCGGAAGTATGGGACCAGTGTGTCGGCCAGCCGTTTGGTTTCTGGTGAAAAACCGATTCACGGACAACTGGAAAAATTGATCGCACGATGGATCGGAGTCGACAACTCGATCCTGATGGTGGGCGGTCACGCCACCAACGAAACCACGATTGGCCACTTGGTGGGTGCGGGCGATTTGATTGTGCACGATGCCCTGTCACACAACAGTATCGTGCAAGGCGCCCTGCTGTCGGGCGCTCGGCGGCGACCGTTTCCGCACAACGACTATGCAGCGTTGGACCGCATGCTGGGCGAGATTCGCGGACAGTACCGACGGGTGCTGATCGTGATCGAAGGCGTCTACAGCATGGACGGCGACTATTCGGATCTGCCCAAGTTCATCGAAGTCAAGAAGAAGCATCGCGCCATGTTGATGGTCGACGAAGCCCACAGTTTTGGCACGATGGGCGAAACCGGACGCGGGATGGCCGAACACTTTGGCGTCGATGCTCGCGATGTCGACATTTGGATGGGCACCCTCAGCAAGAGCGCGGCGTCCTGCGGCGGATACATCGCCGGCAGTGATGCCTTGGTCGAACTGCTGCGTTACACCGCCCCCGGCTTTGTGTTCAGCGTCGGCATGCCCCCGGCACAAGTCGCCGCTGCAATGGCTGCGATCGAAACGCTTGAACGTGAACCCGAACGCGTTCAACGACTGCGCCGGCAAAGCGATCTGTTCCTGTCGCTATGCCGCGAAGCAGGCCTGGATACCGGTGACAGCAGTGGCACGCCGGTGGTTCCCGTCATCACGGGCAATTCGATGGTCGCGCTTCGATTGTCGAACCGGTTGAAAGCAGACGGGATCAACGTGCAACCGATCCTGTATCCGGCCGTGGATGAATCCGCCGCTCGATTGCGATTCTTCATCACCAGCGAACATACCGACGAACAAATTCGGTTCACCGTCGCCAAGACCGCCGAACACATGCAAGAGCTAAGCGTGGGAAGTTTGGAACTGGAAGTGAAGAGCTAGCTTCGCCGCACGCGCGAGCAGCGCAGGAACGTTGGCGACCACCGCGCGTGAGTGATTGCCACTGAAACCATTGCCACTGAAACCATTGCCAGTGAAACCATTGCCAGTGACCGATGGCCGGTCGGTCCACGCGGTCGAAGACATCTGACTGCGGCCATGCCAAGCAGTGTTTCTCACTTCCCCTCTAGTGAGTTACGTGCACTGCGATCGATGGTGTCCATTCTGCCGCTGGTACATTTCCAGGCACGCTGCATCGTTGACTTCCGCATCCAGAATCGGTTTAGCCCTTGCGGTGGCGGTGACGTGTTCTAGAATTGGTAGGTGCGCGATTGTCGTGGACGGCGATAGGAATTCGAGTCTGGCGACGGGCTGGAATACCTCACGGCGACGTGTCTAGTTTCTATTTTGAGGAGATTGTTTTGCTTACCGAGTCCACCGTCGAGAACATGTTTCGGCAATTGATGAAGACCGAAGATCGCAACGAAGAGACCTTCGAAAAGGCGGAAGAGCTGTTGGAAGTCGAGCTTCGCCCCGAAAGCCCGTTGCGTCACCGCTTGACCGTCGAATTGGAAGAGCTTCGCACGCTGGCGACCAAGAGCTAGTTCAGCCAACCGGCTTCCCAGTAGCGATCAGTAGAATTGATTCAAGACGCTTCGGCGTCCCACCGCTAGCTATCCATCGGTCGTGGCGATCATGCCCGACTAGCTGAAACGCATCTCTCCCGATTCCTTTGTCCCAGTGCCCACTGCGACAACCGTTTCGGGTTTTTTCTTGCGCCCGCAGGGACGTCGTGACCTGATAGAGATGCCACCGCCCGCGGGGATGCGATCCCGCACTGGGGTGTTTGGGTTCGCTGCGAAGTCCTGGCGTACGTGGACGCCAAGACCGTCTGCGATGTCACCGTCTGCGATGTCACCGCCGGCGCATAAAAAACGACACCGCAAAGTAACCTTTGCGGTGCCGAATGTTCGCTGCAAGCGATGGTAGCAAGTTTGGGTTTAGTGGTTCAGACTCAGTCCGAAGGTTCCACCAACCATCACATAGCCTTGGTCATTGTCACCGGCACTGAGTGCACCGCCGGCTCCGCTGCCTCCTCGCCACAAGCCCCGAGCGATGTCGATGACTTGAACACCGGCTCGGATTTGAAGCATCTTGGTCAGTTGGTAGCCCACTTCGCCCCGCACATCGAATCCGATGAAGAACTCTTCGTTGCGTTCGTATACCGGTGGGACACCGTCTTGGTCATGACGGATGAACACAGGTGGATCACCGATCGTGGTTGGGTTGTCGTAGAACACGCTTTCGATCTGACGATCGTACTTGGCACTTTGGTAAGATCCGCCCAAGAAGCATTTGAAGTCGCTGGTGAAGCTAAACCGTTCACGCTGTTTCAGGTAGCGGAAACCAACTTGCATCCCCAGCATCTCGTTCTCGGTGATCGATCGATCCGAAGTTAGCTGTTCGACAAAGGTGTCGGCAGGGTCACCCGAACCAGGTCCGATCACTGCGGTCGTACCGGGGAAAGCAGCAAAGCTTTGGGTCCCGTTCAGGTCATTGACTCGCAGCCACCGAAGGCCGACCAATGGTTCCAGAATACCACCGTAGTGGTACGGTTCCATCCGCCAAGTCTTGTTCAGTTCGTAACTGTTGTAGTTGATATAGTTCTGGGTATCACCGATATCGATGAACCGATAACTATTCCCCTCGTTGTTCCGAGTTCCCGGAGGCGTCTCGAAACCAAAGGCGCCGAAGGCACCGCTGTCGCCACTACCGCCTGTGACCTGACCGCCGTTGTAACGGTTCAGTCTTTCGCGGCGTACCGTGTAGACTTCATGGACCTCGTTTTTGGTCCAGTTGAAAGTCCAACCTTTGTCTTCGCCGGGCAACATGTAACCGACTTCATATCGGTGCCCGTAACCCGAGTCGAGCCTCGTCTTGGCGTTGGTTTCGCCAAAGACTCCGCCAATGGACGGCGAGTCCAAATCGGGTCGTGATCCATAAAGGTGCAAGCGATCGTACGTCGCGAACCACCCTGTCGCTGCGCGTTTGCTCGGCTTCATGTCGGCCAAGTCCATGTCATAGACCGGCTCGAACCAGTTAAAGTCGGGATCGAACGCGAATGGGTCCGCCACCGGAACGTGTTCCTGGGCGCCCACCGATGCGACTCCGCCTAGCAGTGCTAGGGCTGTGAGCAGACTTGCAGTCAGCTTCCGTACCGACATCGCTTGTTCCACCGTCTTGCAGTTAATTTGTCTCGAGAGTGCCGCCCCTGTGGCCGACCCTCGTCATCCCAAACGCCGGAAAACTCCCGACGCGACCCGCTCCGTTCTCAGCTGACCTCGGAAACTCAATTCCGTGGTTCCGAATCACCCCCGTAAAGAGGCTTGCTGTTCTGGAAAACTTCGGGTTGTGCCGGTAGTATCGGCCAGGCCATGCGAAAAGGCTTAGCTTGTTTAGGCATAGAAGCGGCAAAAGTGCGAGAATCTGCAAAACCCGCACAAATTATGGCCGCGTTGGGCTGGACCAACGTCGGACTTTCCAGCCTAGGTAATCTAGGGAACTTCCGACCTGCCAGAAGATGCCGTTTGATTCCGATCCCTGCGGGCCCCAGCCAACGCCTACGGTCGATGCGTTCCGAAACCGAGTATCGCGACCAGCGGAACCCACGCGTTGCCCAGCGGAGCTGACAAGCGTCCCGTCGTGGACGGCAGCGAGTCGCCTGCCACCATCTTGGTGCGAGTGGACGCGATCAGGGACACCGGCGCGGTGGGATCGCCCCCTCTTCCCCTCGACGCGGATCCGGACGATCAAACTCGAACCAGGCCAAGCAGGTTCCGGCCGGCTACTTCTTTCCCATCGCCCGCTTGGACGCAAAAAACTCGGTCAGTACACGTCCCGCCTGATCAGCCATGACGCCGGACGTCACCAAGCATTGGTGGTTCAGCCGTGGATCGGTCAGCACCTGGTACAGACTCTGGACGGCGCCGCCCTTGGGGTCAGCGGCACCGAACACGATCCGGGGGATACGTGACTGCACGATCGCACCGGCGCACATCAAACAGGGTTCCAACGTGACGTACAACGTGCACCGTTCCAGTCGCCAATCGTCGATGGCGGCGGCGGCCTGAGTGATCGCGATCATCTCGGCGTGCGCGGTGGGGTCGTGCAGGGATTCACGTTGATTGGCCGCTGCGGCGATCATTTCACCATCACGCAGGATGACCGCCCCGACCGGGACCTCGTCCGCCGTCGCGGCGGCATAGGCCTGTTCCATCGCCCGCTGCATCCAGTGGGCGTCAAACTGGGCCAGCAACTCTGCATCTTCGCTACTCATCTTCACTCGCTCGCAAATCGGCGGCCTTTTTTGCCTCGGCCAATTCGGCCTTCGAGAGGGTCCGAACGCGAATTTTCCGATACTCTGCGTCGCACTGGTACGCCGCTAGCCCGATCGGTTCGCATAGTTCCATCCCGAATCGCAGATCGAACGTGTGATTCAAGCGTGGCTGTTCGACCGAGATTTTGTCATCGATCCAGCACTGGATCTGATGCGGGTCCACACGCACGCGGACTTTGTACCAACGATTCATATCGAAGGTTTGGTAATAGGTTTGTTCGTTTTCGCTGGCGTCCATCCCGTCGATATTGCTGATCCCGACGACGCCGCCCCCCCATCCGCCTAGGACATAGGTCACATGGCTATCCCCCACGGGGAAGGTCAATCCACAAAAGAAATCGAACCCATCGGTGCGGCGTGCTTCCAGTTCGATCTCGAAGCTGTCCTTGGCTGCATCCCCCGTCCAATGAACTCCCGTCAACGGATCCCCCACGCCCATCTTGATCGAGTTGCCTTTGATTTCGATGGGTCCGTCGCCACCGAACTGAGCTGCTTTCCACGATCCCTTCAGCTCCCGCCACTCGGTGGACGGGGTCGCGGACGAGTTTCCCGGCTTGGTCTTTGGTTCTGTCGTAGTTTTCGGATCCGATACAGGCGGCTGATCGGCGTTTAGGACACCGGTAGTCGCCAGCAGCGCGAAAAACAGGACACAGCAGATAAATCGATTCACGACAGACACCTCTAAAGATCGATGGAAACGTACGCCGGGACTACCGATTATTCCGGTCGCGCCGATCATGATTGACGCGGATTTGACGCGGGTCAGGAGACGATTGTGCAGCGAATTCGACAACCATTCTTTCGCGCGGTGGCCACCACGGCGGCGACTGTGCCAGCTTACTCGATCGAAAACTATCCCATGCGCCCGGTCACAAAAATATCGCTGCTGGGAATCCGGTTGGCCATCATTGCGCTGGCGATCTACTGGATCGCAATTTTTACCGGCACCCACCTACCGGCGGTCTCGGACTTCTCACCGCGAATGAACGACAAGATCAAGCACTTTTCGGCGTTCTTCGGGCTGGCCACTCTGTTGTGCTATTCCACCACGTCATCGAACTTGGTCAAGCGTTTCGGGACGATCGCTGCCGTGATCGCGGTCTACGCTGCGTTCGATGAATTCACACAGCAGTTCATTCCGGGACGGACAGCCGATCCGTACGATTTCATTGCAGACATGGCAGGCGCTCTGACCGCGATCGCGGTCTACATCGTCGTTCGCTGGATGCTGGCATCCAAACGCACCCCGGCGGTTTGACGCACAGCCCACGACGGCTGGAAAGATGCGGATCAATCCCCGACCGCCGTTCCGGTGGCTGGGCGACAGGGGGTCTCGCTTGCTGAACCGGCGTTTCGGGGTACAGGAAAGTTCTAGTTCGTTTCTTTCAGGCGGCCTGTTCGTCAGGCCAAGACTTCTTGGATCACGTGACCGTGGACATTGGTCAGCCTGAAATTGAATCCCTTGTAGCGGTACGTCAACTTTTTGTGGTTGATGCCCAACATGTGCAGCACGGTGGCATGGAAATCGTGCACATGGAACGGGTCAACGGCGGCGGTGAAACCGAAATCGTCGGTCTCGCCATAGCTGCTGCCGGCCCGCACACCGCCACCGGCCATCCACAACGAACCGCTCTTGGTGTGATGGTCCCGTCCGCTGCCGCCCTGCGACATCGGCGTCCGACCAAATTCACCGCCCCAAATCACCAGTGTGTCTTCCAACATTCCGCGCTGCTTCAGGTCGGCGATCAAGGCAGCACACCCTTGATCGACTTCTTTGGCCCGATCGGTCACGCCCTTGACCACTCCGCTGTGGTGATCCCATCCGGTGTGGTACAGCTGGATGAACCGAACTCCACGCTCGGCCATTCGCCGTGCCATCAAGCAGTTCGACCCGAAACTGCCATCGGGTTTCCCAGCGACTCCGTACAACGACTGCGTCTCGGCGCTTTCGGATGAAAAATCGGCCAGCTCTGGGACGCTGGTCTGCATCTGAAAGGCGAGTTCATATTGGTTGATTCTGGTCGTGATCTCCGGATCATCGGTCCGGGCGTGATGCAAGCGATTGATCGCCTGAATCGAATCGATGGTTTGTCGCTGAGTCGACTGGCTCACTCCCGCTGGCGAACCGAGGTAGTTCAGCGGCTGTTGGCTGCCATAAAATTCGACACCCTGGTGCTTTCCAGGAAGGAATCCGTTGTGCCACGCCGTCGTGGGGATCGGTTGCCCCAATGGTCCGCTACGCATCACAACAAAATCCGGCAGATTGGCTGATTCCGATCCCAATCCGTACGACAACCACGATCCCATGCTGGGGCGACCGGCCAAACTGAAGCCGGTGTTCATGAACGTGTGCGCCGGATCATGATTGACTTGATCCGTTTGCAAAGTTCGCACCACGCACAATTCGTCAGCCAATGGCTGCAGGTTCGGCAACAGGTTCGATATCGCCTGACCCGATTGACCACACTTTTTGAAACCAACGTCTGTGCCGAAACATTTCAGCGCCTCGTACTGCAGAAACGCCAACTTGACTCCGGCCGTCAACGACTTGGGAATCGGCTTTCCATTCAATTCCCGCAACATCGGTTTGTCATCGAAGGTCTCGAACTGACTGGGCCCGCCCGACATGTACAAATAGATCACACGCTTGGCGGTCGGCGGGTGATTGGGAAACCCTGGGCCGGTTTGTCCTGATCCCGAGCCGATCGAATCACGACTGCCGATTCCCCCGCTGGCACCACTGGTAGTCGTTTCGGCCGCCCAAGCGTCCGATTGCCCGTTCAAAGATCCCAACAGCCCCGCCAGCGCAGCACCGCCGATGCCGTGGGCGGTGCGCGAGAAGAAGTGACGCCGAGTGACGTCCAATGCAATGCGTCGATGCATGGTTTATGACCGGTTCAGGAATTCGTGGAGGTTCAGGATCGTGCGTGTCACAACGGTCCATGCCGCGATCTCGGTGACGTCGGCGCCGTCGGCAAGCGGAGTCTGCCCGATCGCGACAAGTGCCTGCGCGTCGTCAGGATTCGATGCGTAGTGAGCGCGTTGACGGCGCAGCAGTTCCGCCAAGACCTGGTGTTCGTCGGACGTGGGAGACCGCTGCAGAGCAGTCTGAAACGCAAACTCGAAACGATCGCCATCGATCTTGGCTTCGTCGTCCGCACCGGCGTCAACGGAACCCGGGACATCCGCACTAGCGTCTGCCCCCGAGGTCGCATTCGAATCTTGCGGCGCAGAATCCAGTTCGCGGGTCTCCGTTGTGCGGGTCTCCAGTTCGCGGGTCTCCAGCACACGGGTCTCCAGCACACGGGTCTCCAGTACGCGGGTCGCAAAAACACGGGCCGCCTCGACGAACGTCGGGTCGTTCAACAATGCCAATGCCTGGCCCGGCGTGTTGGTGATGTTCCGCATCGCCGTACACTCCTGCCGCGTGGGAGCGTCGAAAGCCAACATGGTCGGATGGATGTTCTGTCGTTTCCAGAACGTGTACATGCTGCGGTGGTACTGATTGCGATCTTCGCTGGTATTCCAAGCCAGGTGTCGGCTGCCGAACATGACTTTGTCTGAACGGGTCCAATAGGCACTTGGCTGATAGGGAAAGAAGCTAAGGATTGGCACATCGCCGGACACTTTCAGCAATCCCGCAGCGTCCAAAGCCGAATCACGAATCGTTTCGGCAGGCAGTCGAAAACGACTTTGCCGGGCATGCCAACGGTTGCTGGGATCACGTTGACGCAGATCATCGCTAGGCTGCGAATCGAGTCGATAGGCATCGGTCGACGTCAACAGTCGGACCATGTGTTTACGGTCCCAACCACTGTCGCGAAACTCGGTCGCCAACCAGTCCAACAGCGCCACATGCGAAGGCCACGATCCCTGTGTCCCGGCGTCTTCCAATGTTTCGCTGATGCCTCGGCCAAAGAACGTCTTCCACAGTCGATTCACATACACTCGTGCGGTCAACGGGTTCTGGGCATCGAACAACCAATTCGCCAGGTCCAGTCGGGTCGGACGTCCCTTGTCCGTCGCGATCGTCCCCAGAAACTCGGGGATCGCCGGCGACACGAGCGGCCCAGCGGTGTCTTGGTAGTCGCCCCGATTCAACAGCCGCGTTTCCTTCCGTGTTTCCGATTGGCGCGACACCAACACCGGCATCGCCGCGGCACGGACCCGACCCAATTCCGATTCCAACTTTCGCAATCGATCCATGGACGAACCGCCGGTCGATTCACGATAGGCATCGATGACAAGTTCTTGTTGCACATCATCGCGGCTTTTCGAATCCGCCAATACCGATTTGGCGACCTGTTCGGCACGCGACTGATAGACCTGGCGATTCATGGGCGTTTCCCACCACTTTCGAATCGCGGTTTCGCCCAACTGCAACGCGGTCGCTTTGTCTTGCCGTACTTCCAGACCGCTGTCGCCCCACATCACCGATCCGTCAAAACTAAGCCATGCCATCCCAACGGCTTCAAACGATTGACCGCCGACCGGTTGGATCATCTGATCGAAGGGGACTTCTAGCCGCACCCATCCCGATTCCTGGGGCAGATCCCCCATCCGCTTGACTCGCGCCGGATCGCTCCACGGGTACGTCTTTGACAAGGCGCCGGATGAGTCGTTTCCCCAAAAATACGTTTCGTAATTCGCTGTTCGCCAACCCACGCGGCCATAGTCACCGTGGCTGATCTGAAAGCCGATCATTTCCGGTCGATCATCGGCATCCAACCAAACGTCGACGAACCAGCGGTCTCGCTTGGCATCGGATTTTTGGGATCGTTGATTGATGTATCCGGTCATCAGTTCAGCCACGTGGTGGCGGCGCAGTCCACCGCCATCGGCGACATCACGGCGAGCCAACCGGCCCGCGACCGTTTCCATTTCGAAGCGGCCTTCGATGATTCGAGCCCACGGTATCTCGGCCCCGATCCAGACAAATCCACCGTGATCCTGTTCGCTCTTCAATTTCGCCCGGGTTTCCGTTTCCCAGGCATCGAATGCCGAGCGGCTAAATTCGGATTTCGTCGGACCGGAACCATCTGCATCCTCGGCCAAATGGCTGGACATGTTCTCGGTGATTTCGGCGATCTTCGCCATCAGTTGCCGGTCTTGCTGGGCGTCGTCATCGGATGCATGGACATAGTGCAGCGGTTCGCGACGATCGCCAGGCGTGTACACCCCGGCTTCGACCAAGTCGTCAAAGAAGGCAGCTAAGCTGTAGTAGTCCTTGGCCAGGATAGGATCGAACTTGTGATCGTGGCACTCGGCGCAGCCGGTGGTCAGCCCCAGCCAAACCGTGCCCAGGGCTCGCACGTGTTCGCCCTTTAGTTTGTACAGCTGTTCGGTTTCGATCGCCCCCGCTTCGCAGTTCGTATTGACGATGCGGTTGTACCCGGACGCCACCAGTTGATCGCTGGTGGGGTTGTCCAACAGGTCGCCTGCCAATTGTTCGATCGAAAACTGATCGAAGGGCATGTTGCGGTCGATCGCTTCGATGATCCATGCGCGATAGGCACCCGAAGCAATCGGTTCGTCACTGACCAATCCGCTGGTGTCCGCCCAACGCACCAAGTCCAACCACTGCACCGCCTGGTGTTCGGCATAGGCCAGTTCGTTCATCCATCGGTCGCGAAACGCCAAGAACGTTTCATCCGTCGGCGATTGTTCGATTTGCCGGACTTCGGCGGCCGTCGGTGGAATTCCTCGCAGATCGAAACTTAGCCGGCGCAGCAACTGCCGCGGCGAACCTCGGCCGACCGGCGTGACCCCTTGATCCTGCCATGCCGACTGCAAGAACGCATCCACGATTGCTGCCTTTTGCGACTCCCCGTCTGCGTCCAAAACTTCGGCTTTTGAAACACCCATGTCCGGTGCGTCTGGACGGCGTAGTGGTCGCCAAGCCCAGTGTTGCTGGTAAGTGCCGCCCTGCTGGATCCATCGCCGGATCAAATCTTGATCGGCGGGCGAAATCTGTTTTTCGGTTTCCGGAGGCGGCATCACTTCGTCCGGGTCGTCGCTGACAATCCGCCGCAGCAGTTCGGACTCATCGGGCTTCCCCGGGACCAATGCATCGGAATCGGTGGCACCTTCTAGCGTGTCCAGTCGCAATCCTGCCTTGCGGTTGGCCTGGTCAAAACCATGACAGTAGAAACAGTTCTCGCTTAGAATCGGTCGAATATCACGATTGAACTCCAGCGGATCATCGGCTGACGCGACACACGCCGTCCCGGCGGCAACCGCTACGGACACGATCCAAAACAACGCAGTGATTTTCATGGCGGGCGAATCGGTAGCGAACGAAGCAGAGGCAGAGGGAAACAGCCTATGTTACACCTTTCCCGCACCGATCAAACCTCTCGCTTGATTAGCATGGGCCTGGACCCCGACAATCATCAGCCCCCCCTTTGCCAAAGCCGCTCTGCTAAAATCGGCTCGCTGCCAACCTGTGTGCCGGCGGTCCGGCCCCACTGGAATAGCGACCAATCGGTGACTCGCTGTGTGGCTGCCCCCCCTTCCTGAACGCCCCCGCTAGAACGAAACGTCCATGCAATCCATTTCTTTTTTGCCCCGCCCCCGCGCTGCTTGGGCATGCCTGATGGCAGTCCTTTCGCTTCACTGCGTCGCCCTTGCAGACGATCCGAAGGGAACCTTTACCGACGGAACGTTCAAGGACAGCCAGCTGTTTCCAGGAACAGAGCGTCAGTACAGCGTTTACATTCCACCGCAGTACCGATCGGACCAGCCCGTGAAGTTGATGGTCTTCATGGACGGAAAGAACTATCGCAAACAAGGTGGTTCATTTGACGTGCCCGCGGTCTTCGATCGGTTGATCGAAGAAAAAGCGATGCCCGTCACCGTTGCGGTATTCGTCAATCCCGGAACCGTCACCGCATCGATGCCGGGCACCAAGAACCGTAGCAATCGATCCTTTGAATACGATTCATTGGGAGACCGGTACGCGAAGTTTCTGACCACCGAATTCCTTCCCGTCGCGTTGGAAGGGGTCAACGTATCGACCGCCCCGGCTGACCGTGCGGTTTGTGGAATTTCGTCGGGCGGGATCGCCGCGTTCACCGTGGCCTGGCAGATGCCCGAACAGTTTGGCAAGGTGATCAGCCACATCGGTAGCTACACCAACATCCGTGGTGGATGGGCGTACCCGGGATTGGTCCGCAAAACCAAGAACGATCCCAAACCGATCAAGGTCTACCTGCAGGAAGGCAAAGACGACCTCAGCAATCTGCACGGTAACTGGCCGCTTGCCAATCAAGACCTCGCCGCGGCACTTCAATTCGCAGGCTATCCCTACAAATTGGTGATGACCGACGGTGGTCACAGCGGCAAGTACGCAGGCCAAGAATTCCCAAATGCGTTGCGATGGCTGTGGGACGATTCCGCTGAATCGGACAATGTCCCGTCGCCTGCGACGAAGCCCAAATGGCAGCCGCATCCCGATGCGATCGCTCGCGATTCGGTGCCCACAGGCAAAGTCATCGAGATGCCCGAATTTGAATCCAAGGTATTTGCTGGCACCACCCGAAAATGGGCGGTCTATGTCCCAGATCAATACAAAGCTGACCAGCCAGCCGCGCTGATGATTTTTCAAGACGGCGAGCGAATGCGAGACACCAACGGCCGATGGCGAATTCCAACGGTCTTTGACAACCTGATTGCCGGTGGCGAGATGCCGCCCACAATCGCTGTGTTTATCGATCCCGGACACGAAATCGCCAAACCACGACGCGGCAACAAATCATCCAATCGCAGTTTTGAATACGATTCACTTGGCGATCGCTACAGCCGTTTTCTGTTGGACGAGATCATTCCAGAGGTCAGCCAGCAGTACAACCTTTCCAGTGATCCGAAGATGCGAGCCATCGGCGGATCCAGCAGCGGAGCGATCTGCGCTTTCACCGCGGCATGGGAACATCCCGATCAGTTTGGCAAAGTATTTTCAAGCGTCGGCAGTTTCACCAACCTGCGTGGCGGTGATGTCTACGCGTCTCTGATTCGTAAAACCGAACCGAAACCCATCCGCGTCTACATGGCCGATACCAGCGGCGACGTCGACAATGCATTCGGCAGCTGGCCCTGGGCCAATCAACGAGTGGCCTCGTCGCTAAAGTACATGGGATACGATTCGCGGCTGGATTGGGCCGAAGGTTATGCACACAATGCCGACTACGGGAGCTCGCGATTTCCTGATGCGATGCGTTGGCTATGGCGAAACGAAGATCACAATCCGGTCATCGACACGTCCGATGATTTGGGAGGCGACCTGACACTGTTGAACCTATTGGTGCCTGGAAAGACATGGGAAGTGGTCGCCGAAAACATCGGGTTCGCCGACGCCCCCTGTACCGATGATCAAGGCAACTTTTACTACTGCGACATGAAGGCACCAGCGGTTTACCGAGTCGACGCGGTCAGCGGAAAATCGTCCGTGATCGCCACGGAATCCGTCAGCGGATTGGAATTCGGTCCCGACGGTGTCCTTTACGCGTGCCAAGGATCCAAAGACCGAGTGATCTCGATCGATCCCAATAACGGTGATGTTGCAGTCGTCGCGTCGGGTGTCAAACCGAACGACATGGCCGTGACGGCTGATGGATGGATCCTGATCACGGAAACACGCGACCACAAAGTGACTCGCATCGATCCCAAGAATGGTGACGTCGCCACAGCCGACCTCGGCATTCAACGTCCCAACGGCATCGCAATCTCCCCCGACGGCGGCACACTTGCAGTCTCGGACTACGGCGGCCCTTCCACCTGGACATTCCGAATTTCCGAAGGCGGCGAACTGGATGCCAAGATGCCAAGCATGCCAATGCGGCTGGCGATCGACCCAGAGGGTGAATTCAATTTCAACCAACCGCCACCGTACCAAACGGCTTCGCGCGGGGATGGCATGGCAGTCGACCACATCGGTCGCTACTACGTGACAAGCGAAGTTGGTGTCCAGGTGTTCGATCCAACAGGTCGACCCTGTGGCGTGCTGCCGAAACCGGATTCAAGCCAACCGCTGACCAGCTGTATCTTGGCCGGTCCCGACCATAGCTACCTTTACGTCACCAACGGCACGACGATCTTCCGTCGTCCATTGACCGTGACCAAGCCGTAAAGCGGTCCGACGTCACAACGATCGTTCCAAGGGGAACGATCGTCAGGCACGGCGATCGGGCAACAACCCAAATCCCACGCGGATGAGCTAACCAGCCATCCGCTAGGCGGTTGCGGTTAACTTCAGCCCGATCACACCGACGATGATCAGCAGCACAAAAAACACCCTGCTTGGACTAGCCGGTTCGTCCAGCATCAGGACTCCGAACAACACCGTCCCCACGATTCCGATCCCGACCCAAACGCCGTAGGCGGTCCCCACCGGCAGCGAACGCAGGGATACCCCCAGCAATCCAAAGCTGGCGATCATCGCGGTGATGGTCCACACCGTCGGCCACAGTTTCGAGAACCCGTCGGAATACTTCAGCCCGATGGCCCAGCCGACTTCGAACAGACCTGCGATAAAAAGAACAAACCAAGCCATGGCTTACCCCGTTGACTGCAGGGCCGTCCCTGATTGTGGTCGGAGCGGTGGGGTCGTCCCCACTTCCTAGAGAATGTTTGGGCTTCGGTCGCACCGAGATGCGAAGCACGATCCACGCATCCGTTGATGCATGGCGAGCCGCCGACACTTTGTCGGCATTTGAAGCCGGAACGTGCCAGCGATGGAATCCACAGGATGCGGTCATCACCGGCACAGTAGAATCGTAGCCACGCAGGGCAACGTGTTCAAGGCGATAGCGTTAGCCCAAAACAGACAAGCGATTGAGCCCCCCCTGCCTCATCGCCCGCTGCCTCATCGCCCGCTGCCTCATCACGACGTTCAGGATTGGCGATGAGGCAAAAGAAGGGAAGTCGTCGATCGATACGATTATTCCGTCGCCGATTCAAGCAACTTGGTGGCTTCGCGTTCGGCGGCCTCGACGACGTCCTTCACCTGGATCGGTACACCACCGGCATCCTTGCTGGCCTGGGCAGCCTGCATGAACGCATACAGTTCGATCGTTTCCTGTGGTTCGATCGGGACGACTCCGGTGCGGAAGAACTTGGCAATCTGGACGACAAGCGCCTTGTAGCCTTCGTAGGGTCCGATGTCCTCGACGGCCTTCTCACCAAATACCAGGCCACCGTAGCCCGACTTGCCATTCTTGATTCCGCGGAACGTGCCAACACGTCCGTCGTTCCAAGTGCCAACGGCTAGCTCGTAGTCATCGGTGGACGTATGCGTGACCGATTCGCAGCCCACACCCATGCAGGTGTACAACGTTTCGACGCCGTGGATGCCGTACCAGTAAAGGTCGGTGTGCGAAGGTTCGATTGAACACGGGCTGTAACTACTGCAGCCCAACACACGGCCAACCTTGCCGCCACGAATTGCCTGAGCACCGGAGCTGTACCGAAGCGAGGAACTGGAGAACATCGGAACGTCGTACTGCTTGGCCGCTCGAAAAATGGCGATGACCTCGCTCAAGTTCGCACCGGTCGGCTTGTCAATGAACACGGGCTTGCCAGCACGGAAGACCTGCAACGCCTGATTCAAGTGCAATGTCCCGTCGTTGGTTTCCAACAAAATGCAGTCCACCATCCCCAACAACTGTTCGATCGAATCGGCAATCGTGATGCCCATTTCTTTCATTTGTTCGGTGTACTTCGGGATCCGGCTCGCACTGGATTCAATCGCCGAACTTCCAAACGGATACGCGGCTACGACCCGAAACCCCGACATCGGGTCACCCGTTGGGTGATCGCCATTGAATTCTTTGGTGAAGGCTGGAACGTGTGACGTATCAAGCCCGATGATCCCAATCCGAATGGTCTTGGATTCCGAAACTTCTTCAGCGGCCATGGTCATAGTGCAAGTAAGGAAAGCGGCAAGAAAAAACACAGGTACACGCATCAGAGAGATCCAGTGGTAGAGGAATGCAAACAAGATTACAGGAACAAGGTGTTGCCATCGTGAGCGGCGTTTCAGTTTGGTCGAATTTCAACCGGGCCCATCGGCCTGCTGATTTGGTAACCCGATGCCTAAGCGAAGGATTCGATTCCGCCACTGCCTTACGCGTCGAATCGTGATTCTAACGCTACATTCTCGGCAACGACGAAGTCAGCAGGCCGCCATCGGCCAAAGGTTCATCCCAGCCAACCCGGATGTTCCGTCGTGATAACGCACTAGGTCAGAATCCCCTGGACAACCTTGCCGGCAACATCGGTCAATCGAAAATCACGACCGGCGTGCTGGTAGGTCAATTTCAGGTGATCGAGCCCCATTAGGTGCAGAATCGTGGCGTGCAAGTCGTGGATATGGACTTTGTCTTTGACGGCGTAATAACCGTATTCATCGGTCTCGCCATACTGGATCCCAGTCTTGACTCCGGCGCCGGCCATCCACATCGTGAATCCTTCGGGGTTATGGTCTCGCCCGTCTCGGCCCGATCCCTGACAGGTCGGCGTTCGCCCAAATTCGCCGCCCCACAACACCAATGTATCTTCCAGCAATCCGCGGTTCTTCAGATCCTGCAGCAGTCCAGCGATCGGTTTGTCGACTTCGGCGGCATTTTGCTCGTGCCCCTTTCGCAAATTCCCGTGCTGGTCCCACTGGACCTCGGTGTTGCTATGGGTGACCTGAACAAATCGAACGCCGCGTTCAACAAACCGTCGTGCCATCAAACATTGGCGACCAAAATCTTCGGTCACTTTGGAATCGATTCCATAGGCTTGGTGCGTCGCTGCGGTTTCCGTGGCCAGATCAAGCGCATCGGGCATTTCGGACTGCATCCGGAACGCCAGTTCGAATGATTTGATGCGGGCTTCCAGGCTAGAATCCGGTCCAGACGTTTCTAGGAAGTCACGGTTCAGCGACTGCATCAAATCAAGCTGCAAACGCTGTGACGTTCGATCCAACCGAGTGTTCTGGACATGCTTCACGCGAGCCTGATCGGATGGCTGACTGGCGATCCCCAGTGGCGTCCCCGAATGGCTGGCAGGCAGGAATGCGGAGCTCCAGTTTTTGGTGCCACCGTGAGCCAGCGTGGGACAAATCGTGATGAAGCCCGGCAGATTTTCATTCTCGGTACCCAGCCCATACGAGATCCATGACCCCATGCTAGGCCGCAGAAAGACATCACTGCCCGTGTGGATCTTCATGCAGGCGCCGCCGTGAGCCGGATTCGAACCGTGCATCGAATTGATGATGCACAAGTCATCGACACACTGTGCGACATGGGGGAACAGTTCGCTGACCTGGATGCCACTTTCGCCATAGGGACGAAATTTCCAAGGCGACCCCAACAAGTTTCCCGTCGGCGCGAACTGAACACGTGGCTTATCAAACGGCAGCGGCTTGTCGTCGTCCTTTTGAAGCTGCGGCTTGTAGTCAAAGCTGTCCATGTGCGACGGGCCACCCTTCATGAACAGAAAGATGATCCGTTTTGCCTTGGCAGGAAAGTGCGGCATCGGGTTCCCCGGCATCGCCACTCCGCTGGCGGCCACGCCTTGATCCGCCAACAGGGATGCCAGCGCTAAAGACCCGAACCCCGCACTGGTCGTCTTCAATAAATGTCGTCTGGAGACCGCCATTCTATCGGACATAAAGAAACTCGCTGGATGAGAGTACGGCTTGGCAATACGCTTGCCAGGCCTTGCGGTTTGCGTCAGTGGCGTTTGTTCCCTGGTCCGCCGATTCCGCTGGGAAGGCGTCGATGAACTGTCGCGCGATCGCAACGTCATGCTCGCTTGCCGGGCGACCGAAGGTTTGTCGATAAATCGCTTGGATGCGCTGATCAAAATCTGTCGACATCCCCAGGATGCGATCCGCAACCGAATCAGCGATCTCGCCCATCAGGTCCGAATTCATCATGAACAGTGCCTGTGGTGCCACGGTGCTGACGTTTCGGTCCCCGGTCAGGACGCTGGCATCCGAGTAGTCGAACAAGCGAAACATGTCGTACAAGTGGTTGCGTATGACCGGCACGTAGATCGATCGACGCACGGTATCGTAGCTAGACTTATCGTCAGAGGTGTGGTTAAAAACGTAGGCACGGTTGTCGTAGGCCAGTTCGCTGCCACCGGTCTTCAGATCCAATTTCCCGCTGATGGCAAGCAGTCCGTCGCGAATCGCTTCGGCTTCCAGACGTCGAAGATTCTGACGCCAATACCATTGATTTTCGGGATCCAATTCGATGTTCTTCGGATCGTAGTCGCTTGCCATTTGATAAGTCTGGGAAAGCATGATCGTTCGGTGCATCGATTTGACGGACCAACCTCTTTCGACAAACTCCGTCGCCAACCAATCCAACAGTTGGGGATGACTCGGCGGGCTCCCTTGGATCCCAAAATTATCGACCGTCGTGACCAGCCCTTTCCCAAAGTGACCACGCCAAATCCGGTTGACCATCACGCGAGCGGTCAGGGGGTGATCGGGACTGGCCAACCAGCGAGCAAACTCTAGCCGGCCGCTACGGTCATCGGGTAATTCAGACTGATCGGTCGGAACCAGGACCTGCGGGAAACGCCGGGGCACGACGTCGCCCAATGTCAGGTGGCTGCCGCGAAGGTGAATCGATGTGTCCGCCACTTCACCGTCAATCACTCCCATCGCTTTGGGCAGTTCGGGAGCTTCCTTTTTCAGTTCAACCAATTCGTCCCGCAGCGTTTTCAACTTTCCGGTCGTCGACTGGTCGAATAGTTTTTCCCGCTCGGCAAGAGCCAGTTCTTGCTGTTTTGGTTCCAACGTTTCGGTAGCGTCTGCGATGAACTGGTCAATCCGTTTCTGTTTCGATTCCACCTTGCGATCGAAACATTCTTGCTGTTGAAGTTGTTGCGGTGACGCAATCTCGTTTTCGTGCCAGACCGCGACAGTCTTGTAGCTGTCCATGGTCTGCGTACTTTTGAAGATCCCCGCCAAACCGTAGTAATCATGGTGGCTGATCGGATCAAATTTGTGGGTATGGCAGCGGGCACAGCCCAGCGTTAGCCCCATCATGGATCGGCCAATGGTATCGATCTGTTCGTCGATGATGTCCATTTCCATCTTGGCTTCGTCCTGTTCGGCCAAGAACTTGGGCCCCAGAACAAGAAAGCCTGTGGCGATCAAGCGTTCATTGCGCTGCTGGTAACTATCGCTATCGGGCAGCAGATCCCCGGCCAACTGCTGGACCACAAATTGGTCATAGGGTTTGTCGTTGTTGAACGCATCGACCACGTAATCGCGATATCGCCAGGCGTTTCCATGCGCGACATTTTCGTCCACACCGTTGGAATCGGCGTACCTAGCGATATCCAACCAGTGACGGCCCCATCGCTCGCCGTAATGGGGCGAGGCGAGCAAACGATCGACCACGCGGGCGAACGCTTGGTCCGAATCATCGGCTAAAAACTGATCAATCTCTTCAACCGTCGGTGGCAAGCCGATCAAATCGAAGGTCGCACGTCGAATCAAAGTCAGCTTGTCGGCCGCAGGAACCCGAGTCAAACCGGTTCGTTGCAGGCCGGCGATGATGAACGCGTCCACTGGGTTGTCGATCCATCCGGAATGGCGATCGCTGGCTGCAACGGCCGTCGTCATGCCATCGATTTCGGGTGGCGTGGTTCGAACCGGAGGTTGAAATGCCCAGTGTTGCCGCCCTTCGTCCAAGTCGACATCACCCGTGCGACGAATCAGCTTGACGCTGCCCGAATCCGGATGCGGTGCGCCCATTTCGATCCAACGCGAAATATCAGCGACTTGTGCATCGGACAGCTTCCCCTCGGGCGGCATCCGCAAATCGTTGTCGCGATAGCCGACGGCCGTGATGAATAAACTGCGCTGCGGTTTGCCGGGAACGATCGATGCGCCCGCATGACCGCCTTGCAGCATGCCTTCCAACGTGTCGACTCGCAAACCGGATTCTTGCTCGTCATCCGAGTGACACTCGTAGCAGTGGTCCACCAGTACTGGACGGATCTTCGATTCAAAGAATTCGATCTGTTTGGCGGTCGCCTGCTGGTCCGGTTGGGCCGCGGGCTCTGCTGACTGCGCGAAACGACCGTGCGGGTCGATCCCGATGGATATCCACAGAACGACGAACGGCAACCACTTGGGGCAAGTTAGCGGCAGATGCATGGCGGATCACCTATCCATCGGTGTTTCAGGTACCACAATCAGAAACAGTCGCTGGTCGAGCGGACGATTGATTCGGTCAAACATCCCGCTACAGGCCGTGCTGACAAACCATGCGGGTCTGGCAGCAATGATCTGGATGAAGCGGAAGAAAGGTCGTCAGAACTGAATGGGGCGGGCTTTAGGTGGGAACTGCAGCGAACCGTTGATGGTGGTTTAGCCCAGGCACATTGGATTCGCAGCGGTTGGTTTGGATTCCCAGTATAGAGCAAGATGATGGGCCAAGGGGAACCGAAGTTGGGGATCCCGGGTGATCGCAACAACACAGGCCTGATATTCGACTAAATTGAGGAGACCGGATCAAAACGATTCGTCGGCCCACTGCACTTCCCCCGCCCCACCCCGAGAATGACCTGTCATGCCCTTCCGATCTGTACTTCATTCCCCCCAACCGTGGATTTCGCGTGCTCTGTACGTTGCTGTTTGCTTGTCCGTGCTTCCTGCCCAGGGGCAGGAACCAACCGCAAAAGCAATCGAAAACGGCAATTTCGTTGTGGGCCCCGACTACACGATCGCTGCCGAATTGACCGACCTTGGGAACCCCAAAGGTCGTTTGTTCGAATTCAAGATGGCGTTGGCCGACAGCAAGATCTTCGATGGCACCGATGCGACACTCAGCCCCCAAAAGAAGGTACGGAAAGCGCGTCGGATCGTGGTCTATGTACCGAACGCTTATCAAGACGGAACCGACGCCCCAATTCTGGTGATCCACGACGGGCCCAACCGCCTGGACTTGGTCCGAAACGCACTGGACAACCTCACCATCAGCAAAGATGCTGCGCGACGATTGCCAGCCTTCATCGCGATCGCGGTTGAAAATGGTGGTGACGACAGCAAGGGCAGCCAGCGAGGCCTGGAATACGACACGATGTCCGACCGGTTGGCTCGTTTCATCAACGACGAAGTCTTGCCCGCCGTGCTGAACGATCCCGAAATCCGCGCCGCCTACCCCAACATCGCGATCACCAAAGATCCGTGGGGTCGCGCGGTGATGGGTTGCAGCAGTGGTGGCGCGGCCGCACTGACAATGGGATGGTTCCGCCCCGACCTGTTCCGTCGGCTGATCACCTATTCGGGAACCTTCGTCGACCAACAGGACGACGATGCACCGCAGGAAGCGGACTACCCGTTGGGCGCGTGGGAGTATCACTCCAGCATGAAGTTGATCGAAAACAGCGAAAAGAAACCGCTTCGAATTTTCACCCACGTTTCCGAGCACGATTTGCGGAACAACGATCCCGAAGAAACCTATCACAACTGGGTGATGGCGAACGAGCGAACCGCCGCAGCCCTAGCCGCCAAGGGATACGACTATCGGTACGTGTTCAGCCGCGGCACGAAGCACTGTGACCGAAAGGTGTTCGAGAAAACACTTGCCGACACGTTGGTGTGGATGTGGCAAGGCTATCAGCCTCAGTAACGCTAAGCCCGGCCCGTGAAAGACAGCACGAAATCGTTCGGCTCTCCCCCCCCCTCAGCGGAGAGCCGAGCCCCAGTCGGCAAACGGTGGTCAAGCGGTGCACACCAAGCCGATCTGAACAGCAACGTCCAACAGCAACGTTCACGCGCAACGTATACGGGCAACGTCTTGGGCTTCGCCAGAAGCCCCTGCCAACCGAGGGAATTCTGGCGAATCCCACTACGAAGGTGACGCCCCGCTTGAGACCTTCGCCGTGGCAATCGCGATGGCCCAGGCTGCCACCACAATCCCGATTGCGATTGCACCCGCGGATGCCTGAAACCAACGACTTCGCAGCCAGACTTCGGGCAATCGTGCTGCGGCCGCTCCCATCAACAGTCCGGCAAGAAATCCGGTGATGTGTGCACCGACATCCGTGCGGTCACCTTCAAGCCCCATCATCGCCAACATCAGCACGCCGCCGATCAATGGACTGTACCGCTGCATCGCGTTCTGGTTCGTCATCGTCCGTGGACGCAGAGCGTGCGCCACCATCACGCCCAAAGCGGCAAACACCGCCGTCGACGCTCCGATCGAATTATGCTCGGCCGGTCGCATCGCGGCGTTCAATAGATTCCCGAAGACCCCCGCCGACGTGATCGTCAGCCAAGCCACTCCGCCGCCCAGGATGCGCCCAGCCAACCATCCGAACACGCCACCGAAAACCAGGTTCGACAACAAGTGCCCGATGTCGGCATGCAGCGTCAGTGCGGTCGCAGCACGGTGCAACTGGCCGGCCATCACCTGTCCGGCATTCATTCGCCCGATCGCTTGCCAGACTGGACGCGAGGATTCTGACAAGGAAGCCGCACCGATCACCACCAATACGGTCACGTATCCGACCACGCCCCAGGTGGCGCCGCCGTACTTGGTGACGGTGGAAACAACCGGTTGCTTTTCCGACTGACGTTCCTGCAGGTAGGACGACAACTCGGAAACCGCGACCTCGCCATCACGCCCGGCGACCACCAACTGCCATAGGCCCCCCTGGCGAACCACATGAGACGCAATCCCAGCAGAATCCAGCACTAAGCGTGATTCCATGCAAGCACGGCGACTGCCCGATTCGAAGACGACCGTGTCGATGACGTTGGGTTGTTCCATAGCGTGACCGTCCGATTCCAAGATCGCCTGGGTTTCAAAACGACGGGAGCCGGAGGTTCAGTCCTTGTCGGCACGAAGCACGGAAACGAAAGCCTTCTGAGGAATATTGACGCTTCCGAATTGCTTCATCTTCGCCTTCCCCTTCTTCTGCTTTTCCAGCAGCTTTTTCTTACGAGTCACGTCGCCGCCATACAACTTGGCCGTCACGTCTTTTCGGTACGGAGCAATCGTCGCTCGCGCGATGATCGTGCCCCCGATGGCACCTTGGATTGGGATCTTGAACTGGTGGCGTGGAATCTCTTCCGCCAACTGTTCGCAATAGTGCAGTGCCCGAGCACGCGATTTGTCCCGGTGCACCAAGTACGCCAACGCATCGATCGGTTCTTTGTTGACCAAGATGTCGACCTTCACGATGTCGGTCTTGCGATACTCGACCGGTTCGTAATCGAACGACCCGTATCCTCGCGTGATCATTTTCAACTTGCCGTAGAAGTCAAACAAGACTTCCCCCAGCGGCATTTCACTGACCACCTCGACTCGGCCAGCCGACAGATAATTCATCGTCTGACTCTCGCTGCGATGCTCGCGACACAGCTCCATGACTGGTCCAACGTATTCCTCGGGCGTCAGGATCTGCGCTCTGATGTAGGGCTCGCTAGCGGAATCGATTGTGGACGGGTCAGGCCAATAACTAGGGTTATCGACCTCCAGCGTTTCGCCGTTTTTCAGCATCAGCTGATACTTGACCGATGGTGCCGAGATCACCAAACCGATGTCAAATTCACGCTGCAAGCGTTCTTGAATCACGTCCAGGTGCAACAGTCCAAGGAACCCACAGCGGAACCCGAACCCGAGGGCCGCTGAACTGTCCTTTTCGTAGGTCAATGCGGCGTCGTTGATCGCCAACTTTTCCAGTGCCTTGGTCAGATCCTGGTACTCATCGGTGCTCATCGGATAGACCGACGAAAACACAACCTGCTTGGCCGGCTGGTAGCCTGGAATCGGCGCATCGGCGGGACGATCCAAGATCGTGATCGTGTCGCCAATCTCGATATCCTGGACGCTCTTGACCCCCGCAACGATGTAACCAACCTCGCCAGCCGACAGTTTTTTCTTGGGGTTCAGTTTGAACTGGTTGTAACCAAGTTCATCGATCGTGAAATCGCGGTCCGAGTGCATGAAGTGAATCGTGTCGCGAGGCTTCAGTGTGCCTTCCATCACTCGCACCTGCAGGATCACGCCACGGTACTTGTCAAAGAACGCGTCGAAGACAAGGGCTTTCACCGGAGCCGACTCGTCACCGGTGGGCGGCGGAAGGTGATGGACAATGCCCTCCAACACATCTTCAATCCCCTGTCCGGTTTTGGCGGAAACGGGAATCGCCGCAAACGGATCCAAGCCCAGGTCGGCGTCAATTTCTTCGCGGACCCGATCGACGTTCGCCGCTGGAAGATCGATTTTGTTGATCACCGGCAACAGTTCTAGGTCGTATTCCATCGCCAGGAACAGGTTCGCCACAGTCTGGGCCTCCACCCCCTGCGACGCATCGACCACCATCAGGGCCCCTTCGCAGGCCATCAATGAACGACGCACTTCGTGCGAAAAGTCAACGTGACCGGGAGTGTCGATCAGGTTCAACTGGTACAGGTTCCCATCCTTGGCGGTGTATTCCAGCGTCACCGTATTGCTTTTGATCGTGATCCCACGCTCACGCTCGATATCCATCGAATCCAGCATTTGGTCGTGGAAATCACGCTGCGTCACGCCTCCGCAAGCCTGAATCAATCGATCGGCCAAGGTCGATTTGCCGTGGTCGATGTGGGCGATGATGCAAAAATTGCGAATCAGTTTCATGCTATTTCGAACTTGGACGTGGCGGCGATCGTGCGAAGGGTTCAAGCAACGATTTTGACTATCCTAGACAATCCGGTCGATGTCCCATAGGGATTCGGAATGGACCGCCTGCACCCGTGATTCGCGGCCCTTTGCCCGGTGAGCGTAACCCGGCCCCGGTGAACCGCTTTTGCTGCCCGTGCCTCGTCTTGCCCCCGCCCGCCGCTCACACGCCGTTCTAACGCCCCCATGATGGGGACCTGGGGGGGATAGCGGACGTTCTTGGCCCCGCGGCGTCAGTCGACGTCGCCACACAAACAGACTTCGATGCCCAATTCGGATGCCGCCACCGCTTTGGCCTGCATCGCCACCTTGGCTTCGGCTTCGGATCGGGCGTAGGCGACTTGGATATGGTTGGCCTGATGTCGGGCCATCATCTGGTCCCGCGACACGCCGCGAAACACGGTGTGCATGATCGGCCACTGAGGCGTCGTCGCGTCCCAGCGCCGCTGAGTTTCCTGATCAGGTAGCGCGACCGATTTGGCTAGCCCAAGATCCATTTTCAGCTTTCCGTCGGCCACAAAGATTCGCGACCAGACCACATCGCCCGGTTTGGAGATCCCGCGAACGGTGCTGCCCCCGGACGGGAAGTACATCGGTGGTTGGCGGAACCCTTCGGCCGCAGCCCAGCCGCCCTCGAAGTGCGACGCTGGGACGGCACCGCTGATCTCGAGCACCCAAACCTGGCCTTCGACGGTTCCCGACAGATCGCGATCCGACCATCGCAAATCGTGCAGCGTGTTTTCCACCGGTTGCCCAAGCGCCTGGTGTACTCGCTGGGTCAACAACCCATCCAGCCCCGCACATTCGTCAACTTCGTTGAAGTGGATCAACGGTTGCCCAGGGTGCAGTTCCCGGCTCCCGTCGCGTGATCGAACCGGCGGACGAACGGAATCGTTCAACATGCCTTCGACCAGATCGCTGGCCGGCAACAGATCTTTCAATCCCTGTTGGTATTGGATCCCCACGGCGTCGCAACCGAAGTCGTCGGCAATCCGCATCGTCGCGATGTACATTTTGCACTGATCCAGGATCTGAGCATCGGTCAAATCGGTGGCGTGATCCGGGCCGGTGTGGAACTTCATTCCGTGATCATCCAGCCAAAGTCGAACCGATTCGGCTTCGCTGGTATCCACCTGCAGCGTCTCGTAATACAGCGCCGACTGGCTTAGCCGTTCTTTAAAAACCCCCAATGGGTTCAACAAGGAATCCGGAATGATCGCATTGAACATCCCCATACAGCCTTCGTCAAAAACGCCCATGATCGCTTTGTCACGTCGCAGCGTCTCGGCGACCTCGGTCCCAACTTGGCGAGCGTTTTCATCACATGCGGCAAGATCCAACGCGGCCGCGTGCGATGTGTCATGCGAAACCGTCGCGTCGTCCAACCATGATTTCAGGTTCGTCAGGAACGCTTCGTCCGAAAACGTTTCGCTCCACAGCGAACAATACCGCACGCCCGCTTTGGTCAAGGATCCGTTCAGGTTCAACAAGCCCACCAAACCCGGCCATTGGCCCGACCAGTTTGCGGCTGTCAAAATGGGGCCACGATGGGTCATCAGACCAGCCAGCACGTGGTGCGAGTACTGCCAAACCGCCTCGGCGACGATCAACGGCGCATCAGGATCGATCTCTCGGAATACATCGATCCCCTGACGCTGTGACCGGATGAACCCGTGCCCCAATTCGGCATCGTAATCGTGGCCCCGTTTGACCTCGTACCCAAAGGATTCGATTGCGGCGGTCAACTGCTGCTCCATTTCAGCCTGCGCGGACCAACACACCTGGTTGGCTGAATCGCGAAGGTCACCCGAAGCGATAAGGATGACGGTTTTGGACATAAAAAAAGCTTCCTGGAAATGAACGTAAAATCAGATTTCGATTGGCCGATAACGGCAACCGGTGTGCCGCCGTGACCGGAACTGGTCAGGCCTAGTTTCAGTTGGCCTAGTTTCAGTTGGCGGTTTCTCGGGGGGCCGAGTTTCCATTGGACGGGCCAAGTTTGCGGGCTAGTTCTCGATAGCCTGAATAAAGTTGGTGGTAGGCGGCACAGCGATCCGAGCGAGGATAAACCTTGTCGGATTGGCCCGATTTGGCGGACGCCATCGCCGACGCTGCCTCGGTTACGTCGCGGAACCCGCTGGCATCGGGACCTGCCGCTAACATCCCCAACACCGCCGCGCCCACCGCGGGCCCTTGAGTCGATGGATGAATTTCGATCTCGGCACCCAGCACATCGGCGTACACTTCGACGAATGCGCGGTTGTGATGCGGCAATCCACCGGTGGCCACAAAACGATCGATGGGGACACCACCGTCACGCAGCAATTCGACGATCCAGCGAAGCCCGAACGCGGACGCTTCCATCAGTGCCAAATACAAATGTTCCGGGCCATGGTGCAGACCGAGGCCGGTCAATGCGCCCCGCACACCGCCATCCATCAACGGCGTTCGGCAACCATTCATCCAGTCCAAACAAGCCACTCCGTCGGCTCCCGGCGGCAACTTCATCGCGGCCTCCGACAGGCTTTCGAACGATTCTAAGTTCACCAGTTTCAACAGCCACGCAAACGCGTCGCCAACCGCTGCCTGTCCGGTTTCATACCCAAACATTCCCGGCAAAATCCCGCCGTCCACGACGCCGGCAACCCCCGGGACATTCGCGAACTCGGTCGCGTTCAGCATGTGGCAACTGCTGGTCCCAAGCACCATCACCAAGGTCCCCGGATCGGCCGCGCCGACACCCGGCACCGCCGAATGCGCGTCGATGATCGCCGCCGACACGGGAGTTCCAGTCTGCAGCCCGAACCGCTTCGCCATCGCGTCGCAGACGCCCCCGGCGGATTCCCCTGGCGATCGCATCACGCCGGGCAATCGGTTGGCGACCACTTCGGCTAACAAGGGATGTACGGCGGCAAAATAGTCCAGCGACGGATATCCTTCGCTAGCCGACCACATCGCCTTGTATCCCGCTTGGCAACTGGAACGGGTCAGTTCGTTTGCCGGGCCACCGACCAACTGCCAAACAAACCAGTCTCCGGCTTCCAACCACACCTCGGCGGCGTCCGCAACTTGCGGAGCGTTTTCGATCGTTTCCAAGACCTTGGGAAAGAACCATTCCAATCCGATCGTCCCACCGTAACGAGCCAGAAACGACTCGTTGCGATGGTTGGCGATGCGGTTCATTCGCTCGGTTTGCTGGATCGCACCATGGTGCTTCCAAAGCTTGGGCCATGCCAAGGGCACGCTCGCCAACGATTCGACCTGACAAAGCGGAGTGCCGTCGATCGTTGTGGGCAACATCGTGCAACTTGTAAAGTCGACCCCCACACCAACGATCTGATCCGCTCGAACACCCGATTGGGACATTGCCGATCGCGTCGCCTCGGCCGCCGCATCCAACCAATCGTCGGGTGCTTGCAGAGCGAAATGGGCAGGCAGTGGATCCGACGATCCGGGCAACGTGTCGGTGATCTGACCGTGCGCAAAGTCGACTGCCGCGATCGCTAATTGCTGCCCATCGCGGTCCACCAAAATCGCGCGAACCGATTCGGTCCCAAAATCTAGTCCGAGTGATACTACCGCTGACATGCTTGAAGAGCCTCTGGAACAAAAAACCATTCGAATACGTGACGATGCCTAGGCAGCAGGCTTCGACTTGCCGGCCGACAAAATGGCTCCGATACCGACGATCACGACCGTTCCCACGACGATCACCAACAGCGGGTGAAAGGGACTGGGCGGCAGAATCCACGACTCGGACCACAAACCACCCGACGACAGCGCCATCCATGCAATCACTGCGGTGCCGATCGTAACCGACAAGATAGCGTGCGAATTGGTGGCCCGTTTACAGATCACGCCCAGCAGGAACAGGGCCAAAATCCCGCTTCCCAAAATGCCCGACAGTGCCCACCAAATGTCGAGCGCACTTTCGGTCAATTGAACCAACGCCAGCGCCAACGCTGTCCCCAGCACGCCCCATACGACGGTCGCGCCATGCAACACGCCCATCAGTTGCCGTTCGCTAGCCCGCGGCGAAACCAGACGCTGAAAAAAGTCGCTCATCACCAACGTTGCGGACGAATTCAGCGACGTCGACACCGTACTCATCGCCGCCGCGAAGATCGCTGCGACCAACAAACCCGACACGCCCGATGGCAGGTGCGCGGCAATGAAGTGGGGGAACACACGGTCGCCGATGTCGCGATCCGAAAGCTGGGCTGCGGTATCATTCAGCTGCTTTTGGTACGCAGGTGCAAAACGCGTTGCTCCGTCCGCAGCCGTCTCCATTGCCGGTGCGATCCCCTGTTGCATCAGACGCTGTTTCGCCACCACCAAACGAACCTCTTGGGTATCGCCGGGGTGAATCTGGTGCCAAGCGAACAACGACGTGCCGATGAAAAAGAACACCGCGCTAACGGGCACGTACAGACCAGCACTTAGCCACAAACTGCGGGCCGCATCACGGTCGCTCTTCGAAGCGATGTACCGCTGGATAAAGCTTTGGTCGATGCCGAAGTTTTTAAGATTTTCAAACAGACCGTACGCCAACAACACCCAGACGGTGGATTCGGACACGGACGAAAGACTGAAACTGCCCAGCAACAACTTGTCATTGTCGGCGGCGATTTCCATCACTTGCCCCATACCGCCGGGCATCCCAGCCAGGATCACGGCCAGCGAAACCAACGCGCCCACCAACAACACGATCGCCTGGATCGCATCCGCCCAGATGACCGCCACGATTCCGCCGACGAAGGAGTACACCGTCACCATCACGCCCGTCACCATGATGACCCAACGAATGTCCCAGCCAAAAATCACGGCCATCGGCAGCGCCATCAAGTACATCACCACCGCGATTCGGGCGACTTGAAACAACAGGTAGAACCCGCTGGCATAGATCCGAGCCCAAACGCCAAATCGTTTCTCTAGCAACGCGTACGCGGACACTTCGCCCGATGCCCGGTACATCGGTACAAAGAATCGAATCGCAATCATCGCCGCGATCGGAATCGACAACGAAAAGACAAACGGATTCCAATTGTCGACGAACGATTTTCCGGGCAGGGCAAGATAGCTAATGCTGCTAAGGAAGGTTGCGAAAATCGATAGACCGCACAACCAACCGGGCAACGACCGACCACCGCTGGTGAATTCGTCGCTGGAACCGCTTCGCTTCCAAAAGAAAAACCCCAGCGACAACACGCCGACGAAGTACGCGACCAGGATGATCCAATCCAGGACTGTAAAATGCGAATTCAAGGCGGGACGACCGAAGTGGGGGACGACGGAAAACGGATAGCGGGCGATCCGGTAAGGCGAGACCCAGAAGGCTACCATGTTTTCGCGGCCCCGTGTCGCCGAGGCTCGGGGCAAAACAATGATGGCAGTAGCGACCTTTCCAGTCCAGCAACCACCCCCGCGCCGGCATAGAGCCCCAACGACCTCTCACACCCAAACGCCCCCACCAACAGCAGCCCCAATCGTTTAACCGCTGGGCAACGCCCCGCGCGCCACCAGCCCCCAATCGTTTAACCGCTGGGCATCGCCCCGCGCGCCAACACCAGCCCCCAATCGTTTAACCGCTGGGCAACGCCCCGCGCGCCAACACCAGCCCCCAATCGTTTAACCGCTGGGCAACGCCCCGCGCGCCAACACCAGCCCCCAATCGTTTAACCGCTGGGCATCGCCCCGCGCGCCAACACCATCCCCCAATCGTTTAACCGCTGGGCAACGCCCCGCGCGTCAACACCAGCCCCCAATCGTTTAACCGCTGGGCAACGCCCCGCGCGCCAACACCAGCCCCAAATCGTTTAACCGCTGGGCAACGCCCCGCGCGCCAACACCAGCCCCCAATCGTTTAACCGCTGGGCAACGCCCCGCGCTCCAACACCAGCCCCCATTCGTTTAACCGCTGGGCAACGCCCCGCGCGCCAACACCAGCCCCCATCGTTTAAGTTTAACCGCTGGGCAACGCCCCGCGCGCCAACACCAGCCCCAATCGTTTAACCGCTGGGCAACGCCCCGCGCTCCAACACCAGCCCCCATTCGTTTAACCGCTGGGCAACGCCCCGCGCGCCAACACCAGCCCCCATTCGTTTAACCGCTGGGCAACGCCCCGCGCGCCAACACCAGCCCCAATCGTTTAACCGCTGGGCAACGCCCCGCGCGCCAACAGCAGCCCCCAATCGTTTACCCGCTGGGCAACGCCCCGCGCGCCACCATCCCCCCACGCCCCAACCAACGCCCAAACGCCCCCCACCGATTCAAAACAACGGGAGATCGACACGTCCGCCCAACAGATACACGCATAAAAAAACGCCGCCCGGATCGAACGGCGGCGTTTGAATCGTTCATTTGGTCAGCACCAACTTGCCATGGCGAGTTTGCCGCAGCCGATACAGTTGCCCTTCGTGTTCGATCCAAATCTCTTGGCCACAGCGAGCCAGATCGGTAAACCTGATCACCTTGGACCCCAGTGGATGCTGCCAGGACGGATTCACCGGTGCCCCCGCCTGATCCGATTCAGAAGATTCTTCTGAAGTGTTCATTCCTTGCTCGTCAACGTCACGGCATCGATCACGGTGAATTTTCCGATCTGCATGTTGGCTCCGCCCACCATCAGCAGTTCGTTCTCTTGGCGAGGCAGCATGCGGTGAAAAAAGCGAGCTCGCTGGCACTTGGCGACCGTGGTCCAGCCTTTACCGCTTGGGTCCAACCGATGAACGAAACCGTCCATCGTGCTGCAATACAGATTCCCGCCACTAGCGAACGACGACGAACCAAACCCGGACATCCCCGCACCTGGGATCGAAGGGCCGTCGGACCATGAATCCGACTTCGGATCATAGATATCGACGCGAGTGGTCGGTCCGCCCTCGGGACGCATTCCCCCGATCACGTACAACTTGCCATCGAAAGCCGCGACGCTGGTGGCACGCCGCTTAAACGGCGGTTGCGCGGTCGCTTGCCACTTGGCCGAGGGGTTCGACAGATCCAAGCAGTAGGCCGTTTGCAACCATTCGCTGGTGTCGCTGTCACCATCCAGCTTCCAGCCGCCGAACACGTAAACCTTGTCGCCGATGACTGCCGCGTCCAGCGATGATCGCGGCTCGGGAAGACTGGCCAAATCGCTCCACTGATTCGTTGCCGGATCGTAGCTTGCGACCGAAGTCTGGGAATGCAGTTCGTGATCGTCGCCTAAATCATTGACCGCACTGAAACCGCCAATGCGGACGACGCGATCGCCATGGGCAACCAATGCCAACCCTTGCAATCGAGGACCGCTGGCCAATTCCTGCCACTTGGCCGAATCGCCTTGTGACAGATCCAATGACCACAACCGGTTGGATTGTTCCTCGGTCGAATACGAGTGCGCGTCCCCGGTGTGTCCGCCGTAGACGAATAGCCGGTTCCCTGCGATCGCCGCACCAAAACTAGTCAGTTCCTCGGGCAATTCGGCCAAACCGGTTGGACCTACCGATACGCCGCTATTGGAATCGACCTTTGGCTTCGCAGGAGCGGCCGCAGATCCTTTGCTTGCCGAATCATTCTTGTCAGACTTGCCAATGCTGAAGGTTGCTGTCAGATAGTCGGTGGTGCTTGAATAGGGTTCCCCGTCCAACTCGCCCTTGACGTCGGACTTGGTGACACCGACGACGATCGCGTTCAAACCCGATTCAACTTCGCTGGCGGTGAAAGAAACCAGTCCGGCTGCGTCGGTGTTGCGGGCCGCTTCCTGGTGGCCTTCCTCGCAGTACAGCTTGACTTCCGTGTCGGCCAATGGCTCGCCGTCTGCCAGCACTTTCACCTCTACGCCGCCTTTCCCATCCGCGATTACCACGGTTTGCATCGGCGCGTCGCTACGAGGTTCGCTCGGCCACTGCGTGGGGTCGGTTTGCGGCAGGTGTTCGACGTGGTAGGTCAACTTGGTCCCGTGGTACAGGCCATAGGTGACCGATCCAGACAGCTCGGCATGCGAATTGATCGGCATCGTGCTCTGAATCCCTACCAGATCATCGCCATCGACGGATTTCGTCGCAACGGGATGCTTGGCGCCGTCACTGTTCAATTCGATCGCTTGCACTTTCGCTGGCATCGGATAGACACGGTCGGCCGTGGATTCGCCGAACCACATCACCGCACGGCCATCGTCGTTGGACGCTAGCCAAGGGAAGTGAGCCCAAGAGAGCGAAGGCGTCGCGACGGAGCCCGCGAGACAGAAAAAAGCGATCGCGAAGCTGCGCCGCGGGAGATAGGAGGTCATCGTTTTTCCTATTGAATGGATAGATGCGTCAAAAGAATCGGACACGGCGGAAATGAAAGTGATTTCCACCAACACTATTTTAAAAATCGAACATCAAACTGAAGCGGATTGACTTCCCCCGACCTCAAGTCACAAGTCAACTTGCTGTCGCCATCAAAGGCGGGATCGATCATCGCGTCGGCGGCAGGCAACTGGTAGGTCGTGCCGTCATCCGACTTGGTGGGTATCCCGGATCGAATGCTGGCAGGGATCATCGACACTCGCACTCGGTACTGACCGCCGTGCAATTCCGCTTCGGGACCAATTTCAAACTGGCCGCCCAAGACCGGAACCGATGCATTGGGACCGGTGGTGCCGGACATCGGTTCCAGCGTGATCACGGCCCCCGACAATGGCTGGCCGGCGACTGTCACCGTACCGGCGGCAGTCACGGACGATGAATCGCTGCTGGAACATCCCGCCTGCGTAAAGCAGACAGCCGCCACCGCCGCGAACACAAAGGATCGAACACCCGTCATTACCAAGGCTCCTGGTTGATGACTTCGCCGTCGTTGCGGGCGGCTAATCGTTGCAGAATGGTCGCGTCGACAGATTCGTTCAGCAAACGGACGCTGCCGTCGCTTAGCACGAACTGAACGCCGCCGGTGTGCGGACTGCGAAACGATTCATAGGACGGAATATCAAACAACGAAATGTGCTTCGCATTGAACTTACCAAATACCGATGCGGTGGAATGATATGGATAACTGACCGCCCACATCCCCGCACTTTCGCCACCGGATCCCGGATAGGGGAACGGAAGCATCGAAGTGTCGCGTCGTTGAACACCAAATTCGCCCGCCAAAAACGTGTGCGAGGTTCCATCCGCTGCGGCAACATCGTCGATATCGACCGAGGATATCCAAGATTGGGACGCGTCCACGCCGGCATTGACCCGCTCCATTCGAAACACGTTCATCGAATCCACGATCACTCCGTTGTGCACTTGATTGCGGTACTTCTTCGTTCCCGTCGACAGCGCGTAACTGGAATACCCATTGGGCGTGCCACCACTGTCGGGAAGCGACATCGACGGGCACAGATGAACCGGCGGGGTCTTTTTGGACGCTGCCTCGTTTTCAGGCGTCGTCGGGCTGCTGCTGAAATCAAACTGTTCGTACAGTGCCGCACTCTCGTGATAGGGCAGCAGAGCCACCCACGCGGTCAGTCCGGCAACATGGACGGGTTGTCCTTGGTTCTTTCCAGCGGATATCCCAAGAACCGTCGGCGGTAGACTCCGGTGCACATCGTTGTACATGTGCATCGCCAAACCGAGCTGTTTCATGTTGTTGCTGCACGACATTCGCCGGGCGGCCTCGCGAGCTGCTTGGACGCCTGGCAACAACAATCCGATCAAGATTCCGATGATCGCGATCACCACCAACAGTTCGACCAGCGTGAACGCGGTCCGGTTCAATCGGTTTCGGTTGGGTCTCATGGTTTCAGTCCTTCGGATGCATTCGACAATGATTCAATGGGAACGTGCCACGGCTTCGATCGGACTGAAAAAGGATCAGCCGCTCCGAAGGCGATGCACTTTAGAATTGCAGCAGACTAGGCTTGGCTGCGATTCGTGCCGCGGCGGGATCGGCGACGCCAAACGGCTGCACCACCCACCAGGCCAAGCGCCGCCCACGTGCTAGGTTCGGGAACCGCTTGTGGCGAAAAGCTGGAGGCTTGCGTGAAGCTATCGACGCGGTAAGACAGCAAGGACATGTGGGTGTTGCCGTCCGGGCCATCCGCATTGAAGTCCAGCTGATACTCCGCTTGCGATGAATCCAGATCCCACATGGCTAGGAAACTGACCGCCTGGTCTGGCCCCATCGCTCCGGGTCCTCGGTCGGTCTCGATCGCCAGACTGGGACTCAGGACTCCGCCGCCAGTGGTCAACAACAGCGACGAATAATCCAGTTCATTCCCATCGGTTTCAAACTGCGCGACGATCCGGGTAAAGCCGCCGCCTGTCGTGCCCGAGCGAATGGTTGAAGATGCGTCGGTTTTGTTGCCGAAACTGTAGGCGTTCCCGCCACTGGTGATCAGATTGACGGTATTGAAGGTAAGGCTACTGGCGTCAGGACCAATTGCCAAACTTGAGTTCGCATTGGGCGAGAACCCCGGAGCCGAGGGCCCCGGCGGAACAAAATTGTCCCACAGTGCGAACGTACTGTTGGCGGCTCCAGCGGACCAGGTAAATACATCGCTGCTGGTGCCGGGAACCGACGTACCGCCCGGAACATAGATGGCGGCCGAAGCCACCGAAGAGAACATGGCGGCGAGCGCTAGTGAGAGCGTGGGGATGCTAAGTCGTGCCATCGAGGCAACTCCAGTCAGGACAGTTGGAAACGCAGCCGACAACATGTCGGCTATCGAATCGCTTTGGTCTTGCTGGCTGGCTCGGTCGACCGTCGTTGGCACCACCGTGTGGGTGGCACCGAGACTTCGGTCGTCTTCGGCTCGCGTGCTACGCTTCAAAGCTATTGAGAATCAATCGCAACAGGATCCTAGTGCGAGCAACATGGCTTGTAAAGCGCCGGGGACAAGAATTCCGTCGCAATCTAGGTGCAGGATGGCCGACCGAGACGCAGAACCAACGCGGTATTTCGTTTCGCCGCGTGGGCATCGCCCCGTGCGTATCGCGCGTTGGTCGTGTGGGTCCAATACCCCTGAGCATGCTATAATCAGAATCCCACCTGGGCCGGGCCGCCGCGTGATTCGCATGTCGAAACACCGCGACGCCTACGATCTCTCCCCCCCCTCTCTTTCCGACGGACGCGATCAGCGCATGCCATCGTCCACTGGTTTCTACGCAAGCGACCCCGAGCGTTCGCGACTTTTCGAATCGCACCCGATCCAGACGCAATCACATGCCGGTGTGGATTCGCCAAGTACCGGGATTGACAGATTGCTGCGAGGTCCTTTCCTGGCGTTGGCATTTGGTGCGTTGCTCGCGACCGGGCTGAACGCCGCCTCCGCAGCGCCACAGGACGCAGTGCCACAGGATGCAGCTCCACAGGATGCAGTGCCAGGCGACCAGACAACAACGCCGATCAAAGTCTCCTACAACCGTGACGTCCGCCCCATCCTGTCGCAGCATTGTTTTCAGTGCCATGGACCGGACGAAGAGGCACGCCAAGCCGATCTGCGGTTGGACATTGCCGGAGATGCCGACTTAGATTCGATCCTTGACCGAATTCAATCGGATGATCCCGATACTCAGATGCCTCCGCCGCAGGCCAACAAGCCGATCAATCTGTCCAAGCGTCAGATCTTGGAATCATGGGTCAACGATGGCGCCCCCTATCAGACGCACTGGGCATTCCTTCCGCCAACGGGCACGACGATTCCCGAGGGCGTGCATCCGGTCGACCACTTCATCGACGCTCGCCTGGCCCAGGCTGGGCGAACTCGGTCGCCGATGGCATCTGCCCATGCTCGCATTCGGCGGGTGTATCTCGATTTGATCGGTTTGCCGCCGACGCCCGAAGTCGCCGACCAGTTTGCCGCCAACCCGACGCCCGAATCCTACACCGCGATCGTCGACGAACTGCTGCAATCACCCCGCTACGGTGAACGATGGGCCCGGCGATGGTTGGACCTAGCACGGTACGCCGATACCAATGGATACGAAAAAGATCGCGACCGAAGCATCTGGCCCTATCGCGACTGGGTCATTCGCGCCTTCAATGCGGACATGCCCTTTGATCAGTTCACGATCGCCCAGATCGCAGGCGACATGCTTCCCAATCCGACACCCGATCAATTGGTCGCCACGGGCTTTCATCGCAACACGATGCTGAACGAGGAAGGCGGAATCGATCCGCTTGAATTCCGATACCACGCGATGACCGATCGCGTTGCCACCACTGGCACCACGTGGTTGGGTTTAACGACGGGTTGCGCCCAGTGCCATACGCACAAGTATGATCCTATCACCCACCACGACTACTTCGGCATCATGGCGTATCTGAACAACGCCGATGAACCCGACTATTTTCTGCCGATCGACGAAGACGAATCCCAGCGGCAAGCTCGTATGGCCGAAGCCGACCGCTTGTTGGATCAGTTGGAAAGCCATTGGCCGCAACCGGAACCTGAATCCGAACATCCGTCTGCACCCGAGACGGCAGCCACCAAGACCGCTGGCACCAAGCCAGCCAAAACAACCGCTGCCAACGCAGTGCGCGACATCGAAACCGCATTTACGCAGTGGCTGGCGAACGAGCAGAAAAACAGGACGGACTGGACCACATTGATTCCTGAATCGATGTCCGCCAACGTCCCGTACTTGAGCCAGGAATCCGACGGCGTGATCTTTGCCGCTGGCGACACGTCGAAACATGACATCTATACGTTCCAGTTCACCGCTGGCGATGCTGCGGTGCATTCGATTCGTCTGGACGCGTTTCCCGACGATCGTCTGCCGGGTCGCGGTCCGGGGATGACCTACTACGAAGGCCGCAAAGGCGACTTTTACCTGACGGAGTTCCAGTTATCGGACTCCCAAGGCGAACCGATCCCGATTGCCGACGCGTCCGAAGATTTTGCGAAGAACGCCTTCGGAAAGCACCCCGTTTCAGCCAAACACGCCATCGACGGCGACATTCAAACCGGGTGGTCGGTCGCCGAAGTGGGCGCGGGTCTACCGCACGCCGCCGTCTTCAACTTGCAGCAGCCGATTCAAGCGGGCCAGCGATTCACGCTGACCATGCATTTCGGCCGGCATTTCGCCAGTTCGCTTGGCAAGTTCAAAATCAGTTCGACCGACAACCCCGAACCCATCCGCGCATCGCTATTGACGATGGATTCGATGTCGCCTGAATTGTGGACGGCACTGACGCGGGAAGACGCGGCCGACGATCCAGACGTACGCCGTCTGTTCCTGATGCAGGCTCCCGAAGTGAAGGCCTATGCCGATACGATCCGCAGTCTGCGTGAACCGCCGCACGGCACCTTAACGCTGGTGATGCGCGAACGGCCGCCCGAGAGTGCGCGGACGACGTTTTTGCACCACCGCGGCGAATTCACACAGCCCACCGAAGAGGTTGGACCGAGGTTGCCGGAGGCGCTGCTGGAAAGCACCGACACCGTTCCGACCAACCGGTTGGAATTCGCCCGATGGCTGGTTTCGCCGCACAATCCGCTGACCGCACGCGTCGTTGCCAACCGCCAATGGGCAGCGTTCTTTGGCGTCGGAATCGTCAGCACAACCGACGACTTGGGGATGCAGGGCGAATCGCCCAGCCATCCCAGGTTGCTGGACTATCTGGCCGTCCACTTCATGGAAAATGGATGGTCGATCAAAAATTTGCATCGGCTGATCGTGACCAGCGAAACCTACCAACAGAGTGCTGTGACGGCCGACGCGGATACCGCCGACGCCGTGGTCCGAGGGGACGATCGATTGCTGGGTCGTTTTCCGCGACGTCGCCTGGAAGCCGAAATCATTCGCGACGCATCCCTGGCCGCGTCCGGACTGCTGAACGACCAGATGTTCGGTCCTCCCGTCCGACCGCCGCAGCCCGAAAGTGCGGTATCGGCGAACTACAGCAAGTCGAAATGGACCGCCAGCCCCGGTGCCGATCGGTTTCGACGCAGCGTCTACACCTACCAAAAACGCACGGCGCCGTTCGAAATGTTCATGACCTTTGACGGCACATCGGGCGAATCCTGTGTGGCCAAACGCGACGTTTCCAACACGCCGCTGCAGGCGTTGACGTTGATGAATGACCCGATGTTCGTCGAGATCGCTGAATCCTATGGTAAACGCATGGCGGCCATGCAACCGGATGCCGAAACGCCACCGGCACAGTCCATCGCAACGGGTTTCCGTTGGTTGATGACACGCCCACCAACCGCGAACGAACTAGAACTTCTTTCTCAGTTTCATGCCCAGCATGGCGACTGGACCGCGACCGCGCGAGTGCTGTTGTGCATCGACGAAGCCATCAACCAGAACTAACCCAGCGTTCGTTTCCCGAATCCTCCGGACCGTCGCAGTGATGGCCCACGACGATGTTTCGCGTCTTCCCATCTTCGCCACCTAACTACGCCGTTGGTCGTTCATCACCATGTCATATCCACCGCACATCACCGAACGGTCGCGTCGCTACTTCCTGGGTCAATGTGGAATCGGCTTGGGCAAAATGGCCGCCGCCGGTCTGCTGACGGGATCGCTTGGCGGCGCCGGTGCGGCTCGCGCAGCAACCGAAGCCCGCGCTTCTAGTCAAGCGGGTGATCCGCCCACGCCAAGCAACGCACTGACATCGCGGCAGCCCCATTTTGCGCCGCGTGCCAAGGCGGTGATTCACCTGTTCATGGCAGGTGCACCAAGCCAGTTGGAACTGTTCGATCCCAAGCCGACGCTAAGCCAGCTAGAAGGCAAACCCTTGCCACCGTCGGTCATCGGCAACCAACGCTATGCGTTTATCCAGCCGGACGCCGCCGTCCTAGGTCCCCAGTTTTCGTTTGACCAATATGGTGACAGCGGCGCGGTCTTGGGCCAACCGATGGCAGCTTTGGGCAAAGTCGCAGACGAAATCTGTTTCATCCGATCGTGCACGACCGACCAATTCAATCACGCCCCAGCTCAGATCTTTTTCAACACCGGATTCTCGCAGCCGGGTCGGCCCTGCTTGGGATCCTGGACTTTGTATGGGTTGGGATCGGAAACCCAGGACCTACCCGCATTTGTCGTGTTAAGCACCGGTGCCGGCGTCAGTGGTGGCACCGCGCTGTGGTCCAGCGGATTCATGCCCACGCTGTACACCGGAGTGCCATTTCGCAGCGGACGCGATCCAATTCTGAACGTGGCCACACCGGATAAGTTCACCGGCAAACTGCAACACGACACGTTCGATGTCATCAACCAATTGAACGCCCAACGGCTCTCCCGCGTCGGCGACCCGGAAATTGCCACTCGAATGGCCTCGTACGAGATGGCGGCGCGGCTTCAAACGACGGCACCGGAATTGATGAACCTGGGCAGCGAGTCCCAAGAGACGCTGGATCTGTATGGCTGCCAACCCGAGAAACCATCCTTTGCTCGAGCCTGTTTGCTGGCCCGTCGGATGGTCCAACGTGGCGTTCGGTTCATCAACATCTATCATTCCGGATGGGACGCGCACAGCAACGTCAAAGGCAATTCGGAATCCAACTGCAAACAGACAGTGCAGGCGACCGCGGGATTGATCCAAGACCTTAAACGCCACGGGTTGCTGGACGAAACGCTGGTGATCTGGGGAGGCGAGTTTGGCCGCACGCCAATGGTCGAAACGAACCCGTCGCTGGGACGGTTGGCCGGACGCGACCACCACCCGCAAGCGTTCACGATGTGGATGGCCGGAGGCGGTGTCAAACGAGGCACCACCTACGGCGCGACCGACGAATTCGGATTCCACATCACGGAAAACCCGGTCCACGTCCACGACATCCAAGCCACCATCATGCATTTGCTAGGCTTCGATCACGAACGACTGACCTACCACCATGCAGGCCGCGACTTCCGATTGACCGACGTCCACGGCCGAGTCGTCCACGACCTGATCGCCTGATACGCAGTTCAGCCAGGAAATTCGTTAACCGACGCTGTGAATCATCCCGTGCCGGAGTCGTCAAAGGTTGGTTGATTGGGTGAGTGAGCCGTGATCACGCGAGCGGCCGGGAATTCCCCGAATGCCCGTGGCCCCCCCATTCCGGCAATGATTGACGCGTATTGCTTACGCCAAGACGTCCTTCACCACTTGGCCGTGGACGTCGGTTAGCCGATAGTGCCGGCCTTGGAACTTGTAGGTTAGCTTTTCGTGATCGATCCCCAATTGGTGCAGCATGGTCGCATGCAGATCGTGGACACTGACTGGATTCTGCGTGATGTTGTAGGAATAGTCGTCCGTTTCACCGTAGGTCATTCCTCCTTGGACGCCACCGCCGGCCATCCACATCGTGAAGCAGCGTGGATGGTGATCACGGCCGTAGGTTGCTTTGCCCAGTTCGCCCTGGCAGTACACCGTCCGGCCAAACTCGCCCCCCCAAACCACCAGTGTTTCGTCCAGCAGCCCCCGTTGTTTCAGATCCGTGATCAGCCCTGCGGATGCTTGATCGGTTTCGCGGCAACGGGATCGAAGCTGTTTCACCAGCCCATTGTGAGTGTCCCATCCGCGATGGAACAGTTGCACGAACCGAACACCACGCTCTGACAGCCGACGCGCAAGCAAGACGTTGTAGGCATAGGTTCCCGGTTTGCGAGCGTCTTCGCCATACAGCCGAAACGTATGCTCGGATTCGCCCGATACATCGGTCAACTCGGGCACCGATGTCTGCATCCGAAACGCCATCTCGTACTGAGCGATGCGAGTCTGGATCTCGGGATCACCGACTTCGGCATGGTGCAATTCGTTCAAACGACGGATATGGTCCAGCGTGCTGCGGCGAACACCGGCGTTGATACCATCGGGGTTGTTCAAATACAGTACCGGATCCTTGCCGGACCGGAATCGCACCCCTTGATGCTTCGACGGCAAAAAACCGGCTCCCCAAAGCCGGTCGTAAAGAGCCTGACCACCGCGATTGGACGTCATCGCCACGAAGGCAGGCAGGTTCTCGTTCTCGCTGCCCAGACCGTAACTCATCCAGGCACCGATACTGGGCCGGCCGGCTAGCTGGAATCCTGACTGAAAGAAGGTGATGGCCGGATCGTGGTTGATCGCTTCGGTGTGCATCGACCGGATGAAGCAAACGTCGTTGACAACATTGGCCAGATGCGGCAGCAGTTCTTTGTTCAGCCAGGCGCCGCTGCTGCCGCACTGGGCAAAGTCAAAGGCGGAACTGGCCACTGGAAATCGAGTCTGGCCGGCCGTCATTCCGGTCAACCGCTGGCCGCCGAAAACCGATTCGGGCACATCGCTGCCGTGCAGTTTGGCTAATTCGGGCTTGTAGTCGAACAAGTCCAATTGGGTAGGGCCGCCACTTTGGAACAGATAGATCACACGTTTTGCCTTCGGCGCAATCGCACGCGTCGCGGCTTCGGACAGCCCATTGCCCGAAAGCAGTCCGGCCAGCGCGGCCGCCCCCAATCCTTTCACGCCGCTTCCAAAGAAATAGCGACGCGTCATTTCCAAACGAGACTGTTCCCGCAGGAGCTCGCTGTTCACCATGTCACTCATTCGAAATCACCTGGTCCAAGTTCAACAGCACGTTTGCGATCGCTGTGTAAGCCGCCAATCGAGCGGGATTCAAATCGGCGTTCACGGCAGTTGACCCTGTCGCGATCAATTTCCCCGCGGCCTCGGGATCCGCCCGATAGATGGACCAGTATTCGGCCGCCGCGTCTTCTAGAATCGCTCGTTCGTGGTCGCTTGGATCGCAAGCGGTCACGCAGCGAAATCCAAACCCGATGGGATCGCCTTCGCCTTCACGGATCATCCGGCTAGCAAGATGACGTGCCGCTTCGACAAACGCAGTCTCGTTCAACAACGTCAACGCTTGCAGGGGCGTATTGGTGCGTTTGATTCCCACCCAACAGGACTCGCGATCGGCAGCATCCAAAATCGCCATACTGGGCGGGTTCACCGTCCGTTTCCAAGTTGTATACAGACTGCGACGAAACAGATCCGCCCCCTTGGATTGGCGATAGCGCTGGCCCATCGACATTTCGATCCACAGATCATCGGGCTGATAGGGGCTGACCGATGGACCACCCACCGTTTCCACCAACAGACCACTGACGAACAGTGCTTGGTCACGAAGCACCGGACCGGGCAATCGAGTTCGCGGTCCGCGTGCAAGCAACCGGTTCGCTGGATCACGCTGCAAATGTTCGGGCGTCATGTTGGACGACTGACGGTAGGTCGCGCTGGTAACGATCAATCGCTGCATGCCGGCGACATCCCACTGCGTTCGAAGAAACTCGGTCGCAAGCCAATCCAGCAATCCGCGGTGGCTGGGCATATCGCCTTGGATTCCAAAATCTTCCGTGGTTTGAACGATCCCGGTGCCGAAGTACTTTTGCCAATATCGATTGACGGTCACCCGCGCCGTCAACGGGTTCTGGTCCGACACGATCCATTTCGCCAGCCCCAGGCGGTTGCGTGGCAGATCGGCCGACATCGGCGGCAGTACCGCGGGAACGTCCCGTTCGACTTGATCCCCCAAGTCGTGATAGACCCCGCGAACTCGGACGAAGGTCGGTTTGGGATTCGGATCTTCTGCCATCACCATGCATGTCGGAAGCGTTGCCGCATACTGTTGGCGATTGGCGATGGCATCCAAATAGGTCTGATAGACATCACGTCCAGGACCATTTTCGTAGAACGCCGCACGCAGCTTGGCTGTTTGTCGATCGGTCCGCTTCGGCGGATCGATGTTCGCGATTTCGCGGACCGTGGCGGGCTCGGCGATGACCAAAGCTTCGTCCGGTGTCAGTTCGTGCGAATCGTACCGAACCTCGTCGATCGATCCGGTAAAGTTTGGCCCATGCGGCCCGCCGCCGATACGCAGCGGATCCGACTTCCCCGCTCCGCCGGTGTTGCTGTTGGTGTTCAGTTCGACGGTGACTGGAACCGCGACTCCGTCCAGATAGATTTTCTGTGCGGTGGCACGCTGCGACCCATCATTGCTGACGCTCACGTGGACCCATTCGCCAGGGGCCAGTTTCGATTGGGTAACGACCACCCCGGCACCGGCAACCCAGCGACTGATCACGCTGAACACCAGATGACCGTCACGCAGTTCGACAGAAACTCCTTTGCGTCCCATTCCGGTCTCTTGACGTGATAGCACGACGCCGTGCTTCACCGCGGTGGGCCGAATCCAAAATGAAAGACTGTAAGGTTCGGCACAACTGAAATCGGTGAACCGGGACTTCGCTTTTTTGACCTTACCTGTCGATCGATTGGCAACCGCAATGACCGTGTCGCCGTCGCACTTCAAGGCGTCGCCCACAGGCCCCGGTTCGTAACGTTCGGTTCCCGATTGAACTTTGGAATCCGCCGGCAAGGTACCGCTGAATGCGTAATGCTGTCGCAGACCACGTCGCACCAAGGTTTGGTTTGTGGGTGCTTGTTTGCCAGATCGTTGGTGACCAGCGGATAAATTGGTCGTGTCGTTACCATCGGCAATCAAAGCTTCCCATTTGTGTTGGGAAGCAACCATGGTCGCCGATTTCAGCGCAGCCTCGGCATCTTCGACACGTCGATCGAGTCCATCGAGTCGTTGCTGCTGCGCTGCAGTCGGTGCCAGGATGTAGGGTTCCGAATTCCCGGCCTTGATCGCACGACCGGCTTCGGGAACGTTGTTGAAGTACGCAATCAACTGGTAATAGTCTTTTTGCGACACAGGATCGTATTTGTGATCATGACATCGCGCACACCCCATCGTCAGCCCTAACCAGACCGTGCTGGTCGTATCAACTCGATCGACCGCATTTTCCAGCAGGAACTCATCGACCACGATTCCGGCTTCGGAGTTATACCGATGGTTGCGGTTGAATCCGGTGGCAATCAACTGATCGATGCTAGGGTTGGGAAGCAGGTCGCCGGCCAGCTGTTGGATCGTAAACTGATCGAACGGCATATTTCGGTTGTACGCATCGATCACCCAATCCCGCCAACGCCACATCACACGCGGTCCATCGAATTGATAGCCGTCGGTATCTGCAAATCGTGCGGCATCCAACCATGGCATCGCCATTTGCTCGCCATAGCGTGGCGACTTTAGCAACCGATCGACGACGCGTTCGTAGGCATCCGGTCGCTGATCGTCCAGGAAATCCGCCACTTCCTGGGGCGTCGGCGGCAAACCGGTCAGATCCAAAGTGACTCGCCGAATCAGTTTCGCTTTGGATGCGGGTTCAGCCGGATGAAGCCCTTCGCTTTCCAATCGCGCCAGCACAAACCGATCGATGCCGTTGCGTACCCATGTCGTATCCGCCACCGCGGGCAACGGTGGACGTTCTGGTTGGACGAACGCCCAATGTTGCCCCCAAACGGCGCCCTGACGGACCCAACGGACCAGGGTTTGCTTTTCCGCATCTGTCAGCAACCGCCGCGCATCCGGTGGCGGCATCACCTCGCCGGCATCGTCGGTCAGCAGTCGCCGCACGAATTCGCTGTCCTGGGGTTGGAACGGGACGATCACCGGCGATCCGTCTGGATCCCCCTTGGCAGCCGATTCCAGATCGAATCGCAAGTCCGCCTGGCGTGCCTGTGGATCAGGGCCGTGACAGGGAAAGCAGGTGTCCGAAAGGATCGGCAGCACGTCGCGATCAAACCGTATTTCATTGTCCAGTTCGGCTGCGACACCATCGATGCCTAAGCCGAACCAACAGATCAACCATGCCCCTGGCAGCCATCGCCATCGTTTCACGAGACTGCTAGAAACCATATCGTCAAATTCCTAGAAGCAGTGGGAAGGCGAGGCTAGGATACGAGCAGATTGACAGATTGTCGAATCAGCCAACATTGGCTGGATGCCAGATGCGATGGTGATCGCGAGATTGCATTCTACTTGCTCGGACGCATCGCCCAGTGCGCCAAATGCATCGGCAGCGTATTGGTGATCGGCCGCTTGGACACGTGCTGGATCAGATGAGTCTGGCCGTCTCGGGTGAACGAGACACTGTTGGCCATGCGATTCCCTGATTTGGCTTCGACGACGAACGTGGCTAGAACGACCGGCTGCTTAGTCATGTCTTGCCCTACGGAGCCAGTTCTAGCGTTTTTGGTACGCCCTCTCGGTAGCGATGAATTTCGAGAGCCCAGTTCGACGCACTTCACGTCCTGGTCCTCTGCCGACAACCATTCCAACAGCGACGACTTGGCGGCTTCGGTCACCGATTCTAGCGCCCCCGTGTTTTCGTCTTCCACACCGGGATGAAGCGAAGCGATCAGAACATCACCGTTCTCGGAGTTCATCCACGCTTCGCAGTTCGCCCCCTGGTTCAGATGATCGACTTGTTGCCGATCCACCGGTTTCCAGGGTGCCGGAGGTTTGCTGGGCAACAGGTCGCCCGCCACAGATGGCATCGCAGCCAAGAACACCAACACAATGGAAAGTGAAATACGCATTGCTAACTCCGAAGGACCTTGCACGTCACCGCCGACAAGCGGTGCACGCGTCAAACCGCGCGTGGCCCCACCCCGCTTGGGGGAACCCAAGGAACCACGCCTCTGGGATTCAGAGTAAGGCTTCCGCGAAAGAGATGCAATCAAATTCGTGCCACCGCCGCGCCCGATCACCGCCGCGCCCGATCACCGGCGTGCCCGATCACCGGCGCCGGCCCTGCAACACTTCCCAGACCAGCGATTTAGCCGCGTCGATCCCGCACCGCTTTGGCCAGATCATCCAAGATTCCGATCGTGTCGTCCCAACCGATACAGGAATCCGTGACGCTGACGCCACGTTGAAGTGGATCGCTGCTCAGTTTTTGGTTTCCTTCGATCAAATTGCTCTCGATCATGACCCCCATCACTCGCTTGTCACCGTCGGCGACTTGGCTGCACACGTCACGACAAACGTAGCGTTGGCGTTTAAAAATTTTGCGGCTATTGGCATGCGAACAATCGACCATGATCCGCGGCGACAGCTTGGCTTTTTCAAGAGCCGCCGATGCCATGTCGATACTGGCCGCGTCGTAGTTGGTGTGAATTCCGCCTCGCATGATCACGTGACAGTCTTCGTTGCCTGAGGTCGCAAAGATGGCCGAGGTCCCGTCTTTGGTGACCGACAGAAAATGGTGCGGCCGGCTGGCGCTGCAGATCGCATCGACGGCAATCTGGACATTCCCGCTGGTACCGTTCTTGAATCCGACCGGGCAGGACAAACCCGACGCCAATTCGCGGTGCCCCTGGCTTTCGGTCGTCCGTGCACCGATCGCGCCCCAGGAAACCAGATCCGCCACGTATTGAGGTGAAATCAGATCCAAAAACTCGGTCCCCGTCGGCAGGCCCAACGCATTGATGTCTCGCAGCAGTCCGCGAGCGGTCCGAAGCCCTCGATTGATCTCGAAACTGTCATCCAGCCCGGGATCGTTGATCAACCCTTTCCAGCCGACCGTGGTCCGAGGCTTTTCGAAATAGACTCGCATCACGATCAACAGGTCCGCCGCATGCTTCTGTTGCTGGGCTGCCAACAATTCCGCGTACTCACGCGCCGCGTCGGGATCATGGATCGAACACGGACCGACGACGACCACCATCCGGTCATCACGGTAGTGCAGCACGTCCTGGATTCCGCGCCGGCCTTCTAAAACCGTCTTGGCGACGTCCGATTCGACGGGAATTTCGTCGATCAGTTGACGAGGTGGCAACAGGTCCTTGATGGCACCGATCCGCAGGTCGTCGGTACGCTGGTCATCGGTTCGCTGGCTTGGAACGGGATTGGTCATGAAGTCGGGGGGGGCGAAAACCGAGGTGGGCTGGGAAGCTTGGGGGGAAATGCACTTCATCGAGACAGCCGGTGAAATGTCCGCTGGAAAGCCATCGTATCTAAGAAAATGAAAATCTTCGACCAGCGAGCAAAAAACTTTGCCGCCGAAGTTCCGCAGACGCCCGTCACCGAGGGCCTGGACCACCAGGGCCAGCCACCAGCGAAGATCTGCTAGTCGCCGCAAATTGCCCCATGAAACACGATCGGTGTGGAGCCAAAGGGTGGATTTTCGTATGGGTAAGTATCCCGATTGCCGTTTCGACGTTTTTTTCGGGTCGTCATTCGTCTTGCCCCCACTTTTCAACACCCCTTCATGCCGCGGTCGATGATGACTCGTCCCAACCATTCGACGTCCCCACGCGATTGCCTGATGCCGCGTTTGGGCGGAAATCTGCATTTCGCCGGATATCCGCGTGCCGCAGCCTGTCCGGTTTGGACCTGGTTGATGATGGCTGCGATCGCGGCGTCGACGTGCGCTGTGACGGCAACCGCCCAGAACATCACCTATTCGGCCCCCTATTCGTCGACGGTCTATCCCAGCTCGTCGTATCCCAGCTCGTCGTATCCCAGCTCGTCGTATCCCAGCCAGTCGTATCCCAGCTCGTCGTATCCGGTCACTTCGTATCCCAGTTCGTCGTATCCCACGAATTCCTATCCTTCGTCGGGCTACGTCAGCGGCCAAAGCGTGATCATCGAATCGTCGCCAACCGTGATCACCGGTTCCAGCTATCCCACTAGCAGTTACCCCAGCAACAGTTACCCAAGCACCAGCTACCCGGCGACCAACCACACTTCATCGGGGACCACGACGAACACGTCCTCTTCGTCGTTGCCCCAACACGGTTCCAGCTCGCAAACGACGTCAACGAAATCGACAGATTCCCGGATGCAGATCCCCACACTGCAGCCGCGGACCGCATCCACCGCGAACGACCAGTCCAAGAGCCAAGCGGATGATGGCGAATCGCCATTTCGCCACAACAATGCGTTCCGGCGGGATGCCGATTCCATGGACGAAGCCGACGCACAACTGATCAGCAACCGAATTCTTCCGGCACGATCGCGTTACCCAATCAATCGCGGCCTGGAATACGATCGGCAGCCGGAAAACTATCTGTCGCCGTACCGCATCTCCATGATTCAAGCGGCAAGGGAATCAGCGAACCGGTTCCGCCAATACGCACAGACGGCCTCTCCGATTGCGGCCGACGTCGCTGACCAAAACGCTGCTTTCGCAGACCAGTGGGCAGAACTTGCCACGACCTATGGCGAACTGGCCACGCGAGTCACCGATGCTCAGAACGACCTGGATTCGACCAGCCGCGATTTCGACGATGTCACCGCCAAGATCACTCACTACGGTCTGACGCCAACCGTCGGCATGTTGTTGAGGCACAAGAAGGACCAACTGGCCCAATGGCGGGTCAATGATTCCATGACGTTGCTTGCCGGCGGTGAACTCAGCCGATCACGCCAAAGACAGCTGGAAATCGAGATGGTCCGCTACGACGGATCGGATCCAGCGATCGAATCGGAAGAAATCCTAAAACAAGCCGGGCTAGATCCCACCCACGCCAGCCGCCAATTGTTGCTCGGCGATGTCCAGGATCTGCTTCGTCAACGCTATCACTGGGTCAATTCGCTTCGCCAGGGATATCAGGACTATCAGCAAAAACTTGGCGAACTGGATTCGGCGACCACGGCCGCGGCGCAGCTGACCGCCGAATATCAAACGCTGATCAACCGACACATCACTTGGATTCGCAGTGACGAACCACTCGGGTTTTCGGACCTTTCGAAAATCAAAGGTGGACTATCGGCGCTGTTCGATTCGCGTCGCAGCGAAGCTTTTGGGTTTTCGTTTGGGCGCAAGTGGAACGACAATCCGATCGCCGGATTGGGGCTGATGCTGTCGTTCATCTTGATTTTCTTTGCCCGTTGGCGTGCCAAATCATGGTTGGTCAGCATCGGTGCTAGAAAACGATTGGAGGACGCGTCGGACAGCACTCGCAAACTAGTCGCAGGAATCCTCACCATCTTGGTCGCCATCGCGATTCCGGGACAACTGTATGCAATCGCTTATTGGCTGGGCAGTGGAATCGTTTCCGAGTCCACGCTGAACGCATCGACCGCCATCTATGCCGCCGCCCTGGTGGCCTGGTTCATTGAAATCCCACGCCAATTGCTGCGAAATTTGGGTTACATCCACAAACACGTCGCCGTCGAACTGCCACGTCGCGAACGAGCGTCGACCTACTTGTCGGTGATCGGATTCGGTTTGGTTTTGTCCGCCTATTTGATCACGTTGACCGGGCTGATTGATCACGGAATGTGGCGAGGATCACTGACGCGTTTCGCATTCATCGCAACGATGATGCTGGTCACCTGGACATTCCACTTAGCCCTGCGACCGACCGGTGGGTTCCTAGAACCGATGATCGCCAAGTTCGGGGGCGCTGTGATCCACCGGGTTCGCGTCCTGATCTATCTTGCCGGGATCGGATTCCCGCTGGCAATGATTGGACTCTCGACGCTTGGGTACGGATTCACTGCGAACGAATTGATCATGCGAGCGATCATATCGATGGCCTGCATGCTGACCGCGGCGACGCTATGGCCAGGTGTCAAAATACTGTCCGCTCGCGCCTGGCACGCACTGACCGGTGCCGGCCCCAAGTCGCCTTCGAAAGACGAGTACGGAACGATCCCATCGCAGGACGAAGCGCACGTCACCGGTGCCTTGGGCGAGCACTTTTTGGAACTGAAGCATCACTTGGCGTTTCTGTGCCAATGCACACTAGTCGTGCTAGCGGTAGTGTGTTTCGCATGGCTGTGGATCGACGTTTTCCCGAATGCACGCATGGGGAATCCCGTCGTCTGGACGATCCAGGACACGGTCACTCAGTCCGCACTGGATGCCACCGGCCAAACCACCACGCATTCGATCACCGAAGAAACTCCGATCACGGCGCTGCACCTGTTGTTGGCAGCGGCGACTCTGTTTGTGGCTTTTCAATTGGCCAAACTATTGCCGGCCCTATTCGATGCCTTGGTTCTGCAACGGGTATCGTTTGATGAAGGCATGGAACACTTTTCGTTGGTGCTGGGCCGGTTTCTGTTGTTTGGCGTCGGCTGCCTTGTAGCCAGCAACCTGGTCGGCATCCGCTGGCAAACGATCCAGTGGTTGGCTGTCGGTTTGACGATCGGGTTGGGATTCGGATTGCAAGACATGGTCCGCAACCTGTTCGGCGGGCTGATCGTGTTGTTCGAAAAACCGGCTCGCCTTGGCGATTTCATCTCGGTCGGCAAAGTCACCGGGCGGATCGCGGCACAGAAGCTGCGTACGACCGTGTTGTCGGACGACGAAGGCCGCGAAGTCATCATCCCCAACAAGAACTTCGTCAGCGAAGAAGTGGTCAATTGGATGGGAGCCGGGCGATTGAACGTGATCCCCATCGAAGTCGCCGTCACTCGCGACGAACGACCTGCCGACATCTGTCGGCTGCTCTACGAGTTAGTGCTAGAACAAGACGACGTTCTGCTGACCCCAGCACCGCAAGCGACGCTGGTTTGCATCGGTCAACGGTCGCAACGAATCGAAGTTCGTGCTTGGATCGAAGAGGGCCAGGACGCACACCGATTCCGCGATTCTCTACTGACGGTGACTCGGCGGTTCCTGGAAGAACGAAAACTGTTGGCGAAAAATCAGCCAACTCAACCAAGCATCCATGAAGCCGGTGACGAACCAAGACGAAGCCCTTTCCACCCCAAAAACGCTCGCAAACGATCCGCGTAAAGGTCAACGCATGTTCGGTGCGAAGGACGCCATCGGGTGATCGAATTTGTGCTTCGAGCGTGTGTCGGCGGACGAATGTTTCTGGACGCCCGTGGCATGACGCCCAGCGGCTCATGATCCCACTTGCAAAGTTGAATCAATCGACGGCATGCCGAAAAGTTAGCCGACGTTATCTCCCGCGACTTGTACGTCCGCGGCCAGCCTGACCTCGATCCGAGTGCACCGCGCCGGTATGTCCTCGATCCGAGTGCACCGCGCCGGCATGGCTCTGATCCGAGTGGACATGCCCTTGCGTCTGAGTCGATCGGGCGTGGACGGAGAAACCGTCGGCATCATAGATCGGTGCCTGCGACGTGTGCCCGTTCCTAAAATGGTCCGCGGATGCCGATCCATGACCATGGGAATGGTAGGTCGATCGTGCTGGCGATGCCGTATCGAATGCAGGACGTCCAGACGAATAGCGGCCAGGATATCGGCTGTCGAACTTGTGCTGGTATTGGAAGTACGGATCCTTCATCAAGTCGGGCGCCACGAAGCTGCCGCGAGCATAGGGATCGTAAAGAGTGCCAAATCCGTTGGATGGGTACGCACCGGGGTACCCGAAGCTGCCGTTGCCGCCGTACCCAAAACCGCCGCGATCTGACGGTCGATTGTAGGTCGGGTTGCCGCGTAGGCTGTATCCGCTGCCATAGCTGCTGCCGCTGCCGATGCTGATGCCGAATCCAGAACCGCTCTGCAGACGGCTGCCGAAGGATTGAGCCGACGCGTCCAAGGCCGAGGTGGCCAGGACGAACAGAGCCAGTGCGGAAAAAGCAATAATAGAAGAGGTGCGAATCATAGCAGTCGCCTTGATAGATCAATCGATGGAAGACACCTTGAAACCTACCTCTTGATTGCCCGTCGGGCGCAAAGCCAACCTAAGTTGGAAAGATTCGCTAACCGAATCGATCGTCAACCAGCCTATCACCCGCACGACCGGTACATTCGGCTGACAAATTCAGCCGCTGCGCTAGATCTTTCGGATCAAATGAATGCCGTCGCGACCACGGTAAGTCATCAACAGAGCGCCGACGGCCGCTCGGGCTTCGAACACCGCTTCGAAAAACCCATGCTCCCCGGGCCAAGGAAATGCAAAGAAGACATCAAAGTCATCCAGGTCGGCCCCAATTTCGTCATACACATCGCTGGCTTCGGTGTCGACGTTGCTGACCTCGGTCGTCCATTCGTCCAGACCGTCAACGTCGCGTGGCACAAAGCTATCGCAATAGAATTCGACATCGACGCCGAAGTCATCCGCTAAGCGAACGGACTGCTCGACCAATCGCGACTCGATCTCGATACCGATCGAATCCATCCCACGCAGCGACGCCAACATGGCGACCGCGCCAAACCCGCTGCCAAGTTCACAGAACTGGTTGCCGGTTGCCAGGTGGTTGTCGATCATCCACCCGATCGCTTGATCGACGAGGTGAAAATCGCAGGTGACGAAATTCTCAATCACCGATCCGTCCATCAACATGAACGCTTCAATCCGCTCGTTGGCCAGATCGATCAACCGTTCGGCATTGTCGCCGTAGGGTAACTGTTTGATCGAATCAGGAACCGAGATCGTTTGTAGACCCATCGCATCCGGGGCTGCCGCCCACTTTCCTATTCAGGTGACTGGCACAGATCGTGTGGGCAATTCAACAGGCGCGAACGCGTGTTCCATCTTCGCTGATCGCAAACATTTTGCCTTCGTGTGCTGCCACGACCTGGCGCACTTGATCGGCCGTGATCGATTTGCCCGTGGCGTTTGCATTTCGCACCAGCAGATCGATCTCGACGAATCCGCTTTCGTCCAGTTGGATCCCGATCGATTGGGGCTCGTGGCGCAGGATGAAGGCCATGTACTTGCTGATTTTGGTGAGTCGCTTGTTCATGCCGGCTAGTCTAACCGAAGCCCAGGAAAAATCAGACCGCCCGAAACGATCCTCAGGACCGAAATTTTCCGGCAAAAAACGCGTCCACGGTTCGGTGCCTGGAATCCTGTGGCTGGCCGCAGGAACCGACGATTGCGGCGACGTGGCGTCCGTTGCTGGATGATCCCGAAGCAGATTCTTCCCTTGCACTTCCAAGTGACCATCATCCCCCCCGAATATGTTGCCGCGGGGCGGCCTGCGTGGACCAGAGGCGACCGTTGCGGGGCGGCCCCGATCGCGATTATCGTCAATACATCTGACGCCAGATCGCGATGCAGCGAATGCCCGCAGCTTAGGTGCATTCGACGCCGGAACGAAGGCCGTCACAGCAATCGATCAGCACAGAATCGATCCACACAGCGTCGCAACTATTCACACTTGCAGTTTGGGAACCTAAACATGTCGATCCAACGAGTCGGACTTCTTACCGCCGGCGGCCTTGCCCCATGCTTGTCGTCCGCCATCGGCGCTCTGATCGAATCCTATTCGCAGATTGCCCCGGACGTGGAAATCATCTGCTATCGCTCGGGTTACAAAGGGTTGCTGCTTGGCGATAGCTTTGTCGTCACCCCGACCGTCCGCGAAAAAGCTGCGGTGCTACACCAACACGGTGGCAGCCCCATCGGAAACAGCCGTGTCAAGCTGACCAATGTCGACGACTGCGTGGCTCGCGGGCTGGTTCGCGAAGGCCAAGATCCGTTGCAAGTCGCGGCCGAACAACTGCAGACGGACCATGTCGATGTGCTGCACACGATCGGTGGCGACGACACGAACACCACCGCCGCGGATTTGGCCGCGTACCTAGCCAAGCACGACTATTCGTTAACCGTCGTTGGTTTGCCCAAAACGATTGACAACGACGTTGTTCCGATCAAACAAAGCTTGGGGGCTTGGACTGCCGCCGAACAAGGTGCGCGTTTCTTTGAAAATGTGGTCGCCGAACACAACGCCAACCCACGTATGCTGATCGTGCACGAAGTCATGGGTCGCAACTGTGGCTGGTTGACCGCCGCGACGGCCGACAAATACCGACAACGCCTCAACGCACTGGACTTCCTGCCCGAAACGGGACTCAGCCGCGAACGCAAAGAGATCCACGGCGTCTACATTCCCGAAATGCACTTTGATCTGGAACAGGAAGCCAGTCGACTTCGCAGCATCATGGACGAGATCGATTGTGTGAACATCTTCATTTCCGAAGGTGCCGGAGTTGACACCATCGTCCAAGAAATGGAATCGCGTGGCGAAGACGTGCCGCGAGACGCTTTTGGCCACTACAAACTAGACGCCGTGAACCCCGGAAAATGGTTCGGGAAACAGTTCGCCGAGATGATCGGTGCAGAAAAGACTTTGATTCAGAAGAGCGGCTACTACAGCCGCGCCGCCCGTGCGAACGAAGAAGACATCGAACTGATCAAACGATGTGCCACCAAAGCGGTCCACTGCGCACTGGCCGGCGATGGTGGAGTGATCGGCGAAGACGAAGACCAAGGCAACGAGCTTCGTGCGATCGAGTTCGAACGAATCAAAGGTGGAAAGCCCTTCGACACCAACACCCCCTGGTTCAATGAACTGCTGATCGGCATCCACCAACCCAAGGGGTCCGTGGTCGAAGTCGAACACGCATAAGTCGTTTCAAGAATACGTGCCGCTTCGGCGATAGCCCCGGTTCTTCAGTGACGGAACCGAGGCGAGCGGCCTGCTGACTTAGTCGTTGTCGAGAAAGTTGCGTTGGGATTACAACCAGGTGCGCTAACGAGTGGCGGATTCGGATCCCTCGCTTACGCGTCGGGTTGGGAAATCAGCAGGCCGATAGCGTGGAAACGGCTGACGATTGCGGCGTAGGTTCGATTCCGTCAGCTGGCTGCTGGCGCCGGGACCGCTATTGGGGTGACGCTGCGATTGCCGGATCTGCGTCGCTCCGCTCCTGGATCCGGCCTACTTTGCTTTGCGCCTGTGCGATCGGGCCGCTGGCGATTAACCTTACCGTTATTGCTGCCAACGTTCCCCCTTGCTGCTGATCATCAACATGCCAATCCAATGGTTCCCGGGCCACATGCACAAAGCCCGGCTCGAGATCGAGGCGGCGTTGCCCAAAGTGCATGTGGTGATCGAAGTCTTGGACGCTCGGATTCCATATTCCAGCGAAAACCCAATGCTGGCCGAAATCCGAGGAGACAAGCCCTGCCTGAAGGTGCTGGCCAAGAGCGACCTGGCTGACCCGGTGATGACCGACGCCTGGCAAGCCTACTTGGAACGAACCGCTGGCGTCCGCGCCCGTGCCGTTACCACCGAAGACGTGCCGTCGATCCGGATCCTAAAATCGGTGGCCGCAAAGATGGTTCCCGAGCGAGCTGGGCGAGCGGTCAATACAATGATCGTTGGCATCCCCAACGTCGGAAAGTCGACGATCATCAATTTGTTGGCGGGTAAGAAAGTCGCCAAGACAGGGAACACGCCTGCGGTCACCAAGCAGCAACAACGGGTTGCCATCGGTGACGGCGTCACCTTGTTGGATACCCCCGGCGTGATGTGGCCGAACGTGCACAACGTGAACAGCGGCTATCGGCTGGCCTTGATCGGTTCCATCAAAGAAACCGCCATGGACTACGCTGATGTCGGTTTCTTTGGCGCTCGATTCCTGATCGCCGAATACCCTGATCGATTGATGGACCGATTTGACTTGGATGAATTGCCCAAGTCCGAAATGGAAGCCATCGAAGCGATCGGACGCCGCCGTGGTTGTTTGGGCAAAAACAACCAAGTCGATATCGACCGAGCTTCCCGTATTTTGGTCACCGAGATGCGATCCGGTGGCCTAGGACTGCTGACTCTCGAATCGCCCAGCGTCATGGAACGCGAACGCGCCGCCACCGCCGCCGCTGTCGCTGAAAAAGAAGAGAACGCAAAACTGAAAGACCAGAAACGTAAAAAGCGATTCCGCGACAAACAGCGTGCTCAAAAGAAGTCACGCGAAATGCGATAGCGGCCACCGTGTCGATAGCAGCAGTGTAGGCCGGATCAAGGAGCGAAGTGACGCCGATCCAGCAATCGCAGCATCAACCCAATCGCCGGCTCACTGCAAACCAACAACAACCTGACACCGCATCTACTTCGCCGCATCTACTTCGCCGCATCTACTTCGCCGCATCTCCGGCCACGACGTCGCCGATCACCAATAGCGATCCGATGTACCAGGTTTGATCATCGAATCGATCAGCATGCGAATCAAAGAACTCGCGGTTCTTTTCAAACAGAATCTCTCGTTTGTCCAGCTTGCGGTGTGTGACGGTGACCGCGACTCGGTGGAGACCTGGATCCAAGTCCGAGGCAATCACCAATCTGGCCAGCCGATGATAAGTGCAGTATCCATCGATGCTATTTTGGGTCGTGGGTTGGCGATCATCGACCTGCACTTCGAGTTCACAGCCGTCGGGACCGATCAATTCGAACACCGATGCGGCAGTCCCCTGCAATGTGAATTCGACCTTTGCGCCCGGTTCCATCGCCCGATACAAGTCGGGCAGGTATTTGCCAAATCGCTTGCCCAAACCTTCGGTGCTGGACTGTTTCATCCAATTGCCATGCAACATGTCTGCCGTGATCGGAACTTGCTTGGCGTGTTCCCAATTGTCCTGTCGCAAAGGCTCGATTCGCTCGTGCGGTTGTGGTTCTCTGCTGGCGTTGACGATCGCGGGCCAGGACCGCGCGATCGTCTCGGTATACAGCCGATGTCCCGTTTCGATATGAGGATGAACGCCATCGGTCGAAAAAACGATCGGTTTCGCCTCGGCGGCATTGGCTGGCTTCTCTGCCTTGAAGATCAGCTCTCCCTTGGATTCCATGTCGACCACTTTGACTCCGAAGTGGATCGAAGGAATTTGGTAGTGGTCGGCCAGGTCTTCCATCGCATTGGCTGCACGCGGCATTTTTCCATCGCGAAGATCGCCCAACATGGGGTGGCTCAGCGTGTAAACAAAACAAATATCGATCGCTGGGTCTGCCTTCCATGTTTGCCGCACGATCCCTTCCATTGCCTTGTGAATCTGTTCGGGCGATGTACCACCGTCATTGACGGCAAACTCGACAAACATCAAGTCAGGATGGTGTCGCAGCACGTCATTATTCAAGCGGAACACGCCCAGGTCGGACCCGGTCCCACCAATGGCCGCGTTGATTTCCTCGAAGGTTGCCGTCCGGTACTTCTCTTGGAACCAATCGAGCGACTGCACCCGCCAACCCTCGGCCGCAGTAATGCTTCCGCCCAGATAGGCAACTTTGACTGACTTGCCCGCGTCGACTTTCGCCAGAAAGTTTGGCAGCCCAGCACGCGGCGTGCATTCGACAGCGTCTCGTCGCAGTTGCAAATTCTCTGCCGCACACGGCGTCAGCAAGACAACCGAAAGAAGGATTCCCAGGTAAGTTGTTTGTTGCATCGATTCGATTCTTAGGTCATTCAAATGGAGAGTCAGTTTTCTGTTCGTTGTCGCTGCGATTTGGTCGGATTGGCAAAAGAAAGCTCAGGGCGAGGCAAGAAGGGGGGCGGCGATCGCCTGATATCGTGTGGCCTTGTTGAGCCAACGTTCAGGCCGCCGATGAACTACAATCCACCCTCCCACCCGCATGTCTTGAGTGCACCGCAGCCCTTGCGTATTTGAATCGCCGGTTGGACACGTTTCCGAGCGATTCGTCACTCGACTGCGTCACTGGTTTCCAGTGATCGTTCGCGTCACCCTTGGTAACTTGCCATGAAATCATTCACTGCTTTCCAGCGTGCACCCATCGTCCCGCTGATCCTGGTCCTGTCGATTCTGTCCGGCGATCAACTTGCTTCCGCCGTGGACCAAGGCTCAACAACTGTCAAACAGCCAATCACCAGCCAAAGGGCCGCGTCTCCGCTGTATCTGACCGCCAATGATCTGTCGATCGCAACGGGGAAACCTTCGCTCGTCATGATGTCCAGCGGCTCCACGCACATTCCCGTGTGGTCTCTATCCGGTGGCACCGTGCGCCAATCTGTCGCTGGCATTGTAAACGGTCTTCCCGACGATTGCGTCGCGGTGCAGGTCGAAATCGTGGTGACGTCAACGGACCCGGGAACGAACAAGGACTTGGAAGATGTCTATCGCGTTCACTTATCGCAAATGGTGCAGGATGCCCCGTTCACAGAGCGTTACGCTTTGGGCAAACCCGTGCGAACGCCGCTGCCCGCCGGTCCGCTTCATTCCCGCACGATCGTTCTAGAGTCCTACTACGAAGTGGTTCCCAACGCGCCCCTAACGGTACGGATTCAACGGGAACCCGGCCTGCCCGGTGACACGTTCACCCGCCCCACCGGTTTGGCGGTCGTGAAGGTGACGCCGCTGAGCTCGTTAGCAGAGGCTCATACCGTGCAGGACGTCAGCGGCTACAACTCTTGGCCGATGACTCAGGCCATCGGCGATAAGCTGGTCTGCACCTATAGCCGAGGCTCAGCACATTCGATCGGTGAGGACGCTCGCGCCGTGTATGCGAGGACCTCCACCGACGGCGGAAAAACGTGGACGGCGGAAACGGTCGTCGCGAACACACCTGGCTACGGCGAAGTCACGGTCGGGAAAGGCCTGGATTCCACGGGTGCAATGCTGCTGTGGGTGCGCCGCGTTGGAAAAGAGCGGAACCACGACCTCTACCGCACCACCGATGGTGTGACCTTTACGCTCGTCGCAACACCGAAACTGGCCGTCCAACCCATGCAAATTACCGACGTCTTCGCAGTCCCCGACGTCGGGTTGATGGCCTTATGGTTCGCCGGAAACTACAGTGACAAAGCGGTTCATTCCTGGGGCATGATGACCAGCCACGACGACGGTGCCACCTGGACGCAGACTCCCATCGAATCTGGACTGATGAAAGCCGACTGGCCCACCGAACCGTCCGCTGTTTACCTCGGCGATGGCAAGATCCTTGCGGTCGCGCGAACGGAAAACGGACCAGCTCAATTCCAAGTGGTTTCAACCGACAACGGCGCGACATGGACGCGACAGCAAACCAACATCGGTGATATCTATGCCTCGACCCCCAGCCTAATCCTCGACACGGAAACCGGTTTGCTGAGTAACTATTACTACGAACGTGCCCGGGGAATCCTTCGGCGTCGAGTCGTTCATCCGGACGTCGTCTTCGACCATCCGCTTGACTGGCCCGCTTCGCAGGCCGTTACCACCGGCAGTCCGCTTGCATGGGATTCCGGCAATGCCAATGCCACCATGATCGGGGACACCCACTACGTCTCTTACTATTCTGGAAAGGCCCCTGACACGGCCGTCATGGTTCTGGAGCTTCCAGAACCGACAGACAAGGACGCTCGTCCAACCCCCGATGGATCGAAATGAGAGCCCTTTTGCTTTCTTCGTGATTTAAAGTAGGCGCGTGGGGCTCCGATGCTGGCGGGCGACAAGTTTGGTTCGGCCGGCCGAGCAATTACACGCACTGAACTTTTGCGTTTCATGATCAATTCGAACGAAAGTATGCAAGCTTGAATTCGACCACGTCCCGAACAGTCTCACAGAGACAACACACATCCCTGAAATTACACGACGAGCTGACGCGATGACGACGACAATGTGCGAGATCGAACACACAGTGACCTTCCGGCTGATTCACGATTTGGGATCGCCCAAGGAAGCGGAGTTTCTGAAAGCCGCGTCGGAACTCGCCGCGATTCCTGGGGTGCAGCACTTTCGAATCCGTCGGCAAACGAATTCAAAGAATCCACACACGTACGGCATTGCAATGCAATTCCAAACGAACGGTGAATACCTCGCCTACTGCCAGCACCCTGCGCACGTGAATTTCGTACAGCAGCGCTGGCTCAGCGAGGTGGCCGACTTCCAGGAAGCCGATTTCGAGCGGCTAACAACCGACAGCGAGTAAATCGCGTCTTCCGACTGCATTCGTCTCACAGCAAACACAAACGTTCCCGACTTCGATCTAGCGATCGTCCGTTTAAAGAGTCCTGACACCTTTTTGCCAACCTGACACCTTTTTGCCAACCAGTCTCCGACCTCCAGTTCATTGCGCCGTTTGCGCGATAGCCCCGGTTACCGACGAAGAGCGCCAGGGTTCCAGAACCGGGGCTATCGCCCGAGAGCGAAGAGCGCTCACTCGCTCGGTGGGTCCATCAAACGGATTCGCGCATAGCTCATCGTCATTGGCGTACCCTGACGCGGGCCAAGCAGCTCGATTGCCCACGATTCAGGCGAACCGGCACGCACGGTGGTAGTGAAGAAATTGGTGAAGGGTCTGTCCAATGGAATCCGTGTCGCGGGGCCGACGGTCCCATCCGGCAGCATCTCGACAATCCGGTTCTCGGACACTTGCGTACCGTCTTGATCTGTACCCGACGCTTGATGCACCACGAATAGCCGATGATCAGGAGTGACATGGAACCGGGCCGCGTAGCCGACAAGCCCAGGTTTCCCCTCGTCTTTCCTCTGGATTGATTGGCGGTGGGTCACCTTGCCGTCGTGGATCACGGCGTGATTCAGCGTCTCGCTCTGCTTTGCATCCGGAAAGAATTTTTCACGCAGTCGCGTGTCAATCGCGCGTTCGGTCCACAACAGGTGCACCTCCCCGCCAGGTGCCAACCAAAGATCACAAGGAGCCACGCGGCCGCAGGTCGCTTCGCGACTGGCAATCTCGATCCATTCATGAAACGGCTCTTCGGTGATGTCGGAGGTCCAGGTGTAAAACAGTCGGCGGAAATCGTAGTCCCATTCCTGGCCGGTCAAATCCCGCTTGAATTTGCGAAAGCCGGGGTTGGGTTCAACAATATCGCTGACGCCGAAAAAGTGGACGGCGCGGTCACGCATCGCAACGTTGGGATAGCAGACTCGGATCGGCTGAGGTTTCTGGTACTGATCGCCCCAGGGCCATTTCAGTTGCCCTTGGGCGCTCCACTTACCGCTGCTGTCACGGAAGGTCCATTCAGCGTGCGTGTAGCCGATATTTTGCAGCAAAACCAATTCCCCCGCCTCGCCGTCGGCCGCAAAACTGCGATAGGAATGCTCCGAAAAGGCCGGCGTGCCTTGCCACTTCGGCGTCAGGGAAGTGGGTTCAGACGTGGGGTCTTCCGCGTCGAACCGCAACACATCGGGCAGCGCCGGTCCGGAGTAGGCCGTGGGGTCCAACGTCGGATTGACTGACAGAAAAACTCGCCCATCCGCAGAGGCTGCCAGTGGCGATGGTTCACGCGTCCGCCCCGTCGGATCGACACGAACTTGTTGCCAGCGATCGGCGTCTCGAGTGAACAGCATCCAACGACAATTGTTGAGCCGTTTGGCATCGGGAATCGTCTCCAATCCAGCGACAAAGACGCGACCTCCACTGCGGACGATGCTGGTCGAACCCGAGCACCACAGCGGCCCGGCACCATTGTCGGCATTCACATAGGTGTAAACGTCGTCCTCTTGCTCAACCCGCAGCATCAGGTCATCAGCAAAGATGGTGGTCGATGCAACGCCGAGCCAGCAAGAAATCGCGACGATCACAAAACTCTTCATCTGAAACTCTCTGGGGATACGAATGGAGCGTTCAAGCCAAAGCCAGTCCGAAGTCAACCATCTTATCACGGATGATCCGGCCACTGGGTTGCTTCGCTAGGGCCAGGACAGACGCCGCTGCACAGCCCTGATCCCGTTGGCCAACATCGATGGTTTGCGTGGCGTTCATTTTGGACGCGATCCGCCGAAGCAACTACGTTTACGTAGGTTCGAATACACTTACCACTTCTGAACAAGCGCCAAGTATTCATTGGAATGGACGCAAAAAATTGCCCGTCGCCGTCCCCTTTGTTGCCTCGCCATTTCCCCACCGCAAAAATGGGACAAGATCAATGCAAATTTTACTTTCGAAGAATCCTTGCATAGCACAGTTGGTGTTTGTGGGACTGCTATTGATTCCATCGATATCGATGGCCCAGGAATCGGGCCCGCTTCACGCGCCTGCGGTACTGGACGTTCCAAGACCGCTGGTGGCCGCGGAGCAACTCGGCAGGGCACCTCTCTCCCAATACGGATCTCTGGAGCCGGTCATTCAAGCGATGCGGGCCCAGCGGCCGCTTGACCTCAACTCTGAATTATGGCGATCCGAACATCCAGGCAGCAACTATGAAAACTGGGCCCAACAGGCCCGTGCCGTGTTGGACCACGGACTGCACTACGATGCGGGGAAGCTTGATCTGAAGGCGACTACCACTGCGAAGTGGGAAACCGATGATTTTGTTCGCGAGACGATTGAATTCAATACGGCCCCCTGGTTTCGCGTGCCAGGCTATTTTTACACTCCCAAGAATGTTCCTTTGCCTGCTCCCGCTTTGGTCATCTTTCACGAGTGGGGTGGCCCGATGCTGTTCGGAGCTGACCGTGTCTCGGGAGAACCGATCCATGAGGCGATTGTTGAACATCGCGATCGCTATACCAGCGGACGAGCCATTGCCGACTGGTACGCCGCACAAGGTTATGCCGTGGTCGTCATCGATGCCTACCATTTCGGACGTCGAGCACCGCGCAGCCTCGGTGGATTACCGGACAGCTACGACCCGGCGACGCTCGATCCCGAAACCCTGAATCGCTACGACAGCATCGTCCGCGACCAGTTGTACACAGGAGTCCGAGAATTGAACTGGGCAGGCACGACCTGGGCGGGCGTCAACTACGGTGACGACCGGCGATGCATTGACTATTTGCTGTCGCGTCCCGAAGTGGACCCCGAACGCATCGGTTGCACCGGTTTGTCAGGCGGTGGTTGGCGAACCAATCTATTGACGGCGCTGGACCCTCGAATCAAAGCCGCCGTTTCGGTCGGTTGGATGACGACGGGTGATTCCCAGCAAATCTACAATTTGTCGGGTGCTGTTGGAACGTTCTGTCTGCTTCCGGGCGTTTGGAACCGCATCGACATTCCCGACTTGATCGCCATGGCCGCCCCCAAGGCGGTGATGGTCGTCAGCGGAACCAAGGACCGCCTGTTTCCCCCCAGCGGCCAACGAGACGCCGCACGCCAAATCAAAGCCGCCTATACTTGGGCTGGATGCCCCGAACGTTTTCGTGAATACGCCCCTGAAAAGCCGCACTGTTACGATGCGGAGATCCAAGCCGAAGCACTCTCGTGGCTCGACAAGCATCTCAAGCAATAGCGTTTCGATCCGATCCGACTCGCCCGCCTTGCTTCACTCGGACTTCGGGAATAATGCGATCAGACTGTCGGCAAAGATCCTGTGACCGTTGACGTTGGGATGATTGATGTTGTTTTCCATCAGGGTGATGTAGGGAATGCCCTGTCGCCATAGCCGACCGTAGCGAAGGGATCCTTCGGCGACCGCGATCTGGTTCTGTTTCGCAAAAGCACGAACGCCTTTGACGTAAGCGCGGGGATCGTCATCAATGTTCCGTTGGCTCGAAAATCCCATCCAGCTCGGACGGACATAGTGTGGGGTCAGGATAATCCACTCGGCACCTATCTTGCGGAAGTCGGCCAGGATCTTCCCATAACGCAGATCCACTTGCGGTTCCGAAAGACCGGCATCGTTGACGAATTCAGACACGATCAAATCGGGCTTCCGGTTCAACACCTTGTCTTGATAGTTGTGTTCGCTGCCCGGCGGCTCGCTCAGATAGCTACCGGTATTCCGTCCGCCCCAAGCCTCCGTGACCAATTCAATATTCGCGTTCGGATAACGTGATTTCAGACTCTCCACAAACATCGTTTGGTAGCGATTGAAGGTCGATACGCTGTCACCCCAGGCCAGGATTTCCAGCGGTTCTCCGGACTGCAGCTTCTTCAAAGACTCGGGCAACAGCCTTTCCGCAACCGATGAACCGCTCGCTGGCGTTTCAGGATAGGAGGTTTCCAAGATCGGGAAGATTTGGTCCGCACTCAAGGCATCCATGCGGGCGGGAAGATAGACGTTCGCCAGCCGGGTCTGGCCCGCATCCAAAGTCGGCGGTTCGGGCATGGCAGCATGCGGCGTACCTGTCTTGAGCACGATCCGGTCATTGCCATCGATCACAATCGAATCAATGCGTTGTTTTGTGTGTTGGTAGTCGATGTACACCGGTTGGTCGGGTGCGATTGCTCCCTCTGGCAACCGACCGATCGTGCCGGAGACGAGGTCAGCCTCGTAGTCGATCCCTTTTTGGAATGTCTTGGCCGCAGGTTCCGGACCGGATCGAACGACGACGCTGGTGGGATCGAGCAAGCCTTCGACGGTGCATTCCGCTGCGATGACTCCCTTGAGCCGAGCACCCTTTCGCCAGCCCGATGTCGTCTTGGCGTCGAAATCGGGAAGCCGATCGAACTTTTCGTGCGTGACCGTGAAGATTTCAGGACCAGGAATCTTCAGCTCGGCGGAATCCGATTGCTGCCCCGGCACGGTTACCGAAACGGTCCACGGTCCCGTCAGCTGTACCTTGGCGGGCGCCGCGATGGGCGACTTTGCCGTGACAGACGTGACGCAGCAGATCGCGATCGCTTGCGTCAGAAGCAGGGCAGTGGAGAGTGTCAGGGTAGGTTTCATGGGGTGACTTTCAATGCAGTGACTGAACTGGCCGCGAGTTCCGCGTTGTCGTTGCTGTTGTTGTTGTCGCGATTTCAACTCGCCCAACGGTGCCTCCGCTGTTCGAATGGACCAATTGGAAACATCCAATCTGCGTCGTCCTGGGATTCGCCAGAACTCCTGACCGTCGGGTCGGCGCTGGGCTAGCATCGGGCAGGGAATTCTAGCGAATCCTACTACGGCAGTCCCGACACATTGCTATCGCACGATCCGTAAGTGCGAATCATTCTTGGGCGTTACGGTTCCCGGGTTGATTCTTCGCCCGCAGCTGATCAAGCGTTTTGACCAGTTGCCCAGGATCGTCGCACAACAAGGATTCAGGATGATATTTCAGCAGCGGCAGAACGATCTCTGGTGTCCCTGTGGTCGCATCGAAATGAATCTTTGCTCCCGTCTCGCGAATCCTTCTCAGCAGTGTTGGGTCCTCTTCAATCCAGTCAATTTGAGGTCGCAAGTAGTCCAGGTTTGCCGCCAAAAAGGCATCCACCTGCTTCTTTTGACGCAGAAAGATCAGCGTCTTCATTTCGGGCAAGCGTTCTTTGAGTTGCCGCGATTGTTCCACGGTTCGCACTGCCGAGATCGTACGTGCAGGCTCGCCATGGGCTCTCAAGGCCGCGACGATTCGATCCGCAAACACCACGCCTTCTTCCTTCAGGTCCAATTGAACAGCGATCCGTCCACGGCAAACTTGAAGTGCTTGATCCAGTGACAGCACTCGCTGCGAATGGTACTCCGCACCAAACCAAGTTCCAGCGTCCAACGCTGCCAGTTCGGCCCAGGTCAGATCGTTGACGCGACCGCTGCCACTGGTCGTCCGGTCCACCTTCGCATCGTGCATGATCACCAACTTGCCATCTCGCGACGTGCGAACGTCGATCTCGACGGCCGTTGCTCCGGCTTCAATCGCTCTTTCGATCGCTGAGATGGTGTTTTCGGGGCGATCATGGCTAGAGCCACGATGTGCGGAAATGCGTTGCACGGCTTCCGCCGCTGCCGCCAAATCACCTGAATGACTAGCACTGGGCGCCGCATCCGCTGCACGCACTTGGGCACCAGTACACGCAGCAACCAAAAACACGGCCATGAACACGAAGCAGCGGACAGCATCCCGTTGTTGAATTTCGCTTCGGCACAATGAATGCTTCCGAGCGAACGCAGACCGACAGGAATCATGAATGTGGATCATCGTGATCTTTCTTGTTTTGCAGAGACCAGTTTCGCTGGGCACTTTGATAGGGTTACCGATTCGACAATCCCATCGGAGTTGAACATGGGAATCGTACTCGAATCGGATCGATTTCAGTATGTTTGATGCAAGCGATGAAGAACATTGTTCCCATGCACCGGTAGCGGAAGTCGTCAAGACTTTCGTCCCTCTCTCTCGCAATTCCGAAACTCTTGACGAGTTCCGCTACCAGTAATCCCGAAACTCTTGACGAGTTCCGCTACGATGCGTTCGCCGATCTCATTGTTGGACTGCGTCGCCGTGGCGGAGCGTTCGCAGGTACTCGACCAAGTCGCAGAGTTGCTGCTCGGTGAAGTTTGCGACCAGGCCTTCGGGCATCAGCGAAACCGATTGCGGGCGTTCCTCTTCAACGTCATCTTCCTCGATCGTGATCTGCTGGCCGGTGGCGATTCCCAGGGTAATTTTTCCGTCTTGGCGATCGAGTACCAATCCGTTTTGGATGCGTCCGTCGATGAATAGAAAGCTGGTCGCAACAAAGTTGTAATTGATCGCTCCACTTGGGTATTGGATGTGGTACAGGAGTTCACGTTCACCGTACTTCATCCCGACGGACGCCAGATCGGGACCGACCAACGATCCTTCCCCCGTGACGCGGTGGCATCGTGCGCAAGCGGCGTCTTTGTGATTGGTAAACAGTTCGCGACCTCGTCCCGCGTTGCCGTGCAACGCCAACACCGCTTGCACATTGTGAATCTTCTTGCTGTCGATTCCCGAAGTCGCTGGCAGTTGCTGCTCAGCCAGGTGGCGAATTCGGCCATCGGAGTGATTGTGCAACAGGAACGACATTTCGCTTTCCAAGTCCGCGGCAATTTCGGACTGTTTCTGCAGCGACAAGACCGCGTCGGCTCCCCGCGAAGTGGTGGCGACAAGCTGCAAAGATTTGCGTCTTGCGTCGAGTGGCATGTTGTTATCTAGCAGGACATTCAGCAGAGCGGATTGTGCAGACTCGTCGCCAACCAAGCTGATCGCCTCTAGCCCGGCCAATGCGATCTGGCCACCGCTCGAACTCCCCTTGGAACTACCGACCAACTCGGCAGCCAACTCAGCAACAGGCTTGTGCGTCATTTTCCCAAGTGACGTCAATGCTGCAACACGGACGATCGCCTGCTGGGAATCGTCGGCGGCAATGTCCATCAGTGGTTCTGCAAATCCCTTCATTTTCGCGCGTGCCAACGACTCGATCGCGGGAACCTGCAACACGGGTGATTTCAATGCAACCATGAATACCTTCCGCAACGATTCATCGTCGACAAGCTGGTTCCAGTCGCCGGAAAGACCGCGACCAAGTTGCCGGACGATGTCGAGCTTGCCGTCGTCTGCGACTCCAGCGGCGAAAAATCGTTTGATCAGCAAGCGACCAGCTGCCGGGTCTGAAATCCCAACCAAAGCGAGCGAGGCAGCTTGTTCGACCGACGGTGAATGGTTGTGCGATAGCAGACGCTCGATCGCCGGCAACGTTTCACTCCGCTGAAGCACCCACGCTAAGCCAAGCACGCGTGACGCCGCATTCGAGGGCGGCAGTTCATCCTGAGGCCGAAGGAACGCATCATTGGTACCGACGGGGTAAAACGGAGGCACTGCGATCGGTTGCTCGTCCCACCCATCTTCAATCGCGGTGTTCACCAAGCGGTTGAAGAGATCTTGTAGGAAATCAGGTTCGCGAACAATCAACGCCCCCCGGAGTGCTTCCAGATAAAGCCGGTCACGCCCGTCCCATGCAGCGGCTAGCTCTTGCAACGCGACGTTGATCCCTTCGGTGGGCTGATTCGAAATCGCCAGCAATAATGCTCGCCGCACGCCGGCATCCGTGTCGTCGACGAGGGCCATGATTTTGTCGAGGTCCTGATCCGACGGATTGTGTTGGTCCGATAAACTGAGCAAGCCGACTGCCATTTCGCGAATTCGCGGGTTCGGATCCAGCAGAGCTTCTGCCACATCCGCATCGCCGGTGGTCGGGAGTGCATGCAGGACGTGAAGAGCTCGCGCACGGACAACGGGGTTTGCGTCCTGAAACAACCACAGCAATTCGCTCCGAGAATCCGCACCTTGTCGCAGGAGTTGGTCACGTGCGGCCAGTCGTGCCACTGGGTTGGGTGACTGCAGGGCTTCGATCGCATTGTTCCCGTCGAATGTCAACGCGTTCTGCTCTGCGGTCACCGCGCCGACACGATAAATACGCCCGGTCGTTTGATCCGAAAACCGGTTACCACCGACCCCGGCATCGTACCAATCACACACGAACAGCGATCCATCTGCGGCAACGGAGACGTCGACGGGGCGGAACCAGTCGTCATCACCTTTTAGCAGCACGCCATAGTCCGATCGGAAACCGGCTCCGAAGCGTACGATCCGGTGCAAATTGACTTGATGGGTCCCCGAGTCAACTTGCAACACCGCACCGTAGTACTGTTCCGGCAAAAGGTTTCCTTCGTAAACGATCAGCCCGCTGGGAGCACCGTTTCCAGTGCCGACCAACTTGGGAATGATCCCAGGCAATTCTTCGGCCCAGTGTCGCGACGAATCGGGATGCTGATATCCATACTCGCCACCGGCCATCACCCAGTACATCCGGCAACCACGATTGCCGTCATCGTCATTGTCGCTGCCAAACACGTTTCCGAATGAATCAACCGCAGCTTCGTAGTTGTTGCGATGCCCCGACGACAGGATCTGCAATTCGGTTCCGTCGCGGTTGACTCGTAGCGTCGCGCCAACGTTCGTCGACGTCACACGTCGGCCGGATTGATCGAGCACATCCAACGTGGGGTCACCTGATTTCCGCTTATCCGCTCCATAACGGGCATCGCCTACGGTAAAGTAAAGTTTGCCGTCGGGGCCAAACGTCATCCCATGCAATCCGTGGTCGCTGTCGACGCCGCGAAAACCCGTCAGCAGAGCGTATCGGTGATCCGCTTTGTCGTCCCCATCGGTATCTTCCAAAACCAGAAAGTCCGGTGAATTGCCCGTGTAAACCCGGGTTCCCGTTTGAACGCCATCCTTCCAGATCTCCTCCACGGCCAGACCCAACGGAACCGGAAAGATGTTGTCAGCGAACACGGTCACCTTGTCGGCTTTCCCGTCTCCATCGGTGTCGCTAAGGATCTTGATTTGATCCGCACCCTCGACTCGGCCCATCGAATCAAACTGTCTCTGTTTCATGCGGTAGTTCAGGCCTTCAGCAATCCAAACGCGACCGCGCGAATCGATTTCCATGGCCGTTGGGTTCCTGACCATCGGCTCGCTGGCCCACAGAGAAACGTCCAATCCTTCGGCAGGATGCAACGATTTGAGTGAATCGTCCGGTGAGATTTGAGCAGACGCACTGACGCAATTGACGACGACACAAAGCAGACAGGCAAGCAGCCGAGGGGATCGCAACATGAACAACGTCCGTACAAAACGCGAGGGATGGAGCAGAGTCAATATAGACGAACCGAAGACTTAAGCACCGACACTTAGGCACCGACGTTGATCCGCCGCAGCAGGTTCAGAATTTTTTGATTCAACGGTGTCAAACGCGTACGACCGTATTGATCCCCAAGTTTGCGGATCGCTTCGGCCTGGGTGGGGTACGGATGAATGGCGCCTGCGATCTTCCCCAGCCCGATCTCGTTGACCATGGCCAGGGTAAGTTCCGAAATCATATCGCCGGCATTCTTGGCGACGATCGTTGCCCCCAGGATCTGGCCGGATCCTTTCTTGGTGTGAACTTTGACGAAACCATCGTCATCGCCTTCTAGAATCGCGCGATCAACGTCACTGAAATGCTGGACGTAGGTATCGATCGCAATCCCCGATTTCTCGGCATCGTGCTCGTATAGGCCGACATGAGCGATTTCGGGAGACGTGTAGGTTGCCCAAGGGATGACCAGGTCGCTGACCTTTTTCTTCCCCAGCGGTCCCACGGCAAACAGCGTGTTTTGGATCACGATTCGGGCCATGAAGTCAGCCGCGTGCGTGAACTGATACTTGGAACACACATCACCCGCGGCATAGATCCGCGAGTTCGTGGTCTGCAGGTTGTCATTCACAACGACACCCTTGCGATCAAAGTCGACACCAACGCCTTCCAAATTCATGTTGTCGACGTTCGGTGCACGCCCGACCGCGACCAACAACTGATCGACCGGTTCGTCGTAACTTTTGCCGTGCGAATCCACCGTCAACCGAATCCCGCCGTCCTGTTTGATTTCCAAATTCTGACCGCAACACAACAAGTGGACTCCGTCCTTGACGATCTGCTGATGAACGACTTCGGCCGCGTCACGGTCTTCTTTCGACAAAATTCCATGCTCGGATTCAACCAGGAACACCTCGCTGCCAAGTTGAGCAAACGACTGCGCCATTTCACAACCGATCGGGCCGGCCCCGATGATGCCGATTCGTTTGGGGAGTTCGGTTAATGAGAAAACAGATTCGTTGGTTAGGTAGTTGACCTCGGATAGCCCCGGGATCGGAGGCGCGGCGGCGCGCGCGCCGGTTGCAATCACGGCCCGTTTGAACTTCAGCGATGTACCAGCAACGTCGACGGTTTCCGAATCAACAAACTGTGCCTGGCCAAAGTAGACGTCGATTCCGAGATCACGAAAACGGCTAGCGGCATCGTTGCGGCTGATCTTGGCACGCAGCTTGCGCATCCGCTGCATCACGCCGCCGAAATCGACCGAGACGCCTTCGGGAACATCGACGGAGAAGTCGCCTGCGCTCTTTACCGCCGCTGCCGCCCTGGCTGCACTGATCACTCCTTTGGACGGTACGCAGCCCACGTTCAGGCAGTCGCCCCCCATCAAGTCACGTTCGATGATCGCAACACGCGCTCCCAATCCCGCAGCCCCAGCGGCGGTGACGAGCCCCGCGGTCCCAGCGCCAATGACCACCAAGTGATAGGGCCGACTGGGTTTCGGATTCGTCCAATCCCGAGGGTGAACGTTCGATTCGAGTTCCTGGTTGTGTTCGTCAAGCGGTAGCAGCGCATTCATATCAGTTCGTTTCCTTGGGATCGCCGCATCAACGGCCGCAGGTGAAAAGGGGATACTGTTCTGGACTCCTGCCCAGCATCGCTGGACCAAGGTGACTGCCACCAAGCTTCCAGCGCCGATCGGATCGTCTGCCAGTCGCTATCGTGGCTGTTGGTTGCCGACGCTATTGAGCCGCCAATCGTAGGTCAGCCAGGACGGCTGCGGCGTGGCACCGTCATCGATGGTCGCCGCCAAATCGGGGGAATAGCGGGCGGCAAACTGGACGACACTGCCGGCAGCCTGTTCGAAGTCGTTGCCGTACCAGTTGTACAAATTCGTAAGCTGAAGCTCTGCCGATTCAGGGTCAAACACAAACCATGTCCGATGGCCATGCACATACAGGGTTTGTTCCCGAAGCTGTTCGTCGATACGATCCGCCAAATAGGCTTCATTGCGTAGCGGCGGGCACCCGACTGCGGCACAGACCAGTGCAAAGTGGATGCGGGGCTCGGCAAAATGGGGACGGATCTGTTCGTGTTCGATCTGATTCAGACTCAGTTCCATCCCGCCAACGTTCCAGCGAACAGCATCCCAGCGATCTGCGTCGGGGATGTCCATGATCGAATCAATGGGCTGATGATCTAAGATCAACTTCAATGTCGCGGCATTGTAGGCGTTGATCAGAAACGCCAATTTCTCGTTTCGTCCCAGATCGCCGAAAGGTGCCTCAGCGATCGACAATAGATACGCATCCAGATCAGCTTCGTCGGAGCTCAGCGCACCGTAGTTCACCCATCCGTTTTCGTCGACGTGATTCTTTAGCAACCTGTCCAAGATCGAGTGATCGATCGTCGGACCGTCCGGATGGGCTGCATAGGATTCTTGAACCACAACCTGGGGTGGCCCGAACAGACCAACCAGTGACCTTTCGATCTGGCCGGCGTTGAAAAACACATACACCGCAGCGGCAACCGACACGACCGCGACGGCCATCACCATCATCACGCTGCGAACACTCGGCCCGGTCGCCGTACCATCTTGGTTGTCGCTGCTGCCAACCGAATCGGCGCCTTCACTATCGACGTCGGCGGTCTCGCTGACTTGTTCTTGCAACTTGCGGCGGGCCAACCGAGTCACGTAAACCGTCACCACAACCGTGGCCAACAAGCCAACCACCAGCATTGCCCATTCGGCTGTGCTCCGTTGCCGATCGGCACCGACGGCTGCGCCGGTGGCGTGGCCGATGTAGACGAACAAAAACGTGCCCGGCAACATCGCAATCCAACTGGTCACCACATAGGGCCAAAAGCGAACGGCGGTCAGTCCATACAGGTAGTTCTGAAGATTGAAGGGAATCGCAGGGGAAAGCCGCAGCAGGCCGACGATCTTCCAGCCACCTTCGGCGATCGCGCGATCGATCGCACCGAAGTGACGGTTTCCCTTGGCGAGGCGGGCAACCTTCTCTCGAGCTCCATAGCGAGCGATCAGAAAGGCTAGCGAGGCCCCAATCGTCGAACCGATCGAAACGGCAACCATCCCAACCCCAAGCCCAAACAGCGCCCCAGCAGCAAGCGTCAGGATCGTCCCCGGCACAAACAGCACAGTCGCCACGATATACATCAACACCAACACCACCGGGCCCCAAAATCCGAGGCTCGCAATCCAAACCTTCCCGGCTGACATTGCTTGGTCAAACGGCAGCGATCGAAAAATGACCAGAACGGACACAACGATCAACAGCATCGCAGCCCAGCGCAGGACCAACAGCATCCGTTTGTTCGCGTCCGTCGAATCGGAGGCGGCGGACGACGTTTTGCCTCCCGCACCGTTGTCGGCAATCAAGTTAGACGTCGTATTCATGAGGGCGGCCTGTTCGTGCAAATGAAGTGTTGGGCTCCGGATATCAAATAGACGCGGCAGTCACGAATTCCTTACAGAACTTCGAATCGCACCGACACTCGACAGCGTCGACACAACATAGGGAACCAAATAGGTCAGCCCGATTTTGGCAAAATGCGTCGGCTGGCATTGACCGGCCATGATGATATCGCCCTGATTGATCGCCGTAAGCACGGTGCCGACGACAACACTGTAGGCCAGACCGCGGCTGACAATCGATTGCCGAGTCGCCAAACGAAACCATTCGCGCATGATGAAAAGCGAACCTACAGAGAGAAGCATTCAGAAAAGCCAGGTGCAACGGCTTGCCGCGTTGGATCCTGTGGCATGCAGTTCACACCGAACTGCGAATTCAGTGCGTCTGTCAGAAACTGCACAGAACTGCCATCCACATCCTACGATCGATCGGCACCCCGTCGACACCGATCGTGGCAAAGACTGTCCACGATCCTATTGGACTAGTGCTTCGATGGTGGAATCACCCGCTGACCCGCCAAAAAAACAGCACGGGGCAAGTCGATCGAACTCGTCATGCTTGATACGGGGACCGAGGAGACGCAGCCGCCGGCTGCGGCGGTTTGATTGCGTGATGGACGGCGGGGGGCGAGGAGAAGGGTGGGCGATTGCGGGTAGGAGCAGGAGTTCGAGTTTAAGTTCGAATCTAAGTTTTGTTGTTGGGTTTCCCGGTGTTGGGGGCGGTTTGGATCACTCGGCGATCGCCGAGTGGGCGATCGACAGTTGGCTTTCGATTTGGTCAATGTGTGGTTCGAAGGAGGCCAGGATACGCAGTTTTTCAGCCACTGCTTCCGATTCCACGACTCCACGCAGTACCGTCCGACCGCCCTGCTGGGATACCTCGATGGGTGTGCCGGCAGCCAATTGCAATCTTGCTTCTAACTTTTGCTGGCGTTTGCTCGTGACGGCTGAAACGAATTCCGGGTCCGCCAACTCGGAAACCGAGATCGATAGACGCGGGTGGTACATCGCTCCGGCGGCCAGCCGCGGAAAAGGCCGATTGATCTGGGCCGAGCGATCTAGCGGCTCGCGAAGCGATTCAACCGATGTCCGTACGCGTCCGACGCCGACGGCTTGTTCACTGCCAACAAATCCTTGCTGTCCACCACGGTTGGGGCCGACAAATTCGTTCCTGGAACGATTGCCTCGCAAAAACCGCTCGTTGCCCTGGACGACCCCCGCGGCTTCCATCGTGGGCGGCGCACCGCCACCAGGCGTGGCGCGTTTGGTTAGCGGTTGGCCGAGAGTTCTAGCACCGAACAATTGTGCGTCGGCCGATGTCGTCACAGACAGGCTTGTCAGCAATGCGATCGCGATCAAAGCGACCGCGCGTGGTTTCGATGAATGGGTGGCGGTCATGATTCTTCCACTTCTTGGATAGTTTCAGAGGGTGCGGATGTCGGATGCCCTAGCACGTCACCGAGCGATTGCCCCAGCGATAGCCAGCAATCAAATTCATTGACCATCAACTCCACGCGGCTTTCGTCAAACGATTTGACTTGAACACTATGCAGCGGCAGGTCCAGCGTTCCATCCATCCCGACAATCTGGACTCGCGAAGGCGAACCCACGGCAAACCAGCCTTCCGGTTGGCCTGCACGGTTTTGCGTGATGGCGGTCAATCGAACTTGCCCAAGTGATTTTGAAAAACCCTTGGCGAACAGATTGCGGCTGACAAATTCTTTGTAGTGCTCACGGGGCGGATACGCTTGCTCGTCACGAACCAACATCGACAAATCACCTTCACGTTCGGTCGACTCCAACGACAACGTCTCGATCGCGAGATTCAGTTCAAGTTGGTTGCCGTTGACCAGTGGGGTCACCGAGAAGCTGCGGATTTTGTGAAGTTGCCCAGACCGGTGAAAGCCGTGCAGAAAATCGGTCAGATGATCGAGTGTCGTCCGCGCCCGCAGCGTGAACCCGATCCGATGACCAATCAGGTTGGACTTTCGCTTCTTTGCCCGTGAACGAACTTCGATTGGTCGTGGCGTATCGGCATCCACCGAGGCGGATTCCATCTTGTGCTGTTCGACGAGTTGCAACAGCCAATCTTGATAACTGGACCGAGCCAGCGCTGGATCAAACGGCAACGCTCGCGCCGCGAAATCGTCCAACTGGTTCGCCAATCGCCGACCCGTGATCTGGGATGTGTTGGCGTCTTGCAACTTCGATTCGACGGATTTCAATTCGCCTTCGTAGCGTTGGCTTGGCTGCTCGATCAACGACCGGTAACCGGTGTCGACCGCGTACATCAAAACAACGGCGAGCGCTCCGGCGCCTAGCAAGATCGTTCGGCGGTCCGCATTCATAGGGATACCCCCGACAAGGTGAGTTTGGAATCGTCAGCAGGATCGGACTGCGCGGATGTCGCGGTCGGTTCTGCCATCGTCGCTGGTTCTGGCGGATCAGAACTATCGGGCGGATCGGTGTTGTCCGGCGTAGCCAGCACAGCTGACTGGACAAAGACCTCTTCATCACGTTCGTCGATAGGGGCGATCGGAAAAGCGATCCGAGCTTCGAACTGCCACGGATACTCTTCGTTATTGGTCTGCTCGCTGACCCTTTTGCTGGTGATCGAAAATTTTGCTTCGCGAAGTGCGTTTTCCAATTCCGCAACCTGACTGGGATCGTTCACTTGAACAGACAGATCGATCACGCCGGTGCTTCCGTCGGCCGCTGCGGACAATCGTCGGACATTGGCGAGCTGTCCTTCGGGGAACCGACTGGACAGTCGCTGCAACTCTCTGAGCCAATCCACTTGATCGCCAAGCCATTGCTGGACCATCCGAGTCTCGTCAGCCTTTTCCTGCAGTTTTGCGGCAACGCGTTCCGCTTCCTCCAACTCTTGCCTCTTTTCACTCACCTGCGTTTTCAGCGAATCGACGTCGCTTAGCAACAGATACGACCCGATGGCCAGGCAACCGAGTGCCAGGGCCGCGATCGCTGCCCATCGTCGCAGCGGATTGGGCGGTACCGGCGGAACTTTGGGGTGGACCAGGTCGACAGCCAAATGGTGCTCTTGAAACACCGTCGCCGCGGCAGTCAACACAGGATCGGGTGACGCAACGTTGGCCAGCCCGCTGCCAAGATCGCTACCAGCGTCGACGGGCATCGTCAGGATGACGGGCCGTGCGTTCAGCGATTCGCAAAGCGTTAGTGAATGATCCGCAAAATTTTCTTGCACGGCATCGTTGCCGACGGATTCGGTGGTCCCGTCGGACGCTGAATCTCGCGGCCGGCGAACCAACACCAACATTTCTGGCATTTCGCCGGGCGACACAAAGTCCATCAGCGAAACGCTGCGTTGCACTTCCACCTGGATCTGATCGGTCAGCGCGGCAACTTCGTGGCTTCCGGCGCGGAACGTTCGCAGCGAAGCCAAACGGCTGCCTCGAAAGAACGACAGTTCGACTTCGCCTTCGTACACCACGATCAACACGGACAACGACGAACGGAAGACTCGTTGTTGCCGAAGTTGATACAGGGGTGCCGTTTGGCGGGATGTGAATGCGGTCAGTTGCAGCCCCGTTTGGCTGACCGAATCGGTCCAAGCGGTGAATTCACTCTGTTCTAGAGAGAACGCCGCTGCGGTCTGCGATCGCTTGGCTTCGCCTTCGGGCGTCGGGTCCGCCTCGCTGTCCTGGCCCGTGTCGCCTGATGATGCTGCTGCGTTGGTGACGATCGGGGGCGTTGCCCCGTCAAGCAACCGGTAGTCAACGACCAGTTCGTGGTCACCGTCGCCAATCAACTGTTCCACTTCCGCACGTATCAGCGCTGCGACTTCGGACGCATCGGCCGGCGGAATCTCAACCGTCGTCATCTCCAAATCAGTTCGCGGCAACAGCAGGATCAATCGCGATGCTGCGATCTTTTCCGCTGTCAGATGTTGATGCAGCACAGAGAGGGCTGGCCGTTCGGCTTCGCGGTCCAGCGTCCCCCAGGCAACAGCCACCAATCCCTCTTTGCGTTCCTTCACCACCAGGAAGTACACGTTCACCTGGTCCCAAGACGCGACCACGATCGGGCCACGTTTGGATGGTGCGTTCAACGAGTGAAGGAAGGGCAGGCGATTAAGGAAGGTGGGAACCGGCATGATCCAATGGCTGGCTCGGCGAAGCCTCACCACGCAATTCGTCGATCGCGAACCCCTTTCCCCAAGCATCCCACTGGCGAAAATTTCGCACAGTCGCCTGGGGGGCTGATCCGTCTAGCGTCGCGGTGCACCGGAACGTAGGCGTGAAAGGGTCTCGAAACGCAACGATTTGAGCGTGGTAGCAATCGCCTCCAACGGTGATCCAGGGTTGCAGTTTGATAAAGGTGGGTAAATCGACGACGTTTTCAACCAGTAACCAAGCGATCGTGTTCCGCGATGCGTTGGTACCGGTCGTCGAGATCGATCCGATCTGCGTTGATCGTCGCTCGATAATTTGATCGACGATCTCTGCGGTCATCGTCGGAATGCCTAGCAGGACGGGGCGGGGAGCCTCCATCACGTCGACTTGGCCAACGATCACGCCACTGGGGTGGACCGTCACATCGTCGACCAAACCTCTAATATAATTACTGGGGTCGCCAAAGTCAGCCGAGAATGGGCTGCGGACCGAGAATGGTTCCTCGTTTGCCGTCGAGATCGCGACGGTGGCGTTGACCAGTTCCAGAGGACTTTCAATTCGCGTGGACGCGGGGATCGAAAAATCCGGTGTCCACTCGGCGGCGGAAACCTGTCGACTTCCACCGCGGGAGGATCGCTGAGCGGGAATCCCGAACTGCCGCACTGCGATCACAAAATTGGCCCAATCCGCTGGCCAAATTGCCAGCAGGTCTTGATGCAGTCTTTGCAAGTCCGTGGCATTCAAGAAAACTCGCGGGCGACCGGCCAGACTCTCGTTCTTTTGACCACTGTCGAACGTCAGATAATCACGCCAAGCGAGCGGAGCCGAGTCGGTCAACGCATCGATAGCGATACCGTCCTGCAGCGAACTTTGCTCGCCCATCAAACCCTGTTCAAGCGAATCCAGTCGGTAGTTGTGATCCCAGTCGCCGCCCGTCCAACCCATCGCCCACTTGCGTGTCCAGCCAGCTGCGTCGCTGGCACCACCTGGTGCAGCAACATCGCTGGCGGCACCGCTGTCGCTGGCGAACGATCCCAGACGATCACTCAGGCTGACCGCGCCGGCGGTCTGTGTCTCGGTGATGCCATAGGCCTTCATCAATGCCTGCGCCATCGCCAGATCCATTGCTGGCAAATTCATCAATGCTTTGCGGGCCTGGCCGGGGAAAGCCAGTTCCCACTGATCGAGCACCATCAGGTTGATCTTGGCAGATTCGTTGGTCAATCCAAAACGCCAATTTTGGGCAGCTTCGGTTTGCATGTCTGCGACCGAAGCGTCCGAGGGGGACAGCACCGAAAACATCCACTGCGGCTCGGAATCTTCCGTGGTGCCGGCATCCTGTTGCAGCGGGACCGCCACGAACGACTGCGGTTGATCCCGATGCCAATTCAAACGAGTGCCGCGCGGCTGTTCCAAGGACACCTGCAATGCTTCGATCGCGCTCATCACCGTCAAACGGGCCTGTGCCCGTTCCATCTGCAGCCGACTTGTTCGGTAGGAGTCCGTCATCTGCTGGTTGAAACCGTAGGCCGCCAATGCCACCAACGTCACGATCACCATCACGACCAACAGCGCCATCCCTTTTCGGGGCTTATTCATGCTGGTCTCCCTGCACGCTGCTTCCATGGACCAACACGACGATTCGAACGTCGCGGATCAGTGGGGTATCGTCGCTGCCTGCATCCGCACTCGCGTCGGCCGCCATCGCCGGCTGGATCGACTCAGCCATATCGTCGAAGTCTCCGGCGATGAACTGTTCCGCATCGCCATCCTCCGGATCGATCGTTTCGTAACTGGTCGATGCCGATGGCAAATCAAAGCTCAGTTCAATCGCTCGCGGCAATCCGCCTTTTAGCTGGCTGTCCCATTGGCCCAGCCATTGCTTGCCGTCGCTGTAACGAAAACGCGGTGCAATCAAATTGCGAATGCTGGTCGACGGCGCCTTGGACTCGTCACCGGAATCGACCGGCAGTTCTTCATCGCTGATGCGGTACAGATCTTCCGTCGTCAAAAGCTCTTCCGACGGGGACGACGAATCGGCTTGGGACCAGCGATCGATTGGCACCAGTTGTCGTTGCAAATCGAACAGATCATCGACCGAATCGGTGGTCGCTGTATTCACAGCGCTGGGTGCGGAAGTCCCAGTGACGATCTGATAACGCAAGTGATGGATAGCGATCGGATCCAGCGCGATCGCCGTGTTTTGATTGGCCGCAGTGTATGATTGCGTCGTGGTTGAAAGGGGTTCGTTTGCGTTGGTGACCGCTTCCAACCACGCCAACGGGTCGAGCGATGGAACCACATCGACTTCGAAGCCTAGTTCGTCACCTCGGAACGGACGCAGATCGTTGGGCGACGATTGAAAGGACTGTGATTGGATTGCCGACGGAGTCATGGCGACCCTCGGCTCCATCAAACACGCCGCATCCGATTCGAGCCAATCCCGGGCGATTCGAATCACCTGCATTTGATATGCCTGATTCCAACCGCGCTGCTCGGCGTCTTGATACGACCCCAAGATTGACCATGCGACCATCATCAGTGCCGCCAACAAGACCAGCGACAGCATCAGTTCCAGGATTGTGTAACCACGTCGACAACCGGCATGCATTTTCATGGCAAGTCCAACGCATCCGAGGATACCGTCGACATCGGTTTGGCCGCGCCGATCCAACGCACCAAACTGACAACGGCCGAATCAGTGTTGTCTGCCGACGGGGTTCCCGATTCGGTCGAACGATAGATGGAAACGACGATTCGTTTCAATTTCGATTCACCATCCCCGTTTGCTTCGACGTCCGATAGTTCGATCTTGTAGCGCCAGCGAGGGTCCGATTCAAAGCTGCCCTCCATTTCCGATTCGGCATCCGAGCGGGTCGCGATGAACTCATCCAGCGTTGACTGCGCCATCTGCAGCGCGACGGTCCGCTGTTCGGCTTTTTGCGCCAACTGGGTTGCTTGTCCGATCAAGCTAAACAGCGCAACACCGCTGCCCGCTAAGACCGCGGTAGCAATGACCATTTCCATCAGCGAGAAACCGCTACGTCGTCTGATTGGTGGATTCAATCGGAAATCCCCCCGTCGTCCGGCGGCAGCCCAGATGCCTGCGACGCGCCGATCGGCTGCGCCGCCGATAGCCGGGACGTTCGCATCATTCCGGTGACCGCTTCGATCTCAATCGCAACTCGGCTGTTGGTCGCCGTGTCACGCAGCACGATCACGGCCGCACGTGTTTGACCATTGGGCAAAAACGGCAGGTACCACATCGACTTTTCAATGTCGGTTGAAACGGACGGATCCGACGACTGGTCAACCGCGACGTAGCTTTGTTGATCGAATTGCACTTCGTCGACCACGATGTCGACGGGAAGTTCCCACGCGTCCACGTCTCGGTCAACTTCGTCGCCAACGTCGGGTGGGGTGTCCGAGAGTTGTTCGGCGACCAAGTCGGTCCATCGTCCGGAATAAACCAGCGGCTGGTCTGCCTGAAACCGCATCAGTCGCGGCTCCCCTTGGACGGCCGCAGTTTGCCGGCAATCGGCGATTTGTCCACGCAATTCACTGGCCGCTTGCTGGACACTGCTGTCGGCCATCGGACGTCGCAAACTCGGCCATGCGACAGCACCGATCCCAACCATGATCGTCAGCACGATCATGAGTTCCAGCAAAGAAAAACCGGCGTTGCGGGGACGATTCAAAACGCAACGACGCCTATTCGTCACTCGAGTCGGATGATTCCGACTCATCTTCGCCCTCGGCAGGCTGGTTTCCAATGTCATCGTCGGTTCCGGCTTGAGAGTCGGGACCTGCCGAGAAGATGCGTGGGAAGGCTGGCTGTGAACTGCTGCTGCCACCTTCGACGGCATCAAATTCGTATTCAAAATCGTTACCCCAGGGGTCTAGCGGCAGCTTGCTGCCGTCGATGTAGGGCCCCGCCCACTTGCGAGCCAACCGCTCGTCATCGGGTGCTTTCAACAAAGCTTCCAATCCATCCTCGGTCGCTGGGAACACCTTCATATCGACCACGTACATTTTCAGCGCGGACGCCAAGTTGCCGATTTGAACCTCGGCGGTACGGATGTCCGCTTTCTGTTGCGATCCCAACAATCGTGGCCCGACCATCGCGATCAACCCGACCAAAATGATCAACACGATCATCAATTCCAGCAGCGTAAAACCGCTGCGTTGACGACTTCTACGTTTCATAAGACTTTCTTTCTTTTAGTTCACTGTTGAATTTAAATCGAAGACCGGCAGCAGGACGCCCACGATCACGAACATGACCATGCTGCCAATCAAAACTAACATCAATGGTTCGATCATCCGAACCATCACTTCCAATTGCCGTTCGACCTTGCCGTCGATGCGGTCGGCGATTTTGACCAGCACATCGTCCAGCGTATTTGATTCTTCTGCGATGCGAATCATGGCCATGATCTGGGGCGGAATCAATCCGCTAGCGGCCAGCGGTTTCGCCAACGTGTCCCCTGTCGTGATGTTTTCGGCCGACTTCAGCATGGCTTGCTGCAGCAGCCGATTGCCGGTCGATTCACTGCTGATTTTCAGCGACTTCAACAGCGGCACGCCATTGCGAAGCAAGGTCCCCAAGACCCGACACGCGCGAGAAACGGCCGCGTCGTGAAAGATGTCGCCCATCACGGGAATCTTTAGCTTCCAGGTGTCCCAGTTCGTGCGTCCACTATCGGACGCCAAGTATTTCTTCAAGCCAACCACGATCGCGACCGCCGGAATCGGCAACAGTAATCCATAATTCAGCAGGGTATGGCTGACGGCCAACAACAGCACCGTGATCATTGGCAGACCCGATCCGGTCGCTTCCAATCGATCAAAAAATGGCTGAAACTTCGGCACTAAAAACACCATCATCAACGATGTGATCAGTGTACCGACGACACCCAAGATGATCGGGTACGCCAACGCGCTGACTATTTTCGAACGCATTTCATCTTGTTTGCACAGGAACACGCTGGTTCGCTGCAGCGACTCTTCCAGAAACGCGCCTTCCTGTCCGGCGCGAACCATACTGAGCGTCAATTCGGAAAAGATCGCGGGCTCGGCCGCCATCGCTTGATCCAGGGTCGCACCTTCGGCAACGGCATCGTGAATCCGTTTGGCGGCAACCTGCAAGCGCGGGTTGATCGTCACGTCGCCCAAAATCGACAGGGCTTCCAACATCGGGACGCCGTTGTTCAACAGGTCCGCAAGCTGCGTACACAGGTCGGCGATCTGTTCTTTTTTGACTCGCTGGGGAAACTGCAAATTGTTGACATTTCCCAACGCCGGTTTCACATCCGAAACACTGACGGGATACAACGTTTGTTGGCGCAATCGCTGCATCGCTGCCCGACGCGTTTGAGCCGCGATGGTGCCGACACGCCGTTTTCCCGTCGCGGTTTTGGCGACATATGCGAAGTCTGGCATGTTTTCAGTCCGCCTTGGTAACGCGTAGCACTTCTTCTACGGTCGTCAGGCCACTGCATGCTTTTTCCCAACCATCGCTACGCAAAGTTTGCATCCCTGCTTCGATCGCCGCTTTCTTGATCAAATTGGACGCCGCACGCTGGGTCGCCAAATCGCGAATCTTGTCGTTCGTGACCAGCAGTTCATAGATTCCCATTCGGCCTCGGTAGCCAGTGCCGCGGCATTGATCACAGCCCTGTGGCATGTACAGCGGGCCGTCAAGTTTTTCGAGCGGGAAATCTTCTGGAAGGTCGGCAACGTTGGGTTGGTATTCTTGGCGACAGCTAGAGCAAAGGCGACGCACCAAACGCTGCGCCATGATGCCCTCGACCGTGCTGGCAACCAAAAACGGCTCGACACCCATGTCGCACAAACGCATGAAGGAACCGGCGGCGTCATTGGTGTGCAGCGTGCTGAACACCATGTGACCGGTCAACGAAGCTTGAGTCGCGTTCTCTGCCGTTTCCAAGTCACGAATTTCACCGATCAGCACCACATCGGGGTCGTGTCGCAGAATCGCTCGCAGGCAAGCCGCAAACGTCAATCCAACCTTCTGTTGGACTTGGATCTGATTGATCCCTTCAAGCTGATACTCGATCGGGTCTTCGGTCGTGATGATCTTGGTGTCTTCGGATTTGATCTCGTTCAGCGAGCTGTACAGAGTCGTCGTTTTCCCGCTTCCCGTCGGGCCGGTGACCAACACGATCCCGTGCGGCATCCGAATCAGTTTTTGATACTTTTGATACGTGTCTTCCGGCATCCCGATGTCACGCAGCGACAAACTCAGGTTCGATTTGTCCAAAACCCGCATCACGACGCCTTCGCCGTGCAACATCGGGATGATCGAAACCCGCAAGTCGATTTCGCGTCCGGCGACCCGCAATTTGATGCGACCGTCTTGTGGCACTCGCTTTTCAGCGATGTTCATCTTTGCCATGATCTTCAAACGGCTGACAATCGCCGCTTGGAACTGGTTCATTTCTTGCGGCACGCTCTGACGTTGCAAGACACCGTCAATGCGGTAGCGAAGCTTCAATCGATTCTCTTGGGCCTCGATGTGAATATCACTCGCTCGCGTTTCGACTGCTTCGCTAAGGATTTCGTTGACCAAGCGAACGACGGATGCCTGAGCAGCCGCTTCGGCGTCCTCGGATCCGTCCAGCTGCAACTCTTCGAGCATCTGGACATCGCCGCTCTGCTGACGCTGCATCGCGATCAGCCCGTCAATCGTTTCCGCACCCACGCCCAAATTTTGCTTGATCAATTGGCGGACGTTTTCAGGCGGCGCGACGACCGGACGGACCTCCAGCGACAAAGCGCTGGCGATCGTGTCGAAGGCGCCGAACGCGAACGGGTTGCTGACGGCCAACCGAATCCAGCTGTCGCTCTTTTCAAGCGGGAAGACTTCGTAGCGGTGAATCATCTTCAGCGGGAAGCCGTCCAACGCCGACGGATCCACTTCGACATCTTCCGTATCAAGCCATTCCAAGCCCATCACGCGAGCGGTTTCGGCTAACAGCGCGACGTCGCTATCAAAGTCCCACTGCATCGCCAAACTGCCCAATTGGCTGCGATCCCGCAGCGAATCGGCGACCTGCCGAAGTTGCAGTGCTGTCAGGGCTGGGGCGATTCCATCTACTTGCGTAATCATGGCTTGCATCGCTTTGGTGAGGGCCAAAAACCTGCATCCAGCGAATTCGGACGCTGCAAAGTCACCGTCGCCGAGGTCGACGCGAGCAGGGCTCACGAAAACAGCAGTGGGGACTGAGCAAGCCTCGTTCGCCGAGACGCTGCTATGCCGCCGATCAACCAACCGACTGTGAATTCACGTTGCGTGATTTCACCGCCTGCTAATCTGACGACTGCCTTTGGCTTCGTTGGGGGTGGGATCGGGGACCAAATGACGACCTTGTCATTGGCGTGTCCCGACTGATTTAGGTGGGTATCAGCTTTAAATTGTAGTGAAATCGGCTGACTGAGTCAAAGTGTGTCTGTTAGGCACCGTCGGCAAGTGAGCCGAAATCTGACCGTTAGCGGCCTCTGCCACTGCGGCTGCTGCGTGTGAATTGCCGTAAAACCTGCTCCATTTGCTCTGCATTGATCGTTTGCAGTGGAATAATCCTCATTCTGCCTGATCGATTGCTAACTGCCTGCTGATCGACTTGTTTGACAAAATCACGGATTTCTTCGGACAGTTCGGGGGGGGCTCGCATCACGATCGAATTGCTGATGTCATCGGCGCTCAGGGTCAACAGCGGCCCCGACGTTTCGGCATTGATCTGTTCCAACATCGATGCCACTTCCGCAGAAACCCCTTCCGGAATCGATATCTGTGGCCGATTGCGGCCTCGTGATAGTTGGCTGCTGTACACCGTCCGCAGCATGCTCTCCACACGCTGCACGTCCGTGTTCACGATCGGAATGATCTGCGGCGTTGCCAACTGCAACGAATCGATGAATTCACGCGAATCGAGAACCGCCAACAGGTCCTCGATCACGCCTCGGGTCGCCCGTGAACTCTGGACGATCAAGGCATTGATACGCGTGTCAGCGACGATCCGAGTTTGCGACATGTCGCTGGTCAGCCGCGATCGAGCACTTGCACGGCTTTCCTGAAACAGATCCGTCAGCAAATCTTCCAAATCCTCGGCATTTCCATGTTTCAGCACATAGATCGACAGATTGCCGCTTTCGGCGACCGCTGTCATCGGTGGGTTGACAGCGACTTCTAACAACTTTGCCAGCATATCGACGGCCTCGGCATCTTCCGACGCGATGACCCATTGGCCGTCGCCCGGCAAAATCAACACCGCGGGGCTGTCGTGGGTGCCAGGCTTCGCGGCCTCGATTTGCCCCCCGGTGACTTCGGTGGTGACCAGTTCAACAGCCGACTCGGCGACCGATTCATTGGGGCGGGCGATCCCACGCAGGTCCGCGGATGCTGAATTCTGGGTCGGAATCGACTTTGCACCATCGCCGGCGTCGGTATCGCCTGGCTCCGGAGCGGCTTGTTCAGTATCGGGGTCGGTCGAACGGATCACCTGCAGCGGGTTTTGGCGAAGATTGGGCCAGACCCGCCGTAGCTGTTCCAGCAGCGAATCGGAATCTCGGCCAACCGAGACGGTTCGCACACGAGAGCCTGAGCCCGAGATTCCAGCGGAACCTTGGCCGGTACTGCTATCGGCCTGCACAGATTCACCAAGGCGACCGAGTAAGGTTCGAATCTCACCAAGCTGCTGCGTTGTCGCTCGGATTAACAATTGCTGACGATCTTGGTCGACCGTGATCGCCGGGACTTCATTGGTTGGCAGATCCGCAAACAGCGAATTGACCGCATCACGCGCCGAATTGGGATCGTTCTCGCGAAGCGGAAAGATCGCCAGTTCACGTTCGGGCGGATCAAACTGCTGCAGCGTTTCTTCGACCAGATTCAATTGTTCTTCGGTTCCAATGACCACCAGCTGTTCGTTGTAAAAGTCGTAGCGAACATCGACGGTGGGGCGGGCATCGGCGAACAAGCTTTCCACGGCGTCGGCCACATCATCCCCATCGATTCCCGCAAGCGAGAAAGCTTTCAAGCGGCGATCACGGGTCAGGGGATCGACGCGATCCATCTGCTGGATCACTTGCTTGGCGATTTCTTGTTCACGTGGCAATCCAACGACGAACACGGTTCCGCTCTCGTCGTCGGCACTGACACCCACGGTCGATCGGCGACCGAAAGCTTGCTGCAGTGCATCGACAACGGTTTGGGGATTTGCGTTGGCCAACGCGTACGCATGCAAATCGGTGGATCGCGCCGGGGCATCGTTGATCTGTTGAACCAGGACCGCGATCTCTTTTTGTTCTTCCGCAGACGCAGAAACGATCAGAGTGTCGTTGACCGAATCGGCACCGATCGTCGCTTGCGGGAACGTCGCCTGCAGAGCCAGACGCAGTGTCGCAGCGTTGCCATTTTCAAGTGCATAGCTCTGTGTGGTCTGCTGCCCGCCGACGTTCATCTGTTCGACAAACGCCTGGATCATCTGTTGGTCTTCTTCGCTTGCCGATACGATCAGACTGTTGCTGCGGGAATCGGACGAAATAGTTGCGTTGGGGAAACTAGCTTGCAAGGCCAAGCGGACGGCCGTCGAATTGCCCGTCTCCAAAACGTAGTTCTGGGTGACTTTCTTCCCATCGGCGTTCATCGACTGGATCACCTCGGCGATCTTTTCATGATCCGATTCGCTAGCCGCAACAATCAGATGGTTGCTGGTGGAATCGGCAGAAATGGTTGATCGGGGAAAACTGGACTGCAACGCCGAACGGGTGATCGTGGCACGACCATTTTCCAACACATAACTTTTGGTCAGCTTCGTTTCGCCCGCGTTCAGCGAATCAAATAGTTTTGCAATTTCGACATGCTCGGCATCAGTCGCCGAGATGATCAACCGGTTGTTGAGCGTGTCTGCGGCAATTTTGGCACGGGGAAAGGATCCTTGGATCGCGAGGGACAGAGAATATGTCGTGCCTTCGTCCAACCCGTAACTTTTGGACGTCCGCTGCTTGGTCGGATCCGATTCCATGCTGTCAATCGCTGCGGAGATGCGTTCCAGAATTGCTTTGGGTGCGGTCACGATCAACCGATTGCCGATCCGGTCTGGCGTGACACGAGCCGTCGGTGCCATTTGCGTGACGGCGAGTGAAAGCGAAGTCGCGTCGGCATCGCCCAAGACGAACACCTTGGTTTCCGCATCGTCCATCTGCCGGTCATCGTATTGCTGGATGAACGCTTTGATCGTTTCGTGGTCCTCGGCGGTGCCGGTTGCAGCGACCGTTTTCCCAACCGTATCGGCGGCAAAGACAACTTTTGGCAGAAGAGTTGTCAGCACTCGCACCGCACCGGTCGGGTCGCCGAAATCCAGCGGATAGACCTGCGACGTAGTCGCCTCTGGCTCGGGAACCTGTTCCTGCAACTGTTCCAACCAAGCCGCGTATTTGGCGTGTTCGGTCGCCGACGCCACCAACAGAATTCGTTCGGGGTCGCCGCTCGGCAACAACCTGGCACGCGGCACTTCGGTGGAAACCCCGGTGACGGCTTGCTGTGTCAAATCTTTGCGAATGGGATAGACATGCAGTTCACGCTGGCCCGCTTGAGCAAACACTTTTTCGAGTTCTTCGATGGTCTGCGAGATTCCCGCGTGTTCCTGTTCGGTAGCCGCGATCACCAAACGATTGGTTCCGGCACCACTCAGAATTTTTGCAGCGGGATGACGCTCGGTTAAGAAAGTTTGGAATGCGGTGGGATCGGCACGATCCAGCTCGAATGCCTGCACTTTCGTTTCGGGCGCCGGCCCGGTCTGGTCCAACAGTTTTCCCAGCAACGCCGTGACTCTTTCGTGATCTTCGGGCGACGCCAGAATCATCACCTGGTTGGGATCGGCAGCCCCGGTCACAACGATCGTCGCACTGGGGACGGTGGTAGCCAAGACACTGGCGAACGCCGTGCGAATCTGTGCGGTGGTGTCGTACAGACGTGGTTCCAGATTCGATCCTTCTTTATCGGCCCTGGACGTTTTCTCTAAGACTTCCGCAATCTTCCCCTGCATCTCTTTGGACGCCAGAACAGTCAATTGCCCGTTGGCGGTGTCCGCACCGATGGTGGCGGCGGGAAACAGCGACATCAGCACCAATCGAGTGATCGCCACCTTTGCGGGGGTGACCTGATAGACCTCGATTTCCCGGCGACCTTCGGCCGTGACAGTTAGCTGCTCGATCGCCGCAGCAACACGTTCGTGTTGGTCGTCACTTGCCCACACGACAATTGCTCGATTGACAACGTCCGTGCTGATGATCGCTTGTGGCGCAATTTGATTCAGCACCGCTGGCAAGGTCGTCAAATCGCCGATCGGAATACTATAGGTTTCCACCCGCATCTCTTCGCCGCTGCCCGACATATTGAGTCGTTCGATCGACAGGCGGAACGATTCATGGTCGTCGGCATTGCCAGAGGCCACGATCCGGTTGCTTTTGACATCCACCGTCAGTTTCATCCGCGGCCACAGCGATTGCAGCGTGGGCAGCATGGTCGCGGCTTGCAATTCGTTGAGCTCGTAAGCACGAATTTCTTCGCTGGCGAACTTGGACGCGGGTCGATCGACCTCGTTGATCAGCGTTTTGATCCGGCCATGATGAGCCAGAGTCGCCGTGACCACCAACTGCTGACGACGATCATCAGCGATGACAGTCGCACCATCGATGGCTTGATCGATCAGCAACTTGACATCCGACGCTTGGGCCTCGGCCAGACTGTACGCCAGCAAGATCAGTTCTTGATCGACCGGCATCGGCTTGCCAAGTTCCTGCACAAACTGATCGATTTTCTGGTGCGCATCCTCGGTTGCCATGATCATCAATCGCCGACCTGCGGTGTCGACCGTGATGGCACCGATCGGGGTAAATGTGCCACGGCTTCCCGCAGCGGTGGCGGATGCAATCACCGGTGCCAACAAGGTTTGCAGCTCGGTCGGTGTGCGATCTTCGCTGTGATAACTCTTGAGCACCAATTCCGGGTTTGCAGGCAGTTCGTCCGAGATCTGCGTCAACAGTTCGGAAATCTTGCCGTGCGTGTCTCGTTCGGCCCATACGGTCAGCTGGCCCGAAGCAGCATCGGCGGTAACTCGGACTCCGGGGAAGCGGATTGCCAACAGTTCACTGAACAGTGACGGGTCGCGTTTTTCGAGATCGTAGATTTTCGGCCACTGCAGCATCGTTTGGGGCGTTGCCTTTCGGATCTGTGCGACGACTTCGGCCAAACGTGCTTGGTGTTCTTGGGTAGCCCACACCAACAACTCGGATGAACCATCTTCGCCGGCCGGACGAACGATCGGTTGGACACCGGGAAGCTGTTCGGCAAGGATGGGCAGGAACTCTTGCCAACGGGCCAGTTCAGTCGCCGACAATTCATAAGTCTGCAGCACGCGATCGGGTGGACTTGGCAATGCGGTCAGCAATTGTGGCAGCATCCCTTCCAGTCTGGCTTTCTCTTCGCCGCTGCCCAGCAAGATCAGCTGCTGGGCTTCGGTGCCCAACCAAACCTGTGCTCGCGGCACGACTTTGGTGACGGTCGCCAGCCATTCGACGGATCCCGGCCGAGGCAACTCGAACGCGTGCAGAAGGACGCCGCTTTCCAGGTCCGCCCCACGCCAACGCTGGATCACCTGATCGGCCAAAGCGATGTCTTGGTCACTGCCATGCACGACAACCGTTCCCAGCGAACGATTTCCGACGACTTGGGCTGTCGGAATCATCGTCTGCAGCGCCGTGGAGATGACGGTGGACTGCACCGGGTCGACCTGAAACGCTTTGACTTTCATGTCCGACTTGGTCGCGGTAATGCCCATCGCGGTGAAAGCGTCGGCAATACGACTCTGTTCGTCCGGCGAAGCGGTGACCATCACTTGGGCCGCGACAGTGTCGACACTGACCGTTGCCCGCGGTGCGATTGCGGTGACTTGCTCGCGAATCTGTTCTTCACTTCCGCTGCGAAGCGGATAGGCAACCGAAACATTCGCCGGCGCCGCCTCGATTTCGGCTCGCATCTTTTCGACGGCGGTCTGGATCGCAGTTTGCTGCGTAGGAATCACGAAAGCGGTCAGCAGCCGCGTTTTCTCGTCGACTGCGATGCGATCGCTACCGACCAATTCTTTCATTTTGTCCAACACGACGGTCGGATCAAGTTCACCCAGTGCATAGGCGGCAAAGACGGGTGCGGGTGGTTTTTCGGGCTTGTCCGGTTTCGGAACCGCTCGTGGTTCGGGCACCGTGTTGATCAATACATTGATCGTATCCATTTTGCCGGCCGTCTCGACAACCAACAGTTGCTTGCTTTTCGGTAGGGCGATCGCACGACCAAACGAACCAAGGTACGGCTGAACCTCTTGGATGACCGCGTCGACCGGGCGGTTGCCGAGCGAGAACAGAACGCTGACCAATTCAAATCTGCCGCGACTTGGCAATTCTTCCAGCGGTACGCGTGGAATCAAATCGATGGGGATCGAATTGGATAGCTGCAATACCGTCAGCATCTTTTCGCGACGGACCAACGTGTAGCTGCGAGTCAGCAGCACGCTGTTCAGCAGATCGATTGCCTCCGATGCGTTGTAGGACCGCGTGTCTGTGTAGGTGAACGTGCCGGGGGGCACTTGGTTCATCACCAACGTCAGACCTTCTTGACGTGCGAACCAATCCAACACCTCGCCCCAAGGCTGTTCGCGAAATTGAAATCGCAGTTCACTGGTCGGACCGCTGGTGGTCCACTTTTTAAATTGGTCGGCATTCAACGTGTCGCGAATTTTTCGGTCGATCGCGATCAGCTTCTGATTCTTGTCCGCGGCATCGGATGAAACGTTGATCTCGGTCCGCTGTGCCAGCAGACTTTGAATCTTAGCGCGTTGGACGTCGCCAAGCCCGAGTTCGTCAGCGACGTCGGGGTGAACCAGACGACTGACTTGGGCAAGCGGAAACGGGCTTTGCAACGGATCGGAGGATTCGGTTTGGACAGCCACCACTGGCGCAGCGGCCACTGGTTCCTTTGCCACCGGTTCTTCCGTTACCGGTTCGGCCGCCACCGGTGTATCCGTCGCGGGTTCTGCCGGAAGCGGCGCTGCAACCTGCGCAGGTTCAGCCGCTGGCGTATCCGCGGCAGCAGACGTTTTGGCGGGAGGTTCGGCTGAGGCGGAATGCAGAGGTGCACAAAGCGACAGCAGAAAGACTAGATGAATCAAGTCTCGGGGAGGCAGCATGGATTTGGATCCGGCGGGAGCTTCGCAATTCGGAAGCTTGTCGAGGCGGGTTCTTGGTACGAGTTGAACCAAATTATCACTCTAATCTGTCAGCACGCTCGGTCAAGCAACGCCGACCCCGCAAACGGACCGTCAGAGCCTTCATCGGAACAGCAACCAACCGAATGTCGCCCGGCGATTCAGCACACAAACGTCGCGATGGTGTACCTGCATCGGATCAAGATGGACGCAGCAATGGCAGCACTTTTTGATCGACTCGAAAATTTGCGGAATCGATCCCATGGGCGTCCAAACAGGCCATCGGCCCCGCGATTTCCGGTGCGGAACCCGCACGCCTGCGCTTTGTCGGCTTTTCGTCAGCGGGTCTCATGCGTGTCAGCGATTCGATCGATTTGCCTTGACACGCACACTTTGCCTTTCATAGATCGCATCATTGATCACCATTTTAGGCGGCAGACGGCGCTGCGTGACGAACACTACCACGAAAGCCAGAAAACAGGATGTCCAAGGTCCGGCAGAAACTCATACACGCACTGGTCGCGCTCATGGCCTCGCTCTGCGTTGTCGATAGCGTTGCCCAAGGCGACGAAACCGCGGAAACGATATCCTACGTGACGCGTCATCGAAGCGCCGCAGAGATCGAGCAGGTGTTTGCGCCATTGGTAGCGAATTCACCCGAAGCAAAAATTCGACTCGGTACGCAAAACGATCGGATCTCCGTCGCTGGGCCACCTTGGGTCCATGATCTGTTCCAACAGGTTCTGCAACGCGTCGATGTCGCCAAGACGAATTCATCGAGTTCGCCCGACTGGATCGCCGAACCAGCCAACAGTGGCCGACCGAATCGTGCTGCTGTCACCGTTCCGCCAACCCGGATGCCCAGCACCGATACCAGCAACGCGTCTCGATCGGCGTCCACCCATTCGCGGGCTCGCACTAGCGGCGTCAGTGCTACTACCACCCCACCCAACCGAGCCGCCAACGTCGAAACGACCAGACGGCTGATGCCGCTACCGACCGGACAATCGCAAGTCATCCGTGATGAACTGCTACGACTGTTCGGCCAGCGATTAACAACGACATCCCCCACCGGCGGGCAAGCACCGACGGGACAATGGTTGCTCGCTACCCCCTCGGGTACTTTGAAGATCGCATTCGACTTGGATCGAGACGATGTGTTGGTCGATGGCCCCGCTTCGACGGTGGACCAATTTGGACGCTTGCTCTCTGCCTTGGTCGGACGCTATCAGCGGCAACCCACTTCGCTGACCGGACAGCCTCAGCAACGTGTTTTGATGTTGCAGCCTGAAGTGCAAGCCGATGTGCAACAGATGCTTCGATCGACTAGACGCAACAACCACGCCCACCCCCACAGCGACGGTGCCAGCGCGGACGATCCCAACGCCCGACTGCTGTTCCGTTTGACCGGACTGCGACAAGACGCTGCGGAGGTGACCGAAGAATTACCAGCCCCCCCAGGTAGTCCGGCCCGCGGCAACGATGACCAGAACAACGGCGACCAAAACAACAATGCTGCGGCCAACCCAACCAATCGTGCCGCGAACCCACGAACCGAAAGTCCGTCGCTGCCGCAACTCGAAGGCGTCGAAGTCCAAACGCTGCCGGACCTGGATGCGATCATCCTGAGGGGACGTGATCAAGATCTTGACCAGTTGGCGGAGATCATCCGCGAAATGGAACTGCTTAGCCGCCAAACCCAACCGGCCATCGAGGTCATCCACCTCGAACACACCCAATCGCAAAGCATCACCGAGCTGATCGAAGAGACGCAAACGAGTTTGCTGGGGACACGCCAGGGACGCGCCACGGTGACCCCACTGGGCAAACCAAACGCCATCCTGCTGCTCGGATGGGGCGACGCAGTCGTTGCGTTGAAGGATCTGATCAGCAAGCTGGATCAACCCGTTCCACCGGAAAGCCAGTTCAACCTGTTTCGGCTGAAATACGCATCGGCGGCTGCGGTGCAACAAACCGTCACCACCTTGTTCGCCAATCGCCAGGGGGGGCTAACACCGACCATCCAAGCGACGATCGATACACGCACCAATTCGCTGATCGTTCACGCTGCCCCCAGAGACATGCAGGAAGTGGCTCGTTTGGTCGAACGACTCGATACGCTCGATGGCGGAACCGTCCAGCGAACTCGAGTCTTCGAGATCCGAAACGGACTTGCTGCTGATGTCGCCGAAACACTTCGCGAAACCATTTCCACGGCGGGCACGAATGCGCGTCCGAGTGCGATGGAGCTGATGCTAGATGGCATGGGCCGTGGCGAGACCATTTTGTCTGGCATTCTGGACAATGTTCAAATCACGGTGGATGCGAGAAAGAACAGCTTGATCGTCACATCACCGGCGGAGAACTTCGAAGTGATCGAAGCTCTGATCGACAAACTCGATTCGCCGGGCATGGTCGCCAAGATCAAGATCTTCCCCATTCAAAACGGGGACGCTGCCAGCCTGATCCAAACCCTGCGGTCGCTGTTGCCCAGCCAAGCAGGTGCCGATCCGGTGACGAGCGCCCAACTGTCCAGTTCCCCAGGTGAATCATCCTTGGCTCCGCTGCGGTTCACCGTCGATGTTCGCAGCAACAGCATCATCGCGACCGGATCGGACGGCGATTTGAAGATTGTCGACGCATTGCTAATGCGGTTGGACGAAGCCGACGCGATGCAGCGACAGAACATCGTGTATCAGCTGAAGAATTCACCCGCGGTGGATGTCGCGTTGGCGATTAACGAATTCCTTCGCAACACGCGGCAAGTTGAAAACGCATCGCCCGCCACATTGAACCCCTTCGCACAGCTTGAAAAAGAAGTGGTCGTGGTTCCCGAACCGGTATCCAACAAGTTGATTGTCAGTGCGACGCCGCGCTACTTCAACGAGATCCGGACGATGATCGAGAAATTGGACGAACAACCGCCTCAGGTGATGATTCAAGTCCTGATCGCAGAAGTCGCCCTGAACAATACCGATGAATTTGGTGTCGAACTTGGCATCCAGGACTCGGTCCTGTTCGACCGCAGTCTGCTGGGCGACTTGTTGACCGTCACCAGCACAACAAACGTGACATCGCCGGGTGGAGCAGTCACTTCGACGACCCAACAAAACGTCGTCTCTGCCACCAATGATCCTGGCTTTGGCTTCAACAGCGTTGATCCGCTTGGCAACAGCGGTTCATCCCAAGCGTTGGCCAATGCTGGGGACGTCGGCGGCCAAGGGCTTTCCAACTTTGCACTCGGTCGATCCAACGCCGAACTTGGCTTTGGCGGTTTGGTGCTATCCGCAAGCAGCCAGAACGTCAGCGCATTGCTAAGAGCGTTGGAAGAATCGCGCCGCTTGGACGTTCTGAGCCGACCACAGATCCTAACGCTGGACAATCAATCGGCATTCATCCAAGTCGGCCAACGCGTCCCTCGGATCACCGGTTCTACGATCACACAGATTGGCCAACAAAACACGATCACGATGGAGAACGTCGGATTGATCCTGGGCGTGACGCCAAGAATCAGCCCCGAAGGCAACGTGACGATGGAGATCGACGCCGAGAAATCCGAAGTCGGTCCGGAATCGGAAGGCATCCCCGTTTCGGCCACCGCCGACGGTACCGTCGTGCGAAGCCCAAGAGTCAACGTGGCCAGTGCCCAAGCAACCGTGAGCGCCGCCGATGGCGAGACCATCGTGCTGGGCGGACTGATTTCGACCAAACAAAAGCAATTGCATCGCAAAGTGCCTTGGTTGGGCGACATTCCGATTGTGAAACACCTGTTCCGTTACGATTCAGTTTCGAACACGCGAGCCGAACTGTTGATCATTCTGACACCCCATATCGTGCGATCCGAAGCCGACATGGAAAGGCTGAAGCAGACCGAGATGGCTCGAATGAGCTGGTGTGCGTGCGACGTATTCGATCTGCACGGGGAAATCATTGGCCAACCGATGATGGATTCGCTGCTATCGGATCCTGGCCAAGTCGACGGCGTCGAAGTGATCTATCCGTACGATGACCCACGTGGTCAGCGTGCTTGGGATCCATCCGACAATCCAACCTTGCACGACCTTCCGATCGGAAACGAAAGCGTCATGGAAGTAGCACCGAACGATTTCACGTGGCCCGAATCAACGATGGCACCTAAGAATGGCGTGACACCCGATTTCCCCTTTCCAAGTGAATCGACGATGCTGCCGGGCAGTGTTCCATCTAGCAATCCTGATGTCCCCACCGGCTCTGGTATCAGGGGGAATTTGTAATGATCAAGCACCCAATTCTAAATCGGTCGATCGCGTTGGCGACCCTGTTGAGCGCTTTGACCGGATCCATCGGCTGCCAATTTGTTCCTGACCGGCCGTCATGGTCGACCAAGCTGTTCGAAAAGGAAGAAGTCGCCGTCGTTCCTACTCGCATGATGGTGATGTGGGCCGACACGATCTTGCACCAACCGCAACAACCCGGCGTACGCGGATTCGGCGGCCGAATCTATTTTTACAACGGACAAGATGCCGACCCCGTGAAGGTCGATGGTGGGTTGGCGGTCTATGCTTTCGATGCGAACGACCTAACCCCCCAATCGACCAAGCCAAAACGCAAGTTTGTGTTCACGGCCGATCAATTCGCCGAACACATGAGCCAGACGTCGATGGGGACCTCGTACAGCGTGTGGTGCCCTTGGGACGAAGTCGGTGGCTACAACGAACAGCTCAGTTTGATCGTTCGCTTTGAAGGACGAGGCGGCGGCGTTGTCATCTCCGACTCGACCGTCAAACTACTACCAGGCATGAACCGACCCGCAGAGGTTGTGGAAGCGGAAAGCCGTGAATATCAGGCAGTGACGCAGGCATCGGTTTCCGGCGATACCACTTCGGCACCTCAATTGGCCGCGTTCAACAAGAACGCATTGCCCAAATCCGCGATACCACCGCGCCGTCAAACGCAAACGATTGACCTGCCACCCAGCTTCTACCGTCACCTAAGCGGACCGGCCGACCCATTGCTGGAAACGACGATTCCGTTAGCCCCTAGCTCGGCCGAATCGGGTTCAACGGATGCTTTGACAACCGATTCGGCACCCGCCGAGGAAACGCAATCCTACCTTCGACAGCCGTATCCGTTTCGGACACTCGGCGACGAACAATTGGACGCTGCCCCACACGGGACACGTCAACAGTCGCTGCCAGCGGGATGGATCCAATCGTTGCCGAAAACACCTCGGTACGGCTATTCGCTTGGCCAACGCAGCAGTTCCCTTCACCAACCGGCGGCGGCCCCCACGGCGGACACCCCTTAGCGGTGACGACCGGTGCGATTTTTCGATGCCAAAAGGTAACCACGGTTCATCCGGCGCACGGCACCCGAGAGTCACCGATTGATTGGCAAACGATCGCGTCTAAACGGCGCGGCTGAAGCATTTCTTGGGGGCCACGTTTGGACGGCCAGTCAATGGATGCCGCCTGATTAGCTGCAGACGAACCGGCTGGGGAACGATGCCCTGCGATTCACCATGGTCGCCATCTGATCGGCATCGAAGATCACAATTTTGCGGCGACCGACGTCGATCAGTCCCTCGGATCTCAATTGGCCAAGCAAGATGGTGACCGTTTCGCGAGTGCTTCCCATCAGGTTGGCAATTTCCTGGTGCGCCAACTTGATCCGCAGACGAACGCCATCGTTCCCGCTGACACCAAACTGTTCGGCCAGATCCAACAACAAATGAATCAGACGGTCGCGATTGGATTGGAACAGCAAGTTCTTTAACCGCCGTTCCATTTGATGCCGCCGCAGTCCGATCATTTTTGCCAGCGAGATTGCGACAGCGTGGTTCACTGCGATGAGGTTTTGCAGTTCAACGGCTGGGATCACCACCACCATCGTCTTTTCGACCGCCTCCACATACTCGTCTCGCTGATCCGGATCGAAGATCGCCAGCTCGCCGAACAACTGGCCCGGTTCTACAAAGGCCAAGATCGACTGCTTGCCGTCACCGGTCAGGTTGCAAACCTTTACCAAGCCGGACTGGATCAGGAACACGCTATCGGCTGGCTGGCTAGGCAGATAGATCGGACTACGTGCCGGGTACAGCCGCGACCGGCTGCAGGATTCGAGCCTTCGAAGCTGTGCTGGCTGCAACTTTCGAAAGAGATCGCTGTTACTGAAGTGCCAAATATGCTGCGGCATGCCATCTTCCTAGGCGATAGGTTCCGCTGGCCGGTGCAGACATCCCGCACGTCCGGTGACTCGCAGATCTGTTAGGTAGACGAAGCTGAAGATGGATCCTTACAAGAAAATCGACCGGAACAGTTCGGGATGCCCCTATCCATTGGATTGCATGGCTTTGGCGATTCGTCGCTTGGCGTCGTCAGGCAACCGCACCGTGGGGTCCTTTTCATACTTGGCGACCTGTTCCAATTCCCGTGACAGGCTGCTTTGAAACAGCACCTGGTCACGCCGAAATGCAGCACACAACCGGCACATCTTCAGATGCATCCAGACCGACATACGCTTGCCCAGCGGCAAGGGCCGATCCAGCGACTGGGATATCAGTTCAGAGATTTGTTTGCACGTTAACATCGCAGAGCTGCCTATTCATCCTGTTCTTGAAGCCAACGAAATTTGATGCAGTTGGCAAGGCGCAGTCGCGCACGATGCAGCAACACCCACAGATTGGACGAACTGATCCCCAATTCCTTACAAATTTTCGCCGATTCGCAGCCCTCCATTTCTCGCAGCAAAAACGCACTGGACTGCCGCTTGGGAAGCGTCCCCATGCACTTTTGAAAGATCGGCCAGAATTCTTCTTTGTCGACCGAATCGAGCGGTTCTAGCAGGGTCTCGCGGACGTTCTGGCTCCAGTTACCTTTGCGGTCGAAAAACGTCCCCAGCGGCTCTCGATTCTCTTCGATGTCGCCCAGATCGTCGGACAACGTGTATCGATCTCGCTGGCGAACGAAATCAACGACCTTCCGTTTCAAGATTCCCATCAGCCAACCCTGCAGCGAACCAGTCCCGGAGTACTGGCTACGATGCTCCAGCCCGGCCAAAAACGTTTGCTGGACCACCTCCTCGGCCGACTCGGAATCCCGCAGCCGCGACAAGGCGTACCGATACAACGCATCACCGTATCGATCCACCCATAGAGCGGTGTCGGCCGGCGATTCGGGGTCCGTTGTTACCATTTGGTTCATAGCATCTCAATCAGCGAAAAGACCTGTCCCGTTGGTGGCGGCCTAGATTGTGTCGTCACGCGGTACGTCACGCCCCCCCCGACCGATCTCGGCTTTTCGTAGCGGAAGTCGTCACTACGTTTCCCCAAACCGCATCACCGAAGCCCCCCCGACAAGGGTTGCAGGTTCGCGGCGGAGGGATGCCGAGTTCAGCAGTAATGACCAAAGCGGCCAATGACTCGCCACCCGCGCCAACAACTCGGCAAAGCCAACGCATGGACGCGTAAAAGCAGGCGTTCGAACCTCGCATGGCGGGTGGTGTATGATCGTCGTTGATTCAAGGAATACTGAAACATCCGCCATCGCGGGTGCAACGCCAATCAGCATCGCCCCCCGCCTTTACCGCGGTGGAGCACCAACGAATTCAGCCTCCCTTCCCTCGCTCAACCCTTCCCTCGCTCAACCCTTCCCTCGCTCAACCCTTCCCTCGCTCAACCCCTCGCGACCGAACCTTCCTATGTACCGACGACTTGGCCTGCTGTTCTGTGCTCTGATCTGCGTTTGCGTTTCGGCGACGACGTCTTCGGCGCACGACGAACTGACAATCGGTTTGATCGGCGACTCCACCGTCGCGACAACTTATGGCTGGGGCCCCGCTATCGAAAAACGATTCGACACGCACACCAAGGTCCTACATTTCGCCAAGAACGGAGCCACGCTGGATTCACTCTCGGACCGCCTAGACGTACTATTGAAACTGAATCCTGACTACGTGTTCATCCAATTCGGACACAATGACCAAAAGCGGTACGGCACGGACCAGTATCAAGAAAAGCTGACGTCCTATGCCCAGCGAGTGAAGAACGCGGGCGGCAAAGCAGTCATTTTTAGCTCGGTCACTCGCCGAAACTTTGGCAAGGACGGAAAAATCTCGCCTCGACATGCAGGCTTGAAAGCCACGCTACCCGACTTTGCAAAAACAGCCGAAGCGGTCGCCAAGGAACAGGATGCTGCGTTTATCGACCTGTATCACCTCAGCGTCGAACACCACAATGCAATCGGGCCGGTGGCCAGCGCGGCCTACAACTCCGACGAGAACGACCGAACCCACTTCAGCCCAACCGGCGCCGATGCGATTGCCGACCTGATTGCCGGGCAACTGAAGACGATCGATCCGCGGATCGCCAAACACTTGGTCCCCCCGAAATCGGATTCGCCAGCGAACTAGCAGCGGACTAGCAGCGAAAGCTGCCGTGGGGGGAGCCCCGAACCAGGGCACGTCGATACCAGGGCACATCGATACCAGGGCACATCGATACCAGGGCACGTCGATACCAGGGCAAATGGAAACCAGAGCAGCTGGCTACTCGGTTTGGATCGGTCCCATGTACTGATTCGCCACGACGACGTCATCAAACCAGACACGATTGACATGACCGGGCGTGCCGCTGGTCAGGTAGAGGTATAGCCAAACGAAGTTGACGTTCAGGTCCACTCGCCACGGCGGACCTTCAACGATTCATCGCGAACGGATAAATTCCCCCAGCTTTGGCCACGCGGCGGGCTGGCACGCATGTCACACCAATAGGTGTAGTAGACCCAAGTCCAGCTTTTCCCAAACGGTTCGATGCCCACCCAGAATGACTTGTCGCCGTCGGTCGGTTGCCCGGCGCGGACAGAGGGCCAGCCGGTCGACGGATGATTGCCGCCAACGCAGGTTCCGAAATGATGAACCGGTTCACAGTCCTCTGCAAACTTGACGTACATCCGCGTGTAGATCTTGTCGTACCCTTCGTCGATCCTGCGATACAGGTCGGCTCCGGACCCTTTCTCGGCAACCTGACTGATCAACATCGATTGGTTGCCATGACTGGACTCGGGCACATCTTCGCTCAGCGACATGACCTCGGGATTGCCAACGGTTTCCCATCTCTGGCCGATCGCGTCGAGATCGCCGAGTTCAAAGTTCTCGCAAAAGATCACGCTGGGATCGCTTTCGATTCCAATATCACGCGAATACTTCGCGGCAATCCCGCCTGAACCCGGCGGCTGCTGCCCGTCGACGCTCGGTGCAAACCCCAAGGCCAAAATCAAAACCGACAGCAGAAAGTGGTAGCGCACGGGCATCGGGCAAGCCAAAGTGTGGGAGGAAATCTCTTCCGGTCATCCGGTCGTTCCACTGCGATCGCTACTGGTGGTCCGAAGCCGCACTGAATCGTTCGGCAAGGAAGGCGATCATGGTGTCGCCGGCCAACTCGTAATACTTGCCCAGATTGTGGTTGGTGTCCTTTAGCGTGACCGTCTTGTGCGTGATCCCCAGCGGCTGAAGGGTCTTTGCCAAAGGAATGAAAGCGTCCGGCCGATCTTGGTCTCCATTGATCGTCAACAGTGCGAAGCCATGCCGTTTCAGCTTGTCGGCGTGATCGATTGCGGCCGGCAATAGCGGACTGTCTTCGCCACTGCCACGCCACGACAAAGCACCTCCCCAACTTCCCGCCGCACAAAATAGTCCGGGGTGCTCAATGGCCAACGATACCGATCCAGCGCCACCCATCGAAAACCCCGCCACCGCTCGGCCGGACGGATTCCGGTTGGTTGGATACTCAGCATCGATCAACGGGATCAGCTCGTCCACAATCATCGTTTCGACGTCGCCGCGATAGCCGCTCATCCCACCGTTGGGGAACACGCAAATCGTTGGCGGAAACTGGTCTTGGCGGATGGCGGCCGCGACGCGCGACGCAAAGCCTGCCGAATCCGACGCCTCCGACCCGCCCGCCCCATGCAGGAAATAGATCACTGGATATCGGGTGGCGGCGTCACCGTCCAAGCCTGGGGGCGTCCAGACGACGTAACCGACGTCATGCCCCATCGCCCCACTGGGCAGCACATGATGAACCAGACCTTTCACGTCCGGGATCTTCGGATTGACCCATTGAATCTCGCGTTTGCGGGTAACCTCGCGTCTGCCGGCGGCTGCCCCTTTTTCCTGGGACGAAACCTGTTGTGGAATCAACAAAAGTGCCACGATCAGAATCGAATTTCGCATGCTTTGGTTCGGCCGTTTACGAGTCAATCAACAAACCTTGGACGGTCTTGGTCACCGGTCAGTTTAATGGAAACAGACCGCTGACATCGGCATGATGCGACTCGACTTCGGGGCGCCCGTTTTACGTGACGGCTAGTGACCGACTAGCGACACAGAAACGGTGCGGTCCGGCTCTTCTTGGACTTGGCGACTTTCGCAGGTGGCCCCTGGGCGACAATCCGCCCGCCCTTATCGCCGGCCCCAGGCCCGATGTCGATGATCCAGTCACTGTTGCTGGCAACCTGCATGTCGTGTTCGACCATGATGACGGTGTTGCCCGCCTCCACCAGCCCGTTCAACTGAGACATCAACATCGACACGTCCGCCGGATGCAGCCCCGTGGTTGGTTCATCCAGGACGTACAGAGTGTCGCCACGCTGTGCACGCTGCAGCTCGGACGCCAGCTTGATTCGTTGCGCCTCGCCGCCCGACAACTCAGTCGCAGGCTGACCAAGACGCAGGTAGCCGAGACCGACGTGCAACAGGGCATCGAGTGCACGCAGCACCGGTGTTTCATCCGCGAAAAATGCGTGTGCCGATTCGACGGTCAGGTCCAGCACTTCGGCGATGTTCTTGTCCCGATAGGTGACTTCAAGCGTGGCATCGTTGTAACGTTGCCCGCGACAAACCGGACACGGCGTATAGACGCTAGGCAGAAACAACAATTCAACGCTGACGAAGCCCGCCCCTTCGCAGTTCGGACAGCGTCCCTTGGCAACATTGAACGAAAACCGACCGGCATCGTATCGACGGGATTTTGCTTTGCGAGTCAACGCAAACAACTTGCGGACGTGATCGAACAAACCGGTGTAGGTGGCTAGGTTCGATCGAGGCGTTCGACCGATCGGTTTCTGATCGACGGTGATCAAACGTCGGACATGATCCATACCGTCGACGATGCTTCCGCCGGTCGACGTTTCTAGCTCTTGCTCCAACAGGTCGGCTTCGCCCTCGGGAGCATCGACCTCTTTCTTTTGACCGAGCGCTTCGCCGACCAGTTCGACCACTGCCTGACTGACCAAGCTCGATTTCCCGGAACCCGACACGCCGGTAACGGTCGTCAGCACGCCAAGCGGAAAATCGGCGTCTAGACCGCAAAGATTGTTCCGCTGGACTTGCTGCAACTTCAGCCAGCCCGTGGGCTGGCGCAGCGCGTGCTGGGATTCGGGTTGGGGCGAAAACAGACACTTGGCCGTGTGCGACTCTTTGACTTCACGCAAACCGTCTAGCGGGCCACTGTAAACCACTTCGCCGCCGTGGGTCCCTGCCTGCGGTCCGATATCGACGATCCAATCCGCATGCTCGATCACGCTGACGTCGTGCTCGACGACAAATAACGAATTGCCAGACTGTTTCAGTTCGTCCAAGGCCCCCAACAGTGCCTTGGTGTCGGCCGGATGCAGACCCGCCGAGGGTTCATCAAGAACGTAGACGACGCCGAAGAGTTGCGAGCGAATTTGAGTGGCCAATCGCAACCGCTGCAATTCGCCTGGCGATAGGGTGGGCGTGCTGCGTTGCAGTGACAAGTATCCCAAACCAAGGTTGGTCAGCGCTTCGACACGGGCCAGAATGTCGCTGGCAATCCGCTGGGCGACAATCGCTTTCTCGCGATGCAGATCGCTTGCCGATGGTTTTGCATCGGCAGCATCACGCAACCGCACAGCCAGTTCGGTCAGCGTCAATTGAGACAATTCGCCAATGTCCAGCCCCGCAAACTTGACCGACAACGATTCACGCTTCAGCTTTTTCCCATCACAGTCCGGACACTGTGAAATCTGCATGAACTGCGAGACACGTTTCTTGGTGCGGTGACTCTGCGTCGTCGTGAACGAATGCAGCACGTAGCGACGGGCGCTGGTGAAGGTCCCCATGTACCTTGGCGCTGCGGACTGCTGCGGATCACCGGCTTCGCTTAGGCCCGACCGTGTGTAGACGGGAACGACGGGAGTTTCGTCGGTAAATAAAATCCAGTCGCGAGTCTTCTTGGGTAACTTCTTCCACGGCTTGTCGATGTCATGACCGAGCGAAACCAGAATGTCACGCAGGTTTTGGCCCTGCCAGGCCGGCGGCCAAGCGGCAATAGCCTGCTCTCGAATCGACTTGGTGTCGTCGGGAACCAACAACTTTTCCGTTACCTCGAACACCCGACCGATGCCGTGACACCTGGGACATGCCCCCTCGGGCGTATTCGGCGAAAACGAATCGGCATACAGAATTTTCTGGCCGCGAGGATACTGACCGGCACGCGAATACAGCATGCGGAGGCCGTTGGAGATCGTCGTGACGCTGCCCACCGATGAACGCGCCGACGGGGTTCCCCGCTGCTGTTGGAGCGCCACCGCGGGCGGCAACCCATCGATCGCATCGACGTCCGGTTCCCCCACCTGGTCGATCAATCGGCGTGCGTAGGGTGATACCGAATCGAGATACCGACGCTGCGATTCGGCGAACAACGTGCCAAAGGCCAGCGAAGACTTTCCCGAACCCGAGATCCCCGTGAAGACAACGAGGGCGTTCCGAGGCAAATCGACGTCGATATTCTTCAGATTGTGGACACGCGCCCCCCGCACTTGAATGCAGTGGTCTGGGTCACACAGGACGTTCTTGGCTTTTTTCCGAGCGATGACTGATTCTCGTAAGGGGAGAGTTGGGCAACCGGTGCTTTGACCCCGGCAATCGACGCGGCTGCCTCGGCCGCAAAAAACACGTGACGCCCGAAAACACGTGACGCCCGAAAACACTGGCAGCCCGAAAACACTGGCAGCCCGAAAACGCTGGACACCAAAAAAAACACCCCACAGAACAAGTGTTCTGCGGGGTGTTTTTATCGTTAGCGGAGGACACGAGACTCGAACTCGCAGCCCCTTGCGGGGTACCTCAGTTCCAGTGAGGCCGCTCACCAATTCGCTTATCCTCCGTTGCCGCCGGCTATTCCCAGCGACGGGTGTTCTCGAGCGACGCATATCTTGGCCGCTCGGAACGTTTTGATCAAGGTCGGATACGCTGCCCCAACCAAGAAATCGTTACAGCGATGTTTTTGCACCGCTGATCAGCTTGATGAATTCATCATTACTGACAAACCGCCCCAACTGCTTGGTCAATTGTTCCATGGCATCGCAGGGGTGCATCGAACTGAGCGTTCGTCGCAGCATCGTGACCGCTTCGTAGGTTTCTTCGTCGTGCAACAATTCTTCGCGGCGGGTACCGCTCTGCGAAATGTCGATCGAAGGCCAAACGCGGCGATCGGCCAAGCGGCGATCCAGGACCAATTCCATGTTCCCGGTCCCCTTGAACTCTTGGAAAATCGCTTCGTCCATCCGGCTGTTCGTATCGACCAGGCAGGTGCCCACGATCGTCAACGAACCACCTTCTTGGAAGGCGCGAGCGGTGGCGAACAATTTCTTCGGCACGTCCATCGCCTTGATGTCCAAACCACCCGACATGGTTGCTCCGCCACGACCGGATCGCCCCACCCACTTATTGAAGGCACGAGCCAATCGGGTGATCGAATCGAGCATCAGGAACACATCTTGGCCCATTTCGGCCAAGCGTTTCGCCCGATCGATGACCAATTGGCTAAGCCGAACATGACTTTCGACGTCCATATCCAGACTGCTAGCGATGACTTCGCCGTTGACGATGTTCCGCTTCATGTCCGTGACCTCTTCGGGTCGCTCGTCAATCAACAGCACCATCAATTTGACGTTGGGATGATTCTCTGCCATCCCAGTCGCGATGTCCTGCAGCATGATCGTTTTACCGCTGCGGGGCGGGGCGACGATCAAGGCTCGTTGGCCCAGTCCCATCGGAGCCAGAAGATCGATCACACGGTTGGTGACCGGTCGCTGACCGCGTTCAAGACGCAGCCACTTTTCTGGGTTGATGGCCGTCAGAGTGTCGAAGTTCGGGACTTCCGGATAATCCTCGGGCTTGATGCCGTCCACGTCCAGGATCTCGCGAACTCGCGGTCCCTGTTGGCGGCGTGCCTCTTGGACCATCGCTTTGATCTGGACACCTTGTCGGAGCCCGAACTTTTCGATCATCGTGCCCGGCACAAATGGATCGCTTCGTTCGCGAGAGTAGTTGTTTTCGGTGGTCCGCAGGAATCCGTAACCATTGGGATGCAGTTCCAGAATGCCTTCGCCTTCTAGCAGCGGAGCATCGTTGGAGATTTCTGGTTCGCGATCGACACCACCGTTTTGGTTGTTGCCATTGCCGCCTCCACCGCCGCCTCCGCCACCACCGCCTCGGCGACGACGACGAACACGAGGTTTTCCGTTTTGGCCACCGCCACCGCCTTGGCCTTGGCCACCACCGCCGCCACCACCTTGGCCTCCGCCGTGATTGGGCCCGTTACCGTTGCCCGAACCACCGGAACCATTCCGATTGCGATTACTGCGTTTCTTTTTCGCCATTTGTCATCCAGAAGGCTAAGCCGATGCCGATTCGCTCTTCGTCATTCTCCTGCCTGCGGGGGCAAAGGAGAAACAAGAACGGGCAAGGGGGTCAGCGAGTTTGAAGAAGTACCGCATCGTTAGGAACGAAGGAATAAAGCTCTGGAAATAGAAATCGCGGTTCATTTCTATCAGAGACGCCGGTTGCACCGTTCTGCGACTGCCAACACCCCACCACCGTGACGGGCTGGCAATCAAAATGCCATGCTCGTATCGCTGGTCACGCCAATGAACATCACCAAACGGCGATCAATGACGGGGGAAAGCCAACAGAATCAGATCAGTGCCGAATCGAAATCGTGGAAACAGATATTCGTTTTGTCGAAGGGACCAGCCAATGAAATCGCCAGCGGACCGAAACACGATTCGACGGAAAGCTTCATTGCCCAGAAGGCACAACATCAGTGACAGGACTGCGAATACATCCCAGACCTGCGTTTAACGAGCGAGATGACCAACAATGGCATAACACTCGGCGGCATCAGAAGGACCGATTCCGCATCGAATTACCGAATGAAATTCGTCCAGACCGTCAACAAGACGGTGTCTGGGTAAACTTCGCGAAAAAATTGCCGGCGTCCTACGCCGAAAACTACTCGCATCGAAGCAGCGGTAACATCAAACCGCCGTGTGTCTCCGATTGATTTGACCTGGGAGTCCAGTCTCAATATTGATCAAGACCCCAAATCCAGGGTCGCCAGTTTCCTCGGCTAGATCATGCGGTCGCGTCAAGCGGGGTCGCGGTTGAGAGGGACAAAGCCAGGTCGTCCGGGAGAGGTGTCAGATCGACAACCGGCCAAGACATCTGTGTCTAAGACCAGGGATGCCGAATCAGCACCTTCATGACTTTTCTGAAATATAACCTGCTGACCCCCAATGTCAAGCCCGGAATTGCCACCCCTGATGCCAGCTGAACTTTTTCTCTCCCGAAAAGGCAAATTCTTCGGTCCCCCGAATTCGATAGAATCTCGTTCCCAGACCGCCTGCCCAGCTTCACGCCAGATCGATCGGCGAGATCAGATGCGACGTCACCGGTCGTCCGTCGATCACATGTTCTTTCAAAATCCGGTCGATCACCTGCGGCGTACAGGATCCGTACCACAAGCCGTCGGGCATCACCGCCATGATCGGACCACCCCGGCAAACTCCAATGCAGCCGACCGCGACTCGCATGGCACGAACCGAATCGTTCGATTTCGATGACTTCAGCCCCCACTGTTTCATCCGGCTCTTCAAGTGTTTCCAGGCGGCCGCCATTTCTTTCCCGCTGGCACATTTGGCCGTCTTTCGGTCCATGCACATCAGGATCACTTTCTGGCCGGGACCGAGTCCCAACTTTTTTGACCGAGAGCGAGCAGACTTCAAATCGGGCTTCGGCAACGGGGCCAAGCGGTCTGCCCCACTGCGGTCAGCGGGCGACTCAGCGGCCGATTTGCGTGCTCCGGCGTCATCTTTCACAGCGAAAAGCTCCGATCAGGAGGATGGAAACGATTGTTTTAGTCGTTGACGGCCCCACCAGACGGGATACCATTATGCTACTGAGAACGGTTATCAACAATATCGCCCGAGCCACTTGATGCCCACAGAAACTCTGATCAGCGTTTTGCCGACTGACGACGACCACAACCGGTTGGTGATTGTGATCCAGCGTGGCGAGCCCGACGATTGCGAATCGGGCGGTGACCGAATGATGCTACGCCAGGAATCGTATTCGCCTGACGTGGGCTGGTTCACCCAGAGCTGCTTGCCGATTCAACCGGAACAGATGGCCGGCTTGAAAGCCGCCCTCACCGGAAACTCTGCCAGAAATCTGCATCGACCGTCGCGATCGCACTTCGAAGCTTCCCCCGTGCTCAGCTTCTGCGAAGCCGCAGCCGCCCGAGTCGGATAGATCCCCGTTGGCCGTGATGCCACGGGCGTGGGGGCGGTGTGGGGTGTGGATTCCCGGCCGCTCACGCGATCACGGCTCACTACAATCGACAAACCCTTGGCGGGTCTCGCAACCAACGGACCGCCCCGGCGTTCCAATCGAACGCCGACACGTTGCTCCGAAACGAACTCTCTAGCCCGATTTGCGTGCCGAATTGGCTGCTGAGGCGGTGCTGGTGTCACGCAGCAACTTGGTGTACTCGTCGACGCCTTCTTGTTCGTCGTTGAGAATGTCTTCCAAGAAGACCACCAGGGCACGATTTCCTTCGGCAAGTTCCAGCGCCTTTTCGTACATTTCCACGGCCTTGGCTTCGAATTCCAGGCTGAACTGCAACACTTCGAATAGGTCGCGAGACTGTTTGATTTCGTTGCGAGTGGCGACTGGCACACCGCCCAACGCGACAATCTTGTTGCCGATCAATTGAGCGTGACCGAACGATTCCTTGGCATCGCCGATGAACTTATCTGCGTAAACCTCGCGCCAAACGCCTTCGACGATGAAACTGGCCTGCGAGTACTGGGCGACGCCAGTCCATTCGTGCTTCAGGATTTCGTTCAGGTGCGCGATCAATTCTTGGTTAGCCATGGAAAACGTCCTTATTCCGGTGCGATCAAAAGGTAAGTGCGACAAGCAATTTTAGCGATCCGCCAGTTGCGACAGAAGGGCTCGCCCGGCTGGTTGGGGGATCCACGGGGCCAACCTCGCCAACGAATCGCTAATCGTCAAAGTCGACACAATCTGCACTTTCCACAGAATCCGCTCAAGTGGTACCAGCAGTCAGGCCGATGAGAGTCCAGCGCGGAAAGAGTTTTCGCCTCCCAACCTAAAATGCTCTCCATGCCATTCGACGACAGGAATCTGATTCGATGAAAGCGGTAGCCCTAACCCTGATGACCACCATCGCAATGACGTTGATGGTCGCCAGCCCTGCCAACGCTGAAATCGCTTGGCAAACGAATCTTCGCACCGCACACGCCAAGGCCCAGGCCGAAGGAAAGCTGTTGCTGCTGCACTTCTTTACCGACAACTGCGTCTGGTGCGACCGGCTAGAAGAAGGCGCGTTCTTGGATCCGTCGGTCAACTCTGCGATCGAAGAGAAGTTTGTGGCGGTCAAGGTGCACGCCGGCCAAAGCCCCAAGCTGGCCGAAATGTTCAAGGTCACGAAATTCCCGACGGATGTTGTCGTTAATATCGAAGGCAAAACGCTGTCCCACGGCGTCAGCCCTCAACAACCCGATCGATACATCGCGATGTTGGTCGGTGCTGTCCGCAGTGCTCCCACGCCTGCCGCACCCGGTTCGCCGATGATCGCGGGCACACCTGCTGCTGCACCGCCCGCTGGTGCTCCTGCCTATGCAGTTGCCGCCAAGCCGACCGAAACCGCCGCCGCACCGGTTGGTCCCAAGTCACCACCCGCATCGACAGCCGCTAGCTGGGAATTGCCCAGCGGGCCCAATGCGATTGCCGCCAAGAATCGCTTGGTCAGCAACAGCACCGAAGGACTCTCTTTGGCCATGCCAGGCGATGTCGCCAGCCCGTCGCCAGCCAAAGCGGTGGAATCCTCCAAGCCAGCCAACACGTCGGTCGCCGCAGCGAAACCGGCTGCCAGCAAGCCAGCGGCCGCAAAGTCCTCGTCCCATCAACCTGAACTGGCCATGGACGGTTACTGTGCCGTTACCGTGGTCGACGATGCCGAGTGGGTCGAAGGCAGCCCCGAATTCGGAGTCATCCACTTGGGCAAGCTGTACTTGTTCTCCTCAGACGCCAAGAAAAAGAAGTTCCTGGCTCAACCGGTCCCCTACACACCCGTGCTGAACGAGATCGATGTGGTCCGTTTCTTCGAAGAACAAGTGATCGTGCCGGGCAAACGTGAATGGGCCATGCAAGATCCGTTCAACAAACGAATGTTCTTCTTTGCCGACAAAGCGTCCATGCTGCACTTCGAAAACACCTACGAACGCTATGTCGACGCCGCCATCGACGTCATGGACAAAGCCGTCAAAGAATCGAACCCCGGTTCGTAAGGAACAACTCGTCAGCGATCCAGCTGATCGAAGTCAACCATTCCAAAGAGCCTCGTCGATCAAAATCGGCGAGGCTTTTTTCGTTGCCATGCCGCATCGTCAAAACGCATGGCCCGCTGCCCCAAACGGTGCGCAGTCGACACCCATCGTATCGACACCCATCGTTTAACCGCGTGGGCATCGCCCCGTGCGTTCACCCACCAAAACGCGCGGCCCGATAGGCACGCGGTGAAACGACCGCATGAACTGGACCGCATATCGACACCCATCGTTTAACCGCGTGGGCATCGCCCCGTGCGTCCACCCACCAATACGCGCGGCCCGATGAGGCACGCGGTGAAACGACCGTGTGGACTGGACCGCATATCGACACCCATCGTTTAACCGCGTGGGCATCGCCCCGTGCGTCCACCCACCAAAACGCGCGGCCCGATGGGCACGCGGTTAAACGAGCGTGTGGACTGGACAGCACATCGCCCCCCATCGTTTAACAGCGTGGGCATCGCCCCGTGCGTCCACCCACCAAAACGCGCGGCCCGATAGGCACGCGGTGAAACGACCGCATGAACTGGACCGCATGGACTGGACAGCATATCGCCCCCCATCGTTTAACCGCGTGGGCATCGCCCCGTGCGTCCACCCACCGATACGCGTTTGCTGCGTGATGGGCTCGTAGATCGCTACTGGTTGACGCCGATTTCTTGTTCGGCATAACCGGGGCGGACGCCTGACAGGATGGCTACACCGCAGGTGAAGGCCGCGACCGCGATGGCGGCCCATACGCCTCGCGCGACCGGTTTCCCGTAACGACTGCGCACCGCTTGGATGCTGCGCAACTGGTAAGGCTGGTCCCAGGGGCCGACGGCGATGAAAGTTGCGATCATCGACATGGCGACCGATAGACCGCCGACCAGGGGTTCGTCGTAACTCAAGTTGTCTCTCCTACCTGACTGCCGCAACATGCGATCGGACTCGCTACTTACGAATCGTTGGCCTGGCGCAGTTTTCGTTCGATCATACGAATTTGGGCGCGAGCGTTCTCCAGATCCGGACAGATATCCAGGCTGCGTTTCAGCGCCGACACAGCCGCTTCGCCATCGCCCAACATCAATCGGCATCTGGCTAGCCCCTGCCAAGCCGGATAATGATACCGGCAATGCCACAGACACGCACTGTACGCCGCTTCGGCTTGAAAGAAGTTCTCGAGGCCGTGCCAACAGATCGCCAGTTGGTGATGGGCTTCGGCGTACAACGGAGCCTGATCCACCAAGATCATCGTCGGCGCAAGTGCGCCGGCGTACTCACCGCCATCGTTCAGGTGCATCACCTTCAACAATTGTTGGTGGTGCATCGGAGCAGCGTCGCGTACCAACAGGGCGCGGAACGAATCGTCCGCCGCCAACCGGACTCCGCGATCCGAATCGCAGAGCGCACGGCCCAGCGGTTCAATCGCCGAATGATCTCCCAACATGCCCAGAGACAAGGCCGACGCACGCCGCAGTTCCACATCACCACGACGCAACAGCGACGTCAAAGTGGATTCGCAGTAGTGATCGTCCACATCGGAAGCGAACTGAGGCGAATCCGCGGAGTTCAAGTAACGACGATAGGCGGTCGCTAGTCGAGTGGTCCTGACCAAGGGTGTAGTCACAATCTCTCCGTCGTGTGGGGTTACGCATCGTTCGTTTCGCCGAGGCAAGCCATTTTGGCTCCACCGCAACCGGATCACGAATCCGTCATCGCTGGCCCGTTCTGCTGGATCGTTGTTGGTGGCCAACGCGAGGCATGTTAGTCACGCTCCAGTGCCGGACAAGGCTCCCTGAGCCAATCGCGGCGGCTACGGACCGCGGCGAACACCTGTAATGGAACGATCCAAGCCAATAAAGAGCGTCAGCGGACCGGCAGCTGGTTGATATCCAAGGTCCAATCCGCGTAGCCTGGTCAATACAGGGGCTACCGCGGGGTCCCCTGCGTCGCGGCTATACTGGTCGAGTCTAGTCACAGCGGCAGGCGGCAACAACTGGCCAAAACCCAGTGTTTTTCGCAATTTCGGGTGATTTCGGGCCGATCCGCTTTCGCCAAACACAGCCCCCCACAACACCCTGTCTTCGCGGTCATCCAACTTGATGGATTCCTCACAAACCACCTAGGCGATCCAGTGTCAACAAATGTCGGGCAGTCGCCCAGCACGGTGAACCCCAAGGGTGTGCCAATGTCAGAAAAATCGTCACGAGACTTCCTGTTTTTAGCCAGACTTTTGGGCGGCATGATCGTTTGGACCGGTTTGGGCGCTTCGGCAGTTCTGGCTGCATCCCCGGTCAACGAGTTGTCCGAACGCGACCGCAGTGTCCGCGCGATGGCTTCGCCTACCACGGGGATCATCAATGGATTGCCATTTCGTGACGCCATCGACCGATTCACCAGCGGTGTGAAGGTCAACGTTTGGCTGGACCGCCATATCGACCCAACCGCCCCGGTTCAGATTGGCCAGGTTGGGCCCACACCGTTTGCAGCGATCGACAGCATCGCCGCATCGCGGGGATGCGTGGTGCACTGGGTTGCCGGCGTGGTGATCGTCGGACGCGCTGAATGGGTGGACCGCGTTTCGGCGGAAGTGATGTCGTTGAAAACCAAGGGCGACCGCGATGTCGCCGCGCAAATCCACTGGGACGCTCTAGCGACCCCTGACGAGGCGCTATCAGCATCGCTGGACCGATCAGATCCGGGCGGGACTGCAGCACCAAATGCATCGCTGCCCCATGACCTGTGGCCGGCGACCACTTGGCATGACATCCATCGCGATGTCGCAACTTTGTTGGTCCGCAGCCAGTTTCTGGATTTCGACGACGCCGAATCCGTATCGAAAGCCGTGCCGGCCGAGCAAGTGACGCGGTTGTATCGATGGCCGGATCTGACCACCGTCCGTGAAGCCATCCAAAAGGAAGACGCGGGGGCGAAAGTCCGAGTCAACGACGCGGCGCTGCTGATCCGAGCAACCGCGAAAGCACACCGGATGGCCGTGCAAGCGATTCTGTCCACTCCGATCGAAGCTCCCAACGACCGTGCGGGAAACCAGAATCGGGCTGGAAACCGGGGCGGCAATCCAGCTGCGAACCCGCCGGCCGGTGCAGCAACCGGCAGCGATATGCCGCGATTTTCGTTGAAATCAAAGACAGCCGCTCGCAACGCACTGAACCAACTTTGCCAAGCCGCCGGTCGAACTTGCCGCATCGAATCGACGGCTGCGGCGGCTTGTGAAGCGATCGTACAGATCGAAGAGTCCGACGTGACGCTGCCTGATCTGATCGGCAAGGTCGCCGCCCTGGCGGGATGCCAAGCGACCTGGACGGACACCGAAGTGGTGATCTCGGTGGCTCCCTAACGCTTCGATTCGGCCACCGGTTTCGAAAATTCCGCGTCCCCGAGCGCTGTCACCGGGCCATGGACGGGCACTTTGTTTGGATCCACCGGGGTCAGCAAGTCATGTGGATTTGCACCGAACCCCGCCCGTGACCGTCACGATCCGCAGAGTCTCAGCGATGTCGAAACGCGTTTCCCACGGTCTTCTAGACCCGTTTGTCGGTCCCTGTTTGCAATCGCTGTACCCGTACCTGTCGATCCCCAAGCGGTTTCCGCCGGAGGGCATCGTGTTGGTGGGACACCTATCGGCGATCGCCGGTGCGATCGGGTTTGCGTTTAGCACATCGACATGGTGGGGCGGCGGATTGGCCTCTGCCGGCGTGATCGGCAATCACTTGGCCGACTGTGTGGACGGCACGCATGCTCGACGCACCGGGCAATGTCGAAACGGTGGGGAACTGTTGGACCATTTCACCGATCCACTCTCGTTCGCCTATTGGATGATCGGCATCGGGGTGGCCGCAGGCAGTTTGCAGATGGCACTGGCCGCAGTGGTGATTCTGTTCGCGATCGCGGTCCTGACCAACATCAAAGCCAAGCTGGTTGGCGAGTTCACACTGTCCGCGTTCGGCCCGACCGAGCTGAAAGCAATCCTGGTCGGATCGGGCCTAACGATCGCGTTGGTGCACGCCTTTGCACCGGAGTGGGCGGTGATCACCACCGCTATCGGCTTTGCAGCGTTGATCACCGTCGGTGCGATCCAGTTGCCGGTCCAACTGTATCAGTCGGTGCGGGACGTGAACCAGTTCGGCGGCCAACCCGACACCAGCGAATGGGAAGTACGTCGATAGCCCCAACGGAACCACGACGAATCTCCCAACGACGAATCTCCTATGACAAATCCACCGTAGCGAATGCCGCCAAGACTGTCGGCAATTCCCCCCCCCTCAACGGCCCAAACCGTTGGCGAGTCTCGCTACCGATGGCTGCGAATCAAGATGACCACCCAAATCGGTCGTTGGGGACGCCGTCTTGGGAGTCCACCGCGGGAGGGTTGCGGGGCAGAGTCGCCGGGTGTTGCGGATTTTACGGGGAGTGCGGCTCCCACATTCCGGGTGGTTGATGGCGGCCAGGCAAGAGCGGTACCTGGCAATCTGTTCAGGGAGACGCCCAATCGAGGCGATCGAGCCTGCATAATCGTCAAACTTGATACCGCCGTTCATCCAGGGCCCCCAATCCTCCCGTTTTGCCCTGGCGTTCTCTTTTACGTGCTTAACGCTTCACACGTAGACGATGTAGTCAGTGCATCGAGTTCCTCTTTGCCAGTGAGCACAGCTTACGCGGATCGGATTATCCGCGGCAGTGGTGCCACTAGCAACCTGGGATGCCAGATCATCGACAGTCGCGACGACAGTTTTAGTCTCCGACGCGTTTTGATCAGCGTGCCATTTCGCACGGGGGAATTTCGAGTGTCACGTTACCGATGCCGGAGCATCGGGAGTTTCAAGCTGCGTCCAATGCAACACATGTGTTGTTTCCTGTGGAGAATTGAAGATGAAAAGGCTGTGGTTGTTGCCGGCCGTTGCGATCATTGCGATCGTTTCGGGGGCTAAGTCCGCTAGCGCCGCTTATTGTGGTGCAATCAGTTATCAAGGCTGTAGCGATTGTGGTTCAAGCGTTGTCGATGGCGGAACGATCGCCGGTGACGGTGCGATTGTTGAAGGAGCTGTTGCAGACGGTTCGATGGGTGCCCCGGTTGCCGGCGGAACCTACACCGTGATGCGAACAGTTCAAGAAACGGTTTACGATCAAGTAGAGGAAACTCGCTATCGTAGCCGTAATGAAGTGTATTACGAAGACAAAGAAGTACAGGGCACTCGTACCGTCCCGTACACAGAGCAAAAAGAAGTTCAGTACACCGTGATGGTTCCTTCGTACGAGACCAAAACTCGCACGATCAACTACACCGTGATGAACAAGGTCGTCGAGAATCACTCGAAGACGATCAACTACACCGTCAAGGTTCCTGTTTACGAAACCAAGACTCGTACGATCAACTACACCGTCAACAAACCGGTGTACGAGACTCATCAAAAGACGATCAACTACACGGTGAAGGTTCCTGTTCGGGAAACTCGCCAAAAGACGATCAACTACACCGTCATGAACCCGGTTCGTGAGAACCACAGCAAGACGGTGAACTACACCGTCATGGTGCCAGTTCGTGAGCAAAAGTCTCGCACGATCAACTACACGGTCTACAACACCGTGCAAGAGCAAAAAGTTCGCACCGAGAACTACAGCGTTGTGGTTCCTGTGACGACGACCAAAATGGTCACCGTCAAGGGTGGACATTGGGAAACGATCAGCGAAGAAGTTCCTGGCAAGATGATGCGTCGCACCGTCCGCGAGCCAGGTACTTGGACGTTTGATCCATCGACCTGCCGCAACGTGTACTGCCCCGGTGCTTGCCGAGTGGAATGCGTTCAAGGTTGCCCAACGACCGTCTGCAAGAAGGTTTGGGTTCCTACCTGCGAGCAAAAAGAAGTGACCTGCACTTCTTACACACGAGAATGCCGCACCCGTGAAATTCCTTACACCGTATGCCGTAAGGTTCCTGAGTGCCGCACCAAGGTTGTTAACTACACCGTCTGCAAGATGGTTCCCGAGTGCCGTAGCAAAGTTGTCAACTGGACGACTTGCAAGATGGTTCCCGAGTGCCGCAGCAAAGTTGTCAACTACACCGTTTGCAGCACCGTCTGCGAACAACGATCGAAGGTCGTCAACTACACGACTTGCAAGATGGTTCCCGAATGCCGCACCAAGACTTGCAACTACACCGTTTGCCGTACCGTTTGCGAACCACGTAGCAAAGTTGTGAACTACACGACCTGCAAGATGGTCCCAGAATGCCGCACCAAGACCGTCTCGTACAAAGTGTGCAAGATGATCCCAGAATGCCGCACCAAGACCGTTTGTGTCAACAAGTGCCGCACTGAGTGCTTCACCAAGACCGTTAAAGTCGCCAAGTGCCGTAAGGTTTGCGAACCTTACACCGTCACCAAGTGCGTTCCCCGAGTTGTCTGCAAGCAAGTTCCAGTTCAAGTTTGTGCACCTGCACCAACTTGCTGCGATCCTTGCTCGGCCGGCATCAGCTCGGCTTCGGACATGGGCTGCGGATGTGCTTCGGATTGCGGTTGTGCAGCACCTAGCTGCGACGGCCCAGTCAAAAGCTTGCTGAAGAACATCTTCGGCGGCTGCCACCACGACTGTGGCTGCGACAGCGGCTGCGAAGTTGCACCATCCTGCGGATGTGGCTGCTAAGTATCGCTTCGAAGCGAAAGTAACTCTCGCCTGGGGCGGCTAACCATCGCCGACCCGGGCGAGGCAGAGGAGAAATGGATTCGCTGGACGTAGGCGAAAAACGAAGCGGGTCGCGACTTTGCAAAAGGTCGCGGCCCGTTTTTTTATGCGCCAACCGATTCTCCAATTTTGCTTCCCAAAAAACCGTCCCCGTTCCGCCCCCAGCCAGGGAACGAGTTTCACGCGCGAAAATTTCCCAGATCCGATCGACAACAAGCAGTTTCACGATCGAAATTTTCACGCCGCAAAATGATCCGGCGGGGTCAAAATTTCACCGCCGCGTATTTTACGCAAAGCCCCCAAAGACACCCCGTCGCCCGCAGATCAAACTGACCGATCTCGCTCAGCGACTTCCAACCGAAGGCTGGCGCCCGGTAATCACTGCTGCAATCGGTCCGCAAGACCGAAACCCGCAATTTCCGGAAATATTTATCCTTTTCCGTGTTGCCTAACGGTGGGGGACCGCTAGGTTGGATAAGATGGACAGAGTTTCTGGTTGCGGCGAATTTTGTGCGCGCGATGAACGAACGTCCCTCCCGCCTCCCAAACGGTACCTGTCCGCAGGCCACCGCTCATTCCGTTTCAAAATTTCTGAGACACCCCACCAGGGACCATCCATATGATCCGCCACTTCGCCTTGGCTTTTTCCGTTGCCGCCTGCCTGGCATCCACCACCGTTGTTGCCGCCGATTGGACAGCCACGGCTTTCCCGATCAAGACGCACGACTTTGGAACTGTCGCGGTCGCAGCCAAAACGGAATTCGTGTTTCCGGTGGTCAACACGATGTCCAGCACGATGCACATCCAAACGGTCCGGGCTAGTTGTGGGTGCACGACCCCGATTGTGCAAAACCAATACATCGCTCCCGGCCAAACCGGATCGATCCTGGCTCGCTTCAACACGGACACTTTCAAAGGCAAAAAAGGCGCGACGCTGACCGTCGTGATCGACCAGCCCTTTTACAGCGAAGTCCGCCTGCGAGTGGATGGTTACATCCGCAGCGACATGGTCTTCTTTCCTGGTGCGATTGAATTCGGTCGATCCAACCAAGGCGAAGCCGTATCGAAGTCCACCAAGGTTCTGTACGCCGGACGCAGCGATTGGCAAATCGTCGATGTTCGAAGCAACAAACCTTGGCTGATGCCCGCCGTCAAAGAAACCGTTCGCGAAGGCGGTCGCGTCAACTATGAACTGACGGTCGATCTTCGCGAAGACGCGCCCACCGGTTTCTTCCAAGACGAAGTCGTGGTGGTCACCAATGACCGCAGCATGCCCAACGTACCGCTACGAGTTTCCGGACAGGTCGAATCGGCTCTTTCGATCTCGCCACAAGCCGTTGCCCTCGGGTCGCTGAAGCCAGGCGAGGGGATCACGCGAAAATTGGTTCTGATGGGCCAGAAGCCTTTTCAGATCGAATCCATCACCGCGGAAAACTGGGACGTGAAGTACGAAGCGACTTCGGATTTGAAGAAGGTTCACATCGTCAATCCAACCTTTACGTACACCGGTCAAAATGCGGGCCCGCAAAAAGTTGCCTTCGAAATCAAGACCGCAGGCGATGATTCGGTGACCGCCAAAGGCGTCCTGACCGCCGACGTCCGAGGCCAGTAACCTCTGCCGCCGAAACAAACCGTCTTGGGATTCGCTTGAATTCCTTCAGCGGTTAGGTGGGGCTGGAGGGGAATTTTGGCGAATCCCACTACTTGCCCATCGCGTGGGCCAAGGCTCCGATCACGGACGCTTGATCGCCACAGACCGAAAAGCTGAATTGGTCGAAGTTTCGAAATCCGTCCAGTGCGTTGTCGTAGTATTCGGTCTGGACCAATTCGAGGTACCGCTGTTTCAGCGGATCGATCATGTCACAGACCCCACCACCGATCACCAGCCGATCGAAGTCGCCCAGGTAGTTCACCATCAGCATGGTGATCCCTAAAGCCCGCGCTTGATCGTCCAACAGTTCGACTGCCAGGGGATCGCCGTCGGCCGCCAATTCTCGCAATTGCTTGGCCTTGTCTTTCATGCTGCAGGTTTGACGGTTCAGCGGATGGGCCTTGTATTGGTCCAGCGTCAACCGATAGCTCAATTGGTGAGTCAGCGCAGTGAGTGAAATCGCGCTCTCCGATGTGCAGTAGGCGTTGCCGACCTTCAGGTTGCGATCATGTTCATATCGAAACGCATGGACTGGCAGCATCAGGTGACCCGCATGACCGGCCCGCCCTTGGCTACCCTGAACCGGAATGCCGTTGCGAACTTCGCCGCCTCCCAGCCCCGTACCAACGGCGACCATGAACAGGGAATCGAAGTGATCCGCCTTGCCTTGCATTGGCGAATCGTCCCAGTGAATCAATCCCGTTCGAATCGCCGATTCACCCACCGCGGCTGCCTGGCCATCCCCGATGTAGCGAACCGGGACCGCGATGCCGTCGCAGGCCCAGGCAATCTCCAACCGCTGGCGGATCGGACACTTGTTCCACAACCTGGAATCCAAATTTGGCGTCGACAACAGCACGCCGTCTAGCGTCGCCGGTCCGGGCGTTGCCAGCGTGATCGACGACACCTCGTCTTCGGATCGCCCCAGCTGATGCAACTGTTGCTTGATCTGGGCAACGATGTCCGCGATCGTAGCGTCGGGTCCATCGATCGACCGAGTCGCAAATTGATCAGAGATGCAAAGCACCCGGTGCTGCGAGTCGCCGATCGCGATCGTACTGGTGGTACCGCCAACATCAACTCCGACAAATAACGACACGTTACTATTTCCTTTGAAATGATGAATCGGCTAACAAGCCATTCAACCAAACCGTCCGAGACCAGCGATTGATGGTACCGTATTCATTTGGTTCGGGGACCATCATTGTGAAAGGTGCATTGAAGATGCTTGGCTCTATCACCAACCGAGGCCTGCTGTATAGCGTGGGTATCATCGTGAACCGAATCATCCCTGAACATTGGTTCCGGTTTCGCATCTTCCGCGTTTTCGAGCTCGCACCAGCCGCCGAACGCCGCAGCCAAGGCGAACAGCGCAGTGTCGCATCAGCGTCAGACGAACTCTCATTTCGATGGTGCCAAACGGACGAGGACTTCGCGGCTGCGAACCGGCTGACATACTATTCGTCACCGCAGGAATCCATCGCTGCCGATGCGCCCAAGAGTGCCTGTCTTGCGATCGACTGGGCGGAACCGGTCGGCGGCGTTTGGTTGGCGCAGCAATGTTTCGATGAATCCGATCTGGGGCTCCACTTCCAGCTCGCCGACGACCAGCAGTGGCTGTTCGCAGCCTTCGTCGCCAAGAGCCACCGCCGAAAGGGCATCTACCGCAAATTGGTCAATCACGTTCTCCAGGACCAATCGCTGCGAACCTTCGCGTCGATCAACCCTACCAACAAGGCGTCGATTGCGGCCCACACACCGTTCATCCGCCGCACGGCAGGCACCTGTGTCGCCGTGCGAATTTTTGGTTGGGCCAATTGCTGGGCGACCGCTGGCTTGAAAATCCAAAAGACCGACGCTGGCAATGCAATTCAAATATCGGGTGAATCGACTTAGCAACGATCCCATTTGACGCCAGTGGCCTGCTGATTGAATCAAACTTTTAACGGCGATGGTGAGGCCACGGGCAATGGGGGGCTTCCCGGCCGCTGACGCGATCACGGCTCACGAAATCAGCAGACCATTAGACCAGCGACGCGATCCACTTGGTCCATTCCGCCATGGATTCTTCGGTGATGGTCGATGCAGGCAGCGGTGGCAACTTCGTGCTGGCTGCGACCCCTGGTGTTTGCGCCCGAACCGAGAGGCATCCGTTGACATTGATCTCGAACCCAATCATCCGTGACGTCAACACTTGTTGGTCGCTGCTTTCACCCGCGGTGATCTCGTAACGGCCCAGCGAGTGCCAATCGTGCCCGTTGACCCCCGAGGATTCGACCAACGACAACGTCATCGATTTCCGATTGGCACTGATTGTCAACCGCCGGTTGGTCCGTGCGGGCAGGGACGTGCCTTTCGGGATGATCGGCAGGATGCGGCGTCGCCGTTTGGCGTCTTCGATGACGATCCCAATCGCTTGGCTGGTAACACCCCGTGGCGGACCGATGACGTCACCACGACCCGGCAATTCGGCCGCCAAACAGGCCGCCGCACCGCGAGCAACGTCTGCGCGTTCGACGGTTCGGCGCACCGCATCGGAACGCAAACCGGCCATCACGGCATCACGGACTTCGCCAATGCGCAGGATCGCTCCCATCGTGACGCTGATGTCGATGTCCTTCATCGAAACCGACGCCTGTGCACAGGCTTTGCGGACTGCGATCAAGATCCCTGCAATCAGGCCTTCGCAGTTCTGCAGCCATTGTGACCGAGTCACGGTCACGGACAATTCGGTCCCAGGTTTGACCAGTTGCAGTCGCCGACTTTTGGGAGCCACCAACTTGATGGTCGCTGTGGGCGAAAGCAGCAAGCTGTTCATCGCCTTTTCGCAGCCGATCTGCAGACTGGCTGCCGTCCGACTGGATTGACGCGGATCAAAACCAAACTGATTCGTGAATGCGTCGGCCGCCAAGTCCACCAACCGGTGCAACCACGGCAACGACCCTTGGTGCCAGTGTCCGGCGGTCGCCAATTGGTGCAAGCGAACCGAATCCCGACGCATGACAGCCACTTCCAATGATTGCCCGGACACACCGACAAACAGCACCGTTTGTTCTTTTTGGGCATCGCCCAGGTCCAGGGATCGATCGGCAAACCCGCCCGGCAAAGACGCGTCGTCGGGAATCAACAAGGACTGCACAGCGGCGACCGAGCGATCGACCAATCGAACCGACGGGAAACCGGCCATCTGTGCCGACTGCAGAACACTGCGCCGGTGCAACTGGTCGTAACTGGCGGGGATGGTGATCGCGGTTGCCAGTGGCCCCGGACTGCCCGGCCACGCATTGAAGCGAATTTTCCGAAGCAAGATCGCAACCAGGACTTCCGGCGGACAAGATCGGCCAATCACTTTGCGATCCATCAATGGCTTGCCGATGTACATGGGCAGACAATGGACTAACGATTTGGGCGACTCGCTCCGCCGCTGGATCGCATCTTGGCCAAAGATCAATCGATCTTCGTCACTGGCAATCGCCATGCGAAACAAGGGGCGATCATCCCCACCGGCTGGCAACGGGTTTACGCCGCCAAGCGGGGACGCGGCGGCCGTTGCCGAATAGAACATGCCATAGTCGATCGCGAACACCTTGGACGATGCTCCGGACGTTGAACCGCCCGATTGAGTCGATCCGCCGCCGAAGGTAGACGAATCGTGGTTCGCAATCCGGTTGGCGAATTCGGTCATCCAGACGGGTGCATCGACCTGGTTGGCGTATTGGCCCAAATCATCGATGACTTCGTCCAACGATGCGTATCGTTCGTCAGGCTTTTTGGCCATCATCCGCGAAAAGATATGAGCGAATCGAAGATCGACGTCGCCGCGTGCCTGCATCAGATCGGGAATTTCCCCGTGCCGGTGGCCGTAGACTTGGTCCAAGTATTCGCCAGTGAACGGCGGACTAGCCGTCAACAAAAAATACATCGTCGCACCGAGCGAATAGATGTCGCTGCGTGCATCGGCTTGGTCGGGATCTTCCAGTTGTTCCGGTGACATGAAAGGTAGAGTTCCGACCAAACGCCCCTTCGAACTCGGTTCGGCTGATTCTTTGGCCGACGCTTTCCCGGACGGCGAGTAGTATTCGGCCGCATTGATTCGGGCCAACCCCAGGTCCAATACTTTGATCGTCCCATCGGACGCACGCATCAAGTTGCCAGGTTTGACGTCCCGGTGGATGATGCCAGCACGGTGGGCGTGCAATAGTCCCAAAGCGGCCTGACGAATGATCGCCGCCGCCTCGCCCACGCCTAGCGGACCACGTGTTGCAACCCAACGCGTCAGCGTCATGCCGTCCACGAATTCCATCGCCAGATAGTGAATCCCCTGCTCGGATTCGCCGGCATCAAATGCGGTCACAATGTTGGGATGCATCAAACGCGATGCGGCCAGCACTTCGGCATAAAATCGCTGGACCGCCGTCACCTCCTTCATCCGTTTGATCGGCAGCATCTTGATCGCCACCAACCGCTGCATCCGCGTGTGCTCGGCCAAATAGACGTTGCCCATGCCGCCGGATCCAATCAATTTTTGGATCACGTACCCGCCGATTTGCTTGGGCACGTCGTCATCCACCTGAGGCGACGAAGCCATGGAAAAATCCAACGAATCGGAATCAGCCATAAAACTGCCAAAAGCCCGCGTGGGCTCGTCCGTGATCGGCAAATTCTCGCTCGACGAAGATCCTTGGTCGGAGGATTCGAAATTTTCGATCGTCGGATCCCCGTCGATCGATGAAAGGTTCGCGACGGATGAAAGGTCTTCCGAAGATGAAACATCCTGATCCGCTGCACCGGGCGCAGGGGAATCGGACGCAGGCGAATCGGACGCTGGGGAATCGGGTTCCGAGGAACCGGGCGCCGGTGAATCCTGGCCCGGCAGCGACATGCCATCCGACAGGGGTTTCGACGGTTTCGCGCCAAGCGACGTTTTCTCGCCAAACGACTGGTGTTCTTCGGAGGACAAAGCGTGTCGATAAGTTTCAGGTGAAAGAGAGACAAGATTTTGGTCTGAAAAACATCCCGCGTTCTCATCATGCGTGCCTTCGCTATGATACTGCACAGAATCAACCCAGGCGTCGCATTTCTCGCTTCGCCCCTGCCCACGCCAGTTCCTTTGGTCCCATGAAGCTTCGAATCGCGACCCGACAAAGCCCGCTAGCACTGTGGCAAGCCGAGCACGTAGCGGCCCGTTTGGCCGACGCGGGCTTCGAATCCGTGTTGGTGCCAATGGTCAGCAGCGGGGATACCGACATGCGTCCGATTGATGGCACCCGCCAAGTCGGCTTATTCACCAAAAGGATCCAACAGGCCTTGTTGGACGACGAAGCCGACGTGGCGGTCCATTCGCTGAAAGATCTGCCCACCGAGGTCAACGAACAATTGGCCCTGGCCGCCGTGCCGCCGCGCGAGACCGTCGCCGATTGCTTGGTTTCCAAATCGGGCATGACATTATCGGACGTTCCCCAGGGTGGCCGAGTGGGGACGGGCAGCCGCCGCCGCGCAGCCCAATTGCTAAGCCGACGTCCCGACCTGCGCGTCGAATCGATCCGCGGCAATGTGCAGACACGACTCAGCAAGTTGGACGTGGCCGAGGAAGGCGCCGACGGCCCATTCGATGCCATCGTGTTGGCCGACGCTGGCCTGGTGCGATTGAAGATGCAAGACCTGCCGCGTTACCACTTTACCTTTGACGAGATGCTGCCCGCGCCCGGGCAGGGTGCACTGGGGATCGAAGTCCGATCGGCCGACGCTGAATCACACGCCGCCATTGCAACCTTGGATGACATCGAAACGCGAGCGTCGGTGACGGCCGAGCGAACTCTGTTGGCGTCGCTGCACGGTGGCTGTCTGGCTCCCATCGCAGCGTATGCAAATGTCGCTGGCGGCAAGCTGCGACTGTCGGCCGTCGCCCTTAGCCCCGATGGCAAGAATCGCATCGACGAGTCGGCCGAGATCGATTTCGAATCGGACCTGGCCGCGGCGATCGAATTGGCCACGAAGGTGTCTGATAAAATGATCGCGGCCGGAGCGATCGAAATGGTCCGCGGCTAACGCACGCTGGAACCGTCAGGGCCGCTGGTGGACTCCGACGAAAATGTTGGTGGGGAGGCAATTCTGGCGAATCCCACTACGTTGAGGTCCGGCGGTTCGAAGCCACCGCACAACCATGACGCCTAACGATTTACGCCGGGTCTTTTAGCTTTTCAAGGCGTGCGGCTTCCCTGCGGACCTGTTGGGCGGTGGCCGGAAGATACGACATCCCTTCCACCCATTGGGTTAACGTGTATTCCAACTGCCGCGAACCCGGCTGGTACAAACTCCCCAGCTTGGCTTGCAGAAAGTCGTCACGCCATTGTTCACGACTGGCGACGGTTACGAACAATCCACCGTCCCTGATCTGTTCGATCATCTGTCGTGTGAAGAGGTCAACATATCGATCGGCTCGATTTCTTTCGATCCAGTAACGGTGCGCCCGCCCATCTAGCATTTTCACGCCTCCGAACGAGTTCCACAGGTGTCCGAAGCCGACCGTGTTCCAACCGTGCTGATACCGCCGCCACTCATGAATCACCGCGATCCGGCGTGAACGACGCCGCAGATCATCCGAGGGAATCATATCTACCAGCGGCTTGTCGCTGACCAGCGATTTCATCGTCGGATCGGCATTCAAAGCGTGCAGCGCCAATCGCTCGGCTGGTTCCGCGATTCGGACCAATCCAATCAAGCCTTCCTGACCGTCCAAGACAAGTTGCCGAACCTCTCGCGACCATTTCAACAACACCTCCGTCGCCAACTGCCGATTGACGACGGCTCGCATGACTGCATCCTGCGTGGTTTGACCATCACCGGAATCCTCCGTCGTCGCGCCAGCGGGGCGAGCCCCCACCGAGTCAGCAAGTTCGGTGATGGCAGAATCGAGATCGGCGATGGCGGAATCAAGTTCCATCCCCATTGCATCGCTATTCTGATCCTCTTCGCCCAGTGCGACGGACAAACCAAGGTTCAAGGACGCCAAACTCACTAGCCCCCTCAGTTCGGAAAATCCGACATGAAAGCCAATCGTTTCCGCGTCATCGAGCTCTAGCCTCAGCCGATCCGTGATCTGAGGGCGAATGTGAGTCCCAGCGGTTATCGGGCTCATCGCTTCGAAAGAGATCGCGCGTGATATCGGAAGGTCGTAGCTAAGGCCTTGTCGAGGATTTTTTGCCGCTGGGATCGATTCCGCCAACATGCTCCGGCGCCAACCGTCCATCTGCATCGGTGTCGTCACCCACCGGGACGCCATCACGATCAGGATCGGCAGTGCCGCGGCTGCCACCGTCCAAGCGACCACGCGGACGTGAAAGCCACGGTCCATTCGCCCGTCCAACCAACGTCCAATCAAACGCCACGATGCGAATAGCAACACCGGCGGCACCGCCAACATGGCCCATTGATATCCCACGTAGCCCGTCAAAAATATGACGGTCATCATCAGCGAAATCATCGCGAACGCGGGCGTCGCAAAGAACGACAATACTGGCCGTTTGACCCACAACGAAACCAGTTGTCCGCAACCATAAAACGCAAACCACCAAGCAACCGAAATCGGTTCCATGTCGCCCATCCGTTGGGGTCCATCCTGGCTTTGCTGAGTGACAAATACCATCGCGATCAAGAACAACGCCGGTACCAACGTCGGAATGATCCGCGTCAACCAGATTTGTGATTTAGAAATTCCGCGATCGGCAAAGAAGGCACATTGGCGGCGAACCGAGTCACCATAAAAGGTGAGCGCCCCCAACCACATCAATGCTAAAGTCGTCACCGGTATCGCCAGCTCGGCCATGGCGTGCATGGGCCGGAAATAGTTTCGTGAAGTTGACATCACACACAACACGAAGACGATGACGACCATCGGCAATACAGCCAATTGGACCTGTCGCCATTGTTGCCAAAGCAGTGCGAAAATCGGCGAAGGTCGATACAGCCCAACAACAGCCATTGGCGGCGGACGATAGGCTTCGGCTGTGACAACAGCGCCCATCGGATTCGAGAGAGTCTTTTCGGTGTCCAACAAACGCCGGCGAGCCAACCATCGCTGCAACACAAACAGCCCAGCCAAAAACGCCATCCCCACCGCAATTAGCCGCCACCACTGCCACGCCGGGGCCGTCATGTCGGCCAACGAATTTGCGTAGCGGTCGTCCATCAAAATGGTTGCGATCACGACGATCACGTACCACGTGATCGAAACGATCGGCAGCAATGCCACCAGCGCCGCTACCGGTGATCGCAATGCATACGAACTGGCAAATCCAATCAGCAGCAACGTGGCACTAAAGAACATCGCTTGCAAAACCCCGGTCATCGTCAACATGCCGGGGAACGCCCGTGCAACATGCTGGTCAGAGTGAGGCAACGCCCATATGCAGATCCACAAAGAACAGGACGCCAACAACCAAGCACCGGCAACGGCCAGTGCCGAGACCAAGAGCTTCGAGTCCGCAATCAGCTGCCATCGAAGCGGCAGAGTTCGCAGCCAGCGAAACGTGCCTGTTTCTTCTTCGGTACCGATCAACATCGCCGGGGCGCCGATGGCGACTAGATTGGGCAGCAACACCCACATCATCACGGCAATCACCATCGCCGCACGGCCGCCGTCATCGCTGGTCGCAGAGACGAAGGCAACCAACAGTGGAGCAGCAAGAATTGCGATCCCGATGGCCAGCAACAACGGCTTGATCATCAAACCGTCTTTCCAAACCAGCCGTTGCCAAATTCGTTGTGTGTTCATCGTACCCATGCCAAGACAAGTAAACCGCAGACCGCAAACGCCAAAATCCGTCAACCCAATCGCGTCGGGCTAACGATGCAGCGAATGGTCCGTGATAGAGCGTGCAGGGACTGTTTGACCAGCAACCGCATGCTCGGATGTCCCCCGACGATCGTTCGGTCCATTCATGCCCGGACCAATCGCATCTGAGTTCAGCGCTGCGGGCCGGACGGCGCGGTCGTCACAAACCGCGACAAAAATTTCTTCTAGCGTTGCCGGTACCGCCACGGCATCGGTCACACCGCTATCGGGACCGTAGAACGCACGCCAATCGTCCGACAAGTCCGACACGACCCATCGCATCTGACGCCCATTGCGTGATTCGCACAGCACGTTGCCCGCGGGCACGGCAACCGTTGTACTGGCGTGATCCAACGTTGCCGTCACGATCAACGTCCTGGCCCGCAACGTTTCCAACGGCTCGCATACTTTCAACATCCCCTTGTGGACGATCGCGACCCAGTCTGCGACACGCTCCACCTCGCTGATCTGGTGGCTCGACAGCAGCACGGTTCGGCCCAGCGCCGCCCGATCGACCATCGATTCCAAGAACTGACGCCGCACCATCGGGTCCAAACCGCTGGTCGGTTCGTCCAAAATCAGAAGCTTGGGGTCATGTGCGGTCGCAAGCGCTAGGGCGACTTTCGCTCGCTGGCCTTTGCTCATGTTCTTTAGCCGAACGCCCGTCGGAACATCAAACGCCGCCAACAACTCCAGATACCGCAGCGGAAACGCGTCGTCGTAAAACGCCGATGTGAACCAACCGATTTCCTCTGCCTTCATCCAGTCGTATAGCGCCGGTGCATCCGACACATAGCCGATCGATTGCCGGATTTGCATCGCACCATCGGACGCCGAGTGGCCCAGCACCGTGGCGCTCCCCGAATCGGGCTGAACAAAGCCGGTCAGGATGCGAATCATCGTCGTCTTCCCCGCCCCGTTCTCGCCAAGCAGCGCGAACACGACACCCTCGGGCACTTCCAGCGACAAGTGATCCAGTGCCTGAGTGCGACCGTACCGTTTGCAGACATTTCGAAGCGAGATGATGGAGTCAGACATAGGACTAGTCCCTCGAGAACGCGTGGTTTGGTGATAAGTTTGGTGAGTTGGCAAAGACGCTGCGTCGCACCTATCCACTGGATCCGGATGCCGAATCATCCGGCGACGGCGACTGGCCGCCGGACGCTGAATCGGATCCGTTTTCAGATGCAACCGGCGCCGAACTTCCCGACTGCTTGGCCAGTTCCAGCTCGAAGATTGTCCGCAGATCGTCCGCCGTCATGCCGCCGGACAACGCATCCGCCATCGCACGACGCACGGCATCGGCGACCAAGGAATTGCGAGCCTTGGTGCAGCGAGTGATCGCATCGCGGCGGACAATCATGCCTCGCCCCCGCAGCGGCTCTAGCACCAAGTCACTCTGCAGCTCGGTATAGGCCCGTGCGATCGTGTTCGGGTTGATGGCCAAGTCACTCGCCAACTGCCGAACACTTGGCACCATCTGGCCACCCACCAAGACACCGTCGGCGACCGCCAACTTCACTTGCCGGACGATCTGTTCGTAAATGGCGACGTCGCCAGAAGGATCAATTGAAAAAAACATTCGCACCACTCGCCGTAAGAGACCCGTGTACTGCCGTAATAGTACAGCAGCTCTAGCCGAGTGTCAAGACTTTGCGGCTCGTATATCCGGCCGGCAGTTACGTTGCGTTCGTAGTACCGGCTTCAGCCGGCTTCGGTAGCCCCGACGATCAGGCTCGATTCCGCCTAAAGTCGGTACTACAAACGGTGCGGATGGACTTTCCGTCCAAGCAAAAAGAAACCTCTCCGGGATTACCGGAGAGGCTTCGAAATTCATCAGGGATTGACCGCCGCGGAATCAACGGCGGCGGTCTGGATCCCAAATCACGCAATACCAGCGGATCAGTTGCCGGGGAATCCGGCGCCTGGGTTACCGAACGAAGGCATCTGCATGCTAGGGCCACCGGTCGATGGTGGTCCGGCAGGAGTTGATGAACCAAACAGGTCTTCGCGTTTGATCCGCAACTGCGAATAGGTGCCTTCGGGAATGACGTAGTACCAGTCAGCGAATCGTTCGTTCAGTTCACGCACCCTGCGCTGAGCCGCTTCAAGTTGATCTTTCCGTGCATCCAACTTGCGTTGGTTTTCTTTCGTAATCTTCTCTTGTTCGGCTTCCAAACGTTCTTGAAGCTCTTCTTGCGTTAACTGTTGATCATCCGCCTTGGCGTCCGCATCATCGGCTTTTTGCTCTGGTGCATCGGCCGGCTTCGCATCATCGTTCTCTGCGTCAGGATCATCTTCAGTACCATCCTGCGCCTGACCGGTTCCCGATGCCTCGCCTTCGCCAGCGGTTTCGGTTTCGCCCGACTTCTCTACGGCTTCTTCGCCGGCTTCTGTGCCCGCATCGCCGGAAGTCGGTTCCGCCTCCGACGGCTGATCAGACTCCTGTGGTTTGTCCGATTCGGCTGGCATGTCTTCAGCGGCTTCTTCGGCAGCCGGCTCGTCACCGCCCTGCTCTTCTTCGCTAACGTCTTCCTTTTCGGTTTCAGCGGGTTCCTCGGTTTCAGCAGGCTCCTCTGCTGCCTCTTCCTTCATCTCGGCCTCTTCGGCGGCAGGCTCGGCTTTGGTTGCTTCCTCGCTGGCGGGTTCGTCGACCTCCGCGGCAGGTTCATCGATTTTGGGCGGGTTCAGCATCGCATCGAGTTCTTCTAGAGTTTGCGGGATCGCCCGCAGTTCTGGCACGGGGAACTTCGATTCGTCGACCATGGTGGTGACGAACAGGTAGCGATTGACACCACTATCGGATGCTGTTTCGCTGCCTTCGGCGTCGCCGTCCTCGGTTCCAGCATCTTCGCCGGACCCGACACCTGCGATGTTGCCGAAGCGGATCAGATACTTGACGCCGTCCTTCAACGACACGCTCAGTTCGCCGTTAGCCGACAGAATTTCTGCTTGGCCATCGGCACCTGCTTCGATCGGATAGAAACCACGCTGAGCCAAGGATGCGATTGCATCTTGGTTGGACAGCAAGTCAGCACTGGCTTTTAGCGTTGCGCTAACGCCCTCTGGCTTGCGGAACACGTTGACAATTTTCAAGTCATCCAATGCATTCTTCAGCTCGTTCAGCTTGGTCTTGTTCAGCTCTTTGCCAGCCGGGATTTCGACGTTCTTGCCTTCCACTCGCGGGTCGTTGGGATCAAATTCCTGCAGCGAAGCCAGTTCATACTGAGCCCCATCCAATTTGATATCGGCGGTATATTGGCGGCTAAGCGAGATGCCTCGCTGGCCCAACGTCGCGGTGTAGTCCTTGATCTGCAGACTGTCGATGTCGATGCTGCTTAGCTGCAGCAAGTCGTCTTCGATCCAGTCGCGGAAGTTGGTGGTCAACGGTGATTCGTCGAACTTCACGACGTAGACCGGATCCTGGTTCGGAATGCGCACATACCGTTTGGTGGGATCGTCTTTCAGTGCGTCCCCGATGATCAACGACGCCAAGACTTCCTGGGCTTCGTTTTTGAAGGTCACCAATCGACCGACGCCTTCGTCACCGACTTCTAGATCTTCGAGCGCCGGTTCGGCGACGCCCAGATCGTCATGGTCTTCGGCGTTTTCGGTTTGGATATCCAAAATCTTGACGCCCACCAGCGCGTTGGCCGCATCCTTCATCTGTTCGATCGCGTCGGCCGGGTAGCCTTCGCGTGAAGGGATCGTCCACAAGCCTGATTCGCGGTCCTTGCGGACTTCGAACGTGTCCAAAGTGCCTTGGGTTTCGTCGAACGTGACGACCTTCATGCTGGCCGCAGCCAACGGATCGGTAAACGTTTCGAACAGCATCTGACCAGCTTCGTTATCCGCTTGGGTAACGGGCCGGGGCCAAGCGACCAAAGCAGCGACGCCAGCGACAACAGCCGCAGCGCCCCAGAACAGTCCAGTTTTCTTGCCTTCGTTCATTGGGAAAGATTTTAGGTTTAAGGTATTAGGCGTTAGGTAAAACAACGGTGGCTTTGGGATCGGGCGTTGGTTTTGATTGAAAACCAAACGCCGAATCCGTAACACCTACTTCAATCGGCTCTTGCTGATGTTTTCGCGTTCTCGCAGTCGCCGAGCGGCGAACACGATCACGCCAACCACCAACGGTGGGATGCATGGCAGGGTGACCGCAGCGGCTTTGACCTTGTTCTGAATCTTGGTCACTTCGTCGGCTGCGGCTCGTTCGATATCACGCACTTTCAGTTCGCGATCCCGTTCCAGTTTGGTTCGCTTGACGTCCAGTTTGCGTTGTTCCAGTTCCTGTTGGGTTTGGAACGTTTGCAACTTGGCCTGCAATTCGGCACGCGAAACATTGCCATCGGCGTTCTGTTTCTGCAGCTTCTCGACCTCTTCTTGCAGTTCCTTCATGCGAGCCTGCTGAGCCTCTTGGGCATCGCGGATCGCAGCATCGTATTCCGTCTGGAAATCTTTACTGCCATTGCGAACCGCGGTGCGAGCCTCTTCCTTGACCGAGTCGATCATGCGTAGGGAAGCAAAGATCGGCTCGTGCTTACGAACTTCGATGAAATCGTACTGGCCGGTCAGCCAGTCGATACAGTTCAGCACGAAGGTAACGTTTTGAAACTGGAACCGTGCCTCGGTGACAACGTTCGGATCCGCTCGGATCATCAGGAACTCGGGCAACATCATGTCCGTGTCGGCCACGTACACCGCTTTGATCCCCGGCGCGTTGGTGTCCGGTTTGGACTGCTGCTCGGCTGGGTCTGCCGCACCGTCCTCGCCTTCGCCTTCGGCCTGTTCTGCGTCGTCGGCGGCCGCACGCGTGGCGCCTTCGATCGCCATCGCGATGGGGATCGATGGTTTGATGCCCTTGGTTTCGCGAGCCACCGTGGTCTGACCGGTCATGATCTGCTGCATCTTGGTGCCGTCGATCAAACCGCTAAGTCCACCGGTTTGTAGCAGCGGCGTGTGCTTCAGCGGCGATCCGGCCTTGGCCAACACGGCACCAGCGACAATCCCTAGCACCTCTTGCATGCCCGACGTGATTGGGTTGTCTTGGCTTAACGCCATTCCCATTTCGGCACCTGGTGCCTCTTCGTCGATAAAGATCCATAGCTCGTTAGCCTGGTCGTCCAGGGTCGGGTACGGATTGTGTTGTTGCCACACCAAATCAGGCGTGTACATCTCTTGCATGCCGGCGCGTCCTGGGATCTCGACGCCTAGCAGGTCCCACAACTGGCGAATGTCGGCCTTCGGTTGTGGTCCACCACCGCCACCAAACATGCCGCCGGGAGCCTGTTTCGGCGACCCCGTCGGTGTGATGTAGCCTGCACCGACCGGCGCGGGATCTTCAAAGATCGCCACTGGCACACCGGCTCGGATGGCTTCCAGCAAACGGTCGAACTGTGGCGGTGCCAACGAAGATGGCTGGACGCACAGCAAAGCGGCGTAGACATCCGGCGACACCGGCGAATTCAAATCGACTTCTTCGACTTCGTATTGCTTGCCAAGTTCGTCCATCAACGGGTGACGGGGAACCTGTTGCATCGACATGCCGCTCATCACGGTTCCGCCGGTCAAGCGAGCGTCGGTTGCGACGATCCCCAGTCGTTGGCGAGCCCCGGAAGCGACCGTGTTGATCGAACGAACCAGTTCGTATTCCACCGGGATGCCGTATTCGAAGATTGGCACGGTGACCTTTTCTAGACCGGACTTGAATGCCGCCCCCATGATCAATTGTTTCTGCTGGGACGCACCTCGTTCCTTGACCATCCGCGTTTGCGGCGCGATCCCGAAACGTTCTTCGGCTAGCGCGGCTTCGTCCGAAAACAGTTCGATGTCGTCATACAGATTGACGGTAATCTCGCGTCCACGGGCGGCCGCTTCGCTGCGGAATTCCTTCAACAGGTTGATCAGTTCGTAGCGAGTCTTGGCGTAAACCTCGGGGATTTCCTTGCTGATGAACGCGTCGATGACGATCGGGCGATCTGAATCCAATTCGCGAATCAGCTTCTTGGTTGCGGGCGCCAGCGACGACACTTTGCCTTCGGTAAAGTCATGGCGGAACACGTCTCGGCTGCGGAACAGGATCACCGCACCAGCCGTGACGACGACCAACGCCAACACGCGGGCAATGTAGTGCCAAGCCATCGTGTTGCCATCTTTGCCACCGGTCCAGTGACGTCGGCCGATCAGCACCATACAGATATAAAGTGCGACAGCGGCGACCAACACGAAGTAGATGACCGACGACGAACTGACCACCCCGCGGCCAAAGTCGTCAAAGGGGCGTGCGATTCCGCTAGCGGCAATCCACTTGGCAATGTTCTGGTTGGGCGAAACGGATTCGACCAAGGACGCGAACGCCAAAGGTGCGTTGAACAACGCCCCCAGGATGAAGCCCACCGTCAAGTTGCCGGTCAAGAACGACGCGATCATGCCGATCGCAATCATCGTCAGACCGACAAAGTAATAGCCTAGGTAACTGGTGAAGATCAGTCCCGTGTCCAATTCACCTTCGGTCAGGATCGCCAGGGTGACAAACGTGCTGATTTGGCTGAACAGGAGCGAAGCGGTGAAAATCGCTGCGGCCGCCATGTATTTACCAATCACGATGTCAAAGTCATCGGCGGGCAACGTCAGCAGCAATTCGTCGGTGCCCTGCCGCTTTTCTTCGGCCCAGATCGACATGGTGATCGCAGGGATGAAGACCAGCATGATCAGTGGAAACCAATAGTTCAGTTGGTCCACGGTGGCCAGGTTCTGGTTAAAGAACTCGTACGGCCAAAATGCGGCGACCGAGGTCAGGAACACGAAGATGCACAGGAACACATACCCGGTCGGGTTGCTGAAGTACCCGACGAAGTTGCGTTTCATGACCGCAAAGGCAGCCTGCTTCGTCCCGGCCAGCAGTGCCACGATGGCAACCAGCAAAGCCAGAAAGACGAGGTCGTGAACCAACAGACTCAAAAGGGCGGTGGTTACGTTATTGAGCGCCATCAGATCTTTAGGTTGAGTGAAAGGAACTTAGGTCCGCGGTGGGGGACCGCGGTTGATCGGCCGACGCTGGCCAGCCGATCGAAGTGGGATAGGACGGGCCGCAATGACCCGTTTCGTCCGCGATCCGAGTCGCGGTAGACCGGCCAACACGGGGCGGCCGATCGCATTGATTTTTCTTACAACACCGGTTGGCAACCGTTCGGGGGCTGGTCGGGCGTTGCCCACGGTTCGACAAATGAAAGCGTCCCGCGGGCGTCAATCCGGCGCGGGCCGGTAGCGGGGGATCGACGCTTTACGACGTGGTCAGGTTGTGGAAGGCATCGTCCAGGTCGCCTGAACCGATTTCGCGCAGCTTCGCCACGTCGCCGTCGTACACGACACGACCTTCGTTGATCATCACAACGCGGTCCGCCATCGCTTCGACTTCCTGCAGAATGTGCGTGCTAAGCAAAATGGTCTTCGTTTCGCTCAATCGCCGCATCGTTTCCCGCACTCCGCGAATCTGGTTGGGGTCCAGACCGGCGGTCGGTTCGTCCAGAATCAGCACATCGGGTTCGTGCAACAAAGCCTGGCTCATGCCGACTCGCTGCTTGAAACCTTTGGATAGTTTGCTGATCGCCTTGTACATCACGCTGGACAGGTCACAGATGTCGACGACCTTTTCGATGCGATCTTTTTTGAGCGTCTTGGACATGCCGCGGGCGTCGGCAAAGAACTCCAACATGGTCAGCGGAGTCATTTCGGGGTACAGCGGGCCATTCTCGGGGAGATACCCCAGGTGGCGGCTACCCTCGATACGGTTTTCCATCATGTTGTGACCGGCGATGCGGGCGGTACCTTCGCTGGGGGCGATGTAACCGGTCAACATTTTCATCGTCGTGCTCTTGCCGGCACCGTTGGGGCCTAAGAACGCAACCAATTCGCCTTCGCGGACGGAAAACGTGACATCACGAGCCGCAGCAAACGGGCCGTAAAATTTGCTCAGGCCTTCTGCCTCGATCATCGGCCGGGCGGCCTTGACCGAAGTGTCGGGCGACGGTGAGTTATCGGACATTCGTTTCCTGTTCAATCCTTGGACGGGGTGATGACGGGAAATATAGCCGTCATCCATCAGATCTCAAGCTGACGTTACGACACCGCAAGGGGAACGGTTCGCGCCGAATCCTCCAAGATCACCCCAATCGCGGGGAAAACAGCCAGCTGAGCGAAAACCGGGAAAATGCGTCATTCGGCCCTGAGGCCTTGCATCTCAACGCCGACAGGCAAAGTGAACACAATGCCACATCCGTCAATCTGGTCGCGTCGAACCCCGCCGGAATACCGTACGGAGCCCAAAATTGAAGTAGCAGACTGAAAGCAAGTTAGCTTGTCTGACGAAACTGCGGTGGCGGCTTGGTGGAAAGATCGATTTCTGAATCAGATGCGATGATGCTTCAATCGCGTGGCTTACCGTCAACCCGTTGAATGCTGACGATGATCTGAAATGGAACGTAGCGACGCAAACCACCAAGATCTTTCTTGTGAGCAGGGTTACCAAATTCGCTGGAAACCAACCCCGTCACGAATTCTCTTCCCAGAACATGAACCACCGTTGGATTCACCAATGTCGCCTCTCCGTTGATGCAGTAGGTGCCGGGCGGCAACAACATTGAGTCGTCTGCCGAAACGACAGAAGTAGCGATCAGAAAAGCAGAAAGAAGAAATAGACGATTCATGCGAAACGCTAGGCTGCCATTCACGATTGTCAAACGATTGCTTTTTAAAAACGCAAAAGCGACCACTCGCTGTGCCCAATAGGTCGCGTGGCTTTGGTCACGCTTTCGCGTTGCCTACTGAACCAACGGTTGTTCGTCCATCGATAGGTTTCATGCGATGGCTCAGTGGGCGGACAGTAAAAACCGCGAAGCGGAATCGGCTCGGAGGATCGTTGACGTCGAGAAAATCGGCGCAGTGCTGTGATGCGAGGTACGAACACCGTTGCCAAAATTTGGACGCAAGCAACTAATTTCGAAATTGGCTCCCATGCTCGCCGCCGACGCTTCCGGTGCGCTGCCGCGTCACCCACCAAGCGGGAATGTAGGCGACTTCACGCTAGATCCCTATACATGGGTCCGCAGTTGCTTTTGCATCGGTATGCAGGGCAGAGAGATTCCGCGTGGCGACTGGTACATGCCGCGTCGCTGGCCAACGAAACCACAGCGGCGGTAAAACGCGGCTGCATTCAGCGTTGAATCCAATGTCAATCGCGTCAAGCCAGCCGTGATCGCAACCGATTCCAAGTGGCCCATCATCTGCCGCCCAATCCCCATGCCCATGTGACTAGGGTGGACAAAGATCGCATCGATCTGGCCGGTCAAACCATCTAGCGTGCCCGTCCCCACGACTTCGTCGGCAACGGTTGCAACCCACCAACGGTCGACCACCGCTTCGACGAACGAGTCCGCCATTTCGCCAGATGTCCAATCCGCCAACAGGCCATCCGGATAGTGCCCCGCACAATGGGACAAAATCGCTGCACGGCGAATCTCCCACACTCGGCTTGGGTCCGCGTGGTTGGCTTTTCGAATGATCGGATTCACAGCGGCTTCGCCGAAAAAATTCTGTTCAACGGGTGCGGTGGTCGCCCGGGCCATCACGATCGCTAGGATGGACACGAGTCTCGTTTGCCCCAACCAAGAACCAACGGGATATCACTTGGCGGCAATGCGACTGGCTACAATGGTTGCGGACGACTTGCATTTTCGCATCCCCCCCTGGTCTGCGTTTTTTCGAAGTCACCTGTCCCTTGCCCGCTGCCCCCCTTCTGTTTCCCTGCCCCCTGCCCTTTCCCCGGAGCCGCTCCTGTGATTTCGCTGCGACTGTTCGCCTTCGCGATTTTGGCCAGCGCCGGTCTTTCGACCGGATTTGCCAAACAACCCAATATTCTGTTCGTATTCTCCGATGACCATGCACCGCAAGCGATTGGTGCCTACGGATCGAAGATCAACGAAACGCCCAATATGGACCGGATCGCCAAAGAAGGCGCGATCTTCCAAAACTCATTTTGCGCCAATTCAATTTGCGGCCCTTCGCGGGCCTGCATCCTGACCGGCAAACACAGTCACAAGAACGGGTTCCTGCACAATGGGAACCGGTTCGACGGGTCACAGATGACCTTTCCCAAACTGATGCAGGATGCCGGCTACCAAACCGCCATCATCGGCAAGTGGCACCTGGGGACTGACCCGGTCGGTTTCGATCACTGGGAAGTCCTCCCCGGACAAGGCAGTTACTACAACCCTGACTTCTTGCAAATGGACGGCAAGCGAAAACGGTACCAGGGCTACTGCACCGACATCATCACTGAAAATGCCTTGGCATGGTTGAAACAGGATCGCGATCCCGACAAGCCGTTCATCATGATGTGCCAACACAAGGCGCCACACCGCAACTGGTCGCCACCGCCACGCTACTATTCGCTTTACGAGGACGTCAGCATTCCGGAACCGGACACCCTGTTCGATGACTATGCCGGACGTAGCGATCTTTTGAAGTTGAACGAGATGTCGATTGCCAATCACATGCATTGGGGGCACGACATGAAGTTCAAAGGCGAGAACCAGTTCCCCGATCATTTTGCCGGCAGGCATAACAACGGCGAATACGCTCGCATGACCAACGCACAGAAAGCCGCCTGGGACGAAGTTTACGAACCCCGAAACCAGGCCTTCATCGAAAAGATGAAAGCGGGCGATCTGACCGACCGTGAAGTCGTCCAGTGGAAGTATCAACGATACATCAAGGACTACCTGCGCTGCATTCAAGCGGTCGACGATTCGGTGGGTTCGCTGTTGGACTACCTGGACGAATCCGGTTTGGCCGAAGACACCATCGTGATCTACAGCAGTGACCAAGGTTTTTACCTAGGCGAACACGGCTGGTACGACAAGCGTTGGATGTTCGAAGAATCGCTTCGAATGCCGTTCCTAATCCGTTGGCCTGGCGTGATCAACCCGGGTGTGGAATCCACCGCGATGATCCAGAACATCGACTACGGTCCGACGTTTCTGGACGCTGCCGGTGCGCAGGTGCCTGCCGAAATGCAGGGACGAAGCATGGTCGAAATGCTACGCAACCAAGGCAAAGAATCGGCGACCTGGCGTGATGCCATCTATTACGCGTACTACGAAAACGCAGCCGTGCATGCGGTTCCGGTCCATGATGGTGTGCGAACCGATCGCTACAAGTTGATGTTCTTCCCGCGTTCACGGCAGTGGAACCTGTTCGACCTGGAAACCGACCCTACGGAAATGACCAGCGTCCATGCGGACCCGGCATACGCGGACATCTTGGCCGGAATGCAAAAACGCTATCGCGACCTGCGTCAGTTTTACGACGTCAACAGCGCCACCATCCCAGCGACTCGCGGCGACGAACCCAATTGGGCCAAGCGAGATGCTGCGATGACGAAAGCCGCTAAGAACTCCGACGTCGACTTGGTGTTCATCGGCGACTCGATCACCCAGGGATGGGAAGGTGCCGGCAAAGACGTTTGGTCCCAGTTCTATGGTGACCGCAAAACGCTGAACCTTGGGATTGGCGGTGACCGGACCGAACATGTGATTTGGCGATTGACACATGGCAACCTGGGCAAAATCAAACCGAAGGTAGCGGTGTTGATGATCGGCACCAACAACACGGGCCATTTCGATCAGGATCCGTCGCAAGTCGCCGCTGGCGTGCAAGAGATCTTGGACATTCTGGCCAAAAAGCTGCCAGACACAAAAGTCGTCCTGCATGGCATCTTCCCACGTGGCAACGGGCCGTTGGACCTGAAGCGATTGAACAACATCGCGATCAACCAACAGATCCGCCGCATGGCAGATGGCGAAAGAGTCCAGTTTGTTGAGTTTGGCGATCAGTTCCTGGAAGCCGATGGATCGATCAGCCCGACGATCATGCCGGACAAACTGCACCTGACCCCCGAAGGCTATCGCCGCTGGGCTAGCGCACTGGAACCCGTCTTGAAAGACTTGGGGCTGTAATCCAGTTCCCATGCGATGGCCAAGCAACTGGCCGAAAACGAAAAAAGCCTGCAGTGTTAAACAAACGCTGCAGGCTTTTCTTTTTGGACATTGCTGGCGAAGGACTAGCCTGCCAGTCGTGATATCCGATTGTGTGGTTCCGCCAATTCTTCGGCACTGGCCTGATAGCGGTACTGCATCAGGTAAGCGTCTTCGTCGGTGTCTTCATAGAAGTCACGCAAGACAGAGACAGCACGGAAGCCGATCTTCTTGAAGAACAACTGTGCTTCGAGATTCGTTTCACGAACTTCTAGCATGATCCGGTTTCGACGTTCTTGCGAAAGTTTGCCCAGCAGCTTTCCGATCATCGCCAATCCAACGCCACCGCGACGCTGATCGGGACCAACCGCAAAGTTCAGAATGTGCAATCGGTTCTTATGCAATTCGTAGATCATGAAGCCGACAACTCGGTCGCCCTCTTCGGCGACCATGCCGATGCAATTGCGTTGACGCAAGCAACGAATGAAATCGTCCTCGTTCCACGCAAACTCAAAACTCTTGTTCTCGATCGCAAGCACTGCCGGCATGTCCCGACGGATCATCCAACGAATGTGGACACAAGTGCGCGTTTGTTCGGTTTCCACCCTGGGACTCCTTTCCAGCGAAACACCATCGCACCGAGAAACCAACATCCGTTTCCCGAGCCGCCCATAGCCATCATGGCCGAGCGATTCGGAGATTAGCAGATGACTAAAATGTCACCAAGGTGAAAATGACGTTATCCAATATTTGGTACCGTCGGATCGCTGGCCGCGGACACCACAAGCGGTCGAAACTCGATCGACACAGGGTTTCATGGCGATCGAGTAACGGCGAGACTTCACGGGGCAACGCATGCCTATCCAGCCGAACTCCCCCAGCCTCGTTTGCCGGCGGCCTGCGACGATCCTGCTACCCAAACCAAATCGCGGAACCGGTACGTTTATTCTGGTCGGCCAAGCTGACTTCCCGACTGCCCCAACCTCTTCCCCCCTCGTCGATCAAAATGCCAACCTGGATTGCCCTGTTCCATGCGGTCAACGTTGCAGGAAAGAACCGAATGCCGATGGGCGAACTGAAGGCCTCGCTTGAGTCCGTGAAATGCAAAGACGTGCGCACCTACGTCCAGTCTGGGAACGTTGTCTTTCGCTCGGCGATGAAGAACAAGCGGAACCTATCGACACGACTGTTGGACGCCGTCGAAAAGGACTTTTCGTTCCGCCCGCGACTGACGCTGATGACAGCCGACGAACTGCGCGCGGCCGCAGACTGCAATCCATTTCCCCAAGGGACCGACCAACCCAAGACGCTTCACTTCTTTTTTCTTGCCGAGTCGCCCGCGGCGCCTGACATCGAAGGCATTGAGAACGCGGCGACAGATTCAGAGGCATACCGCTTGGCAAATCTCGTTTTCTACCTTTGGACTCCGGACGGTTTCGGCAAGTCAAAGCTGGCAGCTTCGGTCCAACGCAGGCTTGGCGTGCCGACGACAGCCCGAAACTATTCCACGGTCCTTCAGATCATCCGCATGACGGAAACCAGCGAAAACGTCGGCAATCGCTGAATCCACGGCGCCTCGGCAATCAGCTCTTAATCGAACGAATTTGCCGATGGCATCGATTAGCCAACCTGGCACGGCTCGTCCGAATGCTCCGCTAGCGACGCTGCTGAATGAAGTCGCTGGCCCCCGACCGGCCAAGTTACATCCGGCATCAACGTGACCACCCCCCCGCTCTGTGAGCGGTAGGCAAGATGATTGGCGGCTAAATCCGCTCACGCCGCAAATTGTGTCTTAGGCTTCAATAGTCGATGGGGCAATGGACTTCGATAGCTAAGCAAGTAGCTTTCAACTTGCAGACCTAAGGGGCACATGATGGGCGATCGAATCGTTCGCGTATTGGTAGTCGAGGACGACGACCTGGATGTTACGATCCTGCAAGTCGCACTCCTGCGGTCAGTTGGCACCTATCAACTGACTCATGCCAGTAGCTTAGCCGAGGCAATCGAGGCGTCGAAGAAATCTGACTTTGACGTCATCTTCACCGACTTGGGGCTGCCGGATTCGATCGGCCTCAACGCAGTCGAAGCTCTTAGCATGGCTAGCCATTCGTCTGCCATCATCGCCATGTCGGGCCAGGACCAGGAACAGCTTTACGTGGATGCGGTCGCCTCGGGAGCCGATAACTTTCTGTGCAAAATTGACCTGACGCCGACGGCGGTCCATCGCTGTATCCAGCAAAGCATCCAACGCATTGCACAGCGGAACGAGATCGAACGCTTGATGCAAACCAATCAAGCGCACAAAGAGATGTTGGAAAAGCAGTCGCAACAACTAGAACAACAAAACGCACGACTGCGACGCCTGTACGATTCGTCGCGAGATTTTGTGAACAACGTTTCGCACGAGTTTCGAACTCCGCTTTGCGTCGTCAAACAGTATGCCAACCTGATCGCCGATGGCGTCGTCGGAACGGTGCATGACGAACAGCGGCGAATGCTAAGAGTGATTGAAGATCGCGTCGATGACCTGAACAACATGGTCGACGACATGCTGGACATCAGCCGTCACGAGTCCGGTCTGTTGGCGGCGAAACGCAGCCGATGCAGCCCGAACGAAGTCGTCGATCGTGTGTTTCCCGGTCTGCAACAGCGGGCATCGATACGAGACGTTTCGCTACTGTTTGCCGGCTGCGATCCGGAAACGGCCATCTACTGCGACGCCGAAAAAGTGTCTCGCACGCTGATCAACCTGATCGTCAATGCTATCAAATTCTCGTCCGCGGGCGATACTGTCACCATCACTGCCGTGGTGGACCACGCCAATCACGAAGTCCGATTCTCGGTCGCCGACCAGGGGCCCGGTATCCCTGCCGACCATCAAGAGATGATCTTTGCCAGGTTTGAACAAACCCACACGAGCCTAGACCGGTCGACCAAGGGCGTCGGTTTGGGACTGAACATCGCCAAGGAACTGGTGGACTTGAACCTGGGGTCGATGCACTTGACCAGCGCGTTGGGCAAGGGAAGCACGTTCGCCTTCACGGTCCCGCTAGACGAACCAGACGAAGTGGCCAAACGATTCTTCGCCCGTGCGGTCCCCGGTGAAGCAATGACGGTGTTCGTGGTCGAGCCCGTCGAGCCGAACGCGCCGCCCGAGGCGTTGACAGAAATTCATCAATTGCTGAACTACCTGATTCGTTCCCGCGACCTACTGGTCCGACAAACGCCTTCGCAGTGGACAATCGTCCTAGCCGCCGACGAGGCGGGCTGCCTGGTGTTTTTGCAGCGAGCCAGCGAAGACATCGAATCGATCAATCGCAACCGTCCGCAAGGCAAACTGCCCAGGCTGCAACTGCGTCGCCATGCCGGCATGGTGGTCCCCCCGCCGGCCAGCACCAGCAAGCCACGCGTGGAAACCGAATACCCCGTTTCAACGTTTGTCAGCGATCTGACCACCGCAAGTCCGGAGTGCACCTATGCACTTTGAACCAACGGTCCTGGTCGTCGAAGACGACGACGCCATTCGCCATGGCACTGCGATGCGGTTGAACTTCAACGGGTACAAGGTGCTAACAGCCAACGACGGCGAACAGGGCACTCAGCTGGCGGGCCAGCATTTTCCGGACCTGATTCTGATGGACATCCGGATGCCGCGAATGGACGGGCTTACCGCGCTGTCGCTGCTGCAGCAAGACCCACGGACGAAGGACATTCCCGTGATCATGATCTCAGCCAGCCCAGGTGACCAGGAAAAGTCGCTCGAATGCGGCGCCAAGTTCTTCCTTACCAAGCCTGTACCGAACGGATCGATGATGGCTGCAATCGAATCCGCGTTGTCCGTACCTCAAATTTAAGAACCCAAACTATGTCTGAACTGAACATCCTACTGATCGACGACGATGTCGATTTCGCTGACGCGGCCGCCATGTCGCTGCGCAGCTTGGGCCACAACATCACCGTCACCCACAATTGGCTCTCGGTGATGCTGAAGCTAAAGGACGGCAACTTTGACGCCATCGTCGCTGACATTCAAACGCCAACCGGAAACGGTCTGACCGCAATGGGCTTCCTAAGCCAGGATCCCAAAATCAGCCAGATCCCCAAAGTCTTTGTCAGCGGACTCAACGATCCCGAAACCATCCAATCCTGCCAATCGCTGAACGCGATGTACCTTCACAAATCAGCAACCGTTTTCAACGAACTGTGCGCGACGATCACCTACATCGCAGCACAACGCGAACTCGCGTTGGCATAACCGATTCGCGAACGCAAACCGAAGTACACAAAAACATTTTGGGGCAAACCATGAATGCAAAGCCAGATTGGAATACGGCGCAAAGCGACACGCAGCCCAGCGAACTCGCAGGACCGCACACGTCACCGGGCGACGCTGGAACACACCACAATTCCCTCAACGATGGGCCGCATACGGCGATCCATTCATCCCACCAAAAGTGCAGCTATCCGGTCGACCGACCGTGGATCCTTTGCATTGACGATGACGTTGATTTTTCGAACGGCCTGAAATGGACACTGCAGTCCAGCGGGTTCGAAGTGGTCCGAGCATTCGAAGGCGAACAGGGGTATCGATTCGCATTCGACTTAGATCCGGCGGTCATCCTGCTGGACCTTGGACTTCCGAAGATTGGCGGTGAAGAGTGGCTGGCCCACCTAACTCTGCACCCCGACACGTCTCACATCCCAGTCATCATCGTCACGGCAATGAACGAACAGGGACTGCACGACCGACTGCTATCGCAGGGTGCCAAGGCCGTGTTTCAAAAACCCGTCAGCGCCATCGCACTGATTCGAAAAATCAAACAACTCTCCGGCAGCGACCAGGCACAGTAACCCGGTGGACACCGAGATCCGGGCACTGCCACCGCAGAATATCTCAGCCGACGCGTGAAACAAACGTGAAACGCAACCAAGCCGACTGCACCGAATGAATTCCATTCGGCTTGCCGGGCTTGCCGAACGGGGGTGACCGCGATGGCGGTGACAACCGGCCATAAAAAAACCCGGGCTCGCCGACAAGCGAACTCGGGTTTGATCTTAGGTTTCTTTCCGATGCTGAAACGGGACGCTCCCTAGCCTGCGACTCGCAGACGAGGTTTCGCCGATTCGCACAGGATCTCTTTCAGCCGATCGAACTCATCCGCATCGGTGAAGTGGATGGTGATCTTACCGCGGCTTCTGGCCGATGACTTGATCTCGATCTTGGTACCGAAAATCATCCGCATCTCTTGCTGCATTGCCTCGATCTGAGGCGACACGGGTCGACGCTTTTGGCGAGATGCGTTGACAACCTTTTTACCGGTGTCCTCGTCCTCTTCGTTCTTCAGCAGTTCGGCGATGTGACTTTCCGTTGCCCGCACGCTCCAGCGATCTTCCATGATCTTTCGAGCGATGTTGACTTGGATATCCTCGTCGCCGACCGGCAGCAAGGCACGGGCATGGCCCGCGCTAATTTCGCCTGCCGCCAGAAAATCCAGGATTGCCTGAGGCAACTCTAGCAGACGCATCAGGTTTGCGATCGTGCTGCGGTCGATGCTAAGTCGCCGAGCCAGATCATCTTGCTTGCACTTGTGTTCGGTGATGTACCGTTTGAACGACAGAGCCTTTTCGATCGGGTTCAGATCTTTACGCTGAAGGTTCTCGATGATCGCCAGTTCGGCAACCAAGCGATCGTCCGCTTCGCGAACCTCGGCTCGAATCTTCGACAGCCCCGCGTGGATCGTCGCACGCAAACGGCGTTCGCCACTGATCAGCTGGTACTTGCCGTCCACAATCCGAACCAACACCGGCTGAAGCTGCTGGTGGTTCTTGATGCTTTCGGCAAGCGAAGCAATTTCGTCAGCGTTGAATTCGCGTCGCGGCTGGAACGGGTTGGCTTCGATCTCGCTGACATTCAGTTCCAGCGACTCGATACCGTGCGAAGCCCCCGACGAGCCGTTCCCTGCCTCAGCACTTGGTCGTTGGAAATCATCATCCATCGAATCACCGAGTAGAGCGGCAAGTCCTTTGCCAAGTCGTCGGTCTTTATTGGTCGTTGCACTAGTCACGCTGGAGCACCTCCATGCACAGCTGGGTATAAGCGAACGCGCCGCGCGATCGCGGAGCGTATTGGAACACGGTCTGGCCGTGGCTGGGAGCTTCGCACAGCGAAACGTCCCGAGGCACGACGTTATCAAAAACGATATCGCCAAAGAAGTCTCGTACTTCTTCGTCGACCTCGTGAGTGAGTTCTAGATGCGGATCGTACATCGTCAGTAGGATGCCGCCAAAGGTCAGTCGCCCGTCGGTGGCGACCATGACCTTCTTGATGGTCTGGATCAGCTGGGTCAAACCCTCCATCGCGAAGTACTCGCATTGGATGGGCATCAGCACTTCGGTCGATGCGGTCAGGGCCGATTGCGTCAACGCACCCACACTGGGCGGACAGTCAATCAGCACAAAGTCATAGTCGTCCATCACGGCGTCCAGGTGGCGGCGGACCAGCTTGGCCTGGTCGTCGTCCGCATGTGCGAGCTTGTCGACGTCGTGGAAGGTGCGGCTACCAGGCACGACCGACAGATTCGGTTGCCGCGCTTCCATGATTCGTTCGGCTAGGTCTTCTTCGCCCACCAGGGCGTGCCCGTTGGTTGGCTGGATACCCAGCGATGTTGTGGCGTTGCACTGCGGGTCCATATCGACCAACAGCGTACGTTGTCCGGCCAAGGCCAGTGCGGCAGACAGATTGACAGACGTGGTGGTTTTGCCCACGCCCCCTTTCTGATTCACCACGCAAAGTATCCTTCCCACCGGGGATGTTCTCGATTCGGAGAAACCTGCCTTTGGCGACCACAGGACTGTGTCGCTCGATGGAATGCAAAGTACGGAAAAGGTTCCCCATGAAACAAGAGTGGTTTCACAAGAAACTGACCTTGACCTGGGCCGCGATCGCAGCACCCCCGAAAGCCGCCAATGCCATCGCGGGACGGATAGCGGATGGTCGACCAGGCAGGAACCGCCACTGGATGCCGTCTCCTCCAGATGCAAAGCAAGCTCCACTTGCCGAAGATCCGGGGAAGAGGGGAGGCAGGAGAGACGAGGGAGAAAGGCACGCAAGCTTCCTCTAGCCCCCCTCTCCCCCGCGGCAGGTGCGAGTGGAGCTCGCGACTGTCGTGGGGGAGAGGGGTTGGGGTGAGGGGGCGCAAAGGCGGCACAGGGAGACTGGCCGCAGGGCTTGGGACTACGTGTGCGGGCGGGGTGGACAGGCACGGCGTTTTGGCCCCCTCACCCCCGACCCCTCTCCCCCAGATCTTGGGCAAGCTCCACTTGCCCAAGATCCGGGGGAGAGGGGAGGCAGGAGAGACACGAGAGAATGGCAGGAGAGACAAGCGCGCAAGCTTCTTCTAGGCCCCCTCTCCCCCGCGGCAGATGCGAGTGGAGCTCGCAACTGTCGTGGGGGAGAGGGGTTGGGGTGAGGGGGCGCAAAGGCGGCACAGGGAGACTGGCCGCAGGGCTTGGGACTACGTGTGCGGGCGGGGTGGACGGGCACGGCGCTGTCGCCCCCTCACCCCCGACCCCTCTCCCCCAGATCTTAGGCAAGCTTCACTTGCCCAAGATCCGGGGGAGAGGGGAGGCAGGAGAGACACGAGAGAATGGCAGGAGAGAAAAGCACGCACGACAAGCGCGCAAGCTTCTTCTAGGCCCCCTCTCCCCCGCGGCAGGTGCGAGTGGATCTCGCAACTGTTGTGGGGGAGAGGGGAGGCAGGGGAGGCAGGAGAAAGAACGGCCAGCTCACGACGACTGGAGGCTCGGCGTGCCTGCCGGTCGGCTACTGCAATGGGTTGAATGTCAGACCGCTTAGCAGCTTGGGGTAGAAGTACGTGCTTTTCGCTGGCATGCGTTCTTTGTGCAGACTGATCGCCTCCACGTGCGCCAACGTCGCTGGCATGACTAGGGCGGCCAGCGTGTAGGGATCGTCGCCGTCGGATTCTGCTTGACTGCCCTGCCCTTGCATCCCGCCGATCACTTCGTCGACCTCGTGTACGTAGGTCGGTTTTGGATGGCCGGCCGATTCCAGCAGTTCGTCGATCACTAGTCGGTGCAGTAGGCTGACGCCTAGCGATCGCCAATCGTCACTCTTGTCCGGTTCGATCTGTGCCATCCGAACCGCGGCCTGATCCGTCGCACGGCACAGCAACCATGAATCGTCTTTGACGGCGTACAGCCCGATCAGCCCCTGGTCGTTCGACGTTTCCATCTGGCCCCAAACGGTTCCGGCAACCTGCAATCCGCCCGCCACCAGTTCACAGTCGAAGACTCCCGCCAATGCCGCCGTGATCTCTGCCGAGGAAAATCGTGGTGTCCCTCGCAGCAGACGATGCGTTGGCAACACAACCATTCCGGGGTCGCTCATCCCGACCATCATCGTCATCAAGAAATTGGCGGGGTGATCCTCTGGCAACGGACCGCCCTGCTCTGCTGCGTACTGCGCCGCGACTTGGTCCTTGTAATTGCACGAGGTCTCGTAGCGGTGATGACCATCGGCGACGAACATCGGCCGGTCCATCATCAGATCACTGACCTGCTGGATCACCTGCGGGTCGGTGACCGGCCATAGCGTATGCAGCACGCCTAAATGGTCCGTCGCCTGGACCGGCTGAATCCCCTCGGTCGCCGCATCCAACAGGTCGATGACCTGGTTCTCGGGATCCGGATACAGACCGAAGATCTGGCTATTGTTTTGTTTGGTCGCGGTCGTCAGCTTCAACCGATCGACTTTGGCTTTGGGATGCGTTTCTTCGTGCGGGTAGATATTGCCTTCGCCGAAGGGGGTTGTGCGAACACGACCCTGGAATCCTCGCCGGGTGACCGTTTGCCCGTCAACTTCGAAGGTCTGATGATAGACATAGAACGCTGGCGATTCTTCCCGCATCAACACTCCCTCGCTGATCCACTGTCGCACGAACTTGGCCGCACGATCGTAGTTGGCGTCCGGCGCATCCCCGGGTTCCGTCCGATTCAGGATCACGCGAACGACGTTGGCGGTATGCCGTTTGTAGAGCTGCTCTTGCAGCTCGGGATCGATGACGTCATACGGCGGCGCGACGACGTCCGATAGTGACCCAATGTGTTCGAGGTTGTATCGGAGTGCTGCGAATGGGACGGTTTGTGGCATGGATCTATTTTGAAGAATGTCGATATTTTGGCTAAAGTTTCCCGCGTCGGTTTCGGCCGGCCTAGCCGAAGGAGCCGAGCGGCCATCATCATAACCGCCGATCGCCTGATCATGGCTGACCAACAGCGGCACACTTTGATGCACATCCCGCGGCACTTTGGGCCCGCCCCATCGCCCGTCACGACGATCCAATCCGGCGCCCCGACGCCATTGGTTTGCCAAACACGCACCGGTTGCCGAGCGACTTAGGAACGCGGCCAACGATTGGCCATCAGCGGCACTTCCACAGCGGCGCATGAAAAAACCCGGACGCCATGGACGCCCGGGTTCTGCTCGGTTCAACGCAGCCGGTATCCGAGTACCGGCAACGTTTCGTTTGATATCAGCGGTCGCCCGCTGGGCCGATTAGTATCGGTAATGATCCGGCTTGTATGGACCTTCCACTGGCACGCCCATGTACTCGGCTTGGGTCGCGGTCAGCTTGGTCAGCTTGACGCCACAGGCATCCAGGTGCAGACGAGCGACTTCTTCGTCCAACGCCTTCGGCATCAAGTAAACCTTGACCTGGTACTTGTCGTTTTCGCGGTTTTCCCACAATTCCAACTGAGCCAACACTTGGTTGGTGAAGCTAGTGCTCATGACAAAGCTGGGGTGTCCGGTGGCACAGCCCAAGTTGACCAAACGGCCCTTGGCCAGAATGATCACGCTGCGGCCAGTGTCGGCGAACGTGTAGCGATCGACTGCACCGATTTCCGATGGCTTGATCGAGCTGGCCGTCGCCTTGCCGTCAGCAACTTGCTTTTCGATCCAAGCGACGTCGATTTCGGTGTCGAAGTGACCGATGTTGCAAAGGATCGCGTCGTTCGGCATTTCAGCGATGTGCTGGCCCAGGATGATGTCCTTGTTCCCGGTGGTGGTAACAAACAGACGACCTTCCTTGCAGGCTTCTTCCATCGTCGTGACTTCGAAACCTTCCATCGCGGCTTGCAGCGCGTTGATCGGATCGATTTCGGTAACGATCACGCGGCAGCCGTAGCTCTTCAAGCTGTGGGCACAACCCTTGCCAACGTCGCCGTAGCCACAGACCACAGCAACCTTGCCAGCCAACATCACGTCGGTCGCTCGCTTGACACCGTCGGCCAACGATTCCCGGCAACCGTATAGATTGTCGAACTTCGACTTGGTGGCCGAGTCGTTGATGTTGATCGCAGGAACCTGCAACTTGCCGGTCTTGTTCAACACGTCTAGGCGGTGGACACCGGCGGTGGTTTCTTCGCTGATGCCGTGGATCTCGGTCAACAGTTCTGGGAACCGATCGTGGACCATCGCGGTTAGGTCACCACCGTCGTCCAGGATCATGTTCAGCTTCTTGCCATCGGCAAAATGCAGAGTCTGCTCGATGCACCAATCGAACTCTTGATCCGTCATGCCCTTCCAAGCGTAGACGGGGATGCCAGCGGCTGCGATCGCAGCGGCTGCGTGATCTTGGGTGCTGAAAATATTGCAGGACGACCAGGTGACTTCGGCACCCAATTCAACCAGCGTTTCGATCAACACAGCGGTTTGAATGGTCATGTGCAAACAACCAGCGATCCGAGCGCCCTTCAGCGGCTTGCTCGGACCATACTTGGTTCGCAACGACATCAGGCCAGGCATCTCGTTCTCGGCCAGTTCGATCTCTTTACGACCGAATTCAGCCAGGCTGATGTCTTTGACCTTGTAGGGGAGTCGGTCCGTTTCGACTTGTGACACGCGTTTTCTCTCTCTTCGGGAGGGAACAAAAAAGGTTATTTCCACCCAGCTCCATGACGTGACGGACCGAACACAGGGACTCCCGCTGATTCGCACTTCGTTGCCGAGTAACCGCCATGATAGCGGTATGTCAAACGATTTATAGGGCTAAAGTCCCAACAGGCAACCCTGCCGGGACGGGAACAACCACCGATCACAGCCCAAATGGACCGACGACATGGGCCGCGCAGCACGCCCAGCCGGTCCAGTTACTGCGAATCGTTCTCAACAATGCATTGCGTCCAATCGGAAATAACGCAACAATGGGTGAGACAAATCGCAGCCACCCCACCTCACTCTCGCTGGACAAGCCTCAGGCGATGCCGGACCAACCCCACAACGCCGCCGCTGCATCGCCCTCGAACCTGAAGGCAGCACTGGAACAAGAGGCTGCCTTGGGCCAGAAAACAGTAGCGGCAACGCCGGTTCAGCAGGAAGTGAATCCGAACCACCCTGCCCTTCCCAAGATCGTCAAGTTCTCGGACTTGGCCCGCTGCGGTGACGAGATCTGGATCGAGCACGAGAACCAACTTTATCGCCTGCGGGCGACCCGCCAAAATAAATTGATCCTGACGAAATAGGCCGCGGCGGACACCCAAATCCGCAGCACGCGAGACGCAGATCGGTGGGATCGCAGACAACGGCATCTACGCCTTCCCGTCACGAAAGTCGCCAAGACTTTCGGCCAATCCCAAGCCGCACCCAAAATTCTCGGCGGGGTGTCACGAACGGGGGTGGGGGAGGCAGATTCATTTGTCGCCGGCCGTCTAGCGTTGGGAATCGATAGGGCCCGGACGCTGACGCTTTGCGAGCCCGAAAGTCTTGGCGGCTTGTCACTTTCAACGGCAATGGTGAACCGCTGGCAGTGAGGCCACGGGCAGCGGGGGGGATTCCCGGCCGCTCAGGCGATCACGGCTCACTCAATCGACCAAGTCTTGGCGACTTTTGCCACGGCTGGTGGGTGGGTCTTGCGACAGGTGACGCAGACAAACTTTCATTTTGGATCAATCGCTAGCATTGCGGTCTATCCGGACGCTTGCTGGAGAAATTGTTGGATCAGGGCGGCCGATTTGACTCCCTTGGGCGACTCGACTCCGCTTGCCGTGTCGACGCTGGCGGTCCCGCTGGTCCGGATCGCCTCGGCCACATTCTGCGGATTCAGGCCCCCCGCCAGCGTCCAACCGCTCTGGCCGTGTTGGTCGTTCCAGTCCGCCACCGATTTCCAATCCAAATATTTTCCGCTGCCGCCGTGGGCCGCCCCCGCGTCGGCATCGAACAACACATGGAACCCAGCGTCGATCCAGGGCCGTGCGGCCGATTCGATCAGGTCCACCGAAACGGGACCGACCGGCAACTTGATCGCTCGCAACCGTGGGCCGCGGACCGTGCCGGCCGCCGAAAGGGTTTCGTCGCCATGCAACTGAACCGCGTCCAGCCCGACCTGATCAACGATCTGATGAATCTGGTCTGCGGTTTCATTGACGAATACCCCGACACGCAGCAACTTGGCCGCCGCCGCAGCCTCGGACAGCAACCGTGTGGATTCGGATTGCGGATCCACAAAACGGACACTTGGCCGAAAGAAATTCAGCCCCACCGCATCGCCCCCCGCCGCTGCGACCGCATCGACATCGGACTTGAGTCGAATGCCACAAATTTTGACGCGAAACATGCAGGTCGGCCTCAGGATAGGAAAAGTTTGACTAATCCGACCATTCTCGGATCTCCGATACCAGAAGTAACGCAATCCGTTTCGCAGGGGAAGTCGCTGATGATCGCACGAAAACCATCCATGCCCCGCCGCGACAGGATGTTCGTGTTTTTGACAGCATTCCTGATCGCACTTAGCTTTCTGCCGAAACCGCCCGCTCGGCAAACGATCGAGGTTCGCGAACGCGTGATCGGCGGCCTGTCCGATTCACCACGCCTATACTCCTTGGCTCTCGGCGATCCGCGACTGGTACAAATCCGACGCCAAATCTTAAACTACGGCCATTCCAAACCGGCGGCCGCATTGGGGATGGCTCGGTGGCAGGCGGAAACAGCAGCGATCTACGCTCAACGCACCAACGAACTGGCCGTCGATCCAACCACGATCGACCGACCCACCCTGGGAAGCATCACTCCCGTGATCCCAGTCTCGTTTACCAACCAAGCGAAAACGATCGATCTGGTGGGATACTGGAACCAAGTCGACGAACAAGCCCGCGGCCACCTGCTGAAACTGGAAACGGTCTGGCGTCAACAACAGGCCACGATCGGGCCTCCACCGGTCCGACTAGGCAACGTGACTCAGCCGCTGCTGTCGGGCACAAACCTCGGATACGCCGCGTTGATAGCATTCCTAGCGATGCTGCTGATGGCCGTATGGATTCGAGTCCAACCGCCACGCAGATTGGTTGGCGCATCGGCCGAAGACATGCAAGCGATTTCAACCAAGCGGGAACAGAGCCAAGGCAAGTCTTCTTCGCAAAGCGAAAACCAACTGCCGGTGATCCTGCCTGCCGCATGGATCCGGCTACGACAACCGATCGGCGTGCACCTGCGAAAAATCGTGTACGTCGGCTTGTTCGCCACCGCCGTGGGATGCTGGACGATCTAGTAGAGGGCGTGCAGATCGATAGGTTCGCACCGAGTTTTCCCATCGCACCGAGCTTCCCTATCGCACCTACGAAGTCGCTCGCAAGTTAAGCGTCGGCTAGCAACGCGGGCCTTTGACCGACATATCGGAAAGCCGCGTAAATGGGACGAATCTCGTTTGCCAGCAAAGCAAGTCGCGACTGCGGCGTTTCATCGTCAAACCGCGGACAGCGATGTCCGAGGCACCGCAACCATCGTCGACGGACTAGTGTTTTAGCAGGCGATTGGAATCCGCCTGAGTGATCCGGCCGAAGATGTCGCGCAAGATCACTTGCTCCAGCGACGTGTCACGGCCAAGCGGGATCCAGCCCAACGTTTGCGGGCTGTCGTCATACCCGTCCGATCGACGGATGATCGTACCATCGTGACGAACCGATGCCGTTGATTCGGTCGAGTACTGGCTGCGATCGGTGTCTTCGAGGTCCTTTTGGACAATGACTTCGATCGAGTACGCCGCGCCGCGGGGACGGACAACCACAGTGGCGCGTCGGCGGATCGACTGGAGCGTGCTTTGCAGTCGTTCGAAGCCGGAAGTGCTGTCTTTTCTCCACGGCTCTAGCAGCGAGGCACCGATCTGGTAGGACGTTTCGATCGTTCCGTCCAGGATCACTCCGTCCGAGTTCTGAACGGGCTGTTCGCGAACGATGCGGAAATAGTCGTCCACCGAATCAACCACCTGCGACCACACGAAGTCGTCTTTCGCAGGAGGCAGTTCCAGCGGATTGGGGACAAAGGTTTCCGGCACATCGTTCTTCAAGCGATACGCCAACTGGCCGCATCCGGTGACCGTCAACAGCAAGGCCGCCAACGTCGATGACGCCATCCCCACGCTTCCGATTCCGCTAACACCGAGCGCAAACCGCAGAAAACCGCGTCGGTTCGTCTTTCCGGATTGGGATTCTCTGATCATGGACGGTCGAGATAGCTGGACGGTAGAGCCGATGAAAGTTGCCGTGGTCTGCGAGATCGATCTCTATTGCAAACGCGATACGCTGGTGGGAAGCGGGTTGGCACCCGGTGTATCGTCGGGGAACAACGACCAAACGGGAATCCGCTTGTGCATCGCTTCCATGACTTCGACTTGCGACTGCTGAATTTTTTCCGCGCGGATCTTTTCGCGAATTTCGTCCTGCACCTTGCTAAGCGGTGTCACGCCCGCCTCCTCACGTTCCAACACACGGACGATGTGCAACCCATCGGTATCCTTGATGATCTCGCTCATCTCGTTCAACGGAATCGAAAAGATCTGCTGATCCAAGGCCGACGACGCCAATGATCCCTTCGTGGTCCAGTCATGCAGACCACCTTTGCTAGCGAAAGGTTCTTGGCTCTTTTCACGAGCAACGGCTTGCATGTTTCCACCAAAGTAGGCTTCGCGGCCCATCGCTTCGATCGCCTGGCGAGCCTCTTCGGCGGTCGCAAACCGATCGAACAGGACGGACATCTGTTCCCACCGAGCACGGGTTGGGTTCAGAAATTCGTCGCGATTGACTTGGTAGTAGTCGTTGATTTCCGAGATAGAAACTTTCGGTTCGCGATCGACTTTGTCACGGATATAGAGGTGCCCCAGCATCATGTCGACAAATTCGCGTTGTTGGGACGCCAGCGACGTTCCTTTTTCGCGTAGCTTTTCGTCCAGCACGTTTCGGTCGGTCGTTTCGTACTGTTTCATCAAGTCAGGCAACTGCGACTCGTGGAACATCATTCGGGCGCGAGAGGTGAGTTTCGCATCGGCCTGGGCGCGTTTGTCGGCGGCTTCGGTTCCCATTTGGTCGATCAGGAACGCTTCTCGCATCATTTTGTTTTGGATCGACTGGGCCAACAGTCCACGAACCAGATTGACTTTGGCGATTTCCAACTGAGCTTCAGGGATTTCCTGACCTGCTCGCTTGGTCACCTCGGCAATTTTGGCTTCGACTTTCGGAAGCAGATCAGCGAGCAAGATTCGCTGCTGTCCAACGACTGCGATCAGCGCAGCGGGGTCTTCGGGCAACCGGACACTCGGTCTTTGGCCATCGGAAAACGGCTGAGCCGAGACGGCGGCGGCGAACCAAAGGCAGGGTAGCAATGTTAGGAGACGCGGTATCATTCCGAGCCCTACGTGATGGCGTATCGTGAATTATCGAATGGATCGGTATCGCTTGTAGGGCGTTTCACGACCGTTTGGCAAGACCGATGTTAGAACGTGCGAATCGAATCATCGGTCGATCCCGTGATGGACTCTTCTTGACGGGGCGCCCGCCGGGCAGGTAATCACGCGACTATGTTCGCATCACGTGTTCCCATCGCTTTCGCACTGCTGTTCCTATCCGGATGCCGGATGGGCGCGCCGGTGCACCTATGGAAGCCACCATCGCTAGAGTCGACTGTCGGCAAACGGGTCGCGGTCGCCGAAGTTCTAGGGCCGAAAGAAATCGCCGGTCCGGTCCGACGCAAAATGTTGGCGTTGGCGCCGTCCGACGCTGGTCGCCAGATCGAAGCCTTGGCCCCCGAGTCGTTGGCACAGCACGAGACGATCCGCTTGGTATCCGGCACCGACGAAGTCAACGATCTAGCGTTGGCCTCGGTCGCCAGACAAGAGGACGTGGATTATGTGCTTCGCGGCCAAGTCCTGTCGCGGCGTAGTCACCAAGAAGACCAGGACGAATTCGACTCCGCCGCCCCCTTGGCGGTATCTTGGCGATTGATGTCTGTCGCCGATGGACGTCACGCCGGTGGTCGCCCCGTCGTCGTTGATCTCGAGACAGCTCGGAAAGACTATCCCGAACTAGCATTGATCGCTGACCCCGCCGAGGCGCTTGCGACGGCGGCAGCGCGAGAAGCCTATCGGTTGGTCGCTCCTTCGGTCGTTCGCGAACGTGTCCAGATCGAAATCCCCTACCTATGGGCTGGCAGCAAAGAAGTACGGCGAGGCAACCTACTGGCTCGCAACGGAAAATGGGGCGAAGCTGAACAGGTATGGCAGAAGGTTTTCGACCAGCACCCCACACAGACCGCGGCGCTACACAACCTAGCGATCGCTGCGGCCGCGGCACAGGACTTCTCGCTCGCCAAAGAACGCATCCGAAGAGTCATTCGGCGGCAACCCACACCGCTGCACAAACAGTCCATGGCCTGGATTGAACAGCAGCAACGGAAGTACCACCAAGCGTTCGATCTGCCCGATCCACCCGAAGGCTGGTTCGTCACACGCTAGCCAGCACTGGCCCCCATCGCCCCCATCGCCGCAGACGAACAGCAAGTCAAATTCGGACCGCACATCGCCCCCCATCGTTTAACCGCGTGGGCATCGCCCCGTGCGTCCACCCACCAAACGCGCGGCCCGGTGGGCACGCGGTCAAACGACTGACTCGGCTCGACCGCATATCGACCGCATATCGACCGCACATCGACCGCACATCGTTTAACCGCGTGGGCATCGCCCCGTGCGTCCACCCACCAAACCACCAAACCCATTGGCCACGCGATTTGACGAGCGTGCAAGAACCAAGTATCAAAAAGGATCGTTTAGCCGCGCGGCAACGCCCCGCGCGTCCACCCTGCATCGCGCGGCCCTTTGGGCCCGTGGGGCAAACGGTTCTAGCTGGGAGGAGCGTGATGGTTCATGGATACCATGTTGTGTTTGGGACTTATGGATTTTGGCTTCCTAACGACCAACGCGGCTCTTGGTCCAACTTCATTGCGGTCTGGGAGCTGCGACTTCAGGGACCAACGACGAAAGGAACGGAGCGACAACAGCTAACGGACGAACAGCAGCGATGGCAGCAGTCGACAAAGCTGAAACTGCAGTACCCCGAGGTCCATCTGGATGGGCAGCAGGCGCTGGCAATCGGGTGCGGTTTCAAGAACGCAATCCACAAAAGCAAGTTCACCATCTGGGCATGCTCGATCCTGCCACAACACGTGCATTTGGTAATCGCCCGCCACCGCTTCAAGGTCGAGTACATCGCAGGATTGCTGAAGGGCGAAGCAACCAAAAAGCTAAACCAGCAAAAGTGTCATCCGCTTGCCGGTTACAAAACCAAGGAGAATGAGACACCGACTCCATGGACGGCAAGGTGCTATCGCGGCTTCCTGGAATCGGAACAGGAAATTGAAGATGCAATGTCCTACGTGATTGAGAATCCAATCAAAGAAGGAAAGAGAAGACAAAAGTGGAGCTTCGTCACACCATTCGTAGGGCTGGATCCCGGGTGGAACACCTACCAATGACAGATGCATGGAGCGGCGAGGGGAAACGCGCGGCCCGGTGGTAGACGCGAGGGGACAGCGCATCAATCCACATCGACGCGCGTCGTTTAACCGCGTGGGCAACGCCCCGTGCGTCCACCCACCAAACGCGCGGCCCGATGGGCACGCGGTTAAACGACTGGACCGCACGTCCACCCACCAGTACGCGCGGCCCGATGGGCACGCGGCTAAACGACAGACTCGGCTGGCCCCCAAATCCACACCCATCGTTTAACCGCGTGGGCATCGCCCCGTGCGTCCACCCACCAAACGCGCGGCCCGATGGGTACGCGGTGAAACGACAGACTCAGCTGGCCCCCAAATCCACCCCCATCGTTTAACCGCGTGGGCAACGCCCCGTGCGTCCATCCACGCAAACGCGCGGCCCGATGGGCACGCGGTTAAACGACAGACTCGGCTGGCCCCCAAATCCACACCCATCGTTTAACCGCGTGGGCAACGCCCCGTGCGTCCACCCACCCAGACGCGCGGCCCGATGGGCACGCGGTTAAACGACTGGACCGCACGTCCACCCACCAGTACGCGCGGGCCGATGGGCACGCGGTTAAACGACTGACAGGGCTCGACCGTGCGTCCATCCACCAATACGCGCGGCCCGATGGGCACGCGGTTAAACGACAGACTGGGCATCGCCCCGCACGTCCGTCCACCAAACGCGCGGCCCGATGGGCACGCGGCTAAACGACTGGACCTCGCGTCCACCCACCAGTACGCGCGGCCCGGTGGGCTCGCGGTGACACCGACAGACACCGACAGATACCGGCGATGCGAGTGGACGGCGCTTCGGCGCGTGTCGCCTGGTCGCACGGGCACGCGGAGAGAGATCGACGCTATTGGGATTCGCCGTGGATGCTGTCTAGCATTCCTTGGACGCGGGCTTCGATCTGGGTCGTGATCTCGGTGGTTTGACCTTTGACTTTTTTGTCACCGATCACTTCGACGGCTTCGCCGAACATCACCTTCACTTTGCGGCGGGCCTTGATTGATGCTGTTGGTTCCTTCAACACGTCTTCCTCGAACTTGTCAATCGTCTCGGCCACTCGCTCGATCGATGGTTTGTCACCCACGTAGTCACCGGGGTAGCTGAACGACTGAACCACCAGAAACAGGTCCTCCAGATCGTCGTCCAAGCGTGACCTATCAGCATCGACGAGTTCATCGGCGGAACGTTTTTCGATGATGGCTTTGCGAGCGGCTTTGACACGTTCGGGGATCGACTTGTTGCCGCACGCCAGTTCATGCCTAGCTTCGACAGCATCCAACACAAAATCACCAAACGCACGAATTCGCTCGGGCAATCGACCTGATTTCGTTTCTCCGTAGTATTCCAGTTCTTTGACCGCCAACAGGGCCTCGGCAAATCGATAGATTCGTTCTTCTAACGAACGGTTGGTCTGCCGACGCCAGAAGATCGACTCTTCCAAACGCCCCATCGTTTCGGTCAGAGCGGGTGTGGGGTCATCGACGTATCGGTACGAGATTGCACAGGGGATGCACACGATCGGGCGATCCGACTTTCGGGCCGCGGCGACAGCGATCGCAGCTGCACCCTCGCGAAACGGCGTCACCCGGTCGCTGCAGTGATAGATCTCGCCTTCGGGAAAGATCACCAGCGGATGTGGTTCCTGTTGCAACAGCCCGCTTGCCAATTTGAACGCACCGATGTCGTTAGCTTCGCGGTCCACGCTAAAACAGCCGTGCTTTCGAAGCAGCCACTGAACCAGACGCGACTTTTCATGAAACACGTGCCAGGTGGCCATCAATAGCAGCGGTGTCCCGATCAGGTCCGCCGCGGCATAGATAACATACGGATCGGCGTGCGACGAATGGTTGGGCATCAGCATGACGCCGTGCCCGGCGTCCAAATGTCGGCGGACGATGTCGTCCCCACTGACTTCGAAGTCGGCGATACAAACCTCGCGATTGCACTGCTGGGTGCGGAGCGATTTCAGCCAGCGCACCAGAGTCGGACTCAGCGATGGCTTCCAAACGTGCGGCGCGAAACGCATCCGGTAACGATTCATCTGCTCGCCTCGTTCAGTCTTTTAGGAAACGATCGAAATGGCGATCTGTTCTTGATCTGCCGCGATCGTGTTGGCTACTGCGTGTTTTGATTTCGCAGCGCGATCAGCAACGCCTGAGTACCGCTCTTGCTATGCCCTGCTGCGGCCAGGTCTTGGTACATCCGATGAGCCATTGCCAGCCCCGGCAGTTCCAGTCCCATCCGCGCGGCTTCATCCAGTGCGATGCCCATGTCCTTGATGAAGTGTTCCACATAAAAACCGGGTGCGAAGTCGCCAGCGATCATACGCGGTGCCAAGTTGGAAAGCGACCAACTACCTGCTGCCCCGCTGCTGACACTCTGCAGAACCTTTTCCAGGTCCAGTCCTACTCGCTCGGCATACAGCAGTGCTTCACAAACGGCCACCATGCCCGCGGCGATCAACGTTTGGTTGACCATTTTGGTGTGCTGTCCCGATCCGGCCGGTCCCTGGTGGACGATCGTCTTGCCCATTCGCTGCAACAATGGATCAACGGCCGCAACCGCGTCGGCTTCGCCACCGACCATGATCGACAATCCGGCATTGCGAGCGCCCAGGTCCCCACCGCTGACGGGCGCGTCGATCGCGTGCACCCCGTGTCGGGCAGCTTGTTCCGCAATCTGGATCGCCAACGACGGTTTGCTAGTCGTCATGTCCACGATGATCGATCCGGGACTGGCCCCGGCAAGGACGCCATCGTCGCCCAAGATCACCGATTCGACATCAGACGGAAAACCGACGATCGTGAAGATCACATCACTGGCCTCAGCGACCAATCGAGGCGAATCAACGCGAACGGCACCTTTGCTGACCAAGTCATCAGCTTTGGCCGGCGATCGATTGAACACTGCCGCGGCATAGCCGGCATCGATCAGGTGACCACACATACTGCGCCCCATCACGCCTGTGCCAATCCAGCCAATGCGAGTGGACGGGGTGACCTTTACCGGCGTCGGAAGCTGAGTCATGGCTATTCAATATGGGGAAAGTATCGCGAAGCTGCGTCGAAATGGTGGCCAGCTGCCCCATGACGTTTAGGCGGCCACCAACGGGCGTTCGCCAAGCGGGATAGGCGTGACCCATTCTGGCAATGGCTGACCAACGTGGCAAAGTCCGATCACCAGCGCGTCGTCGCGATTCGCAGTATTGCGTTGGCGACCATCCAACGAGCTTGCCGTTGCCGATCTGGGACGCCCGATCGACGAAGTCAGTTCGATCGAATGATCTGCGCTGCATCGTTTGCGGAGCATGCGTGTGATCCGTTTGGCGTCCTGCATCGCCATTGTATCACTGATCATCGCCATGATCCCGGTTTCGGTCCGCAACCAGTCAATTCGAACCGTCCGCCCCGACCGCTGCGCCAGCACAGCGACGAATTGCTGATAGAAAGCCGGTCGAAACGACAAATACTTGGGAGTCACCAATACCGGCGTGGTATCGCCGGAACGACAAATTTCGACGATTCGGTTTGCCAAAGGTTCTAGCGACATGTTTTACGGCGTGATCAGATGGCGGTTTGATAAGCGGGGCGGCGATCAAAATCACCGCGTCCTAAACGTCCCGAGGAACGTTAACTGCCGGTTCGCATACGCGAGAGCATGGATTGGAAATCGATGGTGACGCTTCGCGGTGCACCTTCCGATTTCGAACCAGGATCGGTTCGTGTCAGATCCATTTCGTCTTCGATCACCAGCATATCGCTGTCATCATGCGCCAGTCGCAGACCACCATCGAAACTTTGCTGATCATCGTATCCCAATGGTTGACAGTGGTTTGTCGGCGCCGCGGCGCCACGGTCGTCGCTGTCCCAATCGATGTCTTGCGACGCATTGATGTCGTGACCACCGTCGTCAAACGAAGGGCTTTCCAAGCTCAATACTTCTGGACGCTCTGCAACAGGTTCCGGCATGATCATCACCGAATCGTCGTAGCTAGACATTCCGATGATCTCTTGATGCAACATCGCTTCCAAGTTTGTGGTCGATCGAACGCCCGACATCGGCACGGGTTCGGAAACAGCGGCCGGCTGATGCACCGATTTCGCTGCCTCGGACGTGGCCGCTGCGGGTGCCGCTGCGGGGATGTGGGCAGCAGGCACCGACGGAGCCGTTGCTTCCATTTCAACGCTGCAGGCGTGGTCGACGGATCGGCCGGCTAGGTCGTCGTTGGAACACCCGTCACCGAACGACGCGTTGTGTGCGGACGCGGCGACAGCATTCAGGTCGACGTCTTCTTCGATTTCAAAGTCACCAAACAAGGCGGCAGGCAGCGGAGTGGTCCGAAGCAGTGCTGCGGCATCGCATTCATCCGGCTCGGATTCCAAGGTCGCGTCGGCCCCAGCATCGGATTCGTCTACCCACATCGCGGTCGCCGGTTCCACGCGAATATCATCCACCTCGCCGCCGGGTTCTTCCCAATTGCAGTCGTCGGATTCATCGGATGAATCGCATGGCACCGGTTGGGCCGGCTGGCTTGATTCCAAACTGCTAAGTTCGCCGAATTCGATCGGTGACCCGGCGTTGGCCGATTTCAAGGCCGGTTCTTCGATCATCGGGCTAGGCAATTGTTGCAGCGTTGCCCAAGCGCGATCGACAACCGCTTCGGTGATCACCGATTCGTCAGATTCCTCGGCGCAATCGATCGCTTGCGTCATCATTTGGTTGACCAAACGAGGCACACCGCTGGCGGCATGATGGATCGCCGCAATCGCTTCGTCACTGATGGTTTGATCCGGTTCGGCACCACAGTGGCGAATGGTTTCTTGGATATAGCAGCGTGTTTCTTGGCTGTTCATCGGATGCAGATAGCATCGCGTCGACACGCGTTGGACAAACGATTCCAACGATGGATCAATCAGGACTTCGTCCAGTTTCATGCCACCGCAAACCACGGCCGTCACACGTGGCTGACCCGATCGCATGATGTTGGTGACCATCCGGATCGATTCAAGCACTTCGCGAGCGAGCGACTGTGCTTCGTCGACGACGATCAGCAGTCCTCGGTCGGACGCATCGGGCCCACAAACGCGATCGACCAAGGCCAGATGCAGATCGTTGTCGGGTGTGCGAGCGTATTCGCAGCCAAGGTGATGCAGCAGATGGCGCAAGAACGCAGCCCGATCTTCGATCGTTGTATCGCCAAGCACCACGACGTCGTGCGTCTTTTGATAGCGTTTGACCAACAGGTTGCAGATCAGCGACTTGCCAGTTCCGGGAGGGCCGATCACCAACGAAATGGCTTCCTGGGCGTCGATGCTGCGACCGACTCGAGTCACCGCGTCTTCGATACTGCCCAGTGCCACGTAACGGCTAACGCTTGGAAATGCCGGAAACGGTGGAACGTTGTATGTGCTGTTGGAAGATTGCATGGAATGGCCCGCGAACGTTTGGGGGAGGTCGTTGTGGTGTGCAGCGCCGATAGACCGCTACGATCGGTATAATCGGCACAATCTGCCACGACCTTGAGAGCGACTGTGTCAAAAACGGCGAGCACTCGAATTTGTCCCGCTCAGGTAGACCGGTGTTCGGTGCCAATCCATCAGCGGTTCGATGGCCCAGCGGGCCTGTTCCGGCCCCCCTTGGGACGTCCAGGCCAAGCCGTCGCAGGCCACCGCGATGCCAGCATGCGGGCGTGAAACAGGCATCGCAGCGTTGATAAAAATCAGCCACGACGGCCAGACCGGATAACCCGCACTTCTTGCCGCCAGAACCCGAAACGGTGCCATCAGTCTTTTTTCAGAGCTAACGTCCCGGCATGCCTGGGTCGATACCGTCCACTGCTCGGCGATCGGGCAGTCGGTGCTGGATCGCGACAGAGGCCATCAAACTTCCTTCCTAGTGACCACCCCCAAAAGGAATTTTATGATCGGTTTAACGCCACGTAAGATCGACTTCACGACCCTGTGCGAGAACATCGAACGGCGACTTTGCGACCTCGGCCACCTGGTCCCCAATCAGTTCCCGATGACTCAGCGCGAAGTCGTGCGAGCCGGAAAGACTGTCGGCGTTTACTTCTGTGTGCACGGCCCGCGAAGTGTCAAGTTGACGGCGATTTGCGACTTCAACAAGAAACAAGTGATCTTCTACGGCAGCGACGGTATCCGACGCGAATCGATGCCAGTCGCCGTCCAAGCACCCGTGAAGGTTGCCAACAGCAAACCCGCCAAGGCCGCGGCTAAAGATGAAGCCCAAACCGTGTTGGCCTGAGGATTGGATCACGGGATCCGGCCAAGACAAGAGAGCCGGTGAACGAGTGGCCGTTGAATGAACGGCCAGTGAATGAACGGCCAGTGAATGAACGGCCAGTGAATGAAGACCCAGTGCAAAGCCCGCTAGAAAAGGGGCGATGCAGAGGCCAGTCCGACCGGGACGCGGCTGCAACGCATCGACATCAAAGCCGAGACAACTGGTCGGACCGCGGCGCTTCCTTAGGCAGTTCCATCGTCCGCAGCGGCGTCGGATGGGTCATCACCAGCAATTGGACATGGCGCAGATCCCAGCGTCGGATCACGCCATCGTCGTAACCGGCCACCAGCCAACGCCCGGCGGGGTCAATCCACACCGACCACGCTTCGCCGCCGGAGTCGAGGATTTGGTAGGCCGCCCCAAGCCGGTCCGACTCGCCATCCACCAACCACACGCTGCCGTCCATCATCGCTGCTGCGATCCAACGACCATCGGCCGAAACATCCAGCCCCAACACGGACTGCGACGACAGATCCAGACGTGCGGCCGTGGCGATCGATCCCAGCTGCCAACGATGGATCGATCCATCGGCGCCGCCGGTGACAATCACGTCATGATCGGGCTTCCGAACAATCTTCATCGCTTCGACCTGGCCGCTGTGAGGCGAATTGGCAAGATCGATCAACGTGGGTGACTGATCCGGCACATCCGATAAACCGTACAGGGCCACGCTGCCACCGCGGCTGCCGACCACCAAGGTTGCCAAATCACCACGAGGACTGGCAAAACCAATCTGCTTGGCATCGACCGCACCAAAATCAATGGCCGGCACCGATGATGGCGTTTGGCGAGTCGCGTCGATCGCGTTCCAGGGATACACCACCGCTTCGACATCGTTCGCGACAGGATCCTTTCTGGCCACCGCGGCCAGCCATTTCGAATCCGGATCGATTGCTAGTTGAGAGATTTCCTGGTCGGCAAAAAAAGCGGCTCCGTTGACAGAACCGTTGGGCGATGCGGTGGTGCCTGGCCCGATTTCCCAGATTCCGATTCGCTTCCCTCTGGAACCGGTCACGACGATGGGCAGCGTTGGGTGCCAGGTGGCCGCCAACACTTCACTCGTCTCGCCTTCGATCGGCAACACGGTGCTGGCCACTTGATCCGCGGTCAGATCCCACAATCGCGGCGTCGCGTCAAAGCCGCCCGATAGCAACCGCTTGCCATCCGGCGAAATCTGGACCAACGTCGCCATGTCCTGATGCCCCACCAACTTTTCCGGTGCAACCGGTTGGTCGGAAGCTCCGCCATCCGAATGCTGGTTCAAGTTCCATACGAATGGCTCTGCATCTTCGGCGATCGATACCAAGCGGTCCGCAGATCCGATGATGCGGTTCACTTCGCCCTGATGGCCTGGCATCCGGATGGTCGCTGGCACAGCCAAACTGACATCGGTCGCCATCGCCTTGCCGAATTGTTCCGAAGCCGCCACGGGGTCGGTCGCCAAAAGTTCGATCGCGCTGGTCATCCATTGGTCCGCAGTCCGCTGTCCCCCGTCCGGCCCGACCACGATAGGCTTCGTTTCGGCAACATCTTTGTCGCCACCGTTATGGCCTGAAGCCTCGGATTGCTCGGTCTTGGACACTGACGCTGACCCATCGCCCGCATCATCCTGGCTGTCGCCCCCCCCCATCGCGACGATGGCAATGAACAGCAGCACCAAGCCGCCGCCGACGACTCCGGCAACGACTTTGGGATGGAAGCGGTTGCCGGCGGCACGGCCATTCTCCCCACCGGTATGCGTCCCGATTGTCGCCCCCGTGGCTGTGCCAGCAATTGGCACCGACGCGATCGTTTCGTCGAAAAATCCTTCGGCGGTGGATTGATCGGATGCCAATGCCTGAGTCGCGGACACGGCGAACGGTTCGGTGGGCACGGCATCGGGAACGGTGTCCAAGGTCGCGGTGAAGTCTTCACCAGCGGTCGAAAGATTGCCCAAGTCGGCCGTTTCAGCAGCTGTCCCCGACGGGGTGGGCGATGCGAATCCGGAAATTCCCGCACCGGACGCCACAAAGCTAGGCTTCGTTTGCCCTTCGGCACGCAGCGCATCCCGCAATGCGTCGACCATATCGACGTTGGTTTCGAAACGCTGTTCCCATTTCAGGTCGGTCGCTTTTCGAATCACTTCTTGTTCGGCGGGACTGACTTGGTCCAGATGCAGATTGCCTTGGCGGTGGGCATCCAGCACTTCCCACAACGATCCATCGTTGACCGGCAGAGTTCCGGTTCGCAGATGGTAGTACGTGACGGCCAACGCATATTGGTCACTGGAACGCGACGGCTTTCCGCTGATCGCCTCGGGGGCCATGTACGCCGGCGTGCCCGCCGCGCTGGTCGCGGTGACCTGGTTGCGAGTCAGGATGCGAGCCAGCCCAAAGTCACAAACCACTGCGGATGATCCGATCAGCACGATGTTGGCTGGCTTGATATCACTGTGTTGGATCGCGATCGGGCCATCGCCCAAGTCGTGGATGGGCGAATTCAGGAAATCGATGCCTTTGGCCGATTCGTCCATGTACGAAATCAGTTCCTTGGGCGGGATCCCCGGCAGTCCCGATTTGACACAATCACGCAGCCTGGCCTGCAAACTCTGTCCCCCCAACAACATCGAAACCGCCAACCAACTCGGTTCGACTTCATGCTGGGGAACGAACAGCCCCGATTGACCTTTGCCTTCGACGATCGACAGATCGATCGTTTCGTTGGCAACGTCGGGCGCCTCTTCGATCACCTTGCCTTCACCATCAAGCAACCAGATGGCAGTGATCGGCATCAGATTGGCGTGCCGAATCTGTTTGACTCGTCGAACGCCGTCGTATTCCTTTTGCCCCTGCCCGTCCGAAAGATCAATGAACTTGACTGCCGCAGCGGCGCCACCGGGAGCGGTTGCCCGCCAAACTTGACCAAACTGCCCTCGCCCGAGGAATTCTTGCAGCCGGTATCCCGGGGCGAATTGGAATCCACGTTTCAGCATGTTCGATCCGAAGGCAAAGAGTACGTCGTCAGCAACGAGTATAGCGAAAGTCGATCGCGGTTCTTACCGCAGTCGGACCGCAGTCGACGACGCGTTTTCCATCATCCGATCATGGCCCGCGGCATCATCTTGTTGAATGTTGCTGTGATTGAAATGTGGATTCCGGATCCCACCGAACGCCATGATTTCCCGATTGCGACGGACAGGAATTCTTTTTGCTGAAGGCCTGGGTCAGGTTGTGCCGATTGTTCCGAATGGAGGGGTCGGTCTGGTACGGCGCGCATAGGAATGACGCGACGAGCACTGCTGCGCCCTTTCGCTTGCACAGCCCTTAAGGATCGAACCATGCGAATCTCGTTCTCACGAATCATGACCGCCGCGACCACCTTGGTGATTGCCGCGGGAGCCGTTTCCAACGCCGAAGCCCAGCGTCCGGTCGTGCCCGGAATGGGCTCGGAAATCGTCGGCGTCGCGGACGACTTCGAAGACGAAAAGTGGGGATACATTCCTCGCGATCCCAAAAGCACCGAAGACATCGACGAAAACCAACGCGGTCCGATGGGTCGCAGCACCAATGGTCGTTGGTACGAAGGCATCAAACGCGGCCACCCCGATATCGTCAAACGAGTCTCCACGCCCAGCGGCGGGCTGCCCGGTAGCACCGGATCGCTGTTGCTGAAGAGCCTGCGAACGGGGATCCCCGGACAACCATCGGGCAAAATGCACCAGGACGATTTCGTCGCCAATGTGCAGTACCGCCTGAAACGAACGATCAATGTTTCCGAGGCTCCCAGCGTCACCACGCGGCTGTACCTGCCGCCCGTCGACACCTGGGAAAACCGATCGGGACCACACTTCGGTTTCCGCTTGGCCCTGGAAACCACGGCGATGACCGACAAAGAAGTCGGCGTCGGCATCTTCAAACGAACCAAGCGTGAAATGGGCAACGAAGTCTATTGGCCAGGTCTGTTTGTCGAATTTGAAAGCAAATCAGATTCCGGCAAAGACGCCGACTTCGCCTACCTGCGGGTTCGCAGCAATCAACGAGGCGGCGATTTCCGAGGCCCTCAAATCACGACCACCGGATGGTGGACGCTGGGAATGAGCGTGACGCCGGACGGAATGGTTCACTATTACGCTTCGCCGGGTGTCGACGAGTTGACCGAGGCGGACTACATCACCAGCCAATTCCCATACGATTATCGCTGCGAACGGTTCCGAACGTTCTTCTATAACGTCTGCAGTGCCGACGACGACCGACGTTGGAGTACGGCGTTCATCGTTGACGACCCGAAGGTCTACGTCGTGCGTCCGCAGGGACAAATGGCGACCCGCAGCAATAATCGGCGGTAATGGGGGGCATAGGGCCGAAAGAAGATGGCCGAAAGTCTTGGCGACTTGCGCTACGGAAGTCGGCGGCGAAGATGGCCGGGGTGGATGCCGTTACCGGAGCGTTGCTTCGATGGCGGCTTCGTATTCGTTGTCCGACAGATTCAAAATTTCTCGCATCTCGGCCAGCACTTTCAGCTTCTCGTCGCTCAGTTCGCCTTCGGCGCTGGCGGCCAAGAACATCGCCTGCAGCGCCTCGACACGTTGGCCTTGATCCCAGCGTGTCGAAACCGTCAACACATAGTTGGCGGCTTTGATCCCATTCTGTTGGGCGATCGAGCACAATCGGCCCAGTTCTTCTCGGTCGAATTCACGGCCCAGTCTGTCGGACCCCAAATCCAACAGCGCGGCAATCTCTGCTTCGCTGATCGATCCGTCGATCAATGTCACTACGACGGCGGACCGGATGGTTTCGTCCACGAACTGCTCTGCAGCGGCCATTTCATGAGTGGCCTGATCCATCTGCATCACGGTCGGATCCCAGGTCTGTTTGCACTGATCGCACTGGACAAACAATTCGGGCCCCCCAATCGGAACGGTGGGGATGAAATACAGCGTCAACCAGGGCCGACGGGCCCGCAGCCGGAACGTCTGGGGCACTCTGCAACCGGGACAATAGAAATTGCCTCGTTCGCGGGTCCGCGTCAAATTCGTGGTGCCGATTAAAATCATGCTCCCATGATACGGGTCCCCGCGATGTCGGTCGACGGGCGATTCGACCGACCGATCCACCGCCATCCGCTAATGGGGGGCACCCACCCGGGTATGTCTTCCGGTTTCGTAGGTGCCGAAATCCCTGCCCGGCGGCCCAGCGTGCATCGATATGCAGTTTTGCTGAATGTCCCGGTTGTCAAACGACGATTAAAGTCGCATGGCACTTCTACCAATCTCGGCGACTCGAACCAGCACCCCGCTTTCGAATCAACGGCTGTTGTTCCAACTGAACAACGACCAGCTAGCGATCCAGCGTCAATACGACCAACTCAGCACCGGTCAACGGGTATTGAGTCTGTCGGACGATCCGGCCGCAGCCAACCGCGCGATCACCTTGCATCGCAGCATCGACAACAGCAATCAGTTGGTCCGAAACGCGACCAGCACACGCAGCTTTTATCAGGCAGCCGACGATTCGTTGGCACAGATCGACAACGCTCTGATCGAAGCTCGCGGGGCCGCCGTGCTGGGTGCCCAAAACGTGATTTCCGACGACGAACGTGCGGCCCTGGGCGCAACGTTGCAGCAGACGATCGACCGAGTCGTGGCAGCCGGAAATTCGATGTTCCGCGATCACCAACAACTGGGCGGCTTTCTGAATTCCGCCAGTTCGTTCAATTACGATCAAAAAGACATCGTTTTTAGCGGAAAAAGTGCGATCGGCCGAACGGAGATCGGTGCGGGGACGCCCGCCGAAATCAACCTGACCGCCAACGCAGCCCTGGGTGCCAACGCGGTCATCGTCGACGGCACATCGCTGGACGCCGCCCTGGACGCCGATTCGCGGTTGGTCGACCTGCGACAAGGCCGCGGCGTGGTACCGGGCGAGATCAGGTTGTCGGGCGGTGGCAACTGGGTCGACCTAGACCTCAGCAACGCAGCGACCATCGGTGACGTCGTCGAACTGATCTCCACCATCAAACTGGATGATCGCCCTGTCGTCGCATCGCTGACCAATGATGGTATCCGCATCGAATACCAAGATGGGCTGGGCGGAACGCTAGCAATCGCCGATGGTGTCGGCAGCACCATGGCTGCAGAGCTAGCGATCAGCAACCCGACCGGAGTTCAAGCTCCGCCAATTATCGGCGATCGCCTGTCCCCGCGGGTAACGTCGGCGACGAAGATATCGGACCTGGCCAACGGGGCCGGGTTGGACCTGTCCGACGGTATCCAAATCATCCAAGGCGACAAGACGTTCACCGTCAACTTCGACGGTGCCGAGGACCTCAGCGACGTGCTGATTGCGATCAACCGCAGCGGCGCGGACGTGACGGCCGAACTGGATCAAGCCGAAGGCCGCATCGTGCTGCGGTCCCAGCGGATGGGCGTCGACTATTCGATCGGCGAAAATGGTGGCGACACGGCCGCCGCACTGGGCATTCGATCAGCCGACACCACCACATCCTTGGCTTCGCTGGGGCGTGACCGTGGGCTAGCTCTGAATCCGAACTCATCCGATCTAACCATTATCCGCCCCGATGGCGTGGAATTGGAATTCGATCTGGAGGGTGCCGAGACGATCGCGGATGTGATCGATCTGATTCGCAACCACCCACAAAACCAAGACACCCGCCGCGTTTTGGTGGATCTGAACGATTTTGGCAACGGATTGCAACTGAAGGCGCCCCCCGGAGCGGGAGCTTTGACGGTCACGCAAACCGCGGTGTCCAACGCCGGTACGCGATTGGGGCTGATCCCGCTGGGGCAAAACACCAGTTCGGGCGGCGTCGTCGGTTCGGTCGACACGATCGTGGGCGAGGATTATGCCACGCGAGATGCCGGCGGGGCCCTGGACACGCTTTTGCGTCTGCAGCGGGCGGTCGAGTCCGGTGACGGGCCCGAGATCGAACGATTGCAGGCCAAGCTGGACATCGATCTGGACCGTGCTTCAAGAGTTCGCGGCAAGGTGGGCGTCTGGACTCAGAATCTGGACCAACTGCAAGAGACCACCGAAACGCGGGTGATCCAGTTGCGAGCCCAGCTATCCGAAGAGATCGATGCCGACCTGACCGAGGTGATCAGCGAACTGGGGCAGCGTCAGGTGTCGTTGGAAGCATCGCTGCGGATCATCGGACAAACGGCCAGCATGACCGTGCTGAACTATTTGTAACGATTTTGTCGATTGCTCCGCCCATGCGGCCGATGAATAAAAAGACGGGATAGCATCGTCTCCAATTTCGGACGACGCGAACGCTTTCGGGCGGATCGATCGAAATCCCGCAACGCGACTGGACGGATTCAATTCCGGCTAGTTTTAACTGTTTCATTGGGAACTTCGGCCATGCGGATCGACACGCAACGCTTCGGCACTCTTCGTCTGAATGCCAACCAACTCTTCCTGTTTCCACAGGGATTGATAGGGATGGAAACGCTGCGTCAGTGGGCATTGTTGCCCGATCCGCAGAATGCTTCTGTGGCTTGGCTGCAGAGTGCGTCACGCGGTGACCGGGCGATCGCATTGGTCAGCCCGCGAGCATTCTTCGAGGATTATCGGGTCCACGTCACCCGCCGGGAACTGGCGTGTTTGCACATGCAGCCGGGTGCCGAAATGTATGTCATGACGACCGTTTCAGGGCACGTCGGCAAACTGACGACCAACCTGCGTTCACCGCTGCTACTGAACCTTAGCCGCCGCTTAGGGTGTCAGGTCATCACCAGCGACGAACAACCCATCCAACGATCGCTGCCGCTGGCTCAGGCCGCCGCCGATTCGATGGTTCAGTCTTTGCGGAAAGCCGCGTAAGCGGATCGACCGGCGCCGCTATGCGTCGGTGGGTCAGCCGGTACGATCGGCATTGGTGGACTTCGCGACCGCCACTTCAATTTGTCACTCAGGGTGGTCGATGAATCCCTTGTCGAGAGGTTGCTGCGACTTCTGAAAGCAGCCCTCGATAAGAATCACTATCAACCTTGGGGGCGATTGTACGCTGCCCAAAGCGAAATCCCTTCCCCCCAAAGATCACCACGAGGACAACATGCTCGTCCTTTCCAGGCACCGCGACGAAAGCATCATGATTGGCGACGATGTCGTGGTGACCATCGTTGACATCCGAGGCGACAAAGTTCGTCTGGGCATCGAAGCACCACAATCGATCCCCGTTCACCGGCAAGAAGTCTACGATGCGATTCAGCGGGAAAACCGCCGAGCCACCCAGACTGGCACCGGTGCAACCAAAGACGTCCAGCCGCCCAAAGGCTGAAACGTTAGCGGTCCAGCCAAGCTTGATTGCAGGCTGGACATGACAATCGGTCGCAGCGAGAGCCGTCAACCGTTTGTTGAAGCAACATCCCCATGTGCAAGCCACGGATCCTAGCGGTCCAAGCCGCTGGTATACCGGGATGTTGCCCTCAGTGTCGAATCCAACCGATCCGGCACATTCAACCAACCGTCAACGGCTTTGGGCGACCCTTCGTCCCAAGCAACCACGATGACGCGCCCTCGCATCCCGCCGGCGCTGTCATCGCAACCACAATCCGCTGCACTCACCACGCAATGGATCCCCACCCCGATCGCCCGACGTGGATTTCGCCCGAAATCTCAATTGCGCAGCGGTTGCCCCCAACAAGATCCAACGCTTCACCAGCGTCTACATCCTTGGGCAATCGCGGCCCCGATCAATACGTCAGATCGGGCAATTCGGCAATTCGATGCACCGGGCGACGTCCGTCGGGATATCCGGTCACGGGAACATCGACTCCCGGCGGCAACTCCCCGCTCTTGATCGCTGTCCCCATTCCGGCTACTTCGCAGAAGCGAAAATGAGTCGTGTCGCCCGAACCGTACTGGTACCGGATGTCGACGTCGTGCCAACGCGTATCGATGGCTGCCAGTGTCGTTTCGACCGACTGACTTAGCCGTCGCAGTCCGCCCTGGCCATCACCGTCGCTTTTGCGATCGACAACCAACAGAATTCGGTCGGTGTCTTTGGGGGGGAAACTTAGTCCCGCCGGACGCCGAAACGGAAGATCGCTGATCGTGATCACCGGCATGTCCGGAAAGTGCGCCCGCAGATTTCCGGCGAATCGAATGTTCGATGCCGCAATCATGTCGGGCTGCGGATGAATCCGCTTGATCTCTTCGGCAACCGTATCAAACGGCATGTTCAGCCACGAATAGTCACCTCGCACCGACGCGGTCAGCGGTCGTCCAACCACGACGGCAAGAACCACTAGTGCCAAGCATCCCGTGGTGATGCCCAATCGCCCACCACCGATGTCAAAGGTGCGAACGTCGTTGCCCTGTGGCCGAAGTCCGCGGATGTGACTGCGACTGAAAAATCGCATCACCAGATACACAGGCAGCAGGAACAGATAGGGCTGCAGCCAATGATTTTTGGTGTCAATCGCGTTGCCCGACGCAGCCAAGATCAACATGATCGCTGCGACGCCAATCATGGTCCGTTCGACCAAGCACGTGACATCGTCGGCCAGCACATTTGCAATCGCGTCAGCCAAACGCTTGGGTTTTTCGTTCACCGGTTCGGGCAGTGAATTCCGAACGCGAAACCAGCGTGGAAACAGCCGCTCGCGGAACGCGATGGAAAACAAGATGCAGGTCGCCGAACAAGTCGAAAATGTCGAACCCGCAAGCGCTAGCAATCCCAACTCGATCCTTCGTCCAAGCGAAAGCGGCTCGCTAGGCAACAACTGCTCCATGGCCTTCGACGACGCCGTTTCCAGGTGCTCCATCGCCCACAGGTAGTGCGGCGCGATGCAGACGAGGGCAATGGCGATCGCGGCCACGATCCGAGTGTCCAACAATCGGGCCCGAAACGAATCGATCGACAAGGCTGCCCCCATGAAGGCAACCAAAATGACAGCAAAGTTGTATTTGAACAGCAAACCGGCCGCGGTCGCAAAACCGATCGCCAAATATCCGGCCATGCTAGGTCGTTGGCGAACGTTGACAATCGCCCAAAACAACCAAGTGGCTGCAAAAAGTGCGGCAACGGTGTGCGATAGATCTCGGTGGCTTTCCCATGCGATCTGGGGCATCGTCAACATGGCTGCCGACGCAGCGATCCCGGTCACCCGATTCCCAGTCGCCCGGCCAACCGCACCATAGACGCACAGGTAGGTCAACAACAGGAACAGGTTCTTCAGCAGCGGCAGAGCCAATGCCGCCTGGCCAATCGTGTCCAGAATCGGTGTCTGCAGCCACGTGTACAGCGGCGGTTGGCCGTTGTATCCGACGTGCCACCACTGAGAAAGATAGACCTGTTCCGCTTCGTCAAATGTCAACGACGATGACAGCGAAGCACGCACGATTACGTGCAGTGCAAAATACCCCACCAAAACAGCCGGATATCGATAGGGAGTTGCCGCCAACCAACGCAAAGGGTTCATGCCGCATTTCGCCGATAGGGGGCCAGAATCGATGGAGACGCTTGTTCGGCGTCATCGAAATTTGTGTGCTCTTGTCGAACGATGTAGTTGCCTTGGCCCGGAAGTTCCATATAGATCCGGGAAACCATCTCGGCCAAAATTCCGATCGCGATCAACTGCACCGCCGTGCACAGAGCGAAGGCACCGACGATCAGCATCGGCCGATTGCCAATGTCTTGACCAAGCCCGAATTTGGCGAATCCAACGATCGACAACATGGCCGTTCCGATCGCCGCTAGGACCAATCCGATCGATCCAAAGAAGTGACCAGGACGTGCCCGGTATCGCATGAAGAACAACACCGAAAGTAGATCCAACACGACGCGAAAGGTTCGTGAAATCCCGTACTTGGACTGTCCGAATTGGCGAGCATGGTGACGAACACCGATTTCGCCGATGCGGTCCGGCGATGTGATTTTTGCGACCCAGGCTGGGATGAAGCGATGCATTTCGCCCACCAATTGAACATCACGGATCACTTCACCGCGATAGATTTTAAGGCTGCAGCCATAGTCGGAAATCTTGACTCCCGTGACTCGCGATATCAGCCGGTTGGCGATCCAGGAGGGGATTTTTCGCAATAGGAACGCGTCTTTGCGTCGTTCGCGGCGACCGCACAGCAGATCCAACCCGTTGTCTTCGAGATGCTGGACCATGCGTGGGATATCAGCGGGATCGTTTTGCAGATCCCCGTCGATGGTGGCGACAATTCGTCCCCGCGAGGCATCGATTCCGGCCTGCATCGCCGCGGTTTGACCGAAGTTTCTTCGCAAGGAGACCACACGAGTCTCGGTGGCAACCGATTCGCTGACCTTGGCGGCTACGGCGTAAGTTCCGTCCGTACTGCCGTCATCGACCAACACGATTTCGGCGCGACCCACCGACTTCGCAGCCGACGTCAAAGCAGCCTCGATCTGTGCGACCAGCGGGCCCACGGATTCGGATTCGTTGTACAGCGGAACGATAATCGAAAGGTCAACCACATCCGACGATTTAGCGGCTAGGACGTCGTCGCCCGGTGTGTTTGCGGCCAAAGTTTTGTTGTCCAAATCGCTCATGGGGTTTCGTCTGGGATCAGCCGTTCTCGGATCGTTTGTTGTCTTGTCGGGCCGGGTCACGGGCGATACTTGGGGGGAACTCGGGTGGCGGGACGCGGGTGTCTTCGTCCGGTCGATATCAAAAACCTGTTTCACACGGCAAGACCACCCCGTCCGGTTCCCCCCATCCCAGCAATCGCAGCCATCCCCCAAACCCACCCGCGGGAATCGCATTCGTAGGACCACCCGGAAATCAAATTCGCCACAGTTCCCTTCCACACCACAGGGCATTCTGGCGAAGTCCACTACGGCATGGGGGATTCGACATTGGGATGGAGTTCGAGAAAGTTTCCGATTTTCTGGTAACAATGGGCAGCCACACTCGGGTTGCTGGTAGGAGAACACTGATTTGCAAGGTCCAGAAACACGTCCGACTTTCATTGGCAACCTAGCCAATCCGGCTTGCGAGCAAGCTTGGAACGAATTCGTGCGTCTGTACCGCGACATCATTTACCGGGTGGCACGCTCTAGAGGGCTGCAAAATGCCGATGCCGAAGACGTCACCCAGGAAGTGTTTGCGATCGTCAGCCGGAAAGTCGAATCCTTTGACTGCTCGGCTGCGGGCTCGTTTCGCGGATGGCTCCGCAAACTGGCTCGGGATACCGCCATCGATCGACTTCGACAGCCCCAGCATGACGTGGGTTCCGGCGACAGCCAGATGCGGCAAGCACTGGAACAACGCCTGACACCGGACGACACGGCCACGCTTTGGAATGTGGAAGTCAAACGCGAGCAGTTGTTGCGAGCGTGCGACCACATCCGCGATCAATTCTCTGAATCCGTATGGCAGTCATTTTGGTTGACTGCCATTGAACACCAATCGATCCCGTCGGCTGCGAAGCAGTTGGGAAAATCCGAGGGCTCCGTACGCGTCGCTCGCTGTCGCGTCATGGCCCGTTTAAAGAGAGAGGTTGATTCCGATGATCGCTCGCTTTCACTATGACCGCAGCCAGTTGCAAGCTTTTCTGGACCAGGATCCGTCGGCTGACCCCGCGGAGATTCAGTCACACATCGAATCGTGCGCCGACTGCCAAGCCGAACTAGAAACGATCGCCCAAGCCGACTTTGATTGGGAACAAGCGACTCGGCTACTAAGAGTCGATCCAACGTCGCTGACAAATTCCTTTGACCAACCGATGGAACTGGACGACATCCCTGGCTTCCTTGAACCCAGCGACCACCCCGGTTCACTCGGTCGGTTCGCTCGCTACGAGGTGCTAGAAATCTTGGGCCGCGGTGGCATGGGGATCGTCATGCGTGGATACGACACATCACTCAATCGCCATTCGGCGGTCAAGGTGTTGGCACCGGAACTGGCCACCAGTGCGGCGGCAAGAATGCGATTCTCGCGAGAAGCCAAGAGTGCCGCCGCCGTCGTGCATCCGCACGTCGTTCCGATCCAAACCGTTGACGAACACAACGGAATCCCCTACTTGGTGATGCCGGTCGTGGAAGGCAACAGCGTTGACGCCAGGGTGCGCAGCGTGGGACCACTGACGGTCATCGAAACCGTCCGAATCGCATCGCAAGTCGCCGAAGGATTGGCGGCCGCACACGAACAAGGCCTGGTCCACCGGGACATCAAACCCGCCAACGTGTTGTTGGAAAACGGGGTCGAACGCGTCCAAATCACCGATTTTGGGCTCGCTCGCGCCGTCGACGACGCCAGCATGACTCGCAGCGGCGTCATCGCCGGAACACCGCAGTACATGTCGCCCGAACAAGCTCATGGCGATTCCATCGACCATCGCAGCGATCTGTTCTCGCTGGGCAGCCTGATCTATTTCATGCTGACCGGGCGAAGCCCGTTTCGCAGCGAGACCACAATGGGCGTGCTGAACCGGATCGTGAACGACCAGCCGCGACGGCTGCGCAGCATCAATGCCGACGTCCCCGAGTGGCTGGAACAGATCGTCACCAAACTGCTGGCCAAATCACCCGACGAGCGTTTTCAGAACGCGTTGCAGGTCGCCGAAGTGCTGCAACAATGGCACGCCCATTTGCAAACGCCGGATGCGGTCCCAGAACCGACAACGACCGATCTTCCCGGTCTCCCGGCGCCCGTTTCGGATGGTGGAAACCGATGGCCACCCCGGAACAGGCTTGTCGCCGCAGCCGCGGCCGCCTTCTTCGCAATCTTTGGCACGATCATTTACCTAGAAACCAGCAAAGGCACGCTTCGGATCGAAAGCAATTCAAACGCCCAGGTCCCAATCGTCATTCGGCAGGATGGCAACGTCGTGCAAGAATTCACAGTCACCCAAGATGGAACCACCACCCGATTGCGAGCCGGAAAGTACTCGATCGAATCCAAGGCGGACGACCAATCCATCACGCTGCAGAACAATCAAGTCACGATCCAGTCCGGCGGCCGGTGGGTGGCACGTATCGCGATGCAGGAACCGCCGGAATCAGTCTTCGAAAGCCGTGACCCCAGCATCATCCGCCAAGCTGCGGCGGAGGACACCCGAGACGGGAACTACGAAGCGTCGCTGGACAAAATTCTGTGGTGCTGGGAAAACGGCGTCGAAGCCAACTCGGCCTGGTACGCCGTCCGTCGATCATTCTTGCTGTCGGATTGGCTGGATCTTGCCGACTCGTATCCCACCGCACTGCAGAAATTGAAATCGATCCAAGACGAACTCCAGCAACAGATCACCGCGAAAGATCAACATCGAGTCTCCGAGGACGACTTCGCTGATTTCGCATCCATCAACCGCGTGCTTCGTGAAGAGCAACGCACAATCGAGGTATACGACCAACTGGACCCGCGCGATCAAGCACGCGTGAAGTACTACTTGCCAAAGCCCCTTTCATCCGACGGGTCCGATGGGGCCGAACAAATCGCGGGCGCCGACCAGGACGATCAACCGCGGCAACCAGTCGAGGCGAAGCCACTTGATCGTCTTCGAGATTGGATTGAAACGCTGCCCGGCGGGTTCAACGATCCACCCAAGATCTCTCCTTTCACGCGGATGCAGTTCGACGACGAACGAGTCATCGTGACCATGGATTCCAAGACGTACGAATTGCTTGGCATCGACCATTTCCTGATCCAGGAATTGATCCAAAAAACCCGTGATCACTACGACCAGAAATGGAAGAAACGGTTGAGCGAGGACTTGGTCGAAGTTCTGTGGCACCTAGGACACATCCCCGGCCAGAATGTCGAACTGCGTCTCAAGCCGATCGATAGCGATCAGGAAATCACGATCCCACACGCCCCGATGACCAAGAAAAATCGCAGCGAACTGTACCGCGACAACGATCACAACCAACCCTGATCGTCGCGGCCTTCACCCGTCGTGGGATTCGCCAGAACGCCCCGTGCACGATTCCGTAGTGGGACGCGGGTGCAATCAGTGGCTGGGGTACACGGGTGCTAGCGGGCCGCCGGGATCTTGAATATCGGTATCGCCGATAAAGATTTGGCCGGCATTGGGACACTTCTTCAGGTCCTCGGCCGACAGGTTCTCGACCGCGGTCGTGATGATCAACTTGATCTCACCATCGTGGCGGACCAGTGCCGGACAGGTGTTCTGGGGCGATCCAGGCGTCTTCCACACGCACTGCAATTGGCCGCTTGCGAAATCGTACAGACGCGTTTGTCCGAACTCGGCCACGCCCGGATGGAACATCGCCACGATGATCCCCTTGCCATCGGGTGTCATGATCATGCCATCGGGAACCGCCGGGTCGTCGGTCAGGTCCAACACGGTGGTCGGTTCGCCAAGCGTGCCAGCGGCGATGTCCAGCGGATAACGGACGATCGTGCGAGTGGGCGAATCAATGTCGACCAGGTTCAGGCTGCCATCATCGCCTTGGACGATCGCCTTGCCATTGCTGCAGATCTGGTCGTCGCGAAGTCGGATCAGTTTCTGGTCGCTGCCACGAAACAGATACAAACCCGCTTTCTTGGTCGCAAATTCAAGGTCTTTGGTGCCAAAGATCAGATTGTTTTCGAAAACTAAGCCGTCATTGATGATCGTGCCGCTGACATCGCTGTCGACGCCCTCGCAGATCGGTTCCCACTGGCCCGATCGCACGTCGAACATTCCCAACTTCCGCTCGCAACCGACCACGAAGGTGGTTCCGTTTTTGCAGGGGAACGCAAACCCGGGACGGCCGGGAAGTTCGAATGATTCGTTCTTGCTGCACAACAGGTCATAAATATTGACGCTGCCGACGGTCGATTCGCTGCCGTGCTGGATTCCGACCCAACTGAATTTGCTTTCGCTGATCGAGATCGGGCCCTCGGGCAAGAACCGAAGAGCGTCGGTGTCGGGAAATCCAATCGGTCGTGCTTCAAGTGTTTGATTCATATGCCCGTTTTACACCCTGACGAAGCTGGAAAAAAGGAGTCGCAAACGCGCAGGCGAACATCGATCCGATCGCGTCGGATCGAAAATATCCCGAAAGTCGGCTACGCTGATTCACTGTATTCCCGGCCACCATTCTGTCTTCTCGACTACCGCCCGACTCGCACCCCTGACCGGACCATGCCACTTAGCATCATGCGTCGCTTCTCTTTCTGTGCTGGCCATCGCTTGGTCGGCCACGAGGGCAAATGCCAGAACCTTCACGGCCATAATTACGTCGTCGAGGTCTACGTCACGGGCCAGGAACAGGACGCCGTCGGCCGAATCCTAGACTTCAAGAAACTGAAACAATCGATCAATGGTTGGTTGGACAAGAATTGGGATCACACATTCATCCTGTGGGATAAAGACGAAAACGGGCTGGCCGCGATCCGTTCCTCCCAGCCTCACCGAATCTATGAACTCGACTGCAACCCGACGGCCGAAAACATGGCCATCCACTTCCTAGAAGTTGTCTGCCCCGAGGTATTGGCCGACAGCGGCGCTGTCGCCTTCAAAGTACGACTGTGGGAGAGCGAAGAGACGTGTGCCGAAGTCAGCAAAGACATCGTTGGCTAAACCAAATTCCCCCCGATGGATCACCACGATGGACAATTTATCGATGCAAGTTCGACGACTGGACCACATCGCTTTACATGTCGCTGATGTCCCGACCAGCGTCGCTTTCTATCGCGACACGATGAAGTTGCCGCAGATGGACCGGCCGGCTTTCGATTTCCCCGGTGCATGGTTTCGACTGGGCGTCGAACAGGAACTGCACTTGATCGGCGATCGTCTGGACCCTGTCTATTCGCACCACCGAGGTGGCCACTTTGCGTTGATCGTCGACGAACTGGACAGCTGGGAACAGCATTTGGACCGTCAAGGCGCCACGCGATTGCAGCGCAAAACCAGACCCGACGGAGCCCTGCAAACGTTCGTCCAAGATCCCGATGGACATTGGATCGAGCTGTGCGTCCCGCCCAAGAAGTGATCGCCAACGAAACGAAGCGTTCCCAGTGGACAGTCGCCGGGGGCTTGGCGTGAGCCTTGGGCTGCGAAACTCACCAAGGGCTTGTCGATTGAGTGAGCTGCAATCTTTGTGATGAAATCAAGGCGAAGGAGCTCCAGAGTTGAACTCCTTCGCCATGGTCGCAGGATTACCGAAAGTCTTGACGACTTCCGCTACCCGATGCTTCACAGCGTTTCCTCAGACCGCTTACTTGTGCGGTGTGTGACAGGCTTTGCAGTTGGCGGCCTTCTTCAACATCTCGCCCGCCTTCGGATCGTCCTTGACGGCTGCTTCGCTGGCCTTGACCAGAGCACCGGTCAATTTGTCCCAACTTTCCTGTTCACCCTTCTTCGGTGTGTTCTTTGCAAGCGCGACCATCATGTCGTGCAGCGTCTTCTTTTCTTCTTCGGATGCGTCACCACTGGCGACCTTCTTCAGCAGCGGCCCCTTCATCGCCTTCTTCATGATGTCCTTCGTTGCGTACTTCGGTTCGGCATCGTCGTCGGCAGCCAAAACCGGGATCGCCGTCAATGCGACAAGCAGACCTGCGGAACTTAAGATCGTCCAAAATTTCTTAGACATCGGCACTCTCAATCCAATCGGGAAAAACGGGAAGCACAGAAAACGCAGACTCGCCAAGATAGCGGAGCCAGAATCGGGCCGCCACAAGCAGCCGCTGACGGGTGCCCCATTATGCTATTCTGGAACCGGCTGCGGTGCCCGGTACCGATCCGGTCACGCGTTTCACCCTCGCCTTGATTTCGCAAAGGTTCCCCCATGGATCATTCCAGGTTTAGCCGTCGCTGTTGGCTTCGCGGGGCAGGAGCCAGCATCATTGGGCTGCCGTTTTTAGAGGAAATGGCGATCGGGGCCGGTCCCGCCGCTACCGTGGTCCCCACGCGATCGTTCAACGTTTTTTTTGGTTTGGGAATCCCAGCGCCACTGCAAACCGAGGGTTTCGACGGGGTACTGGAACCGCTGCGGCCGCTGGCCGACAAGCTGTTGATCATGCGAAACATCGATCAGGTTCGATGCGACGAGTCCGGCATCAACGCCCACTTCGACGGGGCAAGTGGGGCATTCACGGCAACGCCGCCTGATGGCGAGGCCAAGGCCGGTGGTGCGTCGATCGACCAAGTCATCCGCAAATCGGCCTATCCCGATGGGCTGCCGCCAAGTGTCGTGCCGACGCTGGTCGCCGGCACCTTCTTTCGTCGCAGCCGCGTCAGCCGATATGTGCATAGCTACAACAGCGATGGCACCGTCGCGGCTAATATCCAAGAGAAACCACGCGATGTGTTTGACCGTGTCTTCGGCGTACTCGAAGGCGCCTCGGACCACGGGGAGCGGCGCCTAAAACGCAGCGTTCTAGATGCGGTGGTCGACCAATACAAATTTTACACCGGCGCAAACTCGCCTCTTTCGGCCGCATCGCGAGGCCGCATCGCTGACCACTTGGACCGGATCCGCGAATACGAACAACGGGCGTTCGAAGTCCGACAATTGGATCCCGACGGACCGGCCTACCCTGCACCGTCCAACCTCGCCCACGGTGGCAAAGCCGACCCCGGCGGCGAAGGCATCGACATGGAACTGGACCAATTAACCGCCGAATGGAGATTGCAGGCCGACCTGTACGCGCTGGCCATCGAACTGGATCGCACTCGATTCGGATCGTTGACGTTCTTAGCCGCCGGCGAACGACTGCGGATCAAGGGCGACTATCAATACGATGGTCGCCTGATCCATACCTTCGACGATTCGTCTCAATTGGGCCGCGGTGGATCGGCCGGCTGCAGCCACGAATGGTGGCATAAGTTCAACGAAAAGAAAAAGAACGAACAGCTGCGTGCCCATGCCCACATGAAGATGCGCGAAGTCGCCTACTTCCTTTCTCGCTTGGACGAAACCACCGAAGCCAACGGAAAGACCATTCTGGAAAACAGCTGTATCACGATTAGCACGGAATCGGGCGATGGCCGTCACAGCGATGTCAAACGGGAACTCTCGGGTGTTTTCCACGCCATCACATCCGCCGGTGGCCGATTCAAAACCGGCCAAATCATGGACGTCGGACACGAGGGCATCGATGTCTACAACACGATGCTGGAACGCATGGGTGCCGACGACCGGCTAGGGCCCGCGGAGCGTGAAATGCAACGGGTGGAAAAGATCCTTGCCTAGCAACGTGCGTGAAAAAAGTGGTCGACCAGTCCTTAGCGGTCTGCTAGATCCACTGTTTCAGCGTCTGCAGGTCGGTCTTCATCGCCTTCAAGTGGTCGGGGACAAGTTCCGGCTTGCGATGGTCCAAGTACTCTTCATGCAACGAGATCGGTCCATCGAACTCACCTAGCTTCATCGCCTGGATCGCTTCTTTGCCGACGCGACCTTCGCCCAACGGGACGTTGATCAACCGATTGCCATCCCACTTGAAATCTTTGATGTACATCGCGCCGATGTGTGGCCGGATCAGTTCCAAAGCCACGGGCCATGACATCCCGCCTTCGGCGATCCCGTGCCGAATGTCATAGGCCACGCCGAGGTCGGATTTTGCGATCCCTTGCAGCCCAAGGTGCAAATCCCAGATCGGTGCGCCAAAGTAATTCTTGCCCGCGTGGTTCTGGTACAGCCCCTGGATGCCGTAGCTATGGTTCAGGGCCGCCAAATCTTGCAGGCCCGGCCGCCACTGTTGGATTTGATCAGCGATGTTCTGGTTCAGATCGTACTTCAGGTACTCCATCCGATAGCGTTGGATGCCGAGCGTCGCCGCCGTCCGCAACACACGCTTGGTCAACGGATCGCTTGCGTCCCGAATGTCGGTGGTGATCAACAACACCTTCAGTCCGCGTTTGTCCAACGCCTCGACCAAGCGGGGCAGATCATCTTCGACCTTCTCTGGCTCGACATTTCCGCCCGGTCGCACCGGTGCTTCAATGCCATCGAAACCGGCTTCGGCCAACACGTCGGCCATTTCATCAAACGAGATCGAATTCAGTGGCTTGGTGAACACGCCGATCGGCGCCACGGGTGGTTTGACGTCCTGACTATCGCTTGTCGCTTGACCTTGCTTCTGGTCCGCGGACGCGGAATCTGCAGAGACGAACATTGATGCGGCGGCAGTGGCGGACGCGGCGGCAAGAAAATCACGGCGAGAACGGATGGGAGACATCAAATGCAGCTCTTTCAGGGGGCGGGCGGGGCAGAAGCGGTCAAAACGGCGAGGCCCCCATCATGACCCGGCGGCTGCGGCATGTCAGCCAACTGCCGCTGGCAATCGGCAAACAAAATTCAAATCCAACAAATTTCTGTTCTCCGTGCAAATTTTCTGGTCGGCGACAAATTCTAGGAAACATGGAACTTTTAGAGAACTTCGCGAAGCTTCGAACGTTTCAGGTACTGCAACCGTTGTAGCCGGACAGCTATCGCGAAGGTTCGCAGCGAAATCAGAAGTGAGCAAATGGCGGCTATGCCGAACGTTTTTGCCATTTCGCCTTCCGTAGCTTCTTCTGAGTTGTCTTCTTCGCGACGCTCTTTCGCCGCTAAATCCCCGTCTATTTGGGGGTTCCTCTTATCCCAAAAAAATCGACAATCCTCACCCAATCGGCGGGTGCCGGTTTTGCTTTCCTGGGGCGTCGTAATTACCCTTTCACGTCGGCGAGCGTTCTGTGCTGCGCCATTAGCACACGACTTTTTCAGCGTTCGTATCCATTTCTAGTTTTCATCCTGCAGAGTTTTCCCACCCATGGTCCAACTTCGACCAACCGCGAAAACGCGGCGCCAGCTTCGTACCGAAAAACGACGTTTGCAATTGGAGTCGCTTGAGCGGCGAGAACTTTTGGCAGCCGAAATCATCGGCACAACCGGCTTAGAACCCCACGCAGTTTTTGCTCCCGATACGCCGCAAAGCTACATCGATCAATGGGAACAGGAACACGGAAACGCGCCGGTCCCGGACGGATTTGTCGGTCCGATCAACCTTTCCAGTTCGCGGTGGACCAACCCCACCGGCGGAGTGAGCCCAGAGATCGGCGACGGAGCGACAATTTCGTGGAGCTTCATTCCTGACAACACGTTGGTTGCCGGGGACGCTGCGCCAGCCGGCAGCGATCTGATCGCGTTTCTAGACGGTATCTATGGCGGAACCGGAAACAGCACGATCGAAACCAAACCATGGTTCCCGTTGTTCCAGAACGTGTTCGACGAATGGGAAACGAATTCGGGACTGACATTCGTCTACGAACCCAACGACGACGGTGCTGCACAGGGTGGCAACGCCGTTGGCGAGATCGGCGTGCGCGGGGACATTCGAATTGGTGGTGCCAATATCGATGGCAACTACAACACGCTGGCCTACAACTTCATTCCCACCGGCGGTGGAAATAGCGGTGTGGACGGGGACATGGTCATCGACACCGCCGACATTTTCTATGCCAACAATTCCAATGGTGCCGGCGGCGAAAATCGTGGTCTTCACAACGTGCTGATGCACGAAGTCGGTCACGGACTGGGCCTGTTGCACGTCGAACCTGTCAACCAAACCAAGTTGATGGAACCGTCGGTCAATTTTTCGTTCCTCGGTGCCCAGCATGACGACAAGCTGGCGATCCAAAGCCTGTATGGCGACCGATTCAGCGACAACAACTCCCAAGCCAACGCTACCGATCTAGGGCAGGTCAACGCGGCTTCGATTCATGCCACGAATGTATCGATCGACAGCAATAGTGACATCGACTGGTACAGTTTCGACGCCGAAGCGGGTGAATTGCTGACATTGGCGATCACGCCGTCGGGCGAAGCCTACAGCGTCGGGGCCCAGGGCGGATCGGCCAGCGACGTGGATTCCCGATCCAACAGCGACCTGCGTTTCGAACTGTACACCCCCTCGGGCGACCTGATCGTATCGCAGAATGCTGCTGCCGAAGGTGAACCCGAATATGCGTCCTCGATTGCGCTGTTGGAATCCGGCAAGTACACCGTCGGTGTGTTTGGCAGTTCCAGTCGCGGTGCGAACTCGGGCGAGAACTCGCAAACCCAGTTCTACAGTTTGACGGTCCAGCAGTCGCAGTTGACGGACCCATCCCTGATCGCGGTGGCCCCGAACAATGGCGAACTGTTTGACCTGGATCCGACCGATCAATCCAGCAATTTCCGCGAATTGGCGCCCACCGAACTGACCCTGACCTTCGGCGGCACCCACGCGATCGATGCGTCAACTCTGGACGCGATTACGGTCCAATACAGCGAGTCCGGGAACTTTGTGTTGGACGCCGTTGACGTCAACATTGGCTACATCGGATTGGACGCCAGCGGACGAAATGCGATCGTGCGATTTGCCGAAAATCTCAGCGACGGCTTCTATCAGCTATCGGTTTCATCCGAATTGTCCAGCGTTGCCGGCATTCCGTTTCTGCCCAGTTCACCAGAGCCGGTACCCGGTGCCCCGTTGCAAACGCGAGAAGTGATCAGCTTCGAGATCGAACTCGGCGCCAAGGTCATTGCTGTCGTTGCGCAGCCGATCGTTGGTGGGTCTGCGAACCTTCGTGAAATCGACGTCTACTTTGACGACGCAGATCTATTCCGCCCTGGATCCACGATTGCAAACCCGAGTTTTTATCAGCTCGTTGACACACAAAACACTGCGACGACCGAGGATGATGTCCTTGCGATGCCCCAATCGATCGCTGTCGACTCGGTCGCTCGGAAAGTCACGCTGACCTTCGCCGCGGATCTAGACGCCTACGTTGACCCGGGCGACACGCTGCGGCTTCGCGTTGGTGACAACACGGATTTCACCAACATCAACGTCACCAGGCAGTCGATTCCAACCGACGCAGGCCTGACCAAGACCACCGCGGCCGCCGTCACATCCGCAGCGACTGGCAGCTGGTCGACCGTGATCACCGGTCAAGCGATCCGAAACTTCGGCGCAATCCAGGTCAATCCGATGGTGGACGATGCCGGATCCCGAAGTGATCCCGGTCATCGCGATATCGAGATCGAAGGTCACTTTCTATCGCCAGGTTCGATCGATGGTGACAACAGTGTCACAACCATCGCCTACACGTTCTTGCGAAACACACCGTACGGATCGAACAGTCAGGGCGATCCGCTGTTCAATCAAATGAACGCGGAACAAGAGAAGCGTTTCCTAGAGATTTTGGATTTGTACAGTGCCCAATTGGGGATCGACTTCGTCGAAACGGAAACCTTTGGCTTGCGTCTGATCGTTGGTGACTTGTCGACAGCCGACCCGACTGTCGTCAGCGGACCGGGCGGCACAGCGGGCTTGGGCGGCCCAGGCGGCGTCACGATGGATGCACTCGATTTCACGACCTCGCAGTCGAATCAGTTCGGTGCAGGTTTCTTCAATGTGGCACTCCACGAAATCGGCCATGCCATTGGGCTGGGCCACTCGTACGAACTATCCCCTGGGACGGTTCAAGGATCCACTGGCCAATACCCTGATCCGGAACGAACCGGCCCCGGCACCGAGTGGGCATTCCCCAGCGCCAACGACATCGTTCACGGTATCCATTTGCACCAACGTGAATCGTTGGACGTTGACCTCTACAAAGTCAGCGTCGCCGAAACGGGCATATTGAAGGCACAGACTTTTGCCCAACGGTTGCCCAGCGCCAGCTTGCTGGACACGCGTTTGTCGCTGTACCAAGAAGACGCCAGCGGCAAACTGGTTTTGGTCTCGGCCAATGAAGACTACTTCGGGGCGGATTCCTTCATCGAGTACTCCGTCACGGCCGGTGACTACTACGTCGGTGTATCGTCCGAAGGCAATTCATTGTTCGACCCCAATTCGGGTTTGACGGCCGCCGGGGGTACCAGCGAAGGCAGCTACGAATTGCGAGTCGATTTTAAGAGCGAAGCGGCAACCGCCATGGTCGACGCGGCGGGAACCCGGATCGACGGTGACCGCGATGGTTCGCAGGGGGGCATCTACGACTTCTGGTTCGAACCGGTCGACACAACCACCATTTTCGTCAACAAGCTTGGCGGAACCGGTGTCGGCCCGCTGGGATCGCTTACGAATCCCTACACCGATATTCCTGCTGCACTAGCGGCTGCCGAAGCCGCCGTCGCTGCCAACGACGGCGTCGTGGTTCGACTATTGCCTAACGGCGGTGTCGACGCAGACGTCATGACCGCCGGCGATAATCTGGCCTATGAAATCGGCGTCATACCGTCGATCAACGACACGCTGGACGATGGTCGCAACCTGACACTGCCTCGCGGGGTCCATTTGGTCGTCGACGCCGGCGTGATCATGAAGTTCTTGGACGCTCGGATTTCGGTCGGTAGCGATGACGACGGGAACGACCGTAGCGAAGGATCGATTTCGGTTCAGGGCACACCCGATCTACCGGTCTACTTCACCAGTTACAACGACACCACGCTAGGATCCAACAGCAACATCTTCGGCAGTGCAGTCCAACGGGGTGATTGGGGGGGGATCGAAATCCGTAGTGACGTCGACCGCCTGCAAGGCCGCAACGACCTATCCCGCCAAGGGATTTTCCAGAACTACGTCAATCACGCACAGTTCTCCTACGGCGGTGGTGAAGTCTCCACGGTCGGCCGCACCATTGACCCGATTCACCTATCCGATTCGCGTCCCGAACTGTCGTACAACATGATCGTGCGCAGCAGCGGTGCAGCGATGTCGGCCGACCCGAACGCCTTTGAAGTCACCACGTTCGCCGAACCGCGATTCCAAAGTTTTTCAATTTCCGGAGACGGATTCTCGACCGATTATGACCGCGTGGGACCGAGCATCTTCGGCAACCTGTTCGACGAGAATTCAACCAACGGCATCTTCGTGCGGATCGACACGCCCGCCGGTGGTGGGCTAGAAACGCTTCGCGTGACCGCTCGCTTTGACGATACCGACATCGTCCATGTATTGGGCGAAAACCTGTTGATCGACGGCAACGCGGGGGGCCCGATCCAAGTTTCACGTCGCCCCAGCCCGATCATTGGATTGGCAGTCGCCAGTGGCGGGGCACTGACCGCCGGCAATTATCAATACAGTTACACGTTTGTCGATCAGTTTGGGTTCGAAAGTCCCGGATCGGTTGTCCAGCAGATCAACGCCGTGGCTGCGAATTCACAGATCGATCTGACGAACATTCCGGTCGCCAGCGAGCAATATGTTGCTAGACGGCTGTACCGCAGCGTCGGCGGCAGCCCGTTTACGCTGGTCGCCGAGCTGGATAAATCGTCGCGTGACTACACCGACAATTTGACCACGCCGGCCATCGGGGCACCGACGATGGATCCCACTAACGCCGCTGTGATCCATAGTCGGCCCGACGGCACGCTGGTCGTTGATCCGGGCACGCTGATCAAGAATCGCGGCGCCCGTATTCAGCTTGGATTCGGCGCGACGTTGATCGCCGAAGGGATCGAAGGGAAAGAAATTGTTCTGACAGCACGCGCCGATGATCGTTACGGTGCCGGCGGAACGTTCGATACCAACGGGAACGGAGCCAGCGTCGGTGCACCCGCGGCCTGGGCTGGTATTTATGCGTCACCAACGAGTCGGCTGAGTATCGATCATACCTACGTCGCATTCGCCGGTGGTACCACCGGTGTGAATGGCGGTACAGCCTCGTTCAACCCGATTCAAATCCACCAAGCCGACGCCCGCATCGCAAACTCGGTCTTCGAAGACAACGCCGATGGAACCGGCGTTTCCCAAGGAGATGCGCGCCGCGACTTTGCTCCGAACGCCGCTGCAACGATCTATGTCACCAACGCCCAGCCCACCTTCGTCGGCAACACGCTGATCAATAACGAGGGTTCCGCGTTCAACATCAACGTCAATTCGATGAACGCGGACTTTGTCACCGACCTAGGTCGTCAGACAGGCGCCGTCGCAATATACGAAACGCCGCCCGCCAACAACGGCCCCGTGCTGCGTGGCAACCGGATGTCGGGCAATGGTGTCAATGGTGTCACCATCCGCGGGGAAGTCCTCACCACCGAAGTGGTCTGGGACGACACGGACATTGTCCACGTGCTTCGAAACGACATCGAAATTCCTGACCTGCACACCTACGGTGGCATGCGGATGGAAAGCAGTTCCAACGAGGCCTTGGTGGTCAAGGCAGAGAACGCCGAAATCTTGGCGACGGGTCGATCATTGGACATCGATGATCGAATTGGTGGCCGCCTGATCGTGTTGGGGCAACCTGGATTCCCGGTCGTGATCACGGCCTTGAACGACGCCACCGTCGGTGCCGGGTTCTCACCAACGGGATCCGCCCAACTAGAAACCGTCGCGCCCACCAACGGGCCGACACCGGGATCATGGCAAGGGTTGAAATTCGATTCGTACAGCCATGACCGAAACGTGGCGACCGCAATCGAGCGAGAAGGATCGGTCAGTGGACTCAGCGATTCCAACGGCGACATTGGCGTGCAACAAGACCTTGGGTTGCTGGCTGCGAATGAAAAGTCGGGCGACGAAAACATTCGCTTAGGTTTCACCGTTCATGGTGCGATCGCAGCGGACTTCGACAAGGACCTGTATAGCTTCGAAGGCGTTGCCGGAACCGCGGTTTGGTTGGACATCGACGAAACCGACCCCCGTTTGGACACGGTGCTGGAACTGATCGACGGCAACGGACGGGTGCTGGCTCTGAGCCAAAACTCACGCACCGAATCGGCAAACGGTGCGTTGACCTACACCGATACAACCTTGATGCGGCCCGGCCACGCGTTGCCCATGCAACTGGATCAAGCTGCCGAGCAAAACCAAGCGGGTGGGTACCGTGACTTGTTCACGACGAATGATGGTGACTCGGGGATGCGGGTCATCCTGCCCGGCACCAGCGGTACGCGAAACACGTTCTATGTCCGTGTTCGAAGTGCGAACCTGACATCCAGCTACAGCACACTTGCCGGCATCAATGCCAGCCTAGTGGAAGGCGGAAAGACTTCGGGCGGATACCAGTTGCAGATTCGTCTGCGCGAAACCGACGAACATTCTGGCAGCGTCGTTCGCTATGCCGACCTGCGTTACGCCACCAACGCGATCGTCGCGATCGGGCTCCCCGCCCACTCGCCTTTGGCGGGCGAGATGAATAATCCAGGCGGCGTGCTGGATTTGGGCAGTTTTAGCAACACCGACCGTGCTGCAACATCGATCTCTGGATTTGCCGACTCCTCACCGGATGCCTACACGTTCACAGTCGAGCGTGATTCGCTTCAAGGGTTGAATCCAACCGACAATAGGCTGTCGTTGATGATTGACGTCGATTGGGCCGATGGGCTGACGCGCCCCAATACCAGCGCGTACCTGTTTGATGGCACGACCCTGATCGCGATTGGCACCGATTCGAATGTTTCCGATGACCGAATCACACCGATCGTGCCCGGGCAACCATCGACGACCAAAGACGATTCACGAGGTTCTGTGGGCAGTCGCGATGCGTTCATCGGTCCTTTGGAATTATCCCCCTTGGGCGACTACCGCTTGGTGATCGCGAATCCGGAACAAGTTCCCGCCGACATGGCTCAGTTTTTCCGAAGCGATGCTGCCAATCCGTTGGCGCGTTTGGAACCGATCGATTCGGCCGTGCGGATCACAGATGACCGTTTTGATTACAATCCCGGCACCGGAGCCAACCAGACTCCCGTGCCGCTGGGTCCCAACGGGCCAGTTGCGGTTCAAGTCGGCTTTGATGACGACGGCAGCAACATCATCCCGTGGCAGTTCGGCGATATCCCGCTGATCACGCTTCGCGAGGACATCAACAACGCTGGCGAAGCACGGTTGTCGATCTACAACCCGATGACCGGTCGCCACGATGCCGTGATCGAGGAAGCAACCTCGAACGCTCCGCTAGGCGCAGCGGCTCAATCCACCAACGGAACCATTCTGGGAATCCGAAATCGCGGCAACGCGTCGCCGCAGAACGATGCCAACACATCGACGACCTATTCGATTTCGAACGAAGGTCTGGTCACGCAAGTCGGTTCAACCGGTATCCAAACCTACGAACACTTCCTGACGACGGGTGCCAATCCAGTCAACACGAACCGGTTGGACAACGAAGGCACCGAGTTTGTCAGCATGACTTACTACAACTCGCCCGAGAACGCCGACCGATTCTTGTACGGCATCAGCAACCGTGGTGCTTTCCAAGGCGTCACCGTGGGAGCTGACACTAATGGAAACGACATTGTCGGACCGGGAACGGGCGTCAATGCCGACAACATCATCTTCCTGCTGGACCCCGACACGGGCACAGCGATCAGCCGCCGCGGCCAGAACATGATCGGTGGATACGAATCCGCCGATCCACTGGATCCTCGGCTGCAGAACAATTTCAACGGCAACAACAGCACTGCTTCTTACTTCCCACCGGAAACCCCCTGGGCAGGCACTCAGATCGTTGGGCAAATCCAGATCCCCACGAACTCGCCCGCTACCGGCAATCCCACCGGCAACGTCACCAGCATCACGACCAGCGTGGGCGATGCGGCCAAACTGTACGCGTTCACCGATCAGGGTGCCGTGTGGGAAATGGATATCGTCACCGGCAATGGCGGCCTGTATTCCAAGGGCGATCTGAGTGTTCCGACGGCCAACAGTGGGCTGCCAACATTGCTGGTCGATCCTAGCGTCGCTGCGCCGATCGGCGGAGCGGATTTCATCACGGATTCTGATGGCAACCGACTGGTGTTCGAACAGGTCACTAAGGGACCGAGCAACTTCTTGGACGCGACCAATGACACCGTCGGCCTGGCTGACATGTACTTTGGCGTCGGACGTGCAGCGGGCGAAGCCAATTCGGTCCGTCGTTTCTATGCATTCGATCTGGCCTCCCGAACCTCGCAGCCTGTGTTCACCTTTGGTGCGGACCGAGTGGCCGTCGACGGCAACAATGCCGGGGGCGAGTTCGCCGGACTGTTCTTCAGCCCCCTAGACCAATCCCTTTGGCACCTCTCGGACACCCTGCGTGATCAAGAAGGCCATGGATATGGTGAAATCGATGACCGCGGACCGGTCATCGGCGGCGGTTCGCTGCGATTCGGGTTCGATGCACTCAACGACGACTTCAACCACCTATCCCGTCAGGACGCAGATGGCGTTTTGGGCGGCATCGTCAGCGACAACTCGGACGGCAACAACGATCTGGACGCATCCGACCTGCAAGGGTTCACCGGTTACAACTTCATCGGTGGTGCCCACGGTTCAGTCCAAAGCAACAACATCGATCTGTCGGGATTCGCGTCCGATGACCTGCCCACGCTGTACTTCACCTACTTGCTAGACAGCGAGAACGTGAACGCCGATGACGACGCACCTAACTTCAGCGACGGCGACTTGGACGATGTGATGCGAGACTCGTTGCGAGTTTCGGTCGCTGGCGAAGACGGCGTATGGCGGCTAGTGGCGACCAACAACATGGACGATTCGATCGACAACCGCGTTTGGCATGACAGTCGCGGGAACGTTCACGAATATGATCCGGTCGGAAGCAACGGATACACCGACATCGGCGACCAACGTTTCGTGCAAGAGTTATTTGACGGTGGTACCGATTTCCGCCAAGCACGAATCGATCTGGGCCCCTGGGCCGGACAAGAAAATGTGCGAATTCGCTATGAATTTAGCACCGCAGGCGAGGCCAGACCTGACCAGAGCGAGATCCAAGCGATTGCGGGCGAGCGTATTATCGATGGTCACACGCTGACGATTTCTGGTGATATGCCCGATTCGAACTTCACCAATGTGTCGGATCCATTGGTGACACGAACCAAGACGTTTGAATTCGACCACGGCTTGGTCGTCCAGATGCCATCGGGAGCTCAAATCGCCGCCGGCGGTCCAGTCGAACTGACGCGACCCGGCGGCTCTCGGATCATGCTGTTGACGGAGAACTCCGGCGAGTCGCTCGGGGTACAAGTCTTCGCATCCGATTCGGCTGCTGATGTGGCTGACAAAGTGGCCTCATTCATCGGCTTGTTCGCAACATCGCGCAGCCCCAGCAATCCAGCGTTGGTGTCCTTTGACTCCGAGAACATGACCGGGAACTACGGTTTTGGCGGTTTACCATCGCAGATCATCTCGAAACCCGGGATCGCGGCGACATCCGATGTTGCGATCCAGATTCACATTGGCATGACGGATATCGAAGTTCGTGATGTCATCCAACAATCACTTGCCGAAACCATTCGGTACGCTGACGTCGCCGCCAACTTGGCGTCTTTCCCAGTCGTCGGAAACACCAACTCGGTACGGGTCTACGACCTCGAAGTCACTCAGAACAACAGTTCCGATCCATTGACTCTGATCAACGGTCAGAACGCAGGCGTCGCGAACACGCCGGGTGCAGATTTCGGTGTCTATTCGGGTGGCAGCTCTCTATCCAGCCTACTGCGTGCGGGCGAACGATCACGTGGTCTGGGCGGTGATAACGGGATCTACATCGACGATATCGTGATCGGGCTGGCCGACCGCGGTGAAACATTCTCTGGCGCCAACCAGGGTACCACCATGGTGGACGACCCTTACTTCGAAGCGTTGTTATATGACGCACAGCGGGACGAAGACCGTCCGATCGTTCCAGAAGTCACTCGAGGTGCTTACCAAGTCGAAGTCAGGCTAGGCCGAGAATACTTGGGCGACGACAACGACGGTAAAGACGCGCGAGTCGGGCTGAACGAACGGCTGGCCGAGGGATTGAACCTGGTCATCAATAGCACCGGAGCAGACATCGTTGATGGAGACACGTTCACCCTATCCAACGGTTCAGAAACGCTGACGTTTGAATTCAATGATGTCACGGCGCCAGCGTTGACGACGGCCCCCGTTTCGACTCGAGTTCCGGTCAACTACACGATCTCCGATTCGCAAGGCAACATCGCGGACCGGATCCGGGCTGCCATCAACAGCACCTCGGTGCGGTCGGTATTGGGTGCCCAAGCCACCACGCAAGCCGGTAAATCAAGCGACCCGACCGACCCGGTCATCCTGATTCACGGTTATCTGGCAGCCACCAATCTGGGTGCCATTGATTTCACATCACCCCAAAGCGGCCGAGCCCATATCACAGGCAATCTGACCGGCGGTGATGTCGTCCTGGGAATCGACAATGGCGATCGCAATCGCCAGCGGGATCAGGGCGTGTTCATCGTCGATTCGAACGTGATCAGCTTTGCGTCGGGTACCGCCATCGACATCGTTGCTGACGACATCGCACCGGGCAGCAAAGTTCCACTGGAAGGCGATCGCCCCAAACCTGGTGCTCCGCAAAACCTGCCGACTCTATCCAACGAGAAACTGGTCCACGGTGCGGTGGTGCAGAACAACCTGCTGATCAGCAACGGCAATGGCATCCACTTGGCCGGCAATCAAGACGCCGATGGTCCCAACGTGTACTCGCGAATCGTCAACAATACGATTTTTAATTCCGCCATCGGAATTGACATCGAAAATAACGCGGCTCCGACCTTGCTGAACAATGTTTTGGTGGGCAACGGAATTGGACTTCGCGGCAACAACCAAGGGCCAACCGTCATTCGCGGAACCGTGTTTGACGACAACGGCAACAATTTCCCGGGAATCTCTGCAGGCACCGAAGCGATCATCGACCCGGTGGGTCCGCTGTTCGTGAACCCAAGCGATGTCAACTTTGGCCTCTCGGCTGGCAATCCAAATTTCTATCCCGCAGATGGCAGCGTGCTGATTGACAACAGCATTGAAAGTCAACTGGATCGCACCTCGATCGTCGATGTCAAAGATTCGCTGGGCATCCCACGCAGCCCGATCGTCGTGACCCAGCGAGATCTGGCGGGCCAAATCCGTGACGATGGTTCAACGTCGTCCGGACAATCCCAGAACGTGAAGATCGACCGCGGAGCTTTGGATCGATCGGATTCGGTTGGACCGGTCGCGACGATTCTCGTTCCTGCGGACAACGACGCCGAAATGATCGATATCGATCGGCTCGATACGTTCATGCAACTGCGTGAAGGCGTTTACAACTTCTTTGAAATCCTGCTGAACGATGGTTCCGGCATGGGTCCGAACGAAGGAACGATCACGGCCGACCAAATCGTCTTGCTGGAAAACCGTCGCCCACTGTTGGCCGGAAATGAATACACCTTTGGCTACAACAATTCCAACCGCACCCTTCGCCTGACACCCGCAGCGGGCATTTGGCGTCAGGATGCGGTTTACGAAATTGTGATGCGAAACGACTTTTTGACGTTGGCCGATGGCACCACCATCAACCCCATCGTTGATCTAGCGGGTAACCGTTTGCAACCCAACCGGCCCGACGGGCAAACACGATTTACGATCGTGATGCCAGAAGTCGAATTGGACTTCGGCGACGCCCCTGCGTCCTACGCGACTTTGTTCGCCACAGACGGTCCACGGCACGCGATCATCGACAATGCGACACCGCGACTGGGCAAATACATTGATAGCGAAGACGATTCGGCCGGTGTGGGTTCGGACGACATCGTGACCGCACCTGTGGTGGATGGCAATGTTCGCGAAGCGGGCGATGGCCCGTTCATCGTTACGACCGTCGGCACCGACGTGCAACTTGTATTGTCCACGTTGCCAGTGATCGGTGACAACATTTCGATCACCGCAGGTAGCGAAACGGCGGTCTTTGAATTGGTCGAAACCGGCCGATCCGTCGCCGTTGGCCGCATTCCGGTGGAATACCCGGCCGGTGCGACCGTCGAAGAGATCAGCGACTTGCTGGCTGACAAGATGGCCGTCGAACTGCTGGCTAGAAATGTCCAAGCGACTGCGTCACACGTGGCCGGCACCAATAGCATCACGCTGGTACCACAAGACGACGAAGACGGTGCATACATCGGAACCGGTGTCGTTGACGGCACCACGTTGAACGGAGTCTTCTTGGATCCAAACAGTGGCGATGTGATCAGCTTCTTGAACCCGCTGGCTCCCAGCGGATCCGAGATCTTCCTAGAAGTTGTTGGCAGCGGTTTCGTGGATGCGTGGGTCGATTACAACGGCGACGGCGATTTCAATGATCTGGGCGAACAAGTCCTGTCCAGCGTCGCCGTGGTCAACGGCCTGAACTCGCTGGTGCTGGTCGCCCCGGCCGTATCCGACGTTGCCGAAAACCCCGACAACTTTGGGTTCACCAACGCTCGCTTCCGACTCAGTTCAGACGGGAACCTGTCGCCCTTCGGATTGGCGTTTGACGGCGAAGTCGAAGACTACACTGTCGTCGTCGCCAAGGCTGCGATTCCAGTTTCCGCCGCCGATGCATACACGTTCCAAGAAGACGTCACGTTGGATCAAACCGGCGTGGGCAATGGTGTGGCAGCCAACGACAGCGACGCCGGCGTGACCAGCATTCAGTACGAAGTGCTTGAATCACCACTGCACGGCACGCTGACCCTGGATCCTGCCACCGGCCAGTTTACCTATGCACCCGATCCGGACTTCTACGGGGACGACTCGTTCACGTACCGCATCGCCGGAGTCCAAACCCTCGGTGCGGCAAACTATCCCGTTCGCAGCGAAGTTGCCACGGTTTCGTTGACCGTCACTGCGGTCAACGATGTGCCGATCGCCTTCGACGACGCTCGCGTCACTTTGGAACTCAGCGACACCAACACGACCAGTACGGTTACGGTATCCAAAGCCGACCTACTAGACGGTGCGTTGGCCCAAGACGATGCCGATCTGCGGACAAGTCCCTGGGACGAAAAAGAACAGACCCTGCGAGTCGTCCAAATCAACGTTCTGGATGCCACCGGTGCATCGGTGGAAGCCATTCCGATGGTCAGCACCTTTGTGCCCACCGCTGGTGTGCACACGATCGCGACTTACGTTGCCGATGGATTGGGCGGGTTCGTCGAATCCGGATCGATCACGGTCACCGTCGCCGCGGACGCCGCTGTCCCAGGATCATTGGACGAAGTCGTATCGGTCCAGTACACGCCGAAGCTGCAGTACAACGAAGACAACCCGCGCACCGGTCCGGCGCCGTCGTTGGATGGGTTCACCTTCACCATCGCGGATGATGGCAAAACGACGCTGCCCGATGGAAACCTAGCCGCTACACAGCCAGCACCGGAAACATTCACAGCGAATGTCAGCATCCAAGTTCGACCGCAAAACGATTCCCCTGTCGCAGCCGACGACACGATCCCGTCCACGTCGCTGACGCCGGGGCCGATCGAAGACGTCGACTTCGTGATCCCCGTATCGTTCCTTCTGTCCAACGATACCGCTGGGCCGGTCGATGTGAATCGAACCGGATCGGATGACGAAAACACGCCCGTCGGTGCGAACGATGGCGCGGTGATGATCGTGACGGACATGCCTGCGGACCCATTGCCGGCTAATTTCCCCGCCGGGTTCCAAGCATTCCCGCTGACCACCGCCGCCGGTGCGACCGTGTCCTATGACTCGGCAACCAGTTCGCTGATCTATTCACGCAGCGACGACTTCTACGGTGTCGATTCGTTCCAGTACACCATTGTCGACCAAGGTTTTGACGTCGCCGTGGATGGCACACGGACCAGCAATCCGAAGTACCACACCGCAACGGTGAACCTGACGATCGATCCGGTCAACGACGTGCCAAGTGCGATTGACCAGTCCTTCGAAACGTTGGAAGACGCGGACATCACCATTACCGCCGCCGACCTGTTGGGCGCCGCCTCGGGTGATGCGGATGCGATGCAGTCGACGTCGCCACTGGACGAAACCAATCAAGTGGTGCGAATTTCCGCCTTGAAATTGGGCGGCACCAACGTCAATGCCGCTTCGGCAGCCGTTGGCCAATCCTATGCAACACCGCATGGATCCGTGGTTCCAAATTTCGATCTGGATCCACTGTCCACGAACTTTGGTTTCCTGATCGACTTGGTCTACACGCCGTCGACCGACTTCAACAGCGACAATCCGTTGACCGGCGGACTTCGCACGCTGGACACGTTCGAGTTCACAGTGACGGATGACGGCATCTCGCCGCTACCACAGGGCGGCCCCGACGTTGTCAATCCGGTCCAGTCGGCTGTCGCAACGGCGTCCATCTTGGTGCGTCCGATCAATGATGCACCGGTGGCCGCCGATGATACGGCCAGCGGCGACGACGCGACGTGGAACGCTTACTTTGCGAACCTGCCGACGCCCGAAGTGGCTCCTGTGCCGACCGAGGACATCGCGTTTGTGATTCCTCGCGACTTTGCCCTGGCCAACGATCGCAATGCACGTGCTTCGGCCGGCGATGAATTGGATTTCACCAATGACGGTGATTTGTCGATTGTTGAAACGACGATCACGACCGCGTTTGGTGCGACCGTGACGTTCGACGCTAGCGGCGACATGCTGTACACGCCCGCCGCCGATCGTTTCGGAATGGACTCGTTTGTTTACACCGTGACCGATTTGGGGATCGACGAGGACTCCGCCGGTGATCGCGCGGTCAATTCGCTGTCCCACGAAGCCACGATTTTCGTGAACTTGGCCGCCGTCAACGATACTCCGCTGTTGGATCCGATCGCCAATGAAGCGATCGTCGAAGACACCCCGACGTTGACAGTCGCACTTGCCGGTATCGATGCAGGCGGTGGACCGACCGAGATTCAAAATCTGCGAGTCACCGCGACCAGCAGCGACACCGCTCTGATCCCCGACCCGGCCGTGACCTACACATCGGACGACATCGCTGGATCGTTGACGCTGCTGCCCAATCCAGATGGTGCTGGGACGGTGACGATCACCGTGACGGTCGAAGACGCTGGTTTGGACAACGATTTGTCGACCACGGCAGACAACCTAACCATGACCCAGACGTTTGACGTCTTTGTGGCCGCGGTGAACGACGCCCCAACCACTTCGCCTGATTTGATCAGCGTCGGTTCCAGCCGCTGGAACGCGTATCACGGCGGCCTTGGTCCGATCCCCACCGAAGACACACCACTGGATATCGCACGCGACTTCCTGCTGGGCAATGATGCCAACGGTCCGGTGACGGCATTGGACGAATTGAATTTCACCCATGACGCGCCGCTGACAATCGTTCAGCAGCAGATCACCACCACACTTGGCGGTACCGTGATCTTCCTGCCCAACGGTGATCTGCGTTACTTCCCACCGTTGGACCAGTCCGGTACCGATTCGTTCGAGTACACCGTGACCGACACGGGAATCGACCAAGATCCGACGGGCGTGCCGACGGTTCGCCCGTTGACCTCCACCACAACGGTCACGATCGAAGTGGTACCGGTCAACGATCCGCCGCTGATCGATCCGATTGCCGATGTGATCATCTCTGAAGATACGACCAGCCGCATCGTGACCTTCACCGGCGTCGACGCAGGTGGCAGCGAAACCCAAGACTTGCGTGTCACGACGCATAGCGACAACCCGACTCTGATCAATGATCCGGCCGTCACCTACACATCCGACGGTGCGACCGGTTCGATCGACTTGGTTCCCAATCCAAACCAAACCGGTGATGCGATCATCACCGTGTTTGTCGAAGACGCGGGATTGGACGGCGACCTTTCGACATCCGCCGACAATAGCATTTCGTCGACACAGTTTCGTTTACGAGTGACGGCGTTGAATGACGCACCGATCGCCAGCGACGACTCGCTGACCGCGACCGAAGACACTCCGTTGGTATTCTCGCAGGCTTCCCTGCTAGCCAACGACCGCAACGGCCCCGCCAATGCAACGGACGAACTGACCGGCCAAAACGATGGCCAATTGGTGATCCAGCAGCAAACGATCACGACCGCACTGGGCGGATCGGTGATCTTCCTGCCCGGAGGCAACTTGCAATACACGCCGCCGACCGATTCATTCGGCACCGACACGTTCGAATACACCATTTTGGACGAAGGAGTCCAAGAAGACGAAAACGGCAACCAGATCGTTGCCCCACTGTCGGACGTTGGAACTGTCACGATCGACATCATTCCGGTCAACGATGTTCCGACATTGAACCAGCCGAACGCGGTCACGATGTTGGAAGACACCGTACGCCCCGTCGTGCTGACCGGCATTACCGCCGGTGGTGGTGAAGTCCAAAACGTGCGAGTCTCGGCGACCAGCAGCAATCCGTCGCTGTTGCCCGATCCGACGATCAACTACGTTTCGCCCAACGTCAACGTCCAGTTTGACTTGGTACCCAATGCCAACCAATTTGGTGTCAGCGTCGTGACCGTGGTGGTCGAAGACGCCGGCCTGGACAATGACTTTGCAACCGGCGGCGACAATCTGTCGGTGACCAAGACGTTCATTGTTCGCGTCAACGCCGTGAACGATCCACCGACCTTGGATCCAATTGGCGACGTGACGATCGACGAAGACGCCGTTGGTGAATCGATCAACCTGACGGGAATCACCGCCGGCATCAGCGAAACGCAACTGATCCGTGTGATCGCGACCAGCGGTGACACGACCTTGGCTGCGAACCCCACGGTGACGTACACGACCCCGGATAGCGGAGCCACGCTGACATTCGCTCCCGTGGCCGATCGATTCGGTACCACCCCGATTACGGTTGTGGTCGAGGACGCTGGTTTGGATGGAAATTTCGCCACGCAGGGCGACAACCAACAAACCACTCGCACCTTCCAGTTGACGATCAATCCGATCAACGACGCACCATCGATGGATGCATTGTCGGATCTTTCACTCGATGAAGACGCGCCGGAACAAGTTGTCGCGCTAACCGGGATCACGGCCGGACCGAACGAAAATCAGGCGATCCGCATCAGTGCGACCAGCGACAACACGACCTTGCTTGCCGACCCCAGTGTCGATTACCAATCGCCATTGGATGCCGGTTCGCTACGGTTCGTGCTGAACCCCGATCAGTTCGGTACCGCCACCGTGACGGTTCGGATCGAAGATGGCGGCGCCGACAACAACCTCGCGACGCTAGGGGACAACCTGACATCGTTCCAAACGTTCGTGATCGATGTCGCGGCCGTCAACGATGCCCCGTCGATCACCCCGATCGCCGACATCACCATCGACGAAGATTCACCGGTCCAATTCGTGTCGTTGGCCGGTATCACGGCCGGTGGCAATGAAACGCAGCCGTTGCGTGCCTCGGTTTCTAGCGACAACGTCAACTTGATCCCAACGCCTCACTTGACACTCGATCTGTTCACCGGCGCAGGCATATTGGACTACACCCCCGCGGCCGACGGCTTCGGGTCCGCCACCATCGTGGTGACGCTAGAGGACGGCGGGGCTGACCAGGATCTGGACACACCGTCGGACAATGGCATCACCACTGAAACCTTTGTGATCAACGTTACACCGATCAATGACGATCCAACCCTATCGCCGATCGCGGATCAAACCGTGGCCGAAGATTCAGGTCCGGCAACCGTATCGCTGGGCGGAATCAGCAACGGTGCCGGCGAAACGGGCCCGTTGCGAGTAACGGGCGTCAGTGCGGATACAACCATGATCAGTGACGTATCGGTGACCTACACATCCCCCGACGCCGACGCAACGTTGTCGTTCACACCGGGCACTGATCAATTCGGCACCACCACGATCACGGTCACCGTCGAAGACGGCGGAGTGGACGGGGACCTGGCGACGGCCGCCGACAACGGCACGACCACCCAGTCGTTCGATGTCATGATCACACCGGTCAACGATTCTCCAACGATCAACCAGCCTAGCGACGTCACGATCAACGAAGATTCGCCACAGCAAACCGTTGCCTTGTCCGGCATCATCAATGGTGGCGGCGAAAATGGCCCGTTGCGAGTGACCGCGACCAGCGGCAACACCGAACTGATTGGCCAACCCAGCGTCAGTTATGTGTCACCGTCCACCACCGGAACGGTTTCCTTCACGCCACTGCCCAACGGCTTCGGATCGACGACGATCCAGTTGACCGTCGAAGATGGCGGTCTTGATGGCGACTTGGCGACAACCGGCGACAATCAAACGACGACAACATCGTTCGTTGTCGAAGTTCTGAACCTGGACGATTCACCGACCGCGGTCGTGGATACCATCGACACCGACGAAGACACCGACATTCGGATTCCGTCATCGGCGCTGACCGCCAATGACACCGACCCGGACATCGGCCCTGGCAGCAGCGAGCAGCTGAGTCTGACTTCGGTCGACGCCATCTCCACGCAGGGTGCCACTATCCGGTTCAATCCGACCACGGGCGAAATCACCTACGTGGCAACCAGCTCTGCGACGCTGCAGGCATTGGCCCCGGGCGAATCGCTGCAGGACAGTTTCACCTACACGATCACCGACTTGGACGGCGAATCGCCCGAACCGGTCGGCACCGTGTTCCTAAATGTCACTGGAATCAACGACGCACCCACCGTTGTCGATGATGCCATCGCGGCTCCCGAAGATGTCACTTCCACCACCCCGATCATCATCAAACCGCTCAGCAATGACTTTGATGTGGACGGAAGCTTGGATCTAGACAGCCTGATCATCACGCTTGACCCTCAATTCGGATCGCTCGCGAAACGAACGACGTCTACCGGCGAAGTCGAATTGGCGTATTCGCCCTTCTCGACCTTCACCGGTGCCGATTCGTTCCGCTACACGATTTCCGACAACTTGGGACAACAGAGTGCCCAGGCAACGGTCTCGATCGACCCCAGCCGTTTGCCGCGAACCGGTGCAGACGTGGCCGGTGGCGTGGCAGGCAACGACATCCACATCGATGTGCTGGCCAACGACTTGCCCGTCGTCGGCGACTTGGATCGTTCGACGTTGACCGTCACCACGCAAAGCACCGGAGGTGTGGCGACCGTGCAACCCGATGGCACGATCACCTACGTCCCCAATGTGGGATTCACCGGCAGCGATTCGTTCCAGTACACGGTCGCGGACACTGCTGGGAATGTCAGCAAGCCGCAGGCGGTCAGCGTTCAAGTGGTCAACAGTGGACTGCAGAACCCGATCCTGTTCGGCGACGTGAATGCCAATGGCGAAGTCACCGCGCTGGATGCACTGCTGATCATCAACCGTCTGTCGCGTGCCGGCGGAGTCGCCAGCATCCCAGTGGGCGACGATGAACGGGGCCCCGATTTCTTCGATGTCAACGGCAACCGTCAAATCAGTGCATTGGACGCTCTGTTGGTGATCAACCGCATCGGCACTCAAGCATCGGTGATCCCCAGTGGCGAATCTGTCGGAGGCGAAGGCGAATCGATCCCAGCGACTCTGTCACAGCCGATCATCGCCGACCTGGCAACGTCACGAAGCACGGCCGAGGAATTGGCCGCCGAGTCGTCCAGCGACGCGGACAGCCCATGGGCCGACATCCACGCGGCCGACTCGGGTCTGATCGCAGGCAAGTTGGTCAGTCACGGCAGTGCTAACGAAGTCGATGTCGATTTGGTCGACCTACTGGCGCAACAGGCCGATCTGGACGATGAACAAGAACAGGACGAAAGTTCGCGAAACGACCTGGCCCTGCTGGATCTGATCTAGTGCGACCAAAGTCGTTGAACCGGTTGCTCGCTTGGCCAAGTGCTCGTTCAGCCGTGTGCTCAGCGAGCCGCGCGTTTCACGAAAGCGCGCGGGGCGATGCCCACGCGGCTTGGCGATGCACATCGAAAACTGATCTTCGACTGCTCTCGTTTAACCGCGTGCCCAGCGGGCCGCGCGTTTCACGAAAGCGCGCGGGGCGATGCCCACGCGGTTAAACGACGCATACCGAAAACTGATCCACGACTGCTCTCGTTTAACCGCGTGCCCAGCGAGACTGTGAATAATTGGCCGGTTGTGGCTTGACGCCGTGTTTTTGAAGTGGTTTTTCAAAAATTTTGGATTGCCGGTCGTCGTCAAAGTTTCAGGTTGAAGCTTCGGTGGTTCTTTTGTCTTGGTGGATCGCTTTGAAGCTTCGTTGGACGCGATGCGTCCAACGATTGGAGACCGGAGGCCAACCTCAAGGCGTCGCAGTACAGGATTGCCTCATCAGTGTTTGTAAAAATCCTAGGTTGTTCAATCGATTGAAGTTGTTCACCAGCACGTGCCAAAGCGTTTGGGCCATTGCTTTCTTCTGGCCACGAACCCGGAACTGATGAAGACCGCGATTACGACATTCCGCGTTGGGAAATTCAGCTATCGATGGACGTCGTCTCAACATCTCCTGCGCCTCGGGTGTCCCCATCCTCTTTCGATACCTCGCCATCGCGTCGCTATCGCCCGGCTTGCTCGCATGGGGATCCTTGCCGTTAGCGACTTGTCTTTTGATGTCCTTCAGTGGACCGTAAACCTCCGTCCCCGCAGCGTCCATCGCTTCGATATCGCTCGCTTTGGTGAACCCGCCGTCGACCAAGTAGTGTGCCGGCGTCACCCCATAGGTGCGGCAGATCGACTCGTACATCGGAAGCATCTCACCTTGATCGCTGCCCTGATTGTCAACGCTCACGCCGACGACAATTCGAGAGTCGCCGTCGCTGGCGAATTGGACGTTATAGGCGGGGCGAAAACCGCCGTCTCCCATCTTCATCCGCGCCGCTTCGGGGTCCGTTGTGGAGGCTCGTGGGGTCGACTTGCTTTTGCGTGATCGTTTCTCTTTACGACGTCGCTCAAGTTCTTTGAGGTTCTCTTGAGCCGCCTTGATACGCTCGAGTCGTTCGTCGGCAGCACGCTTGCGGGCGGCCTGTTCGGCCCGAGTTGCCGCGGCAGCTTCCTCGTCGGATCGCTCGGCGAGTTCCTTTACATAGTCTTCGGCAACCTCTTGCATCTGTTGGAGCGTCGATTCGGACCGAAACGAACTGCTGCCGGCCGAGGCACGCACCCGCATGCCATCCTGCCCGATGGTATCCAACGTGATCAGTTTTTCGCTCAGCAGCACGGCGATCGAGTCGCTAAGCAACTTCTCGAGATACTCGGCGTTGCCGCTGCGAAAGTCGCTCAGGGTGTGATGATTAACCGTGACATCGCCGCAGATCCACAGGTAGTGGAAGTCGCGGGTGGTCAAATCGCTCAAACGGCGGGCGCTACTGATCCCTTCGAGCGTTGCGTAGAACCACAGGGCGAAGAGGATTCGCGGATCGATCGGGGTGCGACCACGACCATCTACTTTCGATTTAATCTTCTCGTAAAGCGGTCCGAGGTCGAGCGATTCGCAGTACTGCCATACCAAACGAACGCGGTGCTCGCGGGCCACCATCTGGTCAAGCGAATAGAACCGCATCTCAACTTGGCTGCGTTCGGGGCGGTGGGTGCGAGCGGAACCACGCTGCTGAGCATCGGTTGGAATTTTCATGCAAATAATTTAGCCCCATGCAGAAATCCAACAAGCCAAAACTCAATTATTCACAGCCTCAGCGGGCCGCGCGTTTCACAAAAGCGCGCGGGGCGATGCCCACGCGGTCAAACGATGCACATCGAAAACTGATTTTCGTACCACCATTCCGCTGGCAGGGGGGGGAGACCGGCTACTACACGTTCCCCCTGGACCACCCAGCCCGGATAACCTTGCTAACCCCGACGACCAGCTTTTCGATAGCAATCTAACAGCACTTCCCATTCCGTTAGGCTTCCGCTATCTTGCGGGGCTTCCAGCTAGCGGAAAACCAAATTTCACCGATAATGACGGACCGGAACAGCCATGACCAAGGCTAAAGCAAAAACTAAAGTCAAGACCCACAAGGGCACCAAGAAGCGTTTCCGACTGAGCGCCAAGGGCAAAGCGATGCACCGCAGCAGCGGTACAAGTCACTTGGCTCAAGCACTCAGCAGCAAGCGCCGTCGTAACCTGCGTGGCACCACTTCGGTGGACACATGCATGGAAAAGACGATCCAAGCGGCTCTGGCTGGCAACAGCTACTAAGACCGCCATCGAACCTCGATTTCTTTTTTACTATCCAGGGAATTTGATTTCCCATCCGATTGGGCAAAACTTCGGCACCTTTATCTGTGTCGGGGCCTGAATCGGAACACACGAATGAACTTTCAAAGTTAAGGATCACTAGCGATGCGTACCACAACCGGCTCAGCACGTCATAAGAGCAAGAAACGTCTATTCAAGCGAGCCAAGGGCTTCCGCGGTGGACGTAGCAAGCTGACGCGGACCGTGAAAGAAACGTTGCTCCGCAGTGGTGCCTATGCATTCCGCGATCGCCGCGCCAAGAAGCGTGACTTCCGCAAACTTTGGATCATTCGTCTGAACGCCGCCGCTCGCCAACACGACATTCGCTACAGCGAATTCATCTTTGGCTTGAAGCTGGCTGGCATCGAATTGGATCGTAAAACGCTATCGGAAATGGCGATTCATGACGAAGCGGGCTTCAAGGACGTTTGCGATGCAGTGAAAGCTGCTCTGGCAACCGCGCCGCAACCGAAGCACGCCGAAGCGACCGCCTAAACAGCGTTCACTTCCAACTTCGCCTACGGGCATTCGGGCAACCATGTCGCCCGATCTTCTTTTCAGATCCCTGGCACCTCGTGCCAGGGCCTCGGTGTTCGTCAGCAAACCAGCGTAAGGCAACCATGTCGCTGAAGGATTTCTTGACCACGCTCGACGATCTCGAACGTGAAGCGTCAGCCGCTTTCGATGCGGCCGCAGATGCCGATGCCCTGGAAGACGCACGCGTGCGCTACCTAGGTGCCAAGAAGGGCGCGCTGAAAGACGTCCAGAAGCAAATGGGCGGCATCGACCCGGGCGACCGCAAGGACGCTGGGATGCGACTGAATGCGTTCAAATCCGCGGTGCAGGCCGCCTTCGATGATTCCAAGCAGCGGCTTGGCGGCGGCGAAGCCGATGGCATCGATCCGACCTTCGACGCCACCCTTCCGGGTATCCGTCCTTCGATCGGACACATCCACCCGATCACGCAAACGATTACCCACCTGACCGAGATCATGGGTCGGATGGGATTCGAAGCGGCCGAAGGGCCGGAGGTCGAGGATCCGCACCACAACTTCGTAGCACTGAATATTCCCGAAGACCACCCAGCCCGCGATCCGCTGGACAACTTCTATCTGTCCACCGCCGCGTCGCTGGCCGATGGTGCCGTCGCACGCGACCGTGGCATCGAGGGATCGCAGCTGCTGCGCAGCCAGACCAGCACGGTGCAAATCCGAGTGATGGAAAATCGGCAACCACCGATTCGCATCATCTCGCTTGGCCGCGTCTACCGTCCCGACGCGCCCGACGCGACCCACTTTCCGATGTTCCACCAGATGGAAGGCCTGCTGGTCGACCGTCACGTCACGATGGCAAACCTGAAGACCGTGCTGCGTGTCTTCGCCAACAACTACCTTGGCGAAGACGTCGAGATTCGCTTCCGTCCATCTTTTTTTCCATTCACCGAGCCCAGCGTCGAAGTCGACTTTTTCTGGAACGACGCATGGGTCGAATTCGGTGGCGCTGGAATGATCGACCCGGCCGTGTTTGAAGCGGTCGGCTACGACCCGGAACAAGTCAGCGGATTCGCATTCGGACTGGGCGTCGAACGGCTGTGCATGCGACGACATTCGGTCACCGACATCCGTGACCTGTACAGCGGCGACCTGCGTTTCCTGAGCCAGTTCTAGAACCGCACGCCCACCTCGATCACGCGTCCAGATCTACCGATCCAAACGAACTGGATTTCGCCAGAAATCTACTCACCGACGCTGAACGCGGAATCCTGGCAACATCCGCTGGCCGCCCAAGCCAATCGTGGCTGACGCACTTGCGCTTCACCAAGCACTACGATTCACAAAGCGGAATGACCGGATTGGTGGAACCGAGCAAATCCTTGATCGTGACGCCGGCAAACGCAGCCTCGGTCGCCGCGTAAGCCTTGTCCAGCTCGGCATGCAAGGGACACAGCGACTTGTGTGACTTCAGCCCCAACGGGCAGGAACGAATGCGTTCCAAGGGGCTGACCGCATTGATCACGTCCAGAATTGTCAATCTTTCGATCGGCTGATCCAGTTCGTAGCCGCCACCGGGGCCAGGACGCGAGCGTACCAAACCGGCCGCCGTCAGATCCTGCAACACGCGAGTCAGGTAACGCCGTGGCACCTTGGTATGCTCGGCCAGCACGTCAGCCGATGTGGGCTGATCCAATCGAGTGCCCATGCAGGCAACAGACCGCAGTGCGTATTCGGCGGTTTTCGACAACATTCAAAGATCCAGGTGACGGCAACAATAAACCCAATTTGCGAGCCCACCGATCATACACCTTGTCATGCATGTTTCGAGGACCTACCCTTAGGGGTGCAGATTGAGTCTAACCAGCCTACGGAAAATCGGCAACGCGATGCTTTTGACACCCGCCCCTCAAACCCACTCCGCCGCGTCTGCCCTGCCCCCTTCCAGGCGGGTCACCGCAGGAATCGTCGCCACGATGACGTTGGCATTCACCACGCTGCTGCAGGCCCAGGGCACCGATTTCGAGCAACCACCGATTGACTACACGGGGGCTGCGACAACGGACGCGGTGTGGCAACTGGACCAACGCCTATCGGCTGGCGAGGCCGAACTGGATTACGAAGACAACTTTGGCTACCTACGGTCGGCGTTGTCGGCTCTCGAGGTGCCCATCGCTTCCCAGACATTGGTGTTCTCGAAAACATCCCTGCAATTGCACCGCATCTCGCCGCGTCGACCTCGGGCGCTGTATTTCAACGATGACGTTTACGTTGGGTATTGCCAGAACGGGGACGTCCTAGAGTTTGCGGTCACCGACCCGAAACAGGGTGCAATTTTTTACACTTTGGCGCAAGACGCCGACCAGCAACCCAAGTTCGTTCGCGACCGCGGACAGTGTTTGGCCTGCCATGCCAATACGCGAACCCAGAATGTACCGGGCTACTTGGTCCGCAGCGTGTTTCCGGATGCATCGGGACGTCCCAAACTGAGCAGCGGAACATTCGTGACGGACCAAACCAGTCCATTCCACGAACGATGGGGTGGCTGGTACGTGACGGGCAAACACGGTTCGATGCGTCACATGGGCAACACGATTGCCACCGATGACGAAACCACATTTGACCGCGACCCGGGCGCCAATGTGATCGACCTGAACGATCGGTTCAGCACCGACAATTATCTGACACCGCACAGCGATTTGGTGGCGTTGATGGTGCTGGAACACCAAACGCAGATGCACAATGCGATCGCCGCAGCGAACTACGAAACTCGTCGCGCACTGCACCAGTCCTACCAAATGAACGAACTACTGGATCGCCCCAAGGGGCACATCAGCGACAGCGCCAATCGGCGGATCGATTCCTCGGTGGATCGAGTGCTGGAACACTTGCTGATGTGCGACGAGTTCCCGCTGACCGATCCCGTCTCTGGCACCAGCGACTTTGCGAAAGAGTTTGAAGACCGCGGCCCGCGGGATTCCCAGGGCCGATCGTTGCGTCAATTGGATTTGACCACACGGCTGTTCCGATACCCATGCAGCTACCTGATCTATTCGGATGCCTTCGCCGCGCTTCCGCCGGAATGCCGATCAAGAGTGATGGCCAAATTGGACCAGATCCTATCCGGCCAGGACGCCCCGGACCAATACACGCACCTGAGTCCGCAGATGCGAAAAGAGATTCGCGAAATCCTAGCGGACACGCTCGATTTGCCCGGCGTCTAGCATGCCCCCGCAGCGAAGTAGGCCGGATCAAGGAGCGCAGCGACGCGGATCCGGCAAGCGTGCAGGCTAGGTACCGCGAAGAAATGCCGGATCAGCGCTTCGCTTGATTCGGCCTACAGATGGGTGGGTAGAAACCGCTTTTGCTCGCCCTCTACGATCGGCGACGGCGGGTCGATCCATGGCACCGCATCGCCTGCGGCTAGATGCGACTGAACAGCCTGCTTGAACTGGGGGACCAGCTTGGACAAGGCCGCACGCTCGGTCGCAGCTTCCACCGTGATGCCTGGCAAATTGGCAACTCGGGCGACCACGCCTCCGGTCGGGTTCGAACGCACGTAGACGATGCATCCGAACGAAGGCACATCCGCCGGCTGTTCCCCGATGGGCAGTGAACCGCTCGGTGATGGCGATGGCGGTTGTTTCGGAGATGGATCTTGATCAGTCACGCGGCAGTATCCGGTTCACGCAGTTCAAAGTCATTGGAAGCTGATCCGAATCATCCCTCCGCCGGACCGCCCATGCAAGCCACGCAGCAAGCGGGCCGCAGCTAACCGACTGACCTGCCGCCGGCGACTCCGTCGGCTGACCTGGAACCCCGGAACGATCACGCTTGGATCGTTGGCCTGGACCTCGTTGACCACCATTCGCATGCCGCGGGGATGCACCGCGGAATCATCCAGTTCCCCAGACGACTACCTTGGCTTGGATGCCAAGGAACGTTGCTTGCGGACGTGTCGGGGTGGAATGATGTCCGTGGCCAACCCTAGAACGCCGAACAATCGGATGGTGTAGTAGTTGATGTCGATCTCCCACCACCGGTGTTGGACCGACGCGCTCGATGGATCCGCGTGGTGGTTATTGTGCCAGCCTTCGCCCGCGGTCAGCAGCGTAACAAACCAGTTGTTGCGGCTATCGTCGGTCGTATCGTAGTTGCGGTAACCAAAAACGTGGGTCAGCGAATTCACAGCCCAGGTGATGTGCCACACCCAAACGGTTCGCAGAATCACGCCCCACACGAACAGGCTAGCAGCCATTCGGTAGGCTTCCGGCGTGTTCCCATAGATCGCCAAACAAGCCAAGTTTGCGACGATGGCATACAGGATTGCGTGGCCAAAGTAAAAGATCCCAGCGGCCACCGGCAACTTTTCCAACCACCGATAATACGGGTCGGCCAAGATGTCTTTGGCGTACTTTTCGTACATCGCGTAGGTGGCCAACGGAGTTCGCGTCTCGTGCACCAACCATTGCACGTGTGCCCATAGAAAGCTGATTCGCGGCGAATGCGGATCTTCGTGGTGGTCAGAATGCGAGTGGTGCATGCGGTGCCAGGCGACCCAGTGGGCTGGCGTTTCCTGCGCTGTACACATCGCCAAGGTTACCAGCGAACGTTCGAACCAACGCGGCGACTTGAAACTGCGATGCGACAACAGACGATGGTATCCGATGGGGATCGCCATTTGACCGAACGCGACCACGCCGATCAGAAACGCTGCGACTCCCGCCCAAGAGAAAAAGAAGGGCAGCACGGCCAACAACGCCAAAGCGTGCAGCGCAATGAAAAAGACCAGATAGTCTTTGCGAACCGCGGATTTCGTATGACCTTCGGGAGTCAGCTTTTCTCGCTGCCGGCCCTTCGGCGCAGGCACCACCGATTCACTGCCCCCCGTTGGTTCACCATCGATTAAATCAACGCGCGAACCACCAGACTCGACAACTTGTCTAGATCGTTCAAGCGGACTGGCCAGCACCGATGCGACGTCATCCGAGTGGTCAGCTAGGTTCGATTCTGTCGACAGCTTCTTTGCCTCGATGGTCATCTTGACTCCGCTCATCCTGAATCCTCTAACGGTTTTTGTTCGACTGCGAGCGATATTTATGGGCATCTACGACAGAATTCCGAAACCCTGATCATCTGACCACGCACTCGATGGCCCCCCAACATACCGATCAGCGGTCGATCCAAGCAGGGGCGAATTCCGAGTTTTGTGCGTTGGGGCCGATGTTTCGCGAGCTGGGTCTTGCCCAACACATCCAATCGCTAAAACTTTACGAACGAAGAAACATCACCCGGCGCCGTAGCACAGCGGCTCTGAACACCGACCGATTTGATCGCTAAACTCCCTGACCGCCGCGCCGCGAATCAACGCACCGATTGCCATTTCGACTTCGTGATTCGACTCCCTGCCCTCCACCTCCATATCCCTACCTACGACTTCGAGAACCATGACCGAACGACTTCAAACAGGATCGCCCGCTCTGGATTCGATGTTGGGAGGCGGACTGCTGCCGGGCACCTTGACCGTCGTTTTGGGAGCGACAGGAATCGGGAAGACTCAGTTGGGCGTCACATTCGCCAATCACGGACTGGCCCAGGAAGGCGAACGAGGCGTGTTTTTTGACTTGACGTCCCGAGGCGACTCGCAGAACCACCGCGATTATGCGAAACGAATCTGCGATTGGGATCTGCAGGAATCCCCCGTCGCGGACCGCGTCAATCTGGATGCCGTTTGGGATCGCGACCAAGCTCGCCGCGACAGCATGCACCTGTTCCGTGACGCCGGGCGGCGGGTCACCGCATCGGACATGGACGCCGATGGTTGGCGCCGATGGAAGTACGAACAAGCCAAAAAACTAGATCAAGCGATCGCATTCTTCTACAGCAACTTTGTCCATGGTGTTCGCCGCACGGTGATCGATGGGATCGAACCGACCGACCGAGCGGCCGAGTCGATCCAGTTCGAACTATTCGAGTACGTTTATCAACAGATCGTTCGCAAGGAACATGATTGGTTGGCCCGCGATTTGTTTCGAGTCGGTTTTCGTGAAAATGCTGAACGGATCGACGCTGCCGCCTACGACCACACCAAGATCGGTTGCGTGTTGTTGGCGACCAGCCGCGAGGTCATGCTGGACGACCTGATCTCTCGACCAATCGAGAGTGGCGACGTCCTTTCGAACGCCAACACGATCATCTTGATGGGCAAGACACGCCAGGGAAACCAGATGGGCCGCGCACTGTGCGTCGCCAAACACCGCGGCAGCGCCTGCGACGAATCGATCGTCCCGTTCCAGATCGAAGCCGATGGCCTCAAGATTGGTTGATCGATCGATCCGGTGGCCACGTCCCGAAATCGGAGGATCCATCCCAAACCCTGGATAATTGCAGTCGGAGCAGTCGGATCGGAACAGTTGCACCGATTCTGCGGTGACGAACCTGCGACACCGTGGGCTAGGTCCGATGTCGGGTCTCGCTATGGTCGGCGGTTTGCCTAGAATATGGGTCGGTCTCATTGCGGTCCGACCTACTTCTCGATTCATTCAGGCACCCATGTCACACAAAAAAGGTTCCCCTGCCCCAGCCACTGCTGGCCCCGTGCTGGATTCGTCGGCAGAAGCCGTAGCCGGCCGATTGCGTGCTAGCTTGCTGCAAGAGAGGGAGGAACTAGAGGTCGACAAGATCTTCCGCGCTTTGGTGAAACTAGAGGGTTCCGACCTTCACCTGAAGGTCGGCCAGCCACCGATGGTGCGGGTCCGCGGCGAACTGAAACCGCTGAATCGACCACCGATTGAGATGGAAGAAATGGTCCGTCTTCTGTTGCCGATGATGGACGAGCGGAACCTGATCATTTTTGAAATAGACGGCGGTGCTGACTTTTCGCACGTGATCGATGTCGACGGAGTCCGCTGGCGATTCCGGGTCAACATGCTGAAGTCGCTGGGAAACATCGGGCTGGTTGCTCGGCGAATCAGCAACTTCATCCCCGACTTCCGAGGCCTGTTCCTGCCGCCGGTGATGGAAACCCTGTGTCACTTCGACCAAGGCATGGTGCTGCTGGCCGGCGTGACGGGTTCCGGTAAATCGACGACCATTGGGTCGATGTTGAACTACATCAACAGCATCTATCGAAAGCACATTCTGACGCTGGAAGACCCGATCGAATTCATCTTTACCGAAGACAAATGCCTGATCAACCAAAGGGAAATTGGCCAGGATGTGAAGGACTTTGAAATCGGCATGAAGCACGCCGTGCGGGAAGACCCCGACATCATCCTGGTCGGCGAACTTCGAGACGAAGAAACGTTCATGACGGCGATCCACGCTGCGGAAACCGGCCACTTGGTGTTCGGCACCATTCACGCCGCCAGTGCGTCGACTACGATCGGGCGGATTTTGGACTTGTTCCCCGAAGAGATGCACGGTGCGATTCGATCCGCCATCGCGTTCAATATGAAGGGGATCGTCGCCCAGAAACTGCTGAAGACCATCCGTCCCGATGTGCCGCGGGTCCCCACCTGCGAAGTGATGACGTTTTCGCCAATGATTCGAAAACTGGTGCTAGAGGGACAAGACCACAAGCTGCCCGACGCCATTCGAATCGGTGCCGAAGACGGCATGCAGGACTTTACCATGAGTCTGAAGCAGTTGATTGACGACGAATTGATCGACCGCCCCACCGCGTTCGCAGTCGCACCGAACAAGGAATCCCTGAAGATGGCTCTGAAGGGCATCGACGTCAAAGCCCCCGGTATCCTGTAACGCTCGGGCCGTGACCAACAGACTGTTCCTTCTCGCCAACCTCCTATCCAACTAAAGAATATTCCTCCTGATGGCCGCACAAGAAGAAATCCAACTCTGGCAAACGGTCGCTCCGGTCGAGTTCGCGCCGCGAATGTCCGATCGCACCCAAGCCCAGTCGTTGTTGATCCTGACTCGCCAAGGTGCCGGCTACCAAGTCATCGGCGGCCAGTTGGCGCACGCAATCCAGGCGCGTGCGACCCACCTGCTGCTCGATTTTTCCGCCAACGCTTGCGCGATCCGATATCAGATCGACGGTAACTGGGAACAATTGCCACCGATCGATGCCGAAACCGCCAACGCGATGCTGTACGCGTTGAAACAGCTATGCCTGATGAATCCGGCCGATCGCCGATCCGCCCAATCGGGCGCCTGCGGTGTCAAAATCGCGAAGGAAAAATTCACCCTGCACGTTCAATCGCAGGGCGTGAAGACGGGCGAACGAGTGCTGTGCAGGATCGAGGCCGAAAAGATTCCGTTTGACCGGATGAGCGATCTGGGAATGCGGGACAAGCTGTACGAGATCTACAAAGAAAAACTGGACGCGCATGGCAACATGATGCTGATCACGGCTCCCAAGGGCGAAGGGCTGACGACCACATGGAATATGTCGCTGAACGCCGCCGACCGCTTGGTCCGTGACTTTCAATCCTTTGAAGACGAAACCAATCCTGAACCCGAAATCATCAACGTCACCCAAAACTTCTTTGGCGGCGAGACGGGCAAGACGGAACTTGAAGTCGTTCGCCGAATGATCCTGCGAGAGCCGGACGTTTTGCTGTTCCCCGAACTGCCCGAACCCGAATCGTTGTCGGTTTGCGTGGACCAGGTCAAGGCATCGGAGAAACAGGTCTATCTGCGGATCAATGCTACCTCAGCGATCGAAGGCTTCGTCAAAATCGTCGGCCGATACAAGGAACTAGCCAGCGACATCAGCGCCACGATGGGCGCTGTGCTATGCCAAAAATTGGTGCGACGCCTGTGTGACAATTGCAAACTCGGTTACGAACCGCCTGCCCAACTGCTGAAACAATTGGGCATCCCACCGGGACGTGTCGCGATGCTGTATGGACCGTTCATTCCACCGCCGATTGAACAACAGGTCGACGAAAACGGAAAGCCGGCCCCGCTGACTCCGTGCCACGTGTGCAATGGCCGCGGATACTACGGACGCATCGCGATCTTCGAATTGCTGACTCCTGGCGAACAACTTCGCAAAGCCGTCATGAAGACACAGGACGTCAGCCGACTGACCCAAATCGCGAAAGCCGAAGGTCATCGCGGCCTGCAAGCCGAAGCCATCCTGACTGTCGCACGCGGACTGACCAGCCTGGATGAACTGAAGCGAGTATTCGCAAAGCGTTAGTCGCCGCGTGAATCCATCGATCGTGTTGACCACGGTCAACACGATGGTCGGTGAATGACGCCAACCTTCCCCACACCTCGCATCTCGAACCGCAGCTAGGCCGATTCGTCATAGTAGGCCGGTTCGTCTTTTCCGTCGCCATCGAAGTCACCCACAACCGGTTGACTATCGGGACTGGACCGTGGCACCACAATCTGTTTGTCATTGCCCGTGATTCGGCGGTCACCGTCGGTATCAATGATCCATAGGTCGCCACGGACGACGCCAATTTCGTCGATGCCGTCGCCGTCAAAGTCACCGGAAATCGGTTCATCACCGGGGCGGCCGAACGAGACGTGTTCGTCGCGGCTGGTCCAGCGCCCATCCCCATCGACGTCCAGCAACCATTTGCCATCGCGGTAGACCGCAACTTGGTCGATGCCGTCTCCGTTCCAGTCGCCTGCAATCGGGGTATCAGACTGTTCGCCGTATTTGAAGACGTGATCCACCGCGTCCGCACGAAGCGCACCTTCTTCACCGCGAACCATCAATCGTTTGCGGTCATCGCCGCCACCGTCTTCGGCTTGCGCCAAGGTTTCAGCATTCACTTCGCGTCGGCGAGTGTTATCGGGGTCTGGCAGCCCCGGGTCTTTCTGGATCTTGAATTCGTCGCGAGCCCATTGTCGACCGAAGATTCCGATGTCGTCTTTCCCGTCGCCGTCCCAGTCTCCGATGACCGGACGATCCATTTCCGTTCCCAATTTCATCCACAGGTCACCGGCATCCCATTTCCCGTTGCCGTTGAAATCAACGAACCACTGACCGTCTTTGTAGATGACGCCTTCGTCGCTGCCATCGCCATCGAAGTCACCCGCCATAGCGGTTGCGTCCAGCAAACCAAGCGTGAAATCGTCGCTGCGTTGTGAACGCTTGCCCTCTTGGTCGGCAATGGTCCAACGCCCCTTGTCTTGGTCTCCCTGAGTCCAGTCTTGGGTAATCGATTTGATACTGACGCCTTGAATCGTTCCGTCTTCCCCGACCGTTCCACGCGGGAAGCCACCATTGATCACGCTAAGGTGCCAAGTCACGGCCCATTCGTCTGCCGCTAGTACAGGCGATCGATAGGTCAACGGAGTCGAGAACGACATCAATTGAATTCGCGGATCGAAAGATTCAATCGGGGCAACGACCGAAGGCGGCTGCGGCGTGGGCACTTCCAATTGAGGGATCTGGCCCTGTTCGATCGCAATCTCGCTGAAGTTGTTGTTGATGCTTTGGCCGCCGGCGACCAACGTGATATTCAGGATCGCATCATCGTTGGGATTCGATGCCTCGCTGGCAGCCAAGGTTTGAATCACAATTTTGTCAGCGTCATCGACAACATCGGCCGGGTTCACGGCGATGCCGCCTGTGGAACCAGGTGTATCGAGTCCGTCGATGTAGTCATCCGGTTGGACCTGATACACGTGATAGGTGCCTGGTCGCAGCCCGGTGAATTCATAGTACCCGGTGGAATCCGTTGTCACGCGGATTGGCCCATCGGCATAGGTCCCCGACAATGCGCGTCCGGAATCAAACGGCAATCCCAACAGGTTCCGCAGTTCCAGCGTGACGTTGCCTAGCAACAGGTCATCACTCGTCAATTGGCCATCGCGATACTCCCGCAAATCCTCGGCTGCCGGTGCGCTGGTCAGGTAGAGCTTCCCACCGTCTTGGAATACGTATCCCGAGATCATCGCTGGGGGAACTTCAGGGAAATCGTAGTTCTTTGCGTTCATGCCGCCGGGCAGAATGATTCCGACCAGCAAATCATCACCGCCAACTTCGCCACCGGCGTCACCGACGACCTGTCCACCATGGAACAATCCACCGGGTTGGACTTCACGAACCGAATAGACACCGGGTGCCAGCTGATCGAAGACGTAGTTTCCTTGCCCGTCGGTGCTCGTTCGCGACAACACGTTCCCGTCGCCATCAAGCAACTCGACGACAACCCCGGAAATCGGGTCCTCCCCTGCATCGAATACCTGATTGAGATCACTTTCCTGCCAAACGCGGCCACTGATCGAAGATCCGGGAAGTTCGCAGAAATCATAATTGACTAGATCCTGCCCAGCCCCAAGTCGGACTCCCAACAAGTCTTCGCCCAACACTTCGCCATCACCGGTCCCGGGAACCTGTCCGCCCTGATAGTAGCCATCGGGTTGCTGTTCAAAGATCTGGTATTGGCCGGGAGCAAGGTTATCAAACTCGTAGCGTCCCATCGAATCGGTCACCGTCTGTGCGACGTAGCGCCCCGATGCATCGCGCAGTTCGACGGTCACGCCGGCGAGTGCCGGTTCATCGGGATCGTGAACACAGTCGCCATTGCTGTCGACATAGACGGTCCCCGAAAGGCTAGCCGGTTCCAGTTCACAGAAGTTGTACTGGGTCAGCCGCTGGCCCCATCCGATGGGAATCCGCGAAATCACGTCGCGTTGGGAATCGTCGCCGCCGTGGCTACCGGCCTGTTGGCCACCCTGCAGCCATCCCTCGGGCTGGATCTCGCGAACCACATATTCGCCAGCCGCCAGATTGGTGAATCGATAGTTCCCATCTGCGTCGGTCAGCGTGAATCCGATCATTTCCCCGGCCGAATTGTACAATTCGACTCGCGTGCCTTCGATTCCCATTTCGTCGGGATCAAACACGCAATCTCCATCGCGATCGTTGTAAACCGATCCGCTGATCTCAGCACCCTCGTGTTCGCAGAAGTTGTACTCCGTCAGCCGCTGTCCCCATCCGATCGGGATTCGCGAAATGATGTCCTGCTGCGAATCATCACCCCCATGGCTGCCGGCTTTCTGGCCACCTTGCAACCATCCATCGGGCTGGATTTCACGGACCAGATATTCGCCCGCCGGCAGGTTCGTGAATCGATAGTTTCCAGACGCATCGGTCAGGGTGAATGCGATGACTTCGCCGGCAGAGTTCAATAGTTCTACCCGGGCGCCTTCGATTCCGATTTCGTCGGAATCGAATAGACAATCGTCATCGACATCATTGAACACCGAACCGTTGATCTCGGCAGGCGGCCGTTCACAGAAATCGTAGTCAACAGCAACCTCGCCCGACGTCAGCGTGATGCTACCAATACGGCTTGGATCCAACGTCGTGCCTCCGGCCGACCCAGGCTTGGCACCGCCTTCGAAGTAACCTTCGGGCTGTTCTTCGATGACCGTGTAGGTACCAGGTTCCAGATCGATGAAGGTGTATTTGCCTTCGCTATCAGTCGTTGTCCGAGCGACTTCCTCTCCGTTGGAATCGATCAATCGGATCGTCACACCGGCCAGGGTTTCTTCGTTCGGGTCCAATTCGCAATCGTCGTCCAGATCGACGTGAACGCGTCCAGAGAGCGATGCGGGACGAAGTTCGCCAAAGTTATACTCGACGCCGACGTCGCCCTGTTTCAACGTGATGGATGCCAGCGAGTCGGCGCCCGTGTCGCGGCCGACTTTGGTTCCGCGAATGGTACCGACGGTATCTTTGCCGTCCAAGTATCCGGCCGGCTGCGTTTCGACGATCGAATAGTCGCCTGGCAACAGACCTTCGAATTCGTATCGACCGGTCGCGTCCGTGGTCGCCGTCGCAACCGTTTTCCCGGTCGCGTCGACCAATGCCACATTGGCACCAGCAATCGCGTCTTCGCCCGCGTCCCGTACACCGTCGTCGTCCGCATCGTGATAGACAAAGCCAGACAGGGTCGCCGGCGCCGCCTCGCAGAAATTGTATTCCACCCCAACGCCCGACGGCGTCATCGTGATTTCCGAGATCAATCCGCCATCGACCGACGTGCCAACCGTCACGTTGTTGATGCGACCGACGTGGGAACCGCCGTCCAACAATCCGGTCGGAGTGAATTCGACGATGCGGTAGTTACCAACCGGCACATCATCAAACTGATAGCCACCGTTGGTACCGGTCGTGGTTCGCGAGATCGTCGTTCCTTGGTCATCCTGCAAAAGCACTTCGACGCCGGCGATCGGCGTGCTGCCATTGCCGTCGTGATCACCATTGCAGTCTTGCCCTGGACCGGCCAAGTACACGAAACCCGCGATCGAACCGTAGGGGGTTTCCCCAAAATTGTATTCAATCCCTGCGTCGCTGCCCGCCAAAGTGATTCCGTACAGTCGGTCACCCGGGTTTTCCGCCGAGCCAACGCTGCGTCCATCGATCGTGCCAGCAGAATCCAAACCATCGTTCAATCCCGCAGGCTGATTGACTTCGATGACTTCATAACTGCCCGGCGCAAGCCCCGTGAACGAATACGTACCGTTACCGTCGGTGGTGACGGTCAACACCGACTGGGGCGCGATCGTGCTAAGCGGCACCAATTGGATGCGGACACCGGGGATTCCTGTTTCCCCCGCATCGCGGACACCGTTGTTGTTCGAATCGATGTAGACGTTGCCGCCGATGGATGCAGGAGCAGCTTCGGCAAAGTCATAATGGATTGCCGACGTGTCGCCCAACGGAATATTGACCTCGCTCAGCACGTCCATCGACTGCGACACACCGGACGTTGCACCGGAAACTGTCCCCGGCAACGAAGCGACACTGAACAGATCGGCTGGTTGGGTTTCCACAATCCGGTAGGTACCGGGGGTCAGCCCCAACGACTTTGCAAAGATGTATTCGCCTTGATCGTTGGTCGTAGCCCGAAATCCCGTGTCCGCATACTGGCCAGAACTGTCCTGTTTCCACAATGCGATCCCTACACCGGACAGCAGCGTTTCACCGGACTGACGAATTTGATCCAGATTGCTATCCAACCACACCGTGCCGCCGATATCGATCGGCTTGGGCGATTGGTTGGTGTTGGCAACTGCGGCGGCTGATCGGTTCGGACGACTATCGGTATCCGGGCTATCGTCGGCAGGCAGGTTCAGACCGAAATCGCTACGGGGGTCCCCATAGTCGTTCAAGAAGATCGCATCGGCATGAGCGGTTTCGAAGTGCGGCGCGTTGAACGTTGCTTCTAAGATCGAATCCTGGAATTCTTGTCCCGATGTGATCACGTCCAAGCGATCGTTGAACACCGCCAAATCCGCGGAATTGCGAAGGACTTCGTCCACGTCCAATGTGAATTCCAAGCGGTCGCCGGCGCGGAAATTCGTCAGCCGCAGAATCAGTTCCTGGCCGCCGTCTTCCACTTCGGCTTGCGCATTGATCGTCCGGCCGTCTGCCGACGTGATGCGAACGATCTGGAAACCGTGGGCGCCATTTTTGCCACGCCCACCAAGGGCAGTATCAAAGATGGGATCGCCGACACTGATGCCGTCACCATCTTTGTCCGTGATCAGGCGAAGTTCCGTCAATTCGGTGTCCGCAGCCCCCCCGGTAAACGACAGGATGAAACGGTCACCTTGGGAATCCCCACCAACGTCCTGATCGCTTTCCAGGTAGTCGGTTTCGATGTAGACCACGCCCACATGGATCGGGTCGGCAGCGAACAGTCGCCGCTGCTCCAGCCTTTCGGGACCTACGGCGCGACGCTTCAACGAGTCCGTGCGGACGGCCGGTTTTCGAATTCGGTTTCGTTTGGCTTTCCAGATCACGCTCGGCACCTCCGTGTGCCCCAAATTTGGCCTGTAACCCAAGTGGCAACAGACAGTTTCAAACTTCCAAGAGTGTCGATCCGGGCAACCGCCTGCGATCGACACAGATTCACCACCGCCGGCTGCTATCGTCCAACCGTGGTGTCAGCATCGGCGATTCGTTCTTCCCCAGGGCCCATTTCCCCAATCGGCCAACGGCGCAGTGTTGCGTCGAAGCTGCCAGAGAACAGCACATCGTCGCTGGCCGTCAACGTTGAAACGCTGCCCTTGTGCCCCGCCAACGTTTTCACCACTCGACCTTCGTCCGTGTTGATCACGCGAATCACGTTGTCGGAACCCGCGACGGCCACAAGTTGGCTGTTCAACACCGTGGCGGCGAATAACTTTCCGGATGTCACCTGGATCCGGTGCAACAGCTTCTTTTGTCCGGTATCGAACACCGTCGCGGCACCATCGTCACCCACACAGATCGCCACATTGCTGCTGCGATGAAAGACGATGTCGTGAATGCGACCTTCGTGAAGCGGGTGTTCGCTGGCCAATGTGCCGGTGACAAAATCAAACAGGTGCAGATCACCGCTACGCCCAGCGACCGCAATCACACCACTGTCATCGCGGTAAACGGCCGATCGCAGGTCATTGCATTCACAGGTCAGCACCGAACGTTCTCGCTTTTGACGCCCGATCAAATAGATTTCGTTGTCGAAACCTACGGCAGCCATCTCGGATCCATCCGGTGCAAAACGGACGCACGCCAACGCGGGCGTGCTGGTCATTTTTTGCTGGACGGCAAAATCGGCGTTGCGATCCCAAACGATCAGCTGCCCGTCGTTTCCAGCGGACACCAATTTGTTGCCGCCGGGATCAAACGCAAGTGTTCGGATTAGATCGCGGTGGCCCACCAATTTATGGATGACGGAGAAGTTTGCGGTGCTGAGGATTCGGATGACATGGTCGTCACCAGCGGCAGCAAGAAACTCGCCTCGCGGGTCTGCCGAAATCGCCGTCACCACAACGCGAACATCGGATTCACCGACCAATCGGTAGGCCCGACTTTGCAGCGGCAGCATCGACGCACCGCTGACCCGCAATTCCGTGGTCACCGTGGGGGTGATTGGCGACGTTGCATCCTGGGCAGTCGATTCGCCCGCAACGACGATCGATGCGGCCGCGATCGCCATCGCCCGCAAACGATTCGGACGCAATCGGTAAGGCACCATGATTTTTTCCCCCCGGCCGGAAACTTTTGATTCGTAAGCGGAATCCATCATTCAACGTATTGCGGCATCAACAGCGCAATGTCGATCGCATACCCAGACACATCCCCAATCAAGATCGGCAGCTATCTGGCGCCGTCATGACCCGAATAATCGGAAAATCTTTCCACGCGTCTGGTTGCCGATCTTGCTGGCACCCGGGGGAGCATCGACCGGTCCCGACTGGTCCGATTGCACAAACTGATCGGAATCGCCGTGATTGACCGCCCCAAAACTCCTCTTTCATTACTTCCGTCCTGAACGCTACAAGTGTTCGGTGCTTTGAATCAGATTGGCCGTTTCAGCCCTTCCAGGTTGTTAGACAAAAGCCTCGGGGAAAAGCACAAAAACGGTGGGACCCAGCGGATGCGTGCCACAAGTGTGTTTCACGATTGAAGAAAGAAGCGTTCAAGGATGATGCGACGAACTCTTGCCACCGGCGTGGCGATTCTCCTTTCGGCTTCAACGATCTCGGCCCAACAGCCGCGACAAGCGCCCAGCTATGCGCGGCAGCCGCAGCAAGCGGCTAGCGAAGCCAATCAGCCCCCGGCCGCCCGCGTTGCTGCACAGCCTCGCCCCAGCGCCAATGCCGCCCAAACGGCAGCACAAGCAAATCAGGTTGCACCTGCACAGCCTTTCCCCGCATTGTCGGAACAGGAAAACGCCCAGCTGCAACGCGTCCTACTGGCGTGGCAACAACAGAGCCAAGGCACCAAGACGCTGGAGTGCAAATTCACTCGTTGGCACTTTGACGTGTTCGCTGCTCCCAATGGCCTGCATGCCACCCGCGCCGATGGCGTGGTCAAGTACGCAGCCCCCGACCGGGGACTGTTTCGCGTCGACCAACTGGTTTTTTATGCCGGGAAAGATGGCGACAAACCCTATTACAAACCACAAACCGGCCAGTACGGCGAACACTGGGTGTGCAACGGAACGCAGCTGATCGAATTCGATCGCAGCAAAGAAGAGTGCCGCATCCAAGACCTGCCTCCTGAAATGCAGGGCAAGAACATTATCAGCAGCCCGCTGCCGTTCGTGTTCAACCTGGATGCCGCTCAGATCCAAGATCGCTACTGGGTTCGGCAAGTGGACGCCGGAGTCCCCGGTATCGTCTTCATCGAAGCGTGGCCCAAACGCCAAGAAGACCGGGCTCAGTACAAGCTGGTCCAAATCGCGCTCGAGGAAACGACCTTCTTGCCGCAAGCGTTGAAGATGTACGCCCCCAACTACGATTTCAAAACGGCCCCCAAGTGGGATCAGTACGAATTCACCGACGTCAAACGGAACAGCATCGGTGCTGGATTCCAAAACTTCCTGGGCAATTTCGTCCCCGAAAAGCCGCCCGCAAGCTGGAAGATCATGCGAGACAAGTTCGTTGCTCCCGCCGAACCACCGATGCAACAGGCTGCGAATCCTAGCTCGACTCGCTAACGCCAGCATCACCTGAATCGATCCGCCAAGGTCGGTGGCTTCGCATCTTTTCGAAAGGTGTGCGGCCACCGGCCTTGGTCTGCATGACGACCGATCGCAAGACTTACTCCGCGATCCTGAATCGCCGGGCATGGTGCCCACTGAGTCACGGCTTCGCTGAATCAGCCGCTTGGCCGTCGCTTGCGAAAGGGGATTCCTGCAAAGTGCATCCTTGATCGATGGACCTAAACGCGAACGCCGAACTTGACGCCATCCGGCACTTTTCGGTAATCAAAACGCGGTCAGCGGCCCCGAACACGCAGCGAATCACGATTCGCTAGATTCCGATCGATTTCGGCCGTTCGATTCAGAGACCATCCAGACACCGCCCACCGACGCATGGGCCACGCGGTACACAATGGGAAACGCTGGGATGAAATTGAAAACACTGGTTCGTTTCCCCTTCGATATCCGCCGCGCACGGCAATTGCTTCGCGAAAAGCCGGCGGCAACGCATTCGTTCCCACAGCGCGGCGTCGCGTTGGTGCTGCGAACCGATCAAATGCTAATCGATGGTGCTCGCCACCTAGCCACGATCGCCCATCACACCAATCAGATCGGGTCACCGTTGACACTGGTCTGCGATTCGATGCTGTTGGCCGGGATCGCGCACAAACCGCATGGTCGGTCGATGCTGATGATGCCCGGTGTCGACTATGCGGCCACCACCGACGGCTTGCCGGCTGACACATTGGTGCTGACCGATTCGCCTCAGCCGGTCGGTGGTCCGCGACAGACCATCCAGATGCAGATCGGGCGCGACATCGATCGCACCATCCCGGTGATGCCCTACCCGATGCACCCGGCGACGTTGCGGTACATCGATGAACAGCGATTGGCCGAACTGCGCGATCATCAACGTTGGATCTCCGTCCTGTTCGCCGGCAATCAAAAGGAACGCTACGGCGATTCGCAAATCCGACGCGGCTTTGGGATGCTAAACCGTTTGGAAATGCTGACCACGATCACGGATAATTTCGAACCAAGAATCGTCCAACAGATCGCCGCTGCGAAGTCGCCCGATGCGATCGTATTATCCGACAGCCGCGTCGATCCCGTGTCGGCATCGGACTGGTTGCCGGCAATCGCATCCGCTGATTTCTTCTTGTGCTGCCCCGGGTCGTCTCAACCGACTTGCCACCATTTGATCGAAGCGATGAGCGTCGGAACGATTCCGATCATCGAATACGGCGACCGCGTCACGCCGCCGCTGGTGGACGGCGAAACAGCGATCTGTTTTTCTGGCCGGACCGGCTTGATCGATGCAGTGCACCAGATCGACGAGATGCCCAAACACAAAATTCAGACAATGCGGCGCAACGTTGCCGATTTCTACGACGCGCACCTCTGCGGTGCAACGTTCATGCAGGGCTTACGCGACGGCACGACCAACACCGACCGCAAACAGATCTGCATGCCGTTTCATCACGAAAACCTTTCCCAACCCAACGTTGAAATGCGGCGTGCCGCTTAGCAGCGCAGTCAATACGGCCGACCTGCACTGCATGCTGCGACGATGCACAAGCGATCCCAAGAATTCAACTGACGAGCCCGTTACCGATGAAGCCAGAATTGATCAGCGTCGTGTTGTCGACCTACAACCAACCGGCTTGGCTAGAGAAGGTCCTATGGGGCTATTCTGTCCAACAGCATCGAGAATTCGAGATTGTGATCGCCGACGACGGATCGGAAACCGAAACCGCCGAACTGGTCCACCAAATGCGTGACCAGACCGGTATGACGATCAAGCACGTCTGGCATGCGGACGACGGGTTCCAAAAGAGCACGATTCTGAATCGAGCTCTGCAGTCGGTTGCCGGCGATTACGTCCTGTTTTCGGACGGCGATTGCATCCCGCGTCGGGATTTCGTGGGGCAACACTTTACGGCCTGTCGCCCCGGACGATTCCTGTCCGGTGGATATTACAAGTTGCCGATGCCGTTGAGCCAACAAATTACACCGGACGATATTCGCAGCGGCGACGCTTTCTCGTTGAACTGGCTACGCCAAAACGGATTGCCGCCGTCGCACCGCTGGCTGCGATTGGTAGCAGGCAAGGGCAGCAGTGTGCTGAACCGTGTCACCACAACGCGTGCGACCTGGAACGGGAACAACTCGTCGGGCTGGACCGCCGACGTGATCGCCGCGGGCGGGTATGACCAACGAATGCGATACGGTGGCCAGGATCGTGAACTGGGCGAACGGCTTGAAAACGCAGGCATCCGAGGGAAACACGTGCGGTTCCAAACCGTCGTTCTGCACTTGGACCACAGTCGGGGCTATGCCAACCAAGAGGACCTCGATCGCAATCGCCAAATCCGACGGGAAACCGTCAGCAGCGGTCGCGTCCGCACGGAGTACGGATTGCCAGAAGCTGCCTAGCGATGCACACCCAGGTCCTGGCCTTCTTACCAGACGAATCTGCGGTTCCAACGATGCGGTCGGTTGATTGACCGGCTGATACGATTTCCAGCGATTCGGTACACTGCGCTGTTCAGTTTCTTTGGTGCCCATGCGTGACACATTGTCCGCCGGCCGACCAGGACACCGCTGCCGCCCACTCGGAGATCACGACCATCACCGCACCAACAACGACACTGATCACAGGCCGCAAGATCCCCAAAGTGGGACTGGGGCTTTGGAAGATCGAGAAAGAAGTTACCGCTGAAATCGTGCACGAAGCGATCCGATGTGGATATCGCCATTTCGATAGTGCGTGTGACTACGGCAACGAGATCGAAACCGGCCTTGGACTGTCCGCCGCGATCAACGCCGGCGACGTCACCCGCGACGAACTGTGGATCACCAGCAAACTCTGGAACACGTACCATCGCCCAGAACACGTTCAAACGGCTCTGCTGAAAACGTTGTCGGATCTGCAATTGGATTACCTGGATCTATACCTGATCCACTTCCCAATCGCGCAGGCATTCGTGCCGATCGAAACCCGCTATCCACCGGGCTGGATCATGAATCCAGACGCCGATGATCCCAAGATCGAAACCGAAGCGGTCCCGATCATCGACACTTGGCAAGCGATGGAAGAACTGGTGCGGGAGGGACTGATCAAAGATATCGGCGTTTGCAATTTCGGCGTATCGTTGCTTCGCGATCTGAAGAACCAAGCGACGATCCCGCCGGCGATGCTGCAGGTCGAAATGCACCCGTACCTGACTCAACAGAAACTGCTGCGATATTGCCTAGAAAGCGACATCGCGGTGACGGCATTCTCGCCGCTGGGTGCCCAGTCGTATTTCCAATTGAACAGGGCCGAGACCCAGGAATCGTTGTTGACTCACCCGGCGATCGTTCAGATCGCCACCGACGTCAAGCGAACACCGGCCCAGGTCTGCCTGCGTTTCGGCGTCCAACGGGGCACCAACGTGGTGCCCAAGACGTCGAATCCGGAGCGTCTAAAAGAAAACCTGGCCCTGTTCGATTTCGAACTTTCTGCTGATCAGATGGCCACGATCGCCGGGCTGGACCAACATCGTCGGTTCAATGATCCAGGCGATTTTTGCGAATCGGCGTTCCACACGTTCTTTCCGATCTATGAGTGATCGGGATCCCAGGGCCTCCTTACTGGATGACGTGAAATTTCATACGATTAGGGTGTTTCGCGAATTCCGGTCAGACCACGCGGGTCGATTGGCAGTTCGCGAGACATCGCAGGGTGGTTTCCTGAGGTTTTCCGGCAGGCATCCCCCCCACGCGATCCCGATCAACATAGAAATTCCTCGCAAAACACTTTCGGTGCCCTCATCATGCCTGGCGTAAAACTTGCTCTCGAAGACGGTACTGTTTTTTCGGGTGAATCCTTCGGCGCGGTCGGTGAAGTGACCGGCGAAGTCGTCTTCAACACGTCGATGACGGGGTACCAGGAAATCCTGACGGACCCCAGCTATCGTGGCCAAATCGTCACGATGACGTATCCCGAAATTGGCAACTACGGCGTCAATTCGGCTGACATCGAAAACGCGGTCCCATCGCTATCCGGATTCATCGTTCGCGAGTCCAGCCGGATCTACAGTAACTATCGGGCCGAAGGCGACCTGGACAGCTACCTGAAACAGCACAACATCATCGGGATCTCGGGGCTGGATACTCGGGCGCTTGTCCGTCATATCCGCAACGCCGGTGCGATGCGAGGCATTTTGTCGACGATCGACATGGACGACGCCAGCCTGGTCGCAAAGGCCAAAGCAGCCCCCAGCCTGGTGGGCCGCGACATCGCCTGCGAAGTGATGGGCAAATCGATTGCGACCTGGGACGAAAAGCTTGACGATTGGACCACGACCGAGATTGGCGCGGCTGCCGGAACCGGCGGTGGCGCACACGTGGTCTGCATGGACTTTGGAATGAAGTGGAACATCCCACGGCATTTCGCGTCGCGCGGCTACAAGGTCACCGTGGTGCCGGGCAATACGTCCGCCGCGGACATCATGAAATTGAACCCTGATGGCGTGTTCCTATCCAACGGACCCGGCGACCCCGAACCGCTTGGGTACGCATGCGACACCATTCGCGAACTGCTCGGGAAGACACCGATCTTCGGGATCTGCCTGGGGCATCAATTGTTGTCGCTGGCCTGTGGTGCCAAAACCTTCAAGCTGAAGTTCGGCCACCGCGGTGCCAACCAACCGGTGATGGATCTAACGACCAGCAAAGTTGAAATCACCACTCAGAACCATGGCTTCGCGGTCGATGCCGATTCGTTGCCCGAGGAACTCGAGATCACTCACCGCAACCTGAACGACGACACCGTCGCAGGGGTCCGTCACAAAACTCACCCGGCCTTCGGCGTCCAATACCACCCCGAAGCCGCCGCCGGCCCGCACGACAGCCATTATCTGTTCGAACGGTTCCAGGAATTGATGGCCGCCACAACGGCGTCCTAATTCTCCGAACGTTGATCACGGCACGCAGGCCGAAAATCCCCGCGAGCAAAGTAGGCCGGATCAAGGAGCGCAGCGACGCAGATCCGGCATCCCCCCACCCAAACGCCACCAACCGTGCCGGATCGGCGCTTCGCTTGATTCGGCCTACGTCGCAGCCCCGGTGAGCCGCGATCGCGTAAGCGGCCGGGCATCCCGCAATTCCTCTCCCCAAACGCCACCAAGCGAAACGACGCGGACGAGGGCCACGGTGGCCGAAACTCGTGGCAATTTGCGTTACAAGCAGAAAAGCAGGCCGGAGCAAGGAGCGCAGCGACGCAGATCCGGCATCCCCCCCACCCAAGCGCCACTAACCGTGCCGGATCGGCGCTTCGCTTGATTCGGCCTACGTCGCAGACCCGGTGAGCCGTGATCGCGTAAGCGGCCGGGCATCCCGCAATTCCCCTCCCCAAGCGAAACGACGCAGACGAGGGCCACGGTGGCCGAAACTCGTGGCGAGTTGCGTTACAAGCAGCAAAGTAGGCCGGATCAAGGAGCGCAGCGACGCAGATCCGGCATCCCCCCACCCAAGCGCCACCAACCGTGCCGGATCGGCGCTTCGCTTGATTCGGCCTACGTCGCAGACCCGGTGAGCCGCGATCGCGTAAGCGGCCGGGCATCCCGCAATTCCTCTCCCCAAACGCCACCAAGCGAAACGACGCGGACGAGGGCCACGGTGGCCGAAACTCGTGGCGAGTTGCGTTACAAGCAGAAAAGTAGGCCGGATCAAGGAGCGCAGCGACGCAGATCCGGCATCCCCCCCACCCAAACGCCACCAACCGTGCTGGATCGGCGCTTCGCTTGATTCGGCCTACGTCGCAGACCCGGTGAGCCGTGATCGCGTAAGCGGCCGGGCATCCCGCAATTCCTCTCCCCAAACGCCACCAAGCGAAACGACGCGGACGAGGGCCACGGTGGCCGAAACTCGTGGCAAGTTGCGTTACAAGCAGAAAAGTAGGCCGGATCAAGGAGCGCAGCGACGCAGATCCGGCATCCCCCCCACCCAAACGCCACCAACCGTGCCGGATCGGCGCTTCGCTTGATTCGGCCTACGTCGCAGACCCGATCAACCGTGATCGCTGCTGCGGCCTGCTGCACTGATTCTACGAACGGACTGTGAAACGACGTTGACCCAGCCCCTGTCGGCTTGTTAATCGAGAGACTTGAGTCTTCATTCTCCGATTCGACAAAATTGACAAACTGCCGGTGAGTACAGGGAAGTCCCGCCGATTGCTATCTATCACGCGTGCCGCGTGCGTGGTGTCTGCGTGCCTGTGGGTGACTTCGATGGCTGGCTGCCGCGGCCGGGCTCAACGCGACCTGTACTATCAAAAAATCGCCTCCGAGTCGCGAATCCTCGAGGACCAGCTTTACGATGCGGACTACGAAAACCGCATTCTGAGAGACCGGTTGGAGCAATACCAACGGGAAGTCGAATCGGCACGGATTCATGTCCCATCGACCATCCAACCGCATTCGCACCCCAACGAACTGAAACGTTCGCAATCGATCCCCTCGGCGTCCGACTACGCTCCCTATCCAGACCCGACACCGGACAGCGATCAGGACGAATTTGGCCGCGGGCTGGAAACCGAAGACTACGACTTGCCAATGTTTGACGAGGGAGTCCCCGTCGACGCTGGCGATCCGATGCCACACGAAGACCTGGACGTCGACCGGCTTGGAACCGATTCCCCACCCAACCGCGACCTCCCCAACAGCTCGCTCGATGCACCCCAGCCACTGACGGACCCGACCGACGCCCAGCCACCCACGGGTGCCGAATTGGTGCCGGTCCCGACGCCAGACGCTGCCGCGCCCAAAGCCCCATCTGACGATGCGGGCGGCCCGAACCGCGATCCCAACACGGACCCATCGTCACCGTTTCGTGACGATGCCCCCAAGATTGAATTGCCAGCCAAGCCAGACCTAAATCGACTTCGCCTGCCTGCGCCTGGCGGACCGGTCCCGCCCGGCATCCAAGACACCAAGCCCAACCCTGTCATTCCAGGCGAAATCCTTCCGCCGCCTCGCGATGGTGTCGAAGAACTGCCACCCGGCCAAATCATTCTGCCCGATTCCATCAATTCCAAGCGTGGCGTCCCCGAGAGGCTGCAGGTTCACCCCAGCCTTTCCGTCGCCCATCATACCGATGGAAAACTGGATGGCGCGGTCATCGTCATCAATGCAATTGACGGATCCGGACGCCCAGTCGATATGGGCCAATTCGATATCGATGCCGAACTGTCCATCGCAGTCCTCGATCCAACCCGACCAGCGGATGAAGCAAGAATCGGACGCTGGGACTTCAATCCACGCCAAGTGCAGACCCTGATGCGGAACGATCCGGTTTCAGGATTGCATGTTCCGATCCAGTGGCAGGACGAACGTCCCAACGGCGAAGACGTGATCATCCATGTCCGATTGCGTGGCGAAGCGGACGACATGAACTGCGAACACGTGTTGCGCTTGGCCGACAAGCCGCCAATCAACGACTGGACGCCTCGCGCTTCGACACTTCGCTAGCCCGATCGCTGACGTTGCCGTCTAAGAAGACGCTGGGACCTGTGCCGACACATAGCCATTGGCCGCTGCACCACGCAGCGCCGGCGACTTTGCGTTCTCGGGAACCTTGATCACCATTTCACATTCTCGCACGGTCACGGCCACCCCGGCGATGTAAAACAGGAACATGTGAACCATAGGGATGATCAGCACGTCTTGGAACATTCCGTTGATCAGATAGGCAATCATCGTCCCCAACAACATCACGCCGGTGCATCGCACCTCGGGCTTCCGATTGGCCTCGCGCACCAGTCGCCACCCGACTCCCATCAGACTGACCAACCAGCCGACGAACAGCGACGCACCGACCAGTCCGGTGTCAACCAACACGGACAACACGACGTTGTGCTGGTTGTAGGGACGAGCGATTTCCAGCGGCAGGTCATACCCACGTTGGCTGTGGTAGGGATCGTTGTGAGCAAAGTAGTGACCGAACCCATGCCCGGCGATCGGACGATCTTTGAACATCTCCCACGCGACGATCGCCAACAGTGGCCTCAACGCCATCGACTTCTGGGCATCGGCTGCGGTCAGGTTCTTGTCTCGCTTCATCTGAACCAGTTGATCCTTCAGCCCCATCACGAACGCGCCACCGAACAGCACCACCATCGCGAGGCCAAGCACACGGACCCAACGCGGCGAATACAACATCGCCACCAATCCGATGGCTGCGATCCCGCCCATCCAAGCACTACGCGTCAGCGTGGCGTACAGACCGACCATCAGAACCGTTACGATCACCGCATACACTAACTTTCCACGTCGGCCGGCATAGACAAATCCCAAAGCGGCAGCCACCAGCGCGATACTGATCAAAATCCCGTTTCCAGACGGGTTCATCAATGGTCCCCGGCCGCGCCCAAAGAACTCCCACACTTCGCCGTCGACGATGTATCGCGGGAACACCAACCCATGCACACCATAGACTTCGAACACCGCGGTCACGGCCAGGTACAAACCTAGCCCGACCATACCGATCATCATGATCTGGATGTCTTGCTGCTGAACGGTGACTAAGCGGGCAATCAGGTACATGCCTGCTGGCATTGCGATATAGAACAACCACCGGGCAACCGGCGAACTGCCGTCCGGAACCGCTCCTCCCATCGCAGCGCGGATAAAGAACCATCCGACCACCCCGACCACCATCCAGTCCAAACGGTTCAGTTTCGGCAGTCGGACATTGCCCATCCGCCAACCGATGGCGGCCAACGCAAACATTGCCCCCCACAACACACGATCCAAACTGATCTGAATGGGCCCATCGACGGCAAAGAACGCGGGCCCCAAAACGGTTCCGACGCCTAGCACCGCCATGGCGACCAACATCAGCCGTCCGTGCTGAATCATCGGCACCAACCAGACCAGTGCGGCCAGAGCGAACAGGGCAATCAATACTTGCATTTTAGTGAACGGGGTTAGGAAGCCGACGGATGGGCGGATTCGATTGCGGGTCATTTAGATTCGGCACGGGCTACTTCACACCCTCGGCTCGGCGACTTGGCGAGTTGCTGACTGCGACGTTACTGGGTGCGACGTTACTGGGTGCGGGTCGCGGGATACGGCCCCCTGTCAACATCGCCATCGCCGCGGGGCAGAATCGGCCCAGCAACATCGCCGTGGCGTAGCACCCGACCAACACCACCGGCGTCAACAACCAACACGAGTAGTCCGGATCCATGAATCGGTCTGTCAGTCGGTGCGCGATCGCACGCAGCGGAAATTCGTGAACCAGGTAAACAAAGAACGAACCGCTAGCCAAATACAGCAGCCAACGATGCCGCATCCGCCATGCAGTCATGTACAAGACCACCGTTCCGACCAGGATCGATGACTGGTGCAGCAACAAGTCCGCGATGCCGTGATCGTCGGCATACCAAATATCAAAATCGGCTCGCAGATAGATTCGGATCGCGACCAACGCTGACCAAATCAGCCATCCCAAGGCGATGACGGACAACGATGCACGGCCAGCCATCTCGATCCACGACCTGCGTGACAACGACATGCATCCGAGCATGAAAAACAATAGCGTTTCCATCTGCAAAATCCGCCATCCGGCCACGGGCGGGAACCACTGGAAATCCAGCAACCACGATCCGCCGATCAACGCTAACGCCACGACTGCCACGGCCGTGCGGCTACCGAGCCACCGAATCACCGGAGCGATCACGACCAACACCATCAAGTCGCGAAGGAACCACAACTGTTCAGCCGGTGGTCGCAGCCACCATGTCGACAAAAATTCGGCCATCGTCAAATCGATGGGCTTTCCCTCGGATCGCCGGACCAGCAACCAGAAGGTCATCGCGACCGAACCGACGATAAAAAATGGAATCGCAACCGTACGAACGCGGTCCGACAATTTTTTGCAGTAGCATCCAAATGTTCCGTCGTCGCTGCGAAAATAGAACAAGCCGGCGGCGAAAGCGAAAACGGGAACCGCGACGCGTGCGACGCCGCCGAACAAAAATTCTTGGCCCAGTTGATTCCAAGTCGCCAGCGTTGCGTCGGGCAGATCAGGGACGTCCGACTTGTAGTGGATCCCAACCACCAACACTGTTGCCAGCAGGGTGACAATCGAAAAGGTCTGTTTGGCTTGGATCGAAAGATCGTGATCCACTGGTTCGTTCCCGTCCGGACGGCGTATCGGTGCAAATCGTCCGGATCCGGCGATCGCGAACAAAATTTGTTTGGGCGATCCACCCGAAATCGTCACTCGGCCGATGCAAAGCATCCGATCGGACTGATCCGGTTGTATCGATTGGTCACCCTGGACCGCCGATGCGCATCGGCGTCCAATCAAACCTAGGTCAAAAAACGACGCCAGGCCCCGGCACCGCCAACTGTCCGGCGGCGTTAGAATTCAAACTCCGGCATCGACCGACGCACCGACCTCCGCCGAGACGCTCACTTGGCAATCCAGGGATTTCAGAATCCGATGCAACGCAGCGATCCATCCACCGACAGTGACCGGACATGGCCGCTTCCCCGTGTGCCGTGGGTAATTCGGATGACATGGTCCAAGCTGTTATTCGCACACTGGGCAGTCGATCCCAAGATGATGGCAGCACGCGTTACCAATCCCACCGCACCCACACCGGCCAGCCGCCGGCCGACTTCGACGCCAGCTACCGCAGCACGGGCGAAACGTTCGCGGCCCAGCGCGGATCGCTAGAACATTGGTTGACCGCGCGGTATTGCCTTTACAGCAGCAATCGAAAAGGCAAACTCTATCGCGGTGAAATCGATCACCCGCCTTGGGCTTTGTCACCAGCCAGCTGCGAAATCCGAACCAATACGATGGGTTCCCACCTGGGATTCGACTTCACCGGCACCCCACACTTGCTGCATGCCGATGCGATCGACGTGCACGCTTGGTGGGCCACTGGCTGCGAAGGCTTCGGGGCCACACGCAATCGTTCCGAATGAAGATCGGGCCGACGATTTTGACATGCCTAGACCTCAACGAAATCGACGTCGAAAAAATGGGGGCAAAGCAATCCTCTGGTTGTACGCCCCGGTGATTCGACTCGACTGTGGCGTGATAGAATGGACACTTTCATAGACTAGGTGTCCTGCATGTCATCGCAACCACAAGCCAATTTGGCGGCCGACGGATTCTGTCGCATCGACAATGCGATCGATCAAACGACTGTCGATGAATTGATCTCCAGCTGCGAAGCCGCGTTCGCCGACGATCACGATCAACAACGGGCTCGGTCCAGCCGCGGACACGTCTATGCGGCCAGAAACTTGCTGGACACCGTCCCCCGACTTCGCATTTTCTGGCAATCGGGGCCCATTGGTCAGTTGCTGCAAATGCAGCTAGGTAGCGGTTTTGGCCTCGTGCGTGTGTTGTACCATTTACGCAAGCGCGGGCGACGCACTGGTCATGCGGCCTCTGATCAGTCACTGCAGCTCCGCGTCGACACCGGGAACCGTTGAACACCGACGAATATTGCATCTGGAATTTTCATCCGACCCGCTTTTGGCGGACGGATACCAGTGGCACGACTTCTGGGGCGCTAGCGAAGCGTGATCCACCGCCCACGCTGCCGCAATGGATCCGCTCGCAATCGACTTACTCGCAAACCATCCGGCCGGCCGGGGCTATCCGGCGTCCTGCACAACCCGCCCCGTTCTTCGCCCCCGCCGTGTCCTTCGCACCCGAATCACGACCCTAGGAAACAACAATGCGCATCGCAGCCATGGCCTGCTTGATCACGATGACAATCACCGCCTGGGCAGAATCGCCACCCAATATCGTATTTGTGATTGCTGACGACTGCACCTTCCGTGATCTCGGTTGTTACGGCGGACAGGCTCACACCCCGTTCATCGATCAGTTGGCGACCGAAGGCGTGCGGTTCACCCGATGCTTCCAAGCGGCGCCGATGTGTTCGCCGACTCGACACAACATTTACACCGGCCAATACCCGGTCAAGTCCGGCGCCTACCCCAACCACACCCACGTCGACCCGGGCACGCCCAGCGTGGTCCAGTACCTAAAACCACTGGGATACCGCGTCGCCCACAGTGGCAAGAGCCATGTGTCGCCCGCGTCGGTGTTTTCCTGGGACGAACTGCCGGGCAACAAGAATCCGGACTTTGACAAGGTCGACGACTTTGTTCGGCAATGCAAACAGGACGAGTCACCATTCTGCTTATTGCTGTGTTCCAATGAACCGCACACGCCGTGGGACAAGGGCGACCCTTCGCGCTACCCCGTCGACCAGATCCAACTGCCGCCGTATTTCGTGGATACACCCGAGACACGGCAAGGGATGGCACGCTATTTGGCTGAAATCACGTACTTCGACACCCAAGTCGGTCAAACGATCGAATTGCTGGACCGACATGACTTGAGCGAAAACACGCTGTTGGTGGTCGTCAGCGAACAGGGAAGTTCAATGCCTTTCGCCAAATGGACCTGCTACGACAACGGGCTGCAATCCGGATGCATCGTGCGATGGCCAGGCCGAGTGGAACCTGGTTCTACCAACCCCGCGATGATCGAATACGTCGATTTCCTACCGACCTTTATCGAAGCTGCCGGTGGCCACCCCGCCCCCATCTTGGACGGCCAAAGCCTGCTGAGCGTCTTCGCAGGCAAACAGGAACACAAACAATTCGTCTTTGGGGAAATGACGACTCGCGGCATCAACGATGGCTCCGATCACTTCGGCATCCGGTCCGTGCGCTCGGAAACCCACAAATACATCTGGAACTTCTCGCCGGAAATCGAATTCCGAAACGCATGCACTACCTCTCCCGAATTCCGCAGCTGGGTCGCCAAAGCAAAGACCGGTGACGCGGACGCAATCGCGAAGGTCCAACGTTACCAGCATCGCCCCGAAATCGAACTGTACGATGTGGTCGCCGATCCGCTGGAACTGACGAACCTGGCTGACCACAGCGGCTATGACGAAATCAAAGCCGAACTACGGCAACAACTGGATCAATGGATGAAGCACTGCGGCGACCAAGGAATGCAGACCGAAATGGACGCGCTGCAGCGGATGCCTCGTCGTAAAGCAGCGCCCAAACCGCGAAAGCGAAAAGCCCAGAATCCGTGACCCAAGGATGAACTCGAGAGCGCCGTTTCGAACAACGGCCTTGTCGCAAATGCGTCACTTTGGTTCGACCAATGGACTCGGCCGGCACGCTTTGCTGGCCAGCCCAATCGGTCCCCGCCCTCGTGCAAACGCATTTTCTGAATTCGCGTCTTGCAGATTCCCCTATCTTCCCGAGTCGCAGTGCCCACCTGCAGAGGTAAGCCGTAAGTTTCCGCCAATATCTTTTGACAAAAGTTGGCAATCAAGCGAAACTTGAGGACTGGAACGGTTTTCAAACTGCGTTACAACGTCGCAAGTGCAAGACTGTTGATAGCGTCGCTAGAACAGCCGCAACACCTGCCTACCTCCCCCCCTGCCTCCCGTTCGGTGCGTTCCCCGCACCGAAGTCATGATCCAGTTGCTTCCCCGAATTTCCATTTGCTTTTGCGATAGAAATCCGTCTGCACTGAGTGATTTCATAATCAGTCATGACTCGGATGCAGCTGGATACAGGAATCCGCGACCCAGGTTGCTGATTCCGAACTTCGACTAGGTCGTCAGAGATCGTTCGCTACTACCACGCTTAATGTGCCGCACCATCGGTTGGGATCGTCACTGACGACCCACGAATCAGACGGTGTTGCGCCGAAATTTTTTCACTTTTCAATTTTGAAGGTTAGATACATGAAGTTGCGTCCCACCAAGGGATTCACGCTAGTCGAACTGCTAGTTGTGATTGCCATCATCGGTGTTCTTGTCGGCCTACTGCTGCCGGCCGTCCAAGCTGCACGCGAAGCCGCACGCCGGATGAGCTGCAGTAACAACTTCAAGCAAATTGGCTTGGGGATTCACAACTACCACTCTGCTTACAACCAACTGCCACTGCACGGTTCGGGCACCTACGTGGTTGGCGGACGCGACCTTTGGGATCAACCATCCCCCACATCGCCAACCGCCACCGGCACCTCGAACCACCGACTTTCGATGATGGTCGGCGTTGTTCCTTTCCTGGAACAACAAGCACTGTGGGAACAGATCAGCAACCCGCTTGCGATCAATTCCGATGGATCCACGAAGTCGCCACCTTGGCAATCGATGGGCCCACGTCCTGACGAACGCAACTACCTGCCGTACGTCACCGAACTGGCCACTTTGCGTTGCCCTAGCGACCCTGGCAGCGGATTGCCATCGCTTGGTCGTACGAACTACGTCGCCTGCACCGGCGATTCGTCGTACCGATCGCGTGACCCCTACTTGAACGTCAACGAAAAGTCCGATGACGCATCCGTCACGTTCCCCTACACGCCAAACGCTGGCACCGCGAACCACTCCAACGCCGCCCACCGCGGTATGTTCGTGCTGACCCGCAACGTCAAGTTCCGCGACACTTTGGACGGTTTGTCCAACACCGTCATGTGCGGCGAAATTGCAACCGATTTGGGCGACAAAGATGCCCGCACATCGATGCCAACTAGCGGAGGAGTCGGTGTCACCGGCGAACGCCAAAACTGTCACCTGAACCCATCGTTCATGGAAGCAACATTGGATCCGCTTCGCCCTCAATTCTGGATCGCCACGGTCGGAACCAACTCCAACTGGGGTCGCGGATACCACTGGTACGACGTGATGCCAATCTACGGCCAAGTGCACACCATTTTGGGCCCTAACTCGCCACTGTGCACCGACGCAGGTGGTGGTGCTGGCCACGGCGACTTGGTCGCAACCGTTTCCAGCCGACACCAAGGTGGTGCCCACGTCCTGATGGGCGACGGAGCCGTTAAGTTCATCACCGATTCGATCGAAGCCGGCGACAAGACGAACCCCATGGTTTATCTGACCGGCAGCGCTGCCACCAAAAACCAAGTGGGTGCCCAAAGCCCATACGGATTGTGGGGTGCTCTTGGCTCTCGTGCATCGCGTGAAGTGATCGACGGCGAATTCTAAAGTCTTCAGCAAAGCATGCTTTCGTGCATGCCCACACTGCAATTTGAACGTGCCCTCCCGTTTCCGACGGGGGGGCATCTTCATGTACCGAGGGCAGTCAATGCTGTCTGTCGGTGATTAGGCGATGTATGAGTGAAAATTGATATTTAAAATTGTTGACTGGAGTTTCGAAGTTGACCAAACGATTTTTCCGAAGCCTGCTATTGATCGGCGTCATCGCTACCGTGACAGGCTGTTCCGAGCGTGCGTCGACCGTTGTGACAGACGAACGTAGCGAAGCGGAACAACAAGCATCCTACGATGACTACGACAAGCAAATGGCAGAAGACAGCAAAAACTACAAGTAGTGTTCCGCGTCCACCATCTTTTGTCGCCCGTTCTATCGACTGATTTTGTGCTGCACACAAACGTGCAGCAGTCCCCGTTTTCCCAATCTCTTTTCAAAGGTCTTGTATGAAAAACAACAGCCGCCTGCATTCTGCATTCACGCTTGTAGAACTTTTGGTGGTGATCGCAATCATTGGCGTGTTAGTAGGCTTGCTACTGCCAGCGGTTCAAGCCGCCCGCGAAGCAGCCCGAAGAATGAGTTGCAGCAACAATGCGAAACAAATGGGTCTTGCATTTCACAACTATCATTCCGCGTTCAATAAGTTCCCCATGCAATTGGGTGGAACTTATCAATACGGGAAACTGAATGTTCCCGGGCTCAACGCAGGCGGCACGACCCGCATCAGCGCAGCAGGCAACAACCGATTCCGCTTGTCATTCCTAATCGGTTTGCTGCCCTATTTCGAACAACAGGCGATGTGGGAACAGATTTCCAACCCCTTGGCCGACGGGATCCCCACGGATCCTTGGCCAGCCATGGGACCGGCACCGTGGACGACGACCTATTCGCCATGGATGACGGACCTGCCCATGCTCCGCTGCCCAAGTGACCCCGGGGTCGGCGGTGGAACGTTGGGACGGACCAACTATGGTGTTTGCCTTGGCGATGCGACCCACCGCGTGGACACGGGGATCATCAACTTCACCAACAATCAGTGGTCCAACGGCATCGAAGCCGATGCCATGGGATCCAACCGCGGCATGTTCATCAATCGCCGATATACGGGTTTTCGTGATGTTTTGGATGGTTTGTCCAACACCATCATGGCTGCGGAAATGACCACCGACCTGGGCGATCGAGACACCCGCACCGCACCGCGGAACTCTGCCGACTGGACCGCGATGCATGGCGGGACACTGCCTTGCACCAGTTCGATCGACCCGGAACGACCACAGTTCTGGTTGTCAGCAGCGACAAACGTTTTGGCGGGCAACCAAACCCGTGGCGCACGTTGGGCTGACGGTGCCCCCATCTACACGAGCTTCGTAACGATCCTGGCACCCAATTCACCGGTCTGCTTGGGCGGTGCCGATTCTAGTTCAGGTGAGATCAGTGCTTCCAGCCGCCACCAGGGTGGCGTTCACGTCATCATGGGCGACGGTGCTGTGAAATTTGTGACTGACAGTATTGAAGCTGGCGACAAAAATTCGCCCAAGGTTCGATATGGTACTGGATACCCCCAACCAGGATCCGCTAGCCCATTCGGCTTGTGGGGTGCACTGGGAACTCGCGCTGCAAAAGAAACAGTAGGCGAGTTCTAGGTTTTCCCCCTGAATCCACCGCACGGTGGATGTGGATGTCCATAAAAAAACAACCTCGAACCGGTCAACGGCTCGAGGTTGTTTCGTTAGTAAACATTACTTGGCTTCTTCGTAGTTACCCATGGCTGCCTCGTCGGCGGCAACTTGTGCGTCATAGGCGTCGATTGCAGCCTGGTCAGCACTTTCCATGATATTGGTAGAATCCGACGACCCGCATCCAACAACAGCAAGCATCAACAACAAAGATGCAAGGCAAAACAAACGACTCATAAAGAAACCTTTCGTTTCAAAAACAGTGATCAGCTAGCCAATCATTTGGCTCTCATGTGAATCTAGACAATGAACCCCTATTTGGCGACCTCGGCTGATCGTTTTTGCTTATATATTTGTTCGCGAGTCACCCGACCGGCAGCACGCGGCAACCAGGATGGCAGGTTTCCTTCAATGCCAGTGGGAAATGTCAACCGCGAACCCTGATTCACCAAGAATCGCCATCAAGCTTTTTGGTCGTTGATCGACCGAGTTTGATCGACGAAGCAACGAGCGATCAATAAATGTCGTTTCTTCCTTCCCCCGCTCTCTAATCTCTCTCCCCCGCAAACCGCTGCGCCGCGGGGGCGAGATGACTTTCATCGCGAAACGGATGGATCGCTCGTTGCTAAACGCATCGACGTCTGGCATCGAGGCAAGGCGACGTTGGGGACCACGGATCGGCTACAATTTAGTCCCCCGAATCGCTCACGCGGGCACTCCAGCGGCGGTCATGCTGCGACCGGGGGGGAAGCCTCTGGACGCATGGACGCAGTCGATCGATTGCTGCCGCCGTCCACCCCATCGCCCTTTCCTCGATTGGATCGAACATGGTTCAGATCACGTCCCTTTTTCCTGTGGCCAAACACCGTGCAAAATGGGTTCGCCGGATTGCCGGGCGAAAGCTTCACCAAGCGGCATCGATCGCAATTCTGGCCATCGTCTGGTTGCAACTGTGCGTTCCGATCCGAACCACCACAGCCGCGCAGCCCAACGTGGTTGTCATCGTCGCCGACGACTTGGGCTGGAACGCGGTGGGCTACCACAACGCAGATGTCCAAACACCCCACTTGGATCAACTTTGCCGTGAAGGCATCGAACTAGACAATTTCTATGTATCGCCAATGTGTAGCCCCACACGTGCGGGGCTGCTGACCGGTCGGTATCCGATCCGATTCGGAATGGCACGCGCAGTGGTTCCACCATGGCGAGACTTTGGGCTGCCGACCGACGAAGCCACATTGGCCGATGCCCTGGGGCAAGCTGGCTACCAGCGCCGCGGCGCGTTCGGCAAATGGCACTTGGGCCATGCACGAAAAAAGTGGCTTCCACTGCAACGTGGTTTCACCCACTTCACCGGATGCTTCAACGGAGCGATTGACTATTTCACGCTTCAGCGTGACGGCGAATTGGACTGGCACCACGGCAACGATTCAGCTCCCGCTGGGACCGTTACCGACCAAACCTATGCCACCACGCAGATCGGTGACGCCGCCACCCAATTCATTCGCGAATCGGCGGAACTGGAATCGCCCTTCTTTTGCTACGTCCCCTTCAACGCGCCGCACTCGCCATTCCAGGCACCGGACGACGCGGTCGATCAATATCGCCACATCAAGAACCAGAATAAACGCGTCTACTATGCCATGATCACGCAGATGGACAAACAGATCGGTCGCATTCTGAAAACCATTGACGATGTCGGGGTGCGCAACAACACCATGGTTTGGTTCCTAAGCGACAATGGTGGCGTCGGATCGATCCCGGGCAACAACCGGCCGCTGCACGGATCGAAGCTGACCACGTTTGAAGGCGGAGTTCGAGCGGTTGCGTGCGTGCGTTTCCCCGCACGCTATCCCGGTGGGCGAAAGATATCGCAGCGAACGGCTTTCATCGATGTGATGCCCACAGTGATCGCGGCAGCAGACCCGATCGCCCCAAGCACGATCGCAGCAGATCGGTTCAACGACAAAACGCTGGACGGGATTGACCTGAATCCCATCTTCGCAGGCACTGCCAAACATCTGCCGGCACGCGACCTGTATTTCTATCACGGCCAATCGGGTGAAGACAAAGAGCCGATCGCAGCGATCTCCCCACCATGGAAACTTGTCGTCGTCGGCCCCAACATCGCTGGCACCAATATCGCTGGCACCGCCGCCGACGCGATCGCCTCTTCATCCGAACACCAGATCTCGCTTTTCCATATCGACGACGATCCCAACGAAACCGTCAACGTTGCTGACCAGAACCCCGCAGTCGTGCGATCGATCCTGAACCGGATGGTGACATTCCGTGGTCTACAGCCGACTCATTCAATCCCTCGCTACTCGGACGACAAACAGGGATTCACGCCGCCGGATCGGTGGAGTGTGTTTCGCGAAGACTGAAATTTCAGGATCCCGGTCGGCGCTTGCGCGCCAGATAGCCGAGTACCGTTTTGCGTCCCTGTTGAATCTGATCGCTCATCAACTGTCTGGCCCGCGCCGATGCACGCTCCCGCAGCGCATCGACCAACTGCATCTTGGATTTGCAGGTGCGTGCCGCCAAATCGGCGGTCAGCAGTCTGGGGTCATTGCGTTGACATTCAAACACGGCACTGATCGCTCGATTCTCCCGCACAACTTTAGCCAACAACGGATTGCGTGACGCATCGATCAGCAGTTCATGAAAATGCTGCTCGTTGTCCATCCATTCGTTCAGCTGGCGTTTGTTGCTATACCCGTTTCGGCTGCCGGCGATCGCATCGGCCGTCTGACGAATCTGTTGCAGGATGTAATCGAACTCTTGCAGTTCATCTTCGGTGACATGCCGGGCCGCCTCTGCCGCGGCGCAGCTTTCCAGCGCATCCCGCAAGACATACAGGTTGTCCAAATCTTGCCGACTGATGTCGCGTGCAAAGGCACCCGATCCGGGCACATGATCCACCAATCCTTCGCTTGCCAATCGGTTGATCGCCTCGCGCACGGGAATCACACTGACGCCGATCTCGGCCGCCAAGGTGCGATTGACCAGCCGCTTGCCGGGCGGAAGTTGACCGCTGGCCAGCATCTGGCGAATGTGATCGTAAGATTTTTCGGCGAGACTCTGGGTCACGTGATTTTTCTCGGCTGAATTGCGATGCACTGACTAGCAGATCGACAGTGCGTCAGGTTATACCATGTTATAACACGGTTCAAGATTCGTTCCTCACCGCCCGAAAGCAGCGTTGAAATGCAACTTCGCTTGATCATTGGTTTTTCCTTTGCCGTCGCCGCATGCCAGTCACCTTGGGGGATGGCCCGTTGCCAGGTGCAAGCCGCCCAGCCGTCGCCCGCAGCCGAGCTGGTCGACGTCTTTGTCCCGGTCCAGGATGGTTACCCGGCCATTCGAATTCCCGCCTTGGTGACCGCTAAGGACGGCACGCTGTTGGCGTTTGCCGAAGGCCGCCAAGGTGGCGACCATTCCGAAAATGACATCGTCCTGAAACGTTCGACCGACGGCGGAGCCACCTGGGGCAAGTTGCAGATCGTCCATGAACAAGGAACGCTGGCCCTGAACAACCCTCAGGCGGTGGTGTTGGATTCGGGACGGATCATCTTGATGTACCAACGCAGTAAACTGGGGGAACGCAATGCCGCTACTGGCTTCGGCCCGGACGCCTATTTTACGTTCACGCAAACCAGCGACGACCACGGCCTGACCTGGTCGGAACCAGTCGACGTATCGGTCCAGGTTAAACGCGGCAAAGTTGTCACCAGTGTGTCGTCCGGCCCCGGCATCGGCATCGTGCTGCAACAGGGCAAACATCGCGGCCGCATCGTCATGCCTTTTAACCAGGGTCCTTATGGCGATTGGCGAGTCTACGCGGTGTACAGCGACGACGATGGAATCACATGGCAAATGGGCGACGTTGCCGATGGCGACGGGAAGGGACACGGCAACGAGGTCCAAATGGTCGAACTGGCCGATGGTCGTTTGATGTTGAACGCGCGTACCCAGGGTGCCGGCGGAACGAAACATCGCAAGATCGCGCATAGCGAAGATGGCGGTCAAACTTGGTCGCCGCTAAAAACCGATTCGACCTTGATCGGACCGGTCTGTCAGGCATCGATCCTTCGCTATTCCTGGCCCGATTCGGGAACCAGCGTGATCCTGTTTGCAAATCCAGCCTCGCACACAGGACGCGAAAATGGCCTGCTTCGCGTTAGCAAAGACGAAGGACAAACATGGTCCGACGTGCAAACCATTTACCCGGGCGCGTTCGCCTATTGCTGTCTGACCAAAATGACGGACGGCCGCGTGGGCGTGTTGTTCGAACGTGATGGTTACCGCACCATCAGCTTTACTGCCATTCGTCTACCGAATCAAAACCCGAGTACCCAACATGACCCAGCAGAATAGCGTCCATCGGCTACAAGGCCTGATCGCAGCGACCTACACACCGATGAACCGTGACGGGAGCCTGAATTTGGCGGTCGTTCCGGAAATGGTCCAGCACCTGATCCGCGATGGCGTATCGGGGATCTACGTTTGCGGCAGCACCGGCGAGGGGATGTCGCTGACAAGCGATGAACGTCGCCAAGTCGCACAGTCGTACGTGACTGCTGTCGATGGTCGACTGCCGGTGATCGTGCAGGTCGGGCACAACAGTCTTGCCGAAGCGAAACAACTGGCTGCCCACGCAAGCGAGATTGGTGCGGACATTGTCTCGGCGACTTGCCCCTCGTACTTCAAAGTTTCCGACGTTCCCACGTTGGTCGATTGCATGGCGGACTTGGCTTCGGCTGCTGCCGACCTGCCGTTCTATTACTACCACATCCCGATCCTGACCGGATCGACGATCCAAATGGCCGACTTTTTGGAACACGCGGCCGACCGGATCCCCAACCTAGCGGGACTGAAATACACCGATACGAAGCTGTTCGAATTCCAACACTGTCTGGAACTCGCCGACCGCAAGTTCGACGTCGTTTGGGGCTGTGACGAGATGCTGTTGGGCGCGATCGCCACGGGTGCCGAAGCGGCGATTGGCAGCACCTACAACATCGCGGCACCGGTTTACCAACACGTGATCGATGCGGTTGCGGCGGGTGATCTGCCGAGGGCCCGCCGATGGCAAGCGAGATCGATCGACATGATTCGCACCATGGGACGGTACCCTTTCCATTCGGCGATGAAGGCGGTCTTGGCGATACGTGGACTTGATTTTGGTGGCTGCCGATTGCCTCAGGGCCGCCTGTCGCAATCGGAGACCGAAACGCTGCAACGCGAACTCGACGCGATCGGATTCTTCGAATGGTCCAGCCCCCAATCGTCGGCGGATTCATGATCGCTCGGATCCTTGGTTCCCTCTGCATTGTCCTGTTGTTTGCAGGATCGCCGACATTCGCCACCGACCAGACGTTGTTGTCGTGGAACGCACTGCCCGACCTACCGGACGACCTAGGCGTGGCCGGCCCGTTTGCAGGAGTCCACAACGATGGGTTGATCGTTGCGGGCGGAGCAAACTTTCCCAGGCCTGTTTGGGAAAGCGACAAAGTTTGGCGCGACCGCATCCATGTGCTGACCCGAACCGGTGGCGACTACGTTTGGAAAGACGGTGGCACGCTGCACCGGCCCATCGCCTACGGTGCCGCCGTGTCGGTACCCGATGGACTGAACGTTCCCGCCGGTGTCGTCTGCATGGGCGGAAACGATTCGTCCCGTACGTTTGACGACGTGTTCCGGCTGACCTGGAATCCTGAAACCGGATCGATCGACCAAGAATCGCTGCCATCCCTGCCGCAGCCCTGCGCGTTCGGCGCGGCCACATTGATCGGAACGACGATCTATCTGGCGGGCGGCCAGAGCGGCCCGTCGCTTGAATCAGCAATGTCAAACTTCTGGTCGTTGGACCTGTCGCGGCAAGCCACCCCCGAACAATTTCAGTGGGAAGCACTGCCCCCTTGGCCGGGACCTCCACGTGCACTGAACCTGACGGTTCACCAGCACAACGGCTATGACGAATGCGTGTACGTGATCGGCGGCCGAAATCAGCAAGGTGACGACGTCCAGTTTCTGAGCGACACCTGGGAATTCAATCCCAGTTCAAACACTTGGCGAACGCGCCGCGACGCACCACGTTGCATCATGGCGGGAACCGCAATCGGAGTCGGGCAAAGCCACGTTTTTGTGCTCGGCGGTGCGGACGGGTCACTGTTCCACCAGACCGACCGACTGCGAGACAAGCATCCTGGATTCCCTCACAAAACGTTGGCGTACCATACGATCACCGACACCTGGACCGAAGCTGGGCCCAGTCCGGCCAATCACGTCACCACCATCGCAGTTCCCTGGGGCGATTCCATCATCGTGCCATCGGGGGAAATTCGTCCGCGAGTTCGATCGCCGAAAGTCTTTCGCGTCACCGTGAACCGGGCGGTCCCGAGCTTTGGGATGATCAACTACATCGTGCTGTTTTCCTATCTGCTGTCGATGGTCGGCGTTGGAGTCTACTTTGCCAAAAAGAACAAGAGCACCGACGACTATTTCCGCGGCGGCAGCCGGATCCCATGGTGGGCAGCCGGATGCAGCATCTTTGCCACCATGCTTAGCTCGCTGACGTTCACGGGCATCCCGTCGAAGTCTTACGCGCAAGACTGGGTGTACGTGGTCGGCAACTTCACGATCCCTTTGGTTGCGATCGTCGCCGTCTATGTCGCGCTTCCGTTCTTTCGACGAATCGACGCAACCAGTGCCTACGAGTACCTGGAAAAACGGTTCAACCGATCCGTCCGACGCTTCGGCAGCGCCAGCTTCACGCTGTTCCATGTCTTCCGGATGGCGGTGGTGATGTCGTTGACCGGGCTTGCGATGGCCATCGCAACGCCACTGACGCCCACTCAATCGGTACTGTTGATGGGCGTCCTTAGCATTGCGTATTGCACGTTGGGCGGCGTCGAAGCAGTGATCTGGACCGATACGATTCAGACGATCGTGCTGTTTGGGGGCGGCATCTTGGCGTTGATTCTGTTGGTGGCCGGGACCGATGGTGGTTTCACTGGATTCCTATCCGCCGCCCATGCGTCCGATAAGTTTGACATGGCCAACCTACACCTCAGTCCGACCAACGCACAGATTGGATTGTGGGTCATCATTGTAGGTGCGATTGGCCAAAACCTATCCTCCTATACCGCCGACCAAGCGGTTGTGCAGCGATACATGACCACGGCCAACCAACGACTGGCCGCCCGATCGATATGGACAAACGCGGTGCTTTCGGTGCCCGCGAGTTTACTATTCTTTGCTATCGGCACGGCTCTGTTTGCGTTCTACCAATCGCATCCTGAGAAACTGGATGCGACGATCACGACGGACCAAGTGTTCCCGTTGTTCATCGCTCGGGAGATGCCAATCGGGGTCGCAGGTCTGATTGTTGCAGGCGTCTTTGCCGCGGCTCAATCGACGGTTTCGACCAGCATGAATTCCACCGCTACCGCGATCGTGACGGACTTTTTGCGACCATGGAATGTGTGCCGATCCGACCAGGGCTATCTGCGGTACGCGCGTGGATTGACGCTGTTGATGGGAGTCCTAGGGACGCTATTGGGGCTGGTATTCGTCGACCCCAGCATCAAATCGTTGTTCGACACATTCTTAGTCGTCATCGGTTTATTCATGGGCGTCTTGGGCGGCCTGTTCATCTTGGGCGGAACCACGACGCGTGCCAACGCGGCCGGTGCCATGACCGGGGCGATGGTCGGCGCCGCGACCATGTTCGGACTTTGGAAGTTCACCGCCGTCAACGGATACCTTTACACATCGTGCGGAATCACCACCTGTTTTGTGGTGGGATATCTGGCCAGCCTGGCTTTCGCACCACCCGCTGGAGACCTCGCCGGATTGACCATTCATACGTTGCCGAAGGTCGGACAGGATGACACACCATCGCGTAAAGCGAGCCTGGAAATACAAAGCTGAAATCATGGACGAACTTCGCCGCAACCAGCTCATCGCGACCTACCGCGATGGTTTGCTGAACGACACGCTGCCGTTCTGGATCACGCACAGCGTTGACCGCCAGCATGGCGGCTTCATGACCAGCCTGAACCGCGACGGCACCGTGATCGACACCGACAAGTCCGTTTGGCAGCAGGGCAGATTCACCTGGCTGCTAGGCGAACTTTACAACAACGTCGAACAACGCGACGAGTGGTTGGAACTGGCCAAGCACGGCGCCGAATTCTTGGACCAACACTGCTTCGATCCTAGCGACGGGCGGATGTGGTTCCATCTAGCCCGCGATGGAAGTCCCATTCGAAAGCGGCGGTACGCTTTCTCGGAAAGCTTCGCCGCGATTGCTTACGGTGAACTTGCCAAAGCGACCGGAGAGGACCGATACGCCGAAAGAGCGCAGCAGACGTTTCAACGATTCATCGACCACAACCTGAATCCGCAGGGCACGCAGTCCAAATACACCGCCACGCGGCCTACACGCGACATGGGTTTCCCGATGATCACCATCGTCACCGCTCAGCAGCTGCGCGGTTCCATTGAACTGGCTAACGCCGATGAATGGATCGATCGCAGCATCGACGACATTCGCCAGCATCACATCAAACCAGACATCCAGTGCGTGATGGAGACAGTGCAAGCCGACGGCGGGTTGCTAGACCATTTCGACGGGCGAACGCTGAACCCGGGCCACGCTATCGAATGCGCTTGGTTCATCATGCAAGAAGGAAAAATCCGCGGCGATCAAGGGTTGATCCAAACCGGATGCCAGATGCTGGATTGGATGTGGCAGCGTGGTTGGGACCAAGAACACGGCGGTCTGCTGTACTTCGTCGATGTCAACGGATTGCCGGTCCAAGAGTACTGGCACGATATGAAATTTTGGTGGCCCCAGTGCGAAGCGATCATCGCCACCCTGCTTGCTTTCCAATTGACCGGCGATCCCAAGTACGCGGACTGGCATCGCCAAATCCACGAATGGGCACATGACCATTTCCCCGATCCACAGCATGGTGAATGGTTCGGCTATCTGCACCGTGACGGCAGCGTCAGTTCCCAACTGAAGGGCAATCGATGGAAGGGCCCCTTCCATATGCCCCGGATGCAAATGACGTGTTGGCAGATGCTATCCGAGCAATCGCCATAGACGGTCGCCGGGCCCCCAACTTCAGACCGCGATTCGAATTCGTTGACGGTAGTCGCGGGGCGTCATGGTCCGGTGCTGGCGAAAGCGACGGTTGAAATTGGATAGGTTCACGTATCCGGATTGCTGGCTGATCGACAAAATCGAATCGTCGGTATCGATTAGCAAGCGACAGGCGAATCCGATTCGCAGTTCGTTGATGTAGGCAGATAACGTTCGGCCGGTCGATTGCTTGAAGAACCGACTGAACGCCGACGGGTTCATGCCCGCCAACGCCGCAAGATCACCGTGCGACAATTCGGGATCTGTCAAACGTTCGGCAATGCGGTCGCAGATCACCTGGATCCGTGTCTCGACTTCTTCGCTTTCCGTGGCACGATAGTACGGCGTGGCCAACGACACAGCGTCTTGGCACTGCGACAACTGGTGCAGGATCGTTAGCAGTTCGATCATCCGCACCGCGCCGACCTGGTCGACCAAACCGTGCATGCGAGCACCAATCGACTTTGCCATCTGGGCCGGAAACCAAAGACCGCGACCGGCGCGCTGCAAAAGTGTCGACACATCCGACATCTCGCCGGTGCGAAAGAAATCGGGGCCCAAAAATTCAGGATGAAACTGCAATACGATGGCCGAGTGCAGATCGTATGTCTGCCCGCGAAATTCGTCCGATGCCCAGGTGTGGGGAAGCTGTGAACCGAGCAGCACCAAGTCGAAATCGGCATAGCTGCCAATGTGATCCCCCACCACTCGCGAACCCGCCCCGGACGGTATGTAGGTCAGCTCGATTTCCGGGTGCCGGTGCCATTTCACAGGCGAACGCAGCGTGGATCGATCGAAACACCGAAAGGACTCTCCCGCAGACAGCAGCAACTTTTCATATGACGCCTTCATCGCTGTACCTACCACCCATTGGACTTAGACAGGTCGACATGTCCGCCCCGAAAAAGGGTCCCCGGGGGGGAACCGATGGGCCGTTATCAACCACCCCCCAGACTAAAACACACCCTTTGCGCACACAAAGTACCACAAATGGCAACCAGTGATGGGGACATCCATCTGAAATGCAATCAGAATCTGGCCATGCAGGCGGACGTCTACCCCTTTCCACCGGGAACCAACCATGACCACATCCAAGCCCACTAGCGACCGCAAGGTGGCACTCGCGTTCATGGCCCACCCCGACGATGCCGAGATCACCTGCGCGGGCACACTGATCCGACTGGCTCGATTAGGCTGGACGGTGCACATCGCCACCACCACAGGCGGTGACTGCGGTGCACTCTCAGGCAAGCCGGAAGACGTCGCACGCATGCGGTTCGACGAGGGTACAGCTGCGGCAAAGTTGATGGGTGCCACCTTTCATTGCCTGAATGAACCGGACGGACGATTGGTTTACGATCGCACATCGCTGCAGAAGTCGATCGATCTGTTCCGCCAAATCGCACCCACGTTGGTGATCACGATGCCAATGTCGGACTACCACGCCGACCACGAAGTCACCGGCCAGCTCGGCCGTGCGGCAAGCTTTGTGTACGCGGCACCAAACGCATCGAAGTTGGATTTGGTCGACGGGTCTCAGGTACCGCACCTTTACTACTGCGACGGGCACGGCGGCGAAGACCGATTGGGCAACCCGATTTCGCCCACCACCTACGTCGAAGTCACTGAGCAAATGGACCTAAAAACAGAAATGTTGGCCTGCCATGCCAGTCAACGCGAGTGGTTACGTTCTCACAACGGCATCGACAATTACCTGTCGGCGATGCGTGACTACAACCTACGGCGCGGCAGCGACATCGGCGTGACAGCCGCAGAGTCATTCGTGCAACACCGTGGTCATGGCCATCCACACCACGACCTGCTATCCGAATTGTTCCCAACGGCCCAATCACAACCGGCCACACCGAAATCACTATCGGAGACTCTCTGATGAACAAGCGTGTTTCCGCCCCTAGCACTGATCACAACCAGTCCGTTACCGATCAAAAATCTGTCGTGTCGCCCACGAGTGGAAATGGAATTGCAATCCAGATTTTCCCCGATTCAGATCTGGCCAGTCGAGCGGCCGCGGACGAAATCGCCGCATTGATCCGCAGTCGCGCCAGCGAACAGCGATGTTGCGTGTTGGGTTTGGCGACGGGATCCACACCGGTACGCGTCTACCAGGAACTCGTGCGGCAACACCAAGACGAAGGGCTATCGCTAGAAAACGTCATCACGTTCAATTTGGACGAATACCTTCCCATGGCCCCCGACGCACAGCAAAGCTATGTGCGTTTCATGCAGCAGAACCTGTTCAACCACGTGGACATCCCCGCACAGAACATCCACATCCCTGATGGCACGATTGCGACGGAGGACGTTCCGAACTACTGCCGCGATTATGAAGACAGAATCATTCGTGCCGGTGGAATCGACCTGCAACTATTGGGCATTGGCCGAACCGGTCACATTGGATTCAACGAACCGGGATCGACGGCCGATTCCATCACACGGATGGTCACCCTGGATCCCGTGACACGCGCCGATGCAGCCAACGACTTTGGCGGTATCGAAAAGGTTCCATCGCATGCGATCACGATGGGAGTCCGAACGATCTTGCAGTCTCGCCGCATCCGATTGCTGGCCTTTGGCGATCACAAAGCGTCGATCGTTCAGCGGACCATCGAAGGCGAGGTATCCACCGACATCCCAGCCACCTATTTGCAATCGCACTCCGATGTCCAATTCTTGCTGGATCCGGATGCCGCTGCGTTGACCAGCCCCACCGCTTTTGCCAACGAACTTTAATCAGATCAACACGATCCTAGCCGCCTGTTTTCCCAACCGAGAAGTGAGATCAAGATGAAAGACAAGTCACGCGACCAACACGGTTCCAACAGCGTCACTAGCCGGCGAGACGTATTGCGCCACGGTGCATCACTGACGGCTGCTGTCGCGGTCGGCGCCCATGGCAGCCGAATGGTCCACGCAGAAACGCCCAGTGCTGACCCGAATCGCACCATCAACATTGGCATCGTCGGTGCAGGCGGCCGCGGCACCGGCGCCGTCAACGATTCGCTGACGATCAATGAAAACGTCCGACTGGTCGCGATCGCGGATTTGGATCAAGCCAACGCCGAGCGGCTTCGCAAGGGAATGCAGACCCGGCACGGCGAAAAGGTCGACGTCAAAGACGATCGGATTCACACCGGACTGGACGGATACAAAGCCATCTTGGATGCGCCAGACATTGATGTCGTCTACCTGACCACGTCCCCCGGATTTCGCCCATCGCATATCGCCGAAGCGGTCAGCGCGGGCAAACACGTCTTTGCTGAAAAACCATCCTGTGTCGATCCAGCCGGCTATCGCGTCTGCACCGCGGCTCATGACCAAGCCGTCAAAAATGGAACGGCGATCGTCACCGGGACTCAGTACCGACGTCAGATCAACTATGTCGAAGCGGTGCGCAACATCCACGACGGAATGATCGGCGACATCATCGGTGCGACCACACGATACTGTTCCGGCGGCATCTGGTACAAAAACCGAGCCGAAGGCGTCAGCGATACTCAGTATCAACTGAACAACTGGATGCACTTCATTTGGTTGTCCGGTGACCAGATCACCGAACAAGCGGTTCACAACATCGACCTGATGAATTGGGTGATGGGCGCACCGCCCGAATCCGCCTATGGATCCGGTGGACGCTTCACACGTCCGGAAGACAGCGAGATGTGGGACAGCATGTCGATTGACTACATGTACCCCGGCGATCGTCCGGTATCGTTCATGTGCCGCCAAATCCCGGGATCCAAGGGCGACAACGGCAGCACGATCCGTGGCACCAAGGGGACCGCGATCATTGGATCGGGCAGCAGTGGGTCCCAAATCCTGGATCGCGATGGAAAAGAAATCTGGAAACTCGGCGGCAGCATCGCGGATGCCTACCGCCAAGAACACAAGGACCTGATGGATTCGATTCGTGCCGGCAAACCCATCGTCGAACTGCGGGAAACAGCGAACAGTTCCTTGACCGCCGTGTTAGGACGAATGGCAGCCTACACCGGCCAGAAAGTCACCTGGGATTTCGCGACCAAGGAATCCACCTTGGACCTGTTCCCCGAATCGATTGATTGGGACGGCGAACGCCCAGCCCCAGCCTACGCAATCCCAGGCAAGACCAAACTCGCCTAGCACTGGGTTCCTGCCAAGTTCAGGTTCCTAGTCTGGGAGCCTAGGCTACGTTATCGCGGCCCTCAGCGGACCGCTTCATATTCGCAGCTGGCGGTTAGCCCATCACTGTGCACGTTGACGAACCACGCTGTGGTTCCCGGCGGCAACGGTACGGCGACATGCCAACTATCTCCCTGACGCGTCAGCATCGCTGGCGTCTGAGTCCATTGGCGGCTTCCGGTGATTCCCGAATCCGTCGTCGAAACCAAGACTGCGTCACGGAGCATTTTCGACGACGAAAACGACACAACGACATCGTCGCCCGTCCGGATCGCCTTGGTGGGGCGACACCACGGACCACCGTCACGCACCACACTTTCGGCGAACGCGTAGCTGTCCGGCGGGTTCCAACCGGCCCCATGGCCGTGACGCATTCCGGGGATCAGCGACACCATCGCAACACCCGAAACCGCGCGGTAACAATCGGCCTGTTTGTCCAGCGGAAAATGCTGGTCGCCCGGCCATGATTACCACAGCGATGGCATACTGGCCTTGTCCATGCGAACCATCGGGTCCCAAACCTGTTGATAGATTGGATTGTCCCCCAACGCGCGGCCATACTGGTTACCAGCGTCCGACAGACTTCCGCAACCATAGGTCGGGATTGCAAATGCGAATCGATTGTCGATTCCCATGACCGTGCTGGTGATGATCCCGCCCCAGGAGATGCCCATCACGCCCACCCGATCGGCATCGACTTCGGGAAGCGAACGCAACAACGAATTGGCCAGCACGGTATCGGCAACGGCATGGTACATCCACTGATCAGCGATTGGCTGGTCGCTATCGGCATAGATTCCGTTTCGCCGAGGTCCCGGCCATGCATGGCGTTTTCACTGCTTGGTGCTGCTATCGCGCTGGTCCGTCTGTCCTTCGACCGCGATGCTGATGGCGGCAAATCCATTCTCGTTCCACTTCTGGACCCATTCCTTGAATGCGGATCCTCCACCGCCGTGAACCAGCACGACGCCCGGAACCTTTCCTTCACTTCCCGTGGCCTGCTCGGCTCCCTTTCCGTGCCCCGCTTCCTTGATCTGCCCCGCTTCCTTGATCTGCTCGGGCGTTGGCATTCCGATCCAAGCGAACACGCGAGTCGTTTTTCCCTGATAGGGCAACGCATCGTAGTAGATGGCACGCAACGGCGGACTCTGTTCGAATCCTTCGGCGACACGATATTGGGGTGCGTCGACGAGTTGCCCCAGCAATTCAACCTGATCACGAAGCGACTCGAAATCCTCAGCAAGCAAAGTTTGATGGTGCACGACCATCGAAACTGCTATCCACGCCCCAATGATCAAACCACGAATCATTCCACACACTCGTTCTGCTTGCAAAAATGGATGTGACTTGGTCCCTGGCCAGCGGATCGACGACCGCACCAGGGTTGACCGAAGTGTAAAACTACCAACACTGGACCGTCACCGCTTTGGCACGCGATTCGCTGCCGGGTGGGCAACGGACGATCCCCCTTTGCAGATCCGCCGTTTCCCAGTCGGATCGCGACTGGGCCCGACTTGGGCCCGACTGACCGTCAAGCAGTGTACGCTGTCGGCAGATCGCAAAGACGGCCATCGATGCTGTCCCGCTATTTTCAACAAGAACACGAAACGATATGAAACCAAACCTTTTCCAATCGTACACGCTGAAAGACATCACTCTGCGAAATCGGATCGCGGTGTCACCGATGTGTCAGTATTCATCCGATGATGGATTCCCCAACGATTGGCACCTCGTGCACCTGGGGTCGCGTGCGGTCGGCGGCGCAGGTTTGGTGGTTGTGGAAGCGACGGCGGTTTCCCCCGAAGGTCGGATCAGCCCACAGGACAGTGGCATCTATACCGACCAGCACGTCGAACCGTTTGCGAAGATCAATCGCTTCATGACGCAACACGGGTCCGTCCCAGGAATCCAGCTGGCCCACGCCGGTCGCAAGGCGAGCGCCAGCAAGCCCTGGGAAGGGGACCATCACATTGGTCCTGACGAAGGCGGATGGGCCACGATCGCTCCGACGGCCGAGGCGTTCGGCAGTAACTTGCCGAAGGTGCCAAAGGAAATGAGTATCGATGACATCCACCGCGTGAAACAGAACTTTGTCGACGCCGCACGCCGTTCGCTGGATGCTGGTTTCCAGTGGCTGCAGATTCACTTTGCCCATGGATACTTGGCACACGAGTTCTATTCGCCGCTGTCCAACAAGCGAACCGACCAGTACGGCGGCAGCTTCGACAATCGAATCCGATTCTTGATGGAAACGTTCGCTGGAGTCCGCGAGGTTTGGCCCGAGCGACTTCCATTGACGGTCCGACTGTCGGTCACCGATTGGATCGACGGCGGTGTCACGATCGACGAATCGATCGAGCTGACCCGGCGATTGAAATCCGCTGGACTTGATCTGTTGGACGTCAGCCATGGTTTTGTGACCCCCGACATCTCCAGCGTCCCCTGGGGTGCCGGCATGATGCTTCCTCACGCCGGACGCATTCGCACAGAAGCGGACATCCCGACAACCACTAGCTGGTTGATCACCGACCCGGTCCAAGCCGAAACGGCGATCCACAACGGCCAAGTCGATGTCGTTTCCTTGGGCCGTGAAATGTTACGAGACCCATATTGGCCGTACCACGCGGCCAAACAACTTGGCGTCGAGGATCGATCCGGTATCCTTCCCGATCAGTACGCCCGAGCGGTCCAGTAGCCAAAACCCTCGGTGGCGATCTTGCGGCAACATGCCAAGCGATCCGACGCCCATTCAGTATCTCCAACATGAACGAAGCGATGACATTCAACGCACTGGTAATCGAGAAGACTGGCGAATCAGAAGTTGCCGCGTCCATGGAATCATTGACCGTCGATCAGCTTCCCGCAGGCAATGTCACCGTGGCGATCGATTACACGACCGTCAACTTCAAAGACGGTTTGTGCATGCAGTCGCGCAGTCCTCTGGTCCGCAACTACCCGCACGTTGCCGGGATCGATTTCGCCGGTACGGTCGAGGCATCGGACGACTCTCGCTACAAACCGGGCGACAAAGTCATCCTGACCGGTTGGAATGTCGGCGAATCGCATTGGGGTGGCTTTTCACAGAAGGCTCGCGTCGATGCCGACTGGTTGGTTCCGCTGCCCGATGGTCTGACCACACGCCAAGCGATGGCAGTCGGCACAGCGGGCGTCGCAGCCATTTTGGCTGTGATCGCTTTGGAAAAACATGGCCTGAAACCTGACCACGGCGAAGTGCTGGTCACGGGAGCAGCCGGTGGGGTGGGTTCCATCGCGACGGCTGTGCTGGGGAATCTCGGCTATCAAGTCGCTGCGGTGACTGGCCGACCAGAGGCCGCCGACTACCTGACGTCTTTGGGTGCGACTCGAATCGTCCCACGCAGTGAAATCGATACGGTATCCAAACGGCCGATGGAATCAGCGACCTGGGCCGGCTGCGTCGATGCCGTGGGCGGCGAAATGCTGGCTCGCGTGCTGGGCCAGATGAAGTACGGCGGATCGGTCGCTGCGGTTGGACTGGCCGGCGGTTCGTCGCTGCCCACCACCGTGATTCCATTCTTGCTACGCGGAGTCAACTTGCTGGGAATCGACAGTGTTCTGCAACCGTTCCCGAATCGACTGGAAGCATGGCAACGTATCGCAGCGGATTTGCCGCTGGCGAAATTGGACGCCATGATCCAGCCGGCAACGCTGGCGGACGTCCCCAGGCTGACCACCGATATCCTTCAAGGCAAAATCAAAGGCCGAGTCGTGGTCGACGTGAACTCATGATTTCGGCATTTGGCAGCGAAGGGGGCGAACAACCAATCGCATGTCCAGGCCCAACCGGCCCGGCCACCGGTTCGAAATGAAACCGTTTGTAAGTTCGTGTTGCGGTGGTTGAAATACCATAGAATGTTGGTCCCTCCCCAACACTCCCGCCCCAACCTGCCTTTTCGCCCATGGTTCGCTGCTTCCCGCCGCCGCTGATCGGCATGCTCGTGTTCGTAGTCGTCTCGGCTGCTTGCCAGCGTGAATCGCCGGCGGACGAAACCGAGTACTTCGAGCGCAAGATTCGTCCGCTGCTCAGCGAACACTGTTACTCGTGTCATTCATCCGATGCCGAAACAATCCACGGTGGCTTGCTGCTGGATTCTGCCGCGGGGATCCAACGTGGTGGCGACAGCGGGGAACTGCTGAATTCGGATACGCCGGGCGGCAGCTTGCTGATCGATTCGATCCTTTATGACGGCGACATCCAGATGCCGCCGGAAGGAAAACTTTCGGACCGCGACATTGCGGAACTGAAACGCTGGGTCGACGCAGGAGCCCACTTTCCCGAATCGGTCGATCAACCCGCGCTTGCCAGCGGTGAAGTCGACTACGCCGAGGGTAAAAAGTTCTGGTCTTTCCAACCGGTGCAGCGTCATCCGCTGCCAGAGATCCAGCACCAACAGTGGCCGCAAACGCGATTGGATCACTTCGTGTTGGCGCCGATCGAGCAAGAAGGATTGACGCCATCGCCGCCGGCGGATCGTGCAACGTTGATCCGACGACTTAGCTTTGACCTGATCGGTATGCCGCCCACGCCGCAACAGGTTCGTGACTTTGTCGCCGATGACGATCCCGACGCGTACCGGCGGCTGGTCGATTCGCTGTTGGAATCGCCCCAGTACGGCGAACACTGGGCCCGGTGGTGGTTGGACATGGCACGCTATACCGACCGAACCGCCAGCTGGCTCTATCAAAACGGTCAACCACACTTGTATCGCGATTGGGTCGTCGATGCGATGAACCAAGACATGGCCTACGACGAATTCATTCGTCGACAACTGGCCACCGATTTGATGCCGCAAACCGGTCCCGAAGATCTTTCGGCGCTCGGCTTTGTCAGTCTCAGTCCCACCTATTGGAAAGAGCTGAAGCTACCGTGCGAAATCATCAACGTGATCGTCGCGGACGAATGGGAAGAACGTGTCGATGCCGTCTCGCGGACCTTCATGGGACTGACAGTCGCCTGTGCTCGATGCCATGATCACAAGTTCGATCCGATCAGCACGGAAGATTACTACGCGATCGCCGGTATCTTCGCCAGTTGTCGACAAATCGAACGTCCACTGGTATCGGAAGAACAGTACCAACCCGTGCGGATCGCAAAAGCACAGGTCGCCAAAATCCAGACCGAGATAGCGAAGCTAAAAAAGGAAAAGCCGCAACCCAAAGCGAAGCTTGACGAACTGGCCGCCAAAGTCAAGGAAATCGAAACCACGACCGCACTGTACGACACACCGCTGGCCCCCGCCCTATCGGAGGAATCGATGTTGGTGGTTCGCGCCGGGAAAACGCCACAAGAGGGCACACGGATCGAGTACCAGGCGGAACCTCGTGATCTGCCCGCCTACATCCGGGGAAATCCCAATCGTCCGGGGCCGATCGTTCCGCGTCGATTCTTGAAGGTGCTATCCGACGATCCACAACCGTATCGCGATGGTAGCGGGCGACTGGAACTGGCAGAATCCTTGACCACCGAAGCTGCGTCTTTGACGGCTCGCGTGATCGTGAATCGAATCTGGCTGGCACACTTTGGGCAGGGCATCGTCAGCACGCCCAGCAACTTTGGCAATCAAGGTAGCCCACCGACGCACCCGCAGTTGCTGGATGATCTGGCCGCCCGATTCATCGCAGACGGATGGTCGATCAAACGCTTGCACCGCGAAATCCTGCTCTCGGCAACGTGGCAGCAATCCTCCGCATCGGCAGATGACTCGTCGACGGATCCCGACAACCAATGGCTGTCCCGGATGAACCGCCGTCGCATCACGTTCGAGCAATGGCGGGATGCGATGCTGCTGGCCAGTGATCGACTGGATAAAAAGATGGGGGGCGATTCGGTGGATGTCGACGCCCCAAACAATCACCGCCGGACGCTGTACGCCACGATTCATCGCCGCGACATGTCGCCAACCTTGATGGTCCACGACTTCCCGGATCCGACTCAGCACAGTCCACAGCGAGTTCCGACCGTCACCGCCCTGCAAGGACTCTACGCGCTCAACGGACCACTCCTGTTAAGCCAGTCGCAGGCCGTGGTTTCGCGGCTTTCGCAACAAGCATCGGGCGTCGGTGACCGCCACCAAATCAAGACACTGTACTGGTGGCTCTTTTCGCGTGAACCGAGCGACCGCGAGATCGAAATGGGACTCGCGTTTCTGGGCACTTCGTCACCGATCGCAAATGCCCATGACGAGCCCAGCGAAACCCGTTCGTCGCGTTGGCAGCAGTACGCCCACGTCCTGCTCGCGTCCAACGAATTCCTCTTTGTCGATTAAGGCAGACCGATGACACGAAACAATCCTGGTCCAGCGTCGTTTGACCGACGACAGATGCTGCGTCAATTCGGTGGTGGCATCGGAGCGATGGGTGCTGCCAGCATGATGCCAAGCAACGCGATCGCGGCGGCGACGGGAACTTCTCCGATCGGCCCGCACTTTCCAGCCAAGGCCAAGCGAGTCATCCACCTGTTCATGAATGGTGGTCCCTACCAAGGCGACTTGTTCGATCCTAAACCGCTGTTGGAAAAGTATGCGGGAACAAAGCCCTCCGGGGCTGACTTGCTGACCGAACGACCCACTGGCGGACTGCTGCCGTCGCCATTTAAGTTCCGGCCACGCGGCGAAAGCGGCGTGCAGGTCAGTGACCTGCTGCCGCACATCAGTCAGCACATCGACGACATTTGCGTGCTGAAATCACTGCACGCGGACAATCCCAATCATGGGCCCGCACTGCTGCAGATGAACAACGGCACGATCATCCCAACGCGACCCAGCATGGGCGCTTGGTTCTTGTACGGTTTGGGCAGCGAGAATGCGAACCTTCCCGGCTACGTCGTTCTGTGTCCTGGCAGACCCGTCCGGTTCTCGATCCTATGGAACAGTGCCTTCCTGCCGTCCGAGCACCAAGGCACCTACATCAATCATTCAACGATCCAGCCCGACAAGATGTTGCCGCATCTAAGCAACACAAAATGGGACGATCAGACCCAACGGGATCAACTGGATCTGTTGCGACAAATCAACGCGGAACATATCGCTAGCCGTGCCGGCGATTCCGTCCTGCGAGCTCGCAATGAATCGATGCAAACGGCCTATCGGATGCAGTTTGCGGCCAGCGAGGCATTCGACGTCACCAGAGAAACCAAACTGTCCAAAGACGCGTACGGTCCGGGACATTTTGCCAACGGCTGCTTGCTGGCACGCAGGTTGGTGGAACGCGGCGTGCGATTCGTCCAGGTCTATTACGGAAACGGACAACCGTGGGACACACACAGTGGGCACGACGAGACGGTCCCGAAGCTGTGCAAAAACATCGACCAACCGATCGCCGCTCTGATTTCGGATCTGAAAGAACGCGGACTCCTTGATGACACTTTGATCGTCTGGGGCGGCGAATTTGGTCGCACGCCAACGTCGGAGAACGGTAACGGCCGTGACCATAACCACCACGGATTCAGCATGTGGATGGCCGGTGGCGGGGTCAAAGGCGGGACCAGCTACGGTGAAACCGATGACTTCGGATTCAAATCCGTCGTCGACAAAGTCCACGTGCACGACCTTCATGCCACGATTCTGCACCTGCTTGGACTGGATCACCAACGGCTGACCTACCGACATGCCGGTCGTGACTTTCGATTAACCGATGTCTACGGGCGAGTCGTCCACGACATCATTGCGTAGGTCTTCTCGGGGCCCCTTGCCCAGCGATGATGACATTCAATCTGCCTACGGTTTCACTCTCTAAGAATGCTCCAAACCACAACGATGAACAACCCAACCACTATCCGCGATTGGATTCGTTCGGCAGGATTTCTGGTACTGACATGCGTCCTGACGTTGCCGTTTTCGTCCGCCCGCGGCGATAACCCGCTGATCGCTTCGATTTCCAAAGAAACCCTGTGGCAGAACCGCGACGGCAGCGGACGCACTTGGTTCCACCCGCGCGCTTGCATGGTTCCCGGTCCACACGGCAAACCGATGATCCTGATGACGATCCAGGAAATCGGTGGTTCCGATTACTTTGGCCCTGTTCATTGGACAACGTCCGGGGACGATGGAAAAACGTGGACTCAGCCGCAGCCCATCGCCGCGCTCGATCGCGATCCAGTTCCGGGACGATCGGACGACCTGAAAGCAGCCGTTTGTGATGTGACTCCACAGTACCATCCGCCCACCCAATCCGTCCTGGCCGTTGGCCAAGTCGTGTTCTACAAGGGCAAGTACTTTGCCCGCAAAGAACAGCTTCCTCGCTTCCCCGTCTACGTGACGCGTAACAGCGACGGAGAATGGTCGACTCGCAAGACTCTGCAGTGGGACGATCCGCGTGGTGGCCACATCTATTCCAACAACTGCGGCCAACGGGTTGTACTGCCCAACGGCGACGTCCAATTGGCGTTCACCTTTGGCCCTGAAGATGAACACAGAATGGTGGCGGGTGTCCAGGCAACGTTCGACGGCAACCAGTTGAAGATTCGCGATGTCGGCCCGGCGCTTCACAACCCACAGGGACGTGGACTGCTGGAACCCAGCGTCACGGAGTTCGACGGCAAGTTCTGGATGACGATGCGAGCCGAAGACAACAACGGCTACGTAAGCGTCAGCGACGACGGTCTGCAGTGGGAACCGAAACAATCCTGGGTCTGGGACGACGGCACGCCGGTCACCATGTCGACCACCCAACAACACTGGCTTACCCATAGCGATGGATTGTTTCTGGTCTATACACGACAAGACGAATCCAACGCCAATGTGCTGCGTTGGCGTTCGCCGCTGTGGGTCGCCCGCGTCGACACCGAAAAACGGTGCCTGATCCGATCCACCGAACAAACCGTTCTCGCATTGGTGGGCGATGGTATCGATGAACCGAACAAAGTAGCCCTGATGGGCAACTTTCACGTGACCAACATCAGCCCCGATGAATCAATCGTCACCGTCGGTGAATGGATGCCGCGTGACGGTTACCGAGGCGACGTGCTGCTAGCCCGAATTCGCTGGGCGAAACCCAATCGATTGCCATTGTGGTAAGGCATCCACCAAACTTTCGGTGACCCCCAATTCCAATGTTAGCCGTTTGGGCGACCGCGGTCTGCTGATTGAGTGAGCCGTGATCGCGTGAGCGGCCGGGAATTGCCCCTGGCCTCACGGCCAGCGGCGCACCAGTGCCATTTTAAAGTCAGATCAAACAACTTGTCGCTTCGCCCCCTACGCAAACATTTCCCCGACGCTACCAAGCTTTAGGTACTCCCCCCCATGATTCGCACCGTTTCGCTACTGCTGCTATTTGTTTGCGTGTCGCCGGTTTGGGCGCAGTCGGACCAAACTGAACTGCAGCTGACCCTTCCGCCGCAGGTATACGCTGTCGCCGGGCTGCCGACCAGCATCTATTTCGATAACGTTGTTTTGACTCAGTCGCCCCAGGATTATCGATTCGAGGTGACGTGTGACGTCGGCAGCACAGAAGATCGCCGCTGGACAGTGACCCCAACGAATCAAGACGCTGGCGACCATCCGCTGCAGGTGTCCGTCTATACCGCTGACGACAAATTGGTGGAATCGAAATCCAGCGTCCTAGGAGTGACCGCGGACCGCGCCCACCCCACGGAACCGCCGATGCAGCTATTGATCATCGGCGACTCACTGACGCACGCAACCCAGTATCCCAACGAGATCGCTAGGCTGCTGACGCCCAACCACCCCTGGAAAATGCTGGGCACTCACCTAACGACATCCGCCAAACCGGGCGTCGCACACGAGGGATTTGGCGGCTGGACCTGGTCTAGTTTTACATCCAAGTATGAACCGAACCCCGATGGATCCGTCCAGAAACGCAGTAGCCCGTTTGTCTTTTTGAACGACGATTCGGAACCGGAACTGGATGTCGATCGCTACTTTGCCGAAGACGGCCACGACCAACTGCCTACGCACGTCGTGATCATGCTGGGCATCAATGATTGTTTTCACGCACCATCGGACAACGACGCCGCAATCGATGCGACGATCGACAGGATGTTTTCGCACGCGGACCGACTGCTGGCAGCCATCCAAAGTGCCGCTCCGAAGGCGGATGTTGGCCTATGCCTGACAACGCCGCCCAATGCTCGCCAGGAAGCGTTCCAAGCCAACTACCAAGATCGTTACACACGATGGGGATGGAAACGGATTCAGCATCGCTTGGTTCAACGTCAAATGCAGTACGTGGCGGCAAAATCAGACTCGAAGATTCACATCGTGCCCACGCAGTTGAATCTAGATCCCGTCGATGGATATCCCCACAACAATGGCGTCCATCCCAACAGCACCGGCTACAAACAAATCGGTGCAGCCATTCATGCGTGGCTGTGCCAGCAATTGGAACGCGCGACTTGGGCCTACTCGGCTGATCCATTGCGTCCTTTTTGGACAGGTGACTCCGTCGAGCAAGAACCCGTGCTATTTTTGCAGGACGCGGATTCGGACTTGGCACGCGGTTCCCTGCTATTCCCGATCCAGGAAATCGTTTCGGTGCAAAGTTCCTCGGGCGACATCACCTACGAAAACGAGACCGATTACCGGTTCACCCCAGGCAGCCGCGAAATCACCATTCCCGCCGGATCGCGCATCGTGACGACATCTCCCGCAGAGCTCCGGCGACCGGCAAAATCGCAAAGATTCCAACTGACTCACCGTGACGGAAACGGGGAAATCATGTTTGGCGCCAAGTTGGAATACCACCAACTGCAAACCAATGTCACGTACAAAACGGCGACGAAAAACTGGGACCTCGCAATGCCAACCTTCGACGCCGGCGCTCTCCCAACCACGATCAAGAAACTACGAGATGGCGACGAACTATCGGTCGTGCTGCTCGGCGACAGCATCTCCACCGGATGCAATTCATCGGGATGGGGTCACGGTGCACCGTATCAACCGCCGTACCAGGACCTATTGGTCGATCATTTGCAGGCTCATTACGACACCAAGGTGAACCTGACCAATCTATCCGTTGGCGGGCAGTCGACCCCGTGGGGAATCACGATGATCGACCAGGTTGTAAGTCATCACCCCGACCTCGTGATTTTGGCTTTCGGAATGAACGATTCGGCCGGCCGATCGGCAACCGAGTTCCGTCAGAATACCGAGGCCATGATCCAAAAAACGCGAGACGCTTTCCCGAACTCGGAATTCATCTTGATCGCAACCATGCTCGGCAATCGCGACTGGACCCGTCTGAACCATGACGTCTTTCCCGAGTACCGTGATCAGTTGGCACAGCTTTGCGAACCCGGGATCGCGTTGGCGGATATGACCAGCGTGTGGAGCGAATTCATGAAGCGAAAGAAGGATTCGGATCTAACCGGAAACGGCGTCAATCATCCCAACGATTTTGGCCATCGCGTCTACGCTCAGGTGCTCTCCACGCTACTGGTCGAATAGGACCGTACCGCGATTGGCCTTGCGATCCTCGCACCTTTTCACGGATCAATCTTGGTTTTCGATATCGATCCGACCTGCCGATGCACTTCGTCAACGATCACTCGTTCGACATCGGGTGCCCAGGCAGCGGGAAGCCCATAGTAGACCATCGCTCCGCCGCCTTCGTATCCGCCTTCCCCCAGCACGCGACGTGATGGGATGTAGGCCATCACATCGTTGGCATAGCCGGCCACCCAAGTCTGCTTTCCCGATAGTTCGCTTTTGAGGCGATTGGCGTAGTCGACGACCACCTCGCCGCCGAGTGCCACGAACTGGACATCATCACCGATCGACCAAACGCCCACCGGATAGGGATACGTTGGACTCAGCGGAACGCCACGATCGATCTGTTCCAACAACATCTTCGCACGTGACACCTCGTAACGATTCGTCGACCTGCTGTTACGCACGATCTCATCGCGGTCCGGTAGTTCGCCCAGTGGCAAATCAATCTCGGTGTACGTCTTGTTCAGCGATCCAGTCACGTCCTGCATTTTGGTCGTCATCAGCACAGCATCCACCGCGGACGCCAATCGCCGACCATAGTGCCTTGCCAACTCGGTCGTTCGCCGTGGCAAAGGGTTCTGATCCGCACCACAACCCGCAAAGAACATCGCCACACAATCGGAATGGGCCTCTTCCAATTCGATCTGTGCAAACCCGGGATAGTCCCCCGACCACTGATACAAACTCAGAGTGGTCGCGTGACAGGCATAGCCAAATAGCACTGCGGTCAACTTTTTATCCAAATTGCGAACCGCCAACACAGGCACGTCATGGTCTTGCGGCCCCTTTAGCTTCTGTTGGGATCGCAAATTTGGAACATCGCCCTCTGCGTTTTCACGCCGGTTCGTCGCGAACGTTGCCGTGCCACTGCCCCATGTCAGATGGCTGGGCTGCAAATTTCCGATTGCCTGGCCAACAACGTCGACAACATCCTCGTGAAATGTGTCGGTCCATTCCGCGATGCTTGTTTGATGCTGTTGGTTCAGCTGCAGATAGTGCAGCGGAGCAAGACCGCCCATCACGACCGGGCCGGAATGCGTATGCGAACAGCAGATGACGACCTGGTCTCGTGTTAGCCCGTAACGCTCGTTCAGCGAGACACAGATTGCACTGGAAAGTTTGCGGTCGATGCCGACCAAATCCACCGTAATGATCACACCGCGACTGCCATCATGGTCTTCCAACACCAACGCTTTTGCCCACAAATCAGTCAGCTTTCCGTCGGCCGGTGCCGTACGACTGGCGTAACCCGCCATCCATACCGGTTGGTCCGGTGTGATGCACACCTTCGCCGCGCCGGACTTCCAAAGCGGTTCGTTGGCAGAACCTGGACAGCACAGCACAACCAGCCAGGCGGCTGCCAAAAAGATTCGTCGATTCATCGTTCACCTATCGTGGAAAGCGGGGCCCACAGAGTGCGTTGGCGGCTTGAAGTCACTGGTTTGACAGTTCGAACCTGGTGGGTTCGTGCTGCAGAACACGATCGATCACGGCGTAGGTTTTGAATCGAACCTCGGTCGGAAAATCGTGTTCGCAGTCCGGAGTCAAAAGGATCAATTCGTCGGGGGCATCCAACAACGAATAGATTGTAGCAGCGACAGGAACCGCTTTGCGAACGCCATCGACATCGAAGTTCGAATCGCGAATTGGCGACGCCGATACGAAAGTACGCGGAGCCAAAGCTGCGATCAATTCATAGAAATCGAACGGTACTTTGTCGGGATCCAATTGGAAATCGTCTCGCAGCCGAGGCATGTACCGATCGCTGGCCCAGCCTTTGATCTTGCCGTCGTAATAGTCATGAAATGGGCACCATCCGCAACTGGACACCACCACTTTAATTCGCTGGTCAAACACCCCCAGAAAAATCGCGTTGTGCCCGCCAAGCGAATGGCCAATGGCCCCGATGCGATCGGAATCAACGAATGGCAGCATCGAAAGAAAATCGACACAGCGCCGATGGTTCCAGATTCCTTTCATCGTGCCCGATTCGAAACCGTCGCTAGTGAAGTCATAGTCGGTATACTCGCCAAATGACGGATAGTCCGGAGCGATCACCACGTAGCCGCGCCGAGCCAATTCGATTGCGTATTGACGGCCCGGACGGCGACCTTCCCCCGCCACGATTCGCTTCCCCTCTGCACCGGTGGGATGCAGTGCGACGACAGCAGCCAATTTGTTCGATGTGATCGCATTCATCCAATCGCTGGCATCCACCCGATCGGCAACTGAACCGGGAAGATACAGGTCCAACGGCAAACGATCCGAATCATCCACCGCGATTCGCAGTGTTAGCCGCCGCACGTCACCCAATCGGACGTCCTCGGTAACTTCGGTCTCAAAAGCCGACGGAGTGTCCGCGGGCGGAATCGGCCCCATCGCCAATTCCGCGCCGGCGATGATCTGTCGGCGCCGCAACCACCAGTCCGCAGCCGATTGGATCGGCTGCACCTTGCCATCATCCGCGATGTACTTCGAAAGATCCGAGTGTTGAACAACGTCCGGCCTCGGCAACGGGTCTTCGGCATATGCGCAGCGAATCGTTGCCGCGGACAGACCAGCTAGAACAATCGTGCCGACACAAAACGTTCGAACGAACATCACACTATTTCCAATAGAAAGAAAACACGAGCAACTCGATATTCGGGATCGTCGCTGTTAAGGCGAATCGAAGGGCCAACCCGGCAACTCGCCACAGCTTTGCAGGGCAAGAATTGCGAACGCAGTGCCCGTGTTGGAGATCAAGTTTCCGGCATCGTTGACAGGCGAACGCGTGAACCACTTTCCGCTTTCACGCTGGTTCGACAGCAACCACTGAATACCTTTTTGCAACCGCGGATCGTTTGCGGCAACGCCCAATTCGCGGCTGATCACGATCACCAGACCGGTGCCGTACGCATCACTTGTTTGCGTGTCCAATGGCTCGCCATCGTCACGCTGGAGCCCCTTCCAATCGGTCAGGAACCCAGCGGTCGACCAGCCGCCGTCCGCAAGCTGGATCGCGAAAAGCTCATTTAGCGTCCTGGCCCGTTCATCATCGGTCGCAATGCCTTCGATGCGTTTCGAGCACCACGCGATCATCGCCCGGTGATGCAGCGATTTGGGCGGGTTGTTCTTCAGATAGCCACGCAGCCTGGCCAGCCCCGCCTGGGCGACGTCCGTTTCAGCATAGCCGTCCGGAGCGACTCCAACGGCAAGTGCTGCCAGTGTGACGCCGTAGTGATCGTCAATCTCCATCGGTGCATAATCACAGTGCGGCCACTTCCATCCACCATCTGACCGCTGCACGGTCCACAACAAGTCCAAGACGTCCCGAGTCACGGGGTTCAACTGCCCGGTCGTCTGCATGTCATGGAACGTCAGACCGGCTGCGACAACGATCGGCCAGAACCCTTGGTTTTCCGTTGGCCCCTTCGTTTTCCACCGTACCGTTCGGTACTGTTCAAAGAACTCACGAACCTCGCCCGAATCCCTTTGCACGCCCGCCAATGCAGGACGCGCAAACATGTATGGCATGTTCGTGTGACAAGTCACACACTTCTTTTCCTTCTGCCACGTCAACGAGGACCGATCCAGGTAGATGGCAGCCCGCTTGGCCGAAAACGTTGCGGCCAATGGTTCGTCCCCACGGATCGAATCACGTTCTGCGGGAACGGAGTCAAACGTGACAATGTCATCTTGCGCGTGCGCGTCCGGCAATCTGCCGAAAACACTCGCCACGACGACGACACAGGCGGCGATTCGACAAGCGTTTTGCTTGATCAGTGGAATATCCATGAAGAATCGGTGGTTCACGCGAACAGGACAGGTGGAATGTCGAAGACAAAGGATCGGACATGCAAGTGGGACAGGCTTCCAGTCGCTGAAATTAGCCACTGCATTCCGCAACGACTAGCGAGGTTTCGGCTTGATATACAGGACTTCGCCACGCTCGATCCAGCCTTTCCGCAGGTCGACGCGAAACCATCCGTCACTGTTCTTTTGGTGGAATCGGATGCCACTGCGTTGGCCAAATTCATCCAAGTCGTACTGTGCCCACGTCTTTCCCATATCGGGCGAAAAGATGATCCCTGTCGCGTAGGGCGAAGCCGGTGCGTAGTGTGCGGATAGAATCACACCGTCTTCGATGATCATGTTGGCCGATTCGTACTGGGGGTTGAACAGCTGTTCGTGCTTCGTCGGGTCCGTTAAGTCCGCCGGGTCACAACGAAAGATGCCACGATCGTGAGGCATCGTTCCATTCGTGCCGTTGGCATCAGCGGCCCAATACAGTTGCCCATCCACGAAGTTGATTCCACCTGATTTGAACCGTGAATTAGAATTCACCGAAACCAGCACTTTCCAATCCCATAAATCATTCTGCGCATCGAAAGTTCCCCGCAGCCAATGGCATTCCTGACGATTGTTGCCGTCGGAATCGGTCCGATCGTGGTCCCCCGTGCACGCGTAGAATGCGTTTTCGGCGGGGTTGTAAGCGACACAGTGAATGTGCCGACAAACGACAGGATTGTCCGGGTTGCCCAGCAGATCGCTCGGCCCGGCACCTGGCTGCTGGAACGTTGGGCTCTGACCGAACGAATACGCAATTTTGACGGTCTGGCCGCTATCGGTGGAATAGTAAATATTGACCGGCACAGCCCCGCCCAGAACGTTGCAATAGTTCCCCCACACCAACATTTCCTTTCCGCCGACGTCCCACGTGTGGACACCATCAAGCGAATGGAAGTACCAGCCCGGATTCGCTGGATCGATCGGCTGATGCGGAAGATAGTCGCTGCCGTCGATGTCCTGGACAACGATCTGTTTGTAAGTGCCCAGGTTGTCGGTACTGAGAAACAGTCGCGTTCGCGTTGCGAAAAGGATGTTTCCGTTCTTCAAGATGCAACTGAACGTGATGTTGTCCGCATCGCGAAAGATCGCGTCATGCGGCCAGGTCTTCCCGTTGTCTTCCGACAGATACACCTTGCCCAGCCCAAAACCGAACGCTTTGTTGTCTCGCTGCGAATCGATGTAGGGACCATCCGGAGCCAATCGATACCAAAAATGGTCCGTCGATGGTGAATCGGTTTCATCTGCCCAACAGTGGTCCTTCCCCGTCAGCAGCATTCCACCGCTGGCCGCCGACGCAATCAATAGCCGCCGACGGGTCATTGAAACGGAAGCTTCGAAGTCTAATCGCTTAGTCATGGAGTACTCGTCTGTGTTAGCTGACAACGGCATCGTCATCCAAAACGATCGTGCCTAAAAAACGCGGCCTCAATCACGGGCGGGATGGTCCCTTGGCATCGGTTTCCAGCCTGTCATTTCTTCACGCACACTGGAAGCCGAAGCGACGGATTCAATGGCTGGTCCCAATCCGGACACCGCGTATCCAGCCATGATCGTTGCACATTGTAAGCGGCACGCTGCACCGAAGGTTGTCACTGACTGCGTCCCGGAATCTTTTCTAAAACGAAACCGCACATATTCTGTCTACGGTGAAACGGAGCTTCATCCGGTAGCGTGACACTGCCAACGATGAATCCGCCTCAGTCGACCGCCGCGTCGCCCCAATGCGAAATTCAGATTTGCCAGATCGCCGAGTCCCGAGGTTCGCGGATCGTCGTGTTCTGTGCCGTCAGCACGAGACAGCTCAAACCGTCTGGACGGTTTCGAGTAGCGGAACTTGGTCAACGGTTTGCCAATTCAATGAGCCGATAGGCGATAGCCTCGGTTACGTCACCCAAAAACCGGGGCCGATCGCCCAAACGGCGCAAGTTCAGATTCGAAACTGGACTAGATCGGCTACCCGTCGCGGGCCGTCGACTCAGCAGGCTCTGCGGGCCAGGACAGGGAACCGTTTGCCAGCGGCGATTCAACAGAGGCGATTCAACAGGGGCGGAGTTCGGTTATCATAGAACGTCCGCCAACTTTGCTTGTTCAGGTCAGCGAATCTGATGCGTTGGCAACGTTTGATTCCGCTTCACGTCAACTTTTGCGTTGAACCTTTCATGACCAATCCCGATTCAGGCAGCTCTGTCCTTCGTCTTCTCACGACTTCGGCATTCATCGCCACCTTCGGTTTTTCGACCCTTTCCGTCGCAGCCGAAACCTGGACTGAATTCCGCGGCCCAACGGCAAACGGAATCGCCAGCGCCGAGTCAAGCGTGCCGACCGAATGGTCGCCTGAGAAGAACGTTGCCTTTCGCACTCCCTTGCCAGGTCAAGGCTGGTCATCCCCCGTCATCGCCGATGGTCGGATCTATCTGTCCGCGGCCATCCCCCAAACGGAAACCGCCGATTCGAACGAGACCCAGTACGATCTGTCGTTGATCATCCTGGATGCGAACAGCGGCGACCTGTTGAAGACGGTGCCGCTGATGGAACAGACTGCCGAGAAGAGTCACAGGATCCATAAGAAGAATTCGCACGCCAGCCCGACGCCGATCGTTGACGGGGATCGCGTCTTCGTTCACTTCGGTTACCAAGGGACCGCATGCGTTGATCGCGATGGCAACCTGATTTGGACCAATCGCGATCTGTTTTTCAAACCCGTTCATGGCAACGGCGGCACACCCGTCTTAGTGGATGGCAAGTTGATTTTCACATGCGATGGCGCCACCGATCCCAAAGTGGTCGCCCTGGACGCGAAAACCGGCAAACTTGCTTGGGAAGTCCGGCGTCCCAACGATGCGAAGAAGAAGTTCTCGTTCTGTACGCCGTCGTTGATCACCGTCGATGGAAAGAAGCAGGTCATCGCGCCGGGAAGCGACTCCGTTTTGGCGATTGACCCCGCAAACGGAAACGTGATTTGGCAATTGCTTTACTCGGGATACTCCGTCATCCCCAAACCCATCTACCACAACGGCCTGGTCTTTCTGTCGACAAGCTACGATACCCCCAGCATGCTGGCGATCGATCCTACGGGCCGCGGCGATGTCACCAGCACTCACTTGAAATGGTCGATCAATAAGAATGTCCCTCACACGGCGTCCATGCTCGCCCACGAAGGACTGATCTACTCGGTCAGCGACGGCGGGATCGCGATGTGCGTCGACGCTGAAACAGGCGAGGTCATTTACAAAAAGCGTGTCGGCGGCGGATTCTCCGCCTCTCCCATCCTGGTCGACAACAAAATCTACTACACCAACGAATCGGGCGTGACGACCGTCATCGCGATCGGCCGTCAGTACAAAGTGCTAGCGGAAAATGATCTCGGCGAACGAACGCTCGCATCCGCTGCCGTCGATGGAAACGCACTGATCATGCGAACCGCCGACGCCATCTACCGCATCGAAGAATAGCTTTGGCAACGATTCGGGTGATTTTCAATCTTTCCGTCGAATCCGGTATCCCCAATTCCGCGACGAGTCGGGGACGCTGGGCCAATGCAGTTCGCCGGCATCATTGGTCGTCAGAGTGATCGCGTCCTGCCACCCACCCGTTTCGACATGCCACCACTGAAAGACGTAGTCGACATTGGGCAGCAGACCTTTGACGAAGGTCGACGGGAATCCCTTCGTTGCAAGTCCTAATGCGAAGCTTTGGTCGTGGGCAGAAACTGCCAGGGCATGCATGTCGCCATGACTGTCGCCAAGATGAGTGTCCGATGCTGGCTTCAAGTCGCGATAGTCGTGCCCCGCGTCCAGCATGAAGTCCTTCAAGTGCTTCATCGCAAAGGACTTCCATCTGGTTAGCGCGTGCGTCTGCTGTCGCTCATCCGCCGGAATCGGGTGTTTCTTATCGATCCAAAACGCGACTCCGCCAAAATAGGCGTCACCCCAGGCATGCCCAGCGAAGCCTCCGTTGAGAACGGATCCATACATTTGAAATTGGGCCATCTCGGTAGGATCAAGGCCATCGACTTCACCAACCGGAACCGATGGGTAGTAGGGTTCGACGTTCATCGCGGGCAGCGGCCGCGGATCGCGATACATCTCTCGCAACCACACATACATTCGCTCGTCACGATACTTGTTGCTGACATTGTGTAAATCCAACAGTGCCGGATCGTCCTTTGCCCACGTCTGCAAACTGCTTCCATAAGCCATCGCCGTGCGAGGTTGACCGTAGGGAAGTTGCCCCGTGCCGTTCTTGGATTTCAGATAGGCATGCGCATTTTCAACAAGCGGCAACCAGTCCGGGTAGACGCGATCGACCGTATCCCAATGCAGCCAACTGTAGATCATGTTGTAGCAACCATAGCGGGCGATCAGGTATCGCGTGTAATTCGTGAACGCGTCCTTCTGATCCGAGCTCTTTCGCGGCCATATTTCATGCCGTCTGACCGACTCGAACAACGGAACGAATCCGTTGTCGAACAAGTACTTCATCTTCTTGTCCGTTTCCTGCCAATAGGCAGGATGAATGCGTGTGTAATCGGCTTTGTCGGAAACGATTTCGAAAGGGGTAAGATCCGTTTCAGAAACCTTTTGCCCGCGCACCTCCCTCGCCCAGACACCCTCTGCCGACATCGTGGTATCGGTGGGATAGCTGGCGATCACATTGACGCCGTTGAACCCCTGTCGCTTCCGTTCCGAGAAGTAGTCCTGAAAGGAAGTCCCTGCGATGCCTGCGGTGTCCCAAGGAAAGATTTTCGTAAACGCGACCCAGACCGTGTCGCCGGTAAAGAAGAACGGGGTCCCATCGGCATACTGCAAGGTCGTGCCATGAGTGCGAATGAAACCGCGTCGGTTCGGGTTCGCGTCCTTTTGCATTTCGGTCGTTGCTGTCGCGACAAAGGTTCCGCTCTTATTGTCCAATCCTAAATCGTTCGTGGCTGCCCCGGTCGACCAAGACCATTTCCCCGCGGAGGTTGCCACCAGGCGGACGCGAAACACATCCTCGCCATCCCAAAATGCGGGCACCAAATAGCTCTCACCGCTCGGCCCGGAAAGCGTCACCCACAGGTCCACATCAAGGTACGGGTTGCTGTAACTCCCTGCCGCATTCAAGCTCACTTCGTTGACCTCCATCACCTCCACCGCGTCTACACGCCAAGCGATCAAGCAAAGGAACAGGCAGAGAGCGATTCGAGAGTTCTTCATCATGGAAAATGCGTAATGGTTTATGGAACGACGAATATGGGTCGAAAGACATCTAAACGGAAATCGTATTCATGCAAAAACGCAGCCTCAGTTCACGTACGGCTGCATGCGACGAAGAGACGCCGAATCAATCACTGTCGCAATGATTTTCATTCTTTCCGTTCGTAGTAAAGGCGACAGCCGGCGTCCATTGGCTTCGTCAGGTCCGATTGTTCCCGCCCCATTCCAGCTGAAGAGAGCGGCCAGCTTACAACCGCCTCGGAGAGCCGAAAGCATCATGCCGGTGGTCTCGGCCACCGGATTTGGCATCCCCCCATGATCGTATCGTTGTCGTTCGGGAACGCGTTTCGCGCCGCGGGGATATCACTGCTGCGCAGACATGGGGCCGATGTACTTGTTCGCGATGACGACGTTGTCGATGAAGATGTGTTGGTCGTAGGGCGATGGGGTCGTGCCGCCGTGGTAGAGGTTCATCCATACTTGCTCGATTCGCAACTTGTCGGTTGAACGAAAACGTACGTCCGTCTTATCGAACGCCAGATGACCATCGACCCAGGCTCGCAAGACTCCATCTTTTTTGCCGGGCGTGTTCAATCGACAGTACTGTTCGATGGCGTACCACCGATTCGTGGCCAGGTATCCGCGGTAACCTTGGCTCCACACCCAATTCGTTCCATAGGTGCCATCCATGTCGACGTGATAGCAGTAGAACCCAATCGGTGTTCTTCCGGCCAATGGGTTTCCAGCCGGGACGGTCTTCCGGAACAAACCGCGAGCCGACCAACCGTCCGTGCCGTTCACCTTTCGTCCGCCCCAGCCCGCTCGGCCATACGTCCCGCTGATCCCGGGCAGCTTGCCACCTTGGACGGTTTGATTCCAGTCATCCGCCAGACGCAGATAGTAACGAAAGTAAACCTCTTCGGGCTCGCTGCCGATCTGTTCATCAAACTTATAGATCGTGTTCAGCGCGGTCAGACCACCTTTGGCGATTCGGCTACGCATCGCTTTCCCGTCGATCGGCTGAAACTCTTCGAATCGAGTGTCGACATCCACCGTATCGACGTTGTCCTTGGGGCCGGCAACCGTCCATTCGCTCTGCCAGTCGACGCGTTCGAAACCAGTCGCAAAAATCACATCTGGATCGTCCGCGATACCGCGATCGTTCTGGTACTTTGCCGCGATCCCCATCACAGGCGATGCCGGCGGTCCTTGATCCCCCTGTCGACAGCGGAAAACGCCAACGTTGGCTGAACGATATTGGTGAGTCGATTGCAGAATCAACGAGGCGCCGGAAATCTCACCAACGCTGGCTGCTTGATCCAGGTCGAACCGAATCAAAAGGTTTTCCGACGCGGCGGAAACACGCAGCTCGTCCGCTTGCCCCTGACAGCGGTACGTCGACTCGGTCAAGTAGGTATCTGACACGGGATCCAGACGGACGGTCCCCGCTTCACCGGTCAGTTCCAACTTGGGACGCAGCGCCGCGTCTGGATTCTCGCGACTACCGAACACGATTCGGCCACCGTCATCGGTGCCCCGCAGAAAGAACCCCTGATTGGGCTGACTTCCATCGGACCACTCTTTCACCAGCGAAGTGACATCCCAGCGAACGGGTTTGCGAGTGTCGTTATCATCGATCTTTGTGACCACATAAGCGGCATCCCCCTGCGGAGCGTCGTTTGCATCCCGCCAATCGCCCATGAAATGTTTCCATGGCAGGATCGCACCCAAGTTGTAATGATCCCGATTGGCTCCATCATTATGCTGCGTCGCACCTTCTGCCCAATCCGACTGTTCGCCCCTTACCGGACAAACCAAGGCGGGGCCTGCCGCGACGAAAACAAAGACCAGCATGACAAAGGGGGAAGGCTTCATGGGACTTCGGTAGGCTTACGAGGATGTGACGGCAAAACGGGAAGAAGGCTTCCAGGCTGTTTGTTCGCCCCAACAGGCTGGAAGCCTATTCTACGGTACCAGGTCACCTTTGATTTGGACGCCCGGACAATTGTTTACAATGGATGCCTCGACATCCCACCTGCCATCGGACTGAAACCTCGACTTTCCGATCCAGCCAACGCCTTTGAAATCTTCAACGAGTCCCCGCTGATGCGCAATCCAAATTCTCCCAGCACGACTGCGTGGCTTGGGACCTTATTGTTCGCTGGCCTTTGCGTCGGCTTCAGTCCTGTGATGGCGGATCAACCGCAGTTCGCGTCACTTGTTCCGGGCATCGACATTCGGCCATTGCCAGTGGATCTGACGAACATCAATAGCGTTGAATACGGACCAGATGGTCGGCTGTTTGCTGCGGGCTACGATGGCCGTGTGCACGTGTTGACGGATACCGATGGCGATGGGTTGGAAGACAAATCGGAAGTCTTCTGGTCCAAGGCAGGAGATTTGTTGACACCGGTTGGGATCTTGCCAACCGCCGATGGCGTGTACGTCGCGGCCCGTGGCAAGATCGCATTGCTAAAGGACACCGATGGCGACGGGAAAGCCGATGTCAGCGAGGCGGTGGTCACCGGTTGGACCAGCGAATCGCACAACGGCGATACACGGAATGACGCGGCGGGGATCGCGATCGACGATGACGGCAACCTGTACTTTAGCCTCGGTTGCATGTCCTATAACAAGGCCTGGCAGCTGGATGCGAAGGGAAAGTCGCAATACGACCTGGCCAGCGAACGAGGCACGATTTTGAAAGTTTCGGCCGACCGCAAACATCGACAGATCCTGGCCACGGGAATGCGTTTTGTCATTGGACTCGACTTCAACGAACACGGTGACCTTTTCGCGACCGACCAAGAAGGTGACACCTGGTTCCCCGGTGGCAATCCACGCGACGAATTGCTGCACGTCCTGCCCGGCCGGCACTACGGTTTTCCGTTCCGACATGCCGAGTATCTGCCCGACGTGGTCGACGAACCATCCGTTGTCGACTTCTCGCCGCAGCACCAATCGACCTGCGGATTTCGATTCAACTTGCCTACGCCGAAACGAAAAGCGTTCGGCCCAGATCACTGGAACGGCAACGCAATCGTCACAGGATTCTCACGCGGGAAACTCTGGCGAGCACCGCTGGCGAAAACTCGCGCCGGGTACGTCGGGAAGCAGATTCAATTCGCCGCGTTCGAGTCGCTGTTGACGGACGTTGCCGTATCGCCAAATGGCGACTTGTTGGTGACCGGTCACAGCGGGCGTCCTGATTGGGGTGCCGGGCCAGCAGCGAAGGGCAATCTGTACAAGATCACCTTTGACCGCACCGCTCCCCAAAGCGTCGCAGCATGGCCGGCCAGCCCGGTCGAAGTCAAAGTCGCCTTCGATCGTCCAGTTGACGAAAAACAACTCCAAAAGGCGGAGATCGAATATGGTGAGTTTGTTTGGGAGGGGGACCGACATGAATGGATTTGGCCGGGATACGAAGTGGTCAAAGCTGCGAAGGCGTCCCCCCGTCGCGCTCTAGCGGTTGGCAGCCCACGCATATCGGCCGATGGCAGGACGGTCACTTTTCCCACAGCGGCGCACCCGCAACGTGTGCGTTACGGGATCACCTTGCCGGGCGTGACAGCGAGAGCGGGCAGCACGCGTGAACCTGAAACGATCGAGCTGTCGTACGACCTTGGTGGTGTTCGCGGCGAGTGGACTCGCGAAGGCGATGACAAGCCCACGTGGAAGGGCTGGCTGCCTCACGTTGATCCGCAGGTCGTAAAAGCGATGACGGCTGGCTCGGCCGAACACGAGCAGTTGCTGCAGCTGCTCGGACAACCAGGACGTCTGGTGTTGCGATCCCAACTATTGCTGCCGGGTCAAAAGGTTGCCTTGCGTTTTCAATCCAGCGGCAAGTTCACCGTCAAGTGTGGCGAAAACGAAGTTGTTTCCAAGCCAGAAGGCCCGTCGCATGTTGCTGAGTTCACGGCCTCCGCAGCAGTCGACGCGAACTCTGCGGCGCCTTCTCGTGGAGATCGCCAGCAGGTGCTGCCCACTGAAACCAGGACACTGGAAATCAGCGTTCAAACCGGCGCCAGTGGTGAACCGTTATTGCTAGACGCCTCGTATCAGGCCGACTTTGATCGGCACGAAAGACCGCTGCGTCTGGAACATCTTTTCGTCCCTTGGGCACCGCCGATTCAACCTTCGCCGGAAGACGACGGAGTTGCACGACCGAGAGAGCAGATTGCTGGGGATCCATCGAAGGGCCGCGAGCTATTTTTCGGCTCCGAAGCCAACTGTGCCGCCTGCCACCAATTCCGAGGCAAGGGCGGCAAAGTCGCTGCAGACCTAACGGTGACCGTTTATCGAGACCCGGACGCGGTGATGCGTGACATTGTGCACCCAAGTGATTCGATCAATCCCGACTACGTCAGCTATACAATTTTGACGGATAGTGGCCGGGCGCTGACCGGTTTGTTCCAACAGGCGGACGAAAAGCAGATCACGCTGGTCGATAGCGCCGCCAAAACGCACACGATCTCGCGTGACGAAATCGAAGACATTCGTGCCAGCTCCGTATCGCTGATGCCAAACGGATTCGACAAACTTGGCAAAGCGAGTCTGCAGAACTTGGTTGCGTTTCTTTGCAGCGAAGACGTCGAAGCGAAAAAATCGGGGCTGCCCACCGGCGTGATCCAGCGTCAGTACTGGCAGGACGTGCCGGGCAGCGGAGTCAATGCACTGACAAAGCAAAAGTCGTATCCGGCACAACCCACCGGCAGCGAGCTGCTGACGCGATTCGAAGGGCCAGTGAACTGGAAGGACCACTACGGATCGCGAATTCGCGGCAACATCCATCCGCCACAAACCGGCGACTATGTATTCCGGCTTTCCGCTGACGATCACGCAGAACTGTGGCTCAGCACCAGCGATCAACCAAGCGACAAGAAACGCATCATCCAGCTGGACCGCTGGACGCCTTCACGAAACTGGGACAAGTATCCCGAACAAAAATCCAAACCGATTCGGCTCGAAGCGGGCAAGCGATACTACATCGAAGCACTGCATCACGAGGCCTCGGTCGACGACTGCCTGGCGGTCGGCTGGCAACTCCCGGACGGAAAACAAGAACTCCCAATTCCCGGCAAGCGACTGTCAACGGTTGACGAAAGTCAGCAGTAGCACGTCCAGCGCGGAGCAAGCATTCCCTAGGTTCGGGGCCGTTTTTCGTACGGGAATCCGTCAAGAGTTTCTCGATCGAGTGAGCCGTGATCGCGTCAGCGGCCGGGAATCTTATACTCTCTAGCGGTCTGTCGATTGATGGAGCCGCTGGGCGATCGCCCCGGTTTTCCAATGACGAAACCGGATTCAATCCAAAGTCTCAACGGTTTGTCGATCGAGTGAGCCGTGATCGCGTCAGCGGCCGGGAATCTCCCCAGGGCCCGTGGCCTCACGGCCAGCGGCTCACCATTGCCGATGGATGTGGGAACACCGAAAGTCTTGGCGACTTCCGCTACGAAATAGAGCAACACGGTCAACGGTCTGTCGTTTGATGGAGCCGCTGGGCGATCGCCCCGGTTTTCCAATGACGAAACCGGATTCAATCCAAAGTCTCAACGGTTTGTCGATCGAGTGAGCCGTGATCGCGTGAGCGGCCGGGAATCTTCCCAAACGCCCGTGGCCTCACGGCCAGCGGCTCACCACTGCCGGTGGATGTGGGATCACCGAAAGTCTTGGCGACTTCCGCTACGAAATAGAGCAACACGGTCAACGGTCTGTCGATCGATGGAGCCGCTGGGCGATCGCCCCGGTTTTCCAATGACGAAACCGGATTCAATCCAAAGTCTCAACGGTTTGTCGATCGAGTGAGCCGTGATCGCGTCAGCGGCCGGGAATCTCCCCAAACGCCCGTGGCCTCACGGCCAGCGGCTCACCATTGCCGATGGATGTGGGAACACCGAAAGTCTTGGCGACTTCCGCTACGAAATGATTCACAGTGGGAACACCGAAAGTCTTGGCGACTTCCGCTACGAAATGATTCACGGCGTTGGTAGCATGGGGCTGCGTCGGCGGCAACTTTCATTCCGCCGATTCGGTTACCGGACCTACGAGAAACCAACAGCATGTCGAACGACGCGAACATCAGCCACTGGATCGATCTGGTGAAGACCGGTGATTCGATTGCCGCGAACCGTATCTGGCAGCACTATTTCGATCGTCTGGTGCGCACCGTTCGAGCCCGATTGTATGGGCAGAACCGAGCGGTTTCGGACGAGGAAGATATCGTGTTGAGCGTCTTCGACAGTTTCTATCATGCAGCCGAAAACGGCCGGTTTCCGGACTTGTCCGATCGAGACGACTTGTGGCGATTGTTGCTGCGAATGTCGGCCAGAAAGGTTGTCGACAAGCGGCGACGCGACCAGCGGCAGCGGCGCGGTGGCGACGTCAACGTTCACTCATTGGATCAAACCGGGGACGCTGCCAACATCATCGAAGCAATTGGCGACGAGCCATCGCCGGAAATGGCCCTGATGATGCAAGAATCGATCGAACAGTTTTTTTCGCATTTAGGTGTCGGGCAGCTCGGCGAATTAGCGGGTGCTAAGTTAGAGGGGTATTCGAACGCGGAACTTGCCGAGCGTTTTGGATGCTCTGAACGGACGATCGAACGTCGTTTGCACCTGATTCGTGAAAAATGTCAGCAAGAATTGTTGGAAGACAATGAGCATCCGTCAGAAAAAACTAACGATCGAGGCGCTGGAACGGATCGATGATCTGTGTGCCGATTTCGAACAACGTTGGATTGCGAACGATCCACCGTCGATCGAATCGCTGCTGGCCCCAGACATCCCCGCCAACCAGCGTGACGCGTTGCTGGCCGAACTGATCCTGTTGGATCTGGACTATCGGCGGCGGCGGGGGGAAACCCCAAGCAAACAGGAATACATGGACCGTTTTCCCGACCAGGCCCAAGCCATCCACGACGCATGGAACGATGGCGGCAAGCCGACCGGCGCGTTCGTTCCGCCCAGTGTCCAGCAAATGGCTGATTTATTGCCGTCGCTGCAGATCATGGAGCTGATTGGCGCTGGCGGGATGGGCGCAGTCTACAAGGCCCGCCAGGAAGGACTCGATCGGATTGTCGCGGTCAAGATTCTGCCGCAGGAATTTGGTCACGATGTCAAGTTCGCACTCCGGTTCACCCGCGAAGCACGGACGCTGGCCAAACTGAACCATCCCAACATTGTCGCGCTGTACGAATTCGGCAACGTCGCCGACACGTACTATTTTCTGATGGAATACGTCGAAGGATCGACTCTGCGCGACCTGGTCAAGGGCGGCCAACTGGCTCCCCAACACGCGCTGGCGATCGTGCCCCATCTTTGCGATGCCCTGCAATACGCTCACGACAAAGGCGTAGTGCATCGTGACATCAAACCCGAAAACATCCTGATGTCCGTCGACGGCAATGTGAAGATCGCTGACTTCGGTCTATCGAGAATTCTGGGCAACGAAACCCAGCAGCAATCGCTGACCGCTACGCACCAAATCATGGGCACGCCGCGGTACATGGCACCGGAACAGATGGAAGGCACGCACAACGTGGATCATCGCGCCGACATCTATTCGCTAGGAGTCGTCATCTATGAAATGTTGACGGGCGAATTGCCCATCGGACGATTCGCAGCACCATCGACGAAAGTTCAAATCGATGTCCGATTGGACGACGTCGTCATGCGGACACTCGAAAAGGAACCGCAGCGGCGATACCAACGGGCCAGCGAAATCAAGTCGGATGTTCAGTCGATCACATCGACCGTGAATCCGGCTTACGCAGAGACGCAGGTTGCGGGCACTCCGCGCGATCCTGAACGGACACGACCGGTGTCTGTGGAACAACAGGAATTGGCCGGACGATTCCTGATCACACGACGGGAATTGATGGACCGAGTCAAACGGTCACTTCGCCCGCTGTTGGGCAAGCAGATCATTCAGATCTTGATTGGGGTCGCGATCATCATCCTGGGTGCACAATGTTGGGCAAGGAACACGCATGTCCCCCATCGTTTGTTCAGCGGAATCATTCTGCATGTGTACGGCGTCTTCTTGATCGGTTCCGCAGTGGCCATCTGCACTCGAATCAAACAAATCGACTACTCGAAACCAGTCGGCGAAATCCGCGACAATCTGGGGCGTCTGCAATCGGTCTACCTGGGTGTCGGGCCGGTCATCGGATTCCCGTGGTGGTTGCTGTGGATACCGGTCTGTGTCGCGATCGGTTTCGATCAGGTCATGCATCCCAACTCGCTGATCGCGTCGCTGGTGGTCGGAGCGGTCGGGTTGGCCGCTTCGATCTGGCTGTACTGGCGTGCTGTTCGATCGGGTAACGCGGCATCAGAATCGTGGAAAATGAAGCTGTCCGGTGGCAGTATCGCAGCCGCCTACCTAGCACTGGACGAAATCGAGAACGCTCAGATTCGCTGACGCATCGACAGACGCGATCAGCGCGACGTCAACCGAATTCTCGCCATCCTCGCCAACCGAACCGTTCATCCACAGCGATACTGACCGGGCGATTTACTCGGATCGGTTGGCTGCCAATCGCTGCTCGATCCGCTTCAGCACCTCAAGGATCTCACTCAACTCGCCACTGTCCGGCTTCAGGGTTGTCTCTTGGGATTCCAACCGATGGCCTTTCCGATCCTCCTCGCTGCCCACAACAAGATCCCGTTGTGCCAGCACCTTGTCTCGGAATTGCCGGCCATCGCGAATGCCAGACAACTGCAGAAGTGCCCCCTGGGCGGACTGGCCCGCCGTTTCGATCGTCAGTGCCTCGATGCCGAACAAACGCATGATGGGGCCCTGAGTCAGACCGAGATCGGTGATCCGATCTAGCGGCACCGTCTTCTCTCGCCGTGTCAAAATCCCTTTCGAAAACTTCAAATTCCGACTGGTCAGTTTGCAGTCATAACTGGCCAGATACCGCCGCGTCACCAAGCTGCCGAACACCAACCAAAACGGTAGCAGCACGATCCCAAAGATGGTAATCACGCAAAGGATGGCGCCGCTCAACAGCCAATAGTGTGTCACTGCGGGATTAAACTCTGCGTCCCAAATGATCTTTTCGTCTGCCATCGCTGTTCGATTCGTTTTTAGAGTTTGCGGCTTTACGGAGCATTCGTCGCGGATCCCGTGATCTTGCCAAAAGTCGGCGACGAAACCTGAACTTCGCCCGCCTTTTGACTTCCTGATTGGCCTCTCGCATCGCCCAACGTTGCCCCAACAGTCGATTTTTCGGCAGGGACCTATGCAAAGCCTCCATTTTGACCGTAAACCGTCACGCTGTCGTGAACCGAATGGTGACGTGCCAAGTCGGCTAGCAGGAACTGCTTTCGCGTTGGCTTTGCAGAAGCGCCAAGGCCTGATCGTGGCTCAACCGGTCTTGCGGCGTTAACAGTGCGGTGGCGATGCCCAGCGTGACCGAGACCACTACGGCGGGAATCACAGACCCGCCCCAATATGCGGAAAGGGCTGCATCAAACTTGAAGTACAACGCTGTGCCGAATGCGCCGGTCAAAGAAGCGATCGCGCCCCATGCGTTGTATCGATTCCAAAGTCGCCCCAACAATCCCGTCACCGCCATGCCGGTGACGAACAGTGCGATCATGTCTTTGATGTAATCAAGAATCGTGTCAGCACTGAGCGCCAAACCGAGTGCAATGCAGGTTGTCAGAATCAACGCGATTCGCGAATACAACACCGACCGGTTCTCTGGCGGCATGCGTCCAAACGCGATTGGATACAGATCGCGAATCACCGTCGTGACGCCGGCGAATGCGTCCGAACTAGCACTGGACATGCTGGCCGATAGCCCGGCAAGCAAGGTGATGATTCCCAGCCATAGCGGCAACATGCTGAGCGCCATCGATGGGAACGCCAAGTCAGACCCGGCCAAATCCGGCATCCCTTTGTAGGCGGCCATGCCAATGATCGCAGGCAGGATCGCGAAGCAAAGATACAGAACTCCCGACCAAACGAACGCTTTGCGGATGCCAGTGGACGAACTGCCAGAATAGATCCGTTGCCGAAAAGCCGGCGTGCCCAAGACGCCAATCGCAATCGCCAGAATCAACGACGCGGCGTGCAGGTGCGTGGTCTGTGACGCAGCCGCCAGTGTCGCGTTGACCTGTTCCAACCCCGAAAACCCGCCCACGTATTGAAACGAAAAGATCGCCGTCCCAACGAAACCGATGAACAACACCACCGCTTGAATGGTGTCCGTCCAAACGACGGCAAGGTAGCCACCAATGACTGAATATGCAGCGAAGCCCATCGCAATCATCACCTTGGCCAGGCTGGGATCGATTCCCGTTACAAACTGCAAATAGTACCCGCCACCGACGATGTGAGCCCCCAACCACCCGACACAGGCCAGAAACGTGAACACGGCGACGAGGTTAGAAACGATCCGATCGGCGCCGACGTACGACGACAATTCTTCGGCCATCGTCATGAATCGGTATTGCCGCACCGGTGCAAAGATCCAAGCCAGCAATAGGATCCCAATCGCACCCCCGATCCCGAACAGCATCCCCATCCATCCGGCTTGGTAGCCCTTGCCGACCGCCCCCATCGACGAACCTGTGCCGACCATGGTGGCGATTGTCGTGCCGAGTGTTAGAAAGAACGGAACGCGGCGTCCACCGAGCAAAAATTCATCGCCCTTGGATTGCTTTCGCGTCACCCACCAGCCAACAAAGATCATTGCCAAAACGTAGATGGCAAAGCATGTCAAAAAGAGTTTTGGACTCATGTTTTGGGCAGCGATCGAGTGCAATGGTCTACAAAATTCCGATGCGTGATGGCATCGATGTCAGCGTCACTGTAACCCCGATCGGAAAGCAACTGACCGACCTTGACGAGATCGGCGATCGTGTCCAGATCCTGCGGAGTTTGTTCGGTCCCGTAGCCACCGTCCAAATCCGTCCCGATCCCGACGTGCCGCGTATCGCCGAGCAACTGACAAAAATGGTCGATGTGATCCACCATGTGACGCAGCGATACGCTGGAACTGGCAGGCGTGGTGCTGCCGCGTACCCAACCGGGCACCATCATCCAAGCATCCAATGCGACTCCGATCACAGCATCACGCTGTGCCAGAGCACGAACCTGCTGGTCGCTCAGTTGGCGCGGGTCATCCACCAGTGTTCGGCTGTTGTGGTGACTGGCCCACACGGGTCCATCGAACAGATCCAGAGCACCGACGAACGATTCGTCGCATAGATGAGTAACGTCAAGGATCATTCCCAGTTGATCCATCTTGCGAATCAATGACTGACCGTCGGGCGACAGCGGCCCGTTTTGGTCGTGCCCTAGTGCGTATCGGCCGATACCGTAGTGTGCTGGCCCAAGAGCTCGCAGCCCGTAGGCGTACGCGGTTTCCAAATCATCAAGCGTGCGAATTGAATCGGCACCTTCCAAGCTAAGGATGTAGCCGATCGGCGTTTGTGTTGAATCCGCCTTCCATTGTTGCAAGTGATCCGTCAGTTCGTGGGCGGTTCGAATTTGTCGCAATTGCCCGTCGTCTTCCATGGCGCGGTACCACGCCAATTGCCCCTGTGTCATGGCCCATGCCTGGGCCGGCGAATTCCACGAAGCAACCGGGCCCGCTGGTTTCATGCAGCCACCAAGTTGGGTCGCAACGCAAACCGCAATATCCGCTTGCCGCATCTCCGGAAAGCAAACGGTGCCAGCCCCGCGTCCCTTCAAGTCACCCATCCCGAGCTCGGATTTGCGAATCGCGGAAACCGACTGTCGCAAGTCGCGGTTGTACTCCATCGCGTTCAAGCTGAGGTCAAGGTGCGCATCGAAGATCATGGAACTTCCTTGTAGAGCGTCGGTCAGTTTTCGGCGTAGTCACGCCAATGCAATCGTAGAATAGGTTTCCGGCTTGTTTGCCTAAACACAGGATGGAAGCCTATTCTACGGCAACAGTCCGCCACGGATGGCTTCACGATTCGTCATCGTAACCAGCCTCGAGGTACAGTTTGGCGGCTTCACGATAGGGCGGGTCCCAGCCGATTTCTTGCAGCAGATCTCGTCGCTTCTTGAGGTACCACTTCGGCTGGATCGATCGCCGATTTGCTTCTAGCAACTCGAGTGCAAGACCCTTGTTGCCGGACCGCCGAAACATCCGATCCTGCAACAGAATAAACTCAGCACGGTCCCCATGCGTTTGCTGCGTCAACCGATCGTAAACAGCGAGAAGTCGTTTCTGATAGCGATCCGTATCGACAATCGGCCATCCTTCCCGAACGACGGGCAATTCACGATACGCAAGCGCTCGTCCCAACCGGTATCGGGTGTACGCGAGCACCCAAGACGTAGGCGTCGCGAGCGTTTTCGAATCATCCGCAAGCTGGGCAGCGAGATCTGTTTCGAGTTTGGACGCTATTCGAATGGTCGTCCGTAAGTTGTCTTTCCGTGCATCGTCAGAATCGACATCCAGCAAACGCGTCTGCGAATCAACCATCTGCCGCCAAGCAGACAGATCGACGCCCGCTGGCCGTGTCAAATCCTGCAACAATGGCTCCGGAACCAGTTCCGATTCGTCTGGTGCATCTGCGGGCGCCGAAGGCATTTGCCCCGGTTCCCATCGACGAAGCCAAGATCCTCTCGCCTCGTATTCCAGACGCTCGTCTTTCGAGTTGGCATGTTGAACCTTTGTGGCAATCGTTTCGATTTGCCGGCTTCGCCAAAGTGCCGCATCGACATCACATGGATCTGCCGCAGTGGCACCCGACGTCAGCAACGTCATGACCAGCAACGTCATCCATAGTCGTCCAGGAAGTCCAAAGCGATCACTCAGTCGTGGTTCAGCGAAACATCCGGCCATGCCATGATCCATGCAGCGGGGGAAAAAAACGGTATTGGGATTCGCCAAAATTATCTGGCGCCGCACAGAGCGACTCTTGCCAAAGTCCAAGACAACAGGCATCGTGCCGTTGGCAGAAACGAGCTTGGTCATGCAAACAATTCAGACACGACCTTGGCATCTTCGGGGCCGGTCAACCGGTGATCGCGACCTTCGTGGTGGAACGTCAGTTGGTCGTGCTGCAGACCGACCAAGTTCAAAATCGTGGCGTGTAGATCGCGAAAGTGGACTTTGCCTTCCACCGCGCGGGCCCCCGTTTCATCGGTACGTCCATGCACGTATCCGGGTTTCACTCCACCGCCTGCCATCCAAAACGTAAACCCACGAGCGTTATGTCCCGTTTCGTTTTTGCCGTCGCCAGGCGTCAATCCGGGACGTCCAAATTCACCTCCCCACACGACCAGGGTGTCATCCAGCAGACCGCGTGCGGCGAGATCTTCCAGCAACGCGGCGATCGGTGCGTCGGTTGTCTCGCAATTCGCCTTCAAATCACGTCGGTGATCTTTATGTTGATCCCAGCTGCCGTGATTGACTTCGATAAACCGAACTCCCGCTTCCGCGAAACGACGGGCCAGCAAACATTGCCGACCAAAATCGGTCGGTCGGCAAGTGCCCACCGAAAGCTTTTTCCCAACCCGATATCGCTGCAGGGTTCGCTCGGTTTCATTGGACAGGTCCAACAGTTCTGGCGCCATCGATTGCATGCGGAACGCCAACTCCATCGTCTCGATCACGCCTTCCAGTTTGGCATCGCCCGATCGATCAGCCAGGTGGTTGCGGTTCATCGATTGAATGAAATCGAGTTGTTCGCGTTTCGCTGACGGCGGCAAATGATCGCTGGCGATGTTGCGAATCGTCGCCAGCGACATGTTCTCGCCATTCAAACCGATCGGCGTGCCAGCGAACGACGAAGGCAAAAACTCACTCGAATAAACCGAGTGTTTCGCCGCATTGAGACTGATGAAACCCGGAAGGTTCTCGTTCTCTGAACCGAGACCGTAATTGATCCAGGCCCCCATGCTCGGGCGCTTGCGCAGTTTCTCGCCGGTGTGAAGTTGCAGGAACGATTGAGCGTGATTGCCGGTGTCAGCATGCATGCCGTTGATCACGCATAGACGATCAGCGTGTTTCGCAGTTTCCGGCATCAACTCCGAAACCCACAACCCGCTGCGTCCATGACGTTTGAAATCAACCACGGATCCAGCGTGTGGCTTCTTACCGACCTGCGGTTTGTAGTCAAACGTATCGAGTTGCGCCGGACCACCACTCATGCACAGAAAGATGACTCGTTTAGCGCGTGGCGTTACCGAGTCTGCCGCAGCAACCCGCTGTCCGCTCAGCGCTTGCATCGCCAGGAATCCGAACCCGCACGATGCGGACTGCAGCATCGCTCGCCTGGACGGCTTTGTCATCTCGAGAGTGTGGTTCGTCATCGGCCTGATTTAATCGATATAGCGGAATTCGTTGCAAGACAATAACGCTTGGCAAAGGCTAGCCCAAGACATTTCCCGACGCTGGTGCGCGTCGACGACGGCGGGCTTCAGCTGATCGTCCATCGCTTGGATGTGTTTCAATGCACGCTGCTGTTCATCTACGGTCGGACTGCGCCGCAGCACACTGCGGAATGCCTTCGTGACACGAGCGGCGTCACTGACGGCTTCGCGATGCACGCCCCCCACAAGTGCAACAGCCAACGCATTCGACTGGGCAACCAGAAAGGGGCTGTTCAACAGATACAGCGACTGCGTCGGCAGCGTCGTCTCGTTGCGCTGACCCGCGATGGAAACTGCGTCGGGCAAATCAAACGCAGCCAGCTCCGGCGGCGGCGCGTGCCGCAACATGCACAGATAGATACTGCGATGATTGCTGTCACGATGCAGAGTCGTCGCGTTGCCTGCTGGCTGATTGATCAGCGCGACGACCTTCTCGACTGACGAACCCTGTCCAGGATTCAGGTCGATCTGACCGCTCGCTTGCAGCATGCTATCACGAAGCGATTCGGCATCCAGACGCCGTCGATTGTGTCGTGCTAACAGACGATTTGCCGGATACGCTTCGAAGACCCGTTGGCTGACCTCGCTATCCAATTGGTACGTGCGACTCAGGACGATGTCCCGGATCAACTGCTTGACCGACCAACCATCGGCAAAACGATTCGCCAGATGGTCCAGCAAATCGGGATGGGTTGGCCGGGCGCCGAACAGCCCAAAGTCGTCTGGTGTGGCGACAATTCCTTGACCAAACAGGTGCAGCCAGATGCGGTTGACCATCACTCGCGCGGTTTGAGGATGGTCACGGTGAGTGAGCCAAGCGGCGAGTTCCCGACGGCCGCTTTCATTGGCGCCAACCGAATACTCGGCAGCAGCAAACTCCGCCGTATCCTGTCCGTCGCTCAGTCGACGATAGGCGGTCAGAAAACCACGTGGAACCACCGCCCCCTTTTTCGCGCCACCGTTGATGTGAATTTGGCAGTCCGCAGGTTTCGCTTTGTCTCGGGCTCCCATTGCCAAGACAACCGGCTGTGGATCGGCGCCACGCGGTTGTCCCGAGGCCGAATGCAATCGATGGGCTTCGTCGTCCGTCAACGATCGCTCGAAGATCGCGCACTCGGCCAGGTTCCCGACCAGCGGAGCGAACTTGTCACTTCGGTTGGCCAGACAGTAACCGGTCGAATCTGCGAACGTGACGGGTATCTCGTCATCAATCTCCGGTTTCAGCTGACCGTTCAGAAAAACCTTCACACGATTCTGACTGCGAATCATCACCACGTGATTCCACGTTTCCGGAGCGATGACGGTCGTGCCGGCGATCGATGTCTTTCCTATTTTTCCGTTGGAGACAAACAGCTTGCCGGATCTCGACGGATCATGCTTGCCGCCGATGCCAAGGTGATCGCCCGGTAATTGTTTGTCATCCAGCTTCGCACGTGAAAACAAGTACGCGGTGATCGGCCGGTCCAGATTACCGGTTTCGTTCTTGAACCAAAACGCAACGGAATAGGAATCATTGGCGGTGGTCAAGGATCCGCGTAAATCCGCGTTCTTCACTCGCATATGGTCTTGCGTTGAATACGCCACGTCACCGACGACTGTCAAGTCACGGGGCGGCACATCCAGTTTCGCGTGCAGCAGTGGACGTAGCTGGTCGATCGATTCCGAATAGTTTGCAGGGAAATCGGTACTGGCCTTGATGGGCCCATCCCGCAGCGACTCGTCCCAAGTCGATTTCAACTCATGCAACGGAGTCGGCGGCGCCGTCAATTTCTCATTGGCAGCCAACCCGTACAGAGTTTCCGTGCTGGTAAAGATGCCGGCCAACGCATAATAGTCTGCCGTCGGAATCGGATCATGTTTGTGGTCGTGGCATCGGGCACAGGCGACGCTGACGCCCATCACCGTTGTACAAACCGTGTTGATTTGATCGTCAACAACGTCCATCGGGAACAGGTTGTTCATCGCCGCGGCAGGCTTGGCGCCGACGGCCAGGAACCCGGTGGCGACAAGTTGCCGGTTTCGTTGATCGGCCGATTCGGCGGGAAGCAGGTCGCCGGCAATTTGTTCGGTGATGAAGCGATCGTACGGGACGTCACGATTGATCGCGTCGATGACATAGTCACGGTACCGCCACGCATGCGGAAAGGATGCGTTTCGCCCCAGTCCGTCGTCGCCGTTGGATTCGGCATAGCGGGCGACGTCCAACCAGTGACGTCCCCACCGTTCGCCAAACTGTGGCGACGCCAACAGTCGATCGACGATCCGCTGGACCGCCTTTGGCTGATCGATCTGGCAATCGGCGACAAACTTTTCGATCTCTTCTGCGATCGGCTGCAAACCAACCAGGTCCACGTACAGTCGTCGAACGAACGTCGCCGGATCCGCGTCACGTGCCGGCGCGACTTCGGCAGCCTCGATCCGAGCCAACACGAACTGATCCAATGGATCGCGTGGCCAGCTGGCATCGTCGACCTTTGGCACGGGAACGTCGCGTCGCGGCAGGAATGACCACAGTGCCTGTCGATCGTAAAGTGCGTCACGGTCCATCGGCGCGGCACCGGCCTGCCCCGCTGGTTCGTTTGACTTGGGAAATTGGCCGCCGCGTTGGACCCAACGGACAAAATCATTGACGATCGCTTCATTCAATGGATCGTCGGGCGGCATTTCGACGTCGTGATAACGAATCGCTTGAATGATCAAACTTTCGTCAGGCTTCGCTGCAACCAGTGCAGGCCCCGAATGCCCTCCCTGCGAGATTCCTTCGGGACTATCCAGCAGCAAGTTCCCGCCAATGGATTCCGCACCCGCCGAATGGCAATCGTAACAACGCTCGACCAACACTGGCCGAATCTTGCTCTCGAAGAACGCCAAATCCTGAGCCGACATGGGTTCCCCATGGGCGACGGTTCCGTTTGCGAACAGCAAGCACGCAAAGCAGACGAACAGAGAACGAGCGAGTCGACGGACGATGGTCTTGGCGGGGGCTGGGGTGGGCTAACAGGCGGGACGAAAGATTGTCAGGCATCCGCAGCAACGATGCAAGCAAATTCTCGCTCCGCTGCAAACGACAATCTCCGCTCTGCGTTTTCACCCCGTCGTGGGATTCGCCAGAATTCCCGTCCGCTGCAAGCGAAGGGACGTTTGGCAAAGTCCACTACGAAGAACGTCGCGGCTTGGTGGCCGGAACCTCGCGGGGCGCTACGACAGCGCCCATCACGTTTCCAATTCTCCCGATCCGCTGTGGCTTACAGCTCCGAGAGGAACTGCAGCAGGTCGGTAGAGGTGACGATGCCAACGAGCTTATCGCCGTCCACGATTGGCAAGGCGTGGAATCGGTGCGTCACCAACAGCCGAGCCGCCTCGCGGATCGAACCGGTCACAGGCAGGGAGACGGGGTTTCGGTTCATCACGCCAGGGATATCGAAGGTGTGGTCCAAAATGGCATCGAGTTCCTTGCCGTCCTGGTTTCCAAATTCACCAAACGAGATCCGCATCAGATCGTTCGAGCTGATGATGCCGACCAACTTTTCGCCGCTGACGACAGGAACGTGGTGAAGATCTCCGCTTTCAAAGATCTCTCGAAGCTTCGAAACGGGTTCATGATCGTGGATCGTTACCAACTCGGTCGACATCACTCGGGTGACAGGTTCATTCTTCTTCATTCGAATCGGTTTTCGCTCTAGAGATCTACAAAACTGCGGGCGCTTGTTCGTCAAGCACATCCATCCATTGCTTCATCGCAATTGGTATACCGAGCGGTCGAGCCGAACCGACCGTGCCATCCGCGACGTGTTCCCCGAACCGAACCACAACGCTCTTTTCCCTTTCTTTCCCCACCATCGCCTCTTCATCCGTTCCGCTCGCAGCGTGCACATTGGCTTCCCGGGCACGCCTCCGCTCACTCAAAATTTGGCCGCTTCACCAATGGAGAAGGCACCATCAGCACCTACTGTGTGCAGATGGTCTCGATCACGTGTGCTGGTGGGCACAGCCGCGAAATGACAGGCCGAATACTTTCACGACTCCGGCCGTTCCACCGCGACAACCACAGACGGAATACGGACACGGCCGTTCGCGTCATTCGCGGTTGTCACATTGGAAGCTGCCCCGATCCGCCAACTCGACCCTTATTGCAAGGATCGCTAGTGGCATCACAATGATCGGCAGCACATTCGCTTTGCCGTTTTCTACGCCATCCCTCTGCCTTGGATTTGACGCATGTCCAACAATTTTTCCGAGGATCCAGCCGAGCCCGCTTCGAAATCAACGGCGGAGATCACGGTTCGGGTGGTGGTGCTGGGGCTAGTTTTGTCGGTCGTGATGGGAGCCGCCAATGTTTACGTCGGGCTGAAAGCGGGGATGACCGTTTCGGCATCGATTCCAGCCGCGGTCATGGCGATGCTGTTGTTCCGATTGTTCTTTAAGAATTCAACCATCCTTGAAGCGAACCAAGTTCAAACCTGTGCTTCGGCGGGCGAGTCCTTAGCGGCGGGCATTATCTTTACGATGCCCGCCATGATTCTGGTCGGGTATTGGACCGAATTCGATTACTGGACCGTGACGCTCGTTGCCTTCACCGGCGGCCTGCTGGGAATCCTGTTCATGATTCCTATGCGGAAGGTGTTCGTGGTCGACAACGACGAATTGAAATACCCAGAGGGAGTTGCCTGCGCGGCGGTGCTCCACGCGGGTGCATCGGACGAGGAAGACGGAGCCGGAACCAGCCTGATCGTCGGTGGCGTGCTGGGTGGTGTGGTGAAGGTCCTGGGCGGATTCTTGGGACTGATCAGTGGCAGTTTGGAAACCGCCGGAATTGCCAGTTCCAGGATCTTCTATTTCGGTGGCGACCTTTCGCCGATGTTGATCGCCGTCGGATTCATCGTTCGGCTGAACGTGGCGATCTTGGTGTTTATCGGTGGCGTGATGGCTTGGTTGATCGGGATTCCGCTGCTGGGCGGTGCGTTGACCGGCGAAGGCGCCGACAGCGCCGTCGATCAAGCATATGGCATCTGGAGTAGTCAGCTTCGCTACGTTGGCGTGGGGGCCATGGTCGTGGGCGGTTTCAGCGCACTGAACGCTGTGCGGCACGGGTTGGTGGCTGCCATCGCACACCTATGGCACGGCATGACCGGCGATCAAGATGGGATGCAAAAGGACACAGAACGCGACATCCCCGCGTGGGCCATCGTGACACTGGGGGTGCTATGCATCCTGCTGCTGGCAATGATGAACTATTGGTTCACTCACAACGCGGGGATCACGCTACTATCGACCATCATCATGTTGGTGATGGGTTTCTTTTTCACTGCGGTCGCCAGCTACATCGTTGGCTTGGTAGGCAATTCAAACAGTCCGGTTTCGGGCATGACCATCACGGCCGTGCTGGTCGCCGGGGCGTTGCTGTACTTGGCAAATTACACCGGCATGGACGGGATGGTCGCGACGCTTGGCATCGCGGCAGTCGTATGTTGCGTCGCCTGCACCAGTGGCGATGTTTGCAATGACTTGAAAACGGGATCCCTGGTCGGTGCCTCCCCTTTCCGACAGCAGATGATGCAGATCGCTGGCGTGTCCGTGGCGGCATTGGTCATGGCGCCGGTTTTAACGCTACTGCACGAACACGGTGGCGGCATCGGAAGCAAGGAACTCTCGGCGCCCCAGGCCGGGTTGTTTGCGAGCCTCGCCAAAGGGTTTGCGGGCGAGGGCGAACTACCATGGAAGATGATTGGAATCGGCGCCGGATTGGGATTCGTAATCCTGTTGATCGACGAAGCCCTGAAACGCAGTGAAGCAAAATTCCGAGCTCACCTGATGCCGATCGCGGTCGGCATGTATTTGCCATTCGGTTTGGCAACGCCAATCTTGATCGGTGGCCTGATCGCTTGGTTCTACTCGAAAGGCAAACCGGAAAAAGAGCACGATGCTGTCCTACACCGCGGCGTCCTGTTCTCATCAGGCGTCATTGCGGGCGAGGCCCTGACCGCGGTCGGCATCGCGGGATTGGCGGCGATCGGAATCCAATCGCTGAACCTCGGCCTTTCAACGGGGATCGTGACAGGGCTCTCTTGCCTGGTAGCGGTATTGATCGTGATCGCTTTCGTTGTCATGTCAAAACCACTCCCTAAGAACACTCCATAGCACGGTCGGGAAAGGGGAAACCACGAATCACACCAATGACACGAATAAGCAACGATCGAAAAGTAGCGGACGAAGCAACGAGCGAACCGCTCCCCACAAAACTGGTCTCCAGCAACGAACGTCAGCTTGTCCACGCATTCCGCTACGCTCCGTTCGTAGTACCGGCTGCAGCCGGCCTCTCCTCGCTCGCTGCGATCCGATACCCCGCCCCCAGGCCTCCTAAAGGCGGTACTACAAACGGCGCCAGTCCAGTGCGCCACCTCTGGCGGTTGACTTGCCGGTGACCAACAGAGAGCACCGAGTCTCGTCGCTGCAAGCGGATCAGAGCGGCGGACAAGCTCTCTCACTTACTTGAATCGAAAGGCATTTTCCGGCAAACGGATGGTGGGGTTTGCGGTTGCCAATGCGGCGTACAGCTTCACGCGATCGTAGTGATAGTTTTGCGTAATCGGGATCTGTTGACCCGACTGCATGTACATCATGATCTTCGTGTGATCGCTTTGAATCTGGTGAGTTTGACGGATTTCGACGATTTCACTGACCGGAACCGTAAACGAAGTACTCTCGAAAAGCGGATCGATCATTTCAAAGCGTTCACGGCTGACCGCCATCCGGAAGGTCCCGTTTCGAAACCAGAAAAAGATGGCCGCTATCAAGAGGAAAAGTTCAACCGCTGGAACAGCGATGTTCAACCAATAGAAGAATTGCTCGCTTGCTTCGGTGGGCTCGATGAATTGACGGGCAACCAGATACATCACCAGCAAGACTGCCATGTTGATCAGCAGCGTGATGGCAGTCCGCCGCTGCCTTCTTTCGTAGAGATAAAGTTCGGACACGCGGGCAATCTACGTGGGTTGGGATGGCGTTTCGAGCAGAAGATCAATCGACATCGAGTCTGCCTGAAAAGAGACTCAGTGGCAACCCGTTTGCAGCATCCACGACAGTCATGGACGCCAGTTCAAATCGCCTATTCCCTTGTCGAAAAAGCGACATCTGGCAACGTTCAAGATTTCAGTCCAGGTATTCCTCGTCCTTGTATCCGCAGCGACAGCGAGCACGTAAAATTATTCCGAAAGGGCAGACAGCCGACCGACGAGTCGCGTCCCCATTCCCGCCCAAATGCGGATCGAGTCACCATGCCCATTCCTACCGCTGCGGGAAACTCCATTGATTCCGTGCACGTTTGTCAGATGAGCCTCTTTTTGTCACTTTGGTAAGTCAATTTCGATGGCATCTCTCGCACAAAGACTGTCCCTCGCCGTCCTGGCGATCTCGCAACTGCTGAGCGGTGTCGGCTGCCAACCGACGTCCAACGTTGCGCCGCAGGATCAAGCCGAAGGGGAACCGACCTCGGTCGCGGCAACCGGTGCCGAGACGGACTCGCACCAACGGATGATCCAAAAACTACGCGACGTTGACTCGTTCATGAAACAGCACAGTGCGATCCTGAGTGACGGCACGCTGAATCAACTCACCGCCAAGGTGGTGGAAGCAAAGTCACGCGGAGACTTAGCAAGCTTTATCGCCCTGCAAGTCACGATCGGACAGCACCATACGAACATGGGACGAGGTGATGAAGCGCTCGTCTTTCTGCAACAAGCCATCTCGTTGCTACCAGTAATGCGTCGATCGAACATGGACTACATGCCACCATCCGAGGAGTCGGATCTTTACGTGCTTGCCGCTATAGCGGCGATTCGCAAAGCCGAGAACGAAAACTGTGTGGTTTGCCAGGACGGGCAAAGTTGCCTGTTCCCAATCTCCGGCAAGGGCATCCACGAAGAACGTGCGGGCTCTGAACTTGCCACCCAATTTCTCCGCCGCGCTCTGGAACTCAATGCATCCAATTTGCGAGCGATCTGGTTTTTGAATATCGCGGCGATGACGCTTGGTGAGTATCCCGATTCGGTCCCGCCGCAGTACCGATTGCCTCCAGAGCGTATCCATTCCAGTGTCCCGTTTCCGAAATTCACAAACGTCGCGGTAGACCTGGGTATCGATACCATGTCGCTTGCTGGCGGCGCGGTGGTTGACGACTTCGATGGCGACGACTTGCTGGACATCATCGTTTCCAATTGGGATACCGCTGGAAATCTCGAGTTTTTCCGGAACCTAGGCGACGGCAAATTTGAACGCATGACCGAACCCGCCAACTTGCTTGGGATCGTTGGTGGATTGAACTTGAACCACGCCGATTTTGATAACGATGGTGACTTGGATTTGTTCGTCATGCGAGGCGGTTGGCTCGGCGCTCTTGGCAAAGTCCCCAATTCGTTATTGCAGAACGATGGCAACGGTGTGTTCCGCGACGTGACCTTCGACGTCGGTCTAGCGGATCAATTCTTTCCGACACAAACCTCCGCCTGGGCCGACTACGACAACGATGGTGACCTGGATCTATACCTTGGAAACGAGGCATTTTCGAACCAGTTGTTTGAAAACGACGACGGGCATTTCCGGGATGTGGCGCGCGCCGCTGGCGTCGATGATGCGTCGATGACCAAAGGGGTCACTTGGGGTGATGTCAACGGCGACGGCCGGCCGGATTTGTACGTGTCGAATATGGCCGGCGACAACCGCTTGTACATCAACCACGACGATGGAAAATTCACAGATATTGCTGCCCAAGCCGGTGTGACCAAACCGCGAAACGGATTCCCGGCTTGGTTCTGGGATTTCGATAACGATGGCAACTTGGACCTCTATGCGTCCAGCTTTGAACAGGGAATCGCGCTCGTTGCCGCCGACTTTCTCGGTATCGATTCGCAACAAGCTGCGGAATCCCGACTGGGCATGGATGCGCATTACCGCGGAGACGGCAGAGGCGGATTTGCCAATGTATCGGCGGCACTCGGATTGACTGCCGTCACTCAACCGATGGGCTGCAACTTTGGTGATTTGGACAATGACGGGTTCCTCGACTTCTATCTATCCACCGGATACCCCGAAGCCGAAGCCATGGTGCCCAACTTGATGTATCGAAACGTCAAGGGAGAGCGGTTTGTCGATGTATCCGAAGCTGGCGGATTTGGGCACCTGCAAAAAGGCCACGGGATCTCATTCGCCGATTTGGATCATGACGGGGATCAGGACGTGCTTGCCGAACTGGGGGGATGGGTTGCTGGCGACGCGTTCCACAATGCACTGTTCCAAAACCCAGGATTCAATGCGAACTGGATCAAAATCGAACTGCGTGGTTCGCAATCGAATCGGTTCGGCTTCGGGGCCAAGATCCGCTTGGACATCACCGACGATGGTGTACGTCGATCGATCTACCGGACCGTCGGCTATGGCAGCAGCTTCGGTGGCAATCCGGCGCGGCAAGAAATCGGCATTGCCGCTGCGGACTCAATCGATGTTGTCGAAATCCATTGGCCTACGACTGGGGAAACGCAACATTTCGAGAACGTGCAGGCAAACCAGACGCTGCGAATCGTCGAAGGCGAGGGTGCTGTTCAAGTCGTCGATCTGACAAGAGCACGTCCATGAACTCCGCTGCGTGAAGCTAGCCACAACAACGATCCAACCTGCCCATCGTTAGACGCACCAGCCCCCCCCTCTGCTCCAACATTTTCCGCTGCCGCAATCCCATCCTCACCACGGGCAACAATAGGTACGCGGGCTTCATCTTGCAATTTTACCAGAGTTTGCCGCCTTGTACGAATGGCTCGCCGCTCCCGTTCCATCGATCGGAGTAGCATCCGAAGTGAGATGCCGGAATGGAAAAGGCGAACTGCACCTGCATCAAAATCGATCTGCAAATCGTCCACGTGCGAAGCCGATTCGATCACTTCCCTATTCGTGTCATTCGTGTGATTCGTGGTTAGAAATCACGTTCATCATTCACCGACATGGAACCTTGGGAAGTAACCCAAATCACCAGAGATGGAATCGTCACTGCGGGTCCACTGTCTAGCGGCTTCGACGACGAAAGAATCCCAGCAGGTTCGCGTTTCGCGGCTCCGAACCGAATCCACACAAACGTGAGCAAGGGGTAAACCACGAATCACACAAATGACACGAATAGCCAACGAACGGAAAAAGGTCACTGTGGTTCAAGAAGCAAAGAGCTGACCGTTACCCGCAAGCCGGAGCGCCGGCGTCTTGTTCATTCCGCTCCGTTCGTAGTACCGGCTTCAGCCGGATTCCCTAGCTCGGGCAGAAAAGGTACGCGGACTCGATCTCGCATCTGGAATTCTGTTTGCGACTTTTGATGTCTTCGATGTCCGACCGAGCGTGGCTGAGGGACGAGAAGACAGTGTCGATCCAACGAAAAATGACGTTGCGCCATGCCTACCCGGGCTTTTGATGAGTGTGCGATTAGCGTGGATGAGTGTTCCCCAAAAACAGGCTGCGCTGAACGCTAATCCCCGCTAATCGAACATTAATGAAACGATGCAGAATGACCAAGCGGCCTATACACCCGAACGGCTAACTTGGTGTGCCGCAAGGTTCCTGCTGGAATCTCTACGTCCCGAATTGACGATGGGGCAAGGTTGCTTTCACTTAACTTCGGACAGGCAATGGAGACGCCCCGTGTCCTTAGCTCCCGCGACCCTAACGATGCGTAGACGCTCCTCAGCGGATTTGACGGTTTTCCGACACAAGACGTGGCAACGAATGCCCTTTGGTTGTGACGAGCTCTTCTCTCCCTACGCCCCCGAGCATCTCGTTGCACCGGCGTCGCCCCGAGCCGCAACAAGGGTGCTAAACTATTTGAAAGCCTCCCCATCACTCCCGCCTGAGTCGCATCGCAATGGATCTCATTGACACCCTGGATCGCCTCGCATCTCGCTTGGACCAACATGCAAGCGTTCTTTCGACTGAAGAAGCAACAAAACAAACCCTCGTGCTGCCAGTGATCAATGCACTCGGCTACAACGTCTTCGATCCTCTAGAGGTCATTCCCGAATTCACCGCAGATGTCGGAACGAAAAAGGGTGAGAAGGTTGATTACGCGATCCACCTCGATGGCGTTCCAATGATTCTGATTGAATGCAAAATGTACGGCGCCGCGCTTTCGCTGAATCATGCATCGCAGCTCTACCGCTATTTTTCTGTGACGGACGCGAGATTTGGTGTTCTTACTAACGGAACCAAATACTGGTTTTATTCCGACATCGAGTCGCCCAACAAAATGGACAGCAAGCCATTCTTCGAATTCGACTTACTCGACTACGACACTCGCGATGTTGCCGAACTGAAGAAGTTCTCGAAGGCGACATTTGATCTCGACAACATCCTTAGCAATGCCAGTGAATTGAAGTATGCCCAACAGATCAAGAAGTCATTGGCAGATGAATTTGACGAACCGTCGGAGGATTTTGTTCGGATGTTTACCTCACGCGTCTACGCTGGACGATTCACCGGCGCGGTAAACGAGCAATTTAGGATCTTGGTGAAGAACGCATTTCGCTCCTTTGTCGCCGAACAGATAAACGATCGACTCAAAGCTGCATTGCGAGGCGGCGAAGCTCACCTGATCCCAGTCAATCCTATCGCTGAAGATCAAACCGCGGACGCTGGTGAAGCCGATGACGATGGGATCGAGACCACTCAAGACGAAATCGAAGGCTACCACGTCGTCCGAGCAATCCTCGCTCGGAGCGTAAATCCAGCAAGAATCGTGATGAGAGACACAAAAAGTTACTGCGGTATCTTGTTAGACGACAACAATCGAAAGCCCATTTGCCGACTGCACTTCAATCGCGCGAAGAAGTTCATTGGGCTATTTGATGCTGCCAAAAACGAAGAACGGATCGCGATCGAGTCACCATTGGATATTTACACCTTCGCCGATCGGTTGATCGAGAGCGTTATGAATTACGACACCAAGAGTCCGGTACAGGACGAAAACCCAAATACTACGCCCGGCACGTCCACCGGCGAGTAATGTCCGCATGGTTGGAAACGCTTCGTGTGGGGTCAGTCTCGAATTTGAAGAACTGCGGATTTCCTGGAACACTGAACGCCTAGGGAAGAGAGGGCTACCCGAGTATCCTTGTCTCACGCTGCCCCCGATGGCAGTGTTGCCACAAGGCAAGAAAAGGTACGCGGACTCAATTTGCATCTTGAATGTAGCCTGCGACCTTCGATGAATGGCCCGCCGCTCCGCTTCCGTCGATCGGAGCAGGATCCGAAGCAGGCCACCGGAATTTAGAAGGCGAACTGCATCTGCTTGAATATCGATCTACGCAACGTTCTCTTGGGAAGCCAGAAGATCACCCTGAATTTGAGTCCTGGAACCTTTTCTTCGTTGAACCGGAGCATCCGATGTCGACCACCGGTACGTTCTCGTGAATCACTAAAGAATTTCGACGTCCCGAAACAAATTCGATACAATGACCGAGTGCAAGGTTTTTTGATCGGGAAACTCGAAAGCGATGGAGGAGACGATGGGCATCCAAGCATTCGTGGGGATCGTTCTTTGCCTTGCTATGTGGCTGACCAGTTCAGCGGCCTACTCGGGCGGTTTCTCGAGTTCCACCGATGGTAAAACTGGATTGGAAATACGCGGTCGTTCGATTGATGATCCAACGGCAACGCCTGTTCCCTTTCCCAACGAACTCGAGCAACAGGAGCTAGAGGTTCGCTGGTTTCCGCTCAAAACCGATGCGCTCGGGAACGAACTGATCCTCTCGGGCAAATTGATGCATATCGACGAAGCCGATACGGTATTACCGCTCAGCCACCAGCCTTTCTCTATTTATCTTGCCAGACAATCCGAAAGACGTCTCGATTGGTCAAAGAAGGCCGTCTACGACGAGACCATGATGGTGGACGGTTTTAGCGACGAGGATGGCAACTTCGAGGGATCGGCCGATCTTTCTAAAACGGACCTATCACTTGACAACATGGGGAATGTGCTAGTAGCCATCGCAGCGGCGAGAACTGGCAGGAAAGGCCGCGAACGATGGGTCACCCGCCGAAACGATTGGCCTGCCATTTCATCAAGCGTTACGATGCTGGAGCTGCCTCCGGCACCAAAGATGGCTCCAGCGACTTTCGAGCTGAATCGTTTGCGACAATGGCCCGATGAAGATCTCGATGGCACTCAGTTGCTTCGGGCGGCACTGATCTTGCAAAGAGCGGGCAAGGACGCGGCACTGCTTGCAATCGATGCATTTATCGATGGCCGAATCGGCGATCGTGACCGGTCGGCCAGCGGACTTGAAAATGAATGCGTTGTCGGAATGATCACCCACTTGGTGTTCGAACCCAATGACGGAAGCCCTCGTCCGCCGCGCTACACTTGCCTCTTTGGTTTCGAATGGAGCGCAGATGGCAAAGCACTTAAGAAACAATGGCCCAATGGATCTGTTATGTTCTCAGGCCACATCCCATTCATCTCGGGACGGCATGGGGCCGGACACTCAGGAATGATCCCATCAATCGATCGATTCTCCGAGTGGATCAAGGAGCACGGGCGGATTCGCAATCAGTCATTTGAACCGACGGTCGATCCCTTGAACGCCGCAGAAAGTCTACTCAACGCCCCCTTTATCAAGGCCATCACTGACAAGAACGAAGACAAATACGCTGGCACGGTTCAAGTTAACTACATCCGTCGGCAAGCCCTGGCGATGGTCGGCTTACCAATCGACCCTGAATACCCTCACTACGCGGGGCCGGAAATCCCCGACGCTCTCTGGCTTCGCCTCATCGAAGAGGTGCGATCGAATCCCATTGCCTGGGACTCAAAACTGGAACGGTTCGATGCGAAACGAAGCAGCCCTCGCTACCAAGAGCTCATCGATGAAGCGATGAACTTGGTGAAGGATCCTTGCGACGAGTAAGAGCGATCGAATCACCAGGGCGACACGTCGTTTCTCTAAAAGCGACGAAGGTTCCAGGACTCAAAAACTGGCAATCGCTTCTGATTGTTCTGAGGCAGGACAGGTGAAGCCAATCGAACTGGACCGGAATTTGGGGCGACGCGCGTTTGCCCAACAGACCAGGGTGATCCGATGGCCGACGCCGGGTGGCCTCTATCAAGCCGCATCGAGGCAACGGGGTCATTGGGCAAGGAAAGGTACGCGACTCCATTTTCCATCTCGAAACGTGTTTGCAACCTTGGATGAATGGCCCGCCGCTCCGCTTCCATCGCTCGGAGCAGCATCCGAAGTCAGCCATCGAAAATTGGAAGGCAAACTGAGGCCGTTTCAAAATCGATCTGCAAATCGTTTACGTGCGAATCCGATTCAATCACTTTTCTATTCGTGTCATTCGTGTGATTCGTGGTTAGAAATCACGTTCATCATCCACCGACATGGAACCTTGGGAAGTAACCCAACTCACCAAAAACGGAATCGTCACTGCGGGTCCACTGTCTTGCGGCTTCGACGACGAAAGAATCCCAGCAGGGTCGCGTTTCGCGGCTCCGAACCGAATCCACACAAACGCGAGCAAGAGGTAAACCACGAATCACACAAATGACACGAATAGCCAACGATCGGAAAAAGGTCACTGTGGTTCAAGAAGCAACGAGTTGACCGTTACCCGCAAGCCGGAGCGCCGGCGTCTTGTTCATTCCGCTCCTTTCGTAGTACCGGCTTCAGCCGGATTCCCTAGCTCGGGCAGAAAAGGTACGCGGACTCGGGCAAGAAAAGGTACGCGGACTCGATTTGCATCTTGAATGTAGCCTGCGACCTTCGATGAATGGCCCGCCGCTCCGCTTCCGTCGATCGGAGCAGCATCCGAAGCAGGCCACCGGAATTTAGAAGGCGAACTGCATCTGCTTGAATATCGATCTACGCAACGTTCTCTTGGAAAGCCAGAAGATCACCCTGAATTTGAGTCCTGGAACCTTTTCTTCGTTAGGGCTTTTGATGAGTGTGCGATTAGCGTGGATGAGTGTTCCCCAAAAACAGGCTGCGCTGAACGCTAATCCCCGCTAATCGAACACTAATGAAACGATGCAGAATGACCAAGCGGCCTATACACCCGAACGGCTAACTTGGTGTGCCCGAGGCAGAAAAGGTTCCAGGACTCGATCTACGGTTCCCCTGGCCGCTAGGTCGTGAGGTGCGTCGCATGCGGGACCGTCCTCGCCTGCACCGGTGGCCTACACCGGCGTTAAAAATGAAGCGGTGTTTCCATGGGATCGGTACAGTTCGCTTTTTCCCTTGCGTGCTCATCCGCGTTCGGGAATACGGCACTAGGCAAGGATATCGTGGATGACGTTTCCGTGGACGTCGGTTAGGCGGAAGTCTCGGCCGGAGTAGCGGTAGGTCAGCTGTTTGTGGTCTAGCCCTAGGGCGTACAGCATCGTGGCGTGGAGGTCGTGGACGCTGGTTGGATTCTCTTCGGCTTTGAAGCCAAACTCGTCGGTCGATCCGTAGACGGTGCCGCCCTTGATGCCGCCGCCAGCCATCCAGACGCTGAATCCGTAGTGGTTGTGGTCGCGGCCTAACTTCGATGCACCAGCGCCGGTAAGTTCCACCGTGGGCGTACGCCCGAATTCGCCACCCCACACGACCAACGTGTCCTCCAACATGCCGCGTGATTTCAGATCCCCCAGCAATGCGGCGATGGGTTGATCAATTTCGCCCGCCAGTTTGCGGTGGTTGTCGGCGATGTTTTCGTGGTTGTCCCAGGGCTGACCCGCCCCGTGCCACAGTTGGATATATCGCACGCCTCGTTCCGCTAGCCGCCGGGCGATCAACGTTTGACGACCGTGAACGGTGTCGCCGTAAAGGTCGCGTGTGTGCTGCGTTTCATTGGCGATGTCGAACGCGTCACTGGCCTCGGTCTGCATCCGAAAGGCTAGTTCGTACGACTGAATCCTGGATTCGAGTCGCCGGTCGAGACGCTGGGATTGATGCTGGCGATTCCACTTTGCCAACAATTCCAGTTGACGCTTCTGATCGGAAGTGCTGATCTGTGGGTGTTCGATGTTCTCGATCAGCCGACTTAATTGCGTGTGCTGAGTATCGATATGCGTCCCTTGAAAGGAACCGGGAAGGAAGGCCGACTGCCAGTTTTCGGTATCTTTGATCGGCAGGCCGCCAGGACACATCGCGATGAAACCGGGCAGGTTCTTGTTTTCTGCTCCCAGACCGTACAACACCCACGCACCGGCGCTGGGGCGAGCCTGGACGGAGTCGCCGCAATTCATCAGCATCAGCGACGGTTCATGGTTGGGCACTTGAGCGTACATGGACCGGATCACGGCAATGTCGTCGATGTGCTGGGCCGTCTTCGAAAACAGTTCGCTGACCTCGATCCCCGATTCCCCATACCGATCGAACTTAAACGGCGAAGGAAAGGCGGCTCCCGTCTTCCGCTCTGTCGTGAACGTATCGCCGAGAGGCTGGCCTGCATACTTTTGCAGCGCCGGCTTGGGGTCGAATGTGTCGACGTGCGATGGTCCGCCGTTCAAAAAGAACTGGATCACTCGCTTGGCCTTGCCACCAAAATGCGGACCGACCGAGGCGCCGGCAGATCCGATGTCGTCCGCCAGGACAGCATTGATCCCCAGAGCGCCCAGCCCCATTCCGGAGCTTAGCAGCATTTCGCGCCGGCTCAGTAAGTTTGGAACCATTCTTGACGTTGCGGAACTTGTCGGGAGTTTCGCGTGGGGTGCGGATGTACGAAAGTCTTGACGACTTCCGCTACTTGGCGGGCGGGTGCTTGGGGGTTTGAATGTCATGGTGTCGTTCCTTCTTCAGTCCACAAATAGAAATTCGTTGGAGCAAAACAGAATCTGGGCCAACTGTTCTAGCGGCGTCAGGCGGTTCGCCGCATCACTTGGAAAATCAGCCTCTGAATCCCAAACGATTGAACCATCAGCTTCGGTCGCTGTGCCGGCGGTTGGCTCGTCCGCGATCGTCACTTTCCAGAGGAATTGATCGCTGTTCAACACGTTATCGATATCCACCACAAAATCGATCGTCTGCCCCTTGGTCACCGTGAGGGCTTCGGCATTCAAATCTGCCGATGACTGATGCACCTTTGCCGCAGCAAGTTGCCCCGTTTCCGAACTGACGATGAAGCCGCGTACGCCGTCGCCGGCGGCGACCTGATGGCGAAGTTCGGATTCGATGCGGACCGTCATATCGCGAGGCGCTGTCCAGCGACGAACACATGCCGTGTTTCGCGTGTTGCCGGGATGGCCACCGACCGCGGACAACTGCACCCAGCCGAGTTTGCCATCGGGCCACGAGGGACCGCCCTGCCACGATTGGCCGGTGAAATGGGGGAGCGGTTCGAAGTCCGCGACGCGTTGTGCGTCTTCGTCGTATTTGCCATAGCCATAGGTCCAATCGGCGGCGGTCTGGCGAATGGTCGTCGTTTCCGCTGCAGCTTGGGAAACAACCAGCAACGCGTCGGTCAGTTCCGCGTCCGTTGCCGGTCGCTGCAGCACTCTTTGAAACATCTTTCCAACAGCATCGCGGGGATCTGCGTCTTCGCTGCACACGGATGCCAGTTGTTGAGATCGCCGTAATACAAGCGGGTGATTCATGAAGAACAACGATTGCTGCGGAACCGTGGTTTGGCTTCGCCGAGGCACATGCAGGTCTGGGTTAGCGAAATCGAACACACGCAGGATCGCGGGCAGGAACTGACGATCGACCAATCCGTACAGAGTGCGTCGAACGTTCGAAGTGTTCTTGAACAGATCCGCAGGCTTGCCGCCGGTCTGCAAGTCGATTTCACCGGTCGCCGTTAGCATTGAATCACGGAACTGTTCGAAGGTCAGTCTTCGCGAATTCATCCGCCACAGTAATCGATTTTCAGGATCGACCTGCACGGCATGATCCAGATCGGCTCGGTTGGTCGGGCCTAGCGACGATCGTCGGAAGGCCGCCGACGTGACAATCAATCGATGCAGTTTCTTTAAACTCCACCCTTCCTGGACAAACCAATGCGTCAGCCAGTCCAGCAGTTCCGGGTGCGACGGTCGTTCGGCACGAACCCCAAAGTCGCTGGGGGTCAAAACCAGACCAGCACCGAAATGATGAGCCCACACGCGATTGACGATCACGCGAGCGGTCAGCGGGTTGGAATCGTCGATGATGTCCCGAGCCAGTTCAAGGCGACCGCTGCCGACTTGAAACGGCTTTCGATCGGAGGGCGACAAGACTTCCAGAAAACGCCGCGGTACGTCTTCGCCCTGAGTCTGGATGTTGCCTCGCCGGAAAATCCGCGGCTCGGACGCCCTGGCACGATCCTTCAAAATCAAGGCAAAACCGGGTGGCTGTGCCGGGTTGATCAACCAGCGGTCGATCTCTCCTTGCAGCTTCCACAGCGCCGTCGTGGTAGCGCTGTCAAAAAACCTTTCGGTATGGACGATGCCTTCGTCCGGAACCTCGCAGGGCGATCCGGCTGCAAACATCACCTGACGAAGCTGTTGGGCGGCAGGGTCCAATGGCGGTTCGGTTCCTGGCTGCTGCGCCCACTCAGCATCGACTTCACTCAACAACTGGCCGTAGCGATCGATGACATCAGTAAAGCTTGCCGGTGGTGTTTTAAAGAGGGCGGCGACACGCGGATGGATCCGTTCCTGCGACGACGCAGCGATCGCTTCACACACCTCCGACGCCTGGGCCGCAAACTGATCGGGCCCCAGCTCCGCAAACCGGTGCCAAGGCAGGAACACGGGATCATGTTCTCGTTTTGCGGTTCTCAGGTACGCCTGCCAACGCCGGACAAACGCAGGCAATAGATCCGACGCCTCGAAGATCTGATCGAAACCCTGAGGCGGATACTTGTCCAGTTCGGTTTGAGCGTACAAGTAATCGCGAACCCTGCCACGAGCTCGCTTGGACGATTCCTCGCGACTGGTTTGCAACTTCTGATGCAACGCCGCCTGTCGCTTCTTCAACTCCGTTTCGAACGCGTCATCGACGGTGTTCTCGCCGAGCCCGACCAGTTCTTCCTGGCAACTATCGAAGACGCCGTACAACGAGTAGTAGTCGGCGGTGGGGATGGGATCGTATTTGTGGTCGTGGCAGCGAGCACAACTGACCGTCAGGCCCAACGTCCCGCGAGTCACCACATCGATGCGGTCGTCAATGATGTCTCGGTTGACACCCAAGAATCGACGACCGATCGTCAGGAACCCCATCGCAGCCAGATCTTCGCTTCGTATGTTTTCGGTTTGATCGGCGGCCAATTGCAACAGCAGGAAACGATCGTAGGGCATGTCTTCGTTCAGGGCGTCGACGACCCAGTCGCGATAACGCCAGGCGTGCACCCAGAAACGTTCTTCGCGGCCATACACGTATCCCTTGGTGTCGGAATAGCGAGCCACGTCCAACCAATGACGCCCCCAGTGCTGGCCGTACTGTTTGGCAGCAAGGTACTTTTCGACCCATTCGCTATCGTCATCCGCGGATGTGGACGCGGCGAACCGATCAACATCATCCGGGCTTGGCGGCAGCCCCGTCAGCGAAAACGAAAGACGGCGAATCAAGGTCCGGCGATCGGACTCGGGTGCAGGTGTCAGCCCGGCCTCTGCGAGTGTGTGCAACACGAACGCATCGATCGGATTCGTGACGATCGAATCTCCGGCAATCGAATCTCCGACGACCGAATTCGCGGGGAGTTCTGGAACCGGTAGATTTCGGACAGGCATGAACGCCCAATGGCTTTCCGCGTTTTCCATGGCGGCCGAACGCAGTGGCACGGAATTGTCCGGCCAGGGCATTCCCATGGCGACCCATTCTGCGATGGCGGCAACCTGTGGTTCGGGAAGCGGATCGTCCGGAGGCATCGCCACGTTGTCGCTTCGCCGGACCGCTTCTAGCAGCAGGTTGTCGGCAGCAACCGCGACGGCGAAGGGACCAGAATCACCGCCCTTGATCAACGCTGACTTCGAATCCAACCGCAGTCCACCACTCTGCTCGGTCGCACCATGACAAGCAACACAGTGTTGAACCAGAATCGGCCGTATCTCGGACTCGAAAAAACGATCCTGTTCATCGTCCGCCAATGCATGTCCCGCGAAGCACAGCGCAAAGCATGCGACGATTGCGATCGTCGAGCTTGGCAGGCACTGGTTCCAGAGCAGTCGACAGAGACGCGGCGGGTAGGCTACTCCAACCATGGGATGTCGTTCGATGGATTCATGTGGCGGGAACTTTGTCGGTCTTGCACGTCGACGAAGTCAGAGGCGGGAATTTCATTGTATCCTGTGACGTGCTACGAATGGCTTGTGACCGAAAATCCCTCCAGATCCAAAGCTTCACTATGAATCGCCACCTCGGAATTGCCGTCTGCCTGCTGACTATCGTTGGCGTTCTGCGAAGTGACGGGTCGCTGCGTTCGTGCCATGGGCAAACGGTGACAAGCGATTCTGCAGCCGCCATCGCGACCGGTGGACAGAATGGTGCAGTCGAAGACCAAGGCCAACTGAATCCGATTCAGATCGAAAACCAGCACGCAGGGGCACGGGATTGGCAACTGACAAGAGTCCGACTCGATGACGGTGGATACCGGTCGCCATGGATCGAGGGCTACTGTTCGAAGCAGAGCGTTCGTGCGGGCGAGAGCATCGACATCTGCGTTTCGACCAACCCGGTGCGGCAGTTCAAGATCGAGTTCTTTCGCATGGGTTACTACGGTGGCCGGGGAGCTAGGCTGATGAAGACGGTCGATTCGGTGCCCGGCAAGATTCAACCGGATCCCGTTATCGGCGAGAAGAACTTGCACGAATGCCGATGGTCACCGTCGGTTCAACTGACCATCCCGGATGACTGGATCAGCGGCGTATACTTGGGACGGATGACGACCAAGCCCGAGGGAACGGAAGCCTACTGGCAAAGCTATGTGGTGTTTATCGTTACCGACGACCGGCCGGCCGACGTCCTGTTCCAGTGCTCGGACAATACCTGGCAAGCCTACAACCGATGGCCCAACCAGTATTCGATCTACACGCATCCCAAAGGCGTCCAAGGACCTTGGGCGGATGTCAGTTTCGATCGCCCTTACGGCCGCGAAGGCCAGTACACCGGCGTCGTGAACGATCCGTTGACGGTCGGATCGGGCGAGTTTCTGCCGTTTGAATTCCCGCTTTCCTATTGGTTAGAAAAGGGAGGCTACGATGTCGCCTATTGTTCCAACAGCGACATGCTGACGCCGGATCGCGGATTGAAGTGCAAGGCGTTTGTCAGCATCGGGCACGACGAGTACTGGGATCTGCGCCAGTTCAACAGCGCCGTCACGATGCGTGATGCGGGTGTCAACCTGTTGTTCTTTTCGGGCAACAGCGTGTGTTGGGTGACACCGTTTCGTTCATCGTCCAGCGGGCAAGACAACCGCATCATCTTCCGAGGTGGTCCCTACGGTGGCGACAATGAATACGCGGTAGATCGAGAACGCATCCACGGCCCGTTTCCACACCGCGGACCAGACGAAGGGCTGTTGATGGGCGCACGCAACGTGGAACCCGTCAACGGTGGCGGCGACTGGGTCGTCACGAAATCAGACCACTGGATGTTCGACGGCGCGGGTGTCAAAGACGGCGATTCCATCCCCGGACTGATCGGTTGGGAGTACCACGGACAGCCGGCGGATATCGATGGGCTGCGGGTGGTCGGCGCAGGCACAGCATGGCAGGGCGGAGTGAACCCACAGCAATGGACGGCCACGATCTACCCTGGCCCGAAAGGTAATTTCGTGTTCAACGCCGCCACGATCTTTTGGGCCCAGGCCGTCAGTTCGCCGCCGGGACACACACTGCCGTGGTCTCACTGGAGCCGTCCGCACGGCCCGGACGATCGGGTGCAACGGATCACCAAAAACTTATTCGACCGATCGGTAGGCGCGGCCCCCTAAGAGCCTGGTTGATCGAACAGGACAGCGAGCAATCGTGGTTGGAGAGCTTGACGCTGCTACAGCTAATCAGTTCGCTCCGTTCGTAGTACCGGCTTCGAAGAGCGTCCAGTTTACGACAGCCTCGGAGAGGCGAAAGCGTCATGCCGGTGGACTCTGGCCACCGGATTTGCCATCCACCCCTGCTCTTCTCGGCCGGGCCGCCCTCAGGCGGCCCCGCCGAGAAGAGCAGGATTGCCTCAATCATCGCGAACCGTGGGGCCAGCCCCACGGCAAAAAGCTGCTGCCGCTCCGCGGCTAAACTGGACGCTCTTTTTTAGCGGGATTGCCCTGCCTCCGTTGGGTCCGATGGTCTGGACCGATTCCACCACGGTACTGATTCAGCCTGCGCGTCCAGAGAGTGGCGACTCAGCGATGGACGTGGCGCCTAGGCACAAAAAAACGGGACTTCCGCTTTGTGAGCGAAAATCCCGTTTTTCGGAAAGTGCGGATGAGAGGACTTGAACCTCCACGACCTTGCGGCCACTAGAACCTGAATCTAGCGCGTCTGCCAATTCCGCCACATCCGCATGTGGTTTATGATGATCAAACGTCAATCGAGGGGCTGTTTCGACTGTGGCTTTCCCGTCTGATGCAAGGAGAATATCGACTGACGCTTTTCCTGACAAGCGGCATTGTTCTTGAGCCCGAGCTTCCCTTCAGTCAGACTAGCCCCGCGGGGGTTCGGTTCAGCCCCGCCATGATCCCCGTATTCGTCGATCCATCAACTCAGGTGCCTGCCACATGCGACTTCACTGTTTGGGTACCGTGGGCTACCACCCCAATGATGACCGGCATACTTCGTGCTATTTTTTGCCCGAATCCGGCATCCTTTTGGACGCGGGAACCGGTGCTTTCCGGCTTTCGCCGCTGATCCAAACCGACACGCTGAACATCTTGCTTAGCCACGCACACCTGGACCACACCTTTGGGCTGACGTTTCTGCTGGACGTGTTGTTCGAAGCCCAGAAGCGGCGTGGGAAACCGATCGAAAAGCTGAGAATTTTTGGCGAGCAAGAAAAAATTTCTGCGGTCGAAACCCATTTGTTCCACGATCTTATTTTCCCAGCCAAATTGGATGCGGAATGGATCGCGATCGACGACCAGCCCGAATTCACGGTCGAAGGCGTCCAAGTGTCGTGGCGCCCCCAGGATCACCCGGGCGGTTCCGTCGCCTACCGGATGGATTGGCCTGATCAGCGAAAACGATTGGTGTACGCAACCGATACCACCGGCGACACATCCGAAGAACACGCACGATGGTGCGAGGGTGCGGACCTGTTGATGCACGAGTGCTATTTTCGCGACGATGCGTCCGAGTGGGCACTGAAGACCGGGCACAGCTGGACCAGCCGAGTCGCCGAAGTGACTTCGCTGTCGAAACCCAAGCGTTTGCTGCTGACCCACATCAACCCGATCGAAGAGTCCGACGATCCCATCGATATCGAAGCGATTCGACGAAGCGTCGATGCCGAAGTGACGCTTGCGACCGATGGCCTGACGCTGGAGTTCTAGGTGAGAAACCCAATTCGATGGTGGTTCTTGGTGATGTTCGGCTGCGCATTGGCCAATGGTCAAACCGCCGCCGCCGAAACCGCCTCGGTCGCCGACCTGTCGCAATCTTTCTTCGCACGAAACTGCAACGATTGCCATTCAGGGGACGGTGCCGAGGCCGATTTGGACCTGACCGACCTTTCGATGGAAGTTTCGGATCTGGCGATCCATGCCCGATGGGTGCGAATCTTTGATCGAGTTCGATCGGGCGAGATGCCACCGCCGGATGCGGCCGCGGTCGACGCGATGGAGGTCGAATCATTCACCGATAGCGTCGAAGTGTTCCTACAGATCGCGGGTCGTCGATTTCAACAGACGGTGCTGCGGCGGTTGAACCGAAACGAATACGCCAACACATTGAACGATCTATTCGGCACTCATTTAGACCTGTCGATGATGTTGCCCGAGGACGGTCGCAGTCACGAATTCGACAACGTGGGCGATGCCTTGGGCGTGTCGATGGTGCATCTGCAAAAGTACTTGGATGCGATCGATTCGGTCATGGACGCGGCCATTGCAAAGACGACGTCACGGCCGGCCACGCAGGTGATCCAGGCCAACTATGCCGAATCGCGAGAGGGCGAAAAATTTGTCGGCGAAGTCTGGAGATTGGCCGATGACGGCGCGGTCGTGTTCTTCCAAGACCTGGGATACCCCACCGGAATGCTACGTGGTGCGGAAGTCAAACAGGCCGGTTGGTACACGCTGCGAGTGACCGGGTACGCCTACCATGCCGAGCAACCCATCACGTTTCGAGCAGGGCTGACCAGTTTCCAGCCCGGATCCGACAAGCCGACGCTAGGTTACTTTCAGTTTCCCCCCATCGAATCCACCGATGGTCAACCGACCACGGTCGAAAAACGCGTGTGGATGGAACCTCGATTCATGGTTTCGATCGATCCCTGGGGAATCGACACCGGCAATTACAACCTGCGAAAACAAGGCATCGATGGCTACACCGGTCCTGGACTTGCGATCAACCAAGTCGAACTGGTGGGGCCGATCCTCGAATCATTTCCCGGCCGCGGCCACGAATTGATCTATGCCGGGTTGGTCCGACACGAGGTCGAACCGACAAACCCGACGACCAAGACAAAGCCGTGGTACCAGCCGAACTTTGTCACCGAATCCACGCAGCCGGCGACGGACGCGGCCAAGGTGTTCCGGCGGGTGGCGACCGCTGCCTATCGTCGGCCGGTGGATGATTCGGACGTCCAGCCGATCATCGAACTGATGACTCAGCAGATCGATCGCGGTGCGACCTTTGACGAAGCGCTGCGGACCGGCGTTGCCGCGATCTTCTGCAGCCCCGATTTCCTGTACCTGCAGGAACCCGGCGGAAAGCTGGACGATCACGCGATTGCGTCGCGGCTGTCCTATTTCCTGGTCCGCACCACGCCGGACCAAGCCCTGCTAGACGCAGCCGCAGCGGGTGTCCTGTCGACCGATCCGTCGGCGTTGATCCAGCACACTCGACGTCTGATCGCGGACCCACGACACCAACGATTCATCGACGACTTTTGCGACGCATGGTTGAACCTTCGCGAGATCGAATTCACCAGTCCCGACCGGACGCTATTCCCCGAATACGATCCCTATCTTCAGCATTCAGCGATTGCCGAAACGCGACATTTTGTTTCGGAACTGATCGAAAAGAATCTGCCTGTTCGCAATGTTGTGCAAAGCGACTTTGCGTTTTTGAATGAACGTTTAGTCGATCACTATCGCGATGGATTGGGACAAACCGATCCGGTCCATGGCCCCGATCTGCAGAGAGTCCAACTGTCGGATGATTCGCTTCGCGGCGGACTGCTGAGCCAAGCCAGCGTGTTGAAAGTGTCGGCCAACGGCACCAACACTTCGCCGGTCGTCCGTGGCGTCTGGGTGATGGAACGAATTCTAGGGATCACGCCATCCCCTCCGCCGCCTGGCATCTCGGGGGTCGAACCGGACATCCGAGGCGCATCGACGCTGCGAGAATTGCTGGACAAGCATCGTGACCTGGACTCCTGCCGCAGTTGTCACGCGATGATCGACCCGCCCGGATTTGCGTTAGAAAGTTTCAATCCGATCGGCGGCTACCGAGACCGATTCCGCAGCCTCGGCGAAGGAGAAAAGGTCGATCTGCAAATCAAACAACGCCGCGTTCAATACCGGCTAGGCCAGGCCGTGGACGCCAGCGGCGAGATGCAGGACGGACGCAAATTCGACGGATTCGTTCAGTTTCGCCAGCGACTTGCTGCCGACGAAGACGCATTGGCACGCTCGCTTGCGACCAAATTTTTGACCTTCGCTACCGGCCGTGAAATGGGATTTTCGGATCGCCCGATGATCGATCGGATGGTGGCGGAGTCCAAGCAACGCGGGCATGGCGTTCGAGATATATTGGAACTGGTCGTGACCAGCGAAGCGTTCCTGAACAAGTAGAGTTCAACGCAGCGGTGGCGGCGTCAGAAGTCTTACGCCCCATCGTTGCTGCGTTCCGATTCACCGTATCCCACCAAGGCCAACCATGTTGATTCCAGCCAATCCGATCAGCCGCCGGAAGATGCTACGAGGCGCCACGGCGGCCGCGATCGCGCTTCCGATGTTGGAAGCGATGGGTCCGTCGGTTGGTCGCAGAGCACTCGGTCAAACCGCCGATGACGTGCCGCCAAAGCGATTTGTGGCTTGTTGTGCGGGGCTGGGATTTCACGGACCGCACCTATTTCCGGATGCCGAGGGCGATGCATTGGCATCGACGCCCTACCTGTCTCGATTGGCCGATCATCACGACCAGATCACTGTCTTTTCGGGCCTGTCCCACCCCGACCAACAAGGCAACAACGGGCATGCGTCGGCACTGACATGGTTGACGTCGGCCCGACGCCCGGGGCTGGCCGGATTTCGCAACACTCTGTCGATCGACCAACGGATCGCTCAGCAAGTTGGGCTGCAAACTCGATTCCCGTTCCTGGCGATGGCGGTTTCCAACGAATCACTTTCCTGGACGTCCAACGGCGTTCCGATCCCGGCGATGTCGTCCCCAGCGAAGATCTACAAGGCTTTGTTTGTTGATGGGGACGCCAAAGCCGTTGATAAAGAGATGCTGAATCTGAAACGCGGCCGCAGCATCCTGGACACCGTTGGTGGCAGAGCCCGCAGGTTGGAACAAAAACTGGGCGAACGTGACCGCGACAAGCTTGACGAATACTTAACGTCGGTACGCGAGCTAGAACAGCGTCTGCAGCAAAGCGAGGGATGGGTACGACTTCCCAAGCCCAAGGTGGACATTGAACAGCCCGATGATATTCGCGACAAGGCCGAAGCGATCGCACGCCAGCGGCTGATGTACGACATGATCGTGCTGGCAATCCAAACCGATTCGACTCGCACGATCACCCATCAATTGGGCGGACTCAATTCGGCTCCCAATATCCCCGGCGTCGACAGCGATTGGCACGGCCTGTCCCATCACGGCAAAGACCCGGACAAGATCAACGAACTGAAACTGATCGAAGAAGCCGAGTTCGAAACGTTCAACGAATTCTTGACGAAGCTGCGGGCGATCGACGAAGGTGGCCGGTCGCTGTTGGATCAAACAGCGATTCTGTTCGGTTCGAATTTGGGGAACGCCAGTGCCCATGATTGGCGAAATTTGCCGATCATCATCGCCGGTGGCGGTTACAACCACGGGCGATACGTCGCGCACGATTCGCAAAACAACACTCCCTTTGCAAACGTCTTGGTCAGCTTGGCCCAGCGAATGGACGTCGAAATCGACTCGTTCGGCAGCAGCACGGCCGCCGGTGTCCGCGGTCTGGACCAATCCTGAAACCACCGCCCTAGAATTACCGCGTAGGAATCTGAATTTGCATTATTCGTTTGGATGGATTGCCCGCAGCTTGGCGATCGCAGTTGGAATCTTGGCTGCGGCGGTTGCAGTGGCGGCTGACCGGCAACCCAACATCGTGGTGATCATTGCCGACGACCTCGGATACGGCGAACTGGGTTGCTATGGCGGAAACGAAATTCCGACACCGCAGATGGACGGACTTGCCTCGGGCGGCGCAAGGTTCACCGACGGGTACGTGACTGCACCGTTCTGTGCTGCATCGCGGGCCGCAATCATGGCAGGCCGATACCAAACGCGATTTGGATTCGAATTCAATCCAATCGGAGCCGAGAATGCGGCGCAGGGAATCGGGATCCCCCAGGACGAAACGCTGCTGCCGTCGTTGATCCAGTCCGCCGGTTATGCCACAGGACTGATCGGCAAGTGGCACCTGGGTGGGACCGCCCCGTTTCACCCGCAACGTCGGGGATTCGACGAGTTCTTTGGCTTTCTGCATGAAGGCCACTTTTTTGTTCCACCGCCTTACGATGGTGCGACGACATGGCTGCGCCGCAAAGCGATCCCCGGTGGCGGGAAGGGACGCTGGACGTCGGCCAATGGACGAACCATTTGGTCCACCGACATGGGACACAGCGAACCGCCGTATGACACGGACAACCCCGTGATGCGTTCTAGCCAACCGGTCAACGAGACCGAAAATCTGACAGACGCCTTCACTCGCGAGGCCTGCGATTTCATCGACCGTCACGCCGATCAACCGTTCTTTTTGTGCCTCGCCTACAATGCAGTGCACAGCCCACTGCAGGGCGAAGACGAGTACATGGAACGCTTCTCGCACATCGAAGACGTCCAACGGCGAATCTTTGCGGCGATGCTGGCCCACTTGGATGACAGCATCGGACGTGTCCTGGCATCGATCGAAGCGGCGGGTGCGACTGAAAACACGCTGGTCCTCTTCCTCAGCGACAACGGTGGCCCAACAAAGGAATTGACCAGCAGCAACGCACCGCTGCGTGGTGGCAAGGGCATGGTTTACGAAGGCGGAGTCCGCATCCCCATGATCGCATCCTGGCCTGGAAAGATCTCGCCGCAAGTTGTCTCTACACCGGTAACATCCATGGACCTCCACGCCACGGCCTGTCGTGCGGCGAACGTTGACATGGCACAACACAAGGGCATGGGCGATCGTGACGGTTCGAACCTGATCCCGCTGTTGACGCGATCCGACGCTAGCTCGTTTGCCCAACGTCCAATTTTTTGGCGTGTCGGCGACCGTCACGCGATTCGCTATCAGCAGTGGAAACTGGTCCGACGTCGTGGCGACTGGGAACTGTATGACCTGTCCAGCGACATCAGCGAATCGGTCGACCTAGCGGATACCAATCCCGACAAAGTCCGCGAGCTTGCCAAACGATGGCGAGACTGGAACGCCCAGCAGGTGGAACCGCTGTGGCGATGAAGCGTCCAACAGGAAGAGTAGGAACAGGAACGTAGCCTGGGACGGTGCAGGCTCCCAGGCAGGATGCCTCCATTCAAAGAGCATCCGAATTGTTCTGTCGAGCGGATAATGGGATTTCTAGCGAAATCAACTAAGAAATCGGACAGTGATTGATTTGGAATCCGGCGGCTAGGTGACACGGTCGCCAACAGCGGCTGGTACAATGCCGGTCCCGCTTGCGCGGTTCACCGTTTCCGTTTGCGATTGAAAACTACCGAGGCCTTTGAATGCGTTTGGTTCGTTGCACGAAGATTCGTTTTGGCTTGATCGCTTGGTCCGTCGCGATTTACAGTCTTGGATTGCTTGGAAACGACCGTCCTTTGTGGGCCGATTCCCCGAAAGCGGCATCGGCAGCCTCGCAGGCCCCAACCGAGCACACGTTGAACTACAAAACGGTATCAACGAGCGGCAAAGACGTCACGTTGAAGATCGACTGGACTCGCCCGGCCGATTGGAAAGCCAGCGACCGACGGCCGGCGGTGGTCTTCTTTCACGGTGGCGGTTGGGTCGGCGGTGCCCCCGGCCAGTTCGCAGCCCACAGCGAAGAACTGGCTAAGTTGGGCATGGTCTGCTTCCGCGCCCAATACCGCTTGCTGCCTAAGAAGAACCCCATCAAACCGGACCGATGCATCGAAGACGCTTCGGATGCCATTCGCTATATCCGAAGCCACGCCGCCGAATTTGGTATCGACCCGGACCGCGTCGCTGCGGGCGGCGGATCAGCAGGCGGTCATCTGGCTGCATTCCTAGGCATGATGGACGACGTCGCCGTGGACGGTGTATCGCGAAAGCCGAACGCACTTCTGTTGTTCAACCCGGTCTATGACAACGGGCCGGGCGGTTGGGGAACAGGCCGCGTTGGAGACGCCTATGCGGACTATTCGCCCGCCCACAACATCACGTCGGACGATCCCCCCGCGATCGTGTTCCTGGGCACGGCGGATTCGCTGATCCCGGTTGCGACGGGCAAGAAGTTCCAAGCCGAAAGCCGCGCCGCGGGCCTGAAAAGCGACCTCCATCTCTACGAAGGTCAGCCGCACGGTTTCTTCAACGCCACCCGCGACGGCGGCAAGCATTACCGAGACACAATGGCCAAGACGATCGACTTTCTAAAATCCAACGGATGGATCCAGTAGCAATGGGTGGATGCCATCCCAGGTGTCAAACCAACGCCGATTGTTTCGAAGCAACGAGCGATCACTAAGTGTCGTTTCTTCTTCCCCTCTCTCTCTAACTCTGTCCCCCCGCAAACCGCTGCGCGGCGGGGGCGAGATGCCTTTCATCGCGACACTTATTGGTCGCTCGTTGCTAAGCAGCTTTTCGCTGCTGCAGAACCGGGCCACCAACGGTTTCGATAGCCAGTTCCAGATCGTCCAACTGGAACACGAGGTTCTTGAAACGGGCAGCGTCACGAGCGGTGTCCGATAAATCCAGGTCGCCCAGGAATTCTTGCACTTCGGCCAACGACATTCGGCCGATCAAACGCTCGGGCGTGATTTGAATCTTGTGCATCATTGGAACCAGCCATCACCAGGGCATTTCGAAACGCGGCACCAAGACCGCTGTACCGAGTCCTTCGGCAACCAGCCGAGTGATAGCGGATCAAATCCGCCGGCAGTCGATTCGTAGCGGTTATCGGTGACAAACCCATTGTCCCCGTTTTGACAGCGACCGGAATCAAACGAGGGCAGCCACAGGCTGGCGTTTGCGAACGCACGATCGGTAAGTGTCGGGACTGCCGTCGTGGGATTCGCCAGAATTCCCACCCGCGCCATCCCGACGATCAGGAATTCTGGCGGATCCCCCGACGACAGATAGTTCCTGTGCGTCGCCTACTCGCGGAACCGATAGCCGATGCCACGAACGGTTTCGATCAGATCGGCAGCATCGCCCATTTTCTTACGCAGGGCACGGACGTGCACGTCGATCGTTCGCTCCAGCACCATCGTGTCTTCGCCCAAAGCGGCATCCACCAATTCCGTGCGGCCGAAAGCGCGACCGGGCTGGCGAATCAAAGTTTCCAACAACTGAAACTCGCTCTTGGTCAGTTTCAACACTTCGTCACCCAAGCTGGCGACAAAGCGTCGACGATCCACTCGCACACCGTGGTGTTCGACTTGGTCGCTGTCCTCGAAGGCTGGTTCGCGACGACGCAGCAACGCTTTCAGACGCTGCAGCAACACCTTGTAGCTTTCGACGGGCTTGACCACGTAGTCATCCGCACCAACGGCGAACCCGACTACCTGATCCGATTCTTCGCCCAAAGCACTTAGCATCAAAATCAGGGTGTCCTTGGTCGTCGCATCGGCTCGCAGTTGTTTGCAGACCTCGACGCCACTTAGGATCGGCAGGTCGACGTCCAGGAAAATGACGTCGGGCAGTTGCAGCTTCGCAGCCTTCAGCGCCTCGCGCCCGTCGGCTGCCCGCGAAACGTCATAACCGGCCCGCTGCAGTTGATATTCCAACGTTTCGGCAAGCGGACGATAGTCCTCGACGACTAGAACTTTGGTTTTCGACATTTCAGTTTCGTTAGGAATGACTCGTCGGGGAAGCGGCGGCAGAAGCGTGGTTGACATGGTACCCCGGTAATCCGTTGGCGGTTGCGTGAGTTGATTTTTTGACGCAGCCATATGTTGAACGAACACGGCGGTTTGTGCACCCGTCGGGAGCCCCGAATCCGATGAAGCTTTGGTGAAGTTTGGTCGGCATCGACAGCACGCTTTTACCTAATCGTGCGAATGCGGCGATGAAAATCTCAGTCTGTCGGTGATATTTCGCGGCCGATCAGGCGAGTTCGGCCTTGGGCAACAGCACTTCGAATTTGGAACCGCGGCCCGGTTTGCTTTCTACCCGAACCTCGCCGCCGAGCGAAATCGCCAGGTTTTTGACGATCGACAATCCAATCCCGGTCCCTTCGGAAAGGGGGTCGGATTCGTCACCACGTGCGACTCTTGATTTCTGGACGCGATAGAAACGCTCGAAAATTCGTTCCTGTTCCTCGGCGTTGATCCCCACACCGTTGTCCTGGACGACCAGCGCCAAGAACTTGCCCGCATCGCGGAAACCAACCTCGACTCGCCCGCCAAGGGAGGTATAGCGGATGGCATTGCCGATCAGGTTGTTGGCGATCGTCAGCGTGGCCTCGCGATCACTGTGGATCCATTGCGACTGCCCGGCCTGGTACACGACAGCGATTTCCTTCACCTCGGCGATCGGGCAATTGGACCTTAGCGACTCGCTAACCACTTCGCTGAAATCCACTCGCCCGATCGAAAGGTGGCTGTTACCGGCTTGGGCCCTGGCCAACTGCATCATGTCGGCGATCAGCCGCTCCAGACGCAGGCACTGGGCGTTGATCTGGCTCATAAAGTGTTTCGCTGCATCCGGATCGTCTTCGATCGCCAGTTCGACGGTTTCGGCGTATCCTTTGATCGCGGCCAGCGGCGTCTTCAGTTCATGGGAGATGTTGGCAACAAATTCCCGACGCATCTCGTCCACTCGATTCGCTTCGGTTTCATCCCGCAGCGTCACCAGTAGTTTGGTTTCCAAGCGGGATTCGATCGGGTCGACGCGAACCTTGATGGACCGGATCCGGTCTGAACAGACGACTTCGACATGAACTTTCTGTGGCCCGTCACCCGACGCGGCGGCGGTGATCACGCGAGAAAGCTCGGGGATCCGAACGATTTCGCCCAACCGTCGCCCCCCCATGTCCGAACGATCGGCGATGCCCAACAGAAATTTTGCGGATGGGTTCACCAACAAAACATTGCCCTCGCGAGACAACATGATCACACCGTCACGCATTTTCTGCAGTGCGGACTGGGTCTGTTCGGCGTCCTGCTGCAGTCGCAACCACTGCTGCTGCCATTGGTCGGCCTCTTGCCGGTATCCGTCGACAACCACTTGCACCCGCAAACGTCGATCGGTCGACCGGCGACGAAGGATGGCGATGATGATTCCGGACGCGGCCACGACCGCGATTGCGGCTAACCACCCGGCGTGGGCGACGGTGATCACGATCAACGCCGTGACCGCGACCGCACAGACTGCGCCGATGCTTTCGACAGCGGCGGAATCGACCAGTTCGTCGGGACGCGTTTTTTTCGAGTTCGCAGCGAGCAAGCGGTCAACCAACGGGTAATCGAGGCAACGTCTCACGATCGCTTGAAATCCCCCATCGACTGCCCCGGACGGTCGGTCCACCCAGATCACACCGGCGGAGCGACAATCCCAGCGAAATCAGCACAAGCGATCTCGATGGAACAATCCGCCCCCTGCTTTGGACTGTGGAAAATCAGTCGCCGCGGTGGGGCGGGCGCTTTCAAGTTTTGACCGTACAATCATGGTCGCTCGAGCCGTTGGAGGACACGGGCGAGCCGGCTTCTTCATCGAATATTCTCATAGAAGCCACCCCAAGTCCCCTCGACTCCCCCATCACCACTTCCCCATCGTTCGCTCCTATGCCAAGTCCACTGCGTGCCCCCGAAGGCAGCCCGAACTTCCCCGCGCTCGAGCAAGACGTCCTGAAATTCTGGGACGACAACGACATTTATGGCCAATCGCTGGCCGCACGCGCCGACGGACCTTCGTTCGTTTTCTATGAAGGCCCCCCCACGGCCAACGGCATGCCGCACCCCGGGCACTGCCTGACCCGCAGCATCAAGGACGTCTTTCCTCGCTATAAAACGATGAAAGGGTTCCGCTGTGAACGCAAAGCTGGTTGGGACACTCACGGTCTGCCCGTCGAAGTCGAAGTCGGCAAGGAAATGGGCATCCACAGCAAAGAAGACATCGAAGCCTACGGTGAAGAACCGTTCATCCAGAAATGCCAACAGAGCGTGTTTCGGTACATGCAGCAGTGGCAAACGCTGACCCGGCGGCTGGGGTTCTGGGTCGACCTGGAAAAGGCCTACGTCACCTATCACCAAAGTTACGTCGAAAGCGTCTGGTGGAGCCTGAAAAACCTGTTCGACCGCGGCCTGCTGTACCAAGGCCACAAAATCGTTTGGTGGTGGGCCCAGGGTGGGACCGCATTGTCGGCAGGCGAAGTCGGCCAAGGATACCGGGAAGTCGCCGACCCTAGCGTCTACGTGCTGTTCCCGCTGTTGGACGACGCCGGCAAGCCGACGAACCGGTCGTTGGTGGTCTGGACCACCACCCCATGGACCCTGCCTAGCAACATGTACGCGGCCGTCCATCCCACAGACGTCGAATACAGCGTCGTTCGCGATCCAGAATCGGGGACCGAGCTGGTGATGGCAGCCAAGTTGGTGGACACGATCGCAGGCAAGCTGAAACGTGAACTGGAACCTGTCGAAACGGTAACAGCCGAATCGTTGATCGGTGCCCGCTATCAGCCTCCGTTCAACAACTATAGCGATTCCGTCGCGGACCAAACCGGCACCCTGGTCGGCGGCGGAACCGAAGCCAAGTATTGGCGCGTCGTTGCCGCTGATTTCGTCACCACCGAATCCGGGTCGGGCATCGTCCACCAAGCACCTGCGTTCGGCGAAGTTGACCATGATGTGTTGGTGGACGAACGAAAACGCTTCGTTCCAACCGATGCACCGGAGTTGTTGTGTGCGGTCGGCCCGGACGGCAAGTTCACCGATGAATTCGCCGAGATGAAAGGCACCTGGGTCAAAGATGCAGATAAACCGATCATCCGACTGCTGAAAGAAGCCGACAAACTGCTGATGCAGGAACAATACCTGCACGAGTACCCGTTCTGTTGGCGGGCCAACGAAGACCCGTTGATCCAGTACCCACGTCGAAGCTGGTTCGTGCGGACGACGAAGTTCCGCGACCTGATGCTGAAGAACAATTCGCAAATCGGTTGGCAGCCGGAACACATCCGCGACGGGCGTTTCGGCAACTTCCTGGAATCCAACGTCGATTGGGCTCTGTCACGCGAACGCTACTGGGGCACACCGTTGCCTATCTGGGTCTGCCAAGAAACCGGACAGGCCGAAGCGGTCGACAGCTACGACATGCTGCTGGCCAAACCGGGCATCACCGGCACGGAAGTTTGGGATCAAGCCAAAGCCGCGAACCCCGAATTGGTGGACGACCTACGCGTCCACAAACCGTACATCGATGCCGTCACCTACGATTCGCCGTTCGCGGCCGGTGCACGGATGAAGCGTGTCACCGAAGTCATCGACTGCTGGTACGACAGCGGTGCGATGCCGTTTGCCCAATGGGGATGGCCTCACCAAAACGACGAAAAGTTCCAAGATCAGTTCCCCGCAGACTTCATCAGCGAAGCCTTGGACCAAACGCGAGGATGGTTCTATAGCCAATTGGCGATCAGCACGATGCTGTTTGGCGAAGGTGCCAATGTTTCGGAAACCGCAGCGACAGAAGACGACAGCGCTGTACCACGTTCTGAAGCCCAGGCTGATTCGTTGTCGCCAAAGCTGCCCGAGATCACAGGATCACACCCGTTTCGCAACTGCATCGTGCTGGGGCTGATGCTGGGCGAAGACGGCAACAAGATGTCCAAGAGCCTGCGGAACTATCGCGAGCCAACGGAGATCTTTGACAAGTATGGTGCCGATGCTCTGCGTTGGTTCTTCTTTGCCGGCCAGCCACCTTGGACCGCAATCCGATACCGCGAACAATCGATCAAGGATTCGATCCCGGAATTCTTGCTGCGAACCTGGAACACTTTCAGCTTCCTAACGATTTATGCAGAGATCGACGGGTTCGATCCGACCACGGCCACCGGAGCCGACGATCAACTTTCGCCAGCGTCGTTGGCGTCGGCCCCCAGCTATCGCGATGCATCCGAGCGGAGCGAGATCGACCGCTGGATCCTGTCCGAATTGAACCAGACGATCGCCACGGTGACCGATCGAATGGACGCGCTGGACAACTACAACGCTTGCAAGGCGATCACGTCGCTGGTTGACGGACTCAGCAATTGGTACGTTCGCCGAAGCCGAGATCGATTCTGGGCCTCGGACGCGGATTCGCAGGACAAGTCGGACGCGTACTGGACGCTGTACGAAACGCTGCTGGAATTGGCCAAGCTGGTGGCTCCCTTCGTTCCGTTCCTTTCCGAAACGCTGTGGCAAAACCTCAGTGCACCATTCGGCGACAAGGTACGTCGCAGCGTTCACCTGTGTGACTATCCCGTCGCGATCGCTGACCGGATCGACAAAGACCTTTCCGCTTCGATGACTCTGCTGCGCGAAATCGCTTCCCTGGGACGCGCGGCACGGGCCGAAGCAAAGCTGAAAGTCCGATTGCCACTGTCACGTGTCGAAGTCGTGCTGACCAGCGACACGCACATCGCTTGGCTGCAGACGCACGATGAATTGGTCCGGGAAGAACTGAACGTCAAGGCAGTGGAATACACCACCGAAGGCGACCAGTACGTTCAATACACGGTTGTCCCGAACTTCAAGCGATTGGGTCCGAAGGTTGGCAAGCAGATCCCAGCGGTCAAAGCGGCACTGGCCAAAGCGGATGGGAACGAATTTCTGCAACAGCTTTCGGCAACCGGATTTGTCACGCTGGACCTTCCAGGTGGCGAAGTCAAATTGGACAGCGACGATATCGAAGTCCGTTTGAAAGCTCGCGATGGATGGGCGGCCGCCCAAGGAAACCAATGCGTCGTGGTGCTGAACACCGAAGTCACCGATGAACTTCGCCGCGAAGGAGTCGCCAAAGATTTGATCCGAACGGTCCAGAGCCAACGCAAGGAAATCGCATGTGAATACACCGACCGAATCGAAATCGCGATCGTCACGGATGAACCCGAAGTCGCCGCTGCGATCAAAGAGCACGGCAAACTGATCACTGGCGAAACACTGGCGGATTCCTTGACCGATGCTGCGATGGACGGCGTCACGCCGGTGGAAACCGAATCGGGAACGGTTTACGTACGCAAGGTGAATGCATGACACCGGCGCCTGCGAACTTGCCGATCGCTGTCTTTCTAAGCGGTGGTGGCAGGACCCTAGAAAACCTGATCCAGCACCGCGACCAGCACGGATTGCCGATCGACATCCGTTTGGTGATCAGCAGCAGTTCCAAGGTGCGCGGTGTCGAGGTTGCACGATCCGCGGGAATTGACACCAAGGTTGTTCGGAAATCGGAGCACCCCGACGAACAGGATTACTGCCGCAGCATGTTCCAACCCTGTCGTGATGCCGGCGCCCAGTACGTCGTCATGGCCGGTTTCCTAAAGCACGTGCTGATACCTGATGACTTCACCAACCGCGTCATCAACATCCACCCATCGCTGCTACCAGCCTTCGGTGGCGAGGGCATGTATGGCGGTCGAGTCCATTCCGCTGCGATCGATCGCGGCGTCCAGATCAGCGGCTGCACGGTCCACTATGTCGATAACCAATACGACAATGGCCCCATCATTTTGCAACGCTCCTGTGACGTGAAACCAAGCGACACACCCGATTCACTAGCGAGTCGAGTGTTCGAAGTGGAATGCGCCGCACTGCCCGATGCAATTCGCCTGATCCATCAGTCAAGAATGGCAACGTAACGATTTAGTCAGCGTGAAACGGGACCTGGAGATCGCGTAGAGGCGAAGCGTGCCTCGCCATCCGCACCGCTTGTAGTACCGGCTTCAGCCGCAGGTCCACTGGAAACCAACGCCCGAGGCCGCATGAATGCGGTACTACGAACGGCGCTGCAGTAAAGACGACGCCGGGTTTCCGTTCGTAGTACCGGCTTCAGCCGCAGGTCCACTGGATACCAACGCCCGAGGCCGCATGAATGCGGTACTACGAACGGCTTCTGTCGTGTCGTTATGCCGAATTTCGGCGTGGCTTGACGGGCAAGTCACCTCGCCCGCAGACGATCGACGGAACGACGTCGGCCTTGATCGATCGAGAATGCCGATTTGCAGCGGCAGGCCCTTGCACGCCCGACGCATGCTCTGACGCATCGCTTGGTTCGTCCAACTTGTTTGGCGTCACCGTTTGGCTTGCTCGAGCGGTCGGGGCAAGCGAGTTGCCTTTCCGACTGACTCGTTCCCGCACGTAGTGCTTGGTCACCGATAGCAGGTTTCCCATTCGCAATCCCAAAGTCAGACTCGGGTGACTCGCCATGCGAAGGTACTGAAGCCATTCCTTGACGGTCGGCTTTTCGATCGTGCGGAATTCACGCGACGCCAATCGTGGGAACGTCGAAAGTTCGTAACCCATTTTTTCGACGTACCAGCCTGTCATTCGATTGACTTCCAGCGAATACCGCATCTTCTCGGCTGCCGACCAGGATCGCCCTGCGAAATGGTTGGCACCGTGTCGCCGGTATTCCACCAGCGGTTCTTCGAGATGAAATTTGTGCGACCCGACGATCGACGAACCAAACACCAATACATCGTCGGCACGGGTCTTCCACTCGCTTTCACGAGGATAGGGCAGGATCTTTCGCACCAGGGAGGACCGCATCGACAAGCAGGACGTTGGGGCACCGACCCACCGCCGCTGCATCACCGCACCGACCGCGCTGATCCCCTGATCGCGAGTCACTTTGATTCGTTGGCGTCCACCGGCGCAATCACCGAACGATTCGTACCCCACACTGATGCAGTCGATGCTGGGCTGCTGTTCGTAGACCGATTGCACCTTGGTATTCAGGTCTGGTCGGTGCCGGTCGTCGGAATCCAAGAAGTAAACGACATCGCCGCTGGCAATCTCCATCGCGGTCTGCAGGCACGACAGCTGACCTTCCTGATCTTTTGCGATCACCTGCAGCCGGCTCTCGTTCCGAAATCGCTTGTCCAGCCGACTCAGTGAATCGTCCGTCGAACCATCGTCAACGACAATCACTTCGGTAAACGGTGTTTCCTGTTCCAGGGCACTCTGGACGGCTTCGCACAGAAAATCAGCGTAGTTGTAGTTATTGATCAGGCAACTGGTACGCATCACTGTCCCATCCGAAGTGAAAAGCGGCGACGACAAATCGACCTCAGCAGACGCTCGGTCAGCATCGTCATAAGAAACCACTCGCAGATTCGGAGCCATCGTTCGTTGCCCTTCGTTGGATCGCTTCTGGACGCGTCGAAAATCTTCCGTAGTCCGCCTGCCCTAGAACTAACATTTCGACGGGGCACGTGGCTAGAACAGAATTCAACGCACTGACAGCCCCCCCCCAACATCACGACGCCGGCCGTTAGGCTGCCCGCCGCCGATACCCGACCATGGATTTCAGACACCTCGTCCGAAACTTCCAATGTGCACGCACCGGTTTGTAGTGATATCCCCAAAGCCGTCGAAGATATTGTTCGGGCCGCGGTGGGGTATAGCCGGACCATGCGGTGTCCCGCAGCGTCCGAAAGAAATCGGCGGTCGCCGGGTGGTGGCAAAAATAGTTCCACGGCTTCTCGGGCGAACAGAAATGGACGACCCACGGATCCTGATGCAGCATCTGGAACGTGTCCGAGTCGAACGGACTTTGCGTCGCCCCAGGATAGGAAAACAGATGAGCACCTTGATTCCAGCGCAGATCCAAAGATCGCCATTTGCCCGCCAGAACGACGTTCAAGGCGTACTGGTCCCACCACAGAACATGCTGTCGATGATCGCTAAGGCAATCCAAAAACTGACGGAAGATGCGTTCCTCTCGCCAACGTTTCACATCGATGACCAGCAAACCACCGTTGAAATACATCGCGTCCTCGTCGATACCAAGCTCTTCGAAGTTCGCGATGGGACGCGATGTTGCAAGATATCGCAGCGTTTCGCTAGACGCGCTGAGCGAACGTGTTGAATCGATCCACGGTGCGGCATAATCCTGAACGGCTAAAACGGACGCATCGCCTTGCGGTTCATCCCACAACAGGGACAGGTCGCGACAAACCAGCATATCGGCATCCAAATAGATCGCACGATCCACCGACGACGGAAGCCGTTCAGCGATCGCCAGTCGCAGATAGGTCGAACTTGTCACATGCAGACTGACCGGCAATCCTTCGATGTCGCTTCCCTCGGCGCTGACCCAATGAACGCTGATCCGGTCGTCTTGCCAGGACCGTTCCATCCGATCTTTGGACGCACGGGTGATACCGCCATCCAGGATATAGATTTCGGCACGGCGGTCTGGCGACAGGTGGTCGATAGCCGATCGGATTGTCACCGCCAATGGCATGACATAGCCCTCGTCCGCTCCGCTGACCCAAACCATGGTCTCTTGCTGATTCATCAATTAGTACCCCTAAATTGCATCAGGCTGCCCGCTGATCGACCGCAGGATGGGACGCCAAATAGCGAGGTGCGATGGTTGCTGGACTTGCATCGGTCGTCCGAAATCGCGTCCGATCGCTCCGCATAGCAACCCCGCCATAGACGAACTCCCGCAAACAGATCGCCGTCCCCTGCAACAGAACACCCAAACGCATTGGCTTCAAACGCCACGCCTGTATCAATAGTTGACCACCCCGCATTCGATCGGCCGACGGATCCTTGGCGGGATCCGATCGACGATGAAGCTTTGCCGCAACCAACAAATTTTCGAATGCGTAATTCCGCGAAACGTCGGCGGGAACCGCTTCGCTGCGGCGATAACGCATCACCGTGTAGGCGACCTCTTCCAAGGTGCCCGCAAGCTTTTCGGTCGTTGCCCCACTATGGCATTTGCGATAGTGACAAGTGACTTCGTCGACGTGCGAAAAATCGACGAACGAAGAAACGCATCTCAGAAAATAGTCGAAGTCTTCACAAAACTGATAGCGACTGCTCCACGGCCCAACGACCTCCAAAACCTGCCGCCGCATCACGGTCGCAGATGGAACGACGAAATTCCGATTGAATAGAGTGGTCGGAAAACCAGCCACTTCATCATCGCTGGGCCCGTAGACCCCCATTTCTTTGTCGGTCTGATCTTCGAACATCATGACCTTGGCATAGGCGATGCCTGCACCGGATCGCTGGAGTCTGCCGACCAACAGTTTCAAGTGATTCGGCAACCATCGATCATCCGAATCGAGCGTGGCAACAAATTCACCACGGGCGATTCGAAAGGCGACATTGCGACTTTCGGCGGCACCCCGATTGATTTCGTTACGTAGGTACTTCACCGAGTTCGGAACCGAATCCGCGAACCGAGACACGATCCGCTCGGTTTCCCCTACCGACGCGTCTTCGACCACGATCAGTTCCCAATTCTGATAGGACTGATTTCGGATCGATTCTAACGTCTCGGCGATCAAGTGATCACGGTTGTAAGCCGGTATAACGACCGTGACCAAACCGCTGTGGCTTGGACAAGGACATTGAATGGGTGCATTCACGGAGGGACTCTTCAGGGGAAGCGTGTGATCGAGACCACAACCATCAGCTACAGAACGAACACGCTGCCGGCTAGCAGTCGAGGCCCACCGAGTTCGTCCACGATTTGCTTCACTCCGGGGAAATCATCCGAGTAATCATGGCCGCAGATAATTCCGGCCCCCACCTTCTTGGCCCACAGCAGGTCCTTCTTGGTTTCTTCGTAGTCATGCATTGCATCGGCAAAGACCAATGCTGGCGCCGGCCCATCGTAGGATTCGAAAAATTCGTTTTTGTCTGTGCGGCAGATTTCGACGTCATCGTTCTCGACGAGGTACCCAAGCGACAGGCAAACCAGACTCCACTGTTCGTCAGCCGATAGTCCCCAAGGATTCCAACAGAAATTGTCGACCGCCAAGATCTTCTGCTCAGACGATTTCGCCGACGCAATTCGCTGCGTGGTCCGCCCGGCAAGCACACCAATTTCCACAATCGGTCCGTCGAACTTGGCCGACTCAGCCACCATCTGCGATAGCAACGCCCATTCTTCACCCGACACAGTGTTGCTGTGGAATCCCCACTCTTCCAGATCCCGATCGGCCACACTCCGCTGGGCCCCGACAGTGTGCTTTCGCTGCTTTCCACATGCCGATCGATAACCGTCACGCACAAAACTGACGAAGTTTTTGGTCCGCTCCAGCGAACCCCGAGGACTTTGAACAATCATGCCACTGGATCGCAAACAAAGGTAAAAAAACTCTCGTCCATGCCATTTGGAAATCCAAACGACAAATAACACCGAGAAGAACACGCGATAAAAACCAAAGCAACGCATCCATCGCTATCGCACGTGATGCGTCATGCGAGGGAAACCTTACGGGGTTTCCGACGGCACTGCCATCGCATTCCAAGACACAGCTTCGAGCCCGAAAACCCGAGCCCCGATACTCGCATTTAATTCAGCGTTTGCTACGCAGCCTTCGAAAAACGCTTGAACCAGCCACTGCGTGACTTGGATCCCTTGCCCACATAACACGAAGATTGGTAAACCACATCAAACAAACCTTGCTGTGACTGATGTATCTTCACTGGTCCCGTTCGCGACTGGGGACTCAGCTTAGCTACCGCCAATCCGCCGTACATGCTGCCGGCCTCTGCAGTGTCGAAGGCTTGATGATGGAACACACCGGGAATGAAATCCACTTCGACAAATTCCACAAACGGACAGTCTTGCCAAGCGGCAGATAGTATCCCTTCACGAACGGCCGGATTGAAACTATCGTGGAAAACAACGGTTACATCGCGAGTAGGAACGTGTTGAAAAAGCGCTTCGATATCGCCGCGCACACCTTCGGTCGTATGATCACCATCGATCAGCACAAACCCCAGCTCCATACCACTGTGCTTAATCTCGGCAAGCACATCCGCAATCATCGACTTCGAGTCGCCGGTGCGAAAGTCCACATTCGGGAACAGAGGGCCCAACTGCGACTTGCAATCAGGGTCGATGTCTAGCGAGTAAACCTTTTCTGAAAATTTAGAGACGGTCTGAAGACTCCCCCCCTTGTAGGTTCCGATCTCAATCGCAACCTGTGGAGCGGCCGTCTCGATAAGTTTGCTGAATGCGAATTTTTCACATCGCGTCATTTGCCAATGCAACTTCAAGTCGTCGAAGCAGAACGTGGGGCTGTTGGGATTCGATTCCATGGTCATTTTTAGATTTTCGGATTTTAGAATGATTGAGTGAAACAGTCTTTCGGACGCACAACCGCAGCCTGGCTACGCTGCTCGACGGATCGAATCTTCGTTCGCCTTGATGATTCCTAGCCGAGTGAGACGCCGCTCGATGCTGCCCTTGCGCCTAGCAACCCACTGACGAAACGTACGCCGATCGCGTTTCAACGCTGGATTTCGCTGCAGCCGATGGCGATGCCATTGGGTCGTTCGCAAACAGGCAACGTACTCGTCCTTGTGAGGATGCACACAGTCGGAATACCACGGTTTGTAGATCCAAGTGAAATGGCATATCCATGGGTCATCTGTCAGATCCCGAAAGGTGACCTCATCGAGCGGACTATCGTGGCAATCGGTGTACGCGTAGAAGTGGGAATTCTGGTTCCACCTTGAATCGATCTCCTTCCAACTGTCACGCAGCACGACATTCAAGGCATACTGATCGCAGAATAGCACGTGCTCGCGATAGCGCTGCAAGCATTCATAGGCTTGCTCAGGAACGCGTTCACTTCGCCACCTGGCAACGTTGATCAGAAGGACCCCTGCATTGAACACCTTGGCGTCAGGCGAAATACCAATTTCACGGTAGTTTGCAATCGGAGCAGTCGTGCCAAGCTTCGAGTATTTCTCGGGGCTCTCGGCAAATACGATTTCAGAATCCACGTACGGACTAGAAACCTCTTGGCCGGCCAACACGGAATAGGGTTCGACGTCTTCATCCCAGAGCAAGCCTAGGTCGCGGCGGATCAAAAGATCGGAATCTAGATAAATAACCTTGCCAACTTCCGAACCAAGCAAATCAGGGATCAGCAATCGAAGATAGGTCGTATGGTTCAAATGCCCCGCCGTGGTGAGGTGGGCAAAATCTTTCATGTCGACTTGGTGCCAGTGGGTCGTTAGACGCTGGTCAGTCCATGAGTCTAGAATTCGCTTTTTAGACTCGGGCGAGATCCCGCCATCGAACACATGAAGCACGACACGACGGCCAGGCCCCAAATGCATCAACATTGACTGGATCGTGACAACCAATCCAATGCTGTAGTTTTCATCGGCTCCGGTCACAACCACCATCGGGCTGGACTTGTTTGAATCTGTCATCATCACGCGGCCCCTGCTCAAATACTGGTTGACCGAGTGGATCGAGATTGCGTTGAATTGCACACGCTGCCACCTAGTCAATTCTTATGTTTTCTTTAGATACCAAAGCCACGAAACGGTCGTCAAGTCTGAAACAAGCCCCCCCCAGACCTGCATAGACAACATGCGTCGCCCCGACCATCACGAATGGCCTTTCGCAGAACATGGCTTCCGGTCACCCCACCGTCGCCACAAAAGACTTCGCAAAAAACACCTGTAACGCCCCCCACAGATGCGGCAAATGCTCGCAAATCACCGCAATGCTAAATGGCGTCTTTTAGCGTCATTCGAGGCAACGCATCCACGGCACCACCCGGCGTAGCATTGACAAGCTCGACACCGACGGACGCCAAATGAGCGTGCATCAACTCAAAGTTTGGCTTTGCATGCTGCTCGTAGCGAAACGGTTCGAAAATGTTTTTCACGTCTTTCGAAAAGCTGTTGCCCTGCGAGAAGTCCATGTCGATTCCGATGCACACAATCCGTTTCGCACCGAAATACGCCGCGAACTGGATTGCACTAAAGATGATGCTATAGCCGTAGTGAACATACTTGGTGGGGTCCGAAGAGAAGCCAGGCGAAAAATTGGCTACGGGGCGAATCACACCCTCGTCATGAACCCAGTCCACATACGGAAGATAGCAAAACTGATTCGCCCGGCCCGCCAACATCCATTCCGCAGGCACTGAATCAGGAGTGAAATACAGATTCCCAAACAGCAGCGTGCAACTGAGACGCTGCAGATCGGATTCCAATTCGACCATCCGCTGATTGTCTTGGATAGCAAGACAAAATTCCGAAGGCGAAAACTGATCCAGCAGCATATAGGCGCGGTTGGTACCAATCACCTTGGCACCGTCCAAACATCGCAAGTCGGTTTGGTTGATCGACGGGCCGTTGCCTACGCACACCACGGTCTCCCCCTCCCACTGCCCCTTCATCTTGCGAAACTGGTGTGAAGACGAACGGCACAGATCCAACCAAATGGGCAGACTACCGAGGTCCACCGCTGGCATCCGCCAATCATTGACGAGGTGCAACTTCAAAGCATGCAGCAGACCTAAATGCCTAGACTGCCAGACACCCCGAAGCGTTCGAGGATCCAGGTACCTAAGTGCAGATACTTTCCGGCTATCGCGAGTCAATGAAGGAATCCTCGGGCGGAAAAGGCAACCGAAAACGTGAGCAAAGCATGGCTTGAACAAAGTCACCCCACCCTGCCAGTTTCGACCGCAAAAAGGACGACCTGCTGCCCAACGCCGAGGAGCCGCGGTTCACGCAGCCATCCCAAAACGCAATCAACGAAACATCAACGGACACGACCGACGGCGACTCCCTAGGCTGCGGCCCGCGCTGGAACTTGTTCACGCAAGGCCTGATAGAGCGTTGCGGCGATGAAGAAATCTTCCGCGGTGTCGATGTCGATCGACTCGACGCGTGGCGTTTCGACCATCAATGGCTGACGGCCGACGATGTTCTTCAGGCGGATCATGTCCGTCCGACGAATAATCGAATAGCCATAGTTGATGGCCACAATGTTGGGCAAATCCTGGGATCGCACTTGGCGCGACGGATCGTAGTTGAGCGCCTTCCCGTCCTGGTACAAAAACTCTTTCACGGCGCAGCAAGAGGTGACCGAATCGTACCCCGCTCGCTCAGCATCCTCGAACTGCCGAATGCCAATTTCGTAGGACTCTGATCTGAACAGCGGTGTGGTCACCGTTGCCGACAGGATGATGTCGCCAGGACAGTTTTCGGCAACGTGCTTGTAGTAGTCACTTGTCGTCACGTGATCGGTTGCAAAGGCCGGATCGCGTACGACGGTTTCGGCTCCGGCCCGCCTGGCAATATCCAGCAGCTGCTCGCATTCGGAGTTGACGATGACTCGCGAGATTCCGCGCACGCTCAGTAGCGTCTCCACTTTGATCGAAAGCAGGTTACTTCCGGCGAACGGTCGCGAGTTCTTGTTTTTGACTCGCTGCGAGCCACCCCGAACTCCGATTAACGCGACAATTTCAGGTTTCATCGATTTTGCCCACAGGAAGTAGCTACGAAACAGGGGATTGGGGCGTGCTCCAGCCCCACCCAATCGACCAAGAATTACCCAACATTTGAAGCTATCGTCAAGATCGAAAAGGAACGGGCTTCTGTTAGGGAAATCCAATGGCCGGTGCACCATGCCCCGTTTTCCAGCCCATTGCTATTCCGTTTCAGGATGGACATGGCAGCGTTCTTTGTCTATTTCCATAGACGAATCGTCGGCGTTGGCAATCGTGCCAGTGCCAGACAGCATCTGTTGAACGACCCTGGTTCCATTTTTAACAGCATGAAAAACTTTCGACGTGCAATTCGTGACTCGTGGCACTTCTGGCCTTCGATCCTGCTAGCGACCGTCTGCTCGCTTGGGGTCGCAGCCCTTTGGGGCGGCAACATCGGTGCGCTTTGGCCCGTCATTGAACTGACGCTTCAGGGCGAATCGTCTCAGACCTGGCTTGGCGGCGAGGTCGACGAGGCGAAGGCATCCATCCAGGAATACCAGGCGAAATTGGTCCCGTTGCAGTCTGCCGAGACACCAGCCGAACTGGAACAACGCAGTGAAATCGAAGACGATCTAGCCTCGGCCCGTCGATCCTTGGCTTGGAAACAATGGTTCCTGGCCGGGGCTGAAAACTACTTGCCCACCGATCCGTTCATGACGGTCTGCTGCATCATGGGCGTGCTTGTGGTCAGCACGATGCTGAAACATGCTCTGATGCTATCCAACGATCTGCTGATCGCCCGTGTCTCGACCAGCATCGTGAGGTCGCTGCGAATGCGAGTGTTCCAACGCGGGCTGCATTTAGACCGGCGCACCTACGACAACTACGGCACCAGCGGTTTGCTAGCCAATATCACGCTAACCTCGGATGCATTGTCCATCGGTCTGATGAATTTCTTTGGCGCCGCGGTGCGTGAACCCTTACGAATTGTGTCGTGCCTGATCGGCGCCGCGTTCGTCTGTTGGCGGCTGCTGTTTTTGTCGCTGGTGATGGCACCACTGCTGGTGTTCTTTGTCAGTTATTTCAATCGGAAACTTCGGGCCGCCGGCGCAACCTTGCTGGCCAAGAACGCTGGATTCCATGAAGTGATCCTGGAAGCACTGAACAATCTGTTCACGGTTCAGGCCTACACGATGGAAGAAGCCGAAGAGAAGTCATTTCAGGGCGTCACCAAAGAGATGCAGGACTTTTCGATGGCCATGACGTTCTACAACAGCATGAGCAAGCCGTTCACCGAACTGATCGGCGTTGGCATGATTGCGATCACAGTTTGTGCCGGGTCCTATTTGATCGTCAATCAAGAAACTCACATCATGGGTGTTCGTATTTGCGACGAACCGATGACGATCTCGTTGCTGCTGATCTTCTTTGGCCTGTTGGTCGGTGCCAGTGACCCACTGCGGAAACTCTCTGGCGTGTTCACATCGATTCACCTTGGTGGCGTTGCAGCGAACGGGATCTATGGACTGTTGGACCACCCTGATTTCGTGGCTGAAACTGACTCCCCCAAGTCGCCTGCCGCCCCTCATTCGCGTTTGACTTTCCGCGACGTCAGTTTCCACTACACCCCCGATCAACCCGTCCTAAAGTCATTGAACTTGACGATCGACCGTGGATCGACCGTCGCGATCATTGGCCCCAATGGCAGCGGAAAATCGACACTGCTGCATCTACTGGGACGCTATCACGACCCCGTATCCGGTGACGTGATGATGGACGACGTGAACTATCGCGACATGTCGCTGCGTGAAATCCGCCAACGGATTGCAGTTGTCAGTCAGAACACGGAATTGTTCAACCGAAGCGTGATGGACAACATCCGCTATGGCAGCCCCGATGCAACCGACGCGGAAGTAGTCGCAGCTGCCAAGCAAGCACACGCAGACGAGTTCATCACTTCGGCGCTGGAACACGGCTACGAAACCATCGTCGGACAATCAGGCCAACGACTCAGTGGCGGCCAACGTCAGCGGATCGCACTGGCGCGAGCGATCCTGCGAGACCCTGAAATCCTGGTATTGGATGAATCAACCAGCCAGATCGACATGAGCAGCGAACTGCAGATTCGAGCGACGCTGGAATCGATGAAGGGCCGTTTCACGATTCTGATCGTGACGCACCGCGAAGCTCTGCTGGCGATCGCCGACGCAACCTATGAAATGCGAGTGGGTGAACTGATCGAGATCCCAAAACCCCAACGGGCTAGTGCTGCATAGCACGAAGTCCAGATGCCGACCGCTGGGACCAACGCCCCTTTGCTGAAGTTCCTGTTGACCGGAAACGATTCACGCGACAGACGATCACGATCCCCCAAGTCCCCAAGTCCCCATTCGAACGCACCTGTTGGCCATCGATCCGATGCCGGGCCAGATGACCACGGCTAGCGAATCCAAAGCTAGGGCGTGTAGATCAGAACAGCCAGGTCGTCCGGTTTGCCCGGTTCGCCGTCGATGAATTCGAGCATCCGTTGGTTGGCCAGTTGAACCAGGGATGCAATTCGCTGCTGCGGCTTGCCACTTTTGGCTCGCTGGATCACTTCGCTGATATGCAGGTTGTCGAACAAACCGTCACTGCCGACGACGACCGTATCGCGCGGCGACAGCTTGGTGGCAGGACCGATCTCGATGTGCATGCTGCGTGATCCGACCAGATTCGAAACCACGTGACGTTCGTCATGATGCATCGCATCATCTTCGTCCAACAGCCCCGATTCGATGGCGTAGCCGACCGGTGAATGCGGCGTGGACTTCCAACGAATCGCGCCGCGTTGGCCAATCATCAGAGCCATTGAATCACCGACTTGGTAACCGCGAGCCACCCGGTCGCTGATCTCGACAACGGCTAACGTGGTCGCCGCTCCGATCCCCATGTCTAATATTTCGTGGTTCGCTCGTTCGATACCATCTAGAATTGCTGGCCGAAGGTCAGTGAACAATTCTGCGTCTTGGACGCCTTCGATGATGGATTCGACTGCGATGGCCGACGCCTTGTACCCCAGCGGCGATCCGCCGACGCCATCGGCGACAACCATCACGATGCTGCCCGATGCCGTTTGGATGAAGGCCGCCGAATCATCATTGGGCTCGATCTTTCCCGGGCAACGTCGACAAAACACTGCAAGATGACCGCTGGACACGCCAATGACCTCCGCCGCATCCATATCGGATTCGACAAACAGGCGACGGAGCGGCTGGGCGGTCGTAGTCAACATGGTCGGGATTTCAAAGGAACGGAAAAGATCGGTCTGTTCTATTCTACCCCTCGGGCGACTAGCGTTTCGCAAATCGAGTTGCCTTCAAACGCACTTTTTCCCAATCTGCCAGCAGTGCATTCGCGTCGCGATGCCTGTGACGAGGGTTGATTTGAAGGGTTTTCCGGAGAATAGCGATTAGGTCGGGATGTGCACGACGACGCAAGTTGGCCCCCCCCGCCATCGGCCAGTCGAACGGATACTCGGGCCATTTCCCCGACATGGTGCGGTAGGCGATCAATCCGATGGAAAAAACGTCGGATCGTGCCGACGGCTTTCCCATCGCCTGTTCGGGGGCCATGTAGCCGACCGTCCCGGTCCCGTTGCTGCTGATGGTACGCTGGACCGCCTTGGCGATCCCAAAATCAGCCAACCGCACGACATTGCCATCAAACAGCAAAACGTTCTCGGGCTTGATATCACAGTGGATCACCCCGTTGCTATGCGCGTGCGCGACGCCCATCAATAATTGGTGAATCAAGTCAAACGCGGTCAGGAACGCCATCCGTTTGGCAAGTCGGTCATCCAATGTCCGTTCGGCCAGCGGCGACACGATCAAGAACTGGCCATCAACGAACGCCGCATCCCGAATGGGCAGGATGTTGGGATGATCCAAACGCATCGTCAGCCGGGCTTCGCGACGAAATTCGTCCAGCAATTCCTGAGACACGGATTCCACCGAAGGGATCTTCAGCGCAACCTTGATCCCCAACAGAGTATCGGTTGCGGCATAGACCGTCGCAAAACCGCCCGTTCCCACTCGGCGGTCCAATCGGTATTTACCAATGCGGGATCCGACACGGACTTTCGCCGTCGATTGGACATCCGGGATCTTGAACGAAGGCTTGGTCAACGCGTTGGACTCGGCGTGGAAAGATAACAACAGACATCTTCGTCTTAAACAAAGAATTGTCTACGACGCAAAGTAAAAACAAATCCACATCGATGGACCGTTGCCAATCCCCTAGCGTCAGGCACGATTAGCGTCAGGCACGATTAGCGACGGACCGGTTGGGCGGCGACGAATTGGCTGCCGATCTGAATCGCTAACAAACTGTACCCGTATGCCTGGAAGGATCCAAACAACGGATCAAAGGATGGTGCTAGCACCGACTGAACGACACCATAGATGGGTACACACGCGACCAACACGCCCGCGCCACCCACCAACAACCTGCGCTGGCCGGTAGGCATCGAAAATGCCGCGGCCACCATGATCGCCACACCGATCCAGTAGGCACCGGCCAACACCCCCAACATAAAGCTGTCCATCCACCACCCCCACGCAAGCCCGAACACGGCCAACGCCAAAGCCGGCGCCATCAGATTCGACGCCCATCGCTCGGTCCGGCTCAACAGATGTTGACCAAAGGGATGAAACCTTAGCACCGTGTTGAACAAGGGATTGGCGATCCAAGTCAGCACCACGAACAAAACATAGACGACCAACAACGGAAAAATCAGCGGTGCCAGGATCGGCACCCGGCCAGCCACGCTGCTTAGCACCTGCATCAGCACCCAAGCACCGAAGATCAAGCCAAACGCGGCTCGCGAATTCAACCGGCTCATCGCGACATAAAATCGATGGATCAGCCGAAACACGAAACTGCGATTGTTCATCGCCCGAATCAGCCCCTGGCGTGCCATTTCATCGTGCGGGTCCAACCGCAGTGCTTCGCGAAACGCGACCTGAGCTTCCTGGTGGCGCCCATTGTTCAACAAGGTCCAACCGTGGGCGGCATGAGACATCGCGTTGTCGGGGTCACGCGCCAGGTTGGCACGCGACGATGCGATCGCTTCTTCGCCTCGCCCAAGACGCTCTAACATGATCGAACGCAGGTTGCCACATTCGGTATGTTCCGGATCAACCGCCAACCCTTGCTCGGCGGCAGCCAAGGCTTCGGCATAGTTGCTGCGGCCCAAATGGGCACGGGACAGTGTGGCATGGGCATCGGGATCGTAGGGATCCAGCCGCAACGATTCGATGACGGACGCCTCTGCCTCGGCATATCGATTCCGAGCCAGGTAACACAGCGCCAGCGCATAATGCGTGATGGCCATATCAGGTTCGACCCCGATCGCAGTCTTGGCCTCGCGCATCGCTTCATCCCAGCGACTTTCGTCGGAGATCAGCACCATCGCCAGAAAGGCATGCGCCAATCCATCGCGTGGTTCTTCGGCCAACATTTGCCGCAGGTCACGTTCCGCCAAGTCCAAACGACCGGTCCCGGCCAACATCTGGATACGTTGAAATCGATCGCTCATCGTTTGATCTTCAGATAATCCAAGATGTCGTCATAGAGCCCGCCTTCGTTGGCATACAGGGCGTGGTTGCGAGCCGTCGAGAACCACTCACGCGTCGATGGCCGAACATCCTTGGCGGATGCCAATAGATCCTTGGTCGTGATCGGCTTGGGCAAACCGGTTTTGACGGCTTCGTGCAACTTCGCCTCCACCGCACGATCGACCACTGCCTTGATGTCGGCTCCGGAGTAGTCCGTCGTTTTGGAAGCCAACTTGACCACGTCGACACTATCGGTGGGCTTTCCGGCCAGTTGCAATTGGAAGATCTCGGCTCGCGCCGCCGCGTCCGGCGGTGGCACAAAGATGATGCGGTCAAATCGGCCTGGGCGACGAAACGCAGAATCCAAATGCCAGGGTGTATTGGTGGCCGCCAAACATAACAAGCCGTCGTTGTTCGATTCGACGCCGTCCAGTTCCGACAGAAATTGGTTGATCAACTGCCGACCGCCACTGCGTTTCATATCGCTGCGACTGGCCCCCAATGCGTCGACTTCGTCAAAGAACAACACGCATGGTTTGCTGCGCCGGGCCTGATCAAACAAAGCGTGCAGGTTCTTTTCGCTGTTGCCGATCCACATGTCCAACACATCGTTGATGCCGATGGACATGAATTCGGCTTTGACCTCGCCTGCGGTCGCACGGGCCAAATGGGTCTTCCCGCATCCGGGAGGTCCGTACAACAGAATGCCACCGCCGACCTTCTTGCCATAGGCAGCAAACATTTCGGCATGTTCGATCGGATAGATGATTTTGACACGAATGTCCTCTTTGACCGATTCCATTCCGCCGACCGATTCGAACCCCTCGGTGGGCCGTTCGGTCTTGAACTCGATCTCCTCGTCATCCAGGTCACCGTCCTGCCAAGCCGCGGCGTCGGGTTCTAGATCGTCCTCTTGTTCACGAAAATCCGTGATCCCTAGCAGACTCTCTAGTTCAGCATCTGCCACGTCTTCATCGCGATCGACTGCGTCACGGTAAGTCGAAACGGCGCTACGGATGTCGCCGCCACGCTGCAGCAGCCGGGCGTGCATGACCATCGCCCGTGCGTCTGCCTTTTTGCCGGTCGCCAACGTTTCAACGATCGCCAAGGCGTGCGAATCCTTTCGTTGGCGGCAATAGATGTCTGCCAAGGTCAGCTGCAAAGCCACGTTGCCGGGGTGCAACGCCAGCGATGCGCGGACGTTTGCCTCCGCTTCCTCGTACCGCACCAGTTCGACCAACAGTCGGGTCAACTGATTCGACAATTCGATGTTATCAGGCGCAAACGCAACAGCGTTTTGGAGAGCGGCGATGGCAGCTTGATTGGCGTCTGTCACGACAAATCCGGCAGAGAAAGATGGAAGGAAAATCAAATCGGCTTCGAGGTGCTTGGACCAGTCACCCCGCCGGGGCGGCCAAACCGCCCGGCAACATTCGCGAACGGATGCTGACTATTGGCGATCCGTGGAGTTCAAATCAGGCGATTCGGCGTCCAGCGATGTTGCGTCGGATGCGGCTGGTGCGTTGGATGCGTCTGGTGCGTTGGATGCCGGAGGGTTCCGATGTTGCGGATTCACTTTGCGGCAGGTCGTCCTGGGTCGATTCCTGCTGGGTCGATGGTACCTCCAACCCGTGAATCGCGCGGATCCCGACCATCGTCCCCAAAGCACCGATTACGAACAACAAGATTGGAATCAACCAGCCACCGCGTGAACTTTCAAAACGAGCGAAAGGATCGTTGGACATGAACGGGGCACCAACAGCGGTATCGTGAAAACAGCGGAATTGCGACAGCGGGCCAGGAAGGCGAAGCGTGGTAGCCGCCTCGGCCGCGACCGCATCATGGTAAGCGATCACGATCATCCAGGTTAGCAGAGTCAGCGAGGGGACGGTTCCCTCCCCTGACATCTTTTTCTAGGCGCCCAGGGAACGGGAGTGTGTAAGAGTTGAAACAGACTCGTCTCGTCATTCTTCGGACCTTTTTGATTCCGCACCTGCCTGAGTTCCTGCCTTATGTTTTCCCGCCTGATCGCCGTCGCCACCTTGGCATCCCTGATGGTTTCGTTCGCCGAAGCCCGAAATCCCTATAACCGCTATCGAACCAGCATGAGCCGGGCGTCGCGAGCGACGCCGCAGCGGATGGCGACGCCACCAGCAGTGGCGGCCCAGCGTTCCAACGCATTGTCAACCACCGCGACGTCCATCCTGCAATCGCCTGCCCGCATGAACGAAGTCTATGGCCCCAGCATCTTGGTGCGTGATACGGCAGCCGATGCCGACGAAGCCGGAACCGTCCAATAGGTTGCCGTGACCGGCCAGGTCGACCCAATTAGAAAATTCGAAGTGATTTTCCTAGCCGCGCAGCTGCCATGTGGCATCTTTCAGGTGGACACATTTTGCACGTCGCCACCATTCACTTCGATCGGCTTTCCCATGATCCGACGCATCTCTTTGGCCGCACTACTGGCTACCGTTACGTTCTCTGATTCCGTAACGATCCCGACCGCGTTTGCGCAGGATCACCTGCACCGCCGACGCGGTGCGGTTTTAGGTGGTTTGGCCGGCGCAGCCCTGGGCGTGGCGATCGGTGACAAAGGGAACAACGAAACCGCCGGCGCTCTGATCGGCGGAGCCGTCGGTGCAATCGCCGGTGGCGCCATCGGCGACGCCCAGGATCAACGGATTCAGCACGATCGCCAATACCATTCGGGATACCCTTTGCAAGCGCCCGCCTACGGTGGTGCTCATCAACGGCAACCGTCTTACAACGCGCCCTATCCTCACGCGCCCCACTACAACGCTCCCCATTCGGGCCACCCGGCGCCGTACCGTTCACACCACCCCTACACGTCCCATCAACCAAGCTACTACGACGCACACTATTTCGCGCCGTCGCCGTACACCGAAGAAGTCGTTGTAGGTTCGCAGGCCAATCCCTATTCGGTCACGATAACGGCCCCCTATCGCCAAAGCGTGCCTGCAGGCGCCCAATCGCAGCAACCGCTGTCAAACCGGGACGTCATTGCTTTGGTCAACAGCGGGCTCAGCGACGCGATGGTTGTCCGCCAAATCAACGCCCGCGGCATCACTCGATCGCTGGCGGTGTCCGAGATCATCGAACTTCATCAGCAGGGCGTCAGCGAAACCGTGATCGATGCAATGCAAGGCGTCATCGCAGAAGCCCCTGCACCATTCACTTCACCGGCCCCCGCACCGCTACCCGAACCGCTACCCGCACCGGCACAACGTTCCTATCGAACACCGACCGGATCACCCGATCTTTACGGCAACAGCATCATTCAAAACGGACCGAATGCCCCCAGCGCGTCTGGCTTGGAAAAGTTCGACGAATCTTGGGACGACCAAGGTCCAACGCTGACTGCGCCCGCGTTCACCGGTCCTGGAAACTAAAAGTCGCTCGCAGCGATCCTTTGGCTATCCCCGCTGCACCGAGCAACCAATCCATTTCCATCCCACGGGCAGCGATCGACCGGCCGGTTCGGCCTGAATCACTGGGCAAAACATTGCCAACGGCCCCGAAATCGCCTGCGGGATGGACCGCGATCGCGGCGGAAGCAGACATTCGACGGCTGCGATTGCGAGGGACGAAAACGTGGTTCGGACGTCTTTCGACTGCGGTGATGCGAGTTTTGGACAAATTCGGTCGCAAATCCGCATCGAAAAATGCCTGAAACCAGCAAAACCCTTCTAGATAGGGGGCAACAATCGCTACAAATTACCCAGACACCCCCCCGCTTGGACTGCTTTTAGGCGCTTTCTGCACACCACAATGGTGAAAAGAAGGGATAAATTAGCTCCAAAATGGCCTAGACCCATTTTGCCTAGTTGCCGTATTCTCTTTGACCCTTAGAATCCGGCACTTCACAACCCTTTCTCAGCCCACTAGGAGGCGGAAATGAAGTCGATTGTTTTGTTTGCGATGTTCGCTTTGGTCGGAACCATCTTGGCCCCAAACTCGGACGCCGGTTGCTTCGGCAAGTTGTTCAACCGTTGCAAAGCTGATGCATGTGCTCCTGCATGTGCACCAACCTGTGCTCCAGAGCCTGTTTGCTGCGAAGCACCTGCTCCTGTTTGTGCACCTGAACCAGTTTGCTGTGCAGCTCCTGCACCAGTTTGCTGCGAAGCTCCTGCTCCTGTTTGTGCACCAGTTTGCGCTCCAGCACCAGTTTGCTGCCCAGAACCAACCTGCTGCGAAGCACCTCGCAAGCGCTGTGGATTGTTCCACAAGCTCAAAGCTCGCCGTGCAGCCAAGAACTGCTGCGTACCTGCAAGCACTCCTTGCGGTTGCTAAATATTGGTCAACAGCCTGTCAGCCCATCGGGCGGATCGACTGTTCCAAGCCCAGAATCGATCAAAAGAGGCGATTTGCGCAGCGAGCGCATGTCGTCTCTTTTTTTGCGCGCCCACCCCTGATTCAGCTCCCCAACCAACCCACGCAGTCGTTGCTCGGCCGCCGCCGCCCGCGTTCACGCACTCGAACTCGAACCCGAACCCGAACTCGAACTCGAACTCGAACTCGAAGGTCCCCCGCCCCCTTCACACGATGTGGCGGAATGGAACGTTCATCGGCCATGGAATGGTTAACCGAATTCCCTATCGGATCTTCGGTTCCGATCAAATTCGACGCACCGCTAGCAAGCAGGAACAGGAATGCCCCCAGGAACGGACATGGCGATTTCGCACAGCACCCACTTCGTTCGTTCGCTTGCCCGGCAGATGTTTGTGTGCATCCCTGTGCTCGCGATCATTTTCTTGGCGGTCCCTAGCGACGCTACCGAACCAGATTCGCCAACCACTCGTTCGTTGCCGAAGGGCGAACTAGGCCGTGTCATCGAACTCGGTCGCGAAATCGTTCAGAACACCGCCAACCATCCGCTGTCAAAGCCCTATGTTGGCAATGCACTTCACTGCACCTCGTGTCATCTGGACGCGGGCACGCACCCGACGGCTGCGACGTTTTTGGGGATCGCAACCGCGTATCCCGCGTGGTCTCCCCGCGAAAATCGGGTGGTAACGCTGCAGGACCGTGCGTTGAACTGTTTCATGCGAAGCCAAAACGGCACCCGTCCGCCCGTGGGCAGCGAAGTCGCGGTCGCCGTCACCGCCTACATCACCTGGCTATCGACTGGCCAGCCGATCCAGCAGAACGCCGATTTTCCGCTCGGGCCGCGGCACGTACCGCCGCTTGCGGATGCCGATGTCGCCGCGGGCGGGGATACCGGTCGTGGCGGAGAACTGTATGCCGAACACTGTGCATCGTGTCACAACGACGATGGGCTCGGTGGTGACGATGGGCCGCCGGTTTGGGGCCCACGTTCCTACAATGACGGCGCGGGACTTAGCCGGGTCCCCAAACTAGCCGCCTGGTTGAAGGTCGCGATGCCGCTGGACGATCCCTATCTATCGAATCAGCAAGCCCTTGATATCGCTGCCTTCGTCAATCGACATGATCGACCGGTGTTCCGCTTGCAGGAACACCTACCAGCCGCCGACAAGATGGGGCAATACAACGGCAAGTCGGCAGCCGAATGATCACCGTCCCCATCCGGGATCGGCGAAACGGGATCGGTGAAAACCGCGGCCTGATTTCCGATTCCGACATCCGCCACGACGGCCTTGCCGCAGGCTAGGCCAAGATATCTTTGACCACGCGGCCGTGCACGTCCGTCAGCCGGAAATAGCGTCCTTGGAAACGGTACGTCAACCGCTCGTGATCGATCCCTAACAGGTGCAACATGGTGGCGTGCAAATCGTGCACGTGAACGGGCGATTCGGTGATGTTGTAACAGACCTCGTCGGTGGCTCCGTACGACATGCCGGGCTTGATTCCCGCACCAGCCATCCAAAGCGAGAAGCATCGGGGGTGGTGATCGCGACCGTAGGTTTCCGCGTTCAGCGTCCCTTGGCAGTACGACGTCCTGCCAAACTCGCCCCCCCATACCACCAACGTATCCTCCATCAACCCGCGTTGTTTCAGATCGTTGACCAGTGCAGTGGTAGCCTGGTCCACGTCGCGACATTGACCGGGCAACTGTTTGGGAAGCGTGAAATGCTGGTCCCATCCCATGTGAAACAATTGGATGAACCGCACATCTCGTTCAGCCAACCGGCGTGCTAGCAGACAGTTGTACGCATACGTTCCACGCGTAGTCACATCCGGACCATAGGCGTCCAACACGTGTTGGGGTTCGTCCGAAAAATCGATCAGCTCTGGTACCGACGTTTGCATGCGGTACGCAAGTTCGTACTGTTGGATTCGCGTATGGATTTCGGGATCGCCAAACTGGTCCAACTTTTCTTGGTTCAGTTTCGCCAAGTCGTCCAGCATCCGCCGTCTAGCCGCTGCGTCCAAGCCGTCGGGATTATTCAAATACAAAACAGGATCACCGACGCTCATCAATTTGACGCCCGCGTAGGTCGACGGCAAAAATCCACTTCCCCAAAGCCGGTCGTACAGCGGTTGGCAATTGGGGCGTCCGGTCCCTCGCGACACCATCGAAATGAAAGTCGGCAGGTTGTCGTTCATGCTGCCCAGGCCATAGTGCAACCACGAACCGACGCTGGGACGGCCCGGCAACTGGTTTCCGCTTTGGAAGAATGTCATGGCCGGATCATGGTTGATCGCTTCGGTATGCATCGACCGGATCAAGCACATGTCGTCTGCCAAAGTCGAAATCTGGGGCAACAGTTCGCTGCCCAATTCCAATCCCGATTCGCCATGCCGTGCAAACTTGTATCGGGATCCCGCAAGCGGAAAGGAAGACTGCCCTGCCGTCATTCCCGTCACGCGTTGATTCATGTCGACAAAATCCCGCAGCTCTTTTCCCTCGTTCTGCTCGAGCGCCGGCTTGTGGTCGAACAGTTCCTGTTGGGATGGTGCACCACTTTGGAACAGGTAGATCACTCGCTTCGCTTTGGGCGGCGTGTGATATTCCTTCATCCATCCATTGGGTTGCGGGATTCCCGCGTCGTTGGTCGCCCCCTGCGCAACGTCGGGACTCCCCATCATGGATGCCAAAGCCGCCATTCCGATCCCTGATGCACTGCGTCCAAAGAAATGCCGACGCGTCAGCATCATCTGGCTTTCGGTGGTGATATCGAGAGGTTTCATGTCAGTCGTCCAGGCAAAGAAAGTTCGCTAGAAAGTCGGTCCGCGAAAAACGGGCCACATTCGGTGTCAGGCCAAGCAATCCAACGGGGACTGGCAGCCAGTCGGGATCCAAAGAGATCACATGGATGAGAAGATCATTGGACGGTCACAAATTCGTCGGTGTTCATGATCAGGTGAGCCACCATGGTCATGGCAGCCAAGTCCAAGACATCCAGTGATTCGTCACGCTCTGATTGTCCGATCGCCAACAACCGCTTCGCCGCCTCGGGGTCTTCACCAAAATGCTTGCGGAAGTATGCCAAACTGTCGGCCAGCACGGCCAACTCTCGTTCACTCACTTCCATTGCGATCGCCCAACGATAGATCCGCCGCAGTCGATCGCCATCCTCCTGCGCATCCGACAACATCGCTCGCTGGGCCAATCGGCGAGCCGATTCGACGAAAGTTGGATCGTTCATCAACACCAACGCTTGCAGCGGCGTGTTGGTTCGACGGACTTGGACGCTGCACACTTCGCGACCGCTGGCGTCAAAGATCGTTTGCCGAGGTGGATTGACCGCTCGCTTCCAGTACGAATACATGCTTTTTCGGTACAGGTCGTCTCCTTTGCTGGGCTGGTAACGTATTCCAGCGCTACCGGCAACGCTCTGCCACATTCCGTCCGGCTGGTACGGTTTTACCGACGGCCCCCCGACGGTGGAATTGGTCAGCTCGGCGGCCTGCAACGCGATGTCCCGAATCATAAACCCGTCGGCACGGTATCGCGGGCCACGCCCGATCCATCGGTTGTCAGGATCCAACTGCTGCGCTGCGGCAGTCTGTTTGGATGATTGCCCAAAGGCAGCGCTGGTGACGATCAACCGGTGCATCGCCTGGACATCCCAACCGGATGCGACGAACTCGGCAGCCAACCAATCCAACAACTCGGGGTGGCTGGGTACCTCGCCTTGCAGCCCAAAGTCGTCCGCCGTTTTGACTAGCCCAATACCGAAATGGTCCCGCCAAATTCGATTCACCGCGACGCGAGCTGTCAACGGATTCTGTGGCGAGACCAACCACTTGGCTAATTGCATTCGATCGCTCGGCTGCGCGGCATCAACGGACGCCAGCAGGGCGGCCGGTACACCACGTGGCAACGGGTCGTCCTTGGCCGGTTGGTCGTACTGTCCTCGCTGCAACAAATATGCGGGGTTGGGTTCACCTTCGCGTTCCTGCATGACCATCACGGTGACCTGTGGACCGGCACGAGATGTCAGATCGTCCAATGCCGACCGAAGCTTCTTGTTGGCCGCCAACATGGCGGCGTCCTTCGACAGAAAGTAATCACGAAGTTTGACTTTTTGTTTCTTTGAACGCTGTTTGGATGGTTGAACCAGGATGGCCTGCACTTCGGGATCGATGCCATCGTCGGACGGTCGGTCCGACGAATCGCGATCCCCCACATAGATCCGCAGCTTGCCGATCACGTGATTGGCCGACGCGCTGGCAAAGCGAAGCCGAACCGTAACGGTCGTATCAGCGGGCACCTGGATATCGTCTGCAAGCGAAACAACCGCATCCACGGGTTCGGCTTTCACATCGGGACCAAAAACAGCCCATCCCGACTTGGCGTCGTCATCGATCGCATTGGCAGCCGGATAGCCATTCTGCTGGAACGAAGCATGGATGCCATCCAGAGCGATTGCATCGTCGCCGACCAAGATCGACAGATCGGTCAAGACAAAGTTTCCGTTGACGCTGGGGCCAAGCTGGCGCGGCAATGCGAATCGGTCATCGGGCAACGCTTGAAGTTTGACGGCGTCAAATTTCCCGAGGTCGCCATCCAAAGCGATTTCGTAAGTAACGTCACGCGCTTCGTCGACCGCATACTCGATCGTGCCATCTTTGCTGACCTGCAACCGGCCGGCGTCGATCAACTTTGCTTCGCGAACCTTTACGGATCGCCAGCGATGTGAATCCTCGGAAAGTTCCCGATGCTTCGTCTCGGTCCATTCCTTCAACCGAACCTCGAACGCTCGTGTGACTTGCGAATGTTCACGCTCGGCATCCTCGACCGCCGTCAACCATTTCTTTTCGACGTCGGCCAGCGGCGAAACGGACTTGATCGTCGGATTCGCGTCGACTCCCTTCCCCACCCCTCGCTCGCCAATGTTGTTAAAGAAACCATAGAACTGATAGAACTCTCGCTGACTAAGCGGGTCGTATTTGTGATCGTGACAGCGTGCACAACCAAGCGTCAGGCCTAACCATACCGTCGCGGTTGTTTCGACGCGGTCGATCGTATTTTCAACGGCAAACTCTGCGGCCAAGGCGCCGGCTTCGTTGTTTTGACGGTGGTTCCGATTGAACGCCGTGGCCAGACGCTGCGACGGTGTCGCGTCGGGAAGCATGTCCCCGGCTAGCTGCTGGATCGTGAATTGGTCAAAGGGCATGTTGTTGTGGAAGGCTTGAATGACCCAATCGCGCCAAGGCCAATTGGTCCGTTCCTGGTCCACCTGGTATCCATCGGTGTCGGCATAGCGTGCTGCATCTAGCCAACGCAACGTTTGTCGTTCGGCGTACCCCATCGAACCAAGAATCTCGACGATCGCCGCATCGTAGGCCGCATCGACCGGTGCACGGAATCGGTTCCCGGCAACATCCTTGGCTACGTCATCGCTTGCTGATGCATCGGTGGGCGATTCCAATTCGCTTCCTTCCTTCAACCGGTCGGTGAACCGGTCCTGCAGCTCTTGCGACGGCAACATCCCGGTCAGCGTCAACGATGCCCGACGCAAACGCGTCAATGGATCTGCCGACGGCGACGGTGTGATTCCCTCGGCAATCAAGCGACGAGCAACAAATGCATCGATTGGATTCAACGACCACCGATTGCGAAGTTCATCACTCCACGGGGCGTCGGCAAGAACATCGGTGGGGACAGCGGGGCGACGGACGCTTTCGAAGGCCCAATGCCCTTGGTAAACAGCTCCCTGGCGAACCCAAGCTTCCAGAATGTCGATCTCGTCTTCCGACAACGATCGCTTGCTATCCGGTGGTGGCATCTGCTCATGTTCGTCAGTGCTGCGAATCCGCGCGACCAGTTCACTGCCATCGACATCGCCAGGAATCACCGCCGCATAGCCACCCAGATCGGCAAAGAGGTTTTCCTTGCTGTCCATTCGGAACTGCGAGTCTTGGTTCTGCGCATCCGGTCCGTGACAATGAAAACAGCGATCCGAAATGATCGGCCGCACTTGACTGTTGAAGTCGATCGCGTCCTCGGCTGCTGCCGCCTCGGCAGCGACCGTCCACCCGATCGACCCGATCGCCAGAACCAAAATCCAGCGTAACCCACGCAACCTTACCGAAAACATCATGAATCAAACAATTGGGAAAGGCGGGTTCTATCTTCCGAAACACACGAGGAACCCAGAGGTGTGTTTCGCGGCGCCATCAGCACGTTCAAACAATGCAAATCCAGTTCGGATCAAAGTAAGCCGACGGCTAGCGACCGCCTGGGAAACCAGACGGATCGTGAACCACGGCTTCTGCTAAAAACCATTTGCCAATACGCCCAAGCGATAACAACGTCATGGACGACGGACTTGCAAAGTGTTCGAGCCATCCTAACCATGCCTCGAAACATTGCCAACGGTTACGGTGATTCGCTTACCAACATCCCGCCTTCGGCCCCCCCAACACGTTCAGCAATTACTGCCGTTCGGATTCTGCTGTCCCGTCCACCACGCGAATTCCTCGATGGTCGTTCGTGAAAACACATCTTGCCATCAATTTCGCGGATACGGAAAAATCAGTGCTCCCGCAGCGTTCCCGCCGACACAGTGAAAGTGGTTCGATCGACCGATGGCATCGCACCCGAAGCCCTTCGACCACGACACGAACTGATTCCGTGCCACGATGACTTCCTAGCGGTTTCATTGTGGCCGACGCACGGGGTCGGTAAACTCGTCGCTCTGAAACGAATCCACCAGGACTCGTTCTACGATTGATCCGCCAATGATGAAAGCAGCGACACCATGACCATCAACCCGGCCCGCGATTTCTATGACCGGATTAGTCACGCTTATGATTTGATCGCTGACGGTGGCGAACACGTTGCACGCCAACGTGGGCTAGAACTTCTGGATGTATCCGAAGGCGAATCGGTCCTGGAAATCGGATTTGGCACTGGCCATTCCCTGGTCAGTTTGGCTGATAGCGTCGGCACCACCGGCCAGGTAACCGGGATCGACATTTCATCGGGCATGCGCGACGTGTCCCTGAAACGTTTGCAAGAATCAAACTGTGCGGATCGCGTGAAACTGATCGTCGCCGAAACGCCTCCGTTGCCGCTGGACGACGATACCTTTGACGTAGTGTCGATGAGCTTCACATTGGAACTTTTTGCGTTGGAAAACATCCCCGCTGTCTTGGCCGAGTGCAAACGAGTTCTAAAGCCCGGTGGACGGATCGGCATCGTCAGCATGGCCACCGTCGCCGAGGGCGACTCGAAAAGCACTCTGGAACGCACCTACATCTGGATGCACACCCACTTTCCGCATATTGTCGATTGTCAACCGATCCCGCTGGAATCGATGGTCGAACAAGCCGGGTTGGTCATCGCCAAGCAGGAACGAATCGACTTGTTCACCATGCCTGTTTCGATCGTGGTTGCCACCGCTTAGGCGATATCGGGGCCGAAGACGTCAAGACTGGGATGATCCAGTTTGACTCTGCGCTGCGACTTGCGAAGAATCCCATTCGTCCGAACGGATTCCGTTGCAAGAAGTTCGTCGAGGTGTTTCACGATGCCCGCGGCGCCACGTCGCTAAACTTCACCGCTGGAATTTGTCATGGATGTTTCAATGCGTATCCCAGAACCGGAGTTGAGCACATGTTGTATCGAATGGCCTTCGTAGGTTGCCTTGGCTTGGTCGCTGCCACCGCCCAGGCTCAGGGACACACTTGCGGCCCCGGATGCAATGGCGGAAGCGGTGGATCGTTCCAGGAAGGCGCAGACGGAACATTCACCCCCAATGCGTACCAACAAGATTTCCGGGCACGTGGGTATCAGCCAAACGGATACCCGGGCCAATCCTATCGTCCCTATCCATCGGACAACTTTGCGACACGGATGCCAGCGGTCCGAACGACGGACCCAACCATGCCGCCGTCACTGTCGGGAGCTTATCCATCGCGATCACACGGGGCACAATCACATCATTCTCGATCGCACGATTCACAATCACACGGGCGTCAACGTTTCAGTCAAGGTTGGGCAAATTCCCCCCCGCGACAACAGACACCACGGTTCCCGCAATCGGCGATGCCGCGTCAATCGATGGGAACCTACAACGATTTCCAACCCATGATGCCACCGTCACTGCCGCCGACCACTCGAAACCACCAACGCATGGATCGTCCGCAGTTTGATTCGTTACCAGAACGTCCGGTGCGGATGCGGAAGCAGCCAGAAATGCTGCACATCTAGCAGCGGTTTGCTCCCTGGGAACCACGCCTCAGGAACGCCACATCCATCACTGACGCGTTGAATCCGCAGCATAGGCTTCCAGCCTGTGAGGTAAACAACGAATTCAACCATCCGGTCTAGTGCCGTCGATGGCAGGGCAAGTTTTCTCACTTCGGTTCCTGGGACAAACGGTCCAGCAGGTTTCGAGTGATTTGCTCAATCACAGGTGTCTTGCCGCGCAGCCCATGCGCCCAGTCGGTGGATCCAGCGGTAAAGACGGTTCCGCCCTGTGTGTACATGCCCATCACGGCAGCCCCGATTCGGTCCGATGGAAACTGGTCGTACCACAGGGAATCTCCGGGATGCCAACGTGCCGAACAGGTTCCCAAAATCGTGAACGATGCCGGCGTGCCATCACGTCCGGTGGCAAACGGCAAGCCATCCCGCCATTCCATTTCGCAGCCATCGCATTCGTACCCCACGACCGTCTCTGCACCACCGATCTGGTCACCCTGCTTTCGATCGGTCTTTTCGAACACCCAGTGTTCCGGTCGATGCACTTCGTAGGCTCCTGAACCGTCCATGAACTGGCCATGGCTAAGGTGGTAGCCGCCCCACATGAACCCAACACCCGTCAACTGGTTTTCGGGACGTCCGACCAGATGATGTCCCCATGCCGTGCTCAATCGACGATGGTCGGTCGTACGAAATTCGGGGTCCATGTTGTAGAACTGTTTATGACTGGTCAGGGCACGGCCATCGTCCTCGCTTCGAACTTGCCAACAACAGGTGTTGCCACTGAAAAACGCAACGTTGCCACCATCGGCGATATAACTTTCCAAGTGATCTCGCATCGGTGCGGACCAATATTCGTCGTGTCCCACGCTCAATACCAATCGATACTTGGACAACAGATCGGGGCGTGATTCCAAATCGCTGTTCACCGCATAGTCCAATTCGTAGCCAGACTTCTCCGCCCATTGAATAAACGGCAGTTCCCAGTTTCGAAATTGGGATTGAATGGGGCGATCAAAGGAAACGCGATGTCCTTGGACGCCGTCGCGGTCATGGTAACCATACAGACTGTGCCCGCCCCAGTTGGTGTAGGCGTTGTAAGTGTTGGTCGCCAATTGAATCAGAATCGGAGACGTCGTACCCGGTGTCTTGGATCGTACGACAAAGAACAGCGAACCCACCGCGGTTCGTTGATTGCGTCCGACGTAACGGCCACCTTGATCGCGCGTCGTCAAGACAACTTCGTAGTAGCCCGACTTCCAATCCTCGGGGACCGTCATCCGAAACGCTTCGGGCCACTGACATCCGTGCGACGATGCGCGATCGGGAATCGCCTGGGGCGAAACCGCGATGCCGTCTTTTTGGTAAACCTGTTTACGATCTGCGCCCAAACGATCAATTTGCATTGAAACCGCGCCGGTGCCCGAAAGGTGAAAGACGACCTCGTCGCCCGCCACGTAGCTCAACTGGTCGGTATAGCCTTCCACGAACAATCCATCGGGCAACTTCTGATCGGCCATCACCGACCCGCTGGAAACCAATCCAATCGTGCTGCACACCACCACTGCGGCCAAAATCGACAACGGTTGATACAACGACGCCCGACGAAAAAATAACATGCTGTGGTTCACTATGGTTGGAGTTTGCATTGCAGAACTGTCAAACGGGTTCGGTCACTTCGCGGATGATTGGTGTTGAACGTACAACAACAAATCAGCCATCTGTTGGCTGTCAATTTCTTTCTCTAATCCAACGGGCATCATGGAAACGGCGTTCCCCTGCAACCGTTCAATCTCGTTTCGCAGCAACGAATGACTCTTGCCGTCGGCGGTGATCAATTTCAAACTGGTCGCGGTTTCTTCGGTCAAAACACCCGCGTACGCTCGCCCGTCGTCCAGCAAGACTTGGTACTGCTGGTACTTGGCCTCGACGGCCCGACTGGGATCAATGATCGCCGTTAGCAAAGCTTCGGGAGAACGATTGGTCAAAGCTGTCAGATCGGGTCCAATCGCAGTGCCCAGCCCTTCCAAACGGTGACAGGCAGAGCATTTCGCAGTGAACACCAGGCGGCCGCGATCCACATCCGCACTACCGCCGACAAGTTCGTCGATGGATGGCTGGTAGGCTTGGACGACCTTGTCACGATCCGCATCGATCGTTCCCAAGATTCCAATCGCGCGGTCGCGAATTTTGGCATCACCGTGTTCGGATAGTTGACGACGTAACGATCCGCTCAGCGAATTCGCAGAGATCGTTCCCTGTCCGATCATCTCTAGCAGTTCCAAAGTCCATGCAGGCCGACTGGTCAATTCGGAAAGAACCTGCTGTCGCAGCGCCGGCCCATGGGAACTCCATCCGGCCGTCAGTATTCCGGGCACACCGTTCACGTTCAATGCGGCCACCGTCGATACAGCGGCTTGTTGAAGCTGGACCGGTGTTTGCGGCGATAGAAAACTTGCCAACAGTTGGACATCGCCGGTTCTTTGCGACTCACGTCTCCCCAACAGTCGCATGCCAAGCAATCGATCAGCAGTCGACGTCGATCCCGACAGTACGGCGTCATGCACCGATTGGTGAAAACGGTCCAGCAACACGATCGATGCAGGATCAAGCTGACGATCCAAATCGCCGGCCGAACTCCCCAGCGATGCGTACCAAGCCGTCAAAACCTGCCATGCGGCGACCGGATCCGGCGAATCGATATCGGATTCCAGTTTGCTTAGCATGACCGCGGCGGCACTCGGCACGTTTAGCTTGATGGCGATCCCAGCCAGTGTCCCCAACCATTGGGGATCAGGTCGGCCTGCGTCCAGCAACGCGGACAGCACCGGACGAACGTTGCCGGAATGAATGCTGCTGAGAACGGCCGCTCGTAGATAGACGTCGTCACCCGCCTTCGCTGCAACGGATGCAAGGCAGTCGGCCGCCCATCGATCATCGAACGATCCCAAGGTGTATGCCAACTGCAATTGAACCATCGGATCATCGTCAGCGACCAATGCTTCGATCGCGGCCTGCCAATCGGCCCCGCCACCGTTGCCAGACCATTCTTGGTCGCCCAACGTGCTTTTGTCGGCAGCGATCTGATCACCAAGGATTCGGATCGCGTGCCGTCGTATTCCTGGATGCGAATCCGCTAGCGACCGTTGCAGATCCGCCGCCGAAACGACCTGCAACCCGGCCAGGGTCGCCAAAGCATGCAACCGTGCCAGCGGGTTTGGGCTGTCCGACATCAAGCGTCGTAGTCCCCGCTCCACCTTAGCTCGCTCTACCTTAGCTCGCTCTACCTTAGCTCGGGCATCGGCAGCGATGTCTTGCCATCGCCATAGCAACATTCGCTGAACCAAATCCCGCTGCCATCCACTGGGCGAATCCAAAAGTTGCACCAATTCGGCTGCGCCCATTTGATCGAATCGTGTGAACGGTCGCCGCGGACTCTGCCGAGGAGCAACTCGGTAGATCCGACCTAAATCAGATCCCGATCGCAGGTCCAACTGGGCCTCCAAATCGTCCGCAATCCACTGCGGATGTTCGATCACTTCGCGAACCATATCGGCAACATACAGTGCACCATCGGGCCCCACATGCAGGCCAGCAGGTCGGGAGAAAGGATCCGCCGAACGAAGAAACTCCTGACCGTCTGCGTGCATCTTGATGCTTTCGAAGGTCACCCCATGGGGCACCAGTTTACGTGCATGCACGATGTTGTAGACCGGTTCGCTGGTGAACGTGGCACCATGGTAGTCAGCACCAAAGAGCGTGTCGCGATAGACGATCGTTCCGCACGCCGATGTAAAGATCGGTGTTGCACCAATCGGTCGGTGAATCGGATCGCAGTGGCTGATGATCGGGCCGATCGGAAAGACCTTTGTGTCTCCGACCCGAATGTCTCGTCGCACCGACGGCGGAACGACGTGCGGATTACGCGACAGATAGCCCTCGTCCAACACATAGTGGAAGACCGGATTGGGGTTATTGCAACCAAACCAATTGCCCCAGCTATCGCAATTGCGACCGAACTGGGTTTGCCCTGATTGCGTTTCAATCTCTCCCGTATCGGGTCGGATTCGCAAATCCCGACCGCTGATGTTGACCGACTTTCCGGTTCGGTTCGATACAACGGTCCCGCCACTATCTCCGTTGGCAAGATAGACCCAGTTGTCCAAGCCCCATCGAAGTCCATTGACACGATGCTGTTGGTTGCCTTCGGTGAATCCTGAATACAACTTTTCGACATGATCGGCGACGCCATCGCCCGTCGTGTCCTCCAAGTACAGAACATCTGGGCAAGCGGTCACCAAAATTCCGTTTCGCCAAACCAGCACACCGCTGGGCGTGCTTAAGTTGTCAGCAAACAGAGTCGAATGGTCGTACTTTCCATCCCCGTCGCGATCCTCCAACACACGCACTCGTCCACCGGGCTTGCCATCCCCGTTGATACCGATCGGATAGTCCGCCATTTCAACGACCCACAACCGACCATCTGGCCCCCAATCGAAATCGACCGGATCCATCACCAGAGGCTCCGCGGCGACCATTTCGATCTGAAACGGATCGGCAACCTCGATCTTTGAAAACGAATCTTCTCTTGTCAGCGCCGCAACGCTGTGCGGTTCCAACACATGATCGGCTTCTTCCGCAGCGACCGTGGGCATCGCGAGGCACGCCGAAGCCAGGAATAGTCGCGGGACAAATCGACGTAACATCAGATATCCAAAGAACAACAGGTGGTTGAAAGCACGACAAACGATGCAGCCTTGGCTGGATCTCAACCAAGCGTCCATGCACTGAACGTTCAAGCATCCGAGCGCGCTGGTCAGACGGCGGTGGATTCGCAAATATCCCGACGGAAGCAGCGGGTCCATCGGGAATTCTGGCGAACTCGATTGCGGTAGCGTCTTGGTTCGATGACCGAACGTTGCGATGAATCGGCAGGGGGCGGGATTTTTTGGGGGGGAATCCCAGTATAAAGAAACCAGAGACACCGGTTTGGCCATCTGCGACTCGATCGCAAAAAAAGTTTCCACGACGCACTTGGCCGTCAACGCCGTCTGCGGATCCCTATTGGATGGCTTCGGTCGCCAAGCGTTTCAGTTCAGCAAAGCGTGGATCCGGGTCAGGAATCTGTCCGCTGACCATCAGGGATGCTTCGTTGTGATTGATTAAGAATTCGACCCAATCGAACCAAGGCATGGGCGGTGTTCCCTGCAACTTCGCCAAGGATTCCTCGATCCATCGGTCAAGCTGATCTTTCGATTGATCAAGCGCAGCGATCGCCTTTTCGGACTCGCCCATCTGATGGTAGGCCATGGCCAGCAAGGGAAACTCGATCCCATGCCCACCCCAATTCAGATCTTCTTCGTACCCTTGTTCCAAACGGTTGACCGCTTGTTGAAACTGACCTGCTTTTAGATGTGCCCAACCCGCGATGTACAACTTCGCCCCAAAGGGCATCCGCGAACGGAAACGCGTTCGTTCCAGTGGCGGCACCGATTCGCTGCCAACCAACTTTTCAGCGCGGCGAGCCAGCAGTGCCGCGTCCTGTTTGGAAGTCTTTCCAATCAACTGACCACGCAGCGTCGTCCCCCAAGACCCGCCGTCACCGGAATTGAACAAATCATCGGAAAGCCGCTGTTGCTCGGCCGCATTCCCGGTGTACAGGAACAATTGCGGAACGCCAATGAATTCCGCACCGTTGACCGGGGCGCCTAGTTCCAATGCTTTGGTGTAGTCGGCAACCGCCCGGTCCCAAAGACCTAGTCTGCCGTACAACGAGCCACGTTCCATCCAGACGTGAAAGTACCTGGGCTGAGTCCGCGTCGCCGTCAAATAGTCATCATGCGCATTCGCCCAATCGCCACTTTCGGCATAGGCTCGGCCAGAGGTCAGCAACTGGTTTGCGCGTTTTAGCCGGTCGGTAAACAGTTCCAATTCATCGCGTGATTGGGTCGCTTCAGCCTCGGCCGTCCGAGCCTGCTGCAGGGCATCAATCGCCACTCTTGCTTGCCAAAGACTAACGACACTGCCGATCAACAATGCCGCAGCCACGGAACCAAAGGTGAACAACGCAACTTTGTTCCGCCGAGCGAATCGCGAGAATCGGTAGGCCGCCGACGGTGGGCGTGCTTCCACAGGCTCGCGCATCAAGAACCGCTGGACGTCTTCTGCCATAGCGACCGCACTGGGGTATCGCCGCGCGCGATCCTTGTCCAACGCCTTCATCGCAATCCAATCTAAATCGCCTTTCATCAGCGAAGTGAGCTTGGCCGGTTCCAGTCGCCGTTTCGCGGACACCGTCGTCGCCAATTTGCTTCCCAACGTGCTAAACCTCGCACTCGGTCGCGGCGGTTCCTCTTCGCGAATGATCTGACGAAGTTCATCGAACCCGACGCTATTCAATCGCTCGCGAGTGAACGGTGTCGACCCCGCCAATAATTCGTACAGCATCACGCCAAGCGAATAGATGTCGCTGCGAGTGTCGACGTCAACGTTGCTCATCTCCGCCTGTTCGGGACTCATGTAAGCCGGCGTTCCGATCATGGATGCCAGCCGTGTGTAGATGGTTTTGTCAGTCAAGCTTTGCCCACCGATCGCTTTCACGATTCCAAAGTCGATGACTTTGGCGATCGGCCGGCCGTCCTGCAGCGTCACCAAAACGTTGGACGGTTTTAGGTCGCGGTGAATGATGCCCTTTTGATGCGCGTGCTGGACCGCGTTGCAGATCGAAACAAACAGCGCCAATCTGGCTTGTGTATCAAGGCGATGGTTGTCGCAGAATTCGTTCAACGGAACTCCCCGGACCAGTTCCATCACAAAATAGGGCTGGCCGGCATCGGTCACACCCGCATCAAAGACTCGTGCAATGTTCTCGTGATCCATCATGGCGATCGCTTGACGCTCGGCCTCGAATCGAGCGATCACTTCGCGGGTTTCCATCCCCGGCTTGATAATTTTCAGGGCCACACGACGGCGGACGGGTTTCTGCTGGTCGGCGACGAAGACCAACCCAAACCCACCTTCGCCGATCTTCTCCATCAACTTGTACGGTCCGACCACGGTACCGATTTTGTGACGCGCATCGGTTTCGCCAGTTTCGATGCCAATGATCGTCGGCACCAGACCGGGCAACACCGGGCGGTCCACGGGGCTGTCGGTACGGTCGTGTTCGCGCAGCAGATCCACCACCACCGCGTGCAGCCGTTCGTCACCACCACACGCACTTGCCACAAATTCCGAGCGTTGTTGAAGCGATTCGATTTCAACCGCATCGGCAAAGATGTCTCGTTCCTGTCCGATCGCCATGACTATTCCGATTCCTCGTCCTTGTGCATTTGGCGTCCCAACCACGCTCTGGCGAACGACCAGTTCCGTTTCACCGTGCGGGAGGATACGCCTAACGCATCGGCCGTTTCGCCCACGCTAAGCCCTGCGAAGTACCGGAGCTCGACCAGCTTTGCCAGGTCGGGTTCTTCGTCGGACAGCTTGGTCAGCGCCGCGTCCAGGTCCAACAGATCCTCGGCATCGCCGCTGCTGATGATCGCATCGTCGTCGGTGATCTCATATTTGGCGAATTGGCCACCACGTTTCAAGCTATGCCGTCGGCGAGCGCTTTCGACCAAGATACGACGCATCGCCTCGGCTGCCGCAGCGAAAAAGTGACCACGGCTGTCCCAGCGGATCACTTCGTCACTCTGGTTGCCCACCAACCGCAGATAGGCTTCGTGGACCAACGCAGTCGGCTGCAGTGTTTGATCCGACGTCTCGCGTTTCATGCGATGCGTCGCAAGTTTGTGCAGCTCGGCATAGACCAAAGGCAAAAGCTCGCTTGCCGCAGACGCATCGCCCTGGTCAATCTGGTTCAGGATCTGAGTCACTTCGCTCAACCGACGATTCCTTCGAGTAGCGAAACTTGTTGACTTTTCGTCTATTCTAGCATCCAACGCGTCCTGGGAATCAAAACCGGCAGATAGCCCGGTGTCGACATCACTCGGAATGCCCCCCCGAATCGATCACAAGGGACTCCCCGACGCCGCCCCCCCCCCCTGCCGTTCGACCGGCGAAGCGAAGGTGGCTGAATTTCGAAATCCAAAATGGACGTCGAGGACAGGATGACTTTCTCAGTGCGTTTGGTTTGTCGTGAAATGGACATGCCGCGAAACTGACTCGTCGTGCAATTGAAGTGCTCGGCAAATTTCTCGATTCAAGATGGCCTCGGGCTCGCGCGGTTCTCGCATTGCCTCTTGAACACGTTGATCCCGTGGCTATTGCTGCCGTGGGTCAATGTTGGATTTTGGGATGCCCGTTCCGCCGATTCAAGAAGCCGGCCATGAAACTTTGCAAGCGTGATCAACCGACCGATCAATCAGGGACCAGCGTTTCACGAATGACCAGTGTTTGGCAGCGTTTCCATGGAATGATGCCCGTCCAAACCACGGGCGATCGCCGAACCCCCAACGTCCATCGCGATCAAGCTTCGCCGCAACCAACCAAACGATTACCAGCCGCCGCCAACGATGCGACCTACGCCGCACTGTTGGACCAATCGTTTATCGAAGACTGATCATGGAATCACGCCATCCGACTGGAAGACAACGGGCGACAACGCATGTCGATCTAACTGCATCGCCGCATCTCGCTGCCGCAAACCCGTCGGACCGGACTACATCAGCTTTGCAGAGACTTCCGACAGGGCTGACCGGCCGATTCACATTTTGGCATCGAGTCGTTGGTCATGAACGCACCCGCGGTGAAGATCGACACGCCGGTTGTTACCACCAACAGCGATAACGCAACGTGCAAATTGAACGCGTGTGCCGCAAACCCAATCGATGGCGGGCCAAGCAAAAACCCGAAGTAGCCGATTGTGCTGACCGCCGCCAACGCGACGCCGGGCCGATAACCGGGCAACTTTCCCGCCTCGCTGAACACAGTCGGGATGATCGTTGAAAATCCCAAACCGACACAGGCAAAACCGATGATCGCGGGTAGCGTGCTGGACGAAGTGATCAACAGCAGCAGCCCCACCAGTGCGAGTACCGAACTGGCGCGAACCATCGTCCCTGCGCTGTAACGTGACGACAACCAGTCCCCCGCAAACCGACCGATCGTCATCGTGATCGCAAAGGTGGCGTATCCCATCGCAGCCATGGTTTCCGTTGTGTTCAATCCGCTACGTAAAAAGATGGCACTCCAATCCGCGATGGCTCCTTCGCCCAACATGACGCAGAAGGCTGTCACGCCCAGCAGCAGCACTCTGACATTGGACCGTGTAGCCGGCGGTGAAACGGCGTCCCATTGCTGTACCAGCGGTTCCGTCGATGGTGAAGGCTGCTTGGCCGGTGATCCTGACTCGCAGGCTGATTCGTTTGCTTGGGATGAAGCACTGGAAACCGGAGATGGTGGGGCGATCAACAATCGCGGCAACGCATACACCATCCAAACGGAAATCAATAAGGCAATCAAACCGAAGTGAACGGGAACCGACATCCCGGCCGCCGTCGCAGCCACCCCCGTCACTGCGCCCAATAGGCTCCCCACGCTCCACAACGCATGGAACGACGACATCATCGGCTTCGCCATCAATGTCTCGATCTCGGATGCCTGCGAGTTCATCGCGATATCAAGCGTTCCGTGTGCGGCGCCGAATGCAAACAGCAAAACACAAGCGGTCGCAACATTCGGGGCAAACGCAATCGCGATAAAGCTTGCCAGATAGGCCAACACGCTCACCTGGCAAACGATTCGACTGCCCAGTCGAGCGATCAGATACCCGGCCGGCGGCATCGACATCACCGCACCCAACGCGATCACCACCAAAACCATCCCGAGCTCGTGATGGCTTAGCTCAAAACGCTCTTCCAGCCGCGGCAGTCGCGTTGCCCAGGATGCAAACAGAATCCCATTCGTCATGAACAGAGCGCGGACCGCATTGCGGTTGGAACGAATGTCCTTCAAAGATCTCAATTTTCCATCCATGGTTCCCATCCTGGAACCGAACTTTTTGAATTTGTCTAAATGTCGCACTGCGGATTGCGGCTTCGGATGCTAGCGTCGGGCCAACGCCCATCGGGGAATTGAAAACACGCGGTGAACAGACTCGTCCATCGCTGCCACCTACAAATCGCCAACCACGTTGATCACCCCGCCGTACCGAAAAGACGGCAACGAAAAACCCTTGTCATCGGCCCTTCCCCAACTCGCACACCCACCCATGACATGCGGGAAGCACGGCCAATGTCCAATCAAGGTGCGGCGACGCGTTCCATTCAATTCATTCCCATCGGCTCGTCCCTTCGACGTAGAGGGCGAAACATGGGGCTGAACCTTGGGCCGCGTGAACACGAAGCGAACGGGAACTCGCACCAACACCTGCTCGGCGAATTGTATGCTTCTCGGCTCGGGCACAAAGCGCCGGATCTGCCCAGGTTTCGAACGACCGGCCTAAACCGATCCTAGCGGCCGAATCGCGACCATCCGTGCGATTGGCGGCCAAAATCCTCATCACGGCGGCCCGGATGTCTGGCCGGCGATTGCCTGCACGCCCAGCAAATGCCTGTGCCGGACGAATGCCTGGATCGAAAATGCCCAGGGAAAGAAGACCAGCGGCGGAACTGCGCCGCGGGCGCAGAGCAAATCAAATCTGCCCTGCGTTGGTTTGCTGGCTGGCTGGAAGTTGCGTCCAGCCAGCCATCAGATTGCCAACCAAAACTACTGGGGCAGAACTTCCAATGTCGCCGTGTAGCTGAGCCGACGAGTCTCGGCTTGTGGAATTTCGGTGTCGCTATCTTGGGTACTGGTTTCAAGCCAATACATGCCCGGTTCGTTCCAGGTGACGGAGAATTCACCGTTGGCATCGGTGGTCAGGGTTCGTTCGTCCTGAGCGTTACGGTAGCGAGTTTCGCCACGGATCAGTTCAATCGGCAACCCCTTCTTGGGTTCTCCGTTGACCAAGAAGCGAAACTTTGTTTCCTCGCCGGAGTACAGATCATTCGGGTGGCTAAGGCAGACCAGTTCGACGCCTTTGCCAGTCGGCTTCAACGCTTCGCTGGTGGGAGCCCCGTTGGTCACGAACGTTTCGACGCGTCCGAGGCTTTCCGTCACGCTAACGTTGGTCGCGTTTTGGGGAATCGATTCGCTTAGCGACGCTGCACTGCCGCGGAACCGCTGACGTTTGCCGCCATGTTCATAGCTTGCGAACACGCCGTGATTGACGACCGCGATGCGATAGGTGCCCTGCTGGGTTAAGGGCAAGTCAAAGACGCTGCGATATTTGCCAACCGATTGGTTCTGGCCCTCGACTGGATTGCCATCGGGCGCTGTGATGGTCAGTCCATCAAGTTTCAGCGGGAAATGGTTGAAGTAAAACAGGTCGTTCGATACCGCGGCATCAACAGTCACCCACGGCTCTGCACCGGAAAGCACCGTCTGGGACGGACGCAGCCAAACTTTGTGGGCATAACTAGGGGCTGCGAACGTGGCGATCAGCAGCGTGGAAAGCAAGAAACGTAACATCGGTTTTCTCCGAAAAATTGGAAATGTTTGTTGGTGTGATCGAAACTATTTTCTGATGGCCAGTGATACTTCGCCAAGCTCGCTGTCGCCTGTCGCGGTCTCGAAGAAGGGTTGCTCGGTCGGCCACGTGAATTCGATATGCACGAGTTCACGACCACCGACCTCGCGAGCCGCTTCGACGTACAGTTCGTATTTGCCCGGTTTCAATTGAGTCAGGCGTTTGTCGTCGTCGGCAAACTTCAGAACATGCTTCCCGACCGGACGCGTCGCCCCCGACACACCATCAACAGGAAGTTCCAAACTTCGCCCCGACCGGCGCCACCACTGACGAAGATCGGGCAACCATTTTGTGCCCTCGCCTTCGCGGCTGCCGGTCAGTTGGTACCACGCGGCAAGGTTCGCAACGACGTTGCGGTCTTTGTCCTGAATCCAAACCGCGATGTAGGGCCGGTGGTATTCGGACACGCTAAGTCGCGGGATTTCCAGCGAAACTTCAAGCTTCGCTGCATCGGGCTGTCCGGCACCCACGGTGCCAACACCGATGACCAACAGCAAGGTAAGAAAAATATGTTTCATGGTTCGTTTCAATGATGGAAGAACAATATCCAAGTCCGGGAGGGGGGCGGGGAGCAACGAAGCGGCTGATGTCGACGGGCTGCATCGCTGCGGGGAACCGTCTTCGCCCGAATCAGAGTCCACTGAGACGCCAACCGCATCAGCCCCCGATTTCTAAGCATCTGATTCCTAACAAACCGATTCCTAACAAACCGGCGAAGAGGCTTCGTATCAATCAGCCCCCATTCTCAATAGGCTCCGGCAACTTCTCGACCAGATCGAGTCCACAGGGCATGCCAAACTTCGATATCCACCGAGTCGGTGATGAAGTGCACACTGCCATCGGCGAACGTCGTCATCGCACCGCCGGTGTGATTGCTTCGCGCTGAATTGATTTTGGAAGACCGATACGAAAAGTCGGGGACTCGCGAATTGGGCCCCATGCGACCGTTCACCAAAGGTCCGTCCGGCACACACCCACGCAGCCAATAGGCATGTCTTTGCCCATTCCACGACGACGCATCGGCAAAGACCGTGTCAAAGTCGTGGTTGTCGGCAGCGGCAAGAATCGAATCGCTGATCCCATTGGAAGGCGACGAACGATATAACTGCGACGTCACAAGATTATTGGGCAGGTCAGCCGCGGAACCGCCGGGACCACGAATCGTTTCAGCGAACACCAACGTGTTGCTGGTCCCATCCAGAATCGACGCGAACCGAATTCTTGCGTTCGACCAACACAACCCATCAGGCTCGGCTTGGCTGGGGTGAAACACGTTGTCCATCCCGCTGCCATGGTTCATTCCATAGTTGGTGCCCGCGATGGCCACCTCTGCACCGGATGGCATCGACAGAATATGAGTGGCCTGTTCGGGGTCACTCGGACACAGGAAGGACGGCACTGCCTTGCCCGCTGCTTCATGCAATTCAACCGGCAAGTCATCCTTGCCGGGGTGCCCCATCTGAATGCTGAAGTCAACGAGCTCGACCAGGTTCTGCTGCTCTAGGAACGGCAGCAACTTGGCCATCGGCGAATAGTCGTTGATGTAACCAATGCCGGGGTATCCAGCGTTCGGAAACTGCCCCCGATAGGCCGACGCATAGTTATGCAGTCCCAGCCCAATCTGTTTCATATTGTTGCTGCAAGACATGCGACGGGCGGCCTCGCGAGCCGCTTGAACCGCGGGCAGCAACAGCCCAACAAGCACACCGATGATGGCGATCACCACCAGAAGTTCGACAAGCGTAAATGCACGGCGTGAGGTCGCGCCGGACGATCGGTACGAGGACACGGGACGAACAGACAGACATAGCATGGCTAGGGTTCCAGCAAAGGAGAGGCACACGGCGGATAGATCGGCCCTAGAAAACGGATTTCCAGAGCGGGATCGAGCGTGGCTGGCTAGAGCGTCCCGCTAGAGGGCTGCGTTGCTGGCTGCGTCGTCGAATTGGTTCTGCTGTTGAGAATCAATAGCAGGAAGATACAGTGCGGCGGTTGCGATTTCAAGAGGAGAGTGAAGTTTCCTGGCGACCGGGAGTGTCGAGGGACAAGAAACGCGTGGGAGTTTTCCGTTTCGCAAGGATCGCAAAACGGAAAGTTCGAGTTCGAGTTCGAGTTCGAGTTCGAGTTCGAGTTCGAGTTCGAGTTCGAGTTCGAGTTCGAGTTCGAGTTCGGCAGGGCAAGACCGTTTGGAAGCTAAAACTCGAAGCTGAAACTCATACTTTCAGCGTTATCTATCTTCACGTCACCAACCAACCAACAGCGTTTCGAAGGCCTCGCCAACGAATCAACGCCTTCCCCCGCTCACTTCGGATTGCCCATTACCCTGCGGTGCTGGTCGTGTCGGGTTCTGAATTGCCAAACCAGGCTGCTGCGTCTAGCACTAGGCTGAACAGCAATGGAATGACCAACAGCGTGAACACGGTCGAAAACACGAGCCCGCCAACGACGATCGAACCGAGACCGCGATACAGTTCGCTGCCGCTGCCCGGAGAGATCACCAACGGAAGCATGCCGAACACGCTGGTGCAGGTGGTCATAAAAATCGGCCGCATCCGACTTCGCACCGATTCTCGAATGGCATCCCGATGCCCCATCGGCGGTACCGTGCCTTCGGCACCGCTGGCGTAGCCTCGCATGTAGTTCAGCGATTGGTGGACAATCAAAATCGCATTGTTCACCACCACCCCCACCAAGATGACGAATCCCAGCATCGTCAACACGTCCATCTGCTGCGTTGGGTCGCTTTGCCGCACAAACCACAATCCGATGAATCCACCCACGGTGGCCAGCGGGACGGTGAACATGATCACCAACGGGTACAGAAAGTTTTCGAACAATGCGGTCATCAACAGATACGTGATCACCAGGGCCAGGAAGAACCGGCTAAGCGCAACGCTGCCGATCGATTCCCAATTCCAACCGCTCCATCGCCCCATCAGTGACGCCTGTACTTCGGACAATCGGTCAGCATTCCCAGACAACGACACATGGATATCGTTCCCCAAGTGCCCTTCGGATCGAGCTTGCGCCACGACATCCAGGATGGTGGATTGAGCTTGTTCCAGCGCCACGTCGCTCGGCGGAGTCACCGACAACGAGATCGCGCGTTGCTGTTCGACTCGCCGAATCTGCTGCGATGCCTCGGTGGTCACAAAGTCCGCAATCTGGCCCAACGGAACCATCAAAACTTCGCCATTGGATTCGCGTACCGCAATGGGCAGATCTTCAATTTCTTCCGGCGAAATTTCCGACGACGGGTCACGGATCAGGACCAAGTCGATATTGTCACCTTGGAAATCAAAGTCGCCGACGAACGATCCATCGATCATCGATCGAGCGGACATTGCAAGATCGCTGACGTTCAGCCCCAGTCGTTTGGCGACCTCCTGTTTAATCTGCAACTGCCTTTCGGGGCCCGATTCGTTGAAGTTGTCGGGTGACGATCGGACCGAGAACTTCGAAAAGGCTTCTTGCAGCTGCCGTTCCAGATGGGAACATGCCATTTTCAGCCGCACCAGATCGTTCCCGCTGATCTCCAATTCCACAGCGTTCGAACTTCCCGCACCACGGCCAAAGATGGACGCTTGCGAAGTTACCCCTTTGCTAGCCGGAATCACGCTGAACGACTTGTTGAAAACCGCTGCGATCGGTTCGACGTTGTCAGGATCTTGACTGATCCCAATCATGAAAACGCTGCCACGTGCGACCACAAAGAAGAACTCTTTGAGCGCCGGGATGTTGTGGTATTCCTTGCCCGTTCGCTGGTCCACGACCGGACCATACTGCGACGCCTCTTCGGAGCTCTTGGCACTCCAAAACGGTTTCAGTTCTTCCTCAATCCGCTGTCCAACATAGAAGTTCTCCATGACCGAATAGCCGGCGGGTGTCGACATCCGGCAAAACGTAAAGTTCTTGGTTCCGTTGGGCAGATAGCTGGCCGGCGGCATCAACATCCAACTGATTGCGACCGAAGCAATCATCGTGACCGCGATCAACATGATCCGCAGCCAAGCACTGGACAGGCTGCGAAACGTCAGCATGTAGATGATCGATGCCCATCGGTCGCTTAGCCATCCGAAAACGTTCAAGATCCCGAACAGACCGGCACCGAAAAGGGGCTGCGGCACCGGCGAATGCCCCGAATCGTCACCACTTTGCTGGCGGGACAAATTCGGCTGACCAGCCTGGCTGGGTTTCGATGATCGCAAAAACAACGACGCCGCGGTCGGAATGACGGTGATCGATACGACAAATGACAAAGCGACCGCTGCGCAGATTGCCAAAATCAAGTCATAGAACAATTGGCCAGCTTCGTCTTGCACCGTCAACACGGGCGCAAAAACAGCGATCGTGGTCAGCGTCGATGCCAAGATCGCCCCCCAAACCTCTCGCGTGCCGTCATAAGCGGCCGTCGCCGGACTGGCGCCTAGTTTCAGGTGTCGATCGATGTTTTCCAGCACCACGATCGCATTGTCGACCACCATCCCGACGGCAAAACTGAGTCCCGCCAGCGAGATCACGTTCAGGTTCCGGTCGGCAAACCACATCACCACAAAGGTGCCGATGACCGAAATCGGAATGGCAACAGCGACAATCAATGTCGATCGCAGGCTGCGCAAGAACAGCAACAGAATCAACACGGCCAACCCGCCGCCGATCCACAGGTTCTCTTTGACCAACCCGATGGCACTATAGATGTAATACGAATCGTCGAAAGCCATCCGCAGTCGCAGACCATAGCGATCGTTCTTGAAGCTTCGCAGCACGCCGCCTTCGTCGTTCATCTCGTCTACGACGACTTTGACTTGCTCGATGATGTCCAGCACGTTACTGCCGGTTTTGCGTTTGACGAAGATCGTCATCGACGTTTGACCCTTGCACTGGTCAAAGTGAATCGTTTTCTCCAACGCCAACTTCACATCGGCGACGTCCGCAACTCGAACCGGACTGCCTTGCTGGTCATACTTGATGATCGTTTCACGCAGCGGCTGCAGCGAATCGTATTGCCCTAGCACACGATACCGGACGTCTTGACGGCTGTTGGCAAAGTCACCTGCCGATGCATTGACGTTGTCCAGACGCAGCGCCGCGTTCATCTCGGAAATCGTGATCCCGCGTCGCGCCAACGCTTTCGGATCGAAACGCACTTGCACTTGGTGAGTCCGGCCACCCTTGATATCGATTTCAGCGACGCCTTCGATTCGCTCCAGACTGGGCGTCAAAAATCGGTCGGCATAGTCATAGAAGGTCGCGACTTCGAAATCCGGATCCTCGGCCTGCAGCAACAGGTACGCGATCGCGTCGTCACCGGCGGTATCCGCGACATCGATGATCGGACGGTCCACGTCTTCGGGATACTCCGGGACCTCGTCGATCTTATTGGACACCTCTTGCAGAATCCGTTCGGGCGACGCTCCGACATTGAACTCCAATGTGATCTGCGCGGTCCCCAAACTGGCTAGCGAAGTCATCTTCCAAAGGCCTTGGACGGACTTCAGCTTTTCCTCCTGTTCAATGATGATCGACTTTTCGATCTCTTCCGGGCTTCGGCCGCTCCAATTGGTGCGGATCGTGATCACCGGACGGTCGACGTCGGGAACCAATTGCACCGGGATACGTGCCAGTGCGATCACGCCAAACAACAGCACCAAGATCACGCCAACGGCGGTCTTCACTGGATTGGCAATCGCGAATCTGATGATATCCATGGCTTAATCCACGACCTGCTGACCAGTACGATAAGTTCCTGGCACAGAAACAAGTGGTGCACGATCCGCATCGACACGAACCAATGCACCGGGGACCAACCGTTCCAACCCTTCGGTGACCACCTGCACGCCAGAGTGAACCCGCGATTCATCCACCTCGCGTACACAAGCGATCGCGTACGAGTCTCGCGTGTGCGACAGCACTCGCACCGGCACGGGTTCTGCGACCAGGGGACTCGAATCGTCGTCGGCATCCCGCGGCTGCAAGATCCAAATGGTCGATTCGTCCGGTTCGGTCAGCACGGCATCCCGCGGCACCATCAATTCGGTCGATTCGTGCATCACCGGCACGAACGCACTGACGCCCATCCCCGGACGCAGCATGCCGTCTTGGTCGTCCAGTGCGACCCGCACCGGAAAGGTACGGCTGCCGACACTGCCTTGCGAGTTGATCGAGAACACTTTCCCCTTCAGCTCGATCCCCAGGCTGTCGACCACACAATCGATTTCGTCGCCTTCGCCCAACAGCATCAATGATGCTTCGGGCACCATGATGCGAGCGTCGATTCGGCCGGACGAAACGATCTGGACGATCGGGCTGCCGATCGGCAGGTATTCGCCCACCTCTGCATTCTTGGCAACGACGCTACCGTCAAAGGGTGCGAAGATTTCCAACCGCTGGCTGCGTGTGGCCGCTTCGTCTCGCAAGACCGCCAGATTGGCCAAAGATGCTTCCAGCCCTTCGATCAATGAACGCTTCTGTTCCACTTCGCTGGCCGAAATTGCGTTGTTTCGAAACAGTTGTTCGAAGCGTTCCAGGTCAGACTTTTCGAACGAGAGCGTTGCGTTTTTCTCAGCGATCTGCGTGACGATTTTGTCTTCTTCTAGTTTCAGCCAAGTGTCATCGATCCGGGCCAGCAGCGTCTCGCCGCCAATCACCCGGCTGCCCTCGTCGACGGGCAATGCAACGACTTTTCCCGCGACTTCGGTCGCGATCGCGGCACTACGGACGGCGACCAAATCGCCGACAAGCGTTTTGACAGGAACGATTTTTTCTTTCTGGATCGCTCCGACACGCACCAATTGAGCCTGCGGCCCCCGTGGTTTCCCTTTGCTACCGGACTCTTTGCCATCGGGGCCGTCATCGGATTGAATCGCGGCAGGACGAAGTTTGCCAAACGCCCAAAATCCAACGGCTCCGCCGACCAAAAACGTCGTCATTGACACCGAAAGCAGCGTGACGATGAACTTCTGTTTCATAGCACTCGCTGCCGCCATGGCACTGTTCGGCGGTAGCGAACTGGTCGACGGTGCAGGTTCACCAGGGGGAGATTTGCGTAACATTGAATCAATGCGAGCGGAGGGATGTTTAGACAGCAATGCGAAATTGATTCCCGAGCGGGGACAACAATAATTCAGACCGGTCACCCGGCCCCTATTTTCTTGCCCTCACCCTGACCGGAGAAGAACTTCGTCTCCATCCCGCCGCGAAGTCGGATGACGAGAACTGCGGCCCAAACTCGCTCCTACCACCACGGGGTCAACGCGCCAAAGATCCCGGTCTCGCCAACCACGCTTCCGAAACGTAGCTCCCGTTAGGCTTCCGATGCCGCGTTTGACAACCCTAGACCTGCCCCCACGGGACTCACCCTCCCAGCAGAACGCTAACAGTAGGTTGACCTGCCTTCTCATTCCCGAGAGGATGGGGGGGTAGCGTTGAGCCTTTCGGCCAGTCGCTGGAGAGTTCTCGATGATCAATGGATATCAGGTGAGTGATTATCAGCGGATGAAGTGCAGCCATTGCAATAAAGCTGTCAAGTTTCCGACATCAAAAATTGGTGCGTCTGCGAAGTGCCCCGGCTGCAGAAAAGCCATCAAGCTGCAGGCGGCAGGTGAGCTACTACTGCCCGCGACAACAGTGGATGCGTCTATTCCTAAAGAGACGCCGTCAGCGACACCCGCTTTGCGTCCAAAGACGAAACCACCAGCATTTGGTGTGCCCTCAATCGACGCCCGAGACGAGATTGCATCGACGCACGACGTCAGCTTCCAAACCGTCGTTGATTCGCGAATCTCGCGATTCATTTCCGATGGACAACAACCCAAAGTTGTTGCAAAGCTGCTTGGCAGAGTGGATGAGATATGCACCAGCAACGAGACACCTGAGTACGCGGCTGTTCAGCATCTGCCCGGTGTACTGTCTCCAGATGCGATTGTTCTGACGAATCGTCGAGTCATCATTTTTCGGGCGAAGGCTTTGGGGCGCATGAATATGGTCGATGTCCCTTGGATGGACATCGCGGATATTCACATCAAGGAAGGCGTCGTGGGCGCAACGTTAAGCGTCCGTGGTGCGAATGGACATACAGAAGTCATTGACCACTTGCCGAAGAAACAAGCCCGATGCGTATACCGTGTTGGTCAAGAACGTGAGCAGGAAATGCGAGAGTTTCGCCGGGTCAGGAAAATGGAAGAAGACCGGAACGCGGCGGGCGGTGTCGTCGTGAATACGTCGTTTGCAGCTCCTCCGTCGCCCTATCCAACTCCAGCCAATGACCTAACCAGCCGGCTGGGACAACTGAAGCAGATGCTGGACGCGGACCTGATTAGCCAATCCGAGTTCGAAACGAAGAAGGCGGAAATTTTGGCAAGCCTGTAGAAACGGCGAATCGTCTTCAAGTGCGGTGAAGGGAATCTATCGCCAAGAATCCCGCCCGTCGCGATTGCTTTGAGGCTGCGTCGAAAAAAAACGAGGCATATTTGACGTCGTCGAAGCCGACCAATCGCAATTGGCGCGGCACGCGCCACCCTGTCTTGGCCAAGGCTTGCAACAAGGTGGCTGCCACGCGATCATTCGCGTGGATCACACCTGCGACGCCGTTTTTTCGGATGCAACGCTTCCATGATTTTCGAATCATCGGCATCCTGCTCTAAGACAAAGTTCGGTGGTGATTGGCATTCTGAAACCCGAATCGTCTCCAATGCTCCCGCGATCTGTCGGGTCACCCAGGGTGCCGAGGACGGGGGTTTCCCAAAACAACAGATGCGCGTAGCCAAGTTTCAACAAGTGTTCGGCGACAATGTAGCCGGCGGTAAGGTTTTCAGTTTCGACCAAGTCATACGCACTGCGCTGGGCGAAAGAAACAAGATAACGGGCCCGCCGGTCATCAGATTTCTTGCCGAATGGGTCGGTTTGCGAGTTGCACTAAGCTCTCTCGGTTCTGACGACCACAACCACCTTGCTGCTGGCGTCGAAGCTGCGAAATCGAAACGACAACGAAGTCGCCCTTCCAATCGAAACACGGGACAACGGATCCAGCGAACAATCCGGCGACCTAGTTGGCATCCAGCATCAACTGGCCTGCAAGTCGACCGACAACTTCGCACTTGCAGACGCTGCTGCGTCACTTCGTCACCGAACAGAGCAGGCTTAGGGCTATGCGCGTAGCAAACGATTTCTCGCCAAAACCGCCAGGGCACCGGCACGGGGCGATTGTCTAGAAAAGAGTCCTGGCACCTTTTTCTCATGCAGCGGATTGAATCGCGGCAGGACGAAGTTTGCCAAGCGCCCAAAATCCAACGGCTCCGCCGACCAAAAACGTCGTCATTGACACCGAAAGCAGCGTGACGATGAACTTCTGTTTCATAGCACTCGCTGCCGCCATGGCACTGTTCGGCGGTAGCGAACTGGTCGACGGTGCAGGTTCACCAGGGGGAGATTTGCGTAACATTGAATCAATGCGAGCGGAGGGATGTTTAGACAGCAATGCGAAATTGATTCCCGAGCGGGGACAACAATAATCGAAACCACGTCAGAAACACAGATTCTGTCGACCGACCCGACGACGGTGTCCCGGTCAAATCTACGATCATGCACATCGTCAAAAGAATTTCGGTGCCCCCCCGACATCATCCAGGAGCTCCAGCATCCAGCAGATCGTAATCTGCTGCGACCGCGCAGATTGCTTCGAGCCAACGGTTGCCACCATGCAAGTCGACCAACCGCTCGCTATTGCAGGGCGACGTTTGTCACTCGGCGCAAGTTTTGGTTTCCAATCGAGTGATTGATTCCGGTTGAGAAAGCTGTGCAATGATGTCGAGATAGGAATGCGAGATTTGCAATTCCGCGGCCTGATATTCGTCCATCGGTTTGGTGAACAGGAAACCTTGGATCAAGTGGCAACCGAGGTCCGTCACCAATCGCAACTGCTCGAGGGTCTCCACGCCTTCGGTGACCACCTTCACATTCAGGGCGTCGGCCATCGCAACGATGGATCGGATCAGTTCTTTGTGTTCGGGGTTGGTGTGCACATCGCGAATGAAAGCACGATCGATTTTGATGCCATCGATCGGATACTTTGCCAGGTAGCTGAGCGATGAATAACCGGTTCCAAAATCATCGATGAAGATTTCGAACCCCAATGCACTGAGTTCATTGATGTGACGGCTGACAATCTCGGAGTCATCCAACAGATGAGACTCAGTGATTTCGAGCACGACATGCCATGGTGTCAACCCACTTTTATCCAGAGTCGCTAGTAAGAACGGGATCAGATCGGACCGAACCAGTTGTCCGCTAGCAAGGTTGACGTTCATCTTTTGTTCTTTGTTGGCCACCTGATGTTCCAACCACGCCGAAAAGACGCGACAAGTTTTCCCGAACACAATCCGGTCAATGGCAATGACAAGCCCGCGTTCTTCGGCCAAGGGTATAAACGTCGCTGGCGAAACCATTCCATTGACAGGGTGATTCCACCGCACCAGCGATTCGATTGAGAACAATTTTTGCTGTTCAATATCGACAATTGGTTCGAAGTTGACGATGAACTGCTCTTCTTCGATCGCGGTTTCCAGTTCGCGTTCCAGTTCAAGCAAGTCCTGGTAGTCCTGACGCATGCCGTCGTCGAACAAGTGCAGCGGCTGACCGGTTTCTTTGGCGCGGTACATTGCTAAGTCGGCGTCGCCCAGCATGACCTCAGCCGATTCGTAATTGGCATGCCCAGTCACGATCCCTACGCTAGCTCCCATCGGGATTTTCAAGTCGTGGTATTGAAATGGAGCTTGGAACGCATCACAGATTCGTTGTGCGAAGGCGATACTTTCGTCCGTCCCCTCCACCGTGGTCTGCAGCGAGAACTCGTCGCCACCCAATCGGCCCAAGCAATCGTCTTTGCCGATCAACAGCGATAAACGGTTGGCAACTTGCACCAGCACTTCGTCGCCGACAGCATGCCCGTGCGTGTCATTGATTTGCTTGAAGCGGTCAAAGTCAATGAAGTACAGGGCGATATCGTCTTCGGACGTGGATTGTTTTCGGGCGACCAGTCGCGCATTGACGACGCGCAGAAAATGGCTTCGGTTACGGACCCCAGTTAGCCCGTCATGAGTCGCGTCGTACTCGAGTCGCTTATTGATTTGTTCCAGTTCCAAGCGAGCGACTTCAAGGTCAGCTGTTCGTTCTTGGACTAACCCGGCCAGTTCTTCTTGGTGAGCCTTGCTTTGCGATAGTCGCAGACTGGACTGAGCATGTAGTTCTTCGTAGAGCGAACGCATCTCTTGCGAAGAACGTGCAACCGAGTCTTCCAGAATGAGCCGATTGTCTCGGTATTCCAGGAATGCCAAGTTGACTCGTCTTAGAAAGTCTTGCCAACGTGGCAGCGTCGGAGTCTGGTCGACTTGTACGCCAGAACGCCGCAGGATACGACGAAGTTTTCGGTGCAGAATTGCATCCAAAGATGCAGGTTGTTCAGTTTCGTCGTTCGCCACGGTTTCATTTGCCTCCCCTATGACTCCATCATTGCGGATAATCTCTAGCGTTCGCGTATGATCGCTACGGTCATGGTTTGGTTGTGATTTTGTGGGTAGCCTGACGTCGTTGTGGAAATTTCTCCGAAGGCATACATGCCGACTTGCTTGACATCCTTCCCCAGCAACTCTTGCAACAGTCGGGGTTCTTCGCTGGTTTGATCACCCAAGATTTCTCCGCGACCGGAACAGCTAATGCAGACGCACAACGCATCGGCATTCACACCCAAGGTTTGCATGAGAAGTCGTTCGACCGCCTCGTCGACCCCGTCCAGAATCTCTTCGGGAGTGGTTGTCATGAACTGGATGCCGATTCCCTGAGGCGCGTCACCGGCAAGATGCATTGCCCCAGTTTCCTCGTCAAAGCCCATCACGTCACGCACGACCTCATGCAGGTCCATCTTCAACGCGATGGGGAATCGGATCACGGACTGCGGAAGCCCTGCGATGGCTTCCGGACCGATATGCTCTTTGTAAACATCCAAAGCGGGGCGGCCATCGATCTCGAAGATGGTTTTGTGGCTCGTGCGAGTGGCCGTCCGTTCTTCGCCAATCAACTTCCAGCCGCCGCCGGTTGCACAGGCCATTTCGACTTTATCACCAATCAATCCAATCGCGCAGGCCATGCCATGAACCGCCTGCCCCTGTTGGTAAACCCAGGTGTGTTCCAGACTGTGATCGCTCGCCATGCCACCAGCGATGGGGATATTGGGAGGTAGAACTTCCTGAATGCCGCGGACCAGATCCGTTGCTTCGGTCAATAATCCATCCGCAAACAACAGCACTCCGCTTAGCAGTGGATCGGCGATTCCTTCGGCTAGCTTGACTCCCGCCTGCCGTGACTGGTCAAAGCTTTCGACGGGCGCAAACGCTGTCTTGATCGTCGTGCTGCGGAATCGAATGATCCCAACAGAAATCGATTGCGTTTGCAGATCCCCTTCGAAGACTTGCCCCCGCGTCCCGCAACCAGCAACGGCGGAATTGGGATACGCGTTTTGGATTTCTAAAAGTGGGTCTTGGTCCGTGCAGAACTCGCAGGCAGCAAACACCAACACCAACGTGTTCTTCGAGTCGACCTTCGGGAACGGTGCTGACCAACCTTGGGCACCGTCGTAGGAAAGCGTATACGTTTCGGTCTGCTCGGCGAACGTAGCGAACGGGTTGCCCGACAGGATCGTTGCCGTGCTGTTATGAGTCATCAAGTTTTGCCCCTGGCTGGTAGTGATGCTGCAAACCTAGGTTTACAAAAAGCACAAATCTTCACAAAGCGTTGATGATTTCAAACCGAACTGCGATTCCACCGACCACATCAGGTTTCGCACGGTTGTACCGGAGACAGCGACGACACAAGCCCGATCCCCCCCCGAAGTGCTTTGCCAAAACGGGGAAAGCATGGTGGTCAGAAAACACTGCCCAGGGGGTGGGGATGGGGGGGAGCGGACTTCACCTTGCTTGACGGTGAAACCATGCGATTCCGAGACCGGTTCGACCGATCCCCCGTCAGTGGTTGTCGCTTCAGTTCGCCTTTCAGACGGTAGCCTCAGTTTCGTCATCCAAGATTCGTCACCCAAGAAACAGGGCGAAAGTCCAGACGTCTAACATGCAAGCCAAGGTTCGCTCCACACGACCAGCCGCACCGGCAACACGTGACAGCGCGGCGAGATGTCGCGTTCCTCCGTGCTGTGTCCAGCATCGCGAAAAGCGACCGCAGCCATCCGGCGGCAGGGCTGCTGGATTGGTCGTTCGTGCACCGACATGAGAGAGGCATGATAGACGGCATCGGCATCCCGTTCACAGACGAAGCCGGGCGGAGATCGGCATCCCGCAGTCCGGATCGCCTCCTCCGCTACCGCAATTCTTCGGGTCACCGAGGTTGCCGAAGATGGCGGTTTCAAAAGCAAAAAGATGCTCGCATCCGGGTTTCAACAGGTGTTCGGTGACAATGCCGCGGCACGTCTTTCGAAATCCTATACCGGGATGGCGGCCGCTACCACACGTAGCTGACGCTGCCCGATCCGATGTGGAGCACTTGGCGGTCGTTGAACTGAGTGTCGTAATCGGCACGCAGTTCCCAGCGGTCACCGGGGCGTGCCGCGAATCCGCCACCAACGATTGCCCAGTCACGGCCCAGGTCCAAACCGTTGGCGGAAAAACCCGCACCGCCGACGCCGGCGAACTGAGCGTTGACGACCGAAGTGGTGTCCAAGAACTCGTGCATCCAACTGGCGCGGATCTCCGGTGTGATCCCCCATCCACGTCGCGACGTCCATGATTGCCATTGCAAACGGCTGCCCAGGTTGCTGCGAAGCGAATGCGTGTCGACGCCTGACATTGCCAGATTCATCGCACCCGCACCCGTTTCGGTGAACCCGTTTTGACGTGCGTAGACATATTGCAGTCCCGCGAAAGGTTGCAGAACACGCGAGCGTGACAGATTCAGATTCATGCCACGTTCACCATAAGCGAAACCTTGCCATCCGTCCGTTTTACCACTGGCGGTACGGGTGAGCCCACCGACCTGGATCGTACGATCACTGTCATAGCCGTCGAACTGCAACCCGCCCATCGCGATCCCGTAGTGACTGCCAACGCTCAGGGTTAGGTAGCTGCCAAAGTTGCCACCGTTGGCACGCACGGTTTGGTCCATGTTGTCAGCGCTGACGGACGAACCAATGTAACCACCGAAGAAACCCAGTTGAGTGTTGTCGTTGAGAGATCGTTGGATCCCGAACGTTGTTCCGCCCAGCCCGTAATTGATTCCAGCGGCGTTGCCATCGGAATCGGCGGATCCCCCCAATCCATAACCCATCATCCAACCGCGCCATTGGTTGGCCGCTCGGCAGGTCGGCGCGATCAGTGCATCACATGAAGTTTGCGATTGAGAAGCGTCGACGTAACTGACCAGCGAAATGTTGGAACCCGATGCTGGGGCCGCAGGCCTGGTCGAGCGTGCTGTACTGGCGAAACCGCCTGAGCCCGATCCACTGGCACCTGAGCCACTGCCGCTGAACATGCCCGAACGCAATTGGCCGCCGATCGTGCCGATCAACTGGTTGGTTCCCTGGATAACCACCTGCGACTGGCTACCGTAGACCTCGCCGCTGAGTTGGCTCAGGCCGCTTTGGACTTGAGCGTTGGTCAGCATGCGAAATTCGTCCAAGACGTCGCCGAAATCGCCCGTCGCTCCGATGGAGTTTTCGTCGATGTAGAACCCGACCGACCCGCGATTGCCTGAACCACCCACCGACGCGTAGTCGGTGCTATTGGCAACCAGCGTAAAGAACGCAGAATTTAGATCGTAGCCCAGTTCAGCATCAAAGAAGGCCAGGTCATCGGTGATCGACTCGAACACGCCGGTCACGCCACCGGACGCTTGCAGGAACGTGTACTTCGCACCGTCGGTGTAGCTGCCTACCGATCCCAGAACCGAGACGTCACCGCCATTGATCATCGCAGTGTCAGCGGTGATCAAATCATTGTCGGTGCCGGCAACGGGAGTGGCCGAGGGTTGAATTTCCACTTCGGTGGTACTGCCGGAATGGAAGCTGGCATTTCCGCCAATGGCGAGGGTCCCGATCGAATTTCCGGCGGCGAACGTGCCGTTGTTGATCACGTCACCGCTAATCGTTCCGCTGCCGCCCAATTCACCGTCGGTGCCCACGGTGGCATTGCCCGCCAGCGAACCATTGACGGCCAAACGTCCTGCGCTGACCGTGGTGGTTCCGGTGTACGTGTTGGTACTCGAAAGAATCAGTTCCCCATCGCCGGTTTTGGTCAACGATCCGCTGCCACCGATTTGGTCGTCCAGCGTTGTCGTTCCGGTGGTGACTTCGTAGCCAGCGTTCACCCCGGTGTGCAGGTACATGCCGGATCCGATCGTTTGGCCGTCGGCTCCATCGACGGATCCGGATCCCCCTGTGCCGGCCGTCAGGTCATTGTCGATCAGCGTGCTGTCGATGATCGAGAGCGTTCCGCCCTGGCGAACAAAGATGGCTCCGCCCATCGCATCGCCCCCACCAGCGCCGCTGTATTCGGCCCCTCCATCGCCGCCGCCAAAGCCGCCGATTCCATTGGAATCGGAACCGCCATCACCGGCGCCAGCGCCCCCGCCGAAAGCTCCGCCGTCTCCGCCATCTCCGCCCCCACCACCGCCGCCAAAATCTCCGCCATCTCCGCCATCCGTGTAGGAACCGGCCCCACCGCCACCGCCAAACGTGCCACCGTTGCCCGCATCGGAACCATCGAAGCCCGAGCCGCCACCGCCTCCATTGACAGCGCCGTCCCCGCCACCACCATTGTAGCCGCCACCACCACCACCGGGCGTGCCTGTGGCCCCGTCAGTATAATCGCCGCCTCCCACCGCGCCGCCAGCGCCCTTGCCCCCCTGGGGACCGAAAGTTGACTCGCCATCCCCAATACCGCCACCGCCACCGCCACCGGCGTCATAAGTCGTATCTCCACCATCACCACTGACCCCGCCGCCTCCAGCACCGGCCAACGAACTGGCGTAGCCACCATTGCCGTCGAATCCACCGCCACCGCCACCGCCGTCATCGTAGGTGGAACCACCGTCCCCACTGAATCCACCTCCACCTCCACCTCCACCTCCACCTCCGCTAGCAAAATCCCCCCTCCCGCCGTTGCCCCCAGCGGCCATATTGCCATCAAGCGTAACCCCGCTGATGACAACATTGGCTCCGGAATTGACAAACAGGGCACCACCGGCCCCCGCGCCGCCTCCGCCACTGCTTCGTCCATCGCCCCCGTCACCTCCGTCAGCAAACCCTTGCTTGAGCGTCATATTTTCAATCGTGACATCCCCATCGGCAATGAAGAACAGCCGAGCGTTATTCTGTCCCGAGACCGTGTTGCCCGCCCCGCTGATCGTGATCGTTTGATCGGTTCCCACAATCATCGGCAGGTTCAACGACAGATCAATCGGATCCAATCCGCTCGCAAAGTTGATCGCATGAGTGCCCGCACCGGCTGCGTTCAAGCTTTCGATCGCGGCACGCAGCGAACCGGCACCGGAATCGTTGAAATTGCTGACATCAAAGTCAGTGGCCATGGCGACGGGGCCGCTTAAAATGGCCAAGAAGAGAGCGAGTCTGGCCCTTCGTTTTTTCATCACGTGTCATCGACAATAGAGATACAAGGGTTAGCTCAGACCTCTCTTCGCCGCATCCATGCGACGTGCCCCAGAGTGATCCGATACGATTTTCGAGCTGTGCTGGAGATCACCGTGACCGGGATCGATAAGCAGCACAAACGAAAACCCTCGTTGATAGCTTGATCGTCGCTGCAGAGGGAACGGTCGCACGACCACTGTTCCAATCATCACATCTTGCCCAAACCGACGCTTCAATCGTACCTGAACGGTTTCACGCACACGCATGGACTGCTTCCGATTCTCGCCGCGCCGATACGAAAAAAGCCGCGAGAATCATCTCGCGGCTCGTAAGTCATTCAGGGGCGTCGCGACTGACTAGTTCTTCACACGCTTCCAAACATGCATCCATTGGCCACTGTCTGCGGCAGTTTCAAATTTCGAGGGCCGATCTTTGCCGGGTGCGGCGAAGACGACGCGGAACTGGTCGCCTTCGATTTCGTAGATACCGAGGCAGGTCTCGTGTTCATGGTCGCCACTTTCGTCCGTGATATCGATGGTTCTTAGACCATTGGAAGTGCCCAATTTTTGGGTTCCGTTCAAAGGGCCCGCATCGCCCATCGTGAACGTGTAATGATCTGCCTTGATCACCAGTTTCCCATCACTCAGTGCGGCTTGCGGTAGCGAATTGCCATCCGCTTCGCCGCTGCTCAACAGCCAGACACCTTGCACCGCATCGCGGCCCTGCATCTGGTCGGCACCCGGCGAGGCCGCACTCACAGCTTCCGACGCCGCGCTCACAACTTGCGGCGAGGCCGCACCGGCAACCTGCGGTGTGCCCGCAACCACCATCACGCTGGCAATCACAATCATCAAAATCTCGAATCGCATCGTAAAGTATCCTGAATGTCTCGAAGGGAAGTCAGTTTCCGTCCAAACCTAGGTCCACTAGCCGGGTTGGTGGACGAAATCGGCTGGTTCTTCGAACTTGCCGGAATTCGACACTCGATTTCGATCACAATCCGGATTGCAGGTGTTAACAAGGCAAACGTCCGCTGGGCAAACGTCCGCTGGGCGGAGGTCGTGGGGGGCGGAGGTCGCGGGGGGCGGAGGTCGCGGGGGGCGGCGTTTCAATAACGACCAGCTCCATTGGGACCGCCGCACGCAATACCCTGCAAAACGCGGGTATTGCTCGCTGTGTACCGGCACAGCCGATCGGCAGAAGAGTTTGTTACTTGTTTGCCTTCAGGTACGCTCCACACGACTCTCGGATCACCAGCCGCGCTGGCAACTGGTAACAGCGCGGCGGGATGTCGCGCTCCTCGATACTGTCCAGCATGGCGCGAAAAGCGACCGCTGCCATTTGCCGACAAGGCTGCTGCATGGTCGTCAGGGGAACCGAAAGAAGCGCAGCATAATTGACGTCATCAAACCCAACCAATCGCAATTGGTGTGGCACGCGGATCCCTGTCTTGGCCAAGGACTGCAACAACGTGGCTGCTACGCGATCATTCGCGCAGATCACGCCATCGACGCCGTGGTTCGGGTGCAATGCTTCCATCAATTTTGGATCGTCAACATCCTGCTCACAGACGAAGTTCGGCGGTGAGTGGCATCCTGCGGCCCGAATCGCCTCCAGTGCTCCCGCCATCCGTCGGGTCACGGTGGGCGCCGAGGATGGCGGTTTCAAGAACAACAGACGCTCGCAGCCGAGTTTCAACAAGTGTTCGGCGACGATGTAGCCGGCGGTAAAGTTGTCAATTTCGACCAGGTCATAGGCGCTACGCTGGGGGAAAGAAACGAGATCACGGTCCAGCAGAATCACGGAGATCCCGGCTTGGTGCAGACGATCGGCCAAGCGTTGATTCTTTTCATCTCGGTTCGGGATGTGCTCGAACGGTGCAAAGAAAACGCCGCTGACATTGGACTCTACGAAATGCCGACAAATCGCTTCGGCATTCTCGTACTCAACATCTTTGGCTGCATCCGGCGATTTACGCCCGCCCCAAATCAGACCGCAGTCGTGGACGCGTGCAAGCCGTGCCAGGTCACCGCAAATGACTTCAAAGATTTCAGTGCTGCCAATCTCGGGCGCCAGCAGACCAAGTTGGCGGCCGTTCTTTCCCGCCGGTCCCGAGCGGACGTAGCTTCCTGACCCAGCCCGTCGTTCGATCAACCCTTGATCCTGAAGATCACGAAGCGCTCGCGCCGCCGTAGGGCGTGAAACGCGAAATTGCTGGACCAACTGCGATTCACTCGGCAGACGACCTGACGGGTGGTAGGCACCAGCTGCAATCTCGTCGTAGAGGTGCTTCGCAATCTGCTTGTACTTCGGTTCGCTCATATCCACATTCGGCAGGATTTCAGGCATTCCGATCTACCAGCACCGTCCTGGATAGGGAAAAAGTCGGATTTGGAAATTTTTCGCAACAAAACTGACAATGTCTGCGTGCTGGCTCGCGCTGATTAACGCCGCCGGCCATGACCGACATACGCCCACAAAGGCGCGACCGTGACCACCAATCTACCTGTCATTAACAACCGCCAACCTGTCACTAACAGGTAAGCTACCGGATCCCCCTGACCTGTCTATACCCTTCTCGCGGATTGGTCCTAGGATGATCGGTGTAGGGGACGCGAGCTACCGTTGGTTCGCCACACATGTGTCTGCTTGGCTGTCCCAAGCGATCAACCCCTGAAAACCAGAGACACAGGAACGGAGGACAACATGGAAACCAAGTTGACCAAACCCAATCGAACATCCTTGGCATCTTCTGCCAATTCGCAGGTCAAGCATTTCTTGCTAGCCAGCGATTTTGATCAGACACTCAGCTTCAACGATTCCGGAGTGGTACTGAGCGAGATGTTGGGACTGTCGGACTTCGAAGAAAAGGTGGCTGGACTGGCCAATTCACACCTCGTCCAACAGGGTGGTGAACTGACCTACCTGTTGTTGCATGACCCAGACTACCGAAGGGTTCGGGCCGAGCATCTGCATCAGGTCGGAAAGCAAATTCGATTGAAGAAGAACATTGCTTCGTTGATCAACCTGCTGGAATCAGGCATCGAGGGGTATCAATTTACGTTCTTCGTGATTTCGGCTTCGCCGGAGGAAGTGGTTCGATCCGCCCTGGAAGGCATCGTGCCGCCGGAGCGAATCTTTGGAACGCGATTGAACTACGATCCCGACACGGGCGAGATCACTTCGGTGGCTCAACTGACCGCCGGCTACGGAAAGGTCACGACACTGGATGCGTTGCAAGAAAAGTTCGGCGTCAGTTACGAGCGAATCGTTTACGTCGGCGACGGAAGCTCGGACGTCCACGTCATGTTGCACGTCAATCGATGCGAAGGACTGACGATTTCGGTTTCCGAACATCGACACCTGGCACCGATCGCACGCCGCACCGTGCTAAGCGACAACGCCCTCAGCGTGCTGATCCCGATTCTGGAAGACGTTGTCGGTTGCCGAGACCGGACTCAGGTGCGCGGCCTGTTTGAATCGCACGGCATCGATTTGCAGGGATGGGAGAAAACGCAGGTCGATCGTCTGACCATTCTTGACTCTGCACAGACGCCCCCTACCGCCATGACGACGGTGCCAGCTTAACCGCCACGGGTATCGATCCGATGCCGTTGGGCATTGGGCGTTTGGATAACAGCACCTAGGAAAGGAGCCTCCCATGGATCAAACCTTGTTTCAGCGCGTAACCGTTGCCACTTCCGGTGACGGTGAGCTAATCGGAATTCGCGGTCTGTTCTGCTTGAATGGATTCTTGATTGCCAATTGGGCGACGCGGATCCCCGCGGTGCGGTCACAGTTTGGATTATCCGAAGGTGGCCTAGGCATCGCGCTGATGTTGATCGCCGTGGGCGCCGTGGTTTCGATGCCGCTAGCAGGGTGGTTGTGCGAGCGAAGGAGCAGCCGATCGATCGCACTGTTCAGCACGATCGGCTATTTGGTGGGGTTGCCGCTGATCGCTTGGATGCCAAACCTGGCGACGCTTGCCATGGCTCTGTTAGCCTTCGGGACCGCTCACGGCATGCTCGATGTGGCCATGAACGTGCAAGCCGTTGCTGTTGAGAAAAGGTTGGCAAGGCCGATCAATTCGTCCATTCACGCTTGGTGGAGCATCGGTGGTCTCTGCGGCGCCGTGGCCGGCAGTTTGATCACGTTGGCTGGTACGGAAATGCGTTGGCACTTCGCGATCGTATCGACCTGTTTGGCGGTAGCGGCTTGGCCCGTGTTCAGGCGATTGAAAGACAGCGTGCCAGTCGATTCGTCGAACGCAATGCATGCCAGCGATCGAGACAACCCTGCACCATTTGCCCCATCAAAACCGTCACGGATGGATCGATTCGCCGCACGACGAATGATCCTCGTACTCGGGGCGATCGCGTTTTGCGTGATGGCGGGTGAAGGGGCGATGGCGGACTGGAGTGCCGTACTGCTAAGACAAAACCTCGGTGTCGGGGAAGGCGTTGCCGCGCTCGGGTTCGCCGCGTTCGCGATCGCAATGGCCGCCGGTCGACTTGTCGGCGACGGATTGTCGACAAGAATGGGAGCTCGCAACCAAGTTCGCTTGTGCGCCGTCGTGGCACTGGCAGGAGTATTGGTCGTCATCACGTCGGCGCACGCAGCGATCGCGATGATTGGATTTGCCCTGATCGGTGCCGGCTTTGCGACCGTCGTCCCCGTCGTTTTCACTGCCTGTGGGACGATCAAAGCGATCTCACCCAGCGCCGCATTGTCCAGCGTATCCACGATTGGCTACTTCGGATTTCTGACGGGCCCGCCGATCATTGGATTCCTTGCCGAATGGGTCGGTCTGCGAGTCGCACTTAGCTCTCTCGTCCTGACGACCACCACCATCTTGCTGCTGGCGTCGAAGCTGCGAAATCGAGACGATAGCGAATCCCCCCTTCCCATCGAACCACGGGCCAACGAATCCAACGACCTAGTTGGCATCCAGCATCAACTGGCCTGCAAATCGACCGACAACTTCGCACTTGCAGACGCTGCCGAGTTACTTCGTCACCGAACAGAGCAGGCTTAGCGCTATCCGCGTAGCAAACGATTTCTCGCCAAAACCGCGAGGGCATCGGCACGGAGCGATTGTCTAGAAAGAGTCCTGGCACCTGTTTCTCAACACAGGCGATTCAGCGTCTTGCAAGCAATTTTCGCGATTCACAAACGGGAGCGAAAACAGGCCGCACCGATTGCTGGTTTGAACAATGCGTTCGGTTTCCAAGTCACGCCCGCAACTTCGCTCGATACAAATCCGATTCAAAATATCCGTTGCCCAAAATCACTCGGCAAGGTTGAAAACCTTGGGCCCTTTCGCGGCATTGTAATATCGCTCAAACGCGTCGGCTTCTTCGGTTTTCCCGGCGACACGTTTAAGTTGCGATAGATAGTACAGCGTGTCCCGAGACGGCTTCCCCAACTTTAGCGACTGAGCTAAGCTCGCGTCGGCGCCAGCCAAATCACCCAATCGCAATCGAACCCAACCCAGCGTGGCCCAGCCGTCCGCTGAACCGGAAACATTGCGAACGGATGCTTCTGCGATCTGCAATGCTCGCGCTCGGATCGCTTCGTCCTCGTTGCTGACTAGGATAACCGCCAACTGATTTGCGATCGAAACGGAGTCGGGATGATCTTGATGCAGCTTTGACAAAATCGTTTGCGATTGCTCCAAGCGTCCTTCCATTCGAGCCAGCACCGCTTGCAAATACAATCGTTCGTCTTCGAGAGCTTTCGCGTTTTCAATTTTGGTGATTGGATCCTGCAGCAGCGGCTTCGCCTGCGCCGGCGCGTTGGTATGCAACAAGAACTTGGCATAGGCCAAGCGAACCGAGGGACGTCGATCCTCGTCGGCTTCGGCGATGCTCTTTGCGTAAGCCCCGTCGGCTTCGGGAATCATCTCACTCTGTTCATAGAACTGGGCAAGGAGTTGTTGGGGAGTTCCCAAGGTCCGGTTCTTGCTGACAAGTGTGGTTAAAGCCGCCAGCGATGCGTCGTAGTCCTTCAATTGAAAACAAGATCTAGCGAGTCCCACGTTCACGTCGCGATTCATCGGATCGCTCATTCCCGGGGACGAACTTAGCAGGGATTCATACGCTTCACGGGCCATCGTCCAGTCGGCACGGCCCTCGCAGCAAACGGCTTTCAACAACATCAACCGTTTCGCGGCACGATCCCTTAATGCTACCGACCAATGATCGGGCGGATCGAGCTTCGCCGCCAATCGCGCCAGCACCCAACCATCGAACCAACGGCGTTGACGCACCGCCAGCTCGCAAAACGCCAGGTGAATCGCCAAACGCTGGGGCTCCGTTGCGGAAGCCCGCTCCAGCCACTGCTGGCCCTCGACGTTGCGGCCCATGGCGAACATCAAATCGGCAATGACGACATCGACGTCCGAAATCTCCGGATGCGTCTTCAGGGCATCCAGACTTGCTCTGGCGTCCGTCACCCTTCCGGCTGCGATCAGATTTTTAGCCGGACCTAACAATTTGGCCACCTGAGCATCCGCCTGGGCAGCGTCACTGGACAACTGTCCCAACGATCCGATCGTCGACGTGACGGCCGCGAAAGCGATTGAACCATGCAGGAAAAATCCAATCGCGAATGCGGCTAGTACCAATGATCTGAACCGTGTCACGCTTGAGCTCGCTTTTGTTGCCGCCTGCGATAGCTGACCACCCCGGCAAAACTGCCCAAAACCAACAACGCAATCGAAGAAGGTTCCGGCACGGCGGACACGGCGAACAATCGAACATCGTTCCCGTCGCCGGCTCCGTAAGCGATCTGCAAGTTATAGGCGCCAAAGTTGGCAACCGTATCCATGTCGGCAAGTCCCGCAAACATCCCGCCACCGCTGAGCGGATTGCGGACGGTCAAAAAATCAAAGGTCATCCCATCGGCCAACGTGAAGCCGCTTAACAACGAAACATTCAGTGTGCCACCTAACGTCAGCTGGTTCGCCGTGATGGTGTCGAATTCACCGGGGTTCACACCGCCAAGTTCGATGTTCAACATCGCCGTACTGCCGAGGATGAATTCTCCGTCGCCATCCAAGATCAAACTGCCGGGACTGAATCCGGGACTGATGACACCATCCAAGAACACATCGTGGCCATAGGCGTACACAGAACCATTTCCCGTAAGCATCGAATCGGATGCAAAGGTCAAATTGTCGGTGTAAGAGTAGATGGTGCCCGTGCCGATCCCGCCCGAGCTGTCCAGCATCACCGTTTGGCCGCTGAAAGTAAGTGCCTGATCGACGTAAAGTGTCGATGAATTCTGAATCGCAACGTCGCCCGCGACGGTCGTTCCGCCGGAAAGTGTGGCGGAACCGTTTGGTTCGGATAACGTCATTCCGCCCGTGACAGCAACACCGTCCAAGGTACCGGAGGAATAAGCCAAGCCACTGCCATCCAGAGTACCGCCGGTGATCGTTCCACCGTAGAGTCTCCAACCTTCACCGCCGGCAAACGAGCTGCCGGTGTTGGCTTGCGTGCCGGTGATGTTGACGGTGCCGCCGGGCGTGACGTTCAGAGTGCCCAAGTTCGCCGTGTCGTACGATCCGCCGAGATTCAACGTCGACGTGCCATCGACGGATATCGTTCCGCCCACATTGGACCAAACGCCACCCAGATTCAAACTCGATCCCGCTGACGCGGACATCGTTCCCGTGTTGGTGGTGTTGTTTGTTGAGATCCCAAGGTCCGCCCCGTTGATCGAAATCACGGTGCCGGTGTTGGAAAAGGCGCCTCCATAATTGTACATCGAGCCGCCGAGGGCTCCGTCAGCTAAGAGGAGACCGTCATTGGCCAATGCACCTGCCACATATATATTTCCGGATTGGAACGTGATCGACGATGTGCTATCGACCGTCATCCCACCGCTGCCGACGTAAAGACTCCCAGACGTCGCACCGCCCACTTCGCCTAAGGTGAGGGATTGGTTGGTCAGATTAAATGCGTCGGCATACAACGTCGAATAGTTCTCAACTGCAATATCGTCCACGACGGTCGATCCGCCGGAAAGCGTGACAGAACCGTTTGCTTCGGATAACGTCAGCCCGCCCGTGACAGCAACACCGGCCAAGGAGCCGGAGGAATAAGCCAAGCCATTGCCATCGAGTGAACCGCCGGCGATCGTTCCACCGTAGAGTCTCCAACCTTCACCGCCTGCGAAGACGCTGCCGGCGTTGGCTTGCGTGCCGGTGATGTTGACGGTGCCGCCGGACGTGACGTTCAGAGTGCCCAAGTTCGCCGTGTCAAACGATCCACCGAGATTCAACGTCGACGTGCCATCGACGGATATCGTTCCGTCGAGGTTGGACCAAACGCCACCCAGATTTAAATTCGAACCCGCTGACGCGGACATCGTTCCCGTGTTGGTGGTGTTGTTTGTTGAGATCCCAAGGTCCGCCCCGTTGATCGAAGTCACGGTGCCGGTGTTGGAAAAGGCGCCTCCGTAATTGTACATCGAGCCGCCAAAGGCTCCGTCAGCTAAGAGGAGACCGTCATTGGCCAATGCACCTGCCACATATATATTTCCGGATTGGAACGTGATCGACGATGTGCTATCGACCGTCATCCCACCGCTGCCGACGTAAAGACTCCCAGACGTCGCACCGCCCACTTCGCCTAAGGTGAGGGATTGGTTGGTCAGATTAAATGCGTCGGCATACAACGTCGAATAGTTCTCAACTGCAATATCGTCCACGACGGTCGATCCGCCGGAAAGCGTGACAGAACCGTTTGCTTCGGATAACGTCAGCCCGCCCGTGACAGCAACACCGGCCAAGGTGCCGGAGGAATAAGCCAACCCAGTGCCATCGAGTGAACCGCCGGTGATCGTTCCACCGTTGAGTCTCCAACCTTCACCGCCTGCGAAGGCACTGCCGGTGTTGGCTTGCGTGCCGGTGATGTTGACGGTGCCGCCGGACGTGATGTTCAGGGTGCCCAAGTTCGCCGTGTCAAACGATCCACCGAGATTCAACGTCGACGTGCCATCGACGGATATCGTTCCGCCCACATTGGACCAAACGCCACCCAGATTTAAATTCGAACCCGCCAACGCGGACATCGTTCCCGTGTTGGTGGTGTTGTTTGTTGAGATCCCAAGGTCCGCCCCGTTGATCGAAGTCACGGTGCCGGTGTTGGAAAAAGCGCCTCCGTAATTGTACATCGAGCCGCCGAGGGCTCCGTCAGCTAAGAGGAGACCGTCATTGGCCAATGCACCTGCCACATTTATGTTTCCGGATTGGAACGTGATCGACGATGTGCTATCGACCGTCATCCCACCGCTGCCGACGTAAAGACTCCCGGACGTCGCACCGCCCACTTCGCCTAAGGTGAGGGATTGGTTGGTCAGATTAAATGCGTCGGCATACAACGTCGAATAGTTCTCAACTGCAATATCGTCCACGACGGTCGATCCGCCGGAAAGCGTGACAGAACCGTTTGCTTCGGATAACGTCAGCCCGCCCGTGACAGCAACACCGGCCAAGGTGCCGGAGGAATAAGCCAACCCAGTGCCATCGAGTGAACCGCCGGTGATCGTTCCACCGTTGAGTCTCCAACCTTCACCGCCTGCGAAGGCACTGCCGGTGTTGGCTTGCGTGCCGGTGATGTTGACGGTGCCGCCGGACGTGATGTTCAGGGTGCCCAAGTTCGCCGTGTCAAACGATCCACCGAGATTCAACGTCGACGTGCCATCGACGGATATCGTTCCGCCCACATTGGACCAAACGCCACCCAGATTCAAACTCGAACCCGCCGACGCGGACATCGTTCCCGTGTTGGTGGTGTTGTTTGTTGAGATCCCAAGGTCCGCCCCGTTGATCGAAGTCACGGTGCCGGTGTTGGAAAAAGCGCCTCCGTAATTGTACATCGAGCCGCCGAGGGCTCCGTCAGCTAAGAGGAGACCGTCATTGGCCAATGCACCTGCCACATATATATTTCCGGATTGGAACGTGATCGACGATGTGCTATCGACCGTCATCCCACCGCTGCCGACGTAAAGACTCCCAGACGTCGCACCGCCCACTTCGCCTAAGGTGAGGGATTGGTTGGTCAGATTAAATGCGTCGGCATACAACGTCGAATAATTCTCAACCGCAATGTTGCCCGCGACGGTTGTTCCGCCGGAAAGCTTGACGGAACCGTTTGGTTCGGACAACGTCAGCCCGCCCGTGACAGCAACGCCATTCAAGGAGCCGGAGGAATAAGCCAAGCCAGTGCCATCAAGAGAACCGCCGGCGATCGTTCCACCGTTGAGTTCGTATCGCCCGGCCGCCACACTGATCGCACCATGGAGCGACAACGTGCCCGAAGTATGGCTGAGCGTTGCGTTGGCTGAGTTGAGCGTAAGGTTGTTGATGGAACGACTGTCATTCAGCGTGACCACGTAGGTGCCCGCTTGTTCAATCAACGCGTCGATCGCGATTCCGTCAGGAACAACGTTCGGAGTCCACTTAGAACTATCTGACCAAGTCCCGTTCGTCGGGGAGTTCCAAATATTCTGCGATAACGCTTCGCTGGTGGCGAAGAACGTTCCCGCGCCGAGCCCCAACGCTATGGCGGCAAGGCGCAACCGACGCGACTGTGTTTTGCGAGTGACTTGCAGAACAGAAGAAGAGCAACGTTTCATGGTGAATCAACGCCTTCAAAGATGCTTCGACAGCAGGGTAGCAGCAACCCCGTACACCGGGGGCCCCAAGCCGACGGGGGGGATTGTAATGCCGATTCACAGCACTTGCCAGAGTTTGCCGAACGATTTCTGAAACGATGAGGTTTTTCCGAGAAAGAAGTCATCTGCCCAACCGAATTGACGTGAAAACATGGAATCTAAACGGTCCAGCGGCGCAACGGGCAATCAACAATTCCGTCGACAGCGGTCCAAGAAACGAATTGCGTCGAGCGTGAATCCAATGGAACGGGCGTGAATCCAATGGAATGCGGGTTGTCTCGTGGCTCGCCATCTTCCATCGGGGGGGCATCCTACCTGCAGGCGACCGATCGGGCGTAGGCTCGAGCAACTCTCCGTTCGCTCGGCAATATCTTCACTCCATTGAACCGATCTGTACGGACATCCTCGCTGGGAACAAGTGCTCATCGCCGCCAGTTCCTTTTCGGACCAAGGTTCGCCGACGCGTGCGTTCCAGTTTGGCAGACGCGGTACCGGCCAACCCGAAAGGACGGGTATGGAAGTCGCCCCGGCTAAGAACATCGCAAACCACACCAGCCCCGCCCGCTCATTCCTGCCGCGGCAGACGTCCGATCTCCCCAAAAGATGCCAGACGGGGCTGAACAGGATGTCGCTGCGTTTTGCAGAAAACATCCCTCGCCCCCAACGATTCGTCCGTGCCCGGCAAAGAGAAATCCTGTCTTACGGCAACCTATAGCAACATCGCATTGCTCCGGTGCATATCACTGCCTTCGCTATGCAGACTCTTTCGCTTGGACGAGTTGCTTCTGAGCGACCAACAGACACACGCTTGACGCGACCGTATCGATTAACACGTTCCACTTCACGAAACTCGCAATGAACGCCCCCAAGATTGCCTTGGCAGCGGCAGGATTCTCCGCCAGTTCTTGGCCAAGTCCGTCCGCTATCGGGCCTGCAATGACAAACAGCAAGAGCCATTTGGTCATCAGCAGAACAAACAGCCACTTTACAGCTCGCATAGACATGGCAATTATCTGCGGGAACGTCCGCAGTCCTTCCGGGACGACTCAAAGGAAAACGATGGGAGTTGTTTGGTAGTTCGTTACCGTCCGCTCGGGGCTTCGGCTACCTGCAGGCGACCGATCGGGCGTAGGCTCGACCAAGTTCCCGGTCGCTCGCCAGCCTCTTTACCCCGTTGAACCGGCCCGCCTGGCACTTTCGCTGGGAACAGTGACGGATCGCCGCCCGGTCATTTTTCGGCAAGGGCGCGCTGGCAACGCACGGGAAGTCTCCGTCGTGGTGGACGAGGCCACGACTCCGTCCTGAGAACGATCAAACCTGCGTCGTAGTGGGATTCGCCAGAACTCCTGACCGTCGGATTGGCGGGTGGGGGGGAATTATGGCCAATCCTACGACTGCAGTCCCGATATTTCTTGATGGTGCTTTTCGATCTCCAGCGGCGTGAAAGCTGACGAACAACTCGTCACCGACGGAAGATACAAACTGGTTGCTGGCACATCAGTGAATGTGAAAGAGAATTCGAAACAGAATTGACCACAGTGGCACGAAGGGGCACAGAGGAAGGCTTTGACCAAAATCTTTTATCCCCTTCCCCATCCCATCCCATCCCATCCCAACAACCTCCGTGTTCTTCATGCCTCTGTGGTTCAATCCTCGTTTCCAAAAATTCAACAACACCTCAACACCATCTTCCCGAAATCAGCGAAGCGACCGGGCTAAAACGGTTCTTATTCAGCGTCCTATCGTCGGGTGATGGGTTCTATTCATAGACAGCAGCCTGCGGGTCGCCACCGGACTTCAGGTACGCCAAGACATCCAGTATCTCATCCAACGTCAGCACGTTCATCAAACCGGTCGGCATGGGCGAAAGACCGGCCGGCGATGTTTGTTCGATTTCCGCCCGGTTCAATACCACTGTTCCAGCGCGAAGCGAATCAGTCTGGACTGTGATCGCGTTGGAGGATACGCCGATCGGTCGCCCGGTGACTAAAACCCCGCTGTCCAGTAGGTAAGTGCTGAGGCGATATTTCTCGTCAATCACTTTGGACGGCTGGACGATCGATTCCAGCAGAGCGCGCTGGTCAAAACGGCGTCCGACGTGGGTCAGATCCGGTCCAGTGGAATTGCCCTGTTCGTTGATACGATGACACTTCATGCACTGTGCTTTGGCCAATGCGGCGCGGCCCTGTTCCCATGACCGACCGCGACGCGCCTTTGGCAGTTCAGCTTCCAATGTTTCCCACGTCCACTCTTTGACCAACGGGGCCGCAGGCGATTGCTGTCCGCCAGGTTCCGTGACTGCCATTGCCAGCATGTCCAGTCGAGGTTTCAGATGTTTCTGTTCAGCAGCGGTCAATGTAGCGATCGCATCTTCTTGAATATGTTGCAGAGAATCGCTCAACAGCTTTCCGCCCTGATAACTGCGAGCAGCCAGCAGCGAATCGAAAAACGACTCACGCGTCTCTGTCGTCCAGCCCTCGGAAACACGAGCCAGTCGCTGTGAATAGAAGATGACGTCTTCCTGACTGATCGCCGTGCGGATCAACTCGACCGTGCGCGGTACCACGTCCGGCGCCTGCAGGTAGATCAGCAAACGGCATAGTTCGCGATTCACATAGTTGCTGGTATGTGGATACAACGGATCCAGACTCGCCAGCGATTGCGTTCGATCCGCTTCGGTGGGATGCCCCTGACGAATGAAGCTCAATTGCCAGACCCGCAGAGCGTCCAATAGATGTTCTCGGCCGAGTTCCGGCAGTGGCAACCGACCCAGCGCAGCCAACAACTCGGACTGATCCTCCGCACGCCCCAGTCGAGCCAACGCCAACATCGCAGCAATCGACGCGGTCGGCCGCGACTCGCTCAACGCACGCTCACGCCACAGCGCCGGATCCTGGCGTTCGATGGCCAGTCGCGCAGCAAATCGCAGCCCTCGATCTTCGCTGTTCAGATACGGCCACGCGACATCAATCGCGTTGGCGTCACGGATCCGGTGCCATTGTTCCAACTGATGTCGCACCTCACGTGCCGCGGCTGATTGCTGTGCCTGATCGGCTTGCGCAGCCTGATCGGCGCCGAGTGATTTCTCAGCGACAACAGCGGTTTCAGCGACATCAGAGCCATCGTAGGAAACTCGATACAGCCCCGATTGCGAACCGCGTCCCCCGGTGATGAAGTACATGGCTCCATCGGGTCCGAACGTCAGATCGCAAACGTTCAATGCTCCGCCTTCCAGAAACACTTTGTATTCACCGTCATAGCTGGCACCGCGAGGTGTCAATTGGACCTGGAAAATGCGGCCGTGCTGCCAGTCGCCCATAAACAAGGACTCGCGGTATGCCGGGGGAAAGTGAGACCGCGTGCCGAACTCCAGCCCCGTGGGCGAGCCCAATCCGGTATCGAGCGTGGTGGGCAGCGAGTCGGCGAAATAGTCCGGCCATTTGCCCGTTCCCCATCGCCAACCGTATTCGCCTCCGGAGACGACGTGATTCAACCGAGTTGGGCGGTACCATGGCAGCCCAACATCCCATTCCATATCAGCGTCATAGGTAAACATTTCGCCGTCATCATTGAAGGCCATGTCAAACTGATTGCGGAAACCTCCGGCGATGATCTCCCAGTTCTTGCCGTCGGGATCGGTCTTCACAATGTGCCCCACGCGAATGTCCTGCACAGCGTCCCGCGATTCGGGCAACAGATGGTCATCCTGCGGATCACGATAGGGCGAATCGACCGCGAAACCATCGGGAAATGCCACGTCATTGCCGTTCACCATGTACAGCATGTCGTCGGGGCCCAACACAATCTGGTTGGGACCGTGCCCATAGCGACTCTGGTAATCGAACGCCTTGATTTCCTGTGTGGAATCAAACTGGTCATCACCGTTAGTGTCGCGCAACCGGTACAAGCCGCTGGCGTCCGTCGCACACACGTACAGACTGTCGTGCGCCCAGAGAATTCCGCGGCAATGCCGCAACGTGTTTTCGATCACTTCCAAGCGATCCACTCGCCCCCGATCGTCGCTCAATGACAACCTGACCACACCTCGTTTGTCGCGTCCCAGAATGATTCGGCCTCGATCGTCGAACGTCATGCTGATCCACGACCCTTCGCCTTTCTTGGCAGACCGTAGCAATTGAGCGTGAAAGCCGGCGGGCAAAGAAATCGAATCCACGGGTGTCGCCTGACCACCGCCCGGCAGGTCATCATCGCCATACAAGGGCGAGACGATGCAGCACAGCAGCAGACCCCATCTCGCAACAGCAGCGAGTCGGGGATCGAAATGAAAATCGAGGCTTCGTGTTGTCAAGAGAATGTTCCCTGTTGGAAAGTGGTTCGCTGTTCGATTCAGAAGCAAATCAAAGGGGGGGGGGAAGTTCTGGGGGGGCTCGTCATCTCGCGTTTGGGATTTTGGCCTTCCCTGCGGACGATCGATCGGGGGCGGGGGCTCGCCGACGCATGCATTCGAGTTTGGCAGACGCGGCACCAGCCTAGCGGAATGGACTCGTATGGAAGTCATCCCGGCTAAGAGCATGGTAAACCACACCAGCCCTGTCTGCTGGTTTCCGCCGCGGCACAGACGCATCTCCCAGAAAGACTACGGATGGAGCCAAACAGGATGTCGCTGCGTTTGACACAAAACGCCTGCGGTCCCTTGGATGCTCCCCATAAGTGGTCCCATCAAGGCGCGCGCTGACGCCACACTTCAAACCAACGGCCAAGCCCACGCCTGCGAAGAACAAGAACGCCTAGTGATTCGTCTGGAAAAGAGTCCTGACACCTTTTTCTGATTTGTAGCGTTCCAGTGTGCTCGTAGGACGGCCTTTCCAGGCCGTCGGTGGCTGTTTTGAGATTGTCGACGGCCTGGAAAGGCCGTCCTACGGACGTTTCCTATTCGTGTGATTTGTGTCATTCGTGGTTCGAGTGGCTGTTCGTGCTTCACCCAGATTCAGATTTCGGGGTGAGACGATCTAGTCAGAAATTGGACCGGAGCTACACGCCCAAAGTCTGGCGACTTCGGCTACGGAGAATGCCGCTGCGGAAGAATCGAACAGGGGCCGGCTTTTATCCAGGGAGTGGTCCATTGAAAGATGGCTCAGCCGACGGTTGGTCCATAAAAAAAGCCCGACCAGAACTTGATGTTCTGGCCGGGCTTTGCAGCGACGCGGACGGGACTCGAACCCGCAACCTCCGGATCGACAGTCCGGGGCTCTAACCAATTGAGCTACCGCGCCGTGGCTGGTCACCGAAGTGATCAGCACTTGGTTTTTGCTGCTGCTGAGCGAGAATTATATCGGCACTCGCGAGCCTCGCAAGTGTGGCAAAGGCTCATTTGCCGGTTGTTTCAAAGGAATCGATTTTGAGGGCCGAAAGTTTGCGAAACACGGGCTTTTTCGCACCTTTTCTTCAGTGAACTCGGCCATTTGGGACCTAACTTTGCCTACTGCGATGGATCCTGGCCAGATTTTTTTTCTGAATCGGCCTCTCCAGCTGCTCTTTCCCGTCCCACTCGCGATCAATCCCAACATTGCCATGATCCCTGAACTAGTGGCCTTCTCGATAACCCTTTGGTTCTTCGACGCGTGGGCCGAATTGACCCGCTACTTCAATTCAATGAACACCTGGCAGTGGGGCATCGTCTCGGCGTCGTCCGTGGCCTTCGGTTTTCTGTGCCTTCGCGGCCACAAAATCAACTAAACACGTTCACCGCTGTCGTTACCGCCTGTCTTTGCACACGAATCACTGCTGTGAAGATCCGTGAAACACCCCGAGGCGGGAAACAACGAATCGCTCCCACAGACAAATGTGGGTGTCGTTTACTCTTTCTGCGATTCACGGCTGATGCGTCTTTGCGGATACAGCTCGCCCACGCCACCCAACCGGCTGCCCAACACCCGTTCACTGATCCGATGCGGACTTTCGACTCGGGATACAGGGCCAACATTTCTAGAGCCGCCCATGCGGGCTGCGTTCCGCGGGAGGGAAGCACTCCAGAATCCCCTTGCTGAATCGTTTGCCCTAGCGCCCCATTTGCTCTGGCGCCGCAACTGCTCTGGCGCCGCAACTGCTCTGGCGCCGCAACTGCTCTGGCGCCGCAACTGCCCTGGCGCCGCAACTGCCCTGGCGCCGCAACTGCTCTGGCGCCCCATCTGCTCTGGCAACCGGTTTGCCCAAGTGACTCGTTTGCCCAAGTGACTCGCTTGCTCAGGTGATCAGTTTATCCGGGCGATCGTAACGCGGCCGTCCGAACCGTTGGACGAGCCTGGCACGGCCCCGGTATGATGGCTTCAGTCGGTGGGTCCCCTGGCCTCGCCCCTTGTTGGGCGACAGGACGTTGTGATTGGGATCCGCCATGCACCAACTTTCATCCCACAAACCCTCTTCAGGAGCCCGTCGATGCCATTGTTCGAGATTGAAACCGAGGCGCACATCATCATCACTTGGGCCGAAGGAGAAGACGAAGCTCGCGAAGTCGTCGCGGATGCTTATCCGCATGACGAGGTGCTACGTCTGACCAAGCGGCCACGGGACACCTGGGTCATCAGCAAGGGCGTCTTGGGGCTAACGACGACCAAAATTGACCCCTGCCTAGTGGCTCGCGATTGCCTGAGCCGAAGTGCTGGTGACAAGGTCAACGCCATTCGTCTGTATCGCATGGAAACAGGAAGCGATCTGGAATCCGCTCGACGAGCGATCGAATCCAATATGGTCATGGGCTGGTAACACGAAGGACGCTCTGGTCGTCGAGAATCGTCGACCGCGCATCGACTTGCGCCCCTGTGCTGCCATCCGATATTCCTTCTTCATTCGACTTCAGCCGGCTGGCCGTTGCCTCTGGCGTGCCGCTCGTTACGGAACTCGCCTCGAAATGCCGCGTCTATCCACTCTGTTGATGCTGATTTGCGTCCCGCTGATCGTCGGATGCGACGGCTGCCGCCGCGATCCGGATGCAAGGAAAGAAGAACAGGAACAGGCACCACTGGATGCGTTCACGATCCAGTCGCCCGACCCATTTCCCAGCGCCGGCATTTTGACCGACGGCGGTGTACCGGCAGGCCGAGCACTGAAGCCAGGACATTGGATCACTGCGTCGGTGGGGATCAAGAGCAACCTGGACGACGTTCGCGGCGAATTGATCAGCCGCGCGGGAACCAATAGCAGCGATCTGAGCACAGGTCGACTGAATTCCAGCTCCGGCTCGGTCGTCAATTCCAGGCCCGTCGTATTGCCGAAGGGTCAACTTCGACGATTCGATTATCGGATCTTGCCACCGGTACCCGACGGTGGCAGTCGCAAGACCAGCATCCTAGGTGGTCGACTGGTCACGACCGGACGGTCCAGCACGGTCACCATCCCGACGACGCCATTCATCGCGATGTCGCCCGAGGAATACTTCATTGTCATTTTGACCGAGCGGCCCGAGCGATTCACCAAACTTCGCGGAGCCGACTGGATCAAACCGTATCACGACAAGCTGGACTTCCCGCTGGACGGGGCCAATTATCGCATCGTGGTTGCATCCACCAAAGACATCGTCTCGATTGCGGAAACGATGTTGGACTGGACCAACACTGCCTATGTGATTTGGGATGATGTGCCCGAAGACGTGCTGATGCCAGACCAACGCCGCGCTTTGGCGGATTGGATCCGATTTGGCGGACAATTGATCGTCAACGGTCCCGAAGCGGCCGATGCGTTGTCCCGCGGGACACTGAGCGAAGTTTTGCCGATGAAGCCCAGCGGCCACATCGAATTGGACACCGATGACGGCAAACAACTGCTGCAATCTTGGCAAGTCGAAACGGACACATCCACCGGAAAGCAGATCGCCATCCTAGAGGGCCAATCGGGCCGGATCGCAGTCGACGGGGCACTGGCCGAGGATGCGGAATCGCTTTCGGGCAGCGGCAACCTGATTTTGCGACGAAAGATCGGTCGCGGCTGTGTGACTCAGTCACGCGTTGATTTGACCAGCGATTGGTTGGTCGATTGGTGGTCGTTCGACAGTTTCTTTAACGGGGCGATCCTGAACCGTTCTCCCCGCCGCTTTTTTCGAGAACCGGGCGGAGCGGTCCGGTTGATGGACACTGCATCGGGGAAGTTGACCGTTGATGCATCCGCCAACACTCATTTTCGAATCGCATCGCGAGATTCTCGCTTGGGCCGTCCGGGCGTCATGCAGTTGGACGTGTTCTTCGATTCGGAAGTCAGCGGCGAATCGCGGGACGATGCCGCCGCGCAGGATGACCAACCGATCGCGGCGTCGGAATCGAGCGAACGCCCCATCCAAAAATCACTCCCGCCCCGTTCCAGCGATCCCTACACGCTTGTCGATGCCGCCACCGGCGTCGGCGGATGGACCGACACCAGTGAAGTGATGTCCGCATTTCGCGATGTCCTGCGTAGCGAATCGGGCATCGAAATCCCCAAGTCGACTCTGGTCATTCGTTCGCTCGGGTACTACCTGTTGGTGTTGGTGCCGATCAACTTCATTGTTTTCCGATTGATGGGACGATTGGAATACGCATGGTTGGCCGTCCCAGTGATCGCGTTGGTGGGAGCGATTTGGGTCGCACGGGCTGCCCGTCTGGATATCGGATTCGCACGCAGCCAGACGGAATTGGCGTTGCTGGAACTGCAAACCGATTATCCGCGAGGACACCTTTGCCGTGTCGACGCAATCTACAACTCGTTATCCAGCACCTATCAGATGGACTTCGAAACCACCGACGGTGTTGCCCTGCCGATTCGCAGCGAACTGAAACGCAACGAAGTGCAAAGCCAACCGGTGTTGAAAACGTCTTATGACGAGGGACCATCGCTTGCCGGAGTCGCCGTCGGCAGTAATCAGGTACGTTTGCTGCATGCCGAACAGATGATCGATGTGGGCGGTGTGATCGTCATCGATCAGGCTGGCAAATTAGTGAATCAATCCCAGCTGGAAATCATGGATGTGGTGGTGATCGAAAAGACATTGGACGGAGAAGTGCTTGTCGCGTCGGTTGGCCTGCTGGGGCCATCGGCGAACGTTACCTTACGATTCCGGGATGACAATGAGATTGCATTCAGCGGCGAACTTCCAATGCAAACTTCCACACTGATGCAGCGTCTGGGGTCACCGTCGATGATGGCGCCAGGATCGATTCGAATGGTCGGACGAATCGATACCGCCATGGGTGGAATGTCCATCGAACCGAAGGCCAACCAAGTCAACGCACAGACCATCGTCCTGGTGCACCTGCAGCACCCTGCGATCGCCCTCGGAAAACCCGACGCCAATCTATTGTCCGATCTGCAACCAGTTCGCCGAGGACTGGGCGATAGCGAATTGGATTCGCAACCCGCAGAATAACGGTTCGGCCGCGGCGACTGATACCGCTGCCATCCGGTTACCGAGACACCGCTGCTGAACCAACTTCGCCAAAACACCACGCCGCTAACCTACAGAGACAATCGATGATCACGCTTCGCGGATTTGGAAAAGACTACGGCGATTTCACAGCGGTCGAAAACATCGATCTGCAAATTGACGCCGGCGAGGTATTCGGATTCATCGGCCCAAACGGGGCTGGCAAGAGCACCACGATTCGTTTCTTGGCCACGCTGCTGCGGGCAACGCGGGGCAGCGGAATGGTCGCCGGATGTGACGTGATGGGCGACCCGGTGGGAGTTCGACAAGCGGTCGGGTACATGCCCGACAACTTTGGCGTCTATGACGGCATGCGAGTGTGGGAATTCCTGGACTTCTTCGCCGTCGCGTACAAAATTGGTCGAACCGAACGCAAACAGATCATCGACAACGTGCTGGAACTACTGGATCTGTCGCACAAGAAAACCGACTTCGTCAACGGTTTGTCACGCGGGATGAAACAACGTTTGTGCCTGGCGAAGACACTAGTCCACGATCCGCCGGTGTTGATCCTGGACGAACCGGCCAGTGGATTGGATCCTCGCGCCCGCGTGGAAGTGAAGGCACTGCTAAAAGAACTGCGGAAGATGGGAAAGACGATCCTGATCAGCAGTCACATTTTGACGGAACTTGCCGACTGTTGCACATCGATTGGAATCATCGAGCGTGGGCAGCTGTTGATGCACGGACCGATCGACAGCGTGTATCAACAAATTCGCCGCAACCGAATCGTCGAAATTCAGTTCATCTCGGGCAATGAAGCGGGCCTGTCGATCCTGCGAAGCAGCGAATCACTGCGGTCGCTTGAAATCCTGCCAAGCCGCGTGGTCGCAGAACTGGAGACGGACGACGAAGGACTTGCGTTGTTGTTGGAAGAATTGATCCGTGCAGGTGTCCGGATGAAATCGTTCAATGACCGCGACCCAACCCTGGAAGATGTCTTCATGACCGTGACGAAGGGCTTGGTAAGTTAGCGAGTAAAACAACTTGCCAAAAGATCCGGCCGTGGCCGGTGATAGCCCGGCAGACGTGGGCTTCGCGACGGGAGAAGCAGTGGCCGAAGCTCTTGGCGAGCTTCGCTACGGGGCGCTCGGGCTTCGCGACGGGAGAAGCGGTGGCCGAAGCTCTTGGCGAGCTTCGCTACCGGGTGCTGGGGCTTCGCGACGGGAGAAGCGGAGGCCGAAGCTCTTGGCGAGCTTCGCTACGGGGCGCTCGGGCTTCGCGACGGGAGAAGCGGAGGCCGAAGCTCTTGGCGAGCTTCGCTACCGGGCGCTGGGGCTTCGCGACGGGAGCAGCGGAGGCCGAAGCTCTTGGCGAGCTTCGCTACCGGACGCTGGGGCTTCGCGACGGGAGCAGCGGAGGCCGAAGCTCTTGGCGAGCTTCGCTACCGGACGCTGGGGCTTCGCGACGGGAGAAGCGGAGGCCGAAGCTCTTGGCGAGCTTCGCTACCGGGCGCTGGGCTGATCGTTTAGAACGACAAGGTCATGCCCATCGTGGCACCGTGGAATCCGACATCAGCCGGTCCACCGAACGAAGGCAGGATACCGGGTGTGCTGGACACACTGGTGATCGCGTCGAAGGACGAACTGTAGTTAGTCCACAACTGCCATTCATAGCCACCGCGAAGCTGCACTTGGACAGCGTCGTTGAACAGGCCGCGTGAATACTGCAGCCCGGACGCCAACTCCATCACGCTGAAGATCGATTCGGTCAACCGAACGGATTCGTCGGGGGTTCCACCGACGCCGTTGTTGACCTTCTTGTCACCGGTCAAGATTGCTCCGCGACCGCGTGCATAGAAAGCACAGCCCAATCCGATCGATCGCTGCGCCTCGCCACCGACAATGCCGCCGAAACCTCGAAAGATGTTTTCGCGAATCGGTGCCACTGGCAAATAGTTGACCATCGTTTCGACGAACTCGTTGTACCGCACACCGCCACTTAGTTCGAACGTCCAGTCGCGGCCGAAACTGAACCGGTCAAAGATTTCGAAGTCCAGCGTGTAGGTCTCCACCGACATCGACGCATCGACGGTATCAAAGGTGGCGGCCGCTTCGGCGCTATAGTCGAAATAGCGGGCGCGAAACCCCAGTCCATCGACGGTTCGATAACCCAGCGTCAGTCGGGGAGATGCTTCGATGTCAAAATCGACGTCATCGCTATCGACGTTGGGGTTCAAACTGTAGTTCCCTGATCGGTTGCCATCGGCGCGATTGTAGTGGAAGAACAGCACCTCCGATTCGCCGAACAGACCTGCTTTGGAGGGACATTCATGGCGACACCTCTGCGACGACTGGCGAAGAATGTCCGCTTCGTGATGGCTGACGGTCGCGTCCGTATCGTCCATCGTGAACTGATAAGGACCTTGGAGCTCGGCATCGGACGCCGCCGCCTGGACGTGATCCAAAACGACGGATGACATCGCGCAGCCAAGCATCATGCAAGCGACGAGGTAGTTCTTGTAACGCATTTTCAAACCGGTCCAACAAATCGTGACATGAACATTCAATTCCTGTAATGGTTTCGACCCGACCTGCACGTCCAATTGTGCTGAATCTACGGGCTCATAACAGATAGCAGCAGCAGCATTCGTAGAATCCGAAGAATCGTCAAACTTGCCGTCCCCCGAGCCAGCCGGAAGACCGTGAAACTTGCCCGACGGTCCGATTGTCCGAATTTGATCAAATCCGCGGCGTCAATTTGATGGCGATTCCCGATTCCAGCGTCCCAAGAAAGATGCGGTTCGACGCAAAGCGTTTGACAGTCGATAGATCCAGTTGTTGTGGCGTCTCACCTTTTGCAAGCAAAGGCAAAAGGGACCGAACGTCGATTCGAACTTTCTCGCTCGCGATTGTTTTGCAGCATCTATGAACTGGCGCAACCTGATTGGTCTGAAACCAAAATTGAACGAAGCTACTGCAACGCCGCGCCAGCGAACTCGGCGTCTCCGCCGCGAGCGGGCGCGAATGGCGGAACGGATCTGCCGACCGAATATCCAGTCGCTCGAAAAACGCGAACTGTTGGCCGCCGACTTTGACCTTGGCAGCTACGCCGGCGTGAGCGAATTTTTGTTGACGGCGCAAAAATCTGGTAGCGACTTTAGCCTGTCGCTACGCGACCGCAGTGCACCGGGGACGCCGCTACTCGAGCTGCTGAATTTGACGACTCCGCAAGAGGTGTCGATCGATGGATCCACAGCGGACGACAATCTATACCTTGATTTCTCTAGCATCGCTGATGCCGACGCCGCGTTCCCTTCGGGCTTTCTAACGTCGATTGATTTTGTTGGTTTGGGCGGCACCGATTTGCTGGTGTTCCAAGGCAACACATCGGTCAACGAAAACCTGTCTGTCGACTCGGAAAAGATTCGCGTGGAATCGGGAGTCACCGTTTCGGCGGTCGAACAGTTGAAGCTCGCAGCCAAGTCGGATCGGGGCGTGCAAACGATCACGACCGGTTCGCCGGCCCAAACCGGCAGCCACGTCGCCAACGTGCAGATCCAAGGCAGTTTGGCTGCAGCCGACATCATCCTGTCCGCGAAAACCCTGGGCACGGTGACGTCCACCAGCGACGTATTGCTCGGCAGCGCCGAAAACCGATTCACCGACGAAGCAACAATTGACATCCCAGGCGGATCATCGATCACTGCCGACGACTCGCTAACAATCCTGGCTCAGCGACAAACACGCTACTCGGCAACGGGCAGTCAGGCACTGAACCGAATCATCGGCGACACTTCGGTGACCATCGGCGCCGACGGCAATGGCAGCACGATCGTATCGGGCGACTCGCTAAGCATCCGAGCGGTTGATCAGGTTCGTGCGGATGCGGTCAGCGGCAGTGTGGATTGGGATCTATCCAACCTCAGTTCGCCGATCGACGCCGACGCCACCACGGCTCGGAATACGTTCATCGGTGATACCGAAGTGGTGATCATTGATTCGACGATCACGCAATCGACCACGGGCGGCGTGGGAACGACGATCGAAGCGCTGCGAGGCACCATCGGCACGACCGCGGTGCAATCGGCGTCCATCGTCGATAGTTCGCCGGTGCTCAGTTATACGGTCGCCTTGGGTGGAACCTATGCGTCGAACCTGTTGGTCGGCAATGTGCGAGCCAAGATCACCGGCGGATCGTTGGTCGCCACGGACGCAAACGTCACCGCCAACGACCAGTCCATTTTGACGGCCAAAAGCGACCTGGCAGCCCGTGCGACAAGCAAAGCATTCCCCAGCACCGGCTTTGCCGCGGGAACCACCATCGCTTACAACGCAGCGGTAGGCAGCGGCCAGAACGAATCACTATTGGCAATCACCCAAGCCATCGCGCCGGAAACCCGCACCGAAGCGGCTGCAGAAACGATCGCACGCGTTTTCAACACATCCATCGACGTCAGCGGGACCTTGTCGATCGTGGCGGATTCGACGATGGGCGTCAACGCGACGGTTAGCAACGCGGCCGAAACCGCAAGTTCGTCGGCACTGGGTTCAAGCGGTGCTGCAGCGGCAGGCGTGGTCGCCACCAACTTCATTTCGTCCCAAACCTTCGCCCTGTTGGACTTTGACGAAGAATTCCTGGTGCTTGGGGAGCCCGCCTTTGGAACCGTCCAGGTCGGCGGTGACCTGACGGTTTCAGCGGACGACAACGCATCGATCTATGCCAACACCAAATTGGTTTCATCCAGTTTGATCACCAACGATGGAGGTGTGTCATTATTGCAGGAAGCGATTGACAACTTGCTATCGTCCAACTTTGTCTCCACCAACACCGCTGCTTTCCTGACCTTCGGATCCACAGTCCGCGTCGACAAGAATCATAGCGCCGGTGGAACTGCCGACCGAGTCTACACCTATCTGGGCACCGGGTTGGATAGCGGCGGGAATCCAAGCACGTTCGACCTTAGCGGTATGGACTTTGACGACCTCGATTTTTGGCGTGCACCACAAACGGATATTCTGCCCACGGGTATGAACCTGGACAGCAGCGATTCCGTCGCCGTCGGTGGGATTGTCACCATGAATGACGTTCGTGGCGGAGCGACCGCGACGGTGAACCACGCCGATATTGATTCGGCGTCCCTGACGGTGCAGGCCACCGAACAAGCCACCGTCTACGCGATGGTCGATTCCACGGTCGAGTCGTCCGGCGGCAGCGCATTCGGTGACGGCACCAGCCTAGCCGTCAATGGAACCATCGCAACGAACAGTGTCATCAGCAGCGCCGTCGCGACGCTGAACGACAGCACCATCGTCACCGATGATGACGTGGATGTCATTGCCGACAACCAATCCACCATCAAAGCGATCAACGATTCGGTCACTCAATCAGGCGCCGACGCGATCGGCGTCATGCTGGCGTTCAATACCGTGGGGTATCAACCCCAAAATCCTCTGTTCAATGCACTGGATACTTTGGTTTCCAGCAATATCGGAGACAAAAAACCGGCTGAAACCAAAGCGATCGTCAACGACACCACCATCGTCGCAGGCGGCGACATCTCGGTCACCGCGGACTCAGTCGCCGCGATTGAATCGGGACTGAGCAATTCGACCACATCTGCAGCGTCCGCGTTGTTCGGAGCCACCGGGAAATCGTTGGGCGCTGTCGTCGCGTCCAACATGGTCAATAGCGACGTCATTGCATCGATTGAATTCGCCACAGGAACCGGCGAAGACGATCGTGCGATCACTGCCGGTGACGCGTTGTCGGTTCTGGCCACCGATTCGGCCTCGATCACCGCGGATACCACGTTGCTATCGGATTCGACCACCACCAACGACGCGGGCACCAGCCTGGTCAACGGTTTGATCAACGACGTCATCGGACAATACGATTTCAGCAGCCATTCGGGCAGCCAAGCGGTCGGCTACTGGGATCTTGTTCGAGTCGCATCCGACTATGAACTACCGTCTAGCCCGGTAGATGCAGATTCGTTCGAAGCCGGTGTCGTCTATCGATACCTCGGTACATCCGCAACGGTCGATCTAAGCACTGCGGATTACTCGGACTACGGAACCTGGGTCAAACTGGATTCCTTCAACACGATCGGCAGCGGACTCAATTTTTCCGAGTCCAGCTCCGTCGCCATCGGTGGTCTGGTGGTTCGCAACGACGTCGACGCGAATGTCGATGCACACATGGAAAACGTGATCGCCCAAACAGTCGGTCACGTGACGGTATCGGCAGTTGCCGATCAGACCCTCGACGCAACCACGGACAGCACCGTGAACTCATCCGGTGGCAGCGCCTTTGGAACCGGCACATCGTTGGCCGTCAACGGGACGATCGTCACCAACAACATGATCGGTGGTGCCGAAGCGTACGTGGATGACAGCACGGTAACCACCACCGGCACGGGCGATCTTAGCGTCACCGCCGACAACAGTGCGACGTTCAGCGCGATCAACACCAACAGCACCAAAACGGGTGATACGGCACTGGGTGTGACGTTGGCTTTCAACCGTCTGGGTTACGCGCCGAGCAACTTGCTGTTCAATTCGTTGGACGCAATCTTGGGCACCGTCCTTGGCGGGACATCATCGGTGGGTGCCAAGGCATGGATCCAGGACACGCCCATCGACGTCGGTGGTGACCTGAACTTAACGGCAACCAACGAAGCAACGTTGACAGCGGACATTTCCAACGCCACGGCATCGGCGGCCGGTGCCCTGATCGGAGCCTCCGGTAAGTCCGGCGCCGCGATCATCGCCAGCAACCTTGTCAAAAGTGAGGCAACCGCAACGATCGACTTCACCACGGGAACGGGTACGGTCGCCACCGGCGGCGACGTGAACATCCTTTCGAAAGATCGCGCAGGGATCGATGCGGGCACCGATCTGGAAAGCACTTCGGTCACCACCAACGGCGACAACGTCCTGGTCGACTTCTTTGGTCAGTTTGACAAGACCTACAGTTTCACGACACGCTCAGGCGATCGATCGCTAATCATTGGTGATAAAGTCCGCGTCGCGCCCGGTCACACCGCCGGCGGTGTAGTCGGTGGCATCTACCGATCACTTGCACCCGTTTCGACAACCGATCTTGCAACGATCAACTACGCCGATTCGCTGCTGTGGAGTCGTGTGGCGATCGAGGCAGAAGACTTCGATCCGGATTTGGGGAACGTCAGCGATTCGGATTCCCGGGCCGTTGGTTTGCTGTTGGTTCGAAATGATGTGCAAAGCCAAGTGCTGACCACCATGACCGCCATCAACGTTGACGCGGCAGCCGATATCAACCTTTCGGCACTCCAGCAAGCCGATCTGATTGCCGACACGACCGCGATTGTCACCAGCAGTGGCGGCAGCATGTTTGGCGAAGGCACGTCGCTAGCGGTTAGCGGAACCATCGCGACCAATATCGCACTGAGCGACGCGAAGGTCGACGTTACCGATAGCACGCTGACCGCCGACGGCGATTTGAACGTGTTGGCAGAAAACCGCAGTGCCATCGAAGCGACCCTGGACAGTTCCACGATCACAGGCGATACCGCCGCCGGCGTCACCGCTGCATTCAACCTGTTGGGCGTCAAGCCAACCAACCTGTTCGGAACGCTGGTGGATACGGTCATCGGTATCGACATCGATCTGCTGGTCCCGTCCCCGGCGGAAGTCAAGGCAATCATCTTTGACACCCCGCTTCACATCGGCGGCGATGTCAGCATCCATGGCGACAACTTTGCCGAATTGAATTCGGATCTTAGCAATTCGGTTGAATCCGCCGCTTCCGCGTTGATCGGGGCGACGGGCAAAGCAGCAAGCATTGTGTTGGCAGCCAATCGCGTGAACAGCGAAGCCGAAGCGGGAATCAAGTTCTCGTCTGATTTCGCGACCAAAACCGTGGTGGTCGACGGATCCCTTGACGTGCTGGCAGAAAATCGGGCTGGAAACTACAGCTCGTCGAACCTAATCGCCGCATCGGAAACGAAGAACGATGGCGGACTGAGCATTGCCAAGAACCAATACCGCGCCTTCGATCCCTCCGATGCGACCTACCTTAGCATCGATGGCCTGCAAACGCTGAACTTTGGTGACACTGTTCGATTAAGCAAAGGACATTCCGACGGCGGCGTCGGTGGCAGTCGCTACAAGTACATGGGCGAAACCGCGGCCATCGATCTTTCGAAAACCGATTTCAGCGATACCGGATACTGGAAAGAAACATCCCTGGTACGGCTATTGGATACGCCCGGCAACATCGGTGATTCCGACTCCATCGCCGTCGGTGGGATTCTGGTCCGCAACGATGTCCGCAGCAGTGTGGATGCGTACCTGACGAACGTCACCGTCACCGCTGGGGATGTGTCGGTCGAAGCTTTGGAAACTGCGTCGATTGTCGCATCGATCGATTCCGTCGCTTCGTCATCGGGCGGCAGCGACTTGGGCGAGGGAACATCGCTGGCCATCAACGGCGTGATCGCTGCGAACCTGGTACTTTCCGATGCCGAAGCGTTGGTTACCGGCGGCAGTATCACGACCACCACCGGCGATATCGTCGTCCATAGCGAAAATGCGGCGTTTCTGAATGCACGCAACAAGTCATCTGTCACCACCGGAGACCAGGGCATCGGATTGACGCTTGCCTACAACACCGTCGGTTACGACACACAGGACATTCTGACGCAAACCTTCGACGCCTTGCTGGGCACGTCTTGGGGAACGCGTGAAAAAGCCTCCGCCGTCCATGCGATCGTCACCGATACCCCGCTGGCGTCGGCCGGCGGGATCCACGTCACCGCCGACAATTCGGCCAAGATCAAGGCCCACGTCAGCAACGAAACATCGTCGGTTGCCGAAGCGCTAAGCGGAGCCAGCAGCACGGCTGTCGGTGCCATCCTGACCAGCAATATGGTGTTGGCCGATACCGAAGCGTCGATCCAAAAAAGCACGGGTGCCAAGGCCACGGCCACAGCGACCGATGGAGATGTTTTGGTTCAAGCGACCGAACAAGCACAGATCCAGGCCAACACCAAACTAGAATCACTATCGTCGACCACAAACGATGCCGGTCTAAGCAGAACACTGCGCCGAGTCGCCGACGTGATCGGATACGACTACACCGATCGTTCGGGTACCCGAACCATCGACCCCAATGATTTTGTCCGTATTGATGACGTCGACTTTGTGTCATCGGACGTTCCAGAAACCGTTGCCAAGGGCGATCGAGTCGAACTGGAATTCGATATCCAAGGTGCCGCACGCGGGGACGTTTTTGAATACGTGGGGACCGCGGACCTGAAAAACGTCGAACTCGATTCGGTCAATTACCTTGACGGATCCAAATGGCGGAAGACGATCGGCGCCGCTGACCAGATTTATCTTTATCTGGGGACCTCCCAAAGCGTGAATCTTGCCACTACCGACTACGGGAATACGCTGCTGTGGATGGCGATGCCCAGCATCCAACCAACGGAATTGATTCCGGGCCTGAGTCTAAACGTCAGCGATTCAAATAGTTCGGCATTTGGTGGACTGATCGTTCGCAACGCCGTTCGCAGCAGTGTCGATGCCCACATCCAGAACTATACGTTGAACGTTCATGGGGATGTCAACGTGATCGCGAACGAGACATCCCGGATCGCAGCACAAAACGATTCGACGGTCACCAGCAGTGGCGGCAGCATGATGGGCGAAGGCACCAGCCTGGCAGTCAACGGTGTGATCGCGACCAATGCCGTGCAGTCCTCTGCCGATGCGTTCATCAAAAACAGCAGCGTGACGACCACCGGCGATGGCGACCTAGACGTCCAGGCGATCAACAACTCATCGATCAGCGCCAAGACCTGGAGCACCGTCGAAGCCAATGGCCATGGGATCGGAATTACCCTGGCATTCAACTCGGTCGGCTACGAACCTCAGAACCTGCTTTTCAACGCCATCGACACACTGTTCGGCACCGAAATTGCCGACAATGATCCGGCTGCGACGCACGCCACCATTTCCAACACGTCGCTGTTGATCGATGGCGGCGTCAGCGTGGAAGCCACCACAGGCGGCAGCATCGATGCGATGATTCTGAACGCTGGAAAGACTCTGTCGGTGACGCCCGGCGGTGGCAGCGACACGGTGAACGTCGGCGTTGTCTTGACTCAAAACAAAGTCGCAACCGACACCAAAGCGCTGATCGATTCACCACAATCTTTTGTCGCTGGGGATGACGTCCAAGTTACCAGTGCAGACATCACGCGTGTCCGTTCCGAGGTGGAATCGAGCAGCGTATCGGTGGGTGCGGGTTCGGGCGCTTCTTCGGGAGTCGCGGTCGGGGTCACTTTCGCTCGCAATGAAATCAATAGCGACGTGGTCGCAAACATCCATGCTGCGGGAACCCAATCGACGCCAGCCCGAATCGACGGTGGTGATTTGGTGGTGACAACCTTGCGGCGAGGCCAAATCGATGCAACGGTGATCTCGACTGCTGTTGGCGTGGCCGCCAGTCTGGGTGGATCGAAGGCCGTCAGCGGTGGCGGAGCGATCAGCATCAACTACTTGACCGGCAGCGCCACAGCCACGCTCACCGACAGCGTCTTTGAAATCAACGACCAATCCGGTGGTGGCGATGCAACGATCGACAGTCAAAACGAATCAACCATCAACGCTTTGGTGCGAGCGATCGCCGGCAGCGTTGCCATCGGAACCGGATCCTCCCCCGCGTTCGCGTTGGGACTTTCGGTCGCCAAAAACTTCATTGGGTGGAAAAGCAAGGGCGTTGTCGCCGACCACACGATCAACGAACAACCACTAACACTGGAAAAGGGCGACACCGTTCATGTGACCAGCGGCGCACTTTTCGGCAGTGTGTACCGATACACGGCAGACACGACGACGGATGCTGCTGGAATCAAGCTTGCTCAGGAAAACTATGACGACGAACAACGCTGGCAACTCGTCAGCATCGAATCCGCCACATACACCACCTCTGCCGAACTGGTTAATTCGGTGTTGGATGCGGATGGCGACCTGTCCGTCACTGCCGTCGGGAAAGCTGGCATCGACGCCATGGTTCTAGCCGGGGCCGTCGCAGTCGCGGCAGCCGGCCAGAGCGGATTTGCGCCTAGCATTGCTGGCGCGGTCGCGATCAATACGGTCACCAACTCTATCTCCGCCATCGTTAGTGGATCCCCCACGATCGTTGCCAGTCCGCTGGCTGCGTCGATCATTGCCGATAGCATCACCGTTTCTGCGATCGATGAATCCAGCATTGCATCGGTGACAGGCGCGGCGTCGATTTCCGCGTCCTTCGCGGGACAGAACAGCGTGGCGGGTAGTCTGGGATTATCCCTGGCTTTCAACAAGTTGACCGGCGGTGCCAAAGCGTTGGTATCCGACAACACCATCATCGCGACACGCAGTGGTGATCTTGATGTGACCGCATCTCAGTTCGCACGACCGCTGTTCGACACGGCCCTGGCAACGCATTCGCTGACACCGACGCTGCTGGATGACGCGGCCAAGCAAGATGACGACGACGGGGACACCGAGGACGTCAACGAAGCCACGGTCGACCAAACTGCTGACCTCACGGTACTGGACAGCATCGCCAATGCGCTGCGTAGTGGTGGTGAAGATGTTTCGGATGTTGACTCGCTTCGTGGCGGCTGGACCTATACCAGCGGTATCGGCAGCCAACTGATCAAAACGGACCAAACGGTTCGGCTGGACGCAGGATATCGTAGCGGCGGCGTGGGCGGGCGGACGTACCAGTACCTTGGCACGGACACGACGATTGACCTAAGCAGTCAAAACTACGCCAACACGTCCATCTGGAAAAAGGTCGCGCCAGAGTTGAAACTATCCGTGCTAAAACCTGGTACGGCGTGGTTGATCGTGACGGGCGACGGGTCAAGCTATACCGCAACGTTGAAAGACGGCGACGCAACCAAGTTGCAGTTCAGCAAGAGCAGCATCAGCGCCCTATCGGTCGCAGCATCGCTGGGAATCGCAATCGGTGGCCAGACCGGGGTCGCGATTAGCGGTGCTGGGGCTGTGGCGATCAACAACGTGCAAAAGAACACTCAAGCGGTGATCGACAAGGGTACGCTTGACGTCACCGGCGACGTGCTGGTTTCCGCCGATAGCACTGCGTCGATTCAATCGGCCGTGATCGCCGCTTCGGCAGCGATTGCAGGTGGTGGAACCACGGGCGTGGGGGCATCCATCGGGATCGCGGTTGCGCAGAATAAGATCGGAATGGGCGACGATGGAGCCACAGGTACCGGAGGTGTATTGGCAGCGATTCGTCGCAGCGATGTAGCGGCATCGGGATCGCTGGATGTGATCGCCACCGGCGACCAAACGATTGGCTCGATCGTGTTTTCCGGATCGGTTGCCTTGGCTGGCGGTGGCACCACCGGTGTCGCGGCAAGTGGATCCGGCGTCAATGCAGAAAACCGTATTGGTTCCTATGTGACCGCCACCATCGACCATGCCGTCCCTAGCGGCGAGCAACCCGTTGGCGATGGAATCAATACCGTTTCGGCAAACAGCGCCAACATCGCAGCCCAAGATCGATCGACGATCACCGCGTTGGCTGCGGCTGTTTCGATTGCAGCCACCTTTGGCGGCACCGCCGGCGTTGCCATTTCGGTGGGTGCGACCGATGCCAAGAACGTCATCGAAACATCGGTCGAAGCATCGGTCAAAAAGACAGATCTTACGACCGTTGGTGATTCGATCACGATCGACGCCCGGCAAGCAAGTTCCATTCAGGTCTTGGCCGCGGCAGCGTCGCTAGGTGTGGGCTTAGGCGGAACAGTAGGAATCGGAGTCAGCGGGGCGGGCGCCGGTGCAACGAACCTGATCAATGGTTCCACCTACGCGCTTGCCCAAAACGGCGATTTCGTCAGCGGCGATGACGTGACGATCCAAGCGGTGAATGCCGCGGCGATTACCGCCAGCGTACTGACCGCTTCGGTCGGAGTCGGCGTGGGTGCCAAAGTGGGCGTTGGCGTTTCGATCGGTGCGTCCAGTTCCAAGAACTATATCGGGTACAACTCCGACGGCAGCAACGCATCGTCGTCCGTGATGGCGGTGATGGATGACGTGTCGTTGGTCGCCGCGGGCGACCTGACACAATTGGCAACGTCGACGGCAACAATCAATGGAACCGTTTTTGCCGGCAGCGTCGCAGCAGCTGGCGGATTGTTTGTCGGTGCCGGCAGCGGTGCCGGTGTGGGATCAACCAACCTGATCGGTCAAACGATCGAATCCAAGATCATCGATGCTCGCGCCGGCGGAATTAGCGTCGCCAATGGATCGCTGTTGGCAACCGACCATTCCACGATTACGACTGATGCTCAAGCAGCATCGCTGGCCGCCGCGTTTGGAATCGGTGGTTCCGTGTCGATCGCGGTCTCGCTATCAAAAAACACGATCACGACCCGGACCGCCGCATTTGTCGACGATGCCAAGATCCGCAACTCGTCCAACTTCACCAGCACAAGCGGTGTCAAACCCGTCGCCATCGGAAACCGTGTTCAAGTCGCAAGCGGATACCAAACCAGTTTGGGCCGGGTCGGCGGAGTCTACGAATTCTTGGGCCAAACCACCGACTACGTCAGCAGCGACGGTTCCAACTTCGTCAATGTGGGGCAGTTGGTGCGAGTCGCAGCCAGTCATACCGACGGTGGCAACGAGGGGCAGGTCTATCAGTACAAGGGACCAACCGTCGATCTGTATTCGCAGTACGGATCGCAGGACGTCACGACCGGAGACCAGGTGCGTGTTTCGCTGAATCACAACGCCACCAAAGGTCGCTTGGCAGGTCTGTACAAGTACATTGGAACCAGTGATGCGACGTTGGACCTAAGCATCGAGAACTTCAAGAACACCCTGCTATGGCAAGACGTCAGTCAAGTTGACCTCAGCACGACAGATTTTACGGATACCACGTACTGGGAAAACAGTTCCACGATCAACTTGTCCAATCAAAACTATCTGGACTCGCAAGTTTGGCGTGAAGTGGCCGATGACTTCTCGGTCAATGCACAGCAATCCGCAACCATCAACGCCACCTCGTCAGCGGCTAGCCTATCGGCGGGACTTGGTACCGCCAGCGGCGGAGGTGCCAATTCGATCAACACCATCGGCACGACCACTCTGGCCTATCTGCAGGACGCCGATTTAATCGTGTCCGGTGACCTATCGGTTCAGGCCCTGGAAACGACAACCGCGGAAACGAATGTCGGCACAGCCAGCATCGCGATCGGCATCTCAGTGGCCGCAGGTGGCAGCGTTTCCGAGTTGAACTTCAACGGAATCGTTTCAAGCTACATCGACAATTCGGCGATCATCGCTCGTGACATTGACCTGCTAGCCCGTAGCGTTCCCAAGGGAACAGCCACCGCATTGGGCGTCAACGCGGGAGCTTACGCGGTGGGAGCTTCGGTTGCGACCATCAACTTGGCTCCCAACGTGTCCACCCACGTCGACGGGAACATCACGGCGCAATCGCTGTCCGCCAAAGCACTGCTAGATGACCCCACGACTGGAAAGACATCGAGTGTACGCACAACAGGTGCAACAGGCGGGTTGATCGGCATCGATTCGACCAACAGCCGTGTCAACAATAACGCGACCATTTCGGCAACGCTGGGGAACGATTCGACTTTCAACATCTCCGGCAATACCAGCCTGTCGGCGGTTGGACAAGGCGAACATTATGCCAGCGCCGACAGTTATGCGGGCGGAATTTTGGCAGCCGGCATAAGTTCAGCGAGAATCACGAACAATTCCAGTGTTACGACTGGTCTGGGCAGCGGAATCACGTTCGTCGGTGGTTCGCTTGCTGTATCAGCCGACAGCAACCAGCGTCTGCTTAGCGACACGTTTGCGGGCAGTGGCGGTGTGGCCGCCGGAGCATCGGCTTCGGCCAAAACGGTCAACCATGCGACGACGATCGTCAACATTGGCAACAACACCGCGATCACGCTCAGCGGATCACTTGACATCAACGCCTTGGGTAAAAGCGAAGTCAACGGCAAAGTCAAAACACTTTCGGGTGGATTGCTGGCCGGTGCCGGTGCACGCGTTAACAACAATGTCAACAACACAACCAAGGCGATGATCGGAACCGGCGCCGTCATCAACGCGCACGACATTCGTATTGATGCCAGTGGCAGCGCCAGCAAACCAGACCTTGGCGAAGAAAACATTCGCGGCACAACCGGTGGTTTGATCGCCGGGGCCAGTGCCAAAAGCATCACCGAAGTCGACTTCGACACTGCGATCGTCGTCGGCAACAACGCTCAATTAAACGTCGTTGGATCGGAATCCAGTCCAGGCACGATGTCGCTGACGACGCTGAACAAGCTTTACGCTCGCGACAAAGTCAATTTCACCACCGGGGGGGCACTGTCAGGTGCGTCAGCCGAAAGCACAATCAAAACCACCGGAAATGATTCTGCGATCACGATCAATCCTAGTTCGGCGCTGACCAGTGTCGGCGACATTCTGATTTCCGCTCGCGGTACCGGCGACGTCCAGACCAAGACCAACGCAGAAACCTTCGGTGCCGCAACGGTTGTTATCGCCGACGCCAACTCCGAAATTCGTCCGAACAATTCGGTGACGGTGTCACCTGGTGCCACGATTCGAGCGATCGGTGATTTGAACGTGGCTGCTGGTACCAGCATCGACTTCAATCGTGACCAATACACGATGGATGCCAAGACCGATACGTTTGCCGGCAGCGCGATTCCGATCGATTCGGTCGACTCGAAGACCATCCTGATCCAAACCAACACGATCACGGTGATGAGTGGCGCGACGTTGGAGTCTGCCAAGGACATCAACCTGCATGCGGAACGACTCGGTTTGGCTGAACTGGACAGCAAGGCCAAAGCCGTCAACTGGTTGTCAGCGGCATCGGGGGCCTTAAATTCTGCCCTGGGCGGACAGGAACAATACAGCGGATCGATCGCAAGCGAAGCCTACGGCAATGTCGTGGTCGACGGGACGCTTCGCACCGGCATCCGACGGCATCAGACACTGACGCTTGGTGCGATCGGGGAAGACACCATTCCCTACGGATGGAATCAAGAAACCGGTCAGATTTCGGTGGTCACTGGCACTGCCGGACTGTCCTATGACACTGGATTTGTCTTGTTGGAATCCGGATTGATGACACAGCTGAATGCGGCTCGCGCTAACCTAGAAACCTATCGGACCACGAACACCAAGCTGCGTGACTTCTACCAAAGTGAAATCACACGAATCCAATCCCAGTTGGTTTCCAAAGGCTTGGCCACGATCGAAAGCGACGGCAGCGTGACAGCGATCGAATCGTCCGTGCTTAGCATCAACGTACATCCCATCTGGGCTCAAGCCGGGATGGTCGACATTCGGGGCGACCAGTTCTCAGGCAGCGGCCTGATTGACGCGCCCGCCGACGCGTCGGTGACCATCACCAACCACACCCCCGCCCAGTTGAACATTCAGGGCGTGACGATTCCGGAATCGACCGGTGGCTTGTTCGTCAACGGTGTCAAAACGGGCACCAACCTCGCGATCGCAGCGTTGAATACGCCGACCCCTGCCACCACGGTTGATTTCACCGCGCTGCCGGTGGTGGAGTTACCGTTGGACGACAACGGCGACCCAATCGGCCCCGAAATTCACATCAAAAACACTTTCGAATCAGGTGACATTCCCGATGACGATTACGCCAGTCCGGCGATCGTCGTGACAGGCGATGTCACCAACTACAGCGGCACCGTCACGACAGAAAACCCCGACGGAGACATCACGTACCGAGCCAGCGTTCGCGCGGCCAATGTCAACACGATCGCCGGCGGCAGTGTGTTCATCGACGGCCTGACCAGCTACAGCGTCGGTGGCGATCCCTACGGAAAGCTAAAGTCGCTCGGCGACGGAATGGACGAGTTTGACGACGAGGATGTGCTGGAAAAACTGACGACGGCAACGACCACTGTCAATTTGATGGGCGACACCGTGATCGTAAACGCAGAATACATCAACATCAACGGGATCGTCCAAAGCGGGCAGGAACAATACACCAAGACCCTGGATGCTGCGACGACGCTTGAAATCGCGTTGATCCGGTACAAATCGTCCGGAGGCCGCTATACCAAACTCAATGCGTCGGATAAAGATTTCACCCTGTTTTATGATCGTGTGGATAACAAGATCATCGTCAAGGAAGTCCGCGTTAGTGGCGGCAACGTCCAACTGACCGGTCATATTCTTAGCACTGGCGCTGGTACGGTTCGCGTTCTGGACGGCTACGCCAACATCGCCATCGACAACCAAACCCCGTACGACATTTCGATCGAACGACTTGATTCGTCTCAACAGGGCGGCGGCGTCTTGTTGATAGCCGATAAAGCCAAAGGAACACCAACCAATCCCCAAGCGAACATTCTGACCGAAGACGGGACCTACACGCCGGAAGCAAATTGGCGGTACGGGTTCGCTGTGGGCGAACAAACGGCAACCCGCACAACCACGACCTATGGATCTTCATCTTGGTTCGGTGTGGATGCCCTGGCAGCGGACCCCGGAAATGTCCGCAGCGGCCCCCATGTCGAAGTCATCGGACAACCCAAACTGCTGCCGGCCGGAGCCTACTTCTATAAGGCGGCAAGCGCCGAAGGCGACTACGTCTATTCGACCCAAACCAACAATCTAGAGGAACCACGCCGTTACAAAACCGGCCAATGGTCCACCAAAACGTGGTGGGGAAAGAAAACCAATTACCAACGTTGGGTCGAAGAAATCAAGGAAGAAACCGTTGCCACGCACACGTTCCGTGCCGACCGCCCGATCACGATCGACTTCATCGGCAGCGCCACATCAACCGTCGACGTGAAGTCGAACTCGGGCGGCAATATCATCGTGACCGGGTCGATCCTGAACCCCAGCGGAACAACGACGCTAAGCACCACGGCATCGATCATCCAGACCAGCCAAGACGAATCGGTCGGCGGAACACGCGTCGTGCTGAATGCCGGTGCGAACATCACCGGTTTCCGCAGCAATGTCAAATCCACCGCCACCGGTGCGGGACTGTTTGCCCAGGCTGCCGGTGCGATCAGCATCTATCAGGTCGCTGGATCATTGCCGATCGAATCCATCACGTCCTCGGGCCTAGGTACGGTCGAAGTCAGCGCCCAAAACGGGATCACCAGCGTTGATGCGGGCGTCACCAACATCAGTGGTGGAACGATCCAGTTGGACGGTGGCGCTGCCACCATTGGTGCCGAAGCAAAACCACTGAAAATCAACAGCGGCGTATCGCTTGCCAATTCAGTCACGGTTGTGTCGGCGCAAAGTATCTATCTGACCGAAATGACAGGCGACCTGCACGTCGATCAAATCTTGTCCGATAGCGGCGATGTCCAACTAACCGTTGTTTCGGGATACGTCGTCGATTCGAACAATTTCTCGATTCGCGACGAACGCAGCTACAACGAGCTACTGACCGGCGTCTGGAGCGATCTGGGGTTGACCGAGAATACGGGCGCCGGTGACAAAGTCACCGAGACGATCGATACATTCGCGGCCAGCAAGAGTCGCGAGTACCAGGCCTATTGGAAGTGGCGGAACACACAGTCCGATCCATCCACCTTTGATGCCAGCTTTACGGTAGAAATCACCGATGGCGAACGAGAATCCTATGAATCGTTCTATACCGACGAAGGTACTCTGCTTGGCTATAGCGGTGCAACGCTTACCACGTATGTAGACGACGCCATTGCGACGCTGGAAAATTCGCGGACTCAGCAGTACCGAACGTTGCACGCAACGTTTGCGGCCTACGATCGCGAAGACGATGCCTACGATGTGGGCGACCTAACGGCGACACACATCACCGATTTCGTGTACCAGCTGACCACCGAAGAGAACGACGCCTTGGTCGGCAGCATCAAGATCTGGACCGAGCAGGAATTGTTGAACACGATCGGTGCCGGGTTGATGAAGGAAGTCACCGATACTCAGACGACGATCGAGCTGGACAACATTTCCGGGCGAAAAGTCACGATCACGGCATCGGCCGGTGGCGTGGGTTCCTTCACCGACGCAATCTCGATCGACGTCACCCCACGGCCGCTCGTGCTAACCAACGACGAACGGGTCGCTTTGGCGGCCGCAGAACGCACCCAGGTGTCATTCATTGCCGGTCCAACGGTCAGCGGACCGATGAATTTTGTTTCCGATCCGGACAATGGCGATACGATCACACGCAGCGATAGTGGCAGCTGGATCGATGACGGGTACAAAGTTGGACTGATGCTGCGGATCGCGGGCGACACCACCAATGTCACCGAAGATTCGCTCGTTGAAATCACCTCGGTCACCGCAGACACCTTGACGGTATCGCATCGTGATTCGCTGGTCGACGAAACAGGGATTGCGGCCACGCTAACACCGATCGCGGCTGATCCGAATGCCGATGGAGTCGTCGTCACAAAGATCGAAATCGCCCAGCGGGATGACGTGGACGTCTACGCTAGCAGTGACTTGCGAGTCATCGCGACGGGTCCGGTATTCATCGGTAGCGAGAGCGATTTTGATGTCGAGTACATCGAAACGACCGGCATCCTTGCGCTGAAGACCGCCGGTGCGATCTCGAACGCGAACGCCGATGCGAACGCGGCAATGATCAAATCGGACGATTTGGTGCTAGAAGCCGGATCTGGTGCCATCGGCACCGAAGCCAAACCCGTTCGCTTGGACAGCCTTCTGGACGCATCCATGACCGCTCGTGCACTGGGCGGAGTCTTTTTGGTCGAACAAGCGGGGAACATGAACATCGATAGCGTGTATTCGCAAGCCGGTGCGATTGTCCTGGCAACGATCAGCGGCTCGATCTTGGACAACCTTGGCGGATCGCTGAACAACCTGAAGTCGGGTCTGGGCATCTCGCTGTCGGCTGCGGAAGGATCGATTGGAAAATCGACCGCACCACTCAAAACCGACCATGCCAGTGCGTCAACGATCTCTGCGATCAGCACGACGCACGGAATCTACCTGTGGGAAACCTTCGGTGATATGCGGATCGATTCGATCGATGCTGCCGCTGGGGACGTATCATTGCGAAGCCACCTTTCGACCATCGGAACCAACGGTGCCGCCCGCGACGTGCGTGGTAACTCGGTAACCGTACGTGCGGACTTTGGCGGGATCGGTGCCGCAGGCGATGAACTGCAAATCGACAGCAGCTATCAAGCCGATGGACTAGTCACCACGTCTAGCCTGCTGGGAAACACCTACGTCACTGAACTGCTGGGCGATCTGCGTTTGGCGACCGTCGGTACCGGCGACACTGCGACAGCATTCGTCAGTGCACTCAGCGGCAATATCGTCAACCGACTTGCTGACGTCGACGACAAGAACGTGCTATCGGGCAACGTGTATTTCTTCGCTTCGCAGGATATCGGCGAGGACGCACGTCCGATCACAACCATCATCAGCAACGTCGAAGGCCAGTCGACGACGGGTTCAACCTATATCGTCAACACGGGCGACCTGAACGTGGGCGGAGTCGTCAGTGGGGAAGCACCTGGGATGCAATCCGGTGGCGAAATCCGGCTAGTTGCCAAGAGCCCCGTGATCGTGTCCGAAGACATCACGTCGGCCACCGATATCGTGATCATCGCCACCGAAAAGGAAGCTGCCGGAGACGACATTACCGTTGCCGATGGAGTGTCCATTACCTCTACCGGTGGCACGGTGCGTTTGCAAGCTGGCGACAACATCCAGACAGGCGTCGGATCGTCCATCACCGCTTACCAATTGCTGGAAATTCTAGGCGGATTTGACAACATTAACGAAGTAGGATCCGTCATCCAAATTGCCGGGTCCCTGACCGCCCCACTGATCTGGATCAACGGCAGCGATCAGGACGACAACATTTCACTGACTGCCGACGCGCTGACCTACGGCACCACCGTGATCCAAGGTGCCGACGGGTCCGATACGATCGCCAGCGCTGCGGCTAGTACGATCGCTAATCCTGTCATGATGTTCGGCGACTTTGTGGAAGTCGACTACGACACCGAAAACCGAATCGTTATGGCATTGGACACCCTGGACGCAGCCATCGGCGACAACGACTCGCTGACCACAACCGGCATCGGAACCACCGTGATGGTGGGCGGAGCCGGCGACGACACGATTTCGGGGGACGCGGGGAACGACTGGGCAGTCGGGGACGCAGCATCCATCACCATCCTGAATGGCAAAATCATTTCGATCCAGTCGACCGCTAGCGGCGTGGGAGGGATCGATTCGATCGACGTCGGCGATGGAACGAATATCGTCATCGGCGGCGTCGCTGCCGATTCGATCACAGCCGGCAGCGGTGTCCATACGATTCTAGGCGACGAAGGTCGTGCAGAATTCGATGCCAGCGGCGAGTTGCTAATCGCCGAAAGCACCAACCCCACCGTCGGTTCGACCGACACCTTCTCACTTGGCGGCGGCACCTATCGCGTCATCGCGGGTGCCGGCGACGAACACATCACTCTTGGCCCAGGCACCAACTTCGTCATCGGCGACGCCGGACGCATCCAAGCCATGGGCGACGGGACCGTCGACATGACTTCCATCGCACCCGAAGTCGCAGGCGACGACGTCTTGACGGTCAGCGAAGGGTTCAACGTCCTGATCGGTGGCAGCGGTGCAGACACGATCACCGTGCAAGCCGGTGAATCGGGTGGCGAAGACGCCATCGGAATCGCATTGGGCGACAATGGTTCGATGACGTTCACCGATGCCGGTGTGCTATTGTCGATCCAAAGTGCCGATGACGACACGCAAGGTCGCGCTGACACGATCGCACTTAGTAGCGGCACCAACACCGCCATCGGTGGTGCAGGTTCCGACATCATTTCCACCGGCGGTGGACGGAACGTCGTGTTCGGGGACGATGCCGAAGCGGTCTTCCGCGCCGACGGCAAGCTACACACGGCCACCACGATTCACTCCGAATTCGGTGACGCCGACACGATCGACCTGGCCAGTGGCGAAAACATCGTCATTGCAGGCGTGGGTGCAGACGACATCTCCACCGGCGACGGCATCAGCACGATCATCAGCGACGAAGGTCGTGTAGAGTTTGACGAAAGCGGCGAATTGCTGATCGCTGAAAGCATCAACCCAGCCGTCGGATCGACCGACACCTTCTCGCTAGGCGGCGGCACCTACCGCGTCATTGCGGGTGCCGGCGACGAACAGATCACTCTTGGCCCGGGCACCAACTTCGTCATCGGTGACGCCGGACGCATCCAAGCCATGGGCGACGGGACCGTCGACATGACTTCCATCGCTCCTGAAGTCGCAGGCGATGATGTCTTGACGGTCAGCGAAGGATTCAACGTTCTGATCGGTGGCAGCGGTGCCGACACGATCACCGTGCAAGCCGGTGAATCGGGTGGCGAAGACGCCATCGGAATCGCATTGGGCGACAATGGTTCGATGACGTTCACCGATGCCGGCGTGCTATTGTCGATCCAAAGTGCCGATGACGATACGCAAGGTCGCGCTGACACGATCGCACTTAGCAGCGGCACCAACACCGCCATCGGTGGTGCAGGTTCCGACATCATTTCCACCGGCGGCGGACGGAACGTCGTGTTCGGTGACGATGCCGAAGCCGTCTTCCGCGCCGACGGCAAGCTACACACGGCCACCACGATTCACTCCGAATTCGGTGACGCCGACACGATCGACCTGGCCAGTGGCGAGAACATCGTCATCGCTGGCGTGGGTGCAGACGACATTTCCACCGGCGACGGCATCAGCACGATCATCAGCGACGAAGGTCGCGTAGAGTTCGACGAAAGCGGCGAATTACTGATTGCTGAAAGCATCAACCCAGCCGTCGGATCGACCGACACCTTCTCGCTTGGCGGCGGAACCTACCGCGTCATTGCGGGTGCCGGCGACGAACAGATCACTCTTGGCCCGGGCACCAACTTCGTCATCGGTGACGCCGGACGCATCCAAGCCATGGGCGACGGGACCGTCGACATGACTTCCATCGCTCCTGAAGTCGCAGGCGATGATGTCTTGACGGTCAGCGAAGGATTCAACGTTCTGATCGGTGGCAGCGGTGCCGACACGATCACCGTGCAAGCCGGTGAATCGGGTGGCGAAGACGCCATCGGAATCGCATTGGGCGACAATGGTTCGATGACGTTCACCGATGCCGGCGTGCTATTGTCGATCCAAAGTGCCGATGACGATACGCAAGGTCGCGCTGACACGATCGCACTTAGCAGCGGCACCAACACCGCCATCGGTGGTGCAGGTTCCGACATCATTTCCACCGGCGGCGGACGGAACGTCGTGTTCGGTGACGATGCCGAAGCCGTCTTCCGCGCCGACGGCAAGCTACACACGGCCACCACGATTCACTCCGAATTCGGTGACGCCGACACGATCGACCTGGCCAGTGGCGAGAACATCGTCATCGCTGGCGTGGGTGCAGACGACATTTCCACCGGCGACGGCATCAGCACGATCATCAGCGACGAAGGTCGCGTAGAGTTCGACGAAAGCGGCGAATTACTGATTGCTGAAAGCATCAACCCAGCCGTCGGATCGACCGACACCTTCTCGCTTGGCGGCGGAACCTACCGCGTCATTGCGGGTGCCGGCGACGAACAGATCACTCTTGGCCCGGGCACCAACTTCGTCATCGGCGACGCCGGACGCATCCAAGCCATGGGCGACGGGACCGTCGACATGACTTCCATCGCACCTGAAGTCGCCGGCGACGACGTCTTGACGGTCAGCGAAGGGTTCAACGTCCTGATCGGTGGCAGCGGTGCCGACACGATCACCGTACAAGCCGGTGAATCGGGTGGCGAAGACGCCATCGGAATCGCATTGGGTGACAACGGGTTCATGACCTTCACCGATGCCGGCGTATTGTTGTCGATCCAAAGTGCCGACAACGATACCTACGGACGCGCCGACACGATCTCCCTTAGCAGTGGCACGAACACCGCCATCGGTGGTGCGGGTGCAGACGACATTTCGACCGGTGGTGGCCGAAACGTTGTGTTTGGTGACGACGCCGAAGCGATCTTCCGCGCCGATGGCAAGTTGCATACGGCAACCACCATTCACTCGGAATTTGGTGACGCCGATACCATCGACCTGGCCAGTGGCGAGAACATCGTCATCGCAGGAGTCGGTGCAGACGACATCACAACCGGCGATGGCATCAGCACGATCATCAGCGACGAAGGACGCGTCGAGTTCGATGCCGATGGCGAACTGCTGATCGCCGAAAGCATCAATCCAGCCGTTGGTTCAACCGACACGTTTTCGCTGGGCAGTGGCACCTACCGTGTGATCGCGGGTGCGGGCGACGAACACATCACTCTTGGTCCAGGCACCAACTACTTGATCGGCGACGCCGGACGCATCCAAGCCATGGGCGACGGAACCGTCGACATGACCTCGATTGCTCCCGAAGTGGCCGGCGATGATGTGTTGACGGTCAGCGAAGGATTCAACGTCCTGATCGGTGGTAGCGGTGCGGACACGATCACGGTCGAGACTGGCGAATCGGGTGGCGCAGACGCCATCGGAATCGCTCTTGGCGACAATGGTTCGATGACGTTCACCGACGCCGGCGTGCTGTTGTCGATCCAAAGTGCGGACAATGACACGTACGGTCGCGCTGATACGATCGCGCTTAGCAGTGGCACCAACACCGCTATCGGTGGTGCCGGTGCGGACATCATCACGACAGGTGGTGGCCGAAACGTCGTGTTTGGTGACGACGCCGAAGCGATCTTCCGCGCCGATGGCAAGTTGCACACCGCAACCACCATTCACTCGGAATTTGGTGACGCCGACACGATTGATCTAGCGAGCGGTGAAAACATTGTCATCGCAGGCGTGGGTGCAGACGATATCACCACCGGAGACGGTTTCAGCACGATCATCAGTGACGAAGGACGCGTCGAGTTTGATGCCGATGGCGAATTGCTGATTGCCGAAAGCATTAACCCCAGCGTGGGGTCGACTGACCTGTTTGATCTTGGCAGTGGCGTTTACCGCGTGATCGCGGGTGCGGGCGACGAACGAATTGAATTGGGCCCAGGCACCAACTATGTGATCGGTGACGCTGGACGCATCGAAGCGTTGGAAGACGACACCGTTTTGATGACGTCGATCGCCCCCGAGGTCGCTGGCGATGATGAACTGATTGCCAGCGAAGGCTTCAACGTGTTGATCGGTGGCAGCGGCGCCGACACGATCACCGTGCACGCTGGCGATACCCCCGACCCAGACGCAATCGCAATCGCATTGGGCGACAACGGTTCGATGACGTTCACCGATGCCGGTGTATTGTTGTCGATCCAGAGTGCTGAAAATGACATTTACGGGCGTGCCGATCAAATTTCATTGACCAGTGGAACCAACACGGTCATTGCAGGTGCCCAGAACGATAGTGTCACCACTGGCGGAGGCCGCAACGTGGTCTTCGGCGACGATGGCGAAGCAACGTTCAATGCGGTTGGCGATCTGCAAGTTGCCCGCAGCACGCACATGTCCTTTGGTGGCAAAGATGTGATTTCGATCCAGGAAGGCATCAATGTCGTCATCGCCGGTGCGGACGAAGATCAGGTCACCGTCACCGATGGTGACAATACGGTCTTGGGTGATAACGGCGAAGTTCTGATTAGTTACGACGTCAACACGGGCGATCGATCCGGCCGAACGGTCCATACGATTTCGGGTGAAGTCGGTGCGGCCGACACCATCACGGTGGGTGCCGGCACCAATATCCTGATGGGCGGTGCCGAAGGCGATGCAATCACAGCGGGCGATGGCCAGAACGTGATCCTAGGCGACAATGGCGAAGCGACGTTCGGAATCAACGACAAGCTGTTGATTGCCACCAGCCTTGACTATGCGATTGGCGGCAACGACGAAATCTCGGTCGACGATGGATTGAACGTTGTGATCGCAGGTGATGGCCAGGACGGTGTGACCGTTGGCGGTGGCCATAACACCATCTTGGGCGACAACGGCGAAGTGATCCTGAATTACGACAGTGAATCCGAGTCGATGGCAAGCCGCATCGTCCGCACATTGGCCGGTGCCATCGGTGCCAGCGATATCGTCCGCGCCGCGGCGGGTTTCAATGTCGTGATGGGGGGTGCCGACGGTGACGTAATCGAATCATTTACCCCAGATGGCGAGACAGTTCCCGAACAACCCGCAACCTTCATTGCGATGGGCGATAACGGCGAAGCCTTCTTTGACGGGCAAGATCGTCTGCTGAACCTGACCACGATCGATGGTGAAAACGGCGGGAACGATACGATCACAACGACGTCGGCTGATGACATTTTGGTTGGCGGTGTCGGCGACGACATCATCACTGCCAACGAAGGCAACGACATTATCCTGGGCGATACAGCCAACATCACCTGGGAAGTTCGCGACGATGTCTGGACGCTGATTGAGGTCACCGCGCTGAACGAACAGCTCAATCAAGCCGGTAGCGACACGATTCACGGCAACGACGGCGACGACCTGATCATGGGTGGTATGGCCAGCGACACGCTCTACGGCGACTCTGGTTTTGACGTCATCCTGAACTATCAAGGAACCGTCCAGTGGCCGATGACCTACACCGAGGCGGTGTCGGGGTGGGCCGATCAGTCCCAACGACGACTGCTAGGAAAGTCGTTGTCACTGTTCGAACTGCAGAACTTCATCACACCGATGAACGTCGGTGGTGACATTTCGGTGGGCGACAATTCACTGTTTGGCGGCTTGGGCGACGATGTGTTGTTCATCACCCCCGGCGGCAACGATCAGATGAGTGACGAATCCGGCTACGACACCGTCAATTTCCAATTGGCCGGTCGTGGGGTGGTCTTTGACGTCGACAAACTGGGCCGCGTTCAATACGTCAACGATCCCGTCGGCCAAACGGGTGCAACGGTTCAAATCAACCGCAGTGCCCCAGCACCGGCACCAAGTCCGATCGAAAATGTCGTCACAACCCCTTACCAGGACGTGCTGTACATTTCACCGATCAACGCCCCAAGAACGGTATCGATGCGTAGCCAGGACGACGCTGCCACACCTTTCCCAGGCGATGAGATGCGAATCCACACGTTTGGGTCTCGCGTGATCGACAACGGTCTGTCTTTGATCGTCGAAGGTCTTGGCACGATCACTCACTACGGCACCGAAACGTTGGAGTGGTTGGATGCGGCACCGCTGATCTTTGACGATCAGTCCGGGGCATGGACGGCGCAGGGTGGTGCGGTCCAACCGTTCGCCGGTGCCTACAACAATGATGTCTTCCGTGGTCTAAGCGGACCAACGTCGGTCGCCGGATGGATGGTCAATGGCCTGACCGAAGGCAAGTATGCGGTTTCCATGACTTGGCCCGATAAACAGTCTTCGGTGGTCGGGTCCCAAGTGGTCACGGTGAACGATGCGGACGGAAACTACCGTCATCACGATGTGTTCGATCAACGCCAGGTTCCCGCCAGCTACCAGACCGAAGCAACGCGTTGGCAGGATTTGACGGCTCCCATTCTGGTGGACGATTTCCATCTTCAGTTGAACACGACCGGTGCGGCAAACAATGTCGCCTACCTGACGGACGCGGTGCGAATCGAACGGATGCGGCTGAACAGTCCCGAGATTCGCATGATCGATCTGGCGACCGGGAAAGAGGTCCAAGACGAATACTCGCTTGCCGACATGGGATCCACCCTGGTTGGCGACAGCATCACAAGGACGTTCCGGATCGAAAACCATGGCGATCAGCCGTTGGTCCTGGATACGCAAGCGACCGGAAACCCGTCCGCGTTCCGACGTGTCAATGGAACGCTGCTGGACGCTTTGCAAAGCCCTTCGCTTCCCAACGGTTTCAGCTCGGCCACGTTTGCCGAATCGACAGTTGCACCCGGCGAATCGACGATCATGACTGTCGTGTTCTCACCAGATTCGGTAGGCACCTTCAGCGGCGACCTGGTGATCGAAACCAATGACGTCGACGAAGCGTTGTTCTCGTTTGCCGTCCGTGGACGATCCTTGTCGCCCGTGGGCAAAGTAATCACGATCGACAACAACCAACCGGGATTCACGGTCAATAGCGGCACGTTTGCCAATCAATCGCGGCCCGGTGCGGTCAACGCAAACGAGGCAAACGCCACCACGGCCGGCGATCAGTCGGCCACTTGGACGTTCAACGACCTGGAACCCGGTCACTATCGCATTTCGGCAACCTGGGTTGGATCGGACACCACCGCGTCGACGCATGCCGAGTACACGCTGGAAACCGCTGGTCATTCCGAATTGGCGGTGATGAACCAGCGTGTTCGTCCCACCGAACGAACCGAGTCGTTTACCGATCGTGGCAATCAGTGGATCGATCTTAGCGAAGACTTTGTCGTGACCGGCGATTCGCTGAGCGTGACCTTGCACAACAGCCCACGCGGGACCGTTTTTGCGGACGCCATTCGCATTGAACGTTATGCCGTAGCCCCCGTGGCCACGCCTCGAATGGTTGTCAGCGAAGTCGTCAATGGTGGCGTACTAGAGAACCGCCATGGCATTCTGGATTTTGGCATTACGAACCTGTTCGGCAGCATCGAAAAAGAGATCCAAGTGACCAATCGCGGCCGTGCGGATCTGGTCTTCACCGATGCACCGCAAGTCCCCGGCGGTTTCTCTCTCGTCTCACCCATTGCCGCTACCACCTTGGAACCAGGCGAATCGACGGTCATCCGACTTCGTTACGATGCCAACAGTTCCAGAGGATCAAGCGACACCCTTCGGTTGTTCACCAACCAAGCAGCCAATGCGGTATTCGCGATCGAATTGGTCGGCGAAGTGCAAACCGAATACATGATCGACAATTCGTCGTCGGCAGGATTCAGCAGCAATTTCGCGACCGACATCCACCGCTATGCCGTCAACGAAACGCGGGCAGTCAGCACGAACCGATCCACCGACGGTGTCGCAACCTATACGTTCGACGGTTTGACCCCGGGCAACTATGCGGTCTATGCAACCTGGGTTTCGTCGTGGAACAACCGGACGCCACTTTCAACAGCGGCTCCGTTCACGATTGCCGGTGGCACAACATCGACCACCATTCTGGTCAACCAGCAGATCGATCCCTCCGACGAAACCGATGGTCATGTCGACTGGGATTGGTTGAACAACTACACGATCGTGGGCGACAAGTTGGTCGTGACGGTATCCGACAACGATCGATCGACCGCAGTTCAGGCAGATTCGATCCGCATCGTCCACCTTTACGATCCGGCCGTGGAGATGTACCTGGATGGCGAGCGTTTGAATTCACATTCCGATCTGGATTTTGGAACGGTCCCTGCGGGAGCGTCGATCACCAAGCAGTTCACAGTTCACAACCCATCCCACACGCCGCTGTGGGTTGGATCGCTGGGGGATCTGCCATTTGGATTCACGCAGACTGGATTCGCTCCGCAGTTTTTGCCTCCTAGCCAAGACATGACATTCGACGTCACGTTCACGGCGCCCACGATGGGCAACTACGGTGGCGTGATGGCGTTGCAATCCAGCGATGCCGCGTTGGCCAGTTTCGATCTAAATCTTCTGGCCACAGCAGCCAGCAGTGCGGTCGTGCTGGATGATCGCGATCCGTCGTTCCGGACTCAATCCGGTCGATTCGCGCCACTGGATCGCAGTGGTCTTGGATTGATTGACGACACCACGTCGTATACCAGTTTGCGAAACACCGCGGGCTACTGGGACGTCACCGGACTGTCCCCAGGGATCTATCGCGTTTCAACGACCTGGATGGCCGATCGCAGCGGTGCATCCAATGCACCGTTCCAGATCTTTGGCGGTACCACCAAAACGGTCCGATTGGATCAACGAAGTTCACCCGGATCGTTCCAGGATGAAAATGGACACATTTGGGAAGATCTGGACAGCGCGTATTACGTCAGCGGAACAACGCTGCGGGTTCAACTGAGCAACGTTGGCGTTCGCGGACGAGTCCAAGCGGACGCGATTCGGATCGAACGTATCGGTGATGCCGAACCGCTGCATGCGGCGGTCCAGCCGATCATTGCCAGCGGCGCCAAGTCGATGAAACAGACAACCGCCGATCGGTTGCTTGATTCCGGGATCCAAGCATGGATGTCCGAACCGCAGTTGGCGGCTAAATTTGGCGGGAATGTCCGAATCACGGTAGCCGACCTACCCGGCAATCTGCTGGGCTTGGCGTCGCTAGAAACACAGACCATCTGGATTGATAACGACGCTGCAGGCCATGGTTGGTCGGTCGCAACCGAACTGCATGATTCGATGGATACCGAATTCGACTTTTCGACGCTGCATGCGTGGACGGGCCATGATGATGGCGCCTTCGATGCACTGAGCGTCGTGCTGCACGAATTGGGTCACCTGCTCGGCTATGTCGACAACGATCACCACGATGGTGTGGATGCGTTGATGCAAGATTCGTTGCCCACCGCGACGCGGCGGTTGCCCGGCATTAGCGAAGACATCCAGCGGGGTTGGAACCAGGCCATCAGTGGGCACACGACGGACAACGCCATCGGAAACGCTTCGCAATCCGATGATTCCGTCGACGATGACTGGATGAACCAACTGGTCCATAGCCATATCCAGGATCCGTCGATTCCGAAACATCATCTATCGGCGGTCGATATCACGTTTGCCGATTCGGTCGATCCACAGCGGATCAGCCCCGTGCTACCGAGCGAATCGGATCGTGAATCCACCAGCCAAGAGGCCCACGTTTCACGAGATCTGCTGCTAGCCGATTGGGATTTTTAATGGGGCCAGCGAACCGTCAACGGATGATTTCGATTTCACAGCTTGGGTGTGGCCGCTTTCGACTTTCGGTCGAACTGGTAGACCTGTTTCTGTTTTGGATCAGCGACGTAAATCGAATCGTCCGTTGCGGTGATGCCGACCGGCCCGACCAAGGGGTCCCCCTGGTGCCACTTTTCGGTCTTCCCGTCGGCGGTGAATTTCCAGATCGCTTTGCCATACCCGTCGGTGACAAAACCTTCGTTCCCATTCCATGACAAACCGTTGGGATACTGGTAGGGACGGCCGGTGACGACTTCGGTGACTTCGCCCGATTCGACATCGATGCTGACCACTGCCACGGCGTCCGGGGTAACCGCCCATAGGGTGCCCTGTTCGTCGAACGCCAGACCACGTGCGTTGACTCTGGCAACCAGTTCGCACTTGCCACCTTCGATCGGCAAACGAAACGTGGCCCGTTTTTCGGCGTCGCCGACGTACAGCGACTTGCCATCGGGCGAAACGCAAACCGCCATCGCGACGCCAATGTATCCATCGGTTAGCGGCTGGGGTGCGGCCCCCGCTTCGGGAATCCGATAGACCTCGCGAGTGGCTGAGTCACCGACAAACACGCCTCCGCGTGGGTCGATCGCGATGCACCGTGGACGATTCATTGGTTTGCGCAACAGCCGGGTGCCGGCAGCGAAAAGCGAGCGTTTCGAATCGACCAACCAAACGCCGGGCAGATCCAGATCGAGCGCATAGATGTCCTGACCATCACCGCTGGCGTTGGGGGTGACGGCGACTGCCAACGGATAGCTGGGGTCGGAATCCGGGGCTGGCGAATATTTCTCGGCCGGCGGATCCGTTTGAGTGTCGTCGCCAGCCGTCACGTCGGACTTCACGTCGGACTTCACGTCGGCCGCCGGCTGTGGCTTCACCGCATCCTGGGCAGTTGCCACAGAATCGCCAGATTCCGTTGGCGCAGTCTCCTGGGCCGATCCGGGAACAGCGACCGCGACGAGAGCGACGCCTAGAACCGCTGCGAATCCATGCTTTTTAACGACTTTCGTCAAGTATTCGGCGATCGATTGGCAATCTGTACGGATTAGGAGTTTTTTTCTCATTGTGCCGGTTGTTCCGAGCCGATGTTAACGAAGGAAGGAATCCGGGCTGTACGGACAGTATGCCAACCCGGAAAAAACGAACGCGATCAGAGATGAGCCCTATGATAACGTCACACGCAGCTTGCCGCGGATGGAATGCGACCAGCTTATTGCTGCTGGTCGCTTTCTTGTGCGCAAATTCGGCTAGCGGTGCTGATAATCGATTGCGGTCCACACCAAGTGCGTCCCCTGGGCAACGATCTCTAGTCTCCCAAGCGGCGACTGGTCGATTGGCGAACCAACCCGCCCAGGCTCCGCTGAACGGAAGATTGGTCCGGTCCTCGGTCGCGTCGCGAGGCGGCCCGGTCCGCCAAGTAGGATATTTGGACGACTGCCAAAACGGATGCGCCCCGGGCTGCGACTGTTTTGATTCCGGGCCTAGCTGTGGAATGGAAGCATCCTGCGGATTCGAACCTGGCTGTGGCGTGGAGGGCTGTGTCACCTGCGGCGAGGCAACGTGCGGCGTCGAATCGATGCTAGGCGGCCCGGTCTATCAAGGCGGATCAGCATGCCGCATGGCTAGTTACGGTCAATGCGGGTGTGATGCCTGCTGTGCCGACAGCATCCCCGTGTTCTTGCCAATCCTAAGAATCAACTGGGCTCGATTCCAATTTTTCGCGGGCGTGCAGGGCTTCAAAGGCCCCATGAACTTTGCCAACACAGACGCCGCGAACCCCAATTCCCGTAGCGGATCGGGCAGCTTTGGATTCTATGAAGGTCTCAACGAAGGACGAAATCTGAAACCGTTGTTGGGATTAGACATTTCTGCCCAGCTAGGCTTTCGGGCCACACAGTCCAATTTGTCAGGTACTGAATTCACAGGCGACAGTCGCAACCAATTCTTTCTCACCGGCGGCTTCTTTCGCCAAGTCGACTACGGACTTCAGTACGGTGTCGTCTTTGACTACCTGAACGATGATTGGTGGTTCCAAGGCAATATGACTCAACTGCGTGGCGAACTGAGCTGGAAGACCAACGACTGCCATACGTTTGGGTTCCAATTCATGTCCGGCCTCGATGGCGATTCGTCCGACGGCATCGTTCGAAACACCGCTGGCAACATTGTCCGCACCACGGTCAACTTCGACCCGACCGACCAGTACCGTTTTTTCTATCGCCGGCTATTGCCGGGAACGGGCGATTGGACCGCGTTCGCCGGATGGACCGACGACAGCGACGGGATCTTAGGGGCAACATTGAATTTGCCACTGAGACAGAAATTGGTGCTATCGACCGGCGCGACCTTCCTGATTCCTGACGACAACTCGGTCGCCTTTGATAACCGCGACGAGGGCTGGAACATTTCGCTGGGGTTGGTCTATCGCCCCGGCGGACCGATCGGATGTGGACGATATTGTCGACCGATGTTTGACGTCGCCGACAACGGCACCTTCATGGTCGACCAGCGATAGCGGTGCGACCGGCGACAGCGGTGCGGCCGGCGATCGGCAACCAGGCTAGGCAACCAGGCTAGGCAACTGGCATCCTGAAATCGGACACCATCGCCTTGGACACCGCATCAATAGTGCGGCGGTTTCTCGTCTAGCGGATCGGTGGCCGGTTCGGCCGACTTGGATTTGACGTCCTTTAGCTGTTGGGTCAACGCATCGAGACGCCGTTGCATCCGATCCGCCCGCATAGCCTCTTGCGTGACGACATCGTTCAACTGCTCGTACAGCCGCTGGACGTGCGCCATCTGGACTTCTAAATCCGTCAGCCGTTTGCTGCTACCAGAATCGTGATCGTTCATCAGGATTTGATGTCGTCGAACGAGCGTAGCGAATACGGAATGCCAACGTAATCGAGCACACGGCACAGCCCACGCATGGCGACACCGAACCCATCGGGTCCGCTGAACCCACCGAACTGGCCGCCACCTTTGACGTGTGGTTCCAAATCCATGAACACACCGTCGGCGCCGCGAGCGGTCATCCGCGAGTGCAGTTCGGGCAGGAAGTCTTTCATGTCACGCAGGATGGCTTCGTGGCCACAATCGCCGATATCGGCGGGCACAAAATTGGCCAGACTGGCTTCGTCGACATGTTGGATCCGTCCGGTCGGCGACGGATCGTGATAATCCTTGATGTGCACCCAACCCAAGCTGGGTTTCATGGCCAGATACTGAGCGTAGGTTTCATCCGCGGTGAAGCCTTGGGTGACGATGTTGGCACCATCGAAGATGGTCAGCATTGCCGGGTGATTGACTTTGGCAGCGATCGTCTTCAACAGGTCACCGGTTTGACCGACCAAGTTGGCTTCGACTTCCAATCCGAATGTCAGACCGCGTTGGTCACAGACTTCGGCGATTTGGCCCAATTGATCCGCGACCTGGTCGACATGTTCGGCCGGGTCGGTGCCCTTGGGGTGATAGAACGCAAAACCACGCAGCAGTTTGGCACCGAACGCTTCGGCGCGATCACAAGCGGTCGCCACGTCTTCGCGAAGGTATTGGTCGAACGGGATGTATTTGTTGCTGGACCCGTCATCGACGTCTTGCAGTTTGACCTTGCCGATTGGCGATCCGATGCTGCTGACCTTCAGTCCGTAGTCGGCCTGCATTTTGACCAGGTGTTGGACTTCGGGATCCGACAGCGCCATGACATTCTTGATGCCTTCGCCGGCGTCAATGAAGCGGATCGAATAGTACCGCAGTCCCAGAGCTGCAAACGCGCTGTACTGTTGGACGGCTTGTTTTTCGTTGGCCGCTTCGTCGGCAAAACCGCTGATCAGGATCGGGGGGGTGGCTGTCATGGATGGACCTGTTGAAAAGGAAGGGAGGTCAAGTGGGATGCGAATCGCGGGCAGGAATTGCAGCGGGGGGGGAACCCTAGTTTTCCGGATAGCGAACGACGATGTTGCTTTGCAGGCCGCCGCGAGGCGTCCAGCGGCTTTCGACGGTAGCACTTCGAGGCTTTACGGCAGCGACAAAGTCGTCCATGATCCGGTTCGTCACCGCTTCGTAGAAGATACCTTCGTTGCGAAACGCCTGCAGATACATCTTCAGGCTTTTCAATTCGACGCACGTTTCATCGGGCACGTAACTGAATACGATGGTGCCATAATCTGGCTGGCCGGTTTTCGGACAAACCGACGTGAACTCGGGGCAGTGATGTTCGATCGTAAAGTTTCGATTCGGGGCAGGGTTGTCGAAGACTTCCAAGATTTCCCGAAATTTATCTGAGCTACTCAATTTTGACGTCTCGTTTTCAATGACTTCCACGGGTGAAATTCGATTCTCGCACGCCTCGCCGGAAGCGACCAGGGGGACCGCGCCAGTCCCCAATTCGAACTTGCCAACGGTTTCGGCGTCCAGGCTGCGTGTTGCAGAGACCTTTGTCAGCCGTCAAGGCGAAGGAAAGCTCACCGGCCAGCAGAGTTTCTTTGTCCGGACCAGCGGTTGCAACCTGCGATGCTGGTTTTGTGACACGCCGTACGCATCATGGAAACCCGAGGGTCCGCACCAAACGGTCGCAGCGATCGCCGATGAAATCGCCGCCGCGGGAGTCCAACACGTCGTGCTGACCGGCGGCGAACCGATGCTGCCCGAATCGGTTGGTGAGCTCTGCCAAATCCTGTCCGACCGTGGCCATCACATCACGATCGAAACGGCCGGCACCATCGATCGCGATTGGCCCTGCGACCTGATGTCGATCAGCCCCAAATTGGCCGCCAGCAGTCCAGAGCCGCGAGAACACCCTCGCTGGGCTTCATTGCACCAAGAACGTCGGATGCCGATCCCCGTGATGCGAAACCTGATTTCGCGTGCCCGGGACGTGCAGGTCAAATTTGTGGTCGATTCCCCCGATGAATTTGACGAAATCCTGGCCGTCGTGGACGAACTTTCCAAACCGGACCCGAATTCGCCCACCCAATCGCTGCTGGCCAGCGACGACATTTGGATCATGCCGCAAGGGATTACCGAAGCGGCGTTGGACCAAGCGGCGACCTGGCTGCGGCCATGGTCGGACCAACAGGGATTTCGATACTGTGACCGCATGCAGATCCGATGGTACGGAAACAAACGTGGCACCTAAGCGGTGCTTCGGACCATCGGAACAATGACTTTCGGAACAATGACGGGTGGTTTCGGGAATCAGATTCGACAGAATTCTTTCGCAGCATGGATTTCCGGCAAAATCCACCACGTCATCGTTTGTTCCAACGTCCCCTGCGTGGCAAGCGGCCTGCTGACTTCGTCGTTGTCAACAAAAGCAGCATCGGAATCACAATCCGGCGTGAAAGCGAGTGGCTCAGTCGAATTCCCTCGCTTACGCGGCGGGTTCCTAAATCAGCAGGCCGCTAGCCATGATCTGAAGGCTGAATGATCTTCGCCACGGTGGGTTAGGAATCGCGACGCCCGTCTAGCTACAATGGGACGCACCGTCAGCCCCCCCCCCCTGCGTACTGCGGCTGCCAATGCTGACGCCCCACCGTCTGTCCCACCCCACCGTCTGTCCTAGCCTGCCTTCGAGCCCTGACCATGCGAACTGCCTTTTTGATCCTCTGTTGCCTGTCGTCTGCCGGCCATCTGTTTGCCCAGACGCCTGAAACCATCGGCCGAATCGAACGAACCGATCCCGCACTGGATGGGCTGATTGCCCCGGATGCCAAAATTGAGGTGTTGGCGGGCGGATTCACATGGACCGAGGGCCCGGTATGGGTCGCCGACGACCAGGGTGGCCACCTGTTGTTTTCGGACATTCCACGCAACAGCATTTTCCGTTGGTCCGAACGCGATGGCATTACCCTATTCATGAATCCCAGCGGTTACACCGGAGCCACCTATTATGGGCTGGAACCGGGCAGCAACGGGCTGGCGATCGATTCGCAGGGTCGCTTGACCGCCTGCGAACACGGCGATCGCCGGATCTCGGTTTTGACTCGCGGCGGTGGCAAACGAACCTTGGTCGACAACTATCAGGGCCGCCGACTGAACAGCCCGAACGATCTAGTATTCGATTCAACTGGCGCGATCTATTTCACCGACCCGCCCTACGGATTGCCAGAACGTGCCGCCGACCCACGTCGTGAACTGGACTTCTGTGGCGTCTATCGATTGGCTGCCGACGGAAAATTGACGCTGCTGACCAAACAATTGACACGCCCCAATGGCATCGCACTGTCACCGGACGAAAAGACATTGGTGGTTGCCCAAAGCGATTCCGAGCGACCGATTTGGATGTCGTTTCCGATCCAAGACGAAGGTGACCAGGGCGACAAAAAGTTGGGCGACGGTACTGTCATCGCCGATGCGACCGAATGGTCGAAAGAATTCGCCGGTGCTCCCGACGGTTTGGCGATCCACCAAGACGGCACCATCTTTGCCAGCGGCCCCGGCGGAATCTATGTGATGACCCCAGCGGGAAAACTTCTGGGCCGTCTGATCACCGGTCAACGGACCAGCAACTGCACCTTCGATCAGGACCAGAAAACGCTATATATCACGGCTGACAGCTTCGTTTGCCGCGTTCGAATGAAGTGATTCGCTGCGATCGCGGTGCGTTCAGCGGTCTAGCGTTTGGCGGACACTGATCGGATCGGGCTACATGTACCAGCGTTGAAAGTACGTTTGGCTGGTCAGGTCGATGGCGTCGGCAGTGGGTGAATGGTCGATGTCCGGCGAGGTCACTTCTTGCAGGACTCGGTCGGCTCGATCCGCACTGGATTGCAACCGATGCAGCCACAACGATTTCAATGTTCCGATGCTGTCGAACAGGTCCGGCCGGATCATCATCATGACGCTGGAGACGACAGCCCGATTCGCCTCGGGCAGCGCCGCACTTGGGGACGTCCGACGACGAAGTGTGTCGTGCATCGCGGCGTTCATCAGCCAGGCGGACATGTCACGAATCGATCGACCACCACAGCCGCGGGTATCGCGTGCATATTCAGCGGCTCGCTTGGCATCGAATGCGTAGCGAATGGTGCCCGGGTGATCACACGCCAATCGACCGATCATCGCATCGGTCCAACGTTCGACCCCTTGCCGCAGACGGTTTAGCCGGACGGCGTCCTGCACCGAATTGCCGCGGCCGAACAGCATCAGTTTCAGGATTCGATTCCGAGCATCTAAGTGGGCTTGGAATACCGCGTGTGTGACCGGCGATACTTCGTCTTCGTCATGCGCCTCGTCCAATCCGGCTGCTAAGGCCGCGATCACTCGCGTCAACGTCTCGGTCACCAACACTTCTTCGATCACCGCAATGTGCTGATGCCACCACGAACGCAGGGCTGCAAAGTCGCCGGCCTGTTCCGTCTTTCGATAGCGGGCCATGGTCTGGTGCCAAAGTTCGAATCGATTTCGCGATGATGCCCAGTACTGTGTCATCGCCTCGGCGGGAATCGTTTCATGTCCATATAGAATCGCCGGACCGTGTTGAGACACGACGGCAGCGAGATCGGCGATCAGGACACAATGCATGACGGAGCAAAACCAGAGGCAGGACGTCGGCAGCCGCAAGTTCAGCCTCGATGGCGAGGCCGACCTTTGGCGGGAAGGTACGCTACCCCCGAATCGATCCATGAGTCGCGTTGAAAGTCCAACGCGAAATCCGATCGATCACCAGAGCGGCACATGCCAACCAAAGCACGCCTCGTGCCAAGCCCGTCGGCGACTCTCTTCACGACACGGATAAGTCGTCTTTGCCAAACGACTTAGAAGTTACTGGACCGCTGGCCGTCCCAACCGACAAGGCTCTGCAACGTTGCATTCTTTCAACGTCTTTGTTGATTCTTCACCTCTTCAAACGCAATCGGTGGGCAGCGGGTCGTGGATGCAGTCGCACCTTGGTGCAGTGAAGGTGAACCGCTGGGCGATCAGACTCGGACTTTCCGCGACGCCCAAACGTTTACCAGACCTCGGCTGAATCAAGCGTCGTCTTTGGGCGACCGGCGTCGGCCCCCAATCATGGCACCCAAGCGATGGCACCTCTTGATGGCCTGGTACATCCATCGGCGATCAAGCAGAACAGCGACCGGTCGAGCGATGGGTACAAAAAAAAACGGCCCGGGTTTTTGTGCCCCACCTGCTAGATCCGAAAATCTGGCTGATGGAAAAAACCCGAGCCGCTAAGTTGTCAGCGAGAGCATTAGAACGGAATGTGCCCCACACATGGTGTTCTTCTGATCCGCCGACAATAAGTTCATCGGTCACGTTATGGGGTTACTGAGCCAAATTTCGATAGGTTTGCGGTTAACCGAAACAAAAGCATCGAAATGGTTGGCAAATGTCACTTATCCAAGGTGGTACGCCATCATCACCTGCCACTCGTACCACTGCACTTCGCCGCACAATCGGGGGCCAGCCGAACCGCCATCAGGACTAGGCGAGAGAGCCTTTTCGCATTCGTCGACGAACTGTTGGGGGGTTGGATAGATCGACGGATACTTGCCTGCCATCGATTCGAATACGGGGTGATTGCCTACACGTCGGAACCAATACTTGGCGTTGCCAAAATCACCTTCGCGGCGATGCATGACACCGTGCCAGAAACTTCCTTCGGCCGATCCATCATCTTGGCTGATCGAATGGCTGCGATCCAGTTCGCCAGCCAGCAGCCACAATCCGGCGACCGAGCCAGCGGGAATTTTCCTTCCAATCGCGCCATCCGACAAAGAATCCGACAAACATTTGGCAAGCGCCGGGACCTTCGGACCGTCCCCGAGTCCCGGCATTGGGGCTTCGCCCACTGCCTGGACGATCGACTGTCCGAAAAGCGAGATTGATTCGGCGCAGAAAGGTTCCAAATCGGGCATGAAAGGTGACTCCGAGGTCCGAGACTGATTGCGGCGAGTAGAAAACAGGCAAACTTTGGCGTGGGGGGCCAAATAATTCACCGATAAAGCGGCAAGGGTGCGAAGACTACCGACCGCGGGGGATGATTGCTAGACTATCGTGACGACGCGCGCGGTTCGATTGCCGGACCGACCATTTTTTCTCTCTGCTCTACTGCTGACGAATTCGATGACCACCGGCGACCATTCGGCTCCCGAAACGGACCCTACCGCGGCGGGAAACGCTGCCTCCACCCCCTCGGCCTCGGAATCTGCTTCGGCAGCAACCCAGCCGACAGCGGAAACAACACCGAATCCTGAGTCCGATACGGCTGTGACCGACGCTGCCTCCGGCCAGCCCCAAGCTTCGGGTGCTCCGGAATCCAGTGCCGCGTCCACCGATTCGGATTCGAAAACGTCGGGATCGCAGGCCAAGGCCGCACGCGGTGCTGGGCCGCTTTCGGCGCGTGGACTTGGGATCGCGAAACCTTCTTCGCCAACGGTGAGCGCGGAAGATCTGGCAAAACAAACCGGGGTTCAACCTAAACCCGAGGGGCAACCGAAAAAGAAAAAAGCACCTCGTCCGCGACTAGCTGGCGATAAAGCGACTGCGGACAAGCCCAAGGAAGCCGGCGCCTACAGCACCGGATCGGGCGATCCCGACAAAACGCCGCGGCCCAAAACTCCCCAACGAGTCGCTGTGCCGAATCGCCGGATGGGATTGTCGGACGATCTGCAAGCCGAACTGGATGCCGAATTGGCGGCGGCCGATGTCGATGCAATCTTGGGTGGTTCAGCCGGGATGCCAGAGCGGAAGACACCGCTGGAAGAAAACGCACGAGTCAGCGGACAGGTGCTGAAGGTTGACAAGGAATTCGTCTTTGTCGCTCTTGGCGGTCCCGACGAAGGCATGGTCCCCTTCGAACAGTTCACCGAAGAACCTGCCGTTGGGTCATCCATCGAAGTCGTGATCCGCGGCTTTGCATCGGCCGACGGACTTTACGTCCTGGGACTTCCCGGCGGTGCGATCGATGTTTCCGATTGGGAAGACATCGAAGAAGGCGCGATCGTCGAAGCGACCATCACCGGACACAACACCGGCGGACTGGAATGCAAGGTTGGCGGAGCTCGCGGATTCATTCCGATGGGTCAGATTTCCGAACACCGCATCGAAGACGCCAGCGAATTTGTTGACCAGAAATTCTTGTGTGTCGTGACCGAAGCGAACGCTCGTCGTGGCAACTTGGTGCTAAGCCGTCGTGCGATCTTGGAACGCGAACGCGAAGAGAAACGCAAGGAACAACTGGAAAGCATCGAAGTCGGTCAAGTCGTCGAAGGTATCGTTCGAAGCGTCAAAGACTTTGGCGCATTCGTCGACCTGGGCGGGCTGGACGGATTGATCCACATCAGCAAACTGAGCTGGGATCGGGTTGCCCACCCCAGCGAAGTGGTCGAAGTCGGTCAAAAAGTTGCGGTGCAGATCGACAAAGTCGACAAAGAGACCGGCAAGATCGGCCTGTCGTTCCGCGACCTGCAAGAAAACCCCTGGGACACCGCCGAAGGCGAATTTGAAGTCGGATCGATCCACACCGGATCGGTCACCCGAATCGCTGCCTTCGGTTGCTTTGTCAAACTGACCGCGGGTGTCGAAGGACTCGTCCACATCTCGGAAGTTGCCAACCACCGTGTCAGCCGCGTCGACGCCTTCGTCAGCGAAGGACAAGACGTCGAAGTGAAGGTCCTGTCGTTTGACCGCGACGCTCAAAAGATTGGTCTGTCGATGAAACAGGTCAATGCACCGGCGGTTGAATCGTCGAAACCGGTCGAAGAAGAAGAGGAACAGCGCGACGTCGCCGTCAAACCCATGCACGCTGGCCCGCTGAAGGGCGGCAACAACACGGCATCGGGCGGCGAGAAGTTTGGCCTTCGCTGGTAACCACGACCTTCCCAACGCTGAACCTGAACCACGATGGCGGTCGCAAGAAGAATCTTGCGGCCGCCATTTTTTTTTGCGCCACGCCGGCCTCCTGCGCGGATTCCGATCGTTTCGCAACGTCGGTATCGGGCCGCTCGCTTGCTCTTCAACGCGTTCTCCAGTGCGGATCATCGTGACCAGCACGGTGCGTCAAACGGCCAAACGAGTGATTTTTCTTGATCGGCGCCCGCTGCGTGCCTTACACTCAAAAGCCTCTTCTCTACGCTGCCCCGCCCTTCGCGGCGACGCAGTCTCTTCAAAAATTGGAGGTGTGCGATGCGTTCATCCACTCGCTTGGCTGGCTATACGCTGGTCGAACTGCTGGTCGTCATTGCGATCATCGGGATCTTGGTCAGCATTTCCGTTCCCGCCGTGATGGAGGCCCGCCGCACGATGGCGCGTGCACAATGCGCCGAAAATCTTCGGCAACTGTCTCTGGCGACAATCGGATTTGAATCGACGGCGGGGCACATGCCTGGGTACCTGCAACAGTTCGGTGAATTTGCTGGCGGCACCGACCCCAGCGATTTTTCGAACTACGGCGGCAACGTCCCACCGCACATCAAGATTGGCGGATGGCCGATCGCGATCATGGGATCGCTGGGATACCAACCGGCATACGAACGCTGGAGCTTGGATCGGTACCCGATCATTGCAAACCATCAATCAAGCGTGACACCGACCGAAGATGGCTATCACGCCTACGCAGCAACCAATATCGAATCATTCATCTGCCCAAGCGCCAGCAACTACCTGGCCACTCGCGGAATCAACCATTACATCGCGAACACGGGGATGCACGTCGATTCATTTCCAATGACGTACACGCGGCCCGGCCAAGCATCCAGATCGGTCGATTTCTTGAAGTCGTCGAACCGTTCCAACGGAATCTTCAACAATCAGTACGCTGGCTTTGATGCAGCGGCGCCCACCACGCAGATTCCCACCGGCAAACGATTCCATTCCGACCACTGCAAAGACGGAACCAGCCAGACGATGCTGTTGAGCGAGAACAATCAAGCCCAGGCGACCTACCGCACTCGATTGGCCAACGACACGTCTCACCTCACATCGATCGCGACCATCGGCGGCAATCGATGGGTGGCATACCCGCCGAAGTCACGCTACGCCCAGGGTGCCGTATTCCACTTCGAAGACCCGCATGCATTTGCCGGGGCTGCACCGGTGGATCCGATTCACAAGATCAACGGTGGCGATGTCTACATTGATGTAATGACCAACGCCAACGCATCGGACCTGGCTCGCCCCTCGTCGCTCCATACCGGTGGAGTGAACATGGCGATGGTCGATGGAAGCGTGCGGTTCGTCGGCAATTGGATCGATTACCAAACCTACCAGGCCCTGTTGACCCCAGCAGGCCGCAACAGCGACATGCCGAACAACGAGTTCATCCCAGTGGACCTACCGTAACGCGGCCGCCGCAACCGGGTGCGTCAGAACGGCATCGATCGCACCGCGAGGTATGTAGGCCGGATCAAGGAGCGCAGCGACGCGGATCCGGCAATCGACGATCACAGGAAACGCAAACGGATGCCGGAACAGCGCTTCGCTTGTTTCGGCCTACGCTGTTTCGGCTTAGGGGGGTGGGACCTCCGAAAGGCTTGATGGGTTGTCGATTTCGTCGTTCTTTCGAGGGCATTTTTTTTGGGGGGGGATTCCCGGCGGGTCACAATGCACACTGGCGGGCGCACTCTGCTACTTTCCATCCGCTAGGACTGTCTTGACGCGGTTTGCCCGCAAATCGTACCGTTTGCCGATACTGAGCCCGAAACTCGCTCGTCCTAGGCGGATCCTACGATTTTCTCTCCAGCGTCCTACCGTCTGATTGCGTTGCTCGCGTCTGCGTTGTGGGTAGGCGGCTGCGCCAATTGGAAAGAAAATTCATCCGTCGACGCATTGACGAGCGCTTCCAGGAACCCTCCCGCCGGCCAGCGGCGAATTGGCGAATCCAAAAAGTCGATCGTGCTGGACGTTGAATTTGTCAACATCAAGGTAGATCAGACGGATCCCGACCAAGCCGCATCGCTGTGGCAGTGGGTGGACGAAACGCCCATCGACGTGCATTTGCGAAGCCGATTGATCGACAACGGACTTCGCGTGGGAGTCGTCAGCAGCGACGAACGGTTCCGCCAACGGCTATCAGCGATCGCGTCCGACCACGACGCGCTGGACAATTTTCTGGCCAGCGCCGCGGTCGCCAGCGATGTTTCGCGAGGTGAGAAACGGATTCCGATGCGAATCGGCAAACGGTACGAGCTGAATCTGCGTACTCCGATCGAAGGCCAGCATGTGGCGATGGCTCGCATCGGCGACCAAACCATCGGCCGAACGCTCAACAACGCTCAATACCTCATGGCGGTCCACCCGATCCAGATGACCGGACAACAGCAGATCATGCTGAAACTTCGCACCGAAATCCAACATGGCGAGATGCGCCAAAAATGGATCGGCAGCGATTCGGCGATCCGCATCGACCAGCGACGCGAAACCTGGTCCATCCCATCGCTGGACCTAGACATCGAAGCGGCACAGGGCGACATGATCGTGATCGCCCCCACTTGGCCACTGACGGGACTGGCCAAACGCATGTTGGCCGGCCTGAACGCCGACAACCAGGAAGAACAGATCGTCGTCCTGATCCGGATCGATCGGGTCCCAACCGCGATCGACCAACTGTAACGCGGCAGATCGCACCCGACGGATCGCGGTAGTCCGCGGCCACGACGGATCGATTACGGCCAGGCAGCGCGTCACAAACAGCAGTCCGCAGTGCACCGCCATCCACACCTACGGTGATGCCGCCCACCCGAGCACAAAAAAACCTCGACCAGAAAATCTGATCGAGGCTTTTTTGTAGGGATGAGATCGATTTGCGATCAAACGCAAACAGATCAGTCTTCGGTGTCGCGTTCGGTCGGCTTCTTTTCGGTGTCCGGAGCCGAACCGTCATCGTACTTGGCGGTTGGGATGACTTCGGCATCCTTGGTCGGCAGAACGTTGTGATAGACGGCGAATTCGCTGCCTTCTTCACCGGTCTTCTTGTCGACAGGTTCTTCGGTGACCTTGGCACTTTCGACAACCAATTCGATGACCTTACGTTCAACGATTTGATTTCGCAGTGCATCCATCTGGCCCTGCTTTTCCAGACGAGCGCGAACGCGTCGTTCTGGCATATCGCTTTGTTGAGCGATCAGGGCGATTTCAGCAGCGTAATCAGCTTCCTCGGCGTCGATCTTCTCTTCTTCGGCGATCTGTTCCAGGATGAAGTGTTCACGCAGAGCCGACTCGGTGGTGGCCTGTGCGTTTTGGCGGGACGCGTTGACGAAGCGACGGATCATATCGTCATCGAATCCGCTACGGCGAAGTTCCAGAACTTTACGTTCCAGTTCGCGTGCGGTTTGGCGACGAACCAGTGTGGCCGGCAATTCGAAGTCGGCTGACCCGGTCAACAGATCCACGACGGTCTTGCGAACCGCTTGTTGAGTGCGGTAGTCGGCTTGGCGAGTCAGCGAGTCGCGGACGAAATCACGCAGCTCTTGCTCGGATTCGAAGTCGCCCAATTCACCCAAGAACTCTTCGGTCATCTCGGGCAATTCAAGCTTCAGCACTTCGACGACGTGGAATTCGGCATCCACTTCTTGGCCTTGCATGGCTTCGTCGGACGCACCGTCGGCGACCTTGACTTTCCCCTTGCGGGTTTCGCCTTCTTTGACGCCAGTCATCAGGCTGCCGAAATCTTCGCAAACGCCGTCCGAAAGGCTCAGACGATCGTTCAGGTCGACACGTTCTTCGTCCATCGTCGAAAGAACTTTGCCGTCCTTCTTGAACTTGGCGGTGATCAACAGCTTGTCGCCGGTTTCCGCTGGAGCGTCGGTGCCTTCGAGCGAACCGTAACGAGCCAAGACTCGGTCCAATGCTTCTTGAACGTCTTCGTCGGCGATTTCTTCGACAGGTTTGTTCAGGCTCATCCCCTTCCACTCGGGCGTCTTGAATTCAGGACGCACTTCGATTTGGAACTGGAATTTAAAATCGCCCGACGCGGGAATCTTGATCGAGTTGTAGTCGAAGTCAGGTTCACCGATTGCGTTGAAGCTGTCGTCTTCGGTGACTTGGGCCAAGCTGTCCATCAACAGCGCGCCTTTGACCTGTTCTTCAACACGGTCGCGGAATTGCTTTTCGACCAACTTGCGTGGTGCACGACCACTGCGGAAACCGGGCACTTGTGCCTCGGGAACCAATTCGTCGTAAGCGTCTTTGAGGTACCGCTCTACCTCGGAGTGCGGAATCGTGACGATAACCTCGCGCAAACATGCTTGCGGGCTTTCGACTTTGATTTCCAACTTCAGCGGTGCCTTTTCTTCAGCGACGTCGGTGAGTTGGTTCTCGGTAGAGGTGGACATCGGCGCGAAAGCCCTCGGTTTCAATTATGTATGGCTGCAGTGGGATAGCTGGACGTCGCCATCCGCGGCGTCGTCGATTCAACCCGGCAGTTTAGCGAGAAATGACGAAAATCAGCAAGCGGGGTCGTACCAGCATTTCCAAACGTTTCTCAACCAAGCGTCTCGGCAGCCCGATTCAGCCCCCCCGGATTGCCAAATCAGATGCCAAAAAGGCGGGTTTGCCCGTGATTCCCGTCCCAAACCTGGGCATCGGTTCAGCCCCCGGCGTCCCAGCAAGCGGATCCGGCACCTGTATGCTGCTGTTTCTTAAGTTGCAATTCGTTTCGGAGGCAGGGACGATGCCTTGTACATTTTCGTAGCCGACTGACCCGGCGCGGCCTGATGGGCACGCGGCCAAACGACGAACACACGATCGACACCCGACGAACACGCGATCATTCCCGAGCCACACGCCTTGGGCCGTCCCCACGCTCCATTCCACTACCTCTGTTACCTCTCTCATTTCATCATCGAGCGGTGTAGGCAGTGTCCCTCGCGTTTCAACATTTCTGCAATGCGCAAACCAAACCAGCATGCGAATGAAACAGGATCACGCCGAAATTTTTTTAGCGGTCGAATTCGCTCGGACGACCTTCGGCCGGCCGATCGTGCTTTGCCCACACCTCTGTTTCGCCGTAATCAGTACAAACGGACTCAAATTGGACGCTCTGAGAGGCGTTCAAAAAAAGGATGTCAAAGAGGCCTTGCCGAGTAGCCGACGACTTCTATAATCTGCCTCTCACAAGCAAGTGACGTCCGTCACTCAAGAGTGCTCAGCGGCTGTAGCTCAGTTGGTAGAGCATCACGTTGCCAACGTGATTGTCGTCGGTTCGAATCCGATCAGCCGCTCTCTTTTTCTTTTGTCTTGTCCGCCCGCATTCATCGCGGGCCGAAACCACCCCGAGTGGTTTCTCCACTTCCCTTAACGATCAAGTGGATGCCGCAGGACCCCGATTTTCCGATTCGGATATCGATCCTTCGAAACGTGTGCTGGCCAACCCCAGGACGGTTTGTCGACTGAATCCAGTTTCCAATCTGAATGCGAGCCATTCGGGCAATAGCCCCGGTTCCTGGGTGGAGCGACCGAGGCTTTCGCCGAACGGCTCGTTCAATCGACAAACCGGTGACGGATTTCGCCCTGGCCCCGCTTTCCGGTAAACTGTTCCCAGCGAACTGAGGCTGCTGCCCCTACCGAAAAAAGCAGCTCAGCGTTAGAAAAGTGACAGACTCGAATGCCGCCTGTGCGGATTCGTTTCGTATCGCAACCACGACTGATTGACCACGTCTGGACCTGCATCGCCAAGCGTCCAGATACACCCGGGCGCATCGTCGCCTCCCTCGGTTCACACCGAACCCGGAAATTGGATAGTCCGTGCCGTACGCCCAAATCGGAAAGATCGCCGTTCATTTGCCCGAGCGAGTGGAAACCAACGCCATGCTGGCCGAGGAATACCCGCGCTGGGACCTGCCGCTGATCGAAGAAAAGACAGGCATCCGCCAGCGTCATATCGCGGCCCCGGATGAAACGGCAAGCGACCTGGCTGTGGCAGCCGCTGAAAAACTGTTCGACTCCGGTGCAATCGACCGTAACGACGTCGATTTTTTGCTGCTGTGCACCCAGACGCCCGACTATCCGCTGCCGACCACAAGCTGTTTGATCCAGGACCGACTAGGCCTGCCGACCCGCTGCGGTGCGATCGACTTTAACCTTGGCTGCAGCGGATTTGTGTATGGGTTGGCGGTTGCCGACGGCCTGATCCAAAGCCGTGCTGCCAAAAACATCCTGCTGCTGACCGCCGAAACGTATTCCAAATACATCGACCAGGATGACCGCAGCCTACGGACGATCTTTGGTGACGCCGCGGCCGCAACATTGATCACCCCCGGCGAAACGCCGTCGCTTTGGGGATTCCAATTCGGCAGCGACGGTAGCGGCGGTGACATGTTGATGGTGGGTGATGGTGGAGCACGACCAGCATCCGATGCGATCAAACCACGGCACCGAAAACGCTGGAAGAGCCGCCTGTATATGGATGGCCCCAGCCTGATCAATTTCACGGTCGACGCGATCCCAAGGTTGATCGACGAAATCTTAGAGGAAAACGGCCTGTCGGACGCCGGCATCGACAAATACTTGATGCACCAAGCGACCTGGAAAATGTTGGACCAGCTTCGCAGTCGGATGAACGTGTCCGACGATCGACTGCCAATCGACATGGTGGACGTAGGCAATACAGTGTCCTGCACGCTGCCAATCCTGATTGACCAATTACGCAGCAAAGGCGAATTGAAGTCGGGCCAAACCAACATGCTGGTCGGATTTGGCGTCGGTCTTTCGTGGGCTGGATGCCTGTGGAAAGAAGCCTAGGGCCCGCGGCGGACGTTCTCTATCGCGCGGCAGCGGAAAAAAACGCGGCGGCATCCGTGATGCCGTCGGCGGTAGCGAGAGTGGCAAGCCTGGAACGCGGCGTCCGAATGAACGAGATACACCAGCTAGCGGTGGACTGGTCCGCGTCGATCGGAAAGTTTGGATGGGAATATCGGGTTCGGTGAACAACCCGCACGTCGCTTCCGCCTATACTTCGGAATAACCCACAACGATCCGCCCATCTTCTCATTTTCCGGGGTATCGACCCATGGCCACGAATCTTTCCGGCCGGCTACTGATCGCTTCACCATATTTAAGCGACGGAAATTTCCTGAGGTCGGTCGTCTTTGTGATCCGCCATGATGTCGAAGGCGCCTTTGGTTTGACGATCAACCGCCCGACCGAACGACGCTTCCGAGACTTGGTGGAACTGTCCCCCGCGGAGGGCAATCCCCGCTGCGACGACGAGATTTACCGCGGCGGACCAGTCGAAGGACCGCTGCTGGCACTGCACGATCTGGCGGGCGTCGGCGAACCGTGCGGCCCCTACGATGCCGCCGGAAAACCGCTCAGCCCCGGGCAAACCTACAGCGAAGCGTCCAAGTTCACCCTGCACGAATTCCCTGCTGAACCGTGGGGATCGATGTCGATCGAACTGGGCAACCCACCGGCCTGGATCACCGGCGATGACGACCATCTGCGGATTCTGCTGCGACGGCCCGACGCCAGAGTCCGGTACGTGGCTCATTACAGCGGTTGGGGCCCCGGCCAACTGGACGAAGAACTGCGAGTGGGCGGATGGCTAGCAGGCGATGCGGATCCCGATATCATTTTCGGAGACCCTGATCTGTGTTGGGAAAAAGCGGTCCGACAGTGCGGACACGATATCCTGACGGAAATCGCACCCGGTGTACGCTTCGGTGACCCTGACCTGAACTGAACTGAACTGATCGACGTCAAAGTGACCTCGATCGCGACACTGTTTTTTCTCGTCCTCCGCCCCTGGCGATCGCACCCTGACCGTTTAGGAATTTGATTCGATGCGACGCTTTGCCATTGGCGATGTGCATGGATGCTCCAAAGCACTACGAACGCTGATCGAGACCATTGCCCCCACCCCAGAAGACGAACTGGTGTTCCTGGGCGATTACGTTGACCGCGGCCCCGATAGCCGCGACGTCGTCGATCAGGTGATCGCGCTTCAGAATCGCTGCCGAGTGGTGACGCTGCGTGGCAACCACGAAATCATGCTGCAGGGCGTGGCACGGGGCGGCCTTAGCGACACGGTTTGGCTGGCCAACGGCGGACAAGCCACGGTCAGCAGTTACGGGGGAAGCCTGGACAAACTGCCAGCGAACCACCACGAATTTTTCATGGATTTGCTTCCCTACTACGAGACCGCAAAACACATCTTTGTCCACGCTGGCTACCTGCCGAACCTAAGCATGCCAGCGCAAGAAGAAATGACGCTCTACTGGAACCACCTGCCCACGCCGGTGCCCCCGCCCCATCAAAGTGGCAAACGTGTGATCGTCGGGCACACCCCGCAGCCTGACAATCGGATCCTGGATGCAGGGCACTTGGTTTGCATCGACACCTACTGCTTTGGCGGTGGTTGCTTGACGGCGATGGATGTTGAAACCGGCGACATGATCCAAACGAATCGTCACGGTCACGTGCAACGACCGCCGATTTTATCGGCCGCACTTACCGCCAAGAAGATCGGCAAATCGATTACGAAGTTTTGTCGGCAACGCTTTGGAAACAAAACGCAGGACCTCAGCGCTCGCGAAGACAGACACCACCTGTTCGCCGACCGGTTCCCATCTAGCTAGCGCCGCGGAACACTCGCGGTGGTCACCGTTTCTTTCGGCGCTGATTGATCAGAGCATGGACGACATCGCTGCGGCGGACAACACCTAGCAATTCGTGCGGGGCCGCTCTTGTGACGACCGGGATGCAATCATCGGTTTCGGCTTGAAATAGTTCGAAGGCACGCGTCGCAGGTTCATCCGGATGCAGAACCGCGTCCGTCGCGCTGACCAAGTCTTCGGCGCAAACCAAGGTCGCGGCGCTATGGTCAAACATCACATCGCTTAGCAGCGGATAGCGAATCACGCCAACCACGCCTAAACAGTCGTCGACCACCGGATAGGTGCTGTCGTGGCTGTTTTCAATATGGTCGACCACGTCATCAAATTTGGCGGACTGATGGATCCCACTGGTCTTCCGGACCAAATCACTTACCCGCACCAAGTTATTGGCGGGTGATGCCACTTCGGTACCATCCACATTGGATCGAAAGCGATCGATCAAACTGCGGGCCTGATCCCAGGGACTGCGAGGTCTGTGGTGAATCGCTTGCGCCAGCGGGACTTCGCCGGTGACCAACAACGATTTACGGATGAAGAGTGGCCCGATGATTTCAAACAGCACCACCGACCCTAGGATGATGTCCTGGACCGGCTTTCCCAATTCAGGGTTCCGCTGGACCGCGATCGCAGAAAGTGCAATCGCGGCACCAGCCTGTGCCAACAAACAGGAACCCAACCAGTGGCGAACCTCGATCGGCTGTTTCGTCACGCGAGCGGCGATATAAACGCCAAGCACCTTCCCCGCGATCCGGAACGCGATGTAGACCACACCCAGGATACCGGCAGCAACGAATTGGTTGATATCCAGTCCCGTGCCGTGAACGGCGAAAAACAAGACGGCCAACAATCCAGACAAGTGATCCAGTTCGTCGGTAATCTTGGACTTGTAGTCCGACGTGTTGGCGACCGTGACCCCCATGATGAAGAACGTCAGCATGTAGGGATAATGCAACGATTCGTTCAGCCCCAACATGAACGTGGACGCGGCAACCAATAGCACCAACCATCGCTTGGCATTCAGCAGCCCACAACCGTAGCTGACCACCAAACCACCAAGCACGCCCAACGCGATTGACCCGGTCAAACTTGCCAGCACCCTGCCCACTTGGCTTAGCATCGATGTTTCGAAGTTGCCTTGGAGTTGCTGGATCGCCAAAAACCCGAACTCGAACATCAAGATGCAGGCAAAATTATTGATCGCGACCAAGAAACCCGTGCTCTCGGTCACTGGCCCTTCGGATCGAAACTCTTTCAGCACCAATATCGTGGTCGCCGGCGCGGTCGCGACCGCCAAGCATCCCAACAGCAGCGACATGCTTGGCGAACACCCAAACATCAACAGCCCGATCATGACCAGGCTGAACGTTGCCAAGATTTCGCCCGCAGACAGCACCAAGCAACGCTTCGCGACCCTGCGAAACTTGGTGAATGTGAACTCGCACCCCAAGTTGAACAGCACGATCGCCATCGCCAGCATCAACAATGGCTCGAGCGTCTCTAAGTGCTCGCCCGGTACCCAGTCCAATAAACTGGGGCCGACCAACAACCCGACCAACAGATACGCGGTCACTTTGGGCAGGTGCAACAGATCTGCAAAAACGCCGGCAGCCAGACAAACGCCAAGCAACAGCCCTAGCGTTCCGGTGATGTGAAGATGGAAATCGGCCATGCGGTTTCAATGCAGCCTTGGCGGAGGATGATAAGTTTGTTGAGAAAACTGTCCGCCGATTGCTATGCGACGCACCATGAATTGGCAGCACCATGGCCAAACACACGATCACGGCCGCTTGAATAGAACCTATGTCACGATTCTAAGCAGCGCTGATTCTTTGCAATGCTGGCTGGCGATATCAGCGATCTTCAGCCGATTGACCGCGTCAACGCAGCAAACCCATGTCGGTTTGTATCGATCGGGACAATGAATCGGCGCCGAACCGCAGCACCACCGAACGCAGATCCCGGTTATTCGAGTGCTGCCGAAGATGGGGATGTTTCCGCCTAGAAACCCAAGTCGATCGACCGCATGACGGCACCCTGGCGTCCCACAACTGGGGCGTCCATCTTGGCAACCGGCCAATCACACTCGCGTTACGACAAGATCTCTCGAACCACGCGAGCCTGTTTTACACCCGTTAGCTTTTGGTTCAGCCCCTTGAACGGGTAGCTGATCTTTTGATGGTCAAATCCCATCAAGTGCATCAGCGTGGCGTGCAGGTCACGCACCTGAACGGGGTCCGTTGCCGGGGTGTACCCGACCGCATCGGTTTCGCCATAGGTCATCCCCGCTTGAACGCCCGCGCCGGCCATCCAAATGGTGAACGCATCGGGGCTGTGGTCACGCCCCATGAAGGCCATTTCCTTGCCGCCGCGATTTTCTCGCATCGGGGTCCGGCCAAACTCGCCTCCCCAAACCACCAAAGTATCTTCCATCAGCCCACGATCCTTCAGATCCTTCAGCAGTGCGGCGATCGGCTGATCGGTGCTCTTGCACTTACTGACCAATCCGTGGTGCAACGCTTCGCTCTTGTTGGATCCGTGCGTATCCCATCCCCAATCGAACAGCTGAACAAACCGGACGCCATTTTCGACCAACCGCCGGGCCAACAAGCAATTGTTCGCGAACGACTCTTTCTCTGGATCGGCCCCGTAGGCTGCAAGCGTTTCTGCAGATTCCTTTTTCAGGTCCATGACCTCCGGCGCCGCCGTCTGCATGCGATAGGCCATCTCGTACTGCGCGATCCGCGTCAGCGTTTCGGGATCGCCAAATTTTTCATGCGAATGGCGATTCAGTTCATCCAGCGCGTCCAACACACGGCGACGGTCATCGCGACTAACACCTTCGGGGTTGGAGACATTCAAAACCGGATCGCCTTGGGATCGGCACTGAACGCCTTGATAAACCGAGGGCAAAAATCCTGCACTCCAAAGCGCCTTGCCGACACGCGGCAACCGCCCGCCGGACAACAACACGATGAACCCAGGAAGATCGGAGTTTTCAGACCCCAATCCCCAGGTCACCCAAGATCCGATGGACGGCGAACCCATCTGCGATGTGCCGGTGTGAACGATCAACTGGGCCGGACCATGATTGAACTGGTCCGTTTGCATTGTCTTGATGAAACACAAATCATCGACATGCTGAGCCAAGTGTGGCATCCGATCCGAAACCCAGGCGCCGGATTCCCCGTACTGTTTGAACGGAAATTGAGGGCCCAGCATCTTCGGCGTTCCGTTGATGAACGCGAACCGTTTGCCCTCTAAGAAAGACTGCGGACAATCCTTCCCGTCCAACGCTTTCAAGTCGGGTTTGTAGTCGAACATTTCCAACTGACTTGGCGCGCCGACCATGTGCAGAAAGATCACTCGTTTGACCTTTGCGGGCAGCGGCGGCAGCACAGGGCTAAGCGGGTTCTGCGGATCGTGGCCCGGTGTGAACGCAGCCGACGCTGTGGGTGCATTCTGAGTCGCCATCCACAATCCACCCAAACCGGTGGTGCAATCACGCAAAAAGTGACGACGAGTCCGGTCTTGGATCGTTTGCCGATACAGCTGCTGGTCTAAGGTTTCTCGTTTCTTCATCACTATTTGCTCATGATCTCGTCGAGGTTCAACAATACGGTCGCCACGTCATTCATCGCCGCGTCTGGCTTTGCTCCGGACTGAATCGACCGTCGATACAAGCCCCGCAACGAATCCATCTCGCGGTCGTCCGCCGGACGCGATGCGGTTGCCAAGAAACCGAATCGAATCTGATCATCTAGATCGTCGCCGTTGGATTCCATCCGTCGCGCAAGCGCCGCGGCACATTCAACGAATGTGGCATCGTTCAATGTCATCAACGCCTGCAACGGCGTATTGGACCGTAACCGTCGTGGGTTACAGAATTCACGTGATGGCGCGTCAAACGTCGCCATCATCGGGTACGGAATGCTGCGTTTGGTGTAGGTGTAGATCGTTCGGCGATAGCGATTGGCGTCACCCACCTTGGCCGTGTTCCAACGGTCGCCACTGGAAAACGGTTTCCAAACACCATCGGGGATGGGTGGATAAACAGGCGGCCCGCCAAAGGTGTCCGCCAACAATCCCGATGCGGCCAAGGCTTGATCACGAACCATTTCTGCAGGCATACGGAACCGGGGCCCACGCGCCAACAAGCGATTGATCGGATCGCCAGCCTGTAGTTCTTCGCGGATCATGGACGATTGTCGGTAGGTATGCGATAGCACGATCGACCGAACCAGCGTCTTGATGCGAAAGCCCTGCGGACCGGCAAACTGTAGGGCCAGATGGTCCAACAGTTCAGGGTGCGAGGGACGTTCGCCGCTGGATCCAAAATCCTCTTCCGTCGCGACCAATCCGGTCCCGAAGATTCGGGCCCAAACTCGGTTGACCGTCACGCGAGCGGTCAGCGGGTTTTCGGGGGACACCAACCACTTTGCTAACGTCATCCGGTCGGCCTGTTCGTCACCGGACAAAGTGCCCAACGATGCGGGTATGCCGGGCTGGACCTGTTCCCCCTTGGTCAAAAACAGACCGCGAATGAACACGTGAGTCGGCCGCTTCAACGATGCTGGTCGCTCCGCCATCACCGGGGTACGGCTGGACGGAATCTTACGCCGCTGGTCGGTCCACTCTTTTAGCTGTTGTCGATCACGGACCAACGCTTGCGTGTCAAGCTGCTTGCCGAAGATCGGCCTACTGGATGCTTCGAAGAATCCCCGTCGGGTGACCAGGGGAAAGGCACCCAACATCTGGGCCCGGTTGTCCAAGGTGATCATCAATCGCGACCCTTGGGGCACCGAAATGGGTTCCTTCAAGATAAATGCCGCGGTTCGGGCATAATGGATGCGGCTATAAGCGGCAAATCCGTCGCTGTTTTTTGCGTTCAGACTCTGCTGGGGATCCTTCATCGGATGCGGTTCATCGCCGATCACTCGCGAAAACTCGACAGGTGTTTCCGTGCTATCGGGCGCGACCAACTTGACGTCCAGATAGGAAAGCATGAACCCCCATTCTGAATCCGCTTTCGCCGACTCGGGATCACGCGGCAAGAAGGTCATCCGCAGTGCCGAAATCGTTTGTTGATCCTTGGGCACCGCTGCATCGATCATGATTTTGGTGCCGGCGGACAAGGTGTCGATGGTAGCGAATTCGGTGTGCCCGGCTCGCTGCTCGACGCGGACTCGGGTTTGGCCAGTCGATTCAGCGGTGAAATCATCGATGGACCACCAACCTGGCTGATCGCCATTGATCAAGTCATACTCTCGCTGCCAGATCGATTCCTGCATGCGAAGGATGTCCAGATCCAATGCACTGGCACGTTCTTCGTCGGCCGGATCCAAGGGAACGCTGACCAACGGATACTCTTCGTTCAGGTCACTATCCATCGAGTTGTTGAAGAAGGCCGCAAACTTGTAGTACTCTTCATGATTGATGGGGTCATAGGGATGACTGTGACACTGAACACATTCGAACGTGATTCCCTGCCAGGTTTGCCAGACGGTACTGACGCGATCCATCACCGCGGCGATACGAAATTCCTCGTCGTCGGTTCCGCCTTCTTCATTCGTTTGGGTCAAGCGACTAGCCGCCGTCGCGACTCGGTCATTGATCGTCGGTTCGGGAATCAGGTCACCGGCGATTTGCTTGATCGTGAAATCGTCGAAACGCATGTCGTCGTTCAGCGACTTGATCACCCAATCGCGGTACTTCCAAATTTCGCGTCGTCCATCCAATCCCAAACCACGCGAATCGGCATAACGAATTTGGTCCAGCCAAACTGACGCCCATCGGTGGCCGAAGCCTGGGTCACGCAGCAATTCATCCACTTTGGATTCGTAAGCTGCCGCCCCGTCGCTGGTGATTGCGGCAATGAATTCATCGTGCTGCGCAGGCGTTGGGGGAATGCCGGTCAGATCCAAAGTGACGCGTCGCAACCACTGGGCAGCCGGCGCATCGGGTGCCGGTTCGATGCCTTCTTTTTCCAGCCGGGCCAACACATACGCGTCGATCGGGGTCAAACACCAATCCGGATTTTCGACGCTGGGCGGATCCGATTTTCGCGGACCTTCATAGGACCAAGGTTGTTCCCAGACAGCTCCCTCGGCGATCCAGTCCCGAAACAGTTTGACCTGCTGCTTCGTCAACGGATGCCCATGTTCCGGTGGCGGCATGACCTCGTATTCGTCGGTCGAAGTGATTCGATCGATGAAGGTTGATTCGTCGGGCTCCCCCGGTTCGATCACCGACAAAGCGGCATCGCGATGGATGAACGAAATATCGGCAGCCTGTTTTACGCCGCCATGGCACGCCACACAGTGTTCGTTCAGCAGCGGTCGGATATCGTCGGCAAAATCCACGCCAAATGCGGATGGCGTGGAAGCAACCAGAACGGCTGCCAGAATCATAGAAAAGCGAAAAATCATCGGCCTGTGTTCGTTGGCGATACGGAGGAATGATTGAATGGAAGTATAGCCGCGTCAGTGCCATTTGGCCTCCCTAATGCCGCAAACGCCGCCATTTACCGCACGGGACACACCGATTCACTCGGACTTGTTCTGCGAAAGCGGTTGGGGGACCAAACCAAAGACATTGATGTCCGAAAAGAAAGCCTCGCCCCCGCGTGCGACCAACTGCAGAACCTCGGCGGCCGATTCAACGTTATTGACCGACCCAATCATCTGACCTTCGAACAGTGCGAACCATCGACTTCCATGTTGCTGAATCTGGACTTCCCGCCAATCCGGATCGATCAATTCACCTTCGACACCCTGCGCAGCGGGGACGACGGGCCGATCGATTTCAACAGTCTTCAATGGCGACCACTTTCCATCACTGCCTTCGCGGCGACCTAATTCGACGGTATCGGCCGTCACTCGCACCGCCCATCGTTGGCCCTCGTCGACGGAATCCTGTGCAAAGGCGAATTGGACTTCGACCTCCTTGGCCGACTGCAGGTCGACTCGCACACGAAGCCCGCGACCGATCGCGTCCTGCCTGACATCGTCCGGAAGCGCTGGAATGGAATGAGAAATCAATCCGACGCCGGCCAAAACGCGTGACCCTTCGCGGTCAGATTGGACCCGCCACACGGATCGGTGGTTCGTCCATCCGCTTAAGCTCTGGCCGTCAAATAGCGGTTCGGCCCAGACCGATTCAAGCGTCGGTGGCAGCGTGACCGCTCGGGACGCAACGAACTTGGGATATCCCCACGCCCACATCCCAAGCACGATCGCAAGCACCGCGGCCGTCCACACCATCCAGCGGCGTTCACCCGATCCAACCTTTGACCCCAACGCCGAATCCGCTTTCGAAGGATCCGAATCGATTTCCGTTTCCCCCAGCGCCGGAACTGAAACCGCCCCCAGATCGCCCAATCGCCGAATGACGGTCGCATAGTCCCCCATCCGCTGCAGTGGATCGGGGTGCATCATTTGTTCCAGCAGCACGCGCTGGTCCGCCGAAACGGATGCCGGCAATCGGTCCCATCGCGGCGGGACGCCCGTGATCTTTGCCGCAATCAGAGCGGGAACCTTCTGAGGATCGTAGGGTGGAACCCCTGACAGCATCGCAAACAGCGTCGCCCCCAACGCGTAGATATCCGCACGATGGTCCACCGGATCACCGGTAAGCTGTTCCGGGGCGCTATACATCGGCGTCCCCAACGCTGCCCCGGTCATGGTCAACTGATCGTCGTCGACATCGCTGACGTTTGTCAATCGAGCCAGTCCGAAGTCGGCAATTTTGACCAACGGAACGCCAATCGGCAGATCAAAACCAGCCGGGGCATCGGTCAACATTAAGTTGGCCGGCTTGATGTCGCGATGGATGATGTTGTGCGACGCGGCGTGCGAAAGTCCCATCGCGGTCTGGCGAGCGATCGATAGGGCGTGCGACGGCGGCAGCGGCCCCAGATCAATGCGAGCTCGCAAGTCTTTTCCGCGGACCAATTCCATCACCAAAAACACGCGGCCGCGGTGAGTCCCCGAATCAAAAGCGGCGACGATGTTGGGGTGCTGCAACCGACCGATCGCAGCAACCTCTTTTTGAAAACGCGGCAACACATTGGTTTGCATCAACCGGCTTTGCAAGATCGCTTTGACGGCAACGTCACGGTGCAACCGAGGTTGATGTGCCTGATAGACGACGCCCAAGGCACCTTGGCCCAACACGTCGCGCAGCGTGTAACCGGGCGCTAGGTCATCCGGATACAAAAACGCTTCGGTGATCTCGACACCCGTCGGCGACATCCAGCCGGATTCAATGGCCGACTGCCCGATCAGGCTGTCGTCATCATCGCCCCGTTGTCGCAACTGTTCCGCCCCCTCGGGGCTGATCAGCTGGCGATCAATCGCGGTTTGAAGAAACCGATCCACATCCCAACGAAAGTCGGCCGATCGGTCTGGTCCTGAAGAATCAATCACGGAACGCGTCCGAGTCTGCGTCGCTAGGCATGCGCCAATCCCCTCGAGGCGAAAGACTGACAGAGCCGACCTTCGGCCCATCGGGAACGCAATTTCGTTTGAACTGGTTAAAGAAAAACCGCTTGAAGAATCCGTCTAAGGTTTCAGCAATCGTTTCCGGTGCATACTGCTGATCGAATTTTGCGTGCGACGCCAAATACAGAATCTTCTGCTGATCAAAACCGTTGCGGACGAAATGATACAAAAAGAAATCCAACAGTTCGTACGATCCCACCGTGGCTTCGGTCGCTTGCCGCAGCGTGCCGTCGGCGCGAGGAGGCAATAGTTCCGGTGAAATGGGAGTGTCGGCAATCCGATGCAACACCTGCCGCAGCGGCCCGTCAAAGAAATGCTCTGCCGCGTATCGAACCAGGAAACAGACCAACGTTTTGGGAACCGAAGTATTGACGTTGTACATCGACATATGATCGGCATTGTAGGTCGACCACCCCAGCGCCTGCTCGCTCATGTCGCCCGTGCCCAGCACAAATCCACGGCTCATCAACAGCATGGTCCGAATTCGAGCCTGGACGTTTTCGAACGTCAAATCTTTCGCATCATCGCCGACATTGTTCAGACGAACCTGCAAGCCATCCACTGTGGTTTCACCATCGATCACGATCCCCAACGGTGAATGCCCCAGCGAAAGGAACGTGTCCAGGCACAGCCGACGAATATCGATGGTTTCCAGCTGGACATCAGTCAGTTCGATCAATTGGTCGGCGCTGGTCCGCGTGTGATCGGTGGTACCGAACCCGGGCATCGTCATGCCAACGATATCGGATCGTGATTTGCCAACGGCATCACAGGCACGGATGGCCACCAACAACGCCAAGGTGCTATCCAAACCGCCCGATACACCAATCGACAATTTCGTATCGCTGCCCAAACGGGACAGTCGCTTGACCAAGCCCGCCGTCTGAATCGAAAAGATCTCGGCGCAACGTGAATCCAGTTCGCCGCTTTCGTCCGGTACGAAGGGGTGCGCATCCAATGGTCGCAGCAGGTTGGTTCGTGGCAGTGGGCCCCAATCCGGATCCACCTCTGGAAACTCCGCTGCAACCACTCGGTACTGAAGGTGTCGATCGCTGCGTGCATCGTCAAAGGAACCGATGACACGACGGTCATGCGATAGCCGCTGCAGATCCACGTCACAGGTGATCGACGATGCTTCGAAATGGAAGGGTTCGACACCGTCGCCGACGCGCCGTGATTCCCCTAGGATGCCACCGTTTTCGGCAACCAAGCAGTGGCCGCCGAACACCAAATCGGATGTTGATTCGCCGGGCCCCGACGATGCATAGACATAGGCGGCGATGCAACGCCCGGACTGGCTTCGCACCAAGTCCCGTCGCCAAGCAGCCTTTCCGATGGTTTCGTTGCTGGCCGATAGATTCACTAGCACGTTGGCCCCGGCAATGGCCGCATGGCTGCTAGGCGGAATGGGCGTCCAAAAATCTTCGCAGATCTCGACCGCGATTCTAGCGTCGCCGTGCTGCACCAACAGGTCGGTACCGAACGGGACCGATTCGCCAAAGATTTCGATCGTGGGGGGATCCGTTTCGTCCGATCCACGAAAATGCCGGCCTTCGTAAAATTCGCGATAGGTGGGCAAGTAAGACTTTGGAATCACCGCTTCGATCGAACCGTTCGCGACGACCACTGCAACATTCATCAGCGAGGTGCCGACGGATAGCGGCATCCCGACGATGACCACTTTCCGGTGCAGACTGCTGTGCGCTGCGATCTCCGCTAGTCCGTCCAAAGCAGCATCCAGCAACGCATCGGTAGCAAACAGGTCCCCGCAGGTGTATCCGGTCAGGCCCAGTTCTGGCAGCACCACCAGGTCGGCATCGACGGAATCGATCATCTGCATCGATGCCGCAGCGTTGGCTGCGGGATTGGCAACCGACATCGCGGGCGCCGCCGCTGTGACGCGATAGAAACCGTGGTTCTGCATAGTCATTTTGTAAATTGCTGCGTTGGCGCGAATCGGCCAGTCGGCGAGCGCCGTCTGAGGCGGTGGGAGGCCCTGATTAGCCCCATCTGCGTCGTTGATTCGTTTGTCGGTAGATAAGATGAAATCGAGTGCGACCAGCAGATCAGTTCAACCGTTGCGAAAGTATAACGGAATCACCGTTTTGCCGGACCCAGCCAAGTGGCTTTTCGGCCTCCGGTGCTAGGCACACGCATTGGCGGAACCGTTCGTTCGGTCTTTCCCGTCCATCCGCCTATCCGGTCGTTGGGGCGATCGAATTCGGCGGTAGGTTACCGTGCCCGCCCTGGTGACGAAACGAACGCCGAAATTCGGTGGGCGTCATCCCCAACCATCGGCGAAACGTTCGCGTCAGATGGGCTTGGTCAAAGAATCCGGTATCCAAAGCGACCTCGCTGATCGGCGCATCGGTGTCCGACAACATGCACCCGGCATGGTGGACACGCACCCGCTGCAAGTATTCAGACGGCGGAACTTGAAAATTGGTTCGAAAACGACGATTCAATTGACTGACCGACAAACCGACGGCGGAGGCGATTTCGGCGACCGTCAATGATCCCCTGAACCGCTTGGCAATCAATTCGGTGGCCTGCGCGATCGGATCTTGCATGTCGATGGGCGCCGAGGTTTTGGCGGCTGAATGCATCACGCCGGCGATTCCGATCACGTCGCCCCCCCCCGAACGCAGTGGGATTTTCGTGCTGATGAACGTTTTCAGTTTGCCGTTCTCCGATGGCACCAGCCAAATTTGTTCGGGAAGTTCGCAGCCAGAATCCATCACCCGCCGGTCTTCTTCCTGGTATTGGCGGGCCCAAAACAGCGGATGCAGTTCGCGATCCGTCTTGCCCACCACGTCGGCGATGGAATTGGCACCACGCATGCGCAGCCACGGCTTGTTGCCAGCGACGAACTGACCGTCCCGATTCTTGATGTACACATAGACATCAGGAACGAAGTCGAACAGACGCAGAATGGACGCGACATCGTCGAGTGAATCGAAGAATGGATCCAGGATCGACGTCGTCGAAGCGGAAGTGGAAATCAAGTCGGCCATGCGCGATTTGTACAAACAAATGCGCGATCATTGCAATCCGGCTCCGGACGGTTCAGCTACGATACAGCAGTCCAATGGTGACAAATCCTCCATCGATTGCTGGCCCACCTCCTATGCTGAATTTGACCTCGCGCGGCTCGTCTCACACCTGCAACGGCACCAAACGCCGCGATTTCCTGCAAATTGGCGCCCTCGGGGCAATCGGGTTGGGTTTGCCCGAATTTCTTGCAGCGGCCGAACGGGGTGTCGTCGATCCGTCCAAGGATAAACGATCATGCATCATGATTTTCAACCTGGGTGCCCCCAGCCAGTTGGACACCTTCGACATGAAACCGGAGGCGCCGGCGGAGGTTCGCGGCCCCTTCAAACCGATTTCGACTCGAGGCGACTTTCAGGTGTCCGAGATCCTGCCGCTGCATGCCGAAGTCGCTGACAAGTTTTCGATCGTTCGATCCTGCTACCACACCGCGGCAGCCGTCCACGATGCTGGGTGGCAGATGTTGCAAACCGGTCGCCAGTTCACCGGCGGTGTGAACTACCCGCACGCCGGCGCGGTTCTGCAATACATGCGTGGGCGTCGCAGCGACCTGCCCGCCCATGTGGTGCTTCCCGAAACGATGGGCCGCGGTGGTGGAAACCTGCCCAATGGCCAGGCCGGCGGATTCCTGGGCAAAGCCTACGACCCGTTCGCGCTGATGGCCGACCCGTCCCAAGCAAACTTCAAAGTTCCCGACCTATTGCCGCCCCAGTCGTTGGGCGACGTCCGCATCGACCGCCGCCGCCGAATGCGGGCCGCGATCGAAAGCCGGATGGCCGAATTGGAAGCCTCCGAATCGGCCAAGATGTTGGACAAAAACTTCGAAGCTGCCTACCGACTGATGAACAGCCCACAGGCCCGCGAAGCCTTCGACCTGACCAAGGAACCAACATCCGTCCGCGAACGATATGGCATGAACCGATTTGGTCAGTGCTGTTTACTTTCGCGTCGCCTGATCGAATCGGGAGTCCGTTTCGTCACGATCAATACGTTCTTGACCGTATTCAACGAAATCACCTGGGACACGCACGGCAGCAAGCCATTCACAACACTCGAAGGCATGAAGAACATCGTCGCACCGATGTACGACCAAGCCTATTCAGCGCTGATCGCCGACCTGGACCAACGGGGTTTGTTGGCAGACACGTTGGTGTGCGGTCTTGCCGAATTTGGCCGTACGCCCAAAGTGAATCCGGCGGGCGGGCGAGACCACTGGCCACAGTGTTTCAGTTGCACCTTTGCCGGGGGCGGTGTCCAGGGTGGACGCGCGATCGGTGCCAGCGACCCCATCGGTGCCGTTCCGGCTGATCGACCGACCAACCCAGGCGAGATCATCGCGACGATCTTCAAGAGTCTGGGACTGGACCTGCACGCCGAAATGCCCGGACCGGGTGGACGACCTTTTCCGTTAGTGGATTTTGGCGTCCGCGAGATCAAAGAACTGTTCGCCTAACGCCTGATCGCAAAGCTTCTCTGCAAAGTGCATCTGCAGACAAGCACGCCGACAGCAACTCCGCGGGCTTTCCTTCCCTCCCCTCCCGCCAAGCTCGGCACCTAGCCCACCGATCCCCCCCATCAAACGTCCTGAACTGCCACGCGGTTCGCTTGCCGCAAACGACCGTCGCGGTCCCACGTCAAAATCAACGATAAATATGATGATGCGATATTTTCTTTCCTTGCTGTTCGCTGCGGTCACGATGTTGGCTGGTGCCGAAGAAGCCGGCCACGGTGTCTTTCGCAACGAAGTTCAAAGCGTGCTGACCAAGCATGGCTGCAATATGGGTGCCTGCCATGGTGCGTTGGCCGGAAAAGGCGGTTTTCGATTGTCGCTGAAAGGCTACGATTCCCAAGCCGACTTTGCCGCGATCGCGCGTCAGGCTCGCGGGCGAAGGATCGAAATGGCCGATCCCGGACGTTCCCTGGTCCTGGCCAAACCGACCGGTGCACTGCCACACAAGGGCGGCATTCGGCTAGAGGCCGGATCCGACGACTACAACGTCATTGCCCAGTGGATCGCCAGCGGTGCTGCTGCGCCGGTCGACGACGACCCGCGACTGCAACACATCGAAGTGACGCCGCCAACCGCTCTTTTGAGCCCCGGTGATTCGTCCACGATCACTGTCCAGGGGCACTACAGCGACGGCAGCACCCGCGACGTGACGCGTTGGTCGCAGTTCACGGCCACCGACGAAGCGATCGCCACCGTGGACGGGACCGGTCATGTCGAGGTGCGTGGCAGTGGCGAGGGTGCGGTGTTGGTTTGGTTCGGCAGCAAAGTAGCGTTGGCGAGGATGACCGTCCCCTATCCGCACCAAATCCCAACCGACGTCTATCGTGACGCACCACGAGCGAACTTTATCGACGACCTCAACTTGGCTCAACTTGAAACGCTGCGTCTGCGTCCATCCCCGCCCTGCGACGACGATGAATTTTTGCGTCGTGCAACGATCGACACCATCGGCCGGCTGCCGACCGAAGACGAACACCAAGCTTTCGATGCCGATGACGCCCAAGTTCGTCGTGCACGGTTGGTCGAACGACTGTTGGCAGGCGAAGACTACGTTGACTATTGGGCTTACAAATGGTCCGACGTGCTGGTCATCAACGGCACCCGTCTGCGTCCGATCGCGGTCAAGACGTATTACCAATGGATCCACAACGCGGTTCGTCAAAACCAACCCTGGGATGAAACCGTTCGCGAAATTTTGACGGCCAAGGGAAAGAGCGACGAGAACGGGGCGACAAACTTTTACGCACTGAACCAGACCCCCGAAGACATGACCGAAAGCGCTTGCCAAGCTTTTCTGGGACTTTCGATTGGCTGCGCCAAATGCCACAACCATCCGCTGGAAAAATGGACCAACGACCAGTACTACGCCATGGCCAATCTGTTCGCGCGAGTGCGGGCCAAGGGTTGGGGCGGCGACGGACGCAACGGCGACGGACTGCGAACCGTTTACGTTTCGGCCAGTGGTGATCTGATCCAACCGAATTCAGGCAAACCCCAACCACCGGCCCCCTTGGATTCCGAACCGCTGGACATCGACGATCCGAGCGATCGCCGCGGCGTTGTAGCGGAATGGCTGACCGATCCCCAAAACCCGTACTTTGCACGATCGATCACCAATCGCATCTGGGCCAACTTCTTTGGACGCGGTTTGGTGGAACAAGTCGACGATTTGCGTGCCAGCAATCCGGCATCCAACGAACCCCTACTGGCTGCGGCGGCGCAACATGTGGTTGAATCGGAGTTCGATTTAAAACAGCTGATGCGTACGATCCTGAACAGCCAGACGTACCAACGCAGTAGTTTGCCGTTGCCCGAAAACAGCACCGAAAGCAAATACCATAGTCGCTACTACCCGCGGCGAATGATGGCCGAGGTGATGCTGGATTCGATCGACCAGGTGCTGATGACGTCGACAACGTTCGACAAACTTGCCTTCCCGGGGGCCGACACGCAAAACACCGATTTCTATCCACCGGGAACGCGTGCGATTGAACTGTATGACTCGTCCGTCGATTCGTATTTCCTGCAAACTTTCGGACGCAACCCACGAGAAATCACCTGTGAATGCGAACGCAGCAGCGAACCCAGCATGGTGCAGGTGCTGCACATGTCCAACGGCGGCACGCTGAACGGGAAACTTGAAAACGACAACAACGTCATCAGTCAACGAATCAACGCCGGCGATGACGACCAGTCGATCGTCCGAACCTTGTTCACTCGCGCATTGGTACGACAACCGACGGACGCCGAATTGGAAACCTTGATGGCGATCCGCCGGGAATACGGCGACGACCGTGTGACCGCGCTTCGTGACGTCGCCTGGAGCATCATCACCAGCACCGAATTCACATTCAATCACTGACGTCACCGACGCCGCTGATTCCTGCCTCTGCAACCATCGATCATGAAACGTTCTACCGTTTCGCCCATTCGAAAGCCCACCATGCGTTTCCTATCCTATTTGGCCTTTGCGATTCTGCCGATGACGTCCGTCCGGGCCGCGGACAGCGTTGACTATGTCCGCGACGTGCTGCCCATTTTCGAAACGTACTGCATCGGCTGCCACGCCGATTCCGACGCCGAAGGGAACTTGGCAATGGATTCGCATGCTGCGTTGATCAACGGCGGCGAACATGGACTGGCGATCACGGCGGGAGCGCCCACCAGCAGTCGATTGTTCTTGATGATGACTGGAAAGATGGATCCCGCCATGCCGCCCGAAGGCGAGCAGCGGCCCAGCGAGGACGAATTGGCTGTGATCGCTAGCTGGATCGAACAGGGGGCCATCGGTCCCGACGGCGACATACCGATCAAACGCAAACTGCGGACACCGAAGATCGAAACGGGCCCGAACGTGGCGCTGCCGATCACGGCGATCGCAGGTTCGCCCGACGGAACGCTTCGCGCTGTCGCCCGATTCGGACAAATCGAAATGCAGGACACCGACGGGAAGGTTCTGCGAGTCATCCGAGGTGATTTTGGCAAAGTCAATTCCGTCCGGTTCGACCGCGCCGGATCGCGTCTGTTGATCGCATCCGGGGTGGCCGGTTCCTATGGCGAGGCAGCCCTGTTTTCAGTCGATTCGGGCGACCTGCTATCAACGATGATCGGTCACCGCGATGTACTTTATGCTGCGGAGTTTTCTCCGGACGAAACACAGATCGTCACCGCCGGCTATGACCGTGACATTTTGTTGTGGAACATCGAATCGGGCGAAGCAGTGCGTCAATTCACCGGACACAACGGTGCCGTGTTTGACTTGGCATTTTCGCCCGACGGCAAGATCCTGGTCAGTGGCTGTGCTGACGAAACCGTCAAGGTATGGAATGTCGAAACGGGACAGCGGCTCGATACGCTGAACCAACCCGAAGGCGAAGTTTTCGCCGTCGACGTGACTGCCGATGGAAAATTCATCTTGGCGGTCAGCAGCGATAACCGTCTGCGGGTATGGAGCCTGCGTTCGGTCGACAAGCCTCGCATCAACCCGATTGTCGCGACTCGCTTTGTCGACGAATCGCCGCTAGAAATGATGGCGGCCACGCCAGATGGCCGTGCCGTCGTCGTGATCAGCGAGGCGGGCAACATCAAAGTGATCCGAACTTCCGACTGGAACCAAGCAGCCATCCTAGATCCCGTCCGAGGCAGCGCAAGTGACCTATCGATCAGCGATGACGGCAAGACGGTTTGGGTATCGCTGATGAACGGATCGATGGCTCGCCGAACGCTGCCCAAGATCGGCGACGCCGCCGCGGTTGCCACCGATCCGATATCCCCCATCTATTTAGACCTGGGGACAGCGGGCAATGCGACGGAAACGCCCGAAACCGAAACGCTGGATGCGGTCACCGATGTCCCACGCGGCGTGGTGGCAACAGGCAAAATCAGTCCCCCGGGCGATTCGGACTATTTCCGATTCGATGCCAGGCAGGGGGAGGTTTGGGCGATCGAAGTTAGCCCTGCCAATAGCGGCACCGCAGCGTCGCGGATCGATCCGATCGCGGCCGTGCTGGACAGCGATGGCCAACCGGTGCTGCGAACCCGGTTGCAGGCCGTTCGCGATTCGTACTTCACCTTTCGAGGCAAGGATAGTTCGCAGACCTCTGATTTTCGGCTCTTCAATTGGGAAGAAATGCACCTGAACGAATTCCTATACGCGGCCGGCGAAGTGACTCGATTGGCGATGTATCCGCGTGGCCCAGATTCGGGATTCAACGTGTACCCGAATGAAGGACAACGCTGGACCTACTTTGGCACGTCTCACACCACCCATGCCTTGGGCGAACCCGCGTTCATCGTTCGCCCGCTGGCATCCGGCGAGGAACCGGCCGCCAACGGACTGCCCGTCTTTGACGTTTACTACGAAAATGATGACGATCCGACTCGGATGTCTGGATCGTCTAGTCGGATCCTGTTCACCGCGCCATCGGATGGTGCCTATACCGTCCGAGTCGGTGATACCCGGGGGGAAGGCGGAGACGAATACGGCTATGTGATGAAACTTCGTGCCGCGGCGCCATCGTTCACCGCGTCGGTTTCCGCGATCAGCAAGCCGCTGCGGCGTGGGACCGGCCGTGAAGCAACGCTCCGCGTCGATCGCTTGGATGGATTTGACGGCGCTGTCACGTTCGACGTGACGGGCCTTCCCGACGACGTGGTCACCAATTTCCCGGTCACGATCCAGCCTGGCCAACGTTCGGCCCAAGCGGTGGTGTGGGTCGGCGAATCAGCGAAGGGATGGGAGGGCGAGATGACGCCACCATTGGTCGCTCGCGGAACCGCCGCGGGCCGCCAAATCGAGAGACAGGCCGGGTCACTGGGGAAATTGCAGATCCAAGACCGCCCCAGCGTGATCGCGTCGATTCGGCCAAGTGATTCGAAATCCTCTGGTTCCGGTGCCCCAGGCGACCGGGCGGCGGGGACGCCCACGGTGGACGCGGCAGAGCAAAATTGGACGCTGAGGGTGGGGCGAGGCGAGACGGTTTCGGCGACCGTGGTGCTGGACCGGGCGGAAGGATTCAAGAACGAAGTCAGCTTTGGCAAGGAAAATGCGGGCCGAAACGCCGCTCACGGCGTCTACGTCGACAATATCGGGCTCAACGGGCTGCTGGCGTTGGAAGGCATGACAGAGCGAGAATTCTTCATCACGGCCGACCCTGTGGCTGAGCTGGGACCACGGACGTTTTTCCTGACTGCGGCGGCCGATGGCGGCGTCACCACCCACCCGATCACGGTGGAAGTCACCGAATAGAAGCAAACCCCTTGAGAAAGTTCGGTTTGTTCGCTATTCTCCGCGATTCCAAACCACACACTATAGATTCATTCGATACAGGACGCCTCGAAATGGCACACAAAAAGGGACAGGGCTCGAGCCGTAACGGTCGCGATTCCAACGCACAACGTCGCGGAGTCAAGAAGTTCGGTGGCGAAGCCGTTGTCGCTGGAAACATCCTGATTCGTCAGGTTGGCACCAAGTGGCACCCAGGCCGCGGTGTGGGCCAAGGCAAGGACTACACCCTGTTCGCACTGGTTGACGGCAAGGTGATGTTCGATCGCAAGGGTCGCCGAATCAACGTCGTCACCGAAGAAGTCGTTGCGGCTAGCTAAGCCAGTTGACCAGCAGACCCTGCTGGTGCAAACAACTATCTATCGAAAACGCCTCGTGATTTCACGAGGCGTTTTTGCTGCGCCTACGCCGCCGTTTGCCTAGCGAACCTCTTGGGAACTCGGGGCCGTGGCGATACTGACTTCGACATCGCTGGCCTGATCCGCCCCGATCGCGTTGTCGACCAAGATCGATTTGCCAAACTCGTCGGATTCGTCCAACTCGGCTCTGGCCAACAGCTTGACGCCGGTCTTGCTAGGGCTGGCTTGCGGCTTGGGCATCCGAACCGCCAAAGCCTCGATCGCCACACCAGCGGCATCCGACGTCGATCCGAGGGCCGCAGCGATGGAACCACCGATTGCCGCGGGCTGCACAACATCGCCGATCACAGCATCGCCGATTACCGGTGAATCGACAAACGCGGCCACGTGGCCAACCCATTCGTCCAACAAACAGTCCGGCGACGACCGAACCCAGGCTGCCAAAGAATCGACGAGCCCGGATTTCAGCAGATTCGAATCGGCCAACCCCGATCCGATCGATTCCACTTGGGCCACCGGAGCGTCCGCTGCATCCAGATCGACCACTTCGACGTCATTCGATCCGTTTTCGATTGCGTCCCACATGATCGCATCAGCCATCAAGTCGCTGGGGCTTCGGACGCAGAACGGGCGAGACGAATAGGCGAATGACGTCCACACCTTTTGATCGCGAGGGGCCAAATCGTAAGCCATGTAGGGCTCGTCCTGGATCGTGGCGATCAACCCGGATCCACCCACCAACGGATTGATTGGCGAGACCTGGATCGACGGGGCCGCAGCGGCAATGCTAGTCGGATCAGGAGACCGCTTCGCCAACGTCGACGTCGACGTCGACGTCGACGTCGATTCCGACTCCGTCTCCTGCGGCTGCGACACAGCCACCTTGGCATCGACCACACTGGCATCGATGGGTTCTTCCAATGCGACCTTCGAAATGGCTACCGCAATTGCCTTCTCGTAGGAACGTTGCTCGGATTCCGCGTGCGCCACCAAACCTGAATACAGCGACTGCAGCTGGTCGATGCTGGCTAGCGAGCTTTGCCAATAGGGGCCGACCAACGCAAACGGCTCGGCAAACTGCTGCACGCGGACACCCGTCGCCGCGACCACGGTGGATGCTAGAGCCGACGTCGAAAACCCGGACTGGGCCTGGACGTTTCGTGCTGCTGCATGCTGGTCTGCCTGAACCATCTTGGCGGGCCGCGGTGCCACTTCACCCAACAACACGGTGCCAGCCGAATCATTCGCCGACGACCCGCCGGCCGCCCCCGCGATCTGATCAGGAACCAATCGCCACTGGATGGGGCCGGAATCATGCGTCCCCCAACCACCTGCAAAGGCCGGCACCTGTACCGGTGAATTCAACGCCTGCTGGGGTCTGACCGTCTGGGCCTGTTCCACCCATCCACACAATTCCTCGTCCTGCTGCAGCGGCTCTGTCGTGCGAGCCAGCGATGCAGATTCCACCAGCCGCTTGGCAGTTGCGGGCGAGTTGACTAGGGGCGACGTTGGCGCTTCGATCTCGACAGCAATCGGGACGAAGTCGCTTCCGCAGTCAAACTGACCGGCATGCGTTGGGGCGGCGAAAACAGTAGTGCCAGCAATGATCGTGGCGAGGGCAGCGCGACGAAGACGACGACAAATTTGAGGAAACATGGTCGGGTAACTCCTGATTATTCCAACGCATATCTTCCATGAAATGCGGTGATAGCCGAGCTCGATCGTGAGCGTTGCGAGACGGCATTGATTGGTGAAGGCGGGAATCCTCCGCGAACCAAACAGCGACGGTCAGACCCATTCCTTTGGGCAACTGTTTCGATTGCGGGGACACTTTGCGTATCGGCGAGTTTGACGGCCGCGTCCGCAATACCACCTTGGAAAACCTTGACGATCACCAGGAATGGTTGGGGTTATGTCGACTGCGAAAGTAATTCGATCCCCCCACAAACGCCTCGTGTTCGCACACCAACGATTCGCACGCCCCCAACCCTATTGGCGGCGGTTACTCGAAACGGATTTGGCCCGCATCGTCATCCGTTTCGTCGTCGTCCGAATCGTCGTCGTCACGACGTTGGCCGCCCATCACATCACTGTTCCCACCTTCGTGTGGAACGCTGATGTCTTCGTCCAACCACCGCCCTAGGTCGATCAGCTGGCAGCGTTCGCTACAGAATGGCGGCGTCGGAGACTCGTCGATCATGAACCGACGTCCGCAGGTACTGCAGGAAACGGATCCCGGATGACGGGCAGATCGAGCAGCCAGGTTGCGATCGTTGGATTGCATGGACATCACAGAGTCTGAATGGATGGTGGTTGGAGGTTGGCAGGTCACTATAACGAATTGCCCCCAAAAGGCTCGCAGCCCACAACGGAACCGAACCAAGAGTCACCGCTGGCTACCTCACTCGCCGCGTAGCGACCCCAGATTGGTGATCCCAGTTCGGTGATCCCAGATCGGCGACCGGGCGCCAGCCGTGCCACGCATTGTTCGAAAACTTTTCGTCAGTGAACACCCGACACACCAAGAATCAGCGCCCCGGTACGAATCACACTGCTGCGGAAATTTCGTTCACCGCCATGTTGATCGCGACGACGATCTGCGGTTGATCACAGGGCGGCAACGCCACGCAGTCAGATCGGCCCCGTTCGCCAAATCACTGACGGAACCTTGAAGTGCTGGGATGCGTCTAGGAAAGGAAGACTCACCAGCGACGAAGCCGGACAGCAACGTTCCCACGGAAACCTGCTGACCCCACGCCCATACAAAACGACAGATCGGTTTCAAAATAAGACAGCAAAGACTGGGGCATTTTGGGACTGCGAGTACCGGTGCCCCGCCGTCGAAGGACGGATTTGGGCACAAAACGTGCAAATGGCGACTAGAACGCCCCTAAAACGGTTTTAACGCTAGTCCGGGCATGCTATTTGCAACAGATGTTGTGACAGACCGAAACACGCTGCCACCCGAATATGCCAAGGCGATTTTCACCCCCTGCAAAGAGGGAAATCGCCTGAAACACGGGTCAGCACTGTTTTCGGTCAAATCAGGCCGCATCTCACAAAGGTGTCGGCTTGATGGCTGGATTGAACATTCTACAAGCGGTTGCGATCGCTATTCCGATAATCGAGGAGCAGGACGGATATGGTTTCCCTCTACTCACCTGAGCTTACTACCCCACGCAAGCCTAGAGCTGACGAAGTCAACCTTTCGATTCGTGGAGGCAAACGAGAACCGTCTCGGACCGCCTATGCGGACGATCAGGCGGATGCTCTCGGGTTGTACCTGGAAGAGATCGCTCGCACCTCGCTGTTATCGCCCCGGGACGAACTGTTCCTGGCGATGAAGATGGATGCGGCCCGACGGATCTTCCGACGCGAAATGCTGCGCATCGGTTATGTCGCCGACGTGGCGATTGCAGAACTGCAACAAGTTGCACAGGGCGAAAAGCGAGCCGATCGGGCGCTCGACTATTCGGTTGCCGACGACAAAGCCAAGCAGGCAATGATCAACCGATTGCCACAAAACCTGTCGACCATCGACGGCGTTCGCGCCGACATGCATGAACATTTCGCGTTGTCGTCGCGCCGATCGGTCTCTGCACGCAAACGGCGTCAATCGTTACGCATGTTCGTGCGACGTCGTGACCATTCGATCGCGTTGATCGAAGAGTTCGCGGTCCGGCTTCCCGTGATCGAGGACATGTACCACGACCTGAAGCGACGCGTGCTGCAGATCGAACGATTGGCCAAAGAAGCGGAATCGTCGAATTCGCCCGACATCAAACGTCAATACGTCCAGTCCCTGCGACCGACGCTTCATTCGCGTGCCGGACTGCAGCGGCGGATGAAACGGATCGACGAAGCTTACAATGGCTACCTGGACATCAAGAGCACGTTGGTCGAAGCCAACCTGCGGCTTGTCGTTTCGGTCGCCAAGAAATACCGCGGACGTGGTGTGTCGTTCCTGGACCTGATCCAAGAAGGCAACGCCGGTTTGATGCGAGCGGTTGAGAAGTTCGAATATCGACGTGGTTTCAAACTGTCGACCTACGCAACCTGGTGGATTCGCCAAGCGATCGGCCGTGGCGTCGCGGAACAGGGACGAGCTGTCCGCGTTCCCGCACAGGTCATCAGCGAACTGAACGAACTGTCGCGAGTGAAGACAAAGTTCTTCCAACAAACCGGACGACGCGCATCGAAAAACGAACTGGCTCAGCTGACCAACACGTCGACCGATCGTTTGGCCGTGCTAGAACGAGTCGCCGAGACACCGATCAGCCTGAACCAAAGTGTGCATGGCGGGACCCAACAGGAGTTCGGCAACTTGCTGCCCGACCGCAGCGACGAGTCCCCGCCGGAAAGCGCCGATGCGAACGACCTGAAGGACCGATGTTCACAGCTGCTGTCTGTATTGGGAGATCGCGAACGGCAAATTTTGTTGATGCGTTACGGATTCGGAACTCACTTCCCGCACACGCTGGCCGAAGTGGCCAATGTATTTCGGCTCAGCCGTGAACGGGTTCGGCAGATCGAACGTGCCGCGATCATCAAACTGAAAGGGTCCGAAGTGTCCGAGCACTTGGCAGAGTTCTTGAACTAGTTGGTCCAACGGTTGCCGGTCGCGATCATGGCGACAACCGCCCCGGCAGCCGCGCCGATCCATACGTCTTTACTGTCCACGCCCAGCCAGCACCGAATCGCTGCTTACCAGCAGGCGCTCAGAAGTGTCGCCCAGAGTACGGCAGATGACCGAGGCGTGCCGGGCCCCGGCGTGATTCGTTCTCGCAGACGCTGCGAGGGGCGAAGTGGGACCTAGAGTCCGAAGTCGGCGAACCCGCCGTCCTGCAATCGCACCATCAATTTGATCAGGTCAACAGGATTGCCAAGGTGCAGCGCCTTCATTGTTGAGTTACGCGAATTTTCGATCGTCTTTTCGGAGACATGAAAATTCTCGGCGATCGCTTTGATGCGTTCGCCACGCGCCACCCATACAGCAATCTCTTGATCGCGTTGCTTTAGAGTCTCGTAGATCGCCCAAGATCGTCCCAGCGGAAGCAGACGCTCGCGACGTTCACTGACGTTGACGCCAATCAAACGGCTGATCCCGATGATCGCATGCCGCGGGTGCCCAAGTCCAAGTAGCGATCCCTTGAAGGTTCGCAGACTAAGCGAATGGCCTTTGGTGTCGTGATAGGGGTGGATGAACATCACGTCATCGGCACCAGAGAGCACTAGCAGGTCCGAACTGCGGGCCGCGGTGACTAGATCTTCGTTCAGATACGCCGCTGTCGATCGACCGGTGGGGTCGGTCCCTGGGGCGAACAGATTGATGTAGCCACGGTTGCACACCAACATCGTGCCATCCGCAGCCTTGATGTAGACCGAATCGCTGTTGGTTTCCAACAGTGGAAGCAGCGGGGCGTTGGCCGTGATTGCTTTGCGAACCCGATTGGTCAGGTCCATGCAAGACGAATAGAACGCGACCGCATCGTCGTCTTGCGGTATCAGAGAATGGATGACTGCGGGCAAGTGATGCCCCCTGGATTCAGGGTGAATTGCATCGTTGGCCGCAAGCGTCCCTTTTTGCCTAACGACGTTCGAAAAATGTAGTGACTCGGCAAGCCGAAAGGGGCAGTTCCGAACTTGCCGAGCACTACAAAGGACTTCACTGGGGCACTAGCGAAGTCCTCCATAGGCAGCGGAATGAACCGCCACCTAATGGAAGTATCGCACAAACTTACGGCATACCGCAACCGAACTTGCGACTTTCCGAATCTTGTTTCGGCTGTTTCTGCCCCCCAACCCTTCCAACGGGCCACACACGGCGGTGGACGGCTCACCTGAGGGTCCTGCAACCCCGCTAACAGCCACTAAGGAGAATATCGATCCCATACAACAGTCAGGCCTGCGCACAAATCCCAATAACCCGCACACTCGCGCTGGTCCCACCTGACTTCTCTTATGTTCACCCATTTTGACTCACTGGGCGGACATCGTTGCCCGGATAGGTCGGCAGGATCGTGTTAACAACGACGACGGAGTCACTTGCTGGGTGATACGGGGGACCAAATCCTCCTCCACGAGACGACTTGCCGGGTGACGGAAATATTTGCTATCTCCAACAAACAGCCGGCGGCCCCGCTTTGCCGTCTGCTAGCCCAGCGGACTTCCAGACGGCGTTGATCGCTGCGTCGGCTGCGTACCGTCACGCGATCGAGAACCTGCCATGCTACGCCCCCAACCGCCGCTGAGACGTCTCCTGATGTCCACCGTCCTGGCATGTGGCGTCGTTTCCGAAGCGGCTAGCCAGACGCCTGAATACCGTCTGCCTCTCGGCCCCCCGATCAATCAAGGCCAAGCCGTCGTGCTGGATCCCGGGACTTCCACGGACCAACTGCCGCTGCGTTACGGCGTGTCAGGGCAAAGTCTGTTTGCACCATCGACGGACCCGTTGATTGTCCCCGGCCCCCCCAGCCCACCGTCCGAGTTTGGGCCGCTGATCGATTCATCCCTGCTAGGTCGCCCCGGTCTAGATCCCGAGCTACCCATCGAGCGTTTTCGCCGCAGTTTCTACCAGGGCAGTGAAGTCCTGGGCGGATACCTGTGGGACACCGGCGGTGGCCCTTCGGGGTTGAACCAGACTTTTGAAGAGGCTCGCGTCAGCTTTGGACTTCCGCTGGGATCGATGGATAACATCCTAGGGATGCAGCCCTTTTTTCGCGTGGATCACTTCGACGGTCCGGAAACAATCGATCTGCCGGGACAGGTCTACAACACCGGGGTGAACTTTCTGAATCAAAAGCAGTGGTCCGACGCTTTCTCCACCACGCTGATCCTGTCGCCATCGGCAAGAACCGATTTCGAGTCATCCGACAGTGCGTTTCGGCTGTTTGGATTGTTCCTGCTGAATTGGCAGGTACGCCGCGATCTGAAGGTGTCCGTTGGCGCCGTCTACTTTGATCGAGACGACTTTAATTGGTTGCCCGCGATCGGGCTTATCTACCGCCCGACGCCATGGTGGAAACTGGATCTAACGATGCCACGCCCGCGTCTGGCCCGCCGGCTTTGGCGAGACGGGCAAAACGGCGAAGGATGGGCCTACATCGGCGGCGGTATCGGCGGGAACACCTGGGCCGTCCAGCGATCCGACGGGACCCAAGATGAACTGACCGTCCGTGCCTTCGAATTGTTAGCCGGTTACGAGTCGATTGTTGTCGGCAACCGAGGGATCACGCTGGAAGCCGGTTACGCGATGGGACGCAGCATCGAATACGAACGCCAAGACATCGAGATCGACCTGGGCGACGGCGTGATCGTCCGAGCAAACTGGCGATTCTGACTCGGGTTACCCTCCCCGTCGTTCAGCCGCGCGCCCACCGGACCGCGCGTTGCAGCCGCACAAGCGCGCTGGGCGTTGCCCAAGTGGTTAAACGAACCAACCGCGCTGGGCGTTGCCCATGCGGTGCGCACGATCCAACGCGCACGCCCACCGTCGTTTAACCGCGTGCCCAGCGGGCCGCGCGTCTCAGCCGCACCAAGCGCGCTGGGCGTTGCCCAAGCGGTGCGGGCGATCCAACGCGTACACCCACCATCGTTTAACCGCGTGCCCAGCGGGCCGCGCGTCTCAGCCGCACAAACGCGCTGGGCGTTGCCCAAGCGGTTAAACGAACCAACGCGTACACCCACCATCGTTTAACCGCGTGCCCAGCGGGCCGCGCGTTGCAGCCGCACAGGCGCGCTGGGCGTTGCCCAAGCGGTTAAACGAACCAAGCGCGCTGGGCGTTGCCCAAGCGGTGCGGGCGATCCAACGCGTACACCCACCGTCGTTTAACCGCGTGCCCAGCGAGACTGTGAATAATTGGCCGGTTGTGGCTTGACGCCGTGTTTTTGAAGTGGTTTTTCAAAAATTTTGGATTGCCGGTCGTCGTCAAAGTTTCAGGTTGAAGCTTCGGTGGTTCTTTTGTCTTGGTGGATCGCTTTGAAGCTTCGTTGGACGCGATGCGTCCAACGATTGGAGACCGGAGGCCAACCTCAAGGCGTCGCAGTACAGGATTGCCTCATCAGTGTTTGTAAAAATCCTAGGTTGTTCAATCGATTGAAGTTGTTCACCAGCACGTGCCAAAGCGTTTGGGCCATTGCTTTCTTCTGGCCACGAACCCGGAACTGATGAAGACCGCGATTACGACATTCCGCGTTGGGAAATTCAGCTATCGATGGACGTCGTCTCAACATCTCCTGCGCCTCGGGTGTCCCCATCCTCTTTCGATACCTCGCCATCGCGTCGCTATCGCCCGGCTTGCTCGCATGGGGATCCTTGCCGTTAGCGACTTGTCTTTTGATGTCCTTCAGTGGACCGTAAACCTCCGTCCCCGCAGCGTCCATCGCTTCGATATCGCTCGCTTTGGTGAACCCGCCGTCGACCAAGTAGTGTGCCGGCGTCACCCCATAGGTGCGGCAGATCGACTCGTACATCGGAAGCATCTCACCTTGATCGCTGCCCTGATTGTCAACGCTCACGCCGACGACAATTCGAGAGTCGCCGTCGCTGGCGAATTGGACGTTATAGGCGGGGCGAAAACCGCCGTCTCCCATCTTCATCCGCGCCGCTTCGGGGTCCGTTGTGGAGGCTCGTGGGGTCGACTTGCTTTTGCGTGATCGTTTCTCTTTACGACGTCGCTCAAGTTCTTTGAGGTTCTCTTGAGCCGCCTTGATACGCTCGAGTCGTTCGTCGGCAGCACGCTTGCGGGCGGCCTGTTCGGCCCGAGTTGCCGCGGCAGCTTCCTCGTCGGATCGCTCGGCGAGTTCCTTTACATAGTCTTCGGCAACCTCTTGCATCTGTTGGAGCGTCGATTCGGACCGAAACGAACTGCTGCCGGCCGAGGCACGCACCCGCATGCCATCCTGCCCGATGGTATCCAACGTGATCAGTTTTTCGCTCAGCAGCACGGCGATCGAGTCGCTAAGCAACTTCTCGAGATACTCGGCGTTGCCGCTGCGAAAGTCGCTCAGGGTGTGATGATTAACCGTGACATCGCCGCAGATCCACAGGTAGTGGAAGTCGCGGGTGGTCAAATCGCTCAAACGGCGGGCGCTACTGATCCCTTCGAGCGTTGCGTAGAACCACAGGGCGAAGAGGATTCGCGGATCGATCGGGGTGCGACCACGACCATCTACTTTCGATTTAATCTTCTCGTAAAGCGGTCCGAGGTCGAGCGATTCGCAGTACTGCCATACCAAACGAACGCGGTGCTCGCGGGCCACCATCTGGTCAAGCGAATAGAACCGCATCTCAACTTGGCTGCGTTCGGGGCGGTGGGTGCGAGCGGAACCACGCTGCTGAGCATCGGTTGGAATTTTCATGCAAATAATTTAGCCCCATGCAGAAATCCAACAAGCCAAAACTCAATTATTCACAGCCTCAGCGGGCCGCGCGTTGCAGCCGCACCGGCGCGCTGGGCGTTGCCCAAGCGGTTAAACGAACGAAACGCGCTGGGCGTTGCCCGAGCGGTGCGGGCGATCCAACGCGCACGCCCACCGTCGTTTAACCGCGTGCCCAGCGGGCCGCGCGTTGCAGCCGCACAGGCGCGCTGGGCGTTGCCCAAGCGGTGCGCGTGATCCAACGCGCACGCCCACCGTTGTTTAACCGCGTGCCCAGCGGGCCGCGCGTCTCAGCCGCACCGGCGCGCTGGGCGTTGCCCAAGCGGTTAAACGAACGAAACGCGCTGGGCGTTGCCCAAGCGGTGCGGGCGATCCAACGCGCACGCCCACCATCGTTTAACCGCGTGCCCAGCGGGCCGCGCGTTGCAGCCGCACAGGCGCGCTGGGCGTTGCCCAAGCGGTTAAACGATCCAAACGCGCTGGGCGTTGCCCAAGCGGTGCGGGCGAACCAAGCGCGCTGGGCGTTGCCCATGCGGTGCGGGCGATCCAACGCGTACACTCGTCGTCGATTATCCGCGCGGCTCAGCCGCACCTACGGCAGGCTCGACGATGCGACGCGACGTTGCGGATCGCTTCATGCTACCAACCGTCAGGTCCGATCAGGGCGTGAAGACTTACGTTTCCACGCTGCTGATTGAACCGACGTCCCTAGCGGATCCCGTGCATCATTCGTTTGATGATCGGTGAAATCAGCAATGCGATCGCGGCGACGACAAACGAGATGATCGCAATCTGAGCGAACACGCTGGTGTAGTTCAACAGGTTGGCGGCGCTGGCGGTGGCAGCCTCATCCGCACTCGCCCCGGTGATCCATCGAGCTAGGCTGGCCATCACGCTTGGCTCTGCGACGACTTCGGCCACCGCTTCGCTAGCTTCCCCCTCCCCATGTCCGCCGCCGGTCGTCAATTTGGCAATCAAGCCGGCGATATAGTGAGCGAAGGAGGACGATAGGAACCAGACGCCCATCATGAACGCGACCAACTTGGCAGGCGACAACTCCGTCACCTTGGAAAGCCCAATCGGCGATAGGAACAATTCGCCCGACGTGATCAACAGGTAGCCCACCAACAAAAAGATCATGCCGACTTTGCCCTCGTCGTCCATGAAGCGGGCGCTCAACGCGAACACCAGGAACCCTACCCCAAGCTGGCCAATCCCCAACCCGAACTTGATCATCGTGTTGGGATTCATCTTTTTGGATTCCAGCTTGTTCCACATCATGGAAAAGGGAATCGCGAGGGCGACGATATAGAAAGGGTTGATCGCATTGGTCTGCGAAGCGTTCAGCCCTACCAATCGAACCTGTTCTTCGGCGAACAGTGTCAGCGAACTACCGGCCTGTTCAAAGAACGCCCAAAACACGGTCACGAAGAACGTCAAAACGACGACCACGATCAATCGATCGCGAGTGATTTTGTCGCTGACGACGCAAACGTACGTCAGATAGACCAGCACCAAAATCAGCAGCGAAATCAACAGGAACTGCAACAACCCGGTGCTGCCAAACACCGTCAACTCACTCTTGCTGACCAACATCGCAAACAGCGGCACGCTTAGGAACGACAAGGCGTAGACCAGGTAGCGAACATTGATTCCACCCAAATTTTTGCTGGCGTAGGCAAGCGGCTGTTCCCCCTGTTCGCCATAGATCCCTTTGACCCGCCCATACCAAAACACAAGCAACCCGATGAACATCCCAATCCCGGCCGCACTGAACCCGTAGTGCCAACCGTAGTTTTCACCGAGGTACCCACAGGCCAGTGGTGCCATGAAGGCCCCCAGATTGATGCCCAGATAAAAGATCGTGAACCCGCCATCGCGACGCGTGTCACCTTCGCGGTAGAGCCCGCCGACCAACGACGAGATATTTGGCTTGAAGAACCCGTTGCCGATAATCAGCAGGCCCAACGACAGATAGAAGATCGATTCGCTTTCGAACGCCATCGTGAAGTGACCGATGGTCATCAACAGAGCGCCCAACATGATCGAATTTTTGTGACCGATCACACGGTCAGCAATCATGCCGCCCAAGGCAGGCGTGAAATAGACCAGCGATCCATACGCCGCATAGATCTCGTAGGCGATCGTCTTTCCGTCCGCCACATCCTTGAACAACTCGGTCGCCAGGTACAACGTCAGCAGCGCCCGCATCCCGTAAAAACTGAACCGTTCCCACAACTCGGCAAAGAACAAGAAGAACAGACCGGTGGGATGCCCCATGATCTCACCGCCCGGTGCAAACGCGCCCTCACCGGCGGCGGAGTCCAATTCGGCGGGAACATCGTCTTGTCGATCTGTCATGCTGTCGGTACTCGTGTCGAGACAAAAGGGGCGAGACTAAGGACTGAGCGGAAAATTAGTGCACGTTCCCCATTGGTGCTAAGTAACCGATGGGCCGGTTCCCAGCAGAAGGGGGCGGACACTTTTTTCTCGCACGATACAAAGGTGGATCGTCACAGCGATACCATCGCCAACCAGATTCCATTGGCACAGATTCGAATGTTCAGTAGCACGGCAGCGCAGCCGAGTCGGGCAATTTCTAGTCGTCTACTCGTCTGATCGTCTACTCGTCTGATCGTCTACTCGTCTACTCGTCTGATCGGGCGGTCTCAGGTGCCCCGACCAAAATGGCGTCGCGGCCATCATGATAGTAGACTCGATTTCGCCCGATATTTTTAGCCGCGTACAATGCCTCGTCCGCGCGCCGCAGCACCGGCGCGACAATCACATCTTCACGGGGCTCGCTTAGCCCCACGCTGATCGTCACTTTGATCTGTTTTGTGCCCGCTTGCATGGGATGGTCTGCGACGTGCTTTCGAAGCTCGTTCATGGTGGCCGCGGCAACACGCAACGGGCCGTCCATGATCGCCGCAAACTCCTCGCCACCGAATCGCGCGACCATCAACGAACCGTCCAACTGTGTACGCAGGACGGACGCCAACTGCTTCAGCACCTGGTCACCCGCTTGGTGCCCGTAGTTGTCGTTGATCAATTTGAACTTATCGATGTCAATCAAGGCGATCACGAAAGTCCGGCCGCCGGAACGATACGCGGTGAAGACTTCTTCCATCCGGGTATCCAGAGCCCGCCGGTTGAACAACCCCGTCAATCCATCGGTACGAGCTTCGGTCAGGTACGACGCGATTTGGCGAGTCTGTTTTTCCAACTGTTTCTCGGCTTCATCCAGCCTGGTCTGAAGATCGCCGTTGGTCTGCATGATCTGTTGCAGCAGAGTCATCACACGCAGGTCCGTGGACGACGAATTCCCGCCCTTTTCGACCGCGTCGCTTAGCCGCCCCAACTGGTCCTGATAATCGCTGACGTTGCCGGAGTACTCGTTGGTCCAGGACCCAAGCTCGGCTAACAATTGGACCAATCGCTCGCGATCCCCCTCGCTAAGCTGATTCTCGCTAAGCCGCGCGTACTTTCGCTGGCCGATTCGGAATCCGATCAATCCCCCCACCAGCAACACGAACATCGCCAAAACGACTCCAGCGATTAACGGCGTGACAGTCGTGGCGATCGGCATGTTGCAGAACCGGAAATGATCGAACGATCGATTCACCAGCGGTCAATGGCGGTGAACCGGTACGGGGGAAGAATGAAGCGTGCGAAACGCACTGTCAGCCCAGATCGACTGGCACGCCAACGCTTGGTCGCGGCGTGCCTCTGATCGGGAACTGGAACGGCAAAACGGATCAGGCGATGATCTGGTCAGGCGAGAACGACAATTCTTCACCACGGGCAATCACCACCAACCCACTTTCGGTCACGGTAAATCCGCGCGCCCGGTCCGCATCGGGATCGTAACCAATTTCGGTCTCCGGCGGGATCCGCACCCCCTTATCGACGATCACGCGGCGAAGCCGACAACGGCGGCCCACCTCGACCTCGTCAAACAGGATGCAATCTTCGACCGTCGCGTAAGAATTGATTCGGACGTTCGGCCCCAACACGCTGCGAGCGACACTGCCACCGGAAACGATTGCACCCTGACAGACGATTGAATCCAGAGCTTCGCCGCGGCGGGTCGTCGGACCACCCTCGCTACCGAAAACGAACTTCGGCGGTGGCAACATCGGTTGATGAGCCCGGATCGGCCACTGATTGTCGTACAGATTCAATTGCGGATCGACGTCGATCAAATCCATCGTGGCTTCGAAATACGCTTCGATCGTACCGACGTCACGCCAATAAGCATCGCCCTTGCGATTTTCGTCCATGAACGGGAACGAGAAGACTTTGTACTTGTTGATCGCATCGGGAATGATGTTCTTGCCAAAGTCATGGTCACTGTCTTCGAACGTCGCGTCATCGCAAAGTTGCTCGTACAGGAACCGGGCGTTGAACACATAGATCCCCATCGATGCCATGTAGGCATCGGGGTCTTCGGGGGTCGAAATCGGATTCTCTGGTTTCTCTTGGAACCCGACGACACGGTGGTCGACGTCCGCTTGGATGACACCAAACTGCTTGGCCTCTTCCCGACTGACTCGCAATGTTCCGATCGTGATGTCCGCATCCATCTTGCGATGAAACTCGATCATCGGCTGATAGTTCATCTTGTAGATATGGTCGCCACCTAAGATGACGACATCGCGCGGCTTTTCGCGTTCAATCGCGTAGATGTTCTGGTACACCGCGTCGGCAGTGCCCTGATACCAATTGTCCGCAAACCGCTGTTGCGGTGGCACGACGTCGATGAACTCGCCCAGTTCGCGGCAAAAATAGTTGCGCCAGGCCAGGTTGATGTGCCGGTCTAGCGACTGAGCCTTGTACTGGGTCAACAACAGGATCTTTCGCATCCCGCTGTTGAGACAATTGCTGAGGACGAAGTCAACGATGCGATAGAGTCCACCGAAAGGGACTGCCGGCTTCGCTCGATCGCGTGTCAACGGCTCTAACCGAGAGCCACGTCCACCTGCCAAAATCACCGTTAATGTTTCTCGCATCCAATCCTTGCTCCGTGCGTACTCAATGCCATCAAATAAGTTACCACATCGCGTGACAACGGTGCGATAGCGAAGAAAAGAATTGGTCTATCGTTTGCTAGCGCTACAATGCAGGTGACGGTGCTGTCGCGATGGCAGCGGGTGCCGTTGCCGATGACTCAATTGCTTGTCCGAGTAGGAGAAACCTTCGATGCAGAACTTGTGGAAAAGTACAACCTTTGCACTGGCCGCCATGCTGGTCGGATCTCTGGTCACCGGCGTGGTGATGTCGCTACCGCATAATTTGCAAAATGAAGCGATTGGGCAAGGTACAGTGACTACCCCGCGTTCAGCGGCGGACGCTGGCCGAGCTGTCCAGAAACAAAACCTGACCACCGCCGACAATTTGTCCAGCGCCTTTCGAAACGTCGCCGAGGCGTTGAAACCGAGCGTTGTCAGCATCAGCACCAAGCAAGTTCAAATGGTCCGCACCCGCGGCGGCCGCGTCCCCCAAGGCGTGCCACCTGGATTCGAAGAACTCTTCGGCGGCGGACAACCACAGATCCAGGAACGCGAAGCCAGCGGAATGGGCAGCGGCGTGATCGTCCGCCCCGATGGCTATATTCTGACCAACAACCACGTCATCGAGGGCGCCGACGAATTGACGGTCGAATTTTCCGATGGACGAATCGAAAAGGGCACGGTCGTCGGCACCGATCCGCAAACCGATTTGGCGGTCGTGAAGGTCGAACTGGTGGGCCTGCGTCCAGCGATATTCGGGAGCAGCGACGAAATCCAAGTCGGCGATTGGGTGCTGGCAATCGGCAGCCCGTTCGGACTGGACCAAACGGTGACCGCCGGGATCATCAGCGGCAAAAACCGAGTCCAACGGATCATTGCCGACGGAAACGGGTTCGAGGACTTTCTGCAGACCGACGCGGCCATCAACCCCGGCAATTCGGGCGGACCGCTGGTGAACCTGCGTGGTGAATTGGTCGGCATCAACACGGCCATCCTGTCACGCAGCGGTGCCAGTGCAGGGATCGGCTTCGCCATCCCTGTCTCGTTGGCCCGTCCGGTCTTGGAACAGATCGTCGAAACAGGCCAGGTCCGGCGCGGGTTCCTCGGTGCGGCCGTCGTCGACGTCACTCCCGAAGCGGTCGACAACTACGCCCTGGACGTTCGCATTGGCGGATTCATCGGCAGCGTGCTGGAGAATCAACCGGCTGCCAAGTCCGGCCTACAACCGGGGGACGTGGTCACCAAACTGGACGGCCGCAAATGCACCGGTGGCACCCAGCTTCGCAACTACGTCGCCAGCCGAGCACCGGGCACTCTGGTCAAGATGGAGGTCAATCGCGGCGGCAAGATCCTGAACCTGGCAGTCACCCTAGGGGAACGGACCGAGGAAACGATGGCGATGTTCAGCGGTTTCGCGGAACGATTTGGTGCCGATCTGATTCCGGTGACCCCCGAATCGGCCCAGCAATACGGTTACCCGGGACTCCGCAGCGGACTGATCGTCAGCAGTGTCCAAGACGAAGGGATCGCAGCGGACGCTGATCTGCAAGTCGGTGACGTGATCGAATCCGCCTCCGGCACCCAACTGACCAGCCCGGATCAACTGGAGAAAGCCTTCGGCCAATCCCAGAAGTCCGGTCAACCGCTGCGGCTGATCGTTCGCCGTGGAAACCAACGGGTGATGCTGGTCCTGCGCTAGATTCGCTGGCCAGCAGGCTCGCCGGTGTCCGGGGGTGTCCCACCACAGACGCCCCCGTCTGCGGCGATCGCGGTGCGAGTGCAGCAAAAATCGCCGGATGGCTTTTGCCACCGGCAATCTCCCCATCTTTGCTGCCACCGGCAATCGCGGCACGTTCCCGCATCGCGACCAGTCCCCGGGGCGTCGCCAGCGGCATTTGCGGTTGTCGGCCGATTCCAGTCCGGTACATTCGACTGGATGAGCACTTCGACCCAACGCCCGCTGCCGACGATCCGCCAACTGCCCCCGAACCTGGTCAACCAGATCGCTGCGGGGGAGGTCATCGAACGGCCCGCTTCGGTGGTCAAAGAACTGGTCGAAAACAGCATCGATGCAGGTTCCCATCGGATCGAAGTCACGATCGCTGGCGGGGGAACGGAGTTGATCCGGATTTCGGACGATGGCTGCGGGATGACGCCGGAACAGTTGCCGCTTGCGATCGCGTCCCACGCCACCAGCAAACTGCCCGACGACGATTCGCTGTTCAGTGTTCGGACACTGGGGTTTCGCGGGGAAGCCTTGGCTTCGATCGGCAGCGTTTCGCACATGACAATCCGCAGCCGAACCGTCGGGGACGATAGCGGCAGCGAAGTGCAGGTCCGTGGTGGAGTGATCGAACCGCCGGCCCCCTGTGGTTGCCCAGTCGGCACGGTGATTGAAATCAAGAATCTGTTTTTCAACACGCCGGTGCGTCACCGTTTTTTAAAAACAGCCACCACCGAACGAGGGCACATCGTCGAAGCCTTCACGCGATTGGCACTGGCCAATCCCCAAGTCCACTTTGTTTTGATCAACAACGACAAGGTGGTCTACGACCTGCCGACGTCGACAAGATGGTCCGATCGTATCGGCGCATTTTTTGGCGACGAGATCGCCAGCGTCTTGATCCCGATCCGTGACGTCGACGACCAAGTTCGAATCAGCGGCTATGTCTGTGATCCGTCGGTCAGCCGCGGAAACAACCGGATGCAGTACCTGTTCCTGAACGGGCGGCATATCCGTGACCGTTCGCTGCAACACGCTTTGGGCGAAGCCTATCGCGGCTTGCTGATGGTCGGTCGCTTTCCCGTCTGCTTTCTGCGGATGGACATGCCACCGGAACTGATCGACGTCAACGTTCACCCGACCAAGCTAGAAGTTCGTTTCACCGATGGCGGCAAAGTCTATGCACGATTGTTGCAGACGCTGCGTCATCAGTTCCTGCGGACCGACATGACGCAGCGTGTCGGCCCGGGATCGCCGTCGGACGATGCGCCGCAGTCTTCCATCGCGTCGGCCATCCAACCACCGGCTGGATCCGCCGAACAATCCGAACAACTGCAGCGACAATCGGTGATTGATTGGGCCCGCACCGGCACACAGACGCCAACAACCACGACCAATGCTTTGCCGGCGACCGGCACACCCGCATTCCAACCGTTCAGCAATGGCACCGCTTCCCTGCCAAACCATGCGTCGATGCCCAGCACCGGCCAAGCCGGCGGCGAGATCGCGCACGGACCGATGCCTACCGCCATGCCGTCGCCGTCCGGCCAACCGGCATCGGACCTAGCGCCATGGGAAATTGCCGGCAAGCAAGAATCGGAATCGGGACTGCCGGAATCGCCCAGCGTTTGCTATTTGGGTTTTCAAGTCCACAACCGATACCTGGTGACCCAAGACGAAACCGGAATGGTCGTGATCGACCAACACGCGTTGCACGAACGCGTGCTGTATGAACGGGTCTGCAACAAGGTGTTGGGGGAAGGCAAGTCCCTAGAAGCACAGCGTTTGCTGGTGCCGGAACCGGTTTCGCTAACACCGGCTGAACGGACCGCCGCCTTGGACGCCAAAGAAACGCTGGCCAAAGTGGGGCTGGAGATCGACGACTTTGGCGGCGAGACCATCGTCATCCAGTCGTATCCGGCCATGCTGCGAAACGGTTCACCAGCCGACATGTTGCGGACGGTGTTGGAAGCCTTGATTTCGGCAGGGAAACAGCCCGACGCCAAAGACTTGCTGAACCACCTGTTGTCGACGATCGCCTGCAAAGCGGCCGTGAAAGCGGGCGACCCACTGGCGCCGGAAGAGATCGTCAGCTTGTTGGAACAGAAGGATCTGTATCACGACACGCACCATTGCCCGCACGGACGTCCCACGGCTCTGTTTTTCAGCCGCGACGAATTGGACCGCATGTTCGGGCGGCTAGGGCCTCGCGGACGAAGCTAGAACTTCGTTGCCGCAGACAGGCTCCCGCACACTGGCTGCCGTACACCTGGCTCCCGTACACCCGACTGCCGTACACCCGACTGCCGTACACAGGCTGCCGCAGAGCCGCGTTGCAGAGCCGCGTTGCAGAGCGCTGGGCCAGGCCGGGCTACCGCAGAGTCTGGGGCGAAGCGACGTCGCCCAGCAGCGATCTGTGATGGGTTGTCGCATGCGCAACGGGGCAAATCCGGGGGCACGCCTCTTCGGCGGTGGGGACGGGGCCCTGCACAATCGTACTATTCGGCCTGACTGACACCGTTTATGTAATCGAATCAGTTTATAGAGGAACTTGCTAACTTCGCAGAGATGCAGGTTGAGAGAACGAAGGGCGCAACTAGCCTTCCCTTGTCCACCAACTACAGCCGTCCACGATTCACTCGTCTGCGGCATTCTCTCCGATTGAATTCGAGGATCCCCTGTGAAGAAGATTTCTTTCGCTCTTGCCGCCCTGGCAATGACGACGTTCGGCGGCAGCCAAGCATTCGCACAATGCTGTGGCGACGCTCCTGCCTCCTCCCAAGCCGCTCCCTGCTCGTCATGCGGCGGCACCGTCGTCGACGGCGCAACCGTTGCCGATGGCTCGGATGGTTCGGCTTGCGGCCCTACCTACACCACGCAAACACGCATGGTTCCGCAAACCGTGACAGAGACCCAAACGGTCACCGTCACGGAAATGCGTCAAGAGACTCGCGAACGCGAAGTCACTGTGATGAAGAGCGTGCCACGCGAAGAAACTCGCACTCGCACCATCACCAAGTCGGTTCCACGTCAAGTCACCAAGACTCAGACCTACACCGAAATGGTCCCTACGACCAAGACCGAAGAATACTCGGTTCAAGTTCCTGTGACGACGGAAGTCGCCCAAGAATACACCGTCAACGTTCCGACAATGGAATCGGTTGAAGTTCCTTACACCGTGCAAGTTCCTGTGACGACACAGGTCGAAGTTGCTTACTCGGTCTGCGTTCCTTACACCGAAACAGCAACGCGAACCTACATGGTCAGCGTTCCTTACACCGAAACGATCGAACAAAGCTACACGGTCAACGTTCCCTACACCGAGCAAGTCGAACAGACTTACACGGTCAACGTTCCTTACACCGAAACAGTCACCGGCACCAAGACAGAATGTCGCCGCGTTCCTGTGACAGCTTTCCGCAACGTGACCCGCGACATGGGCAGCTATCAATGCCAAAGCGTTGAAGTTCCTGTTTCATCCTTGGCCGGCAACCGAGCCTTCGGCAGCCGCCGCGGGTTGGTTCGCGGTCTGCTAGGCGGATTGTTCGCACATCACCACGGCTGTGGCTGTGGCAAGGGCTGTGCTGATCACAGCGGCTGCAACGCTGCACCAGCATGTGGCTGCGAAGCTGCACCTAGCTGTGGCTGCAATGCTGCACCAGCATGTGGCTGCGAAGCTGCCCCTGCTTGTGGCTGCGACGCAGCTCCTGCTTGTGGTTGCGATGGCGGTTGCGGATCGTCGGCTTCCAACGCCTGCACCAAGATCGTTCAACGTCAAGTTTGGGTTCCTAACTTGATCACCGAACAAGTCGAGTACACCACGTACAAGACCGAACGCGTTCAAGTTCCTCACACCTACAACGTGACCAAGTACCGCAGCGAAACACGAACTCGCACCGTGCCTGTCTGCAAGACTCGCAGCGAAACTCGCACCCGTCAGGTTGCAGTTCGCAAGTGCCGTCAAGAAGAGCGTACGCAAGAGTACCTGGTCAACAAGACTCGTACCGAACAACGCACTCGCACCGTCAACCGTGTCAGCTGCACGACCGAACAACGCACCCGCACTCAGCAGGTTTGCAAGATGGTCGCTGAAACTCGCACTCGCATGGTGCCACAAACGAACATGACCACCGAATCGCGTACTCGCGAAATCACCGTCATGGTTCCTCAAGAAAAGACCCGTGAATACACCGTCACCGAGTGTGATACGGTCACCGAAGAAGTTCCTTACACCGTCACCGTCATCGACCAAGTGCCGGAAACCAAGACCGAAACCTACACCGTTTGCGTGCCGGTTGAAGTTCAAAAGGAAGTTCAAGTTTCGAAGACCGTGATGGTCGCCGAAGAAGTTCAAGTTCCTGTCAGCAACGGCTGTGGCGCTGCTGCAGGCAACGGTTGTGGCGGATCAGCTGGCAACGGCTGCAATGGCGGATGCGGATCAGTCGCTAGCGACTGTGGCTGCGGCTGCTAAATCCTTCTGTCACCCCTTGGGTGGCGAAGCGATTCAATAATGCGAAAGGGCCGGCGTTCCAAGTGGAACACCGGCCCTTTTTTTGTTTGGACAGGCCGCCTACCGACCGCCGTCAAAACCTTAGCGACGTCGGACTCGCTTTTGCCAATAATCGACGCCCATTTCGTTCATCACGTCGCCGTCCAAGCAAACGCGAATGCTCTGTGCGCCATCGGCAACCGATTTCAGTTGCTTGGCAGCCGATTCACCACTGTCAGCTTCGATCGTGACAGTCTGAAGCAGCGCGCCACTGTCGCTGATCTGTTCAATCTCGTACGTCTTCAATCCCGCGTGTTCAGCCCATTCCATGATTCATCTCCTTCAAATCGAGTAAGTCGTGCACTATCCGTAGATGCGGGAGCGATCTCTTCGCTCGACCACATCATTTTTCTGCTGCCGTCGGCATCGTGTCTTGCCGCCCAGTCGAATGGTACTCTTGCCGACAACCACCACAGGTGGCAGGGCGTCCAAAACGCCGGGTCGCCTTCGAAAAAGCGTCGAAAGAGCACGTAAATCGTCCTTCAGACGAATTGCCACTTCGGCAACGCGACGGACCGACCAAAGTTTCTTTGGATACCTGGCCTCAAGCCATTCGCACCTACCATTAACAGCAAGCACCATTCGGATGCAATGGTCACTTGGCGTCTGGAACGTTCAATCGGCTCCCCCAACATGGTCAACACCAGCGCCGGACCTTCGGGCACCCAGTCCCATTTGGTACGGTGTGGCGTTGTCCAAACGCTTCAGCCGGGGCTCGCACCGCCCCCCTGAATGACGGTGATTCTTGGCTCCGAAAAAAAATCGAAACTTGACTCGCGGCGACCCTCCCCCCCACAGTCCATTCATTGATAGCTACCAGCGGAGCCCCAGTCCCCGTGGATCCCATCCATCGGCGATCGGCCACTGGACTGTGGAATTGGTTTCAGCGATCTGGCGTCTAATTTTTCCGGCGCTTCAAAATTTCCGATCCATCGAACGCGACGATCGCTACTGTGCATTCCGCTCGCTTGCCTGCGGACGGTCTGGACTGGCCGGCAATCGCGACACCTGTTCGATCCATGACCAAACTTGATCCCGAGCCGTGCTGGGGACCATCAGCCACCGATCGGTATGCCCGGCCACCGCGATCTCGTTGGGCAACGGGCCAAGAATTTTGCCAACGTCAATGTCCAAGAACCTGACCGTGCTGATCGCGGTGCGTGATTGCAGGTACTGGCGAATCGCATCGGTGCCACCATTTTGACAGACCAACAACGGCAAACTTCCGCGGCGGGCCAATCGCGCAGTCGCTTGTTCCCGATATTGGTCCAACGGAGATCCCCAATCGGTGCCCCGCCACTCGCGAAGCCCGTCGTAATGATCGTGAGTGATCAGCCCGCACCACAGGTCGGCGATCTGGTCGTCATGAAGCCCGATGAAGTTGACGCCGATCGCGCCTCTCGAGAAACCACACAGGAACACTCGATCGGGATCACCACCATACGTTTCACAAACCTCGGGAATGCAATCCTTGGCGTACTGGACTGTTGCTTGAACGTCGCCCCACCACCGAACCGCATTGGTTTGACCATCGCCGGAAACAAACGGCAGGGTCACCCAAATGAACCGACCGCCGCTGATCCCGAACCCAAGCCCTGCGTCCTCGACCAAACCAGTTGATCCCGTTGCTGGATATTCGTTGCCGGTGTATTCGACCACCACGGGAATCTTCTGCCCCGCATCAAACTGCTGGGCAACCAGCGTCGGCGGCAAATAAACCATGTGGTGCACATCGGTGCCCGCATACTTGTCCATCGTCACCGCAACACGCCTGCCAGGCGACGGGGGCCCGGACGATGTCTCAATCAACCGCAACACAACGTCGCGACTCGGTGACTCCCCCGCGGTCTGGGCATGTACCTTGCCGCCTCCACACCACATCACCATCAGCGTCACGACGCCGCATCGGAAACCTGATTCGTATCGACAGGGTCGCATGGCATGATCTTTCGTAGTGGCTTAGCACTGAATGGGGAATAAGCGTCCGTGCGATTTTGTGCGAAGCACCCGAAGGGCCGATATCCCGACAAAAGCGTCCGCAGACGGCTAAATCGCACGGTCCGAAGTCGCTTGAAATGGCAACTGACTTCGACGCAAAACGGTCGTCTGCGCACGCAGTGACAGCACGGCTTAGAACAGTTCTAGCAATAGCCGGGTCACGACTTCGTGACCTTCGCGATTGGGATGATTGGGTTGCGAAAGATAGTCGTTGACATCGTTTCCATCGATCACTAGCTGCTGGAATGCCGCATAGGAATCAACCACGGGCACGTCCCACTCGGTTCCAATTTGGCGGATCTGTTTCGCATGCAACGACAGCGGCGTGTGGTCGTCGGTGATCTCTTCGTGCGAATCCGGTGTAGGCGTCAGCAGCACAACTTGCACTCCGGCCGCTTGGCCAGCGCGAATCATCTGACGCCAAGCGTTCCCCGCGGCATCCAACCCCACGCGTCGATCGTTCAATCCATAGTCGATGAACACCAGATCGGGCCGCCGCGCTAAAACATCCTCGGCAAACCGCTTTGCACCTTGCACCGAATGCTCGCCGCCAATCGCCGTCACCCCCACGTCGATCAGCGCCAATGGGTACTGCTGGCAAAGTTGTTGATGGTACAGAGTCGGATACGCATCGAAGGTGTGAACGCGCCCATCGCGAAAATATCCCGCGGGCACTGAATGCCCGTGAAAGACAATATTCATCGTGCGATTCTTCGGCCACTTGGTTGTCAGTTCACTTTCGAACCGATCAAAGAACTGTTGGGATGAAGCAGGCAGCCGACGAACGACAGCTGACGAATCCCCCCCCGCCTGGTCAGCGTCCGCCGCCTGGATCTGGGCCACCATCACCACCGCCAGACAGGTCACCAACCCCCACTGACGAACTGCACACGCCACCATCATCGTTCCGACCTTCGCACGCGTTCAAAATCATTCGTTGTCATTTCCCATCGTACACCAGCCCGAATCGCAGCGGCACGATCGCTGGAATCAATGCAGCCGTCAAAATCGCGGGCCCCGTTTTCCAATGGCCGAACCTGACGGAAAATCGACGTCGCACCGATGTGGTTCATGCAAGACTTGCCAATAGTCGGACTGCTTGCGACGTCGGTCAACGACGAGCAGCCAGACGAGCACTTCTCCATTGATCTTGGAACTTCTCTGATGCAGCGATACCTCAATCCTCTTCTCCAAGCTCAATTGGGCGTCGAGCAATTGATTGACCCCGCCACGACGTCTGCCCCAGTCAGTGCTGATCGCCAATTCATCGATTCAACCAAACAGGTTTCCTTTCGCTTGCTGTTGGTCGAAGACGACCATATGGATGCCGAAATTTTGCAGCGAGCCTTGCGTGGCCAATATCGATATTCATTCGAAGTCGATCAGGCGGCCACCCTGGCCGACGCCATCACCAAGCTTCAATCCACCGATTACGATGTGTGTCTGGTCGACCTGAACCTTCCCGATGCAAGCGGATCCGAGTCGTTCGAACGGCTTCGAAGTTTCGATTCACGACTTCCGATCATCGTGCTGACCGGTTGCGAAGACGAAGATCTGGCCATCCGCGCCATTCAGTGCGGGGCCCAAGATTACATCGCCAAGGGAGTCTTCACGCCCCAATCATTGGTCCGCGTGATCCGATTCGCGATCGTTCGTCATGAAATGTTGCAAGGATTCAAAGAGGCGGCCGATAGCGATCCGCTGACAGGCATGCCCAATCGCCGGAATCTAAGCCAACGCTACGGCGACTTCATCCACACATCGGCAGAATCCGGTTTCGATCTATGGGTTGCCTTGATCGACATCGACCATTTCAAACACATCAATGATCAACATGGACATTGCGTCGGGGACCGGGTGCTGAAGAACGTCGCCACAACCTTGATGCGGTCATGCCCAGCGGATTTTTGGTGCGGCCGCTTCGGCGGCGAAGAGTTCGCTGTCCTGATGCTGTGCCAGTCTGAAAGCGAAGCGTTTCAACACGCCCAGCGGATGTTGGACGAACTCTCGTCACGAACGATACCGCTGGGGGATCAAGACCTACGCGTCACAGCTAGCGCTGGCATGGTCCGTGCATCGGGCACCAACCAAGATGACACAGCCGCTTTTGAATGCTGTGACAGGGCTCTGTACGCAGCCAAGGCAGCGGGCCGAAACCAAGTCAAAATCGCACAGTGGCCTCAACCGGCCTAGCGACCGTCTGCCAGCCAGGCACGGTTTCCGCGAGCATACCCCCCGCGGAACAAGACGGGCACAGAATCCCCGCGTGTCATATTGCAACCGCTACTTGGCTGCCGCTTTCAGCTCGGCAAACCGAGCACGCATTTCAGCCAATCGATCGGCTTGGGACGGATCATCGACGCGATCATTTTCTTCACGCGGGTCCGATGTCAGGTCGAACAATTGTTCGGTATCGAAATCGGGCCAATAGAAATATTTCCAATCGTTCCGAACCAATGCTTCGGATGCCGGGATGAAGTTCTTGTCACGAATGATTGCATGTTCGTAAAAGAATTCATCACGCCACTGCGGTGACGAATCGCCTAAATACAGCGGACTGATATCGCGGCCCTGCATCGTCTCGGGTGCATCCTGGTGCGTCGCCGCCAAAATCGTTGGCGCCAGGTCGACGTTCAAAGTCATCGCATCATCGGTCTCCCCACGCTTCGACGCGGGCATCCGCGGATCACGAACGATCAATGGCACGCGGATACTTTCCTGGTGTGGGTACCACTTGTCCGCCAATCCGTGCTCGGCGTGGTAATACCCATTGTCCGTCGTGAAGATGACCAGCGTATTGTCTAGCACGCCTTGGCTTTTCAGTTCGTCCACAACCTTTCCACACACCGAGTCGACTTCGGTTGCCAAACGAAAGTAGTTCTTCATCATCGTTTGGTACTTTTCCGGAGTATCAAACCGCCAATGCCATCGGTTACGGCCCTCGTTTTTCTCGTTCGCAATGAACGGGGGCAAGCGGTGAAAGGATTCATCGTTGGCGTTCGGTGCAACGGGAACCGTGACGTCTTCGTACAGCGACATGCTTTCCGGTTGAGGCAAAAATTGCAGTGGATTTCGGTCTTCGGCATGCGTCGCGAAAAAGGCGACGGTCAACACGAACGGCTTGTCATCCGGACGCGTCTTCAAAAACTCCATCGCGTCGACTTCGTTGCGTTTGGTCACGTGAATTTTGGTCCCATCGGGTTGATCGAACCAATGCGTACCAAAATACGATCGCCCGAAGTCGTACTTGTCCTGAGGAAACTTGCCGTTGTGCCATTTCCCAACGTGTCCCACGTAAAAATTGTGGTTTCGCAGGATGCCTGGATAGGTTTCGGACCACGGTGTGTCGAAGGCGCGAAAGCCTTCGTTGCCGTGCCGTGACATCCATTGTCCGGTGTACAACGAAGCGCGACTGACGCCGCAAATCGATGTCGTGACGTAGTTGTTAGTGAAACGGATGCCATCGGCAGCCAACTGGTCCAAGTGAGGCGTTTTGACCACCGGGTGACCGGCCACACCCAACGTGTCGTGTCGCCAATCGTCGGCATATAGAATCACGACATTCATCGGTGCGGCGCCGGAAGCATTTGCAGCGGCATCATCCTGAGTAGCGCTGTCCTGGGCAGCCATCGCCGGGGCGACCATCGCAATACCAACGATGACGAAAAACGCGAAAAGGATCGACTGGTAGCGTTGCATCAGAGACTCGGTGGGAATCAGGGACTCGGTGGACATCAGGTTAGGTCTGTTGACAAATCGCAGTGGATCAACCGGCTTCGTTTCAAAGCAGCATCGCCTTTGCAACCACGCGCTGGGACTTCTCGAGTCCTTCGCTGGCGACGGCCAACGCGTCGCGTTTCCAGTATTCGGGATTGAACAATTCTAGCGAAAACGTTCCCGTGAAGCCGCGATCAATCAGCCCGCGGATAATGACGGGCAATTCGCAAACGCCGTCGCCAGGAAAGACCCGGTCTTTGTCGCTGATTTTGTCGATTCCTGGCGTGCCGGGGTAATCATTGATGTGAAAGCAGTGCATCCGTGACGCTTCGATCATCTTCAAACCCTCGAAATCATTGCCGCCCTTGTAGACGTGATAGAAGTCGGGAAGCACACAAGCATCGGGGTGCGATGCCGCGGTTGCGACGTAAGCCAATTCGGCCAACTTGGAAATCGTCGGCGAGAATCCCCACAATTCCAGTTGTGGAATCACGCCCACCGATGCACCGACGTCCAACAGTGCACGATAGCGATTGCCGATGACATCCAACGGTGGCGAAACCGATTCGCCACTGTGCAGGCCTACCGGCGGGGCGGCGATATGGGTACCGCCGATCGATCGGACCAATTCCATCTCTCGCTTTGCTTCTTCCAAAGCCTGTGCCCGCGCTGCATCATCGTCGACAATCCAATTGGCGAAACCAATCGCACTGCAAACGAACATGCCGGCGTCCTCGATCTGCTTTTTGACGTCCGCTAGCTTGCCGCCTTCGGATTGAAACTTTTGCAGATCCCGAACCCAGGGCTCAACCGCGTTGTAGCCAGCCTTCGCCGCAACATCGATCTGATCGGGAACCGACAGCCCCTGTCCTCGCAACGTGCTCATGTTCAACCCGAACGTGACGGGCAACAACGACGATTCGTCGTCGGCAGCGGCGGCCTGCGTGAAAGGAATCGCGGTAGCGGCCGCGGCTGCGGTGGCGGCCAGAATCAAATCACGACGGTCTAGCATGGTGGCGCAGTGGTTGGGCAAAGAGGAAGAAATTCGTGCAGCACCTAGGATAGCACGAACGATTTAGAAAAAATGGGGGCTTGGCCACGCCATCATTTTGCTGCCGTGGCGAACCGAAACCGATCGTACTCGGCCTTGGCAAGGGTCTTCAGTGGCCCCGATAAAGCCTGGATCGCCATCTGGTAGCTTGCGTTCGCCGCCGCATAGTTGCCAGACCGGTACATGACGCGACCGTGGCGAACAAGCGACTTGCCCTCTTCGGTACGATCGGGGACACGCGGGGCTGTTTCGAACCCAGGCCCCAGCAGCTGACGATCGATCTGTTGATGGTCGGTGATCGTCGCGGTGACCACCGCGTTTCCTAGCGATGTGCTGCGGCCGGCCCCAGCACGAAGCCCGCTACGATTCCGGCTAGACGCGGTCCGCCCGACAGAACCCAGCGACGCTGTCCCACGGTCGGGAACCAAGACGCTGCCCGAATACGAAAATGTCCGCACCGAGGGCAGTTGAACGGTTTGCGCATCCACCGCACTGGCACACACGCCGGCAAACACCAGCGTGATCCGAAGTGCAAACGACAGGGGATGCGCTTGAACCAACATCGTTCCTACTTCACGGAAGCCTTTCGCTTGTCGGCAAATTCGCGGTCAAACTTTTCGACCTTGCTACGAACCACCGCTTGGCAATAACCCGCGTTTGGATTCAGCCGATAGTAGTCCTGGTGGTACTCTTCGGCCACGTAGAACTTGGTCGCCTCTTCCAACTTCGTCACGATCGGGCCTGGAAATTTGCCCGAGGCGTCTAGTTGGGCGATGTAAGATTCGGCGATCTGTTTTTGATCATCGTTGTGAAAGAAGATCGAACTGCGGTACTGCGGCCCCGCGTCGGCACCTTGCCGATTCAGTGTCGTCGGATCGTGAGTTTTGAAGAACACTTGCAACAGTTCTTCGAACTTGACTTTGGCCGGGTCATAGTGAATTTCGACAGCCTCGGCATGGCCGGTCATCTTGCTGCACACCATTTCGTAGGTTGGGTTCGGTTCCCGGCCGCCGATGTATCCCGAGACGACATCGTGGACGCCTTCCATCCGTTCAAAAACAGCTTCGGTGCACCAGAAGCATCCGCCCGCCAGCGTGGCAACGGCTTCATCAGGTTTAGGTTTCTCTGACACAGATTCGTCTCCGGGATAGGCAGTGGCAACACTGCAAAGCAACGCGATACCGCCAACGATTGCTGTCGCGGCTCGACGATTCATTTGTGGTTGGATTCCGGCAGCGTACCGGAGGAAATCGTTCATCTTCAGCATTACAAAACCAATGGTTCGGGGTTCCAGCCGGTCAATCGACCGGCCGATTCGGAATCCAGATTTGCGGCGTTGGGTTTGAATCCCATCACACGCAAAGTCCCAGCCAGGGGGGGGCGACTCGCCAGACCGCCACATCATTGTATGCTGGCGTCCGAAGAAGTGCTGGGGCAGGCGCCATTGTACTCGCGCCAGCACCTCGGCTTGCAAGCTCATCTGGGACAAGTCCACTGTTACGCCATGTCAACATTTTATGATCTTTTGCACACCGTTCCCGCCGAAGAGATCGATGCGCAGGGGCATGTGCACAATTTGCGGTATCTGCAGTGGACGTTATGGGCGGCGCGGGACCATACCAAGGCGATCGGTTTCGACTCGAAAACGGCGTTAGACGATGGTTTTGGGTGGGTCGTCCGCGACCACAACGTCACCTACAAAGCGGCTGCGATGGCGGGCGACCAGTTGGTGATCCGAACCTGGGTCAGCGAAATCGATCGCATTTCATCGCGTCGGAAGTACGTCATTGCCCGACCGGCCGACCGCCGCGTCCTGGCTCGCGTGGAAACACGTTGGGTTTTCGTCGATTTGCGTGTACACAAAGTGGTCCGAATCCCGGACGAAGCGACTCGCGGCATGACACTTTGCCCCACCTCGCCGGGCCTGCCCTGGGAATGATCGCTGTCCAGCGGCTTTTCGCGGCTTGATGGCTGCCGATTGCCAATGATGTCGCCCCATCGTGGCGGGCAACCATTTTCCTCGGCAGACGAGTATCACTTGATTTTGGAAAGGGATCGCATGTCGGAACCGACACCCCCCAGGGATCGTCAGCGACTTCTTCGACTGCTAATGCAGTTTGTCGGCGGCGTTTCGCTGCTGGCTTTTGGTGCCGCGGTGATGCCTGAACGTTGGATCATCGAAATCAGCCAGGAACTGGGGTTCGACCCGTTTCCTGATTCGCCGCTGACGTTCTATCTGGCGCGGCACCTGTCGCTGCTGTACGGTTTTGTTGGCGTCTTCTTTTTGATCCTGGCCAATGATCTGGACCGATACCTCCCGTTGGTCCGCCTGTTGGCGATTGCCACGACCATTTTTGGCGTCGGCCAGGCATGTGTGGACGCATTGGCGGGCGTGCCGGCATGGTGGACGTGGGGCGAATCATTGTCGACCGTTTTTGGCGGCCTGTTGCTGGGTTGGTTCGTACGGCGAAGTCGATAGGATGAAGGGTTGTTTCGTCCGCGCCCTCTCGATGAACCTGAACGCCAATGAACTCGCCTTCCGAATCTGATCGCCCGGCTGCTGCTGGTCGCCCCGCTGCTGCTGATCGCCCGGCTGCTGCTGGTCGCCCCGCTGCACCTGGTCGACCTCCCGCCTACGGTCGCCCCGCAGCACCTTTGCCAGAACCATCGGTGATCCCTGAAAGCGGGTGGCACGTCGGCCACTTCATGTATCGGTTTCGGCGAGAGATGTTGGACGGACCGCTGTCGGCCGATCTGCAGGCGCAGTTCCACGACGCGGTGCACCCGCCGGAAGACCGTCAACCCGAACGCTTGGCGGCCTACTGGACCTCCGGCCATCGTGCCGACTTTGCTCTGATGATGCTGGATCCGGATCCGGCCAAAGTGGATGCCGTTCATCAATCGCTGATGGCACCGGGAATCGGCCGATACATCGAAGCAACTTGGTCGTTCGTTTCGATGAGCGAAGTCAGCGAATACGTGCCGACGATCGAAGAGTTCAAACGACGTTTGGTGGCCGGTGGCGAAGACTTTAATTCGCCCGCCGTGGCCGCGAAAGTGGCTGCCTATGAACGCCGGTTGCCGATGATGAACCAACAACGCCTGCAGCCCGATTTCCCCGACTGGCCCACCGCCTGTTTCTATCCCATGAACAAGAGCCGTGTGGTGGGTGCCAACTGGTTCACCGAACCATTCAGCCGCCGCAATGCGATGATGGCCGAACACGCCCAAAGCGGGATGGCGTTTGCGGGCAAAGTCAGCCAGTTGATCTCGGTTGGCGTTGGCTTCGATGACTGGGAATGGATGGTCACCCTGTGGGGTCGCAATCCACAGTACCTCAAGGAAATCGTCTACAAGATGCGTTTCGACATTGCCAGTGCGAAGTACGCCGAGTTTGGTCCGTTCTATGTCGGATACAAAGCGACGGCCAATGAAATCTTGAAGCACTGCAAACTGGCTTAACCACAGCCTGTTTCCCCACGCCAAGCCCTCGTGCTAGTCGAAGCGATGAATCGAAACCAAGGATATCGCTATCGACACGTGGTCAGTGGCGATGTGGTCGAACAATCGGCGGCGTCGTTCATGGCGTCGACGTTCGACCATTCATCGAAGCAACAATGGCAGCTACGGCTGGACCAGGGCGAAGTCACTCGCAACGACGTCGCGATCGGCCCCGACGATCCCGTGTCGCCCGGCGATGTCATCGTTTGGGAACGACCGGGCTGGATCGAAGACGACGTGCCGATGTCGTATTCGATTCTGTACCAGGACGAAGACCTGTTGGCGGTCGATAAACCCAGTGGCTTGCCGACTCTGCCAGGCGGTGGTTTTTATCGTCACACGCTGCTCAGCCTGGTTCGCGGCGACTTTCCGGCGGCGATTCCGCTGCACCGGCTGGGACGCTGCACGTCTGGCATTCTGCTGTTTGCACGCAACCGACCAACGGCCGCGACCGTGTCCAAAGACTGGCCCAACGTCCAGAAACAGTACCGCGCCGTCGCCCAGCATCTTGCCGCACAGGACAGCTACGACATCCAAACCCCCATTGGCCCCTGCGATCACCCCCGATTGGGATCCGTGCACGCCGCCACTGTCGACGGCAAACCGTCGCGAAGCGTTGCCAGGGTGGTCCAGCGACGATCGCAGTCGACCATTTTCGACGTCGACCTACACACCGGCCGGCCGCATCAGATCCGCATCCACTTGGCGTCGATCGGGCATCCCTTGGTGGGCGACCCCCTGTACGACGTCGGCGGAAAGCCCAAACAAGAAAACCCCGGTTTGCCGGGCGATGGCGGATACCAGTTGCGAGCCACGCGATTGATTTTCAACCATCCCACAACCGGTCGCCCAGTCGTCATCAAAGCGTAGGTTCGGACTGCGTCAAACGCTTTTTCGCTTCTTCGTACTTGGCCTTGGTTCGCTGGATAATTTCAGGCGGCAGCGCGGGCGGGTCTGATTTTTTATCCCATCCGCAAGTCGACAACCATTCGCGGACAAACTGTTTGTCAAACGATGGCTGTGCTTGACCGGGCTGGTAATCATCGGCGGCCCAAAACCGACTGCTGTCCGGGGTCAGCACTTCGTCGATCAAAACGACCTCGTCCCCCACCTTTCCAAACTCGAATTTCGTGTCCGCGATCAAGATGCCTCGGCTTTCCGCGTACTGGCAAGCCTTGCGATAGATATCCAAGCTTCTCTTTCGAAGCCCCAGTGCCAAGTCACTGCCCAAATCGGCGATCATCCGTCCGATCGAAACATTTTCGTCGTGGTCGCCTTCCTCGGCTTTGGTCGCCGGCGTAAAGATCGCTTCGGGCAATCGATCACACTGTTTCAGCCCCGGGGGCAGACGGTTGCCACAGATTTCGCCGGTTTGCTGGTACTCGATCAGCCCACTTCCTTCCAAGTAGCCGCGAACGACGCATTCGAACGGGATCACAGAGGCTTTCTCGGTCACCATCACTCGTCCGACCAATGGCTCCGTGTCAAACTGAGCCGACAAGGCCTCGGGCACCTCGGTCGACAACAGGTGGTGTCGCACGTCCAGATGATCAAACCAGAACGCACTGGTCTGCGTCAAAATGCGGCCTTTGTCGGGGATACCGGACGGCAGGATAAAATCAAAGGCACTGATTCGATCGGTGCTGACGATCAATAGGTTGTCGCCCAAGTCGTAGACGTCACGCACTTTGCCACTGCGACGGGGAAAGGGCAAATCGGTCCGCAGCAGGGCTCCGTTGTCGTCATGTTGGTACAGCATCGTGGTCACGCTTTCGGGCGATGGCGTCATGAAAAAAATCGATCCAGTGGTCGACCGTAATGTGGCAAACCGGAACGACTGCGACAAGCGTCGGACGGTCACAGGCGGCGTGAAAGTTAGCCGATCGGATCCCGCATGGCGGCTGCGCGGATCATGTTTGGCGGTTGCACAGATCCAGTTTGCAAGTCGCACTGGGCCCGATTGTCAGGGCAGTCTGGTCGCCATCGCCCGGGCCAGCGATTATGTTAGCCATTCGGGCCGGCGGTTTTCCATTCGCCGTCAAACGAGTCCGTTTTTCCTCCAGACTCTTTTCCTTCATTCCTTCGGCAAGCCGGCATGGGGCAGTTCCATTATGACGTCCCCGACGCGGCGAGCGATTTCATCGGTCAATCGCTGTGGCAAGACGCGTACATATGCGGCATCGAAGGAGTGCCATTTCAGTCGCAGAACAGGTTCGATGGCAACCGGCTAACGATCACGCGGCACGGCATCGATTCCTCTGGGAAACTGTACCTGGCGTGTTTGATCCCGGGTCTTGGCTATCGCACGCTAAGCACCTGTAGTTTGCGGCCGATGCCCGACGAAGGGTACCTGCTGCCGCTGGAACTGGCACGCAGCAGTTGTTATCGGGCTCGCGTCCAATCCGATGGATGGCAACGGGCTGGTTTGAACCTCAGTCGCGAATTTATTGACGGGTTGGCCGAGGGCACCGAAGCGTTCCTCGAATCGGCTGGTCGCCGCGCCGACCCCTCTAGCAGTGCTGCGTCGGCGATCCGGGCCATCCAGATACTTGAACGGTCGATGGCCGACTTGGGTGAATCGTATGCGGTCCAGTCGATCGCGTTCCGCAAACAACGTGAACCTCATATCGGGACTCTGTTGGCTGGCACCGTGATCCCGCCGTCTCCCACACCCGGGGAGGACGCGAATCGGTTCAGTGAAGCTTTCAATGCTGCTGCGGTCCGATTGAACTGGGCGGACATTGAAACCGACTCGGGGCGGTTCGATTTCGAGGCGGCCGACAACACCATCCAACTGCTGAACAACAAAGGCATGCGAATCATCGGCGGTCCGCTGATCGATTTCCGCGAACGCTTGCTGCCCCATTGGTTGTATCTGTTGGAAGAGAACTTCGAATCGTTCTTGCAAGCGGTCACGCATTACGTCGAAACCACGGTGACTCATTTTCGCGGCCAGGTCCAACTTTGGAATTGTGCTTGCGGGTTGAACACGCAAGGGCCGTTGGAACTAGACGATGAACAGGCGATGCGGTTGGCGCTGGAAATCCTGAGCACGGTGCGGCGCACCGATCCGAACACGCCTGCCATCATGTCGTTCGATCAACCGTTTGGCGAATACTTGGGCAAACACCGAGACGCGATCTCGCCGCTTCACTTTGCGGACGCATTGGTGCGAACCGGACTGCAGATGGCGGGCATCGGACTTGAATTCCGAGTCAACTACAAAAACGCCAGCACGCTTCCGCGGTCGGCGGTCGACTTTGGATTGATGATCGACCGATGGGCAACCCTGGGGATGCCGATGTTGGTCCAAATCAGTGTGCCGGGCGGGATCGGCGGTGACCCCAGCGCGCAGGCACCATCCGAAGTGCTGACCTACGATGCCCAGACCGCCGATGCGGCGGCAGAGCAGCTTCGAATTGCGGGGCCAATGATCCGAACTCTACTGGCCAAACACATCGTTCATGGGATCGTTTGGGACGGCTGGAACGATTCCGATCCGCATGTGATGAGTCACTCGGGGGTGATCGATCAACAAGGGCATCCACGGCCGCTGTTTGAATACTTCAAGCGGCTAAGAAAAGAGTTCTTGGCGTAGCCTGGCTAGCGTTACCATCGGTCGGGAACATCGGGTTGTTGCCATGCACTCATCCCGCCGTCGACCAGCATCGTTTGTCCGTGAACGTGTTGGGCTGCATCGGAAAGCAGGAACACAGCCGCACCGCCGCAAACTTCTGGACCGGGCACATTCCCGTTGGGCGTATGCAACTCCATCCAAGATTCCATCGCCGAACTGTGGTTCACGACGTCGGTCAGCGGTGTGCGCACCAACCCGGGCGCCATGGAATTGACACGAATCCCATGCGGCGCCAACGAAACGCACAGGGATCGGACGAGTGCCGCGACGGCACCTTTGCTGGCGTCATAGGCCGTATGGTCGGGTTCTGCCAAGAAACCATTGATCGAACCGGTAAACAGCACTCGACCAGAAACGTTGCCCGATACCCAGCGACGAGCGAAGGCCTGAGTCAAAAAATATCCGGCAGCGACATTCAGATTCATGGTCATCTGATACGTCGCAAAATCCATCTCCAAGAAGGGGACATCCATAAACGTTCCGACATTGTTGACCAACAGATCGATGTCCGGCATCACGGCATCGGCGTCACGGATCAACGTATCCAGCCAAGTCGACGGTTCGCCCGACAGATCTGCGGTCACCAGTTCGGCCTGAACACCGTGCGTACGGCACGCCTGCAGCGTCTGGTCAGCGGAATCATCGCGGCGCAGCCCGACCAACAACACATCGGCCCCGGCCGCAGCAACCGCCTGCGCGATCGCGGCACCGACGCCTTGTGTACCGCCAGTCACCAACGCCCGACGCCCACTCAAATCGAACGGATTCTTAGAAGTCATATCTCGATTGGTCCCATCGTTTCGTTAACCTTCGATTCAAATTCCCAGGATCTCGCAACGCCCCCTCAAAAAACAAGGGGCCAAACGACAAGGGGCCATCCACCTTTAGATGCCCGGGACGATACCGCAATGATCCCCCGTGCAATCACCGCAAACAAGGAGACATGGGGCCCAAGCGACATGAGACATGGGGCTGAGACATGCAGGGACTCCATGGCTGCTGTTTCGATACAGTGATGCGCACTCCGGTCAGCTAGACGCTCGCCCGCAACGGGTTCTCTGGAGCACACAGCCAATTTTGCCGCCGACGTACAGCTTCCTGAGCCAACGCGTCGGGCGTTCCCGCGGCGCGTTTGAAGATACATGCGAACCACTTGACCACATCGCACCAGCCCTGATTGTCCAACCCAATTCGAGTCAGAATGGGGGCCAAGTGATCAGGGATACTTCCAACCTTGTCCGAACGAATTTGTCGGCCTGTCCAATCCAACAACTCCAGGTAGCTCGCCATCGAAATAGCCAAGAACCCCTTCGTGCTAGCACGCCGCCCCGACGATTCAACACAGACACCGATCGGATCGTCCTTCTCGTTGATCTCAACCGGACTCATCCAGCCGCTACGCCTCCGTTTGCGCCTCCGTTTGCGACTCCGCTCCCAATCATGTATACAGGGACGAAGTCGATCCTGCCGATCACGCAAATCATCCATGCGATCTTTTGCTCCGGTGTACTCACTTGTTTCCGGCGACAGGGAAACAATCGCAGCCACCTGCAAGCGACCTCTTCGTCACTCCAGGATGCCACCACATCAGGACGGCTACGCAAAACGAGGTGCAGATGATTCGGCATCACGGTGTTCATCATCGATACGTCCGCATCCCGTCGAAAACAAGCCAAACGGCCAGAGAGCTGAACCGCTTGAATTGCTGTCATATCGTTGAGCGTGGCAGCAGTGGATGAAACACCGATTGCGCTCAAACTTGCGACGCAGAAGGTGGGTGGCACCTAGTGCTTGGATCAGAAGGCCGGTGTTATTCGAGGTTGGGGCGTGGGGTGTTTTCGAATTGCTTTTGGTCGGCTGCTGCTTGCTGGGCGTCGAGGGGGCCGTCGTGGAGGACGACGCGGTAGTGCAGCTGCATTTCAGAGCCCTTCTTTAAGATGACTCCGGGCGTTTTTTCACCGCCGACGAAGTGGTACTTCCCGAATGGATTGGCAGCGAACAGCCCGTACGTGCGAACGTGCCATCGGCAGGGGAACCCAAAACTGCCCGGATGATCGTGAATCGTCACGCCCGCGGTTTCAGTTTGCCCCGATGGCAGTGCGACTGGACCGGAGTAATCGACCCATGCGGACGTCTTGCCCCATGCGTCGGAGTTGATTTTGCCCTCGGCACTGGTCACAAGCCCGCCCAACTTGGCATCCACCTTCATCGTTCCTGCCAACCGCATTCCGAACGATCCTTCTTTGGTGTCGCCGAAATTCACATCTCCGTCGGTCGCTTTGAGCAGCACGTCACAGTCAATGAAACGACGTCCTTGATCCGAGAAGAATGCAAATCGACGGACATCGGACAGAACTCGATCACCGTCCGGCGATATCCAATCGTTATGTGTCACGATCACGGCTGTTCCGTCGTCTAGCACCGAAGCATGCCCAGAACGCTGAACAATGTCACCCTGATTTTTTTCATCCGCCCAAAAATCGAATCCGTTGACCTCGCCGTGAGTCATCCACATCGAGCGATGATGCTGGTGGTCCTCTCTCTCGTTCTTGCCGGTCGATTCGATTGGAAACCGCCGCGTCATGGCTTGTCCGCTAGGGCCAACCACCGGATAGATAACCGGCTTTCCGTTACTTTCCACCAAGTATCCGGCAACCAACTCGTCGCCGTCGAAAATCTTCCATCCGGCGGGTTCAGTCGTCTCTTCGACGCGCAGCGTTTGGCTAGTCGCCACAGGGGCTGCCGCAGGCGACGCCGCGGGGCCGTCCGCGTTCACAACGATTGCACCGACAAACAACGTCGCAATCCCAGCAACAACGGGACGCAGGAAACCGATCAAGGTGTTCAAACCATGCGAACCAGTGTGGCACAGCGTTCGGACAGAAGCATTCACAGCGGATACTCTTGGGGGAAGGGGGCAGGGAGGTGGGCTCAGTGGGGATCCATGCGGGGCCGCCACAGCAGTATCGATCGTAACAGCTGCGACAATCTTAGCGGTAACCACGAATCGAATTGGAAGCCCGCAAGGTTGCCAGTATCTGAGATGTGCTTTGTAGCATCCACTAGGGCTTGTCGACTATCATAGACAGAGCGCAACGGTGTGCCTCATCCCTTTCCACACCGTCGACGCTCTTTTCTTATCGAGGTTGCCCGAGATGTGTCGTTACCCGAGTGCTCACTCGCGATCCTTTCCGTCCATCGCGTTTCCCACGCTTCGGCTGTGCGGAACCGCAGTACTGGTTCTGCTGCTTGCCAACCTGGCCTGCCCCCCCGGATGGACGCAGAGCAAAAACCAGGGCAAAAAAGGCAAAGCTCAGCAGCCTAAAATCAATCTGCCCGAAAGCGTTCGCAAGGACGTCCCGGTGAAAATGGATGTTGCGCCGGTCAACGCAAGCTCGCGAGGCTCCATTGCCTCCGCCGCCGATCGCCTCGATTCGCTGGTCGAGGACAAACTGCGAAGCAAGGGCATCGCGCCCAATCCGATCGCGGACGACGAGGTGTTCTTGCGACGTGTCTATTTGGATGTTGCCGGCCGAATTCCGAACTTGGAAGAAGCCACCGCGTTTTTGGAATCCGAAGACGCGTCCCGACGCGAAGACTTGATCGACCACCTGCTTAGCAGCCCCGATTACGTCAGCAACATGTACAACTTTTGGGCGGAAGTCTTGCGTTTGGTGGATCGACCGCAGCCCAACATCGTTGCGGACCCGTACCTGGGATACGTGAAAGATTCGATCCGCGAGAACAAGAACTACAACGCGTGGGTCTACGAAATGCTGACCGCCGATGGGAAACTCTGGGAGAATCCCGCCACCGGTTTTCAATTGCGTGACGATGGCATGCCGCTTCCCTACGTCGACAACACGGTTCGAGTGTTCCTAGGCACGCAGGTTGGTTGCGCCCAGTGCCACGACCACCCCTTTGACCAGTGGACCCAGTATCAGTTCTATCAACTTGCAGCTTTCACCGCGGGCACACGAACTCGCATGATCAAAGGCGACCCGGGGTTCGAAAAAACCAACCCTGCATCGGCGATGATCAACGACGCGAAGACCAAGTTCGACAAAGGTCGCGTGCCCGGGGCGTTCCAAAGATTGGCACGCGCGAACAACTACACCGTTCGTGAAACGAAAGCAAAACTGCGTCTGCCACACGACTACGCCTACGAAGACGCCAAGCCGAAACAAGTGATTGAACCGGAGGTGCTATGGGGAAAGATCCCGACTTCGGCCGTCAACAGCAGCCCTCGTGAACAGTTCGCCGCCTGGGTCACCAGCGCCGACAATCCGCAATTTTCGAAAACCATCACCAATCGGCTATGGAAACGTTTCCTGGGAGTCGGGCTGGTCGAACCCATCGACGATTTTCGTGACGAGCACCCGTGCAGCAACGAACCTTTGCTGGAATACCTGAGCCAAGAGATCAAGCGATCGGACTTTGATCTGAAAGAGTTCATCCGCATGGTGCTGTACAGCAAGACGTATCAACGCCAAGCGTCGGACTACGACGTCACCAGCGGCGAGGAGTACGATTTCCCCGGCCCGACAGTGCGACGAATGACGGCGGAACAAGTCTGGGATTCCATCTTGACCCTTGCCGTCGTAAACCCGTGGCCGATCCAACGACCGACGGCCGCCGACATGGCCCCGATCATGGACGTTGACTTTTCCAAAGCCGATTTCGCATCGTTCAAAAGGCAGAGCGAAAAGTTTGGAGAGACTTATTTCCGGTCCGCCTACAACAAGATGCTGCGAGAACATTCCTACAAAGGCAACGTCCTTGCACGTGCCAGCGAACTTCCGTCGCCCGTTCCTGCGGACCATTTCCTACGGCAATTCGGGCAAGGCGACCGCGAGACCATCAATGGCTCCGACACGGACGCGACCGTGCCACAGATCTTAGCGATGTTCAACGGCCCCATCACTCACGTCATGCTGGAAGCCGGTTCGTCCATCGTCGATGACGTTTTGGCGATCCCATCCACTCGCGATCGCATTGATGCAATCTTCATCAGCGTGCTGTCACGACAGCCCAACGCAACCGACCGACGCGCCGCTGCGATGGAAATCAGTCGCTCGCGTGGCGATGGAGTCGGATACGGCAACATCATTTGGGCGCTTCTAAACACACGCGAATTTTTGTTCATCCAGTAACACCGATCCTCGCTCGGCACTCCACGACCTTCCCAGCCAATCGCCCTGTCGATCGCTCTCCTCCACTTCTTAGCATCAAACCATGTCACGACCTGAATTCAGCACCGAAGCGCGTCGCGATTTCATGAAAGCGGTGGCCAAACAGACGCTGGGCGTTTCGTTCGCCGGTGCAGTCGGATCGGGTGCTCTGTTCGGGCAAGCCGAAGCGGCCTCTGCCAAATCCGGCAAAGCCAAGCACGTCATCTATCTGTTCATGAACGGAGCGATGAGCCACCTGGATTCCTTTGACCCCAAAGTCGGTGTGGAAGAGGCGGGCGAGACCAAGCCGATCCAAACGCGAGTCCCCGGGATGATGTTCGGTGACCAGTTCCCCAAACTGTCCTACTTGGCCGGTGCGATTGCGGTCCTCCGTTCCCTGACCACCGAAACGGGTGCTCATGAACAGGGTTGTTACTTGATGCGAACGGCCTACAAAAAGATCAACAGCATCCAGCACCCCGGCATGGGCGCCTGGATGGTGGCCGAACAGGGACGAATGAACCAAGCCCTGCCCGGCAATTACATCATCGGCGGCAGCGACCGACATCCCGGTGCCGGTTTCTTAGAGGCTGAACATTCTCCGGTTCCGATCCCCAACCCATCTGCGGGACTCCAAAATACGCAACTGCCCAGCTACTTGCCGCCCGAAATGTTTGGACGGCGGTTGGCTTTGGCCACTCGCTTTGACGAAGCGTTCCAAAAGAGTCGGTCCAACCAAGATGTCGATGCCTACAACAAGCTGTATGTCGAAGCCAGGCGATTGATGGGCAGCGAGCACTTGAAGGTGTTCGACATCAAAGAAGAACCCGAGAAAGTCAAAGAGGCGTACGGCAAGAATGCCACCGGACAAGCCTGTCTGCTGGCACGTCGATTGGTCCAAAGCGGAGCCAGGTTCGTCGAAATCAACTCGGGCGGGTGGGACATGCACCAGAACCTTTACGATTCCTTTCGCACCAAAGCGTCTCAGCTGGACAACGCATTGGGATCCCTGTTGCGAGACCTCCACTCCAAAGGTCTGCTAGACGAAACGCTGGTCGTGCTGACCACCGAATTCGGCCGCACGCCCAAAATGAATGCCAACGCCGGCCGCGACCACCATCCCGGTGCATTCAGCAGCCTCTTGATCGGAGCCGGAATCAAGGGCGGCCAGGTTTACGGCGCGTCCGACAAACAGGGTTTTTCGGTCGTCAAAGATCAGGTTTCGGTGTCTGAATTCAACAAAACAATCGCGGCCGCGGCGGGCATGCCGTTGACCGAAGAACGCTTTGCCCCCAATGGACGCCCGTTCAAAATCGGCGGTGACGGAGACCCGATCGCTGATTTATTGGCTTAGCGGCCAGCTTTGCTGGCGATCGCCCCAACGGTCGCTCGGAGCTGATAAAATGCAAAGCTGAAATTTTTGCATTTGCATCCACTCGACGCTGGTTCGTTCCCATTGAATCAACGCAGGGCAGGCTCGATTCGAATTTGCCCGGCGTCAACCACTCTGCTTGAAAGACCTATTTGTGACGCCCCCCTACGCTGTCTGTCGGCTAACGTTCCTGGCTGCCGCTACCCTGGCGCCGGTTGTTTTGGCTGACTCCCCCCAACCGATGAAACCCTATACCGAGGCGATCGAACATACCGAAGTCGAGCTGGAAATGGTCCCCATCCCTGGCGGAACGTTTCGGATGGGATCACCGGCCGACGAAGAAGAACGTAAGGACGACGAAGGCCCGCAAGCAGATGTCACCATTTCGCCATTCTGGATGGGCAAGTTCGAAGTGACCTGGGATCAGTATGACGTTTGGAGCGAGCAGTTGGATCAAATGCGGCGGCAGATGCTGTCCATCAAACCCACCGACCGAGATGCCTTGGTCGACGGAGTTTCTAAGCCGACCGAACCGTACACCGACATGAGTTTTGGGATGGGGAAAGGCGAGTACCCGGCGATCTGCATGACCCAACATGCCGCTCGCACGTTCTGTGAATGGCTATCGGCCAAGACCGGACATTACTACCGCCTGCCCACCGAAGCCGAATGGGAATACGCCGCACGCGCCGGCACCACGACGGCCTATTCGTTTGGCGAAGATCCTTCCGACCTGGATGACTATGCCTGGTACTTCGACAACAGCGATGACGCTTACCACGAAGTCGGCCAGAAGAAACCGAACCCGTGGGGCCTTCACGATATGCACGGGAACGTTGCCGAGTGGGTGCTGGATCAATACGACCCGGCCTTTTACGCCGATCACGCCAAATCCACCGATCCGCTGAATGTCCCCAAGACGCTGTATCCGCGAGTCGTTCGCGGCGGCGGATGGGACGATGATCCCGATATGCTGCGAAGCGCCGCTCGCGAAGGATCCAGCGGCGAATGGAAAGACCAAGACCCTCAATTGCCCCGCAGCATTTGGTACCACACCGACGCGTTGGGCGTCGGATTTCGGGTCGTCCGCCCCATGACCGAACCCACCGCCGAACAACGTTCCACCAAATGGGACAAATGCGAACCGAAACAGGTCGACGAGTGATCCCGACCTAGCCGATTCGGTTGACTGACAAAACGTTTCCCCCCCCTGAAACCTCCATCCGTTCCCTCCCCATCTTCCTACCTACAGACGAGCTGATTTGCATGACCACTCCGAATACTCGACGCGATTTCCTGAAGACGTCCGGGAAAGTTGCTGCCGCCACGACTCTAATTTCAACCGCTGCGCCCAAGAACGTTCACGCGGCCGAAGACAACACGATCCGCATTGCCCTGGTGGGATGCGGTGGACGTGGGACGGGCGCCGCACTGAACGCCCTGTCGGTCGACAACGGCCCGATCCAACTGGTCGCGATCGCGGACGTTTTCGAAAAGAATCTCAACAGCACTCACGCCGCCCTTTCCGGGCACAACAAAGTCGGATCCAAAGTGGACTGTCCGGCCGAACGTCAGTTCATCGGATTTGACGCTTACCGAAAAGCGATGGATGTGTTGAAGCCTGGCGACGTCGTTATCCTGGCGACCCCACCTGGATTCCGCTGGGTCCACTACAGCTATGCGATCGAGCGTGGGCTGAACGTGTTCATGGAAAAACCGGTCACGATTGACGCTCCCACTTCGAAGCGGATGCTGGACATCAACAAGCAGGCGGTCGACAAGAATTTGAAGGTTGGCGTCGGCCTGATGTGCCGACACTGCCGAGGCCGCCAAGAGCTATTTGATCGTATCCAAAGCGGCGAAATTGGCGACCTGACGATGCTTCGCGCTTACCGAATGGCCGGCCCCACCGCCTCGGCCGCAGTGATGCCTAACGACGGATCGATGTCACCGCTGTTCCATCAGATCAAAAACTTCCACGGCTTCCTGTGGCTCAGCGGCGGAGCGGTCAGCGACTTCTTGATTCACAACATCGACGAATCCTGCTGGATGAAAAACGCTTGGCCCGAAAAGGCAATCGCAATCGGCGGACGCCATTACCGGGGCGACCACATCGACCAAAACTTTGACACCTATGCGATCGAGTACACGTTTGCCGACGGTGCCAAACTATTCGTCGACGGACGCACGATCCCAGGCTGCAAAAACGAGTTCGCCAGTTTCGCACATGGAACGAAAGGATCCGCGGTCATTTCGGCTGCTTCCCACACCCCGGCCAAGAGCAAACTGTTCACCGACCAAGCGATGAGCAAGGACAAGATGACCTGGGCGTTCCCGCAGCCCGAACCGAACCCGTACGACCTTGAATGGGTCGACCTGATCGACGCGATCCGCCAAGACCGACCTTACAACGAGGTTGAACGCGGCGTGATGGCCAGTGCCGTCACATCGATGGGACGCATGGCCGCCCACACCGGACAGGAGATCACGTTGGCGAACTTCATGGAACACAAACATGAATTCGCACCGGAGATCGACAAGCTGACCATGGACAGCGATTCACCGCTGATGCCGAACGCCGAGGGCAAGCACAGCGTCCCGATGCCCGGCTTGGTCAAGAAACGCGAATACCTGTAGTCGGCCCGGCCGACTGGGCAGGTCGACGGTCGTTTAGCCGTGTGGGCAATGTCCCACGTGATCGGTAGAACGAGGTGGGATGGGTTGAACCGAATGGGTCCGCGACTTGGTTCTCGTTTAGCCGTGTGGGCAACGCCCCACGTGACCGCTAAAAACGCGCGGCCCGATGAGGCTGTGAATAATTGAGTTTTGGCTTGTTGGATTTCTACATGGGGCTAAATTATTTGCATGAAAATTCCAACCGATGCTCAGCAGCGTGGTTCCGCTCGCACCCACCGCCCCGAACGCAGCCAAGTTGAGATGCGGTTCTATTCGCTCGACCAGATGGTGGCCCGCGAGCACCGCGTTCGTTTGGTATGGCAGTACTGCGAATCGCTCGACCTCGGACCGCTTTACGAGAAGATCAAATCGAAAGTAGATGGTCGTGGTCGTACCCCGATCGATCCGCGAATCCTCTTCGCCCTGTGGTTCTACGCAACGCTCGAAGGGATCAGTAGCGCCCGCCGTTTGAGCGATTTGACCACCCGCGACTTCCACTACCTGTGGATCTGCGGCGATGTCACGGTTAATCATCACACCCTGAGCGACTTTCGCAGCGGCAACGCCGAGTATCTCGAGAAGTTGCTTAGCGACTCGATCGCCGTGCTGCTGAGCGAAAAACTGATCACGTTGGATACCATCGGGCAGGATGGCATGCGGGTGCGTGCCTCGGCCGGCAGCAGTTCGTTTCGGTCCGAATCGACGCTCCAACAGATGCAAGAGGTTGCCGAAGACTATGTAAAGGAACTCGCCGAGCGATCCGACGAGGAAGCTGCCGCGGCAACTCGGGCCGAACAGGCCGCCCGCAAGCGTGCTGCCGACGAACGACTCGAGCGTATCAAGGCGGCTCAAGAGAACCTCAAAGAACTTGAGCGACGTCGTAAAGAGAAACGATCACGCAAAAGCAAGTCGACCCCACGAGCCTCCACAACGGACCCCGAAGCGGCGCGGATGAAGATGGGAGACGGCGGTTTTCGCCCCGCCTATAACGTCCAATTCGCCAGCGACGGCGACTCTCGAATTGTCGTCGGCGTGAGCGTTGACAATCAGGGCAGCGATCAAGGTGAGATGCTTCCGATGTACGAGTCGATCTGCCGCACCTATGGGGTGACGCCGGCACACTACTTGGTCGACGGCGGGTTCACCAAAGCGAGCGATATCGAAGCGATGGACGCTGCGGGGACGGAGGTTTACGGTCCACTGAAGGACATCAAAAGACAAGTCGCTAACGGCAAGGATCCCCATGCGAGCAAGCCGGGCGATAGCGACGCGATGGCGAGGTATCGAAAGAGGATGGGGACACCCGAGGCGCAGGAGATGTTGAGACGACGTCCATCGATAGCTGAATTTCCCAACGCGGAATGTCGTAATCGCGGTCTTCATCAGTTCCGGGTTCGTGGCCAGAAGAAAGCAATGGCCCAAACGCTTTGGCACGTGCTGGTGAACAACTTCAATCGATTGAACAACCTAGGATTTTTACAAACACTGATGAGGCAATCCTGTACTGCGACGCCTTGAGGTTGGCCTCCGGCCTCCAATCGTTGGACGCATCGCGTCCAACGAAGCTTCAAAGCGATCCACCAAGACAAAAGAACCACCGAAGCTTCAACCTGAAACTTTGACGACGACCGGCAATCCAAAATTTTTGAAAAACCACTTCAAAAACACGGCGTCAAGCCACAACCGGCCAATTATTCACAGTCTCGATGGGCACGCGGTTAAACGAGGTGCAGCGATGCGGATCGAATGGGGCCGCGGCTTGGCTCTCGTTTAGCCGTGTGGGCAACGCCCCACGTGATCGCTGGAAACGCGCGGCCCGGTGGGCACGCGGTTAAACGAGGTGCAGTGGGGCGGATCGAATGGGTCTGCGGCTTGGCTCTCGTTTAGCCGTGTGGGCAACGCCCCACGTGATCGCTTAAAACGCGCGGCCCGATGGGCACGCGGTTAAACGATGGTGCAGTGGGGCGGATCGAATGGGTCCGCGGCTTGGCTCTCGTTTAGCCGTGTGGGCAACGCCCCACGTGATCGCTGAAAACGCACGGCCCGGTGGGCACGCGGTTAAACGATGGTGCAGTGGGGCGGATCGAATGGGTCTGCGACTTGGCTCTCGTTTAGCCGTGTGGGCAACGCCCCACGTGACCGCTGAAAACGCGCGGCCCGGTGGGCACGCGGTTAAACGGGGTGCAGTGGGGCGGATCGAATGGGTCCGCGACTTGGCTCTCGTTTAGCCGTGTGGGCAACGCCCCACGTGACCGCTGAAAACGCGCGGCCCGATGAGGCTGTGAATAATTGAGTTTTGGCTTGTTGGATTTCTGCATGGGGCTAAATTATTTGCATGAAAATTCCAACCGATGCTCAGCAGCGTGGTTCCGCTCGCACCCACCGCCCCGAACGCAGCCAAGTTGAGATGCGGTTCTATTCGCTTGACCAGATGGTGGCCCGCGAGCACCGCGTTCGTTTGGTATGGCAGTACTGCGAATCGCTCGACCTCGGACCGCTTTACGAGAAGATTAAATCGAAAGTAGATGGTCGTGGTCGCACCCCGATCGATCCGCGAATCCTCTTCGCCCTGTGGTTCTACGCAACGCTCGAAGGGATCAGTAGCGCCCGCCGTTTGAGCGATTTGACCACCCGCGACTTCCACTACCTGTGGATCTGCGGCGATGTCACGGTTAATCATCACACCCTGAGCGACTTTCGCAGCGGCAACGCCGAGTATCTCGAGAAGTTGCTTAGCGACTCGATCGCCGTGCTGCTGAGCGAAAAACTGATCACGTTGGATACCATCGGGCAGGATGGCATGCGGGTGCGTGCCTCGGCCGGCAGCAGTTCGTTTCGGTCCGAATCGACGCTCCAACAGATGCAAGAGGTTGCCGAAGACTATGTAAAGGAACTCGCCGAGCGATCCGACGAGGAAGCTGCCGCGGCAACTCGGGCCGAACAGGCCGCCCGCAAGCGTGCTGCCGACGAACGACTCGAGCGTATCAAGGCGGCTCAAGAGAACCTCAAAGAACTTGAGCGACGTCGTAAAGAGAAACGATCACGCAAAAGCAAGTCGACCCCACGAGCCTCCACAACGGACCCCGAAGCGGCGCGGATGAAGATGGGAGACGGCGGTTTTCGCCCCGCCTATAACGTCCAATTCGCCAGCGACGGCGACTCTCGAATTGTCGTCGGCGTGAGCGTTGACAATCAGGGCAGCGATCAAGGTGAGATGCTTCCGATGTACGAGTCGATCTGCCGCACCTATGGGGTGACGCCGGCACACTACTTGGTCGACGGCGGGTTCACCAAAGCGAGCGATATCGAAGCGATGGACGCTGCGGGGACGGAGGTTTACGGTCCACTGAAGGACATCAAAAGACAAGTCGCTAACGGCAAGGATCCCCATGCGAGCAAGCCGGGCGATAGCGACGCGATGGCGAGGTATCGAAAGAGGATGGGGACACCCGAGGCGCAGGAGATGTTGAGACGACGTCCATCGATAGCTGAATTTCCCAACGCGGAATGTCGTAATCGCGGTCTTCATCAGTTCCGGGTTCGTGGCCAGAAGAAAGCAATGGCCCAAACGCTTTGGCACGTGCTGGTGAACAACTTCAATCGATTGAACAACCTAGGATTTTTACAAACACTGATGAGGCAATCCTGTACTGCGACGCCTTGAGGTTGGCCTCCGGTCTCCAATCGTTGGACGCATCGCGTCCAACGAAGCTTCAAAGCGATCCACCAAGACAAAAGAACCACCGAAGCTTCAACCTGAAACTTTGACGACGACCGGCAATCCAAAATTTTTGAAAAACCACTTCAAAAACACGGCGTCAAGCCACAACCGGCCAATTATTCACAGTCTCGATGGGCACGCGGTTAAACGAGGTGCAGTGGGGCGGATCGAATGGGTCCGCGACTTGGTTCTCGTTTAGCCGTGTGGGCAACGCCCCACGTGACCGCTGAAAACGCGCGGCCCGATGGGCACGCGGTTAAACGATGGTGCAGTGAGGCGGATCGAATGGGTCCGCGACTTGGCTCTCGTTTAGCCGTGTGGGCAACGCCCTCTTTATCCTACACATCTATTTTAAGCCTTTGATTGCCAAATAGGCTTCGTGGTAGGCATGGGCTTTGAGCAGACCACGCCAGATGGTCGTCGAGCCTGGAGGTCCTTGCCCGTGTTGGTCTACGTAGCCACCTAGTTTGGCAATCACTCGACAAAAATCTTTCAGCGTCGGTGGGGTATCGCTGTGCAAAACACCGCCTTCAACGACCGTCATCACCGCTTGCCAAAACGTCGCATCGTAGATCGCCCCGCAGCTTGCCTCCGGAGTGACACGCGAAGCGCTTTTAAGTTGCTCGACTCGGAATGCCGTGATCATCAAGGCGGCCACAGCGTTCAAATATGCGTCAATACTTTGATACTTCAGCTTCTCTATCCTCATCCCGCTCTTGAGCGTCTTGAAAAAAACCTCGATGTCCCAGCGCCTGCAGTATGCTGATAAAACTAGCTCGATCTGAGCCAAACTGGTCACCGCGAGTGAAGTAAAGAGTACCCAGTGGATCGGCTCGCACCCCACCGGAGGATCAAGCTCAACCGCTTCGACAACTTGAAGCTCCACGCGAGCAACCTTTCCGCCGGGACGCTGCGGGCCATGCACTTGAACCGTCTTCGCACGAACCGAGATCGTTGCCGTGCGGCCGTCGCGGTTGCTTCGGCGTTTGCGGCTTTCACCGCTAATTAACGACTTTCGTGGCGAAACACTGACTTCAAATTCGTGCGAAAAAGGGACTTCGGCAATCGCCTCGCTCAGCACCTTGGGTTGTTCAGCAGAGCCAAGATAGACTCGCCGATCCTGACATCCGCGGATAACGAAATCATAGTTTTCGGCCAGATCATTGTTCTGGATGAGCAACTCGTAGATGTCTGATTCGCTGTCCGAGACGCCGATGTAATGAGTTTGAGGGTTTGCCAGAGCGATCTGTTCGCCGCTTTGCATCAGTTCAAGCCAACGAGCGCTTTCCTTTTCTTCAAACGCCATGGTCCTGATCTCGCGATCGCGTTGAGCTTTGCCCACGTTTTGGCGAATCGAGTCACGTGTCCAGATAAGTTGGTCAACGCAACCCAAGACGAGACCATCGAGAGTGACGGCATAAAGCGGATGCAGAAAGAATCCCCGCTTTTTTACGTCCTCCAGAGGCCCGGCACCGACGACTTGACGCGAAGGTTTAGTGAGATCGCAAACGGTGGTGTCCTGTGCCAGCACGACGACATCGTACTTGGCTGACCGCTCCATCGTGGCTTGATTATGGGGCTGCAGAATTGCCATCCAGTTCACACTGGGGGTGTTGAAAAGCCGGTAAGTGGCAGTGAGGTCTGCAACTTCTCCGCACGCCGCCGGTGTCGAGGGCGCTACCTGATCGAACTGCTCAAGAATTCGCCTGAAGCGTTTACTTCGACGCTTGTCACCCAGGTCCAAAGTCCGAGTCTCTTCCTCAATCCATCCTGGACACATCGAATCATCTCCGTCCCTTGAAGAAATGTCAGGGACGGAGTGTCTCAAGAAAGATGTGTAGGATAAAGAGGGGCAACGCCCCACGTGACCGCTGGAAACGCGCGGCCCGATGGGCACGCGGTTAAACGGGGTGGGATGGGTTGAACGTGACCGCTGAAAACGCGCGGCCCGGTGGGCACGCGGTTAAACGGGGTGCGGTGGGTTGAACGTGACCGGTGCAAACGCGCGGCCCGGTGGGCACGCGGTTAAACGGGGTGGGATGGGTTGAACGTGACCGGTTTAAACGCGCGGCCTGGGTGGGCACGCGGTTATGGTCTGCTGTCCGAACCGAAGTCTCAGGTATCGATCAGGTCGTCGGGTGACAGGATCGGCACTTCGTTCTCTTCGGTTTCTTGCTTTTCACGCCAAGGCTTTCCATCCTGGTACGTCTTCAATTCGTTTTGAAGCTGTTCCAGTTCGACATGCTCGTCTTCGGTCGCCAACTCGACTGCTTTCTTGCTCCATTTCTTGGCCGCTTCGAAATCGCCGATTTCCGCGTAGGCTGCTGCCAGGGTGCTCAAGATGTGAGCCTCTTTGTACTCGGTCAATTCGGCTGACATCTCCGCCAACTCGACCGCTCGCTTGCCGTTTCGGACCGATTCGTTGGGCGATGTCGCCATCACCCATGCCAGGTTGTTGTAGATCCCGGATGCCTCGGCTTTGACTTGGTCACCGACTTCGGCGACGTCGATGTTTCCGATCGATTCAATTGATTTTTCGTAGTCATCGATCGCGCTGGAGTGATCCCCGACGCTTAGCAAGGCGTCGCCACGCGTCCGCAGCACAGCGACGTTGGTCGGATCATCTTGCAGGATGCTGCTAAGGATGTCGATTGCCTTGCGAGGCCGTTTATCCATCGTGTACAGGCTTGCCAAGCGCAGTCGACGGAACAGATTTGATGGATCCTTGTCGACCAACAACTGGGCATCGTTGATCGCGTCCGCCATCCGATTTTCGAACGCAGCAATTTGCAACCGAAGTTCAATCGCCTCGTCCGCCATGGTGATTCGTGGTTCGATTTGCAGCGCGGCTGCAAAGTCGGCTTTGGCCGATTTGACGTCTTTACGATCCAGCGCCAGGGCGGCTCGCTGCAACAGCGTCAATGGATCGCGGGGAGCGAGCGCGACGGCCTTGTTTAGATCCGCCATCGCTTCGTCACTATCGTCGTTCGCCCGATGCAAGATCGCTCGCATCCGGTACATCCCTTCGCTCGGTTTGGCCGCCAACATTTTGGTGATCAGTTTCATCGCTTCGTCCAGCCGTTCCAATTCGACCAGCTTTTGGACAGCGGCTCCGGCGATCGCTTGGTTGGTCGGATCCTTGGTCAGGATGCTTTCCAAATCTTCCATCGCGCCTTCGACGTCGCCGGTCTGCAGATTCATCGCCGCGCGTGCTTGGCGAGCCTCGTTGTTGTCCGAATCCGCTTCCACAGCAGCGTCCAGGTCAGCCAACTTGTCTTCGTTCGACTGCTGGGTCAGGGCTCGCAGCACCAGTGCCGCACTCTTTTCGCGTGGATTGTCGTCCAACAGCTCGATCGCCTTGGACGTGGCCTCGGTGATCTCTTCGCGACTTCCGCCGGGCAACAGGTTCAGGCGAGCGATCAGCAGGTAGGCTTCGACCAAAGTCGGGTCATAGTCAACGGCTTGCTTCAGCACCAAAATCGCTTCCTCGCGGACTTCCATCCGACGGCGACCGTTGTTCTGGACGATCAGCTGGGCTAGCCCTTGGGCACGCTGGAACAGAACCGAACCGAGCATCTGTTTGGCGAACGAGGAATTTTCTTCGTCCAGGCCTTTCTTGAGGGCCGATTCCAGCAGAGCTCCCACAGCTTCCAGTTCGTCGTTCGACTCGGCGTCGATCCGTTTGATGATCGCTTCGTCCAATTCACTTTGACCAGCGGTCGACTTGTCCGGCGACGCGGTCGTGGCAGGTGTCGACTTGGCACTCGCGTCCTGTTTCTCTGCGGCCGCTGTCTGGTCGCCGCTCGCGTCCGATTCCTCTGCGGGCGTCGAATCCTGAGCGGTCGTGACCGATTCTTCGATCACAACCTCTTGGGCGTGCCCAACGGATGCAAACGTGGATATCGCTGCCGCCAATACCAGCGAAGTGAAACGTGTCACGGGGTGACGCAGCGGATGGAAATCGCAAAAGCACACTGTCATGGGGTTAAGCTCGTCGCGTGAATGGGCATATCACCGTCATTATGACGCTTTAGCGAGCGCAGGCGTAGACCGGAATCGCGGAAAGTCGGTCGGCGAGTGAAAAGTTTCCCAAGTTGATCGACTAGCGTTCACACGTCGGACCGCTCACATTCCATTGTCGGAACCCGTAAAACGGGCCCCGTGCCGGGGTGTGACGGCCCGCAAATAGTCCGAACTGGATATGATCGAGCAACGTATGGACCCGACGTCCGGCACATGCACCCACCTCCGGCACGTGCATCAGGCGCATCCGATGCCGCCGCAGTGGCCGGCGACGAATTCGTCTGCTTGGTCGGCGAAGTCCTGCGGGCACCTTCTCTTTACGTCTTTTCGGAACGAAGTTCACGCATGCTTGTCGTCGAGTCGCTGACCAAATCGTTCTCGCTAGACGACAGTGAGCTGCGAGCGGTCGATCATTTGTCGTTCCAAATTCGTCCTGGCGAGGTGTTTGGTTTGCTGGGGCCCAACGGGGCTGGGAAGACGACGACCCTGCGAATGATCCTGGGGCTGCTGCAACCCGACGAAGGGTATGCAGAGGTCGACGGCGTGCGAACGGCCGACGATCCGATCGGGGTGAAAGCCCGGTTGGGATTCGTTTCGGCCAGCGACGGTGTGTACCCCTGGCTTTCGGTTCGCGAGATGCTGTTGTACTTTGCCGACCTGTACGCGGTGGAGCCCGACGTCGCGGCCGACCGCTGCGAAAAGCTTTCGCGGCTGTTGGGCATCGATTCGCTGCTGGAACGCCGCGCCGGAACCCTTAGCACCGGTCAACGCCAACGCGTCACCCTGGTTCGCGGTTTGATCCATGACCCGCCGGTCATGTTGTTGGACGAACCGACACGCGGTTTGGATGTTGTCGGCGTTCAGACGATCTTTGAATACATCGAACATCTCCGCGAAGTGGGTAAAGCAGTGATCGTTTGCACGCACCGATTGGACGAAGCAGAACGTCTTTGTGACCGCTTCGGCCTGCTTCATCGCGGCCAGATGCGGTACAGCGGCACGCTAGACGAACTGCGTCAAGCGACCGGCCAACGCCACTTGGTGGACATGTTCGTCGAATTGATGCGGAGCGTTTGATGTCGAAACCGCATTCCACCGGCACCGGCCGGCTGTGGCGTTTGTGCCAGAAAGAACTGAAAGAGACCAGCCGCGATCGACGTACCATCGTCACGCTGTGCCTGATGCCGCTGTTGGTGTATCCGCTGCTAAGCATGGCGCTGAATCGGTTTCTGTTGTCATCGGACACCGCCGCCCAAGTGCCCTACAAGATCAGTGTCGCGTCGGACGAAGCAGGCAATCGGCTCGATGCGTTGATCACCAGCCCAGCAGCGATGCCCCCCGAAGCGATTTTGAAGTCCAGTAGCGGCACGTTGGCCACGTTCCAGTATTTCAACACCAGCGATACCGTTGACGGCGTTCCGATGACGCCGATCGAAGCGCTGGAGCGGGGGATTGTCGATATCGCAGCAGATTTGTCGGTTGCCGAAGACGGCCAAGACATCATCGAACTGACCTCCTTTGCAGGCGACGCGAACAGCGAGAACGCGAGGCGTATCCTGGTTGAACGGATGCAGTGGTTCAAACTTGCCTATGCCGAACAAATCGCCGCCCCCCAAAGAGGCCCCTATCGATCACCTTTGAAACTGGTCATCGAAGAAATCGGCGAAGCCAAGCAGGCGTCGATCCTGGCTACCGTTGTGCCGTTGGTGTTGGTGTTGATGACGATCACCGGCGCCGTCTATCCAGCCATCGACCTGACCGCTGGCGAACGCGAACGCGGCACGATGGAGGCGTTGATGGCGTCGCCTGTGCCACGATTCTATGTCTTGATCGCCAAGTACGTGGCGGTCGTGACGGTGGCGCTCCTGACCGCCCTTGCCAACCTGTTGGCGATGTTCACCACGCTTTGGTTGGGTGGACTGATGCCGCTGTTGACCGGCGGTGAAGCGGGGTTCCCGTGGATATCGGTGCTACAGATCCTGGGGCTATTGATTCTGTTCAGCGGATTCTTTTCGGCCGTCCTGCTATCGCTGACTAGCTTTGCCAGGTCGTTCAAGGAAGCACAGGCCTACTTGATCCCGGTGATGCTGCTGGCGTTGACGCCGGGGATGTTGTCGCTGATGCCGGGGGTCGAGCTAGCCGGACCGCTGGCGATTACCCCGTTGGTCAACATCGTACTGCTGGCTCGCGAAGTCCTTGGCGGTACGGTCCAACCGGCCGCGGCCGCAGCAGCCGTCGCCAGCACGATCGCCTACGCAGCCGCCGCGCTCGGGATCGCCGCAAGACTGTTCGGCAGCGACGCGGTGACTCGGACCAGCGAGCAATCGATCGCGTCCCTGTTCCGCCGTCCAGCGAAATGGACCGATGTCCCGAGTCCTCAATCGGCAGCGCTCGTATTAGCGTTGTTGGTCCCGATCTACTTTGTGCTTTCCAATCTTTTGATGCAGTACTTGGGCGGCGTGAAAGCGGGCATGTTGTCAGGCGAAACGGACCTGACGGACCAGCAAGCAGCCGGATTGCAGATCCGCAGCATGCTGTTGAGCGCCGTGACGTTGATCTTGGTCTTTGGTTCGGTGCCGACGATAGCGGCTTGGTTTGGACGCAATCGATTCAAGTCAACATTCCGGTTGTTCGCGCCGTCGATCGTCGCCGTCATCGGATCGATCGTGATTGGACTCGGTGCCTGGGCCGTCGCACACGAAGCCTTTGTGGCGGCCGAGTGGTTTGGCATCGGCGGGCTAAGCGAAGAACGAATCGCACAGACACGAAAGGTTTTGAAAGCTTGGAAACTGGTGCCGCCATGGCTATTGTTGGCGACATTAGCGGCGACACCAGCGATCATCGAAGAGCTGTGTTTCCGCGGCTTCTTATTCTCGTCACTGCGAAAAGTTCTTTCGCCCTGGAAAACGATCCTGTTGACCAGCCTGCTGTTCGGACTGTTCCATGTCTTGACGGGAAATGCCCTGCTGATCGAACGGTTCATTCCGTCGACGCTGCTGGGGCTGGTGTTGGGCTGGATCGCATATCGAAGTGGCAGTGTATTGCCCGGGATGGCGATGCACTTCGTTCACAACGGGCTGCTGGAACTGGTCGGGCACTACCACGAAAGCCTGGAGTTTCTGGGCGCCGACTTTGACAACCAAACGCACCTGCCGCCAACCTGGATCGCGGTGGCCACATCGATCGCAATCGCGGGCCTGATCATCGTCTGGCTGGGCACACGCTCCAAGTCGCTGCCGTCATCACCCAAGCTTTCGTAGTGGGATTCGCCAGAATTTCCTTCCTTCACACGGGCACCGGAGAAAAGGACTTCTGGCGAAGTACGTTGCGGTTGTTGGATGGTCTAGTCGCGAAAATATTCTTGCGGGAACATTGCCTGGGGTGACTTGGCTGGATCTCGCTTTGGAAATAGCGGTCCGCGGTCTTCCAACAGCGGCATCTCGTCGCCCTGAGAACTCTGGATCATTTCCCAAAGTTGATCGTTCAACTCTTGAACTCGCTCGGCATGCTCCGGTGCATCCACCAGATTCCGCATCTCACCCGGGTCATTTTCCAAGTCGTACAGTTCATCACGATCCCACAGACCGTGGCACCGAATGTACTTCCAACGCCCACCGATGATCGCATGCAACGTTGGCGTATGCGGGTAGTTGCGTTCCCAATAATACTCGTACAACAGATGCTGGCGAACCGGCCCGGCGTCATCTGATCGACAAGCCGTCTTCCAAAAGCTTTGTCCGTCGATGTCGCTGAACTGATTGGCCCCGGCGGCTTCCAACATCGTGGGTGCGATGTCGATGTTTCCGACAACGCTTTCGACGACTGTCTGTGGCGGAATCTTGCCTGGAGCCGCCATCAGCAAGGGCACCTTGGCACTGGCTTCATAAGCGACGCGTTTGTCGATCAACCCATGGTCGCCAAACTGGAAACCGTTATCTCCCATGTAAACGAACAATGTGTTGTCGGCCAATCCATGCTCGGATAGATAGCCACGAAGTCGTCCCACGCTATCGTCGACCGCCAGCAATGATTCGCAGTATCGTCGATAGTAAACCGCGGGCGAAAATCCTTTCAGGTTGTATCCAAAGTCGACACCATGGCGGCTGTTGCGTTGGTTGCGAACCCACATCGGCAACTTACCAGCATCCATTTGCTCGACGGTGGGAACATCGATCGGCAGTGGCTGCTGGTCATAACGGCCCCGATGTCGATCGGCCGGTACAAAGTCGGCGTGGACCGCTTTGTGACTGACGTACAGAAAGAATGGCTTCGACGTGTCGGTTTGCTGCAACCAATCGATCGCATAGTCGGTCAGTTCGTCGGTCAGATACCCGTTCTGGGGCACTCGCCGACCGTTGATGTTGAGCCCGTCATAGGTGGTCTGGGGAACTTCGCGAGTCGTCCCATGTCCATCGGGCCAATACGTGCCCTGACCCTTGAACGAGATCCAATGGTCAAAGCCGCGTTGAGGGTCGTCGACTTCCCCGCCCATGTGCCATTTGCCGATGAAGGCCGTTTGATACCCGGCGGACTGCAACCGCTCGGGGAAGAACACCAAATCGGGGTCGACGGGGTGGTAGTTATCGACGACTCGATGGTTGTGAGCATACTGGCCCGTCAATATGGATGCTCGACTGGGAGAACACAGCGAAGTCGTGACGTACGCGCTGGTGAACATCGCACCATCTTTGGCGATCGAATCGATGTGGGGCGTTTCCAGAAACGGATGCCCGGCAGCACCGAAGCAATCAAACCGATGATCATCGCACAACACGAACACGATATTGGGCGGTGTATCGGCGGCCGATAGTCGGACACCGGCGGAAGACACGATCAGCGAGAAACCAACAAGGACGGTGCGTAGGAAGTTCATCAATTGCGTTCGTTTTGGAAAATGGGCGTGTCCGTTTGGACGACGCAGCAAGAAACCCAGCACTGCAAAACAGGCTGGGGCAAAATTATCGTCTCCCATCCCCCCGCGATCCTGACGCCGCAGGCCGCGCGGGGCAGCCAGTGCCCCCAAGTCCAGTGTCCAGTGCCGCACCTGCAATGTCCAGCGCGGGTATCCAGCATGGACTGCGGTGGGGGAAAGGAAAGGGAAAGTCGATCCGCCGACTTAGGGGCCAGCGGCCTAGGGGCGGGCGACTTAGGGGCCAGCGAAGATGACGGTTGCGGTCAGTTCGTCCAAGCGGGGGCGTGGACTACTTGGCCGGGTCTGCGGTTCCTTGGGCGGCTTCCTGAGAAGCCGCACGCATCTCGGCTTCTCGCTTGGCCATCGCCGCTTGCAGTTCAGCCATGTTGGCTTGCACGCGTTGGCCACCGATCTGAGCGCCTGCGGCGGCCAGCATCGGCAATTTCTCGGCTGCCTTGCGTCCCACAGGAGTCTCGTAGAAGGCGGTCAATTCCTTGATCTCGGCTTCGGTAAAGTTGTCTCGGTACAGTTTGATCAGGTCGCCCTTGATCACGGCAAAAGCCAGGTGCTTCTGCAGAAACGACTTCATCACGTCGGTAAACGCACCCATTTGAGGGTTCTGCTGAACTTGCATGGCAAGCATTTGGTCGATGGTTTTGCGGGTAGTCTCTTCCATTTTCATGACCGAAAGAAACTTCTCGATCGCAGCCGAATGCGAATCTTCGGCGACAACGGCCGAGTCATCAGCGACTTTCGTCGGTGCAGCGTCTTGGGCAAACGAAAACGTGCCCATCGCCATTGCGATGCACAGAACGGAAAGGACTCGGATCTTCATGGTGACCTTGGGGGGTTGGATCGGCACGGAAATCGAAACTGAAAGTCGATTCGATGCCCTGAAAAAATGCCGCGTACGATTCGCGGCGTGCGTCGCAGGGAGGGGGCCCCCTGGGAGACACGATTGTAGCCGCAGGACGACCCTAGAGCCAACTTTGGCACTTTCATTGACGGGTCGACATTTCTCTGGGTGACAACGAGTGCGAAACTTGACAGGTTTTACGTCGACGCCTCGCCCAGGACCGTCAAATCTGAATAATGGGTGATGATCGGCCGCGTTCGGCCTCCGCTTGTCCTTGTTTGCTTCGGAATGCCCCGTTGACGTTTCCGCCAGACACCGACGATTTTGATCGCCAAGACCCGGCCGACGTTTCGGCAGTTGCCGATGATGTGGCGGCGGAGGATCCAATTCCCGATCAAGCGGTTTGCGACGGCGGCAGCGACAACGTCCAGCTGAAAGCCAGCGTCCCGGAAAACGGTGACGCGAATGTCCGTGCGTTCGAGGAAGACGACCTGGAAGAGAGCGACCTGGAAGACAGCGATGCGGACGCCTCCGTCACGCTAGGACTGGTCGCCGACGCCGGATCGCCGGCCGATAGCGTTGCGGGGAAACGAGTCGCCCTGGTGGGTCGATTCGGTGGCATGAATCAGCGTGAGGCGACGAATGTGCTGCGGTCCTACGACGCGGCCGTCGTCGACCTAGACGCCAATGCGATCGACTGGGTCGTGGTCGGTGCGGACGAATCCCCGCTGGCCGAGGCCGAATTGATCGGTGACTCGATTCGCGAATTGGCTGCATCGGGGCAGTTAGAAATCCTGCACGAAACGGATCTGTGGCAACGTCTGGGACTGGTCGAAATCGAACAAGCGATCCGTCGCTATTACACGCCCGCCATGTTGGCTCATCTGTTGGGAGTTTCCGTCCGCGTGATCCGACGCTGGCAGCGGCGCGGCCTGATCACGCCAGTACAAACATTGCATCGGTTGCCGTATTTCGATTTCCAAGAGGTCGCCACAGCGCGGCGATTGGCGTCATGGATCGCGTCGGGTGCCAGCCCGCAAGCGATCGAACAGCGATTGGTCGAATGGGTCGAAGTGCTGCCCGATATCCAGCGACCGCTGGATCAGCTATCGATTTTGGTCGAAGGCAAACACGTCCTGATGCGGCAGGGCGAAGGCTTGCTGGAACCAGGCGGACAATTGCGTTTCGATTTTGATGCGTTGGACGATGATGATGACGAATCGACCAGCTTTGACGTCGATGCACTGGATCACGCCGATGATGACGACGACGACCTGACCTTTCCACCGGCGACGATATCGATCTTCACCGACGTGGCCGACATCCCCGACGAATACTCGCTCCGCCATTCGACCGAAGCGCTAAATGACCCGTTGTTGGCGGCAGCGTTTGTTGCCGAGGACGACGGAGACTTTGCGGCCGCCGTCGACTACTGTCACGCCATCATCGCCCGCGACGGGCCGCGTGCGGATATCAGTTTCCAGATTGGCGAACTGCTGTATCGGTTGGGCGAAGTGGTGGCGGCTCGCGAGCGTTATTACAGCGCGATCGAAGTCGATCCTGATTTCGTCGAAGCACGTGCCAGCCTAGGAAACGTGTTGTCCGAAACCGGTCAGTACGAGTTAGCGGTTGCGGCGTTCCGCGGTGCCCTGTCCCTGCATACCGACTATGCCGACGTGCACTACAACTTGGCCCAGGTACTGGATCAACTGGAACGATCGGTGGAATCCAAGCATCACTGGAAACGGTTCTTGGAACTGGCTCCCGATAGCCCCTGGGCGGGCGAGGCGCAGCAGCGGATCGTGGCGATCGAAAAGAACGACGGCTAGGAACCATTGGGGATCCCCCCCGGTTGAACGTGAGAACCGTGACGAGTGGCGAGTTGATTTCGTTCGTCGTTTAGCCGCAAGCGGCCGGGGATCCAAGCACCCGTCGTGGGATTCGCCAGAATTCCTTCACTTACCCGCCCAAGTATCGCCCCCCTCACCCAACGCCGTTAAGGAAATTTTTCGAGTGAATTAGGTAACCAGGATAGCTTTTGGAGGGCCATAAATGAAATAAGCCAGGCTCCCCCCAAAATCCTCGACTACATCGTCGAAAGAAAAGGAGCCTGGCTATGAGTAACAGTGGCAAGGATGCTGCTTCGAAACAGAAGCAATCAATGACTCAAGGTGAACAGCTGGCCAAAGCGATTCGCTGGATCGCCAACGACCAATTATTCGCAAAGGTTCGTGTTCACGGCAATGCCAATTGGGTGCCGACTCACTTGATGCAGGTCGCAATTCTATGGGTTTGGAGTAGTCAATCATTGCTCGTCGAATCCACCAAAGACGCGATCAAAAGTGTCGAGAGCTTATTCGGTACGACCGGGATTCATTCGTATCAGACGCTGATCACTGCACTGCAGAAGTACACCGAGCAAATCCTTCCGCCACTGGTCCAACGAATGCATCATTTGATGGAGAAGACAGATCAAGCAAGTTTTCGCATCGGGATTTGGTTGGTGTTGGCCGTCGACGGTTCCCGCTTGGATGCTTGCCGAACCCTGGCCAACGAGAAGCGGTTCTGCAAGCCAAAGAACAAAAGGGGATCGAAGAAGAACAAGAAGAAGAACAAGCGTGGTCGACACGCCAACAAACGAAAACCGGTGAGCAAAAAGAAGAACTACAATCCGCAGCCCGTCGGTCCTCAAGTCTGGCTCACGCTACTGTGGCATGTCGGACAGCGATTGCCATGGGCATGGAAAATCGGACCGAGTTATTCCAGCGAACGAGCCCATCTGTTGGAAATGCTGAATGCTTTAGACCTACCGAAAAACACGCTCATCTGCGGTGATGCTGGTTTCGTCGGCTACGACTTTTGGAACGCGATCGACAGCCACGGCCATCACTTCCTGACGCGTGTCGGAAGCAATTGTCGCTTCCTGAAGCAACTTGGACGGGTTCGCGAACGTGATGGCATCGTGTACTGCTGGCCGAAAGAAAAACAGCAACGCAAGCAGCCGCCGTTGGTCCTTCGGCTACTTCGCTTTCACGACGGACGTGGCGAAGTCTATCTCGTCACCAACGAATTGAACTTACGCAAGTTAAGTGATTCGCGTGCTGGGGAAATTTATCGAAAACGCTGGGGAATCGAAGTGCAATTCCGATCCTTAAAGCAAACTTACGGTCGTTCGAAACTGCTCGGGCGAACGCCGGATGTCGTCGAGCACGAGTTAACCTGGTCGCTTGTCGGTCTTTGGATGGCGCAGTTACTGGCGCTTCGCGAACAAATCGATCGGATCGAACCGGCGGCTCAAACGAGCGTCGCGATGGTGTTACGAATATTGCAAAACATCCTGCACTGCCCCAACGAGATACCCGCGCGGGGCGAATCGCTTCGGAGTCTCTTGGCCGGTGCGTTGACGGATACATACGACCGCGCAAGTAAAAAGAAAAGTCGCAACTACCCACGCCGAAAAGAGGAACCCCGGACCGGCCCACCCACAATTGAACTCGCCACCGCAGAGCAACAGAAGCTTGCCAAAGCTGCACTGGACCTCTCAAATGCAGCATGAAAAATTTCCTTAACGGCGTTGCCCCTCACCCCAACCCTCTCCCCCCATTCCATCCAAGTCGAACTTGGATGAAACCGGGGGAGAGGGGGCTAAAAAAGGGACCAGCGTGCGGAGCCGATGTAGGCCGGATCAAGGAGCGCAGCGACGCGGATCCGGCAATCCCCCACGCCATGCATCGCCCCCCTCACCCCAACCCTCTCCCCCAATCCCATCCAAGTCGAACTTGGATGAAATCGGGGGAGAGGGGGCTAAAAAAGGGACCAGCGTGCGGAGCCGATGTAGGCCGGATCAAGGAGCGCAGCGACGCGGATCCGGCAATCCCCCACACCAAGCATCCCCCCCCTCACCACCAATTCCATCCAAGTCGAACTTGGATGAAACCGGGGGAGAGGGGGCTGAATTGGCAACCGGCGAATCAACGGAAACACTTCTGCCTACCTGCTTTACTTCCTTTGCACACGATGGTGGCAAACAGGTGGGCATGGTCTGGTGGGATTTCGTTTCACGATCCGCTGTCCAACAATTCGAACAGCGCCTTCATCGCGCGGTCGTAGATACCGGGGGCCGTTGTGTCGCGAGAACCGGCGACGTTCAGCACATCGGGCCGCTGGTGCTGCAGCCATGCTTTGGCTGGGGCCAACGAATCGGCATCCAATCGGATCACAAAGTGAGGCTTGTGTTGCCGCTTGCAAATCCGCTGGGTCAGCAGAGTGCCGCCCTTGAGTCGACGTTCGTAGATGATCAACGTGGCGTCGCTGTCGATGACATTCTGGGCTGTCCGCGGCGGATAGCGGGACGATGTGTGTTCGACCAGATCGTATCGGCTGGGCACCGTCCCATCCTCGGCCACGCGTCCGCGAGGGCACCATCCGCCATGCTGGATCCCCAATGCAATCGCCACGTCCAAGCCAGCGCGGTCGACTCCGGTTTGCCCGCCCGAAACGATTCGACGCGGTAGATAACGCTGTGGATTCGTCGGATCTGCGGGCGGCTGGGCAGTCGAATCGTTCACGATCAATCGATTCCACAAAAAGGACGGCTGGGCAGCGGGTGTTGCTGCGGCACTCCGATTGGGTCTTACGAGGAACCGCCGGGCTTGATCATCGGCGGAATCTCAAATGCCCGTGCGACGCGTTTCCACGCCGACGATGGCTTTCCAATGATCGGTGCCCATTCGCTCCAAGACGAGGGAATGTCCGCAACGAACTCCATCGGATCACGGAGGGTCGGATGAACAATTTGAAGCCGCCAACTGTGCAGAGCAACCCCTTTGGGCTGACCGCGAACGAATGCACCGTCAAATTGCCGCCGCGAACCGTATTTATTGTCCCCGAGCACGGGGTGCCCGCGATCGGCAAATTGGACTCGAATTTGGTGTTTCCGGCCGCTAATCAATTGGACGGCGATCACCGTCGCGTTTTCCGTCCGGCCCAGGACAAGAAACTGCAAAGATGCTTCCAGCGCGTCGGGTCCACCGACGACCACTCGCATGCGTTTGGCCGCGTCGTCTTTGCGAACATGATCGACCAGAACGCCTTCGTCGGGCGATCCGGCTTCGGATCGAAAGTCGCCTTCGACGACCGCCAGATAGATTTTGACCGCACCCTGACCGACCTTGTCGGCGAATTGCGGGGTCAATCGCGACGCCGCTTTGCTGGTTCTAGCCAGCACCAGGGCGCCGGTGGTCATCGAATCCAGTCTGCTAACAACGCCGACAAACACCTTGCCGGGCTTCTTGTATTTGACTCGCAAATAGTCGCACGCCATTGCGTGGACCGTCGGCAGCCCCGCTTCGGCCCCCATCGTCGCGATCCCCGCTGGCTTATCCACCACCAGCAAGTGGTTGTCTTCGTAAAGTACGTTCAAGCGGGACATGCACGGTATCGCAGTAGGAAGACGGGGGGGGGCGTGATACGCGTGCGATCGTCGGAACCGGCCTTGATCGACCGAGCCCGCGTCATGCACGGATAGTCACATTCTAAGCCAAACGGTCGCTGGCGATGTGGTAGTGCGGGTCTTCGGAAACGTTGACCTCGACCAAGTCGCCGGCTTTGTCCAACAGGTCGCGACACTCTTTGCTGAGGTGCGTCAGGTGCAATCGCTTGCCGGCCGCCTCGTACTTTTCAGCCAATCCATTGACGGCTTCAAGACCCGATTGATCGTAGACACGCGTGTAATAGAAATCGATCACTACATCGTCGGGGTCGTTGGCGACATCAAACATGTCCTTGAACGACTGAACCGATGCAAAGAACAGAGGCCCGTGCAGTTGGTAGATCTTGCTGCCGAATTCGTTGTGCTTCACGTCGGCACCCATGTGAGTGGCGTGCTGCCAAGCAAAGACCAAGGCCGAAACGATGACACCCAAGATGACGGCCGAAGCCAAGTCGTGCATGACGACCGTGTAGCCGGCAACCAAGATCATCACCAACACGTCGCTGGTCGGCATCCGTCGGAACATCTTCAGCGAAGCCCATTCGAAGGTTCCGATCACGACCATGAACATCACGCCGACAAGTGCTGCCATCGGAATCTGTTCGATATACGGAGCCAGGAACAGCACGAACAGCAGCAAACAGACCGATGCGGTGATGCCAGAGAGCCGACCACGACCACCGGAGTTGACGTTGATCAAGGACTGGCCAATCATCGCACAGCCCCCCATCCCGCCGAACAGACCACACACCATATTGGCGACGCCCTGGCCGATGCACTCGCGATTGCCTTTACCACGAGTTTCGGTGATCTCGTCGATCAGCGTCAGCGTCATCAGGGATTCGATCAACCCGACTCCGCACAACACGATCGAGAATGGCAAAATGATTTTTAGTGTTTCGAATCGGAACGGGACCATTTCATAGTCATCCAAGAAGAATAACTTCGGCAGGCCACCACTGATTCCGCTTTCTTCGCCACCGGTCGCGGCGATCGTTTCGGCCACTTTGTTGGCGGCCGCTTTGATTTGGGCAGTCTCATCGACAGGCCGGATCTGCATGACGCTGACCAAACTAACGTCTACCGAATCGGTTGCCACCGATGCGCTGTCCTGCGGAATCTCGGTCAACGATGCCAGTTCGGCACGCGCGTCCGCGATCGTCTTTGCTTTGGTATTGGTGCGAAGCATGTCGCCCACCGTTGCCAACATATTCGGTTGGCCCGGTTCGACGCCTCGGTTGATCGCGATGGAGATAACGGTGATCGTCAAAATCGCGGCCAAGGACGACGGGACCGCTCGAGTCAGCTTTGGCAACCAAGCGATGATTGCCATCGTCAGCGCGACCAATGCCAACATGATTCCCAACCGGCTACCCGACAGGAACACGAGGTTGCCTTCGTCAGAGAGCGTCTTAAAACTGCCCAACTGGGCCATCCCGATCACAATCGCCAATCCGTTGACAAACCCCAGCATCACCGAGTGAGGCACCATCCGAATCAGCTTCCCGAGTCGTGCGATCCCGATCAGGATTTGAAAAATCCCACACAGGATCACAGTTGGGAAAAGGTATTCCACGCCGTGCATGGCGACCAATGCAACCACCACGACAGCCATCGCGCCGGTGGCCCCAGAAATCATTCCCGGCCGTCCACCCACCACGGCTGTGATCAGGCCGATGAAAAACGCTGAATACAATCCGATCAGCGGCGATACGCCAGCAACGAACGCGAACGCAATTGCTTCGGGAACCAATGCCAACGCGACGGTGATTCCAGAGAGGATATCGTTTTTAAAGGAGCCAGATTGTCGGCGAAAAAAGTTCAGCATTTCAGCATTCGATGAAGGAAGAGGTGCCACGTGGTGTGGAAGCATCGCGAGGGATCGACGCTACGCAGATTGCGCCGCGGATCACCTGGCTCAGTTGGCGAGTCGATCGTTCCATCCGAGTCGACGGCCAGGGCATCAGCCCGACGCGGCGAGGCGACACGATCGATGTCGAACTCTAGCACACGCGAAGCCGAAATATAGTTGACCGTTTGTAACGGTCAACGCTGAATTATCGGCCGCCCGGGTTAGGAGAACCCTGGCGAAAAAAGAAGCAAATACGGCCATCTGGCTTTGCGGGGCATGCTTTGCCTTTAACCAGCCTGGGGCGAAATGATCAGCACCGATACCCCGAAAACAGTGCGATACGATTGAACACAGTTGCTCGAGGCGACTTTTTCCCAACAACACCATTTTCCATCGCATCGCCCCGCCAACGGGTCCCCCAAATTAGAAAAACGTGGCAAAGCCAACGAAGTAGCGAAGTAGGCCGGAACAAGGAGCGGAGCGACGCAGATCCGGCAATCAAACATCCCAGGCAAAACCAAACGATCCCCAAACAGCGATTGGATCGATCCGGCCCACAGACTCAATGCCGAAACGCGCGGCCCGCCGCGCACGCGGTGAAACGACAAGCCGACGCACCGCCCACCCCATCGTTTAACCGCGTGGGCAACGCCCCGTGCGTCCACGCAACCAAACGCGCGACCCGCCGGGCACGCGCCTAAACGACAAGCCGACGCACCGCCCACGGGCAAATCGTTTAACCGCGTGGGCAACGCCCCGTGCGTAACCGCAACCAAACGCGCGGCCCGATGGGCACGCGCCTAAACGACAAGCCGACGCACCGCCCACGGGCAAATCGTTTAACCGCGTGGGCAACGCCCCGTGCGTCCACACAACCAAACGCGCGACCCGCCGGGCACGCGCGTAAACGACAAGCCGACGCACCGCCCAAGGCAAATCGTTTAACCGCGTGGGCAACGCCCCGTGCGTCCACACAACCAAACGCGCGGCCCGCCGAGACTGTGAATAATTGGCCGGTTGTGGCTTGACGCCGTGTTTTTGAAGTGGTTTTTCAAAAATTTTGGATTGCCGGTCGTCGTCAAAGTTTCAGGTTGAAGCTTCGGTGGTTCTTTTGTCTTGGTGGATCGCTTTGAAGCTTCGTTGGACGCGATGCGTCCAACGATTGGAGACCGGAGGCCAACCTCAAGGCGTCGCAGTACAGGATTGCCTCATCAGTGTTTGTAAAAATCCTAGGTTGTTCAATCGATTGAAGTTGTTCACCAGCACGTGCCAAAGCGTTTGGGCCATTGCTTTCTTCTGGCCACGAACCCGGAACTGATGAAGACCGCGATTACGACATTCCGCGTTGGGAAATTCAGCTATCGATGGACGTCGTCTCAACATCTCCTGCGCCTCGGGTGTCCCCATCCTCTTTCGATACCTCGCCATCGCGTCGCTATCGCCCGGCTTGCTCGCATGGGGATCCTTGCCGTTAGCGACTTGTCTTTTGATGTCCTTCAGTGGACCGTAAACCTCCGTCCCCGCAGCGTCCATCGCTTCGATATCGCTCGCTTTGGTGAACCCGCCGTCGACCAAGTAGTGTGCCGGCGTCACCCCATAGGTGCGGCAGATCGACTCGTACATCGGAAGCATCTCACCTTGATCGCTGCCCTGATTGTCAACGCTCACGCCGACGACAATTCGAGAGTCGCCGTCGCTGGCGAATTGGACGTTATAGGCGGGGCGAAAACCGCCGTCTCCCATCTTCATCCGCGCCGCTTCGGGGTCCGTTGTGGAGGCTCGTGGGGTCGACTTGCTTTTGCGTGATCGTTTCTCTTTACGACGTCGCTCAAGTTCTTTGAGGTTCTCTTGAGCCGCCTTGATACGCTCGAGTCGTTCGTCGGCAGCACGCTTGCGGGCGGCCTGTTCGGCCCGAGTTGCCGCGGCAGCTTCCTCGTCGGATCGCTCGGCGAGTTCCTTTACATAGTCTTCGGCAACCTCTTGCATCTGTTGGAGCGTCGATTCGGACCGAAACGAACTGCTGCCGGCCGAGGCACGCACCCGCATGCCATCCTGCCCGATGGTATCCAACGTGATCAGTTTTTCGCTCAGCAGCACGGCGATCGAGTCGCTAAGCAACTTCTCGAGATACTCGGCGTTGCCGCTGCGAAAGTCGCTCAGGGTGTGATGATTAACCGTGACATCGCCGCAGATCCACAGGTAGTGGAAGTCGCGGGTGGTCAAATCGCTCAAACGGCGGGCGCTACTGATCCCTTCGAGCGTTGCGTAGAACCACAGGGCGAAGAGGATTCGCGGATCGATCGGGGTGCGACCACGACCATCTACTTTCGATTTAATCTTCTCGTAAAGCGGTCCGAGGTCGAGCGATTCGCAGTACTGCCATACCAAACGAACGCGGTGCTCGCGGGCCACCATCTGGTCAAGCGAATAGAACCGCATCTCAACTTGGCTGCGTTCGGGGCGGTGGGTGCGAGCGGAACCACGCTGCTGAGCATCGGTTGGAATTTTCATGCAAATAATTTAGCCCCATGCAGAAATCCAACAAGCCAAAACTCAATTATTCACAGCCTCGCCGGGCACGCGCCTAAACGACAAGCCGACGCACCGCCCAAGGGCAAATCGTTTCACCGCGTGGGCAACGCCCCGTGCGTCCACGCAACCAAACGCGCGGCCCGATGGGCACGCGGTTAAACGAGCAAAACCGGCCCCATCCTCCACCCGCACGCCCCATCCTTTCACCGCGCGGGCAACGCCCCGTGCGTCCACACAACGCAACGATAAGCAGGCAATCACGCTGCCTTCGCGGATACCCGCCGGGCCGCTTGGGAGCAGATCGATAGCGAACGGGAATTGGTCGTGACCTGGCGCCGGGCGACTCACCATTGCCGTTGAAAGTCAGTAGGCCACTGGCAACCAACCGATCAGCGTGCTGACTGATAGGCGTCGCGCAGCACCTGCATCGTGTGTTTTACTTCGATCGATGATCCGGCCTGGCGTAGATGAATCGCCAACTGCGTCATGCATCCGATATTCCCGCTGGCCACCACCTGTGCCCCGGTTGCGATCACGTTGGCGGCCTTCTGTTGCCCCAACGAAGTCGCAATCTCGGGCTGTTCGATGTTGTAGGTCCCCGCCGATCCGCAACACAGATGCCCCTCGGCAATCTCGATCACTTCCACCCCAGGGATCATCTGCAACAGTTCACGAGGTTGCACTCGCACCCCTTGCGCATTGGCCAGGTGACATGCGTCGTGATAGGCAACCTTCAACGTCGCCGCTGATCCGGATTGCTGAGAATCGTTTGATTGCTGGGCGTTGCTCGTCCGCTGGTCGGCAATCGGCACCAAGTCGCCCAACTGGATTAGAAACGCTGATACATCGACGACGCGGTGACGGAACGATTCCGCCCGATCCTGATCCGGAGTTCCCTTCATGATCAGGTGGTATTCGTGCATCCCCGAACCGCATCCCGCGGCGTTGGTCACGATGGCATCCACATCATCGGGGAAGGCATCCAAATTCTTCTTCGCGAATGACTGAGCGGCATCTTGGTTGCCAACATGCCAACTGAGCGCACCGCAGCATCCTTGCGACGCAGGCACCACAACCTCGACACCGTTTCGCGTCAACACGTCGATCGTGGCCGTGTTGATATCCGGATCCAAAACAGATTGGGCGCACCCGGTCAGTAACGCCACGCGTGCCCGACGCGTCCCGACGGCCGGGTTCACCGCTGCCCAGGTTTGTTTCGGCGGCAGCGAATCGGGCAACAGGTCCAACATCACGCGCAGAGACGATGGGACCAGAAACGCAAACGGTTTGGCTAGTTTTCCGGACATCGCAGCTGCCCGAAATCGACCGGGATAGGGCAACGTGAACTGAGCCAGCGAGCGACGGAACCGATCCCCCCAACCTCGTTTGCGTTTGGGTTCGACCAATGCCCGAAAGGGACTGATCAGATCGCGGTAGGGAACGCCCGACGGACATGCCGGTTCGCAAGCCAAACATCCTAAACACGGGTCGATATGAGGCATCGCGTCGTCAATCGACAAATTATTTTCCAACACTTCCTTCATCATCACGATACGCCCACGCGGCGACGCAGTTTCCTGGCCGAGTTCCTGGTAGGTCGGGCAGGCAGCCAGGCAGAAACCACAGTGCACGCAGGTACTGACAGCCGACGCCATCTCTTCGCCAAGAGGTCCGTGTTGATCAGGATCAATCGAATGCAGCATCGTCAAACCAATAGGGATTCAGTCAGGGCGTTGTCCCCAATGACAACGCCCAATCTTTGTTGCGGAAACGTGTCAGAGGGACGTCAGAGTGGGAATTTCCCCAACGGGTCCATCGCGTGTTGAATTTTCGCGTGCAGCGCCGCCTTGGGTAGCGTGCCGATGAACGGCTGTGGCGTCTCGCCCTGAACGACCAACCCGGCCATCCCGCGCACTGTCAATTCGCCGGCCAGCACGTCAAGGTCATCGATCGCGATCCACATCACGTTGCCAGCCGCGCTGACGTGCGTTCGGTATCCAGGCTGGCCCGCCAACGACGCTTCCAAATCCAAGAAAGACGCGGCGGTGATCGGCACCTTGACCACAAAACGCGACTCCGGTGCAAACTTCAGTTCGTTCACGTCGAACCAAAACCGATCACTGTCATCACAGTCCGCGACATCTTGCCCCCAATGTTCCCTGATCGCGGCAGCGATGGCATCACAAAATGGGGGCGGACCAGCGATTCGAACGAACAGCGTCTTCAAGCCGGGCCGGTAATCGATGGCGTCTAGTTCCCAGTGACTAGCGGCCGCCTGGTTGGTCCGCTGCATCGCCTGCTGATCCGATTGGCAAGCGATCGCCAGACTGCGAGTCGCGATGGGACGGGGAAACACTTTAAAATTCAGCGAGGTGATCACGCCTAGCCTGCCAAGGCTGCCGACCATCATCTTGGGCAAATCAAAACCCGCGGCGTTCTTTACGACCTTGCCACCGGCTCGAATCAAATTACCTTCGCCGGAAACAAAGTTGACGCCAATCACAAAGTCTCGCAGCCCACCAAACCGGAACCGTCCGGGACCGGACAAGCCGGATGCCAGAGATCCGCCAATCGTGGCCCCGGCGGCCACCAACATGGGGTCGAAGGGCAAGTACTGGTTCCGCTGCGCCAAAACCGCCGCGATCTCGTCGACCCGCGTGCCAGCCAAGGCCGTGAACGTGTACTCCGACGGCTCGTACTCGACCACACCCGATACGGCTGCAAGTGAGACGATCGTGGCGTCACATTGATCAGCGGAAAGGGACGGCTTGGTCTGGCTGCCGATCGGCCGAACCAGTTGGCACGACTTCACCGCGTCGACAACTTCGGATTCACAGGTGGGCTGCAAAATGGAATTATTCACGATGGATGACCCCCGCTTTTTCCAGTGGATGCAATCCAGTCAGCGACAATGCTGGCGCTTCGGTACCGGGGAACATCTTGCCCGGGTTGGCGACCAATTTGGGGTCAAAGGCACGTCGCAATCGATCGAACATATCCACCGTTGGTTCATCAAACATTTGTGGCAAGAAATCCCGTTTCTCCATCCCGACACCATGTTCACCGGTGATCGAGCCGCCCATTTCGATGCACATTCGCGACAGTTCCGCGGCAACCTCTTCGGCGCGGTGCAGTTGGCCCGGCTGGTTCCCATCGAACATGATCAGCGGATGCAGATTACCATCCCCGGCATGGAACACGTTGGCCACTCGGATGCCGGATCGTTTACCAATTTCTTCGATCCGCACCAACGCTTCGCCCAAACGTTTGCGTGGCACGACACCGTCCTGGACCAAAAAATCCGGACTCAATCGACCGACCGCCGAAAACACACTCTTTCGCCCCTTCCAAATCCTTAGCCGTTCGGCGTCGTCCTTTGCGACCACTCGCACGATCGGCCCGGTAGCGGCGATCACCTGTTCGAGTTGATCGCGTTCAAAGGCCAGCCGCTCGCTTGGGCCTTCGAGTTCCACAATCAAAACGGCGGTTGCATCGTGCGGGTAGTTGCACTGGACCGCTGCTTCGGCCGCTTCGATCGATGTTGCGTCCATGATCTCCATCGCACCGGGCAGCAGCCCCGAATCGATCACAGCGGATACCGCGTCACCAGCGGCGCGAAGCGAATCGTAACCCACTAGAACGGTATGGAACTGTTCCGGTTGGGGCAGCAACCGCAACGTGATCTCCAACGCCACGCCGAACAATCCTTCGCTTCCACAAAACAGTCCAGTGTAGTCGGGCCCGATGGTTTCCACACTGGGGCCACCCATCGTCACCACTTCGCCATCGGCGGTGACCGCTTTGATCCCGATCACGTGATTCGAAGTCATGCCGTATTTCAAACAGTGTGCACCACCGGAATTGAACGCGACATTGCCACCAATCGTGCAGACCGTTTGGCTAGACGGATCGGGTGCGAAATACAGTCCATGCGGTGCCGCGGCTTGCGACACCTTGATATTGATCACTCCCGGTTCGACGACGGCTGTGCGTGCGTCGGGATCCAGATTTAGAATTCGATTCAATCGGTTCAGCGCGATCACGATCCCGTCAGCCACCGGCAGCGAACCGCCTGACAAACTGGTCCCTGACCCGCGTGCGACAAAGGGGACGTCGTTGTCGTGACACCAACGGACAGCCGCGATGACTTCGTCCGTCGTTTCCGGGATCACAACGCCAAGGGGCTTCGCACTGAACGCGGTCAATCCATCGGATTCGAAAGCTGCGCGAGATGCCGCATCAGCTACCAATCGATGGCCCGGAAACAGTTTGCGCAAGCCTTCAAGTCGGTCGTTCACTGCAGCGTTGCTCACGTCGTCTCCAAACAATCCTTCAATGCGGCCAGCAACGTTTGCACGTTGCGTTTGGTCGCACCGAATCCCATCAATCCAATCCGCCAAGCTTTCCCAGCGAACACACCCAAGCCGCCACCGATCTCGATATCGTACTCGGTCAGCAGACGCTGCCGTACTGCTGCTTCGTCAACCCCTTGGGGCGTCGCGACACAATTCAGCGTCGCCAACGAGCAATCGGGAATGTACTTCAGCCCCATCGCTTCCAAACCCGATCGCAATTCCAAATGGACAGCGTGATGACGGGCGACGCGTTGATCGACGCCTTCTTCCAGCACGATCATCAACGCTTCACGCAACGCGTAAATCATGTTGATCGGCGCGGTGTGGTGGTATGCACGAGCCCCCGACGACGCTCCGCCGCCGGTGTAATAGTTCCTTAGCATCGACACGTCCAGGTACCAACTTTGTACCGGCGTTTTGCGTGCGTCCATTTTCTCGACCGCTGCGGGCGAAAACGAAACCGGTGACAAACCGGGTGGGCAAGACAGGCATTTTTGCGTGCCCGAATAGATCGCGTCGATCTGCCAATCATCGACCTTCAACTCGTGTCCACCCATTGATGTCACGGCATCGACGGCGAACAGCATGCCCGCGTCGTGAACGACTTGGGAGATTTCAGGCAACGACTGCAGGGCACCGGTCGATGTTTCGGCGTGGACGATCCCAACCATCGTCGCCCGCGGGTGTTTGGCCACAGCCTCGGCGATCGCTTCCTCACTGATCGTTTTCCCCCACGGCACCTCGACCGTGTGCACCGTCGCGCCACAGCGCTGCATGTTGTCCTTCATCCTGCCCCCGAAAACACCGTTGATGCAAACGATCACCTCGTCACCGGGCTCGATCAGGTTGACCATCACAGCCTCCATCCCCGCCATGCCCGTGCCCGATACCGGAAACGTCAACGGATTGGTTGTCCCGAAGACGTCTCGCATCATTTGGCAGGTTTCATCCATGTAACCGATGTACTGGGGGTCCAAGTGGCCCAGCGTCGGTGATCCAAGCGCCCGCAGAATTCGGTTCGGCACGGTGCTGGGTCCAGGCCCCATCAAAATTCGTTGCCGAGGGTCAAGGGAAGCGTATGGAGTCATGGTTTCCTTCCGTCTACGTATGAAAACATCAATGGCCAGTGTGCAACGGGAATTCCGATGCTGGCCAAGCGATTGCCAATCCAGTCAGGGGGTTCGGCGAAGTGATCCACCAGCGGGGCTAGCCAACACCGACCACGAGCCACCCCAATAAGGCAGCCCCTGCAATGTAATACACGAACACCCTGGCCGTGGCACGGATCACTTCACCTTCGCGTCCGACCAAACCGACGACCGCGCAAGCCGCCACAACATTATGAACACAAATCACGTTCCCTGCGGCTCCGCCGACCGCTTGCAGTGCGACAATCCAGGTTGGATCGGCACCGATTTTTTCTGCAACCGAAAATTGAAATCCACTGAACATCATGTTCGAAATCGTGTTGCTGCCGGCAACGAAGGCTCCTAGTCCGCCGATCAATGATGCAAACAATGGCCATGCCGATCCGCTGAACGCTGCAACCCCCGCAGCCAGTTCATCCGGCATCGACGAAAGCCCCGCCGCGCCCCCGCTGGAATGGATGAACACTTGCACCATCGGCACCGTGAACACAAGCGCTGCCGAAGCCAGCAAAATCATCTTTGCAGAATCTTGCACCGCAACCTTCATCGCTGGCACTGTCATGCGATGCAAGATGGCGGCAAACAGACAAGCGATCAAAAACACGGTACCGGGCAAGTACAACGGTTGCACCGGAGCAACACTGACATTGCTGCCGAACAGGTTTGCCAACACCGTGGGATCCCCCGGAATGCCGAACGACTTTGTCCACGCCCCGATGCCCAGCGCGGGCAACCGCGACATCACCAACAGGGCGGCGATCACCCAATACGGTGCCCAAGCTTTGACCAGCGACAATCCGGCCGGCGGGTCGGACAACGTCATTTCCGTGGTCCCATGGAACGAAGCGTCCCACGTGGACGATTCCGCGAAATCCCAAGCTGGACCGTCCGGGATCAGAAAACCGCGCCGTGCCGCCGGGACCACGATGGCCAGCCCCACCAATGCACCGATCAATGACGGGAATTCGGGGCCCAACAAGTATGCGATCAAGGCGTACGGGATGGTCATCGAAAGGCCAGCAAAGATGGCAAACTTCCATAGCTGCAGCCCCTCGCGATAGCTTCGCCCCTTGCCAAACAAACCGGTCATCATGCTGACCAAAATCAACGGGATCAGGGTACCGATGATCGCGTGCAGCAGAGCGACTTTCCAACCGATGATCGGCAGCAGTTCGGCCCAATTGGCCAGCCCCCGCCCGCTGGCAAATTCCGCCACACCTGGGCTGCCATCGAGTCCCTTTGCGACGCCGACCAAAATCGGCGTCCCGACCGCACCGAACGACACCGGCGTGCACTGGATCATCATGCCCGAGACCACGGCGGCTTTGGGCGGAAACCCCAACCCCACCAACAACGGGACGCAGACGGCCGCCGGCGTTCCAAAGCCTGCCGAACCTTCGATGAACGACCCGAACAACCAAGCGATCAAAATCACTTGCACGCGGCGATCACAACTGATGTTGGTGAAGCCGCTGCGGATCACAGCCAACCCGCCGCTTTGCCGCATCGTGTTCAACAACAAGATGGCACCGAAGATGATGAACAGCAGCGTCGATGTGATCACCAAACCGTTCACGGTCGCAGCCGCAATCTGAGCCGCATCCACCCGCCAATAGAAATAGGCCACCGCGACCGAGGTAACGTAGGCCATCGGCATCGCACGCGCAGCCGACCAGCGCAACCCGACCAGGAATACACCGACGACGATGATCGGCAACAAAGAAAATAGTGATGGCAACGCATCCGACATAACGACTCGCCCCAACTGGACCAAGGGAACCGTCGTCAGTCTAAGCTTTCCGGATTGACCAGGTTGGGTGGCACCTGACCTCGACATGCCGCCAGACAATTTTCGGCGGCCATGTTGCCCATCTTGGTCCGCGTACCGATCGTCGCGCTGCCCAGGTGTGGCGCGATCACCACATTGGCCAGATCGTACAATTCGGGCTCTAGCTGCGGTTCGTTCTCGTAAACGTCCAGACCAGCCGATGCGATCGAACCATTCTTCAACGCGTCGACCATCGCGGCCTCGTCGATGATCGGTCCACGTGCCGTGTTGATGATCGATGCCGTCGACTTCATCAGCGACAATTCACGCGGCCCGATCAGATGACGGGTCTGGTCATTGAGCGCGACGTGAACCGAGACAAAATCCGACTTCGCCAACACGTCATCCATCGATGCGTACTGAACGCCCAACTTGGATTCTTCGTCGGCCGACAACCGGGTTCGATTCCAATACAGAATCTTCATGTCGAATCCGCGTGCCCGACGGGCCACCGCCTGTGCGATTCGGCCGAACCCGATCAACCCCAGTGTCGAACCGGTGACATCGCCGCCTAGAAACTGCAGCGGGCCCCAACCCTGCCATTGGCGCGACCGCACGAACCGGTCGCCTTCGACCACGCGTCGGCCGGCGGCAAGCAGCAGCGCCCAAGCCATGTCCGCGGTGGTGTCCGTCAACACGCCAGGCGTGTTGGTGACGGGAATGCCGCGAGCAGTGGCGGCGGCAACGTCGATGTTGTTGAAACCGACGGCGAAGTTGGCGACCACTTTCAGATCCGGGTTGGCCCCCAAAACATCATCATCGATCGTGTCCGTCAACAGACACAGCAGACCATCCACCCCTTGGATCTCGGCGATGATCTCTTCCTTGCTGAGGTAGCGATCATCGTGGTTGTAGGTCAGTTCGGACTGCGACTTTAACAGCTGCATCGACTCCGATGGAAGCTGACGCGTCAAAAAGATCTTTGGCCGACTCGACATGATGCTGCTCCCTGCCCCCCCAAGCCACCGAACTATGCGGCGGCGGCTTTTCGTTCACTTCGTTCCACCAACCACAACAGGATGGGGCTGGCAACAAACACGCTGCTGTAGGTACCGGCGATGACGCCGACCACCAACGAGAACGCGAAGGCGTGGATCCCATCGCCACCGAACCAGTACAGCAGGATGACCACGATGAACGTTGTCAACGAAGTCAGCAAAGTACGGCTAAGCGTTTGATTGATGCTGCTGTTGATCATGTCGCTGGTCAACCGAGGGGCTTTGCCCTTGGTTTCCCGAATCCGGTCAAAGACCACGATCGTATCGTTCAGCGAGTAACCAATGATGGTCAAGATCGCAGCGACCACGGTCAAGCTGATCTTGAACGGATCGATCAGCAAGAAACCCAATGCGTCGGCCAACCAGTAACTGATGGCGATCGCACCGAGCGTGATCAAAACATCGTGCAACAGAGCGGCGACGGCTGCGAAACCGTAAATCACTCGTTGGAATCGGAACCAGATGTATCCGACGATACACAACAGGCTGGCGAACAATGCACCCAACGCTCGTCCGATCATGTCGCCGGCCACGCGGGCACCCACACTGCTGCTACTGATCCAAACGGGATCTGCATCCAGAGTTGTTTTGAAGGATTCCATAATCTTGTCGGCGTCAGCGGCCCCGATCGGCAAATCGACTTGCCAGTCCTGGAACGTCAGCGACGAATCGGGTTTCCACTGATCGGCACCTTCGCCAAGCGGTTTCACCGAAACGGATCGTTCCGCAAGAGGAACGTTGACGGCCTTCGCAGCCGCCAGCAACGATTCGCGAAGCGTGGACGCGTTTAGCAATCCGCCTTCCTCGTCGCCTTCGACACCTAATTTGATAACCGCACTGCTATTGACCAAGTTTTCCGCATCATCTGCGGGTGCTTCACCGATCGCAGGTGCAGTTTCTTGAGCCTGAGCGACCGCCAACATCACGCCATTGGCGTCGGAGGGGGCGAACATGCTTTGGTCATCGGTCGACGGTCCATCCGCCGGGCTGATCGACACATTGTAAGTGACCATGTTGACTTCCTGAGAAGCCGCGAATGCCTTGGCAACAGCAGCCTTCAACTCTTCGACAGTTGCGAACGCCGAATCCACTTTGTAAACGGTCCGGTTTTCGATGCCGTCCATGGTCACACCGTTGACCGTGTAAGGAACGTCTTCGGTTCCGTTTTCGTTCGCTTGCACCATTTCTGGCTTCACGATATCCCGAACCTTCTGAGTTGGTGTCGGCGTATCCAAACGGAACTGAACCGACGATCCACCAGCGAAGTCGATGTCAAAAATACTCTTGCCCCGGGCGTACAACGATACCAATCCGATCGTCACCAGGACTGCGGAGATGGCCAAAGCGGCCTTGCCCTTGCCCATGAAATCAACGCCATTTTCGCCCGTGAAGGCGGTTCGCAGCGAGTTCACACCGTCGGACATCGACAGCGAAAGGAAACCGCGTCGTTCAGCCAGGTCGAACAAGGTCCGCGATACGTAAATCGCAGTGAACATCGAAAACACGATGCCCAAGATCAAAGTGACCGCGAAGCCACGAATCTGGTCGGTACCGATCGCGTACAAAACAATCGCGGTGATCAGCGTCGTCAAGTTTGCATCGATAATCGTGACCGTTGCTTTGGCGAAACCGTTCCGAATCGACATTCGTGCGGCAGCACCCTTTTTCAATTCTTCGCGGATCCGTTCAAAGACCAACACGTTGGCGTCGACCGACATACCGACCGTCAAAACCAAACCGGCCAAACCGGGCAGGGTCAACGGTTGGTTGATCAACACCATGGTTGCCAAGATCAGGCCCAAGTTCAGGACCAATGCGATGCAGGCGATGATGCCGGCGAAACGGTAGTAAACCAAGATAAACAGCAGAACCAACAACAGCGAAACCGTGATCGCCCACACACCCTTGGTGATGGTGTCCCGTCCCAAGGTTGCGTCGATCTGGTTTTCCGCGATCGGTTGTTTGGTCAGTGCGGCAGGCAGTTGCCCAGCCTTCAGGATCTGAACCAGCGATTCGACTTCTTGACGAGTGAATCGACCAGTGATCCGGCCTTCTTTTCGAATCGGCGACTGGATGCTAGGAGCCGACAACAGATTATCGTCCAACACGATCCCTAGTTGGCGGGTCCGTTGGCCGATCGGTGCGTTGTTGGTGGTCAGAACGAAGAACCGGTTCGATCCGGCGTCGGTCAGGTTGAAGGCGACGGCGGGCGAACCTTTTTCGTCGAACGTGCTGGCGGCAAACGCCAGGTCTTCGCCGGTGATATCGATCAATGGATCGATGATCATCAGAGCTTCGATGCCCGACATTCCCATTTGGTCGATGTAAGCAGCGATGGCTGCGGCACCGTTGGGGCCACGCAGTTCGGCTGGCAGAGTCAGGATTTCGCCGGTGTCGGGGTTACGCACGATCGCGTCACCGACATCGACTCGCAAAGCACCCAAGGTTTCGCCGTCTTTCTCGCGATCGACATTGGCCCACAGCCCGACAATGGAATTATCTTCGCTGCCTGGGTCGCGAACGACTTCGCTCAGGCGAGCGGCGCGGTCTTTGGATCCGGCTTGTTCGATGGCAAAGTTGATTTGTGGTTGGTGATCCGATTGGTTCGCCAAAATTGCAAAGCGAAGAATCCCGGCTTCTTCGACCAATCCCTTGATTCGATCGACTTCGCGTTGATCGACTTCGGGGACGATGATTTCGATTTGCGATTCGCCGTAGGGGCGAATCACGATTTCCTGGGTGCCCGATGGGTTGATCCGGCGAGTCAGCGGTTCGACCAAATCTTCCGACGTGATCTGCTGCATTTCGGAATCGCCGCCAGCATTCATTTTGCCGGGGTCCATTTCGTAGACCAGGATCGTGCCCCCGCGGAGGTCGACGCCAAGTCCCGGACGGCTTTTGGCCAGCACGACGCCACTGGCGATGATCGCCAACAGGATCCAGCCGAAACGAGTCCCGTAGGATGGCATTTTCAGCGACTTCGCCAGGAAGTTGCCAAGGAAGAACGGCAGGATCAGAACGGCCAGGGCGATTGCCACCGCACCGTACTGCTGCCAGGAAATGCCCTGCTCGCTAGCGTTCTTGACGGCCTCTTGAGCGGCCCCCGCAGCTGCGTTGGCGGCCGTGGCGGCGGCATCAGTCCCGGCTTGGCCGAGAATCGATTGGGCCAAGTTCATCAGAGGCTGTGCCGCATCGGCGAAGACCAGATTGGTCATGAAAGAGCAGTCCATCGTTTTCTTGAATCGGGATGTCGGTGGGGGTTGGGCTGGCCGGTCTCGCCACTCGAATGAATCGAGCGGCCAAAGCTACTTCTTCGCAGCGGAACCGTCGTCCTTGGATTTGTCTGAACTATTTTCTTTTCCGGACGTTTCTTTGTCCGTTACGATCCGCGAGATCGCCGATCGGTTGACTTTGATTCTCGTGTTTCCACTTTCGTCGATCCGCAAAGTCACCACATCGTTGTCCGCGGAGACCGCCGCAATCACGCCGTGAATCCCGCCGATCGTGACGACGCGGTCGTTCTTTTTCAAGGACGACATCAAGTTGGCTTCGGCCGCTTTCTTCTTGCGTTCGGGTGCGATCACAATGAAGTAAAACAGGAACAAAAGTCCGGCAGGGAGCAGAAAAGGCGATAGAAAATCGCCACTCGACCCCGTTCCGGGATCCGCCACAGCCGCATCTCCCGCAGCCGCATCAGCCTGTGCCAACAGCTGCAGATCGACCAAGAACAGGTTCAGTGCACCAACGAAAAACAAACGACAACGCCTTCATTTGAATGGTCACCGACCTCGGGCCGGCGAAAAGTGAATGCGGCATGATATGGATGTGGAAAAATCGTCACAAGCCCAGCACGGCACAGCGAATGCATGAAAGCGTGCTTTCGGGGGTATACCACAGCCGCCCGAATGGTGATTTGGGGGTTCCTGCGAAGATCGGCGAAGTCGGTGAGAGGTCAACGCAGGTGGTTAGGGGAGATTGGAGCCTTGGTGGGATTTGCGTGAATTTCGTTGGATGGCCCCGACCCGCCCCGTCCCGCCCCGTAGAGGCAGAGGGCAGAGGGCAGAGGGTGAGGGACTTCTGGCGAAGTCCACTACGTTGGATGAGGTTTTCCTTCGTGGGCGACATTGCGATGCGGCGGGCTACACTGGGCGGCAATGAACCTGACGCTACCAGCCTGGCCCCCTGATTGGCCCGAAATTCGAAGTGCCGCGGCCCAATGTGTCGCTAGCGGCGATTGGGGGCGATATGCATCGAAAACCGTTGCCCAAACGACCAAACGAATCGCAGAATTCACCGGTGCCGGCTCGGTCCGCATGTGCTGCAGCGGATCGGCGGCGGTCGAACTGGGGCTGCGTGCCGCGGGGGTTGGGCCTGGGGACGAGGTGATCACCGCTGCCCTGGATTACCCCGGAAATGTTCGAGCGATCGAGCTGCTGGGGGGCCGTCCCGTGCTGGTCGATCTGGCGGACCAGTCGCCCTGCATCGATGCAGACGGCGTCGAAAAAGCGGGATCGGACAGCGTGAAAGCCGTCATCGCATCCCACCTGTTTGGGGTGCCGGCCGACATCGTCCGACTAAAATCGATTTGCGACGACCGCGGATGGGTGCTGATCGAAGACGCGTGCCAGGTAGCCGGAATGACGATCGACGGCCGATCGGCCGGCACCATCGGACACGTTGGGGTCTGGTCATTGGGTGGCAGCAAACTGCTGTCCTGTGGTTCCGGCGGCGTCATTTTCGCAAACGACGACCGCACAGCCGCTCGCTTGGCGCCGGTCATGGACCGCCCCAGCGATGCGTTCGGGATCTCGCCGCTAGCGGCCGCTGTCCTGCATCCGCAACTGGATCGATTGGCGGAAATGAATACCCGCCGCAGCCAAACGGCCGTTGAACTGCGTGATCAGGTGTTCCCACACCTTGCAGGCGTCACCTGGTACAGCGGCCAACGCGACGAATCGGCGTTTTACAAAGTCGCCTTCACGGTCGGATCCGACCAGGAACGGTTGCGAGTGATCGATGCTGCCGAAGCGATGGGCTTGCCGCTTGGCGCAGGCTTCCGATCGCTGGCCCGCACCAGCCCGCGGCGATGCCGAAAACCGGTTTCGCTGGACCGGTCCGAAATGCTGGGCCAGCGCCTGGTCGTGCTGGACCACCGGGCATTGATGATCGATCCCGAGAGGCGGGATGAACTTGCGGCAGCAATCCGTTCCCTGCTTCAATAGCACAGCCCGAGAACCTGCGGAGCGTGCCACCAAGGACGTGCGATGGAAACGACACTGCACCAACAATTGAAACTCGTCTACGCCGACGATCCTTCGCAAACCGAAGTCGTGTTGGGCCGCTATCGCATCGACGCCATCCGCCAAGACGCCGATCGCGGTCCCGAATTGGTCGAGGTCCAGTGTGCGTCGTTGTCGGCGATCCGAGACAAGTGCCGACAACTGTTGAAGAGCCACACGTTGCGAGTGGTCAAACCGATCGTGATCCGCACCCGGATCATCAAATTGGCCAAACGGGGTGGTGCGGTCAAGTCGCGGAGGATGAGTCCGAAGCGGGGCAGCGTGCTAGACCTGTTCGACGAAATGATCTATTTCACCCGAGTGTTTCCGCACACCAATTTGACGATGGATGTTCCGCTGCTGCATGTCGAACAAGTGCGGGTGCCCAGCAAGACCAAACGGCGTCGCAGTTGGCACAAAGACTATCAAGTCGAAGATGTGCGTCTGGAATCGATCCAGGAAACGCTGGAAATCAATGAACCGGCGGACCTGCTATCGCTGTTGAATTTGCCCGACGGCATCCAGAACTTCAACACCGCCGACTTGGCCGCCGCGATCGACCGTCCCCGCTGGCACGCCCAGCAAATCGCGTACGTATTGCGAAAGACTGGCGCGATCGACCAGACCGGGCGCAACAAGGCCGGCGTCGTCTACAACCGAGTGGCCTAGTCGGCCCGGAAGTCGCGGCCAAATACGTCCGCTGCTTGCTTGCATCCGGCGTTCCGCTGGGCGATGATCTTGACTCCGCCCCCCAGCCCTTCATCACGAGCCTGCCACCGATGCGCCTTCTTATTCTTTCCCTATGTATGCTGGTGATTTCCATGAGTGTTTCAGGTTCGACGTCTGCCGAGTCGATTGACGTTTGGATCGGGACAAGCGCTCGCCAACCCAGCCAAGGCATCTATCACTGCACGCTGAACACTCACACTGGCAACCTGACCGATCCGACGCTGGCGGCCGAAATCCGTGGGCCCGGTTTCTTGGCGATGCACCCGAGCGGCAATGTGCTGTACGCGGTCGGCGATTTGAACAAGGAAGCGGTGGTTGCGGCGTACGCGATTGAATCCAGTGGCGATGGTGCCCCTCAACTGTCCTTGGTCAATTCGCTGCCGATCGGTGATGGCGGTGCGGCACACGTTGCTGTCGACCCGACGGGCAAAACCCTGCTGACGGCCCAATACGGTGGCGGCAGCGTCGCTGCGTTTTCATTGAACGCCGACGGGTCCCTGAACCAATCGACGGAACTGATCAAGCACGAAGGTGGATCCGGCGTCGTCCCCAAACGTCAAGATTCCTCGCACGCCCACTGGGTTGGATTTTCACCCGACAACCGGTTTGCTTTTGTTCCCGACCTGGGACTCGACAAAGTCGTCATCTACAGCCTGGATGCCGAAAACGCCAAGCTGACTCCGCATGGCTTTGGCAAAGTTCCAGCCGGCGGTGGACCGCGGCACATGAAGTTCCACACCTCGGGCAAGTTTGCATTCGTACTGAACGAACTATCCCTCAGCGTGACGGTTTTCGATTACGACGCGGAAACCGGCAAGATGACGGCCAAGCAAACGATCCCAACGGTGTCGAAACAGACCCTGGCGAAAGAGAAGTTCAAGAGCGCGTCGGAGATCCGGGTGCACCCGTCGGGCCAGTTCGTGTTCACGGCGAACCGTGGACATGATTCGATCACCGTTTTCCGCGTCAACCAATCGACCGGCGAACTGTCCGTCATCGAAGTCGAAAACGCTCGCGCCGTCACGCCACGTGGCATGAACCTGGACCCCAGCGGGAACTGGCTGCTGGTTGCCGGCCAAGACTCGCACACCTTGGCTTCGTTCAATGTGGACGGCTCGACGGGCGAACTGAAATACAATCAGTCGATCGTGACCGCCCCATCGGCAATCTGTGTTCTGTTCCAGCACGAGGACTGATCGCGGGAAATTCCGGCAAATCGCAATCCGTCCTTGATTCCATCGAACACGGCCTGCTGATTGAGTGAGCCGTTTAGGCAAACGCTGGGAAGCAGTTGGTAGCGGAAGTCGTCAAGACTTTCGGTGATCCCACCATCCAAGCCCGAAACTCTTGGCGAGTTGCGCTACGAAAAACCGCCGAAAACGCCGGCGATCGTGCTTCGAATGGCACCTTGTGAATCGATTCAGACGATCCTTTTCCCGCTGGAAACCTGTTTTGACTGGGTGGTCTCGGCAAATCGTTTGCGTGTTTTTCGTGCCTGTGGTTTAATTTGGGGCTCCTTTCGATTCCCGAAAACGCCGCTTGAAGCACCCCCCATCGATGCAGCTCCCCATCGTCTCTGAGTCGCAAACCCTTCCTGGCAAGGCTCCTGCTGCGTCGACCGATGGTGTTCGCGGCCGTTATGCCGTCATTTCCCTCGGTTGTCCCAAGAACTTGGTCGACACCGAACAAATGCTGGGCCGACTGGACGAAGACGGCTACGCGATGGTTGAATCCGTCGAAACGGCGGACTTCGTGGTCGTCAATACGTGCGGTTTCATCGATTCAGCCCGTGAAGAATCGTTGGGCGCGATCGACGAAATGCTGGCGCTGAAGAAATCGGGCAAAATCCGAAACGTCGTCGTTACAGGCTGTTTGGCCGAACGTCAGCAGGGAAAACTGCTGGAAGCTCGCCCCGAAATCGACGCGATGATCGGCGTTTTCGGTCGCAACGAAATTGTTTCGGTGATCGACCGCCTGCAATCGGGCGTCGAAGAACAAGAAAAGGTGTTCCGGCCTGCACCGATCAAGCCACTGTCGGACGCCGTCCGCCGTGCCGTCACACCACGCCACTTTGCGTATCTGAAGATCAGCGAAGGCTGCGATCGACTGTGCACCTTCTGTGCAATCCCCAAGATGCGCGGCAAGCACTACAGCAAGCCGATCGAACAGATCATCGACGAAGCGAAGCGTCTGGGCGACAGCGGTGTCCGCGAAGTCGTCATCGTTGCCCAGGACACAACCTATTACGGCAAAGATCTGTACGGCGAACCGCGACTAACCGAACTGCTAACCGAGCTGGATAAAATTGAATCGATCGATTGGATTCGGTTGATGTATTTTTACCCGATGTACATCGATGACGCGCTGGTCGATGTCTTGGCAAACGCCAAACGAATCGTGCCGTACATCGACATGCCGCTGCAACATGCATCCGACACGATGCTGAAACGGATGGCTCGCAAGACCACGCGCGGCCTGCAAGAAGAGATCCTTGCGAACCTGCGATCCAGAATCCCCAACCTGATCATGCGGACCACACTGATCACCGGTTTCCCCGGCGAAACCGAAGACGACATTGACCAACTTTGCGACTTTGTCGCCAAACAGAAATTTGAACACTTGGGCGTCTTCACTTACAGCGTCGAAGAAGACACGCCCGCGGCGAAACTGCCCAACCGTGTTCCAGCGGATGTCGCTCAGGCGCGATACGATCGAGTCATGGAAGTGCAACAGAAGGTTGCTTTCAAGTGGATCGAAAGCCGCATCGGCACCACCGAAACGGTGATCATCGACTCGCCGCTGCCGGATCAACCGGGCGTGTGGATCGGTCGGACCCGAGGCGAAGCACCGGATATCGACGGGATCGTTTACGTTTCAGGCATCGATCCAGACGATCCGTTGGAAGTCGGCGACATGATCGACTGCGAGATCGTTGCTTCGGACGGTTACGATTTGGTCGCCGCACCGCTGTAACGAACCATCAACGATGGATGCGTCCCCGCTGAAAGAGCGGATTCGCGACACTGGTTGGCCAGCCCCACGGGCCGCCAGCCGACAAACCAGGCAGAGACGCCCCGGCATGTATGGCCGCCGCGCATTGGCCCCACCTTGGCGGGCTCTGGTGATTCAGGGACAACTACCGTAGACCTTGGATGACCGATTATTCAAATGACCACGACAACCGTAATGAGCCCAAAGCCGGTATCGATCTACAACGTGCCCAACGCGCTGACAACAGCTCGCTTTGCGCTCGCGATCGCCGTCATGGCACTGATCCCGATGGGCAATCACATTGCCGCGTTGATCATTTTTTCCATCGCCGTGTCAACCGACTGGATGGACGGATACTGGGCTCGCAAGTACGGGCAAGTCACCAAACTGGGCCGCATCTTCGACCCGTTTGTCGACAAAATCATCATCTGCGGCACGTTCATCGCGTTGGTCGAAGTCGCCGGTTCTGGCGTCGCATCTTGGATGGCGACCATCGTGGTCGCACGTGAACTGCTGGTGACCAGCCTGCGGGCGATCATCGAAGGCAGTGGTGGCGACTTTTCAGCCAACCAGCTCGGCAAATGGAAAATGGTGCTGCAGTGTGCCGCGGTGATCTCGATCCTGCTGTCGCTGATCAACCCGAGCGTCGCGTGGCTAGGCTGGGCCGGACAAATCTTCTTGTGGTCATCGATCGCACTGACGCTGTATTCCGGGTATGTCTATGTCATCGCTGCGTCCAAAGTGATGCGTGACGCTCCGGCGGACCTGTAAAGCGAAAGCGATTCTTTGGAAAACCCGCCGGCTTTGTTGATCCTGCTGAACCTATTGCTGCTGTATGTGATGGTGGTCAGCTTTGTGAAGTGGATCCGATTGCTGATCGCGCATCGCAGCAACCTTGCGGGGATCCCCGAGTACTTGGTGCCTGCCCAGCCACGTGTGAAACCGTTCTGGAATCCGGGCGACGCGTTGGTGATGTTCGGCCTGATGCAAGTGATTGCGGGACTATCGATCGCGTCGATGATGGCCGCCGGATGGGTGACACGGGCGACAGCCGATGCCCCGGCCACCGGCACGACCTACCTGATCGTCGTCACCCTGGGTTCAGGAGTGGTGGCCGCCATCCTGGCGCTGGCATGGCTTCGCCTTCGCGAACGGCGTTTCGTCGATCTGCTTTCTCTGCGGCTCAGCGATGCCGATGGGCTGCTGGGGCTGAAGGCGTCGTTGATGATCCTGCCGCCAGTGCTATTGGTCGCCGCGGCGGCATCACTGTTGATCGACTATGAACACCCGGTGTTGGATTCGATGGCCGGCATGTCACCGATGAAGTTCGCGATGATCTTCATTGGCACCGCGATCATCACGCCGTTCACCGAAGAACTGCTGTTTCGTGTCCTGCTGCAAGGCGGCCTGGAACGGCTGGCCAACCCGATCACGGATCCCGACACGGGATGGCGATCCCGTTCATGGTGGCCGATCGTCGTGACCAGCATCGTGTTCGCGATGGCGCACCTGGGCCAGGGCGCTGCCCCCATCCCACTGTTCGTACTGTCCTTGGGACTCGGTTTCCTATATCGCCAAACCGGCAATATCACCGCCCCTATGATCGTCCACATGGTGCTGAACGGATCGACCATCGTGCTAGAGGGCATCAAGGCGATGTCGTCCTAAGTCGTCGCCCCGAACTTGTGCCTTCGTCTCTTCGCAAAAGTTCGAGTTCGAGTTCGAGTTCGAGTTCGAGTTCGAGTTGGAGTTGGAAATCAAAGTTCGGTCCGAAAACTTAAACTCGAACTTAAACTCGAACTCGAACTATTTCCCCGCAGCGATCTCCAAGCGACTTCGCACCCGCGCCTTCGCCTGATGCGATTCATTTCGCTTGCCTGGAGCGTTCGCTGGAGCTACGGGATCAACCGGAACACATAGGTGACAGCGAAGCAACCGGCTCAACGCCGGACACTCGCTTCAAGCCAGCCGGCGCCTAATCCCTAAAAGGCCGGCATGACAACGACGACGGTAGCGAACTCAATCATTCGTCCACTGCCGAAAATAGTCCCAGTCCAAAATGACTGCCATAGCCAAGCGTCAGAGGGCCAACAATGGGCGCGTCCAGTTCGATTCGCAGCGCAAAACCCGAATCGCTTGGTGGTGGTGTTCCACCGTGTTGCCGGGTGCGTTTGAAATGTCGAAGCTTCGGAACACTGGAAAACGGTAAGCCTGCGTCTGGTGGCAAGATTGCGATTTTGCTGGCAGTCGGAAGCTTGCGAGAAGCTAGCTCGGCCGCGACCTGGCCAACCAGGGTGTTCTTTCCATTTCGTTTGACGTACCGTGGAGCCACGAACGGGGTAACGCTGATCCAGGAACGACATCCATCGGGTGGACCGAGTAGCCGCTGAATTTGTGGCTGCAGAAATTCGGGCAGGTTGCGAAGTGACTCGAGGTCACCGCGACCGACAAGTGAGACTTGCAGTTCGCCGACGCCGCCTTTGGTGTAGGTACGCTTCATGGTTCGAATCGCAGTCTGGGCGGCGTCCCCTAGTCCCATGGAAGCATAGATCAAGATATGGTCGAGTTGTCCGTCAGCATCAAGGTCCAGTGGCAAGATGTGAGCGTGTCGATGCGATCCTTTTAGCGGCTCACCGTCGCCGTCCTTGCCCGTTAACTCAGGGCAGTGAACGTGATTTCCTTTTGCAACCCGCCCAACGATCGCACGGTGAAAAAGTTCGGCCTGAGGCAGTGTTCGGATCACCGATGGCAGAGCCGACTTGTTTCGACTGGCAGTGGAAATTGCCAGCAACATTGCTGATACCGGACGTGCTACAGACGGCCTTGGCAGGGCCGGCTTGGAAACAACCAACGCGTCCGTCCGCCGCCAATAAAGGACTCGTTGCGAGCCAGGTGGCTGACTCCAGTTGTGCTGTTTTTTCCACCACACGGTGTCTTTCTGTAAACACTCAATGAGGTCTTCTGGAAAAGGAAGCAGCGCCGCAGTTCGCTTCTTTAGCAAGGACTGCGTGGGCTTTTTCTTGCCGTCGGGTAGTGACAAATTCTCCAGCGCTTGTTCACCGCGTCTCTGACGCCAGACCTCATACGCGGAGGGAGACGTGGCTGCCATTACATGAAATTGCTCGTACTCCGGGCCGGGGTAATAGTCGGTACCATGCGGGCGAACCGTACGCTGTTCGTCAAATCGCTCCTCATCAAGAGTCACAGATGCTTCGACCCAGCTTTCACTTCGACCAACGTAACCCAAGCTTTCAACCAGCCTTGTGAAGAGTTCGCTTGCCTCGGCATCGAGATCACAATCCCAGCGGACCTTCAGTTCGCCGTCACCAACATTGGCCCAGGTATCGAATACTAGCGTGGTTTTTTCAATATTCTTATCCAGCTTTCCCATCGGCATGTAATGACGACTGTGGGCACTGCTAGCCGACGGGACTTCATACTGTGGAAGCACGTCGGCGAGTGATTCAAGCAGTCTGCGTCCGATAGGCGGAATCTCGGTCCAGCCCTGGGTTGCGTAGCCGGTTGCGATCAAGGCGCGCAGCAGTCGCCAGGGACTGGGCGGCCATTCAATTTGCCCTTCATTAACATGATGCCCCCAAGGAGTCGCATGGTAGCGACCTCCGGGAAAGGTCATTGAGATGGTCGGCATGGTTATGCCTCCGACTGAGAGTCGGCGTTGTCGTCCGTCGTTTCTTTCTTTTCTTTCGCCTTCTTCAGTTCGTCGTTGAACTCCACGGTTTCATGAACCATCTTGTCCTTGCACTTCTTGATTGCACCTGGAAGCGAGGCTTCCAGATCCGCAAGGCTTGGTAGTATGAAGTCCTTTGGTCGTTTGGCAGTGATATTGTCCCGCTCAATTGGTTCGAGATCGCAGGCGGTACGTAGCCGCAGGTCACTATCAAGTAATCGGCGGACGCGGTGCAACGTCAGCAGGACAATCAACTCGGTCGCATCGTCGCCTAGTCCGTAGCCACGAATCTGCGCCAAGTCGAGATTGATGAAACATGTAATTTCGCTGGCGGTGTATTCATCTCGCGCGAAAGGGACATTACCAAAACCCGATTTAGTTTCGCCCGATGGGTTGACGTGGTCGTTCTTCACTCCTCCCGACGCGGCGACCCGAACTTCATTGGCCTCGACAAAGGCGGAGACCGCGCGTGCGATGCGGAGACGTCCACCGGCGAGTTCGCTTTTGGCGAGAAACAGTCCATGGATGAGGCTACCGACATCATATTTGAAAACGATTTCTGCCAGCTTACGACGATCGATCGGGCCTTCCGCCAAACCGCCAAGGTCTGCCTTCAGTTTATTGATAAAAGACGTATCAGTTCCTGCAAGCAGGTAAGGGCTGTTCAACCGATGCGCTTCCAGCATCGTATCTGTCATAAACTGGCCTTTGCGATTGACCGTGACGTGACTGATGCCATCGAGAGCGTCGATTGGTTTTTGAGACGCTGCATCCCAGCAGACAGTTTCCAGACGGTTGGCCATGCTTTGCGCACTTTCCACCAAAAGCTTTTGCCCGACGCTGGTTTGATAAGTGGCAGCACCTAGGTTGGGAAATCCGGTCGGTTGAAAACGGTCACCCTGAATCGGCTGTAACGCCACATTGAACAGGACTCGGTTTTCTTGCGCAAGTGCAGACAAATCAGGCATTGTTTTCTCCAAAGTAGTCAGGAACGAGAATGTTGGCAGCACGACGAGCGCTGGCTTGGGAAACCGGGAACACCAGGGCGGCGGCCCAAAGTCGAGCGGTGTCGGCATCGGCAATCGCACCGGAAAACGGCAACCGTAGCCCGCAAGCACCAAGACGTCTGCTGGCAGCCTGAACAGCGGACGCTGCATCGCCCGCAATCAACCGACGCACAATGCTTGGTTCGACCGGGATATCGAGACCTTTAGCAATCGGGCACGGTAGACACGCCAATTTCACGGCAAGCCAGGCTTCATCAGGGTGGTTTTCGTACACGCTTTCTGGCGGTTGAGCGGGCAACAGCTCTCGGTAATCACGTCGCCATGCAGGCCAATCCAATGCCATCAAGGCACGGGCGAGTTTGACGACCCGTTCGAGATCCACATGCCCGTCGATGAGTTCGGCAATGTCCGTCAGTCGGGCATGGCAACCGATTGCAGATTTCAGTGGCAACCTGCGTTGATTGTCTTGTTCCGCATCAATCAAGCGGCGTTCGACCACAGCAGCACAATCAGCGACCGCATCACGGCCTTTCGCGACGACACGTGGATCGTTCGCCAGTCTCTTGTCGGAAACCTGAAACCGATTGGCCCAGGGAGATTCCAGTGGCAGCCAGTGATGACGTACGGGATCGTGACCACTGGATTGGGCGGCGGCCCCGGCGAGTGACCGTGCCAGTCGAACTTCACAAGAGCCATCGTGAATCGCAGCCACCCAGTCCGGCCTTAATTTCGGAATCGGCCCGGCAGTGATGGCCGTTCCTCCAGCCTGAAGCACTTCGACATCAACAGCAGCGTCTAGTACTGCTCGCCAACGCTGTGGCGTGTCATCGTGAGTCAGAGCGGCGAAGACTGCATCTGCCAATCGGCGTTCGACTTGAACCAACCGCGCCGGAGCGTGATTGTCACGTGCCAGTCGTTGCAGCTTGTTCATCCATCCGGCCAGATCATCCACGAGATTGGATCGCGGATTTTCACGCACCCGAACACTACCAAGTGGGACGGCGAAGTGAGTGGCGAGATTGTTCCGCTGAAAGTACCCGTATCGCAAAAATTCTGTGATACCTAGAGTCACGCCGAGGCGTGTCACGGCTCTAGCAGCGTCAATGGGGTCTTGTGCAGAACGCCTGCTGTTTGAACACCGTCCTTCAAGGAAGAGTGACTCGACTTCAAGGTAACGAGTTGGTCGGTGCCAAATTGGAAACCACTGCTCCCCACGTCCAGGCAGCCGTTTCCCTTTGTTCATTACAAATTCATCGGAATCACAGCTTGTAGGCGTGCCAACACCGTGAGGTTCAAAATAGAACGGAGAGCTAACTTTCGCCCGAGTGATGGTCGATCGCCGAACTACGCTCGATTGGATCACGAGGGCACCTTCGAATGCGAGGAGCAATCCCCATGCGGTGCCATCACCTTCAGGCAGAAACTGCCGGAAAGGGCCGTTTACACTCTTCTTAACTGTCTTTTCGCTTCCTGGCTTTGTTGCAGCACCAAATCCGCCATCCCACGTTATCGTCGGACAAAATGAAAGGTCGTATAGAGCCGCGTCCAGTTGGGAGTCCGCTTCTCTACGAACGATGCACTCTGTCACGGCAGCCAAGTAGGCGGAAGCATATCCACCGCTTCCCTCGTTGCCACCAGAACCAAATATCGGTGGCTTAAGACACTGGTCACCGATACTAACCATGACAGTGCCTAGCCATTTTTCACTCCCGTCTCTAACCTTTCGTCGAATTGCTTGCACAAATTCGTATTCATCTTTTTTGTCCGGTTTCTCACCACCGAATCGTTCAACTTCTTGGCGAATTATGGCAATCGTCTTTCTGAATCCAGACAATCGCGTTGAGTCAGAATTCTCGATCATCTGCAACGCGAGCCGAGCGGTGGACTCGCTTCCGCCCGCATAGAATCCCGATCGTGCGCCCCACGGATTAAAAATCGGGGTTGGTGAATAATCGTTGAGAAAAAACTGTCGCAACTCGTTTTCATCAAGGTTGCAAAGCAAGCAAAAGCGTTCATCTTGCCACCATCCACGAGCGTTGGGATCATGTTTTGAAACGATTCGCAGGATGCCAAGGGCTTTCAAATAGAGGGCCAGCGGAGTCGGGGCACAGCCTGTCAGTCGGTGAAGTGTCGTGTTCATACGGTAACCTCGTCCATGATCGCTGCATCTTCTGCGTTTAGTCGCGACGCTTCCACGTCGGCCGCACGTAGAATGGCCTCCAACATGGCCAGCCGCGCTGGGCCATGCGTCGTCAGTAACGACTGACAACGTTCACGCCAGCTCGCCCCCGTTTCGTGGGACAAACCCATTGCGGCCGGAGCCAGACTGAGCGGCAACTCAGGCAACTGTTGGCCGCCCACCGAAATTGTGATGGATGGCAAGATGTCCCCATTTCGAACTCCACGTATTGGCAGCCCACGATCGTCATTGGCCCGAGCATGAAAATCCTGATCGGCTGGCGACGCATGTAGCGATACACGCACCTTGCCGTGATGACTGGCAACTAAGTAAACGAGCAGGTCGAATTCTTCCGACGTACAGTCTAGAACCGCTTGGATTTCGTCGGGCGGATTCTCACGCGTTGGCAGGCATTCGAGTGACTGACCCATTTCCTTGAAAATTTCTCTCCACGGACCGAGCAGCCCAGGATGGTCCGGCTGATAAATTTTCGCGACTGTAAACAATGCCATTGCGCTGGCAAGTTCATGCCGAAATGAACGTCGGTATTCTCGACGATTTCCATCATCCGTCATTCTGTACGTGCCGGGTGGCTGTACCCAAGCCGATGGTGGACCTTTCGCCAGGTCGCATCGCACCGGCCGGCTTTCATCCGTTGCATCAACAATGGCACCTTGAAACGCAGGATGCGATTTACCAACGTCGTGCCAACGTGCTGCTAGTTTCAGAATACGAGTGAGATTCGGCGGAAACTGCAATTGCTCCGCCATGCGGGCCACCGCTTCGATGACCTCATCACTATGACATGCAATCGTTTTCCACTCGCTGAAACTCAACGCTTCGCCATCGTGCTCGTTGTCTGCTTCGTCAACTGCATCTAACTCGGTACCGTTGTGTTCGACAACTGGAACGGCATCGCTTGCATTGGGGGTAAAACCTTGCACGGTTGTGTACCCACCAGCGGAGGCAGCAACGCAAACGATTCGACCGGGCAGCAACGATTCCCGTCGAGCGACGACCCACTCGCCGTCGAGCCAATCCCAAACCCAAGCGAGCATTCCGCCACGCAGTCCTGGCTTGCGATTGGTCTGTGTTTCCTTGCCGCAAAGCCAGTCTCGCGACTTCATAAACGGGACGGAGCACAGCTCCGCTCGTTGCGGTTGTCGTTTTTGGTCGGGCGTTTTGGCTTTCGCAATTTGGATCCAAAACACTTTGACGTCGCGTTCCTCTCCGGACCGAATGAAGCGGCTGATGTCCAAGTCCGCACCGGTGAGATCAGGCGTTGTGTCGAACAACTCGTCAAACTCATTCCGCATCAGCAAATGCGCCGGTTCATAGGGATACAGCAAAGCTCTCGCATCATCTTCGAGTTGCTCCTCGTATTCCTCGAGACGCTTGATACCAACGTCTGACAGCGACTGCACCGCTGCCCAGGCACTTGTGAGTGAGTCAGCGGAGTAGGGTGGCGACGATTTTTCGTCCTGGCCACGATCAATCACAATCACTCGTCCGGCGTCACCGTAGCGAGCACAACGTCCGAATCGCTGAACAAGATTTGGCCACGGCGCAAGTTCCGTGACCAAACAGCCAGACGAAATGTCGACCCCCGCTTCTACAACCTGTGTCGCGACGATGATTCGATCCGCGTCTGGCGTGCATGCCGAGCGACTCAAAAACTTGTCACGCCACGGCTTGCGTTCCCATGGACGAAAACGACCATGGACTAGATGCACTTCGGTTTCTGGCGATTCTTTCTTCAGTGCGTCGAAGGTATCGCAGGCGCGATCAACAGTGTTGCATACAACCAGCGTAACACGCCCGAACTCACTCGGCTCAGTCTGCTCATGCTCGACTAAAACACGTTCCGCGAAAACTCGACTATCAGTTGAAGCGATCGCATCGGTAGAGATCGACTTAGAGGTTTCCCAAAGCCCTCCGTGGCGATCTTCCGGCGGCACGACGCAAGGCGTAGTCGCCCATTGATCAAACGATGATGCTGAGTCGACGCTATGCAGCCAATCCGGTTGCAGTGTCGCGCTCATCCACCATGTATAGCACGGTCGCAGACTCTTACCCGCATCCTGATCACGATACGACTGGAGTTGAGCGGAGGTCGCCAAACCGACATCCATCAACTGAATCTCGTCCATCACCCACAACGAGTCCTGGTTCAGAAGACCAAACTCCATCGGCCATCGGGCGCGACCGCTAGCGTATCCACGATTTAATGCGCGAGACAGCAGCATATCCTGCGTGCCAATCAAAATCCAAGGCTGCTCCGGCTGTAGAAACCATTCTTCCATGTCCTCGCCGCCCATTAGCACCCCGACACTCGGCCCATTTTTCACACGCTTGGCAATTGCCTCCGCCACCGCCACGGTTTGTTCCACAAGTACCCGCATTGGCAAGCACCACACCAACCGCCTCGGCCAGCTTTCATCCTTGCGAACGATTCGATGATACAGCCACGCCGACAACACACCTTCCGTCTTGCCCATCCCAGTTGGAATACGCAACAACTTGCTCCGGCACTGATTCTGCTGGAGCAGATCTAACTGCCATGGCCGTGGTGAGTCATGTCCGGTCAGTTCATTGAACCATGATTGCATTTCTGATCCTGCGGTCATTTCAAACTCATCCAGTTGTACGCAGTGGAAAACGCAACGTCCTGCTGCCGAACGCAGAAGCAGGAGAAGCTTCAAGTTGCCTTCTCAATCACGCTAACAAGATCGTGGCGAAATGGCTCGTCGATCACAGAAGTCGTAACCTATTCGATCCCGGTGACACGTTTGGTCACCGGTGGTCCCTGTCTCAAAATACTTTTCTACGTTCCTTTCACTTTCGCGATCTCAGTGCTCACATCATCTGTTTTTTTAAGAAGGCAAAGCTGTGGTCGAATCAAGTGACTCAAGAAACGCCAGGCGAAGTTTTAGCTCATCGAGCATGCGGCGGACAGAAATGTCATGATTCCGTCAAAAATGGCTTGGCCCTCGAAGACGGGCGTGACAACTCATTGCGTACGCTTGTAAATCACTACCGAAGCTGACACCAAGTTTCGGGGTTATCCTATCTGCAGCCAATCGACATCAACCGTTTCGTTGCTCTCGCGACTGGGGCACTGATGCAACAGGATTGCATTTGCATCGTGCGATGTCATCTCTTTAAGCAAGGAGCATGCGACGTACTTCAGACCATCGTTGCCAACCACTTTGGCAGGTAACCTTATGCTTGAAACCGGCGCTACCCGTGACACGATTTCCGAATGAGAAGTATGTTTCTGATTGGGCATCGCAACGCTCGCGACGATAGAGCCCACTCGTCGCGGCCCTCGGCTGCTGACACCGATGGAATCGGCCATCCACTATTTTGCATTCAGCCAAAGGAGCGGCCTCATTGATGAATTTGACGCGTATACGGAAGTAAGCTAAGTTTATGTAATTCCGATAAACCATGGATACTTTGTTAGTTATGGACCCGCGCACGAACCCGTTTGCACCTGGAGCCGGCACGCCTCCGCCCGAATTGGCAGGACGTGAGCATCTGCTCGAAGCGGCATCCATCGCCGTCGATCGGCTGGCCGGGCAGCTCAATAGCCGGGGAATGGTGTTCTACGGTTTACGTGGGGTCGGAAAAACGGTGCTGCTGCAGCAGATGCGACTCAATGCTTCCGCCGCCGGCTATGTGACCGTTCCGATCGAAGCACCCGAGAATCGCTCGCTGCCGTCGATCCTGTTGCCGGCTCTGCGCGCGACCATCATCAAAAACTCGACCGGGGCAGCTGCGAAGGCAAAGTTCCGCGACCTGTTGGGCGTGCTGGCTTCGTTCGCCAAAGCGGTCAAGGTCAAGTACGACGATGTCGAAGTCGTTCTGGACGTCGCTCCGACCTTGGGGATCGCCGATAGCGGAGACCTGGAGAGTGACCTGTGCAGCCTGTTCCTAGAGCTGGGCAAAGTTGCGGCAGATCAGTCGACCATGGTCGCCATTTACATCGACGAATTGCAGTTCGTTTCCGAGCTAGAACTGGCTGCACTGATTTCGGCGTTGCATCAAATCAGTCAGCAGCGGCTACCTGTAACCCTGTTCGCGGCTGGCTTGCCTCAACTGCTTGGCCAACTTGGCAAAGCAAAGTCATACGCAGAACGACTTTTTGATTTTCAAGAAATCGGTTCACTCGACCGGCCCGCGGCCGCCAATGCGTTGACCATCCCCGCCGGTCAGCAAGCGGTTGAGTTTGATGCTCCGGCTCTGGAGCACATCCTTGATGAAACGAAGTGCTACCCCTATTTCATCCAAGAATGGGGACAGCACGCATGGCAGATTGCGCCCACATCGCCGATTACGCTGAGCGATGCGAAGGCGACCACGGAATCAGCCATCGCGCATTTGGACAGCAGCTTTTTTCGAGTTCGCTTTGATCGCTTGACTCCGCAGGAGAAACGATACATGCGAGCGATGGCGGAACTTGGCCCCGGCGCTCATCGCAGTGGTGACGTGGCAGAGGTGCTGTCCAGATCCGTGCAAAGTCTGGGGCCGTGTCGCAGTTCGCTGATCAAGAAAGGGATGGCTTACAGTGCGTCGCACGGCGACATTGCATTCACCGTTCCCTTGTTCGAAGGGTTCATGAAACGCACGATGGATTTAGTGATCGATTGATCCATTCTGATCGCTCGGTATCGGAGTTCGCTACCATGACGATGGTGGAATTCGCTCGGAGAAAACTCTGGCCTCTCGCTGGCTGGCCAACGGACGTGACGCCCCCAACGATCCATCAACATTGGCTCGTCTGATCTTTCTCAATTGGGTTGTACTTGCGACCGGCTTTTTCGTGGTCATTGCCACTTTCGCGGCCGCACCGACAGTTCCAACTCGGACAACCGGCACAGACTGTCGTTGAGGATGAGTTTTCGGGCGTGGATTGTGCCGCATTTTCTGCCGGCACCCCAGCATCAGGACTAGGGTGGGGTACATGCCAGACCCCCTGGCATTGACCATGTTCGTGGTGGCTGAAAACGATGCGACGAATCTACCTGATCACTTACGACGTTTGTGATGCCAAACGACTGCGGCAGATTTTCAAATGTCTGCGTGGTTGGGGCGACCATCTGCAGTACAGCGTATTTGAATGCCAGCTGACCGACGCCGACTTGCTGCGTTGCAAGGCCCAGATGGCGGACATTTTGCACCACGGCGAGGACCAAGCCCTGGTGATCGATCTCGGCCCCGCGGCGTCTCGCAGCGAAACGCTTGTCCAAGCGATCGGCAAACCTTATTCGGCCATGGCGGCCCCCTGTTTCGTCGTCTAAGCCACTTCTTGATTCACTGCACTTGCCATACGTAACGTCATGATCCAACCCATTGATGATGCCGATTCGATCGATCCGTCGGCTGACCAGGATCCCGAGGAATTATTACCAGCACGGATGATCAATGAACTAGTGTACTGCCCAAGACTGTTTTACCTGATGCATGTCGAAGGCCAGTTCGCGGAATCGATCGATACGATCGGTGGCACGATTTTGCACCGGCGGGTCGACAATGGGACGGGTGGATTGGCGCCTGCCGAACCCTGTGCGACGCAGTCCTTCATTCCCAGCAGCGACGAGGAGCCCGTGGTCGCTGCTCCCGAACCGACCAAGCCCAAAAAACGCCCCAAGTCGAAACACCTACAACCTGCGACGTTGTTCGGCGATGATGAAAACACCGAACCGGGAAACGACCAGACGGATCCGGACAATACGATGCCGGATGCCGAAACGGAATCGGACGACGACACCAACGACCCGCCCCGCACCATCCATGCCCGCACCATCCATGCCCGCACCATCCATGCCCGCACCATCCATGCCCGCAGTGTGACTCTTAGCAGTGAATCGCTGGGTGTGATCGCCAAACTGGATCTCGCCGAAGCCAGCGGAAACGTCGTGACCCCGGTGGATTACAAACGGGGTCGTCCCAAGCGGATGGCGGATGGGACGCTGGCCGCCTGGGATCCTGAACGAGTCCAAATTGCCTTGCAGGTACTTGTCCTACGAGACAACGGATACCAGTCCGACGAGGGTGTGCTGTATTTCAACGAAACTCGGCAACGTGTCCGTGTTCCCGTCGACGATGAACTGCTAGCGCTCACTCGCAGCTCGATTGCCGCGGCGCGGCGGCACCGCGAATCGGGACAGATCCCACCGCCACTGATCTCCAGCCCCAAGTGCCCTCGATGCTCCTTGGTCGGAATATGCTTGCCCGAAGAAACCCGCCGTCTCGCGACCGCCGGACAACCAATCCCCCAGGTGCGTCCGCTGGTCACGGCCCGCGACGAGCGTCGTCCGGCTTACTTCAGTACCCAAGGGATGTGGATCGGCAAGCAAGGTGATCTGCTGCAAGCGAAAGTGGAGGGCAAAGTCGTTCAAGAGATTCGCATGAACGATATCAATCAGATCAATCTATTTGGAAACATTCAACTATCGACGCAGACAATCCAAACGGCCCTCGGACGCGACGTACCGATTGGTTACTTCACTCAAAAGGGATACTTCTATGGTGTCAGCGGTGGACTGGGCGTCAAGAATATCCTGGTGCGTCGTCAGCAATTTCGGCTTGCCGATGATCGCGAATTTTGTCTTGATATCGCTCGCGCCCTGGTCCACGGTAAAATCCGCAACCAGCGCACACTGTTGATGCGGAATCACCGCGAACCTGACGCCACGTCACTGCGTGATTTGAAACGTTATGCCAACCGGGCATTGAAAGCCGAGTCGCTCGCCTCGCTGTTGGGAATCGAAGGTATCGCGGCTCGCGTTTACTTTGGCGACTTTGCGGGCATGCTGAAAGTTGACTGCGGCGTCTCGACAGGCGGCGAAGGATTCGCCACCGCGGAGAAACAACCTGCCTTCCAGTTCCGATCACGCAACCGGCGCCCGCCCCGAGATCCAGTCAATGCGATGCTGTCACTGGCCTACAGTTTGCTGACGAAAGATTGCCTGGTCGCCGCGACGATGGTCGGCCTGGACCCTCATTTGGGTTTTTACCATCAAGTCAAACCGGGCAAGCCGGCGCTTGCGTTGGATCTGATGGAGCCGTTTCGTCCGCTGATCGCCGAATCGGTGGTCCTCTCAGCGATCAATACGAAAATGGTCACTCCCGATCATTTCATCTGTGCCGGCAAATCGGTTGTGATGAGCGATACTGGGCGGAAGCATTTCTTGTTGGCCTACGAGAAACGAATGGATTCACTTGTCACTCATCCGCTGTTCGACTACCGAGTGAGTTATCGGCGTTTGCTAGAAATCCAAACGCGCCTGCTGGCTCGTCGCCTGAGCGGTGAAATTGAGGACTATCCGGTTTTCCAGACGCGTTGAGGATGCGAGCGGCGAGGCGGTGAGCCGAACCCGGCCCCCGCTCGCAAACCTGCAAAATGCAGTAAAAGAAGTCCTCTGCACGAATTCTCCCGATGCAAGAATCCATGGAATCCAGCGACCGCTCGCAAAGCTCCTCAAAAACAACCATAATCGTGCACTCAGAAAGAAGAGCTCTTTCCACGAGTTCAAACTCGTGGCCTCATTGAAGCGTCCCGGCCAGGTTGGCCCCGGACAGGTCCGCCCCGCTTTCCACGAGTTCAAACTCGTGGCCTCATTGAAGCTGCACTCACGACGCATATAGGAATAATCGTCTCTTTCTTTCCACGAGTTCAAACTCGTGGCCTCATTGAAGCCGTGTACTGACGCTTGCCATTGGCATCCAAAACCGGCTTTCCACGAGTTCAAACTCGTGGCCTCATTGAAGCTTAAGCACCTGCATCGACTCGCCGGTGCGCTTCGACTTTCCACGAGTTCAAACTCGTGGCCTCATTGAAGCTAGTTTTCAAAACAACTTTCCTTGTGCGTTTCCACTTTCCACGAGTTCAAACTCGTGGCCTCATTGAAGCCAAAACACCTCGCGTCCATTTCGGGGCGTGTATGTCTTTCCACGAGTTCAAACTCGTGGCCTCATTGAAGCGTGTGGTGCGTTGTCGGATGCACTTTCGGCGATCATCTTTCCACGAGTTCAAACTCGTGGCCTCATTGAAGCGAGTTACTAGAAATCGGACCAGTCTCAATGCCAGCCATGACTTTCCACGAGTTCAAACTCGTGGCCTCATTGAAGCTTCTTTCTTAAGCACTCTGAACTAATAATTCCTATTCTTTCCACGAGTTCAAACTCGTGGCCTCATTGAAGCCGGTTTCGCGTTCCCGTTCTTCGACCGCGGCAATCACTTTCCACGAGTTCAAACTCGTGGCCTCATTGAAGCCGATTTGAGTTCATTGAAGACGGTGGTGGGGCTCTCGCTTTCCACGAGTTCAAACTCGTGGCCTCATTGAAGCTCGACAAGAAAATGGGGCAATACATCCAGAAACCCCGCTTTCCACGAGTTCAAACTCGTGGCCTCATTGAAGCCCGCGATGGAAGGCGGCCGTCGTTTTGTCGGTTGCGCTTTCCACGAGTTCAAACTCGTGGCCTCATTGAAGCACCTAGGAGATCGAAGCCTTTAAGAGCAGCGCCGATCTTTCCACGAGTTCAAACTCGTGGCCTCATTGAAGCGAATCGTCGTGCAGCGTGCCAGGCACGTAGCTAGCCGTCTTTCCACGAGTTCAAACTCGTGGCCTCATTGAAGCCTTGGATGCTTGTGGGGATCCGCGAACAACCAGACCCTTTCCACGAGTTCAAACTCGTGGCCTCATTGAAGCAACGGCGAAGCTGGCGTCGAACACACCGTCAGGCACGCTTTCCACGAGTTCAAACTCGTGGCCTCATTGAAGCCCATCATTGCTGTTTATCAATTCACGGACCCAACCGCCTTTCCACGAGTTCAAACTCGTGGCCTCATTGAAGCTCGATCAGTGACGAACCGGACGCGTTGCCCACCGCGACTTTCCACGAGTTCAAACTCGTGGCCTCATTGAAGCCTGGAGCAGGTTTCCGCGAGGCTGCTGCTGGAAACTGACTTTCCACGAGTTCAAACTCGTGGCCTCATTGAAGCCTGACACCCCCCACAGATCGACGTCGCCAGATCAACACTTTCCACGAGTTCAAACTCGTGGCCTCATTGAAGCCCGTTTTCCTACCGCGGGCGTCACTGACTGGTCATCGCTTTCCACGAGTTCAAACTCGTGGCCTCATTGAAGCATCGACAGTTTGCCGCTGATGATGTGGTACGTCTGCGCTTTCCACGAGTTCAAACTCGTGGCCTCATTGAAGCATCGCGGCGCTGTTCGACTGTTACCGGGCCCAGCGTCTTTCCACGAGTTCAAACTCGTGGCCTCATTGAAGCTCGGGGATGCACTCCGAACGAACGATCTACTATTTCCTTTCCACGAGTTCAAACTCGTGGCCTCATTGAAGCGGATCAACCGAATCCAGGACAGACCGCACGATTGCTCTTTCCACGAGTTCAAACTCGTGGCCTCATTGAAGCGCGTCGTTGTCGTTGCACCACTCGATGATGCGAGCACCTTTCCACGAGTTCAAACTCGTGGCCTCATTGAAGCTTGCCTTCGTAACTGTCCGCGAAATAGTTTGCCATGCTTTCCACGAGTTCAAACTCGTGGCCTTATTGAAGTCGGTGACGGGCGATGGTCGTGCAACACCCGGCCCCTCACCCAACACGCTGGCGGGGGCTCGCTGGGGCGATTCAGGCGATCTCCGCCTCGCTTACGGGATCAGCCAGAATGCACCGGTGACGGCGGCTGTTTGATACAACGCACCTCGCAGGCTGATCGGTACCGGTGGTTTGATCCACGGTGCACAATTGCCTGGTCGGTAGTAGCCAAGCGAATAGGTGCATTCGTTCGGTGCGTGCACTCCCATCTTGTACGGCAGCACGGCGATGTTGCCAAAGAAGTGTGCAGTCTGAACGATAGGCTCTAGCACAGGCCCGCGAGTGTGACCGTATCTTTCTAGGTTGACATCTTCGAAGTACAACGGTGTGTGGCACAGATTCGAAGCCTTGTAGGTCATCGTCATCGGTGTCCAAGCACGCGGCGTGTAGGCCACTTGTTCGATCAGACATTCCGTAGGCAGTCGCCAGTTTTCGGAGATGTACGCCAAGTCGGCTTCGCTGAGTTTGTTGACGGGCAATTCTTCGGTCGTTCCGAATTCCGTTTCGACTAGCACGTTTTCGTAGGCGATGTCACGCATGCGCCCGACCGCCAAAGGCGTGCCATCGACAGTCCGCCACTGGCGAATGGATTGCTTTTCGTCAAAGTCGGACTTCAGCCGATCGTAACGCTTTTGGTCCATTTCGTCGGGACGATAGGGTGGGCTGATGTCGAGCGAAATTTTGTCGATCGTTTGAAAGGCCATGCGTTGACGGAAGTCGCTGCACGAGATGCCTTGTGGCTGATCGATGTCGTCGTCGAGTCCGCCGAAACCATCGTCGTAGTTGCTGCCCGATCCGTTGCGAGGATCGTTCAAACGGTCGCGATCCAAGGCATCCAAGTTCGCCTCGTCCGATCCACGACGTCGTGGGAAAGGATCTTCGAACTTGCCGTCGTCGGCGGAACGCTTGGGTGGAAGTTCTTGAGCACCTTGCAAATCACGATCGGAATTCGAACGTGGCGAAACATCCGGTGCTTCTTCGCGGAGCATTTCGCCCAACGATGGCCCATCGCTAGCACCGGACTTCGGCGCCGCTTGGGCTGGTGCCGAATCGGGCTGTTGTGGGAACCCGAACGAATCTCGAAGATCGTTCATCGGTTTGGCTTCGGCAGTCGGTGCCGGCACACTTTGGGGAGCAGCGGCGCCGGCCTTGGCAGCGCCTGCAGATGATGGTGGGAACAAAAACCCATCGTCAACGTTCTGGTCGGCGATCGAAGGCGGAGTCTGTAGCGCATTGGCGGCCGACTGGCCCGCGGCACCCGTGGTGGGGCCTGATCGATTCGCGGCACCATCACCGAATGGATCGGCGAAGAAGTCATTGGACTGTCCCGACGTCGACGGTGTGTTTTGTGCGATGCGATCCGAGGGACGACCGGCGTGGTATCCGTTGGACGCGTGGCCATCTTGGGCGTACCCGAGTTGGGCCTGACCATTTTGCGGCGAAGCAACCAACATGTCGTCGACGCGGGTTGGCTGAGTCATCCATGCGGTTTGGGAAACCGGCTGCAACTGCGGCGTTTGGCTGACCGGTTGCAGTTGACCGCTTTGCGTTGCACTGACTTGAGCGACACCGGTGGCAGGAATGGACCCCGCGGTGGTGGTGGCAGGCTTGGCCACTTCGATGGGCTGTGCAGCCACGACCTGGGCACTGCGACGCCACTGCAAATTCCAGCCTTCGCGGGTGGGATTGGCGTCGGCCGGTGCGGCCGTCATGCGAGTGCCCTCGCGGGGCACCGGCTGCAGGTTCCGGTAGGCCGTCCCCTGCGGCTGAGCGGCCGCTGCCTGACCGAGATACTGGCCCGGCTGCTGGGCCGACGCCCAAGGGGTTGCCACCCAGGGGCCGGGGGTCATCAGCAACAGGCCAAGCGCGAAGCGAACCGTATTAGTTCGTTTCGCCCGACTGGACGTCTGGGCTGTAGTTGGGTGCTTCTTGCGTGATCGCGATGTCATGCGGATGGTTCTCCCTAACCGTCGCTGCTGAGACGCGGATGAAACGTGCATCCGTTCTCAGTTCTTGGATCGTCCGTGTTCCGATGTAACCCATGCCCGCTCGCAACCCGCCGACCAATTGGTAGACGTAATCGCTAAGTGGACCCTTGAACGGTACGCGGCCTTCGACACCTTCGGGGACCAACTTGCCCGCCTCGGTGCCACTTTGCCGATACCGATCACTGCTTCCTTTCACCATCGCGCCCATCGACCCCATCCCTCGGTACGACTTGAAAGTTCGTCCTTGGTACAGAATCATCTTGCCGGGACTTTCGGTCAGTCCTGCGAACAGGCTGCCGATCATCACCGTGCTAGCACCGGCCGCGATCGCTTTACTGATGTCACCGCTGAAACGAATCCCTCCGTCGGCGATGACAGGCTTCCCTCTCTTCTCGGCCACTTTGACCGCATTCAAAATTGCAGAAATCTGAGGCACTCCGACGCCGCTGATGACGCGTGTTGTGCAGATCGACCCAGGTCCAATTCCGACCTTGATCGCATCCGCACCCGCCTTCAGCAGGGCTTCGGCACCTTCGCCCGTCGCGATGTTTCCCGCGATGACGTCGATGTCCCAGTTTCGTTGACTCTTAATTTCCCGAACGGTCTCGATCACATTCTTGCTGTGCCCGTGAGCCGAATCGACGGTCAGCACGTCAACGCCTTGTCGAATGAGCTTTTCTGCTCGTTCAAAGTCGCCGACGCCGATCGCCGCTCCAACCCGCAGTCGACCCTTCTCGTCTTTGCAGGCACGGGGGAACCGTTTCATCATGTCGATGTCGCGGATCGTAATAAGTCCCGTTAGTTTTCTATCTTCGTCAACCAGCAGAAGTTTCTCGACTCTTTTTCCCGTTAAAATCCTCTCAGCTTCCTCAAGCGTTACATTCCCTACAGCCGTCACTAAGTTCTCACGGGTCATGACCTCGCTAACTGGGAGGTTTGGGTCCTCTAGGAAGCGTAGATCTCGCCGAGTCAAAATGCCCACCAATGTCTGATCTGCGTGGACAATCGGGATCCCGGACACGTTGGCGGTGTCCATCAGTTCGGCGGCGCGACGAACCGGGACATCGGGCGAAAGCGTGACGGGGTCGACGATGATCCCGTTGGCCGAACGCTTGACCTTGGTCACTTCTTCGACCTGGTCTTCGGTGGTCAGGTTCTTGTGGATAACCCCCAAACCACCTTCCTTGGCCAACGCGATCGCCATATGGGCTTCGGTGACGGTGTCCATCGGGGACGAGATCAGAGGGATCTTCAGCTTGATCCGCTCGGTCAAGAAGGTGCTGACATCCACCTCGCTGGGGACCACCTCGCTATACCGCGGCAGCAAAAGCACGTCGTCGAAGGTGACACCGAGGGGTCCAATTTTGTCGTCCGACATGGCTGCGTTTCCGAGTATGAATGGTCAGGGAAAGGCGCCGAATTATGGCGTATCAGCGAGAAATCGCCTAGTAGCCCAAACAAGTCGGTCGCCCGGAATGGAATGCTGGGCGAATGTTTCACGCAAATTCGACATTCGGGATCCCTGATCGCCGACGACGCCAGCGATTCAATGCAATTCGCCGCCCCGTTCCGGGCTGGGGCCCGTGGCGGCCCCCAGCGGAGGTCGTGCAGCGAGCAAACGGAGCCCCGGATGTTGCCCTGTTGATCCACCGAATCAGGCCCTGTTGAGGCCACGGCGATCTGCTGCGAGCGGCCAGACAGGCGAACCGAAACGCCAGGGGATGCCTCGGGCGGGCCTATTTCAGTGCTTTAAGCGCTTCACGCTCGGGCATCGCCTTGTAGAAGCCATCCAGCGGGAAACATCCGCTGATCATTCCATTCCTCGGCGCGGTGGTGCAATCGCTGAACGTTCGGCAAACCTTTTTCCGCTGGGTCGTGGTCCCCGCGATCACGTCGGCCGGCATCTCGGGATAAGACAGCACCATCCGCCCCAACCCGATGGAATCGACCCAGCCCTGGGCAACCGCCGCCTGGGCGACGTTGGGCAACCAATCCTGTAGGTAGGTGTACCCCGACCCGACGAACGTGATGCCGGGGTGCTTTCGTTTCAGTTCGGCCGTTGCATGCAATTGGCGAGCGACACCGACCAAGGGATCTTCGGGCGGCCGATAGCCGTCGCTGGGCGGAAAATAGGCGGGCCGTTGGACGTGTGGGGTCGAATAAGGGCTTCCGGCCGTCGTGCATACCATCTTCACGCCGATCTGCTCCAACAGCTGCAGGAACCGCGACGGCTCGCTTAAATCGACTTCTAGCCCGGTTGGACCGCAGCCCCACGATAGCCGCGGGTCGGCCCCCGGCACGGGAACGCCAATCCGTTCATCATCGCCGGGATGGAACGGCATGAAATCGTAGATGCTAAGACGTACGCCCATCTTCAACGATGGAGCGGCTGCGGCGATCCCGGCCACGATTTCGCGAACAAACCGAGTTCGATTTTCGAAGCTGCCGCCAAAGTCGCCGGCCCGATCGACACCGCTAAGCAATTCATGTCCCAAATAGCCGTGGCAATGTTTCACATCGACAAACGTGAAACCCGCTTTTTCAGCACGCACGGCGGCAACGATAAAATCATCGATCAGCCTGCGCAGTTCGTCGTCCGAGATGACGGCCGAGTCGTCCGTCACTTTCACGCGGGCGTCCAAGACCGAGTTCCGCTGGGCGGTGCGAGGTTCGGGAGTCATCTTTTCGTTCGGCTTGGCCCAACGGCCCGAGTGGGTCAGTTGCAGACCAACGAACAAATCATCCGTCGTCCCAAATCGCTCGGCATGGGCCCGGACCAATTCTTCACGCAATCCAGCGATCGCGGACAGGTTCTCTTCGGTCATCAACAATTGGTTGGGATTGGCCCGCCCGTCGTGACGCACCGCGACCGCCTCGCCTCCCCACATCCATTTCGCACCGCTGATGCCAAAATTACGCCACCGGCGCCGTGTCAGGTCGGTCGGTGCCCCGTCGGTCGTGCCGTCCCAACCTTCCATCGGCAGGATGCAAAATCGATTGCCGACTTTGACACCGTCGACGTCCATCGGTGCGGCCAAAGGCGAGTCGGGCCCCGACTGCATCTGAACATCAAACGGTAGCTCTGCCTGGATGCTGGCCAAGTGGTCGGTAAAGTCGGTGTGCGACTTAAAGCTGGCCATGCGGGGGTAAACGGTCATCAATCGACTCGGGCTATTCGGGCTAGGAGATTCAGTATCCGGGCAGAGGCGGTTTGGGCAAAGCCCGCGGAACATCCCACGGCCCCCCCATTGCCTACGGCGCTATAGATCAGCCCCCCATTAGACTCCAATCGACTGCACCCGTCATGGCGATTCGGGTACAGGGCAATGGCAAATTGGGCACCAGCGATCTGGCCGCAGCACCCGCCCCCCCGGTTTCCGGATCCGCATCCGCGATCGTTTCACCGCGTGCCCAGCGGGCCGCGCGTTGCAGCACGTCAACAGTAAGCCCCGGACAAGCGATGCGTCGTATCGGATTATGTCCGTGACGCCTCCAATGCGTGATTGCCGGATCCGCGTCGCTACGCTCCTTGATCCGGCCTACTTCACTGTCGTCCACTTGCCTGGGTCACCCAACGGGCGCTACAGGTAGTAGATCACCAGACAGATCGCCAACAGGACGGTGGCCCAAAAAGTCATCGTGCTACTGGACCACGTCCGCCCCAGGATTCCGTTCTCGTTGAACGTCCGACAGGCGGTGTGGTAGACGCTGCGAAGCACGACGGTGGTGTCGCGTCGCACCGCACCATCGACGACATCGATCGTCCCTCGCAGACCACGCACCAGTTGAGGCAGCGCCCGGCGATAGACCCAATCGACATCCAATACGGTCGCACGCTTCTCTTCCGGATACAGCCCGGTTTTCATCAAAAACACGAACGCCAATGCTGCGAACATCAACAACTGCAACTGCGTGACCACGTGCGTCACCGTGTAGGGATGGTAGTCCACGTCGAACGGCAGCATCCGATACAGCAGCGGATAGGCCACGCCCAAACCGATGCACATGATGGACGCCAATCCCATCGCCACCAACATGTTTAGCGGCGCTTCTTTCACTCGTATGCCACTGTCGTGTGCAAAGAAAGCGAAAAATGGAATTTTGATACCCGAGTGTTCCATCACGCCAGCCGACGCGATCAACAACACGATCCAAACCCACAGCTGATGTTCCTCCGCTGCCGCCGAGATGATCATGGACTTGCTGATGAATCCGCTTAGCAGTGGAAAGCCCGAAATCGAAGCCGCTCCGATCACGCAGAACAACGTCGTCCAGGGCATCGATTTATGCAGCCCCCCCAACTCGGTCGCCTTGGTGGTCCCGACGCGGAACAGCACCGCGCCCATCGACATGAACAACAACGACTTGTAGACGATGTGACAAAACGCGTGCGCCACCGTACCGTTCAACGCCAATTCGCTACCGATGCCGATGCCGACCACCATGAACCCCAACTGGTTGTTCAGGCTGTACGCCAACACGCGACGCAGGTCATTTTCGATCACCGCAAAAACGATGGGGAACAACGTCATCACGCAGCCGACCGTAATCAATGGGTCATAGCCGGCAAAACCACGGATCAGCGAATACACCGCAAGCTTGGTCGTAAACGCACTCAGGAAAACCGTTCCCGTGGGCGTCGCCTTCGGATACGAATCTTGCAGCCAATTGTGCAATAGCGGAAACGCGCACTTGATCCCGAACGCCAACAACACCAACGTCCCGGCCGGCGAGAGCGATTCTCCTGGGACGACGAAATTTCCGAACATCACCGAACCGGTCTGCACGAACTGAAAGATCGCACCGGAGAGCAGCAAGACGCCCGAGGCGACCTGAATGACCAGGTAACGCATTCCCGCTCGGTACGAAGTTTCGGTACCGGTCGCCCACACCAGCACGACACTGGAAATCGCTGTCAATTCCCAATAGACGAACAGCGTCACCAAGTCGCCGGCGCATGCGGCGCCGATCGCCGCACCGGCATAGATCATGGCCGCGACATGCTGCTTGGCGTCGCGAACATGCAATGCATAAATCGACGCCAAGATCGCAGCAAAGTGAAAGACGATGCCAAAGATGCGGCTGTACTTGTCGATGCGAACGACGTTCAACGAGACGCCAAACATTTCGAAGTTGCCAAAATCCTGTTCCGGCAACATCCAAAAGCTGATCAAGCTGAGGACCGAAATCACCAACGCACCGACGCTCTGAAACCGCCGCGGTACGGCGATCAACAGCAACCCGCCGACGATCATCAACAGCCCGGGCGGAATACTAGCGACGACGTTCATAGTAGTCCTCCGGCTTGCTGATCAACAAACGCAAGATGCGGCCAAGAAACACGACGACGACAAACGCCACGAACCCGAACCAAGCCTGAAAACCAAAGAACGTTTCCAACTTGCCAAAATGCGGATGTGGATTTTCGTAAAACAAATCGGCCAGCACCAATGCGACACACACCAGCACCAACCCACGAATCATCCACCGGATGTTCGCTGGTCGTTCAAACCAAGACGGATCGTCGTGTTGTGTCATTTGCCTCGGAATCCTGTGCGTGCCACCGCGATTCCCATCGCGATCGTTCGACAACGTAACCGTCGCCGTTTCAAATTCATCGATACGTCACTCACTCGCGTCACAGGCCCCAACGTCACAGGCCCCAACATCACCGGCCCCAACATTGCCAGCCTCAACATCGCAGGCTGGCCTGTTCGCACCGTCACCCAACTCCACTGGTTCATTCCACAATCGGTAACAGGGCTTCGTAAATCCACGGCGCGGCAAAAAACAACAACACGCTACCCACTGCAGTGATGCACAGCGGGACCACGCACATCATGGGTGCCTCTTGCCATTGAACGCTATTTTCGCTGCCCCGATCCAGTGACACGTCCTGCCCCAGTCGCGAATTCTGTTCGGATTCCAAGTCTTGGTCGATCGGCTTCATGAACCCCAAAATGGGAATCGGAACCAAGTAGGCGATGTTCAACAGCGAACTGATCATCAACGCCGCCGTCAACGCATACTGATGCGCCTCGACCGTTCCAACCGCCAAGAACCACTTGCTCCACGCTCCGCCGCCCGGCGGCAGTCCGATGATGCTGATTGACGCGATGGCGAATGCCCCAAACGTCAGCGGCATCTTTCGGCCCAATCCGCGCATGTCGCTAATGTTCTTTTTATGGGCCGCCACATAGATCGCCCCGGCACAGAAAAACAACGTGATCTTGCCGACCGCGTGCATCGCGATGTGCATCCCGCCACCGATCACGCCTGATGGATTGGCAAGCGCCGCCCCTAACGTGATGTACGCCAACTGACCGATCGTCGAGTAAGCCAAGCGAGCCTTCAAATTGTCTTTGGTCATCGCCACTAAGGAAGCGACCACCAACGTGTATCCGGCAACGTAGGCAAGCCAAACATTGACACCAGTCGCCCCCAGCAGGTCGATCCCAAAGATGTAGACGACGACTTTCATCACCGAAAACACGCCCACCTTGACCACCGCGACAGCATGCAACAGTGCGCTGACAGGCGTTGGCGCCACCATGGCCGCGGGCAACCAACGGTGGAACGGCATCAAGGCAGCTTTGCCAATTCCAAATGCGAACAGTCCCAAGAGGATGCCCAAACCGGTGTCGGAAATCCGGTGGTCATCATAGGCGTCCTGCAAAATCCCACCGACGCGGAAATCCAATGTCCCGGCCAAGAACCATGTCCAAGCGATCGCCAACATAAAAAAGGCGATCGATGTCGATAACAGGATGCCCAGGTAGATACGTCCACCGTTTCGAGCCTCTTCGTCGCCGTGGTGTGTCACCAACGGGTAGGTCGAGATCGTCATCAATTCATAGGCGACAAACAGCGTGAACAGGTTGGACGAAAACGCAGCGGCCAAGGCGGCAAAGATGGCAACGGCAAAGCAGCCAAAGAACCGCGTCTGATGTTTCTCGTGATGCCCCCGCATGTACCCGACGGCATACACCGTGGTCAGAATCCACAATCCGGATGCGACCAGAGCGAACAACATCCCCAATGGTTCAACCTGGAACGAGATCGAAAACCCTGGCAACAGGTCGCCGATCACCCATTCGGGCCGGCCACCCGAAAAAACGTCCCGTGACAGCATCGCGATCACGCCAAACAGGACACAGCCAATGATCAGCGTGCTGGCTTCGCGCAGATTCGGAATCTTGCCAAACACAAAATTCAAAACGAACGCCAACAAGGGCAACGCAAGCGACCAAACGATCATCGATTCAGGGGTCATCATGGCGTGCCTCCCAACAACATGGACGCTGCGTTGGCGGCTAAGCCAGCCGAATAGGTTGTCCAAACCCCAAACAGGATCGTTGCTCCGGCCAACAGGTAGGTCGGAACCAGCATTCGCAGCGGCGCCTCGACAGCCTTCTTCGCCGCCCCGGTGGGCTCTTGGAAATACAATGTTTCCAACACTCGCCAAACGTAGATCACCGCCAGCAGCGAACTGAACAACATCAGAACCGCCACCGGCCACAATTCGGATTCCATCGCTGCGGTCAACAATAACCATTTGCTAACGAACCCAGCCGTCAACGGCACGCCGATCAACCCCAGTCCGCCGACCGCCCATGCGAACGCTGTCCACGGCATGGTCCGACCGGCCCCCTTCCAATCACTCAACTGGACAGATCCGATTCGATAGGCGAAACAGCCCACGACCATGAACAGCCCGCCTTTGATGATCGCGTGATTGAACATGTGAACAATTCCTGCGGTCAGTCCGGTCGAACTGTTCATGCTGATGCCAAGCAACATGTAGCCAATCTGGGCCACGCTGCTGTAGGCCAGCAATCGCTTGACGTTGTCTTGAAAGATCGCGGCCAGCGAAGCGGCAAAAATGCCCACCAACGCCAAGATCCGCAGCGCCAAGTCAAGCGGCAGCATGTCGAACGCAAACTCGGGCGTGATGATCCCATAGATCAATCGCAAAAAGGCGTACACCGACACCTTCGTTGCTGTCGCTGCGACAAACACGGTGACCACCGACGGGGCGTAGGTGTACGCGTTGGGCAACCAGGTGTGCAGCGGGTAAACCGCCATCTTGATGTACAACCCGATCGTCAAAAACGCCAACGCCACGACCATCGTGCGAGGCCCGTGGACGGTGTCGATGCGGGCGGCGATGTCCGCCATATTCAACGTCCCGGTCATCTGATACAGCAGCCCGATGCCGATCAGAATGAACGTCGCGCCGACGCTTCCCAGTATCAAATACTGTAGCGCCGCCAAGGGAGCACGACGTGTACGGCCCAGCGAAATCAACGCATAGGACGACAACGACGAAATCTCTAGAAACACAAACACGTTGAACAGGTCGCCGGTGACACACATCCCCAACAAGCCGGTCATGCACAACATGAATGTCGCGTAGAACAGATAGTGTTTCGATTCGGGAATTTCTTTCTTCACGCTGGGCGGCGCGTAGATCAACGTCAATAATCCGATCGCCGACACGAACAGGATCACGAAGGCGCTTAGCGAATCGACAACGTATTCGATGCCGTACGGTGGTTCCCAACCACCGATGTCGTACCGAATCGTCCCCGTTTGCATGACTTTTTGCATCATCCAAACGGCGTTTGCGAAGGTCGCCCCGGTCGCCAACAGCGCCATCACGTAGGCCGCCCGACGACTGCCTAGCAACACGCAAATCGGCGCCGTCATCATCGGCACGACGATCAACCAGATGGGAAGGTGAGCTTCAATCACGAGGCACGGTCCAGTTCAAGAATCTCATCCTCTTCGATCGTCCCGTATTCCTCGCGAATCCGCACGATCAAGGCCAGCGCCGTCGCCGTGGTGGCAATGCCCACCACGATCGCCGTCAACATCAACACGCTTGGCAGCGGATTGGAATAAATGATTTCGGCAACCTGATCCGCACCGTGGCCCACATCGGCGCCCTGAACCAAATCAGCGCCGTGAACCAGATCGACGGCATCCGCAACCTGTTCGCTATGCCCCGATCCGCTGGCACCGTGCACGGCGTGACCACCATGTTCCGCATTTTGTGCAGCGATCGCGGGGGGCACGATCGGTGCGGTCGCGCCATCGATTTTCCCCATCGTGATGTACAGCAGGAACACCGAGTTTTGAAAGATATTCAGCCCAATGATCGTTTTGATCAAATTGCCGCGTGCGATGACGATGTAAAACCCGGTCATCATCAAAAACACGACAACCCAATAGTTGAACAGGCCAAAGAACTGTTCGGCGCTGATTCCAATATTCATATTGCACGCTGCCTTCCCGCGAATGCGTAGAAGATCATCGTCATCACTGCCGTTACCGTGATCCCGACACCGCACTCGACCATAAAAATGCCCAAGTGCTGGCCGCTAGGAACGTGATAGTCGGTCAGAAAATGATGTTCTAAAACGTCGTAGTCCAGAAAATTGCCACCCAAGTAGACCGTCAACACGCCGGTGCCCGCATAGACCAAAACTCCTGCTGCCATCAATCGCTCGATGACTGCCGGCGGCGCAACCTTCTGAACCGCTTCGAGCCCAAAGACCAAACCGTACAGGATCAAAGCAGAGGCGAAGATTACGCCGGCCTGGAACCCGCCACCGGGACCGTAGTCCCCGTGGAACTGCACGTAGAAAGCGAACAACAGGATGTAGGGGATCAGCAGTTTGCTGACGACGCGGATGATCGGAAAATCTTTCATCGCTTTGCTCCACGCTTGCCGCTGGCCCGAGCATCGCCCAGTGAACCTTTGCGGCTATCGCCACCGCGATTTTGACTGCTTCCCCACTCGTCTCGACGCAGGATCAACAACACCGCCATGCCCGCGGTCAGCACCACCGTGGTTTCCCCCAGCGTGTCGTAGCCCCGATAGCTGGCCAAGACGGCCGTCACGACATTCGGCAATCCGTGCATGTCGATCTGCGATCGTTCGACAAATCCGGGGTTGGGATGCAAGTGAATGGGGTCATTGGGATCGCCCAGATACGGCATATCCAAGGTTCCATAGATCAACGCACAACCGGTGATGGTGACTGTGATCAAGGGCACGATCGCGACCCGCTTGGTCGGTTTTTCGCCCTTTCCGGTCAGCGCCAACGTGCTCAACATCAGCACCGTCGATATCCCAGCCCCCACGGCCGCTTCGGTAAACGAAACGTCGGGCGCGTCCAGAACCACCATCCAACTGGCCGACAGGAAACTAAAGATGCCGGTGAACATGACCGCGGCCCACAGATCGCGAATGCGAGCGATCGTGACGGCGGTGACAGCCAACAGCGCCAAAATGGCAATGTCGATAAAATTCATGACTTGCCCAACGTATCATCGGATTCGGCGGCCTCTGGCTGCCGCGGCTGTCGGACATCCAACACAGGCTTCATTCCCTGGGCCAGGGCCGAGTGGGCCAACGCATGACAGGAACTGGGACTGGTGACGGTCAGAAAGAACAAGATGGCCAGCAGCTTGACCACCACCAAGGGCGTATCCGCTTGGAACATCAGCCCTACCAGAATCATGCCAGCGCCCATCGTGTCCGTGATCCCAGCACCGTGCATACGCGAGAAGAACTCGGGCAATCGCACAATCCCAATCCCGCCGATCACGGCAAAGACCGAGCCCACGACCAAAAAGAACCAACTGATAGCGTCCATCGCCAACGGAACCATGGTTTCCATTGCTTATACGCTCTCTTCGTTGAAATTGCCGGTGGTGGTGAACCGTAACAACGCCACCATGCCAATGAAGTTCATCAAGCTGTACAGCAGCGCCAGATCCAAGAAATCGGTTCGACCGCCCATGAAGCTGACCACACAGATCAGCAACACGGTCTTGGTGCCAAACATATTCAACGCCAACACGCGATCAAAGACCGTCGGTCCCAGCATCGCACGCGTCAACGCAAGCAGCATCGTGACCAAGACTGCCGCGCTGGCGACCATGAACATACTTGGGATCATGATCGTCGCTCCAACCGGCAAACTCGTTGGTCCATGTCACCGGACATGTCCTCGGCGGCGTCTTCCAGCGAAAGTGCGTGGACATGAATTCGATCATCCAGCACGTCGACCGAGACGGTCCCCGGGGTCAACGTGATCGAGTTGGCCATGATGACGCGGCCTAGCGAACTCTTCTGATTTGCTTTGACGACGACCAGGTTGCGTCGCAACCGCATGACTGGCGAAATGATGATCTTCGCGACGTCGATGTTCGCGACGACGATCTCTTTGATCAGCCAGGGTGCGTAATGGGTGAAGGGCCGAAACCCCAACTGGGCCGGTGCACCTTCCTCGTCCACGATGTTCATCCGTGCGGACAACCACAAACAGAAAGCGCACGACGCCACTCCCAATCCGATTAAAAACGGATTCTCGAAGTGCCCTGACCACAACAGCCAGTTCACGAACAGGGCGACGCCAAGGGTAAGCGTATATTTCACGTCGGATGGTTAACCGATTTGGGTCCAAACGTCCAATCACCAGCCGCGGGATCATCCTGTCCAGCCACTCGCTTGTCGAAATATAGCCATCGTCGCACGATGTCCCAAGACCACGCACGAATCAGCAACGTGCGGGCGGCCCTTCCAGATGACCAATCGGACACCAACCCGTGGAACGGTCAGGGCACGACTCGCGCCAGCGCTCGTGCGCAGCGAAGCGTCCCGAACGCTAGGTCTTGCGAACAGATGATCGCCGCCGGCGGCAGCGGGCCGAGCAACCAATGGCTGCCGTGACGCCGTTCACAACCGCGCACGGGCAGCTTCGGCGAGCCTATCGAAACGCGGATCGTCCGAAAACAAACGCTGCCCCAAGACGGCTTGGTCCACCGCTTCGCTGCAGCGATCCATCTTCAACAGCAGTTCGATGTACCCAATTCGGTAGGCCGGCTTCCCCAAATTCTGCAGCACCAAACGTTTCCACAGCAGCGAAGATTCGTCCAATTCACCGAGGTGCTCGTACAAACGAGCCGAAACAGCCAGTCGCCCCTCGGCGGAAAAACGATCGGTCGTGTCCAAAAACCGGATGATCTTTCGAATTTCCAACTGACTCCGCTGGGACGGCAATCCGGAATCCTGGAGGTCGAATTCTCCGTCCCGCTTGACCAGATCGAAGATTCGATCGGGCCGATTCTCCGGCACCAGACGCTCGGTAACCACTTGGATCGAGACGCGTGTCGCCGCCAAATCCAAGGCCGTTTGCAGATGATCATGGTTGATCGCGATCGATCTGGACCATTGATCAAGCATCCTTTCATCATCGCCCACATAGAACGCCATCAACCCAACGTTGAACAACAGATCGGTCGAATTGTTGCTCAGCCGAGCGGCGTTTTCCAACCAGGGACGGGGAGACTTGCCGAGCAACGGCGCCAGCATGGCCAGTTTCAAATGAGACTTTGGCAGATAGGGATTCAACCTCAGCGACTTGGCCAAATCGTCCACCCCATCGGCAAGTGGGCTGCGAAGTTCTTCCGTCCCAACCAAACTTTCACGCAATTGGTCACGACCATCCGCGGGTTGGGACAGCAACAGAATGCTGATCGCCGACACTGTGGTGCTGGAATAGTCGGCATCCACCCCATCTCGCGACGCCGCCACCACCACTTCGCGACGATAGGAATCCAGTTCCCAATCGGCACGACGCCCGTACAACATCGCACTGGCCGGTGCGGCATCGATCGCAGCATCGAAACGTTGCAACGTTTGTCGATATTCATCCTTGGATACCGCAGCGGCCGATTCCGACGAAACCCAATCGCCCGACAAGGCGAGTTGCAAGCAGATCTGACTTTTCCACGCACGTTCGGACAAACCAAAGGCGAACAACGTCAGCCCCAGCGACATGATGGACACAGCCGCCCGTAGCCCTGGCCGGCGGACAATCCTGGGATACCACGCCCGGGGCCTGCGGGTTCGCTGGATCCCGACCGTCCAAACCACGGCGACCAAACTGGCATAGGTCAGCATGTTCGCCGGAATTTCTAGGACGAAGTCAAACCCACTTTGCAGTGCCCCGGCACACAGGATCGCGACACCGATCATCCCCCAAGCGACGACTTCCGATGCATCGACCTGTGTTTCATCGGATTCGATCGGCGACCAACGGAGCATCCCAAAGGCAACTTTCCCGAACCACGCCACGCCAGCGATCACGATCACTAGGCCAATCAAACCCAATTCGGCAAAAGCTTCCAAGTACTGGTTATGGGCTTCGCGGAACCAGTACCCACGCGGTTCGCTCTGAAATGGCAGGCTGGCGTATCCATAGGTCCCCAGCCCACTGCCACTTGGAAAGTTTGCGATCGCCATCCGCAAACCGTCACGCCATTGATCCCACCGCTGATCATGGGAGAGGTTCCCGGGGCTGATTTGGTAGACGCGATCGCGGATCTCAGCCGCCGTCCCGGTCGCCAAGGCGACTGCGATCATCAAAACAACCAACCCACCGGCGATGCCCCAAGCCCGCGTGGTTCGCAGGCGCCACCCCCGACAAGCTGCGATCACGCCGACCGCTACCACCGTCGCCAACCAGGCTCCCCGTGAAAGCGACGCGGCCAGTCCGGCAAACACAATGGCTGCAACGAACAGGGTTGCGAAGTGCATCAGCGTTCGCGGCGGCCCCGAGTATCCATCTGGACGGCGTGGGTCTGTTCTTTGCACATGTTGCCACCGCAGAGCCAGCAAACAGGCTAAACCCGGCAACAGGGCAGCGGCACCTGCATTCTTGTAATAGAAACTGCCAAACGGCATGCCACCAACTTCATTGGCAATGCCGGGCAATATCATTCCCCCGCCACCGGCACGCTGAACGATGCCCCACGCAGATAAAGCCACTGCGTTGCCGATCAGAGTGAACATGAACGCGCGGCGAGCCGCTGGAGTGCGAAACCCGAGCGACGCCAGCACGGAAATCCCCAGTGCCAAAATGTACGGAACGGTCGCCTGCAAAGTATCTTCTTGGATCGCTGTTCCGCAGCCTGATTCAAGAGAACTCTCGACCAGCCCATCCAAACTGTCCGCAGACGCCGCTGCATCGGGAAGTCGCTGAACAGCCTGACTGAGATCGCCAAGCGGCTGGGCCAGTTCGACCGCCGCTTGGTTGGACCGCTGGAACCAAAACTGCAGTGGACCGGCACTGGGCGACGCCTGCAACAATGCGTAAGCGATCCACGCGATCAACAACACGTTCACCGCAATCGGCATGGGGCCCATTCGCCGCGACCAGATGGCGGGCGTCGCCAACGCGGCCAGCAACCCAACGCCGATCAGGATCGACAAATGCCATTGTGCGAGCGCGCCCACCGCTCCGAAATGCCATGTCGCGTAGACAATCCCCGCCAAAACACAGCCCCGCACAACCAGCAGACAAGCCGCATCGAAGCGACCCTGGGGCAGTTCTTCCGATGGGTTCTGGCTCTCTGAATTCATCCGGACACTGTACAGCACCCACGCGATCGCGAACCACGCCAGTTCTGCAAGTAGCACCTCCCAACCCACCCACAATGAAAAACGCGGCCAAACGACAAAGATGTAGGCCGGATCAAGGAGCGCAGCGAAGCGGATCCGGCAATCAAGCATTGGCACGTGCCGCGCCGCGGCCGACGCGAATGAAACACGCGACCCAAGCCCAAAATCGTTTCACCGCGTGGGCAACGCCCCGTGCGTCCACGTCCCCAAACGCGCGGCCCGCTGGGCACGCGGTTAAACGACAGCGGAGGTCATGCACCACGCATCCGATCCGAGCCCAAGATCGTTTAACCGCGTGGGCAACGCCCCGTGCGTCCACGCACCCAAAACGCGCGGCCCAACGACAGGGCGGTCATGCACCACGCATACGATCCGTGCGCGAAATCGTTTAACCGCGTGGGCATCGCCCCGTGCGTCCACGCACCCAAAACGCGCGGCCCGACGACAGGGTAGGTCATGCACCGCGCATACGATCCGTCCCCAAAATCGTTTAACCGCGTGGGCATCGCCCCGTGCGTCCACGTCCCCAAACGCGCAGCCCGACGACAGGGAGGTCATGCACCACGCATACGATCCGTCCCCAAAACGCGCGGCCCGGTGGGCACGCGGTTAAACGATCGTGGAGTAGGCCGGATCGAGGAGCGGAGCGACGCGGATCCGGCAATCCGCACTGGCACGTGCTGCGTCGCGGCTGGATCGGCGGTTCGCTTGGTCGGTGCCTATAAATCTGTAGCTGCGTTCGGGGCTGGCTTGCCGCTTCAACTGACATTGCCTTCCCTTCGCAGTCCCCCTACGATCACGCGATTCGACTAGTAAACGTCCCGCCCCGGAACAGCGAAGTCGCTTCTGCGGCCCGTCGCCTCGATTTCGGAGCCAAGATCGTCCGCAGAGTAAGGAAACGTTGCATCGGTCGCAGGGCTGTGCCGAGTGCCAAGGCTGATGATGGATTATTTCTCCGACGATGCCGTGCGTTCCCAATTGCGAACCAAGACGGTTCGCGGCGCGGCGATCACGGGGATCACCCAGATCATTCGAATTGGCATCGGATTGGCTACGATCCCCTTGCTAGCCAGGCTTCTTCAACCGGAAGATTTCGGTTTGTTCGCCATCGTGGCGGTGATCACCAACTTTGCGTTGATCTTCGTTGACGCTGGTTTGTCGATGGCGACGATCCAGCGTGAAAGCATCAACCGGACTCAGGTCAGCAATCTGTTTTGGACCACGGCCGCGATCGGCTTAGCCTTGACCGCCATCGTTTCGGCGACCGGTCCGGTCTTGGGCTGGCTATACGCCGAACCACGTCTTGCATGGCTGGTCGCTGTCACGGCACTTACTTACATATTTGCCGGATTGACCATCCAGCACCAGGCGCTGCTTCGCCGCTGCATGCTATTCAATCGCATCGCAGTGATCGAGGTCCTTTCCCTGCTGGCCGGTCAAGTAGCGGCGATCGTGTGGGCCTTTAACCACACTGGCCAAGCCAACGATTACTGGGCATTGGCGTTGATTCCGTTGGTATCATCCGGCACACGCATGTTGGGCGTTTGGTCGGCATGCCGCTGGATCCCGCAATGGCCCGCTCGCGATCCACAGAGTCGTCAAATGCTTCACTTCGGCGGTAACTTGACCGTCGGCCAGGCCTGCAACTACCTATCATCGAATGTCGACCAGCTTGCCGTGGGGTACGTTTTTGGCGATGCGTCGCTGGGCAATTACGAACGTTCCACCACATTGGCTCTGCAACCGATTCGGCAGATCAACGGCCCATTGACCTCGGTTTGCGTTCCGGCACTTAGCAGATTGATCGATCAACCCGAGAAGTATTTCCATGCCTTCCGCACGGCAGTCGTGCTGGTGGGGTTGTTGATCGTACCGTTCGCATCTCTGTGCATCGTAGAAGCGGACAAACTTGTCCCGTTGATCATGGGGCCAGGTTGGAATGACGCGATTAACATCTTCCGGTTGCTCGCCGTATCGCTGTTAACTTTGCCGATCTGCAACGCTTCAGCTTGGCTTTTGATTTCGCAAGGCCGTGGGGCGGAAACGCTGAAAGTGCAAGCTGTCGATGCCGTTCTGAAGATTGGCCTTGTCGGGTGTGGCATTCCCTTCGGGGTACTCGGTGTCGCTGCGGCGACCCCGATTCGCTCGCTCGTCATGCCGGCCTATCTGTTTGGGGTGATCGGACGCTCTGGCCCGGTTCGCAGCCGAGCGATATGGAAACTTTGCCTCGTCCAAATGTTGGCGGTGGCAACGACAACGACCATGCTGCTGGCGATTCGATGGTGCAGCGTGAATTCGGAACCCAGCGCGATTGTGGTTTCGGCCCTCGCCGCGGGGCTAACCAGTACTGCGATTTTCTTGGCGTTTCGGTTTGTTCGCACCGGGATTGCCGACATCGTTCGTTCGCTACCACTTGCCCACGCCACTGCGAGCTAAACCATGCCTGGCATCGTTGGATTCACAACGCCTAGTGAAAGAATCGAGGATGGAGCGTCGACCGAGCGACTGCGGCGGATGCAATCGCTGCTTCGGCATGATACCGGCTACCGCTGCGATGATCTGTTCTGTGACGAATCGATCGCAGCGTCCAGAACCAGCCATGGGATCATCGGTACGGCTCCGCAGCCAGCGGTGGGCGAACATCTTTTGGTGTGGTTCGAAGGCGAACTGCTACAACGCAGCCTCATCACCTCGGAGTCGTCCACAGCGAATGCGTCCAGCGACGATCGCCCCTCCGATGCGATGACCTTTGCCCGACTGCTGGGCGACGACCCTAGTGGCGCGTTCCTGGCTTCTGCCAACGGCGTATTTGCGGCAGTGGCGTACGCCCCAGCCCAGCAACGGATTCACTTCATTACCGACCGACATGGCCTGGAATTCTTGTACTATACGATCCAGGATGGATCGATCACGTGGTCATCGGAAACCAAAGGCTTCCTAGCCAATCAGCAATTTTCGACCGAGATCGACCGAGCATCGGCCGACCACTTCTTTCAACGCGGACATCTCCCCAGCGACCGAACATGGTTCCGCGATGCCAAACTGTTTCCACAGGCCTGCCACTGGGTTTGGGACATTCGAAAGAAACAGTTCATCACGCAAAACCAATACTGGTCATCCAGCACCTGGGCATCGGCAGCAGGGGACGCGGACCGAATCGATATCCGCGACACGGTCCGCGAATCGGCAAGCTTGTTTCGGCGAGCCGTCAAACTCTGTGACGACCGCCCCATCAATCGAGTCGGCCTGCTGCTTAGCGGCGGACTTGATTCACGAGCCATCCTGGCAGCATTGCAGCCTTCCGATTCGTCGGTCCACGCTGTCACCTTTGGGCTGCCCACATCCACCGATCTTCGGATCGCGAAACAGGCCGCAGCGGCCACCGGCGTTACGCATATCTACCACTCGATTGATTCGTCATCGTGGACAGACAATCGATCCGATTTTGTGTGGTGGCTCGATGGGCATCTGGATTTGCAACATATGCACTACGCAACCTGTGCTCGGTCCACCCGCGACTGCTTTGATGTCAATCTAAACGGATACCTCGGCGACGCGACCATCGGCGGATCGTACTTGGATTCCGAGGATCCGGACGAAGCTTTCCGAATCGCCAACCGCGGTCGACGATTCATCGCCTATGGAATTCAACAAGGACGAATTTTCACGCACGAAAGACTTCCGTTCTTAGAGAACGATTTCTTGGATCATGCGATGAGTATCCCGGCGTCCATTCGACGCGACAGCAGGTTTTATTTCCAGATGTTAAGGGAACTGATGTCGCCGAAACTGACCCGCATTGCGTGGCAGGCCAGCGGGCTAAGCATGAAATGGCCACCTGTGATTCACCGCATCAAACAGACTCAACAACGTGCCGTTGGAAAGCTTACTCGCATGTGCGGGCTGGCTAGTGGCAACCACGAATTCCACGACTACTGCGGATGGTTTGCCGCACCGTCGGGACGCAGCATGCTAACGAACTACCTAGCCGACAAAGAATCGCGATGTCGCGATCAGAATTGGTTCGATCAAGCTCCCAACATCGATACCGTGTTACAAAAGTCGACTTTCACACAACCTGAAACTAATCTGCTGGGCCGCATGTTGACCCTAGAGATTTGGCTTCGCCAGATTGACACTCCGCAAATTCGCCCAGATGGATCGAGGTGCCGCAATGAAGAATGAAGACAAGTGGATTCCGACCAAATTCCGATATCGAAAAGGCCGTTTGATTGGTTCCCGTGATACCGAGTTCGTCAACTTGGCCTCGCGCACCATTTCGGACCGAGTGGCCGCGTGCTACGACCGAGCCATCCCGATGCACTGCCGCGGTGACCTGCTGGACATTGGATGTGGTCGCGTACCGCTTTTGCTCGCGTACCGGGACCACGCTTCCTCCGTCACCTGTGTGGACTGGCCCGGGTCGCCACACGACATCCAGCACGCGGATGTGCTGTGCGACGTCAATCAGCCAATCCCCATTCCAGACAATTCCTTCGACACCGTCATTTGTTCCGACGTCCTCGAACATTTGCATACCCCGCATATCACGATACAAGAGATCACTCGCGTGCTGCGTCCCGGCGGCAAGCTGTTCTTGAATGTGCCGTTCCTGTACGGACTTCATGAACAACCGCATGACTACCATCGCTATACCAGGTTTGCACTGGAACACCAGGCCGCCGTCAATGGACTCGAGATGGTCGAACTGTCCAAGATCGGTGGGGCCGGAGATGCAATTTGTAATATCCTTGCCAAATTGATCATTCACATTCCAATCGCGGGAACCCTGCTCAGTTGGCTGTTGCAAACAACTTGGAACGGACTTCGGAAGCTAAGTTTGGTTCGCACTGCGGAAATGAAAACAGCCGCCATATTCCCGCTCGGCTACTTCGCAATTTTTTCCAAACCGGTTTCGAACACGGACGATTCAATCGCCGAAAATTCCATTTGACGATTTGTACAGATTTGACTTTCGGTTTCGCAGAAGCCGAAGTCGCACGACATCGGAACCGAATCGTCGATCCGATCCACCGTCTAGCGACTTCCGCTACAGCGGTCTCGAACAAGTTGACCATTCGATTATTGCAGAGGGCACACCATGACCAACACCTTCCCAAAAGCATGGATGACCTGCGTCGCCTTTGGCGTTAGCAGTGAAGTCTGGATGTACCGCCAAGCGACTCTGCTTCGCAAACTAGATCTAACGGTGATCGCAAAACGCTTTTACAACGAGGAACGATTTCCGGCAGTCGGCTTCGAATCGAAATGCGTTCAACATCGATGGCGACTGCCGCGGCAAGAATTTTTGCGTCAGTCGGCGCAGCAGATTTTGGGACGCTTGAATCGACGCGTCCCCGGGTTTGCCGCATCGCCGGGCGAAACCAGATGGTGGTTCGACCAGATTGAAAGGCAACGTCCCCAGGTCGTTTTGGCACAGTTTGGCAACCATGCCATGGAAATGTTGCCGCTGTTTCAGTCACAACAGATTCCCGTGGTCGCCCATTTCCATGGATTCGACTTGTCCCGCCTGCTGCGGAATCGACGGTACAGGCAACAGCTTCGGTCGACGGCGGGACAATTGGCTGGCTACGTCGTCGTCGCCCAATACATGCGATCAGAACTCTTGCAGCTAGGCGTCCCCGACAACCGAATCCATGTCATTCCATGTGGGGTTCCACTGTCGCCCATGCCTTCGAGCGAACAAAGATCGGGAGCGTGCCGATTCTTATCCGTAGGACGCTTCGTCGACAAAAAACGTCCCGAATTGACCGTCCGCGCCTTCGCGTCCGTTGCCGATCGCGAGTCACAATCGACGCTAACGATGATCGGCGATGGTCCCATGCTGACGCAGTGCCAAGAACTAGCCCGAACGCTGGGCGTCGCCGAGCGGATTCACTTTGTTGGTGTGAAAACGGCACCCGAGGTGAAGCAGGCAATGATGGAATCCAGCATCTTCGTTCAACACTCGGCCATTGCTGCCGATGGCGACAAAGAAGGCTGGCCTGTCGCGATCGCCGAAGCGGCCGCGCTGGCATTGCCCGTGATCGCAACCAACCATGCAAGTATTCCGGAGCAGATTGAGCACGGAAAAAGCGGATTGCTGTGCGACGAAGGCGACTGGGAAGCCATGTCCAAGAACATGCTGACCCTGGCGACATCGCCCGAACTGCGGCAAAGCATGGGTCGTTCCGCCTACGACCAGATGCAACCGTTCTCGGTTGACAATCAGGTCTCGCAATTGCAGAACGTTCTATTGAATGCCTCAGCGATGCCTGCGGCGAATCCAGTCCACGAACCTAGGTAGCTAGCCCGCGATGGCTGTTTCATTCCCACGAGTGGTCAACCACCGATGCGATTTTCGATCAATATCGACGCCAAAGACTTCTCGCACCTGGGCCCTACGTTGCTTAGCGTCTGCTGACTCTTTGAGTCGTGACAACCTCGATTCAATCCGCCGCTGCAACCCCAGTGGAAACCGACGAGACCATTCCGAGCTCGGGATCGTGACTCCGACCGATTGTCCTCGCGAAAGCACGGTATAGCAGTACTGCCCCGGAGTCCACACATTCACCGATTGATGGGCGACCACGGATGCCCCGATCTCTTTCGCGAAAACTTCAAAGTGGCTCCGATCAACGATCTCGTCAACGATCTGCAGCCCTTCGGGTTCGAACTCCGCCAGCCATTCCTGGTGTTTACGACTGGGCGTTGTCAGAACAACGATGCCGTTCTCGGCCAATGAACGTCCAACAGTCGCGTGGAACACCGAACGCGCCTCACAGGGGATGTGTTCATACACGTCGACCATTGTGATCACTTCAAACGAATTCACTCTGGGGGGCGTGGTCATATCCGAAACCGAAAATTCAATTCGCTCATTCGCCGACAACCGAGACGCTGCTTGAATATTCTGTGCACTGATATCGACACCTAAGACCTTTAGTTCAGGAAAACTTTTGGCCAGCGCCAACGAAGTTGTCCCGATTCCGCATCCGACGTCCAGCACATTTTTCACATCACTGGTAACTGCCGACTTCACGAACTGCAAAGCCATGTTCAGGCGCAAATTGCCATAGATGAAGTCGCGTAGCAATCGAATATTGAACTGGTCATAGAACTGGCTGATTTCGGCATTGGTCGTCATATCGTTTTTCCTAAAGATGGAGAGATTCGATTCGGGTCAGCATACGACTGGCAATCTGCTGCCAACTCATATCGTCATCAAGGTTGGTGGTCGAGAATCCTTGGGGATCTCTTCGAAAAGCAAGCGCCGCATCGACGGCTTCACCAAGTCCACTGGCCCCAGCCTGCTGGTAAAGGAACAATGAATCGCTCGAACTTAGGGGAGCAAGTGATTCCGCAGCAAAGGCGGCGATGGGTATGTTGGACGACCGATATTCGAAGTATTTCATGGGACTGCGGCCATGATTTTCTTCGTTATCGACTAGCGGCAACATTGCTACATCGCAATGTTGCAGCACAGCAGGCAACCGATCGTAGGTAATCGGCCCCATCCAGCGCAGATTGCTTGGCGAGTCTGCTGGCAAACTGATCGTGGTGGGCCCGTACATCAACACGTTCAAATCGGGTCGCCGCAGGGCCATGCCTACGACTCCGTCCAAATCAAGCCGATGATCAATAGCTCCCACGTAGACCGCTCTTGGGCCATCGATTCCTGCCAAAGATGGATCCTCGTCTCGCCGCTCGCGAAAGTGGTCTGCATCAAAACCGTTTCGGAAGACGTCGACTTCTCGTCCGCCACTTAGATCGCGCAGATGTCGCGCCACCGGATCACTGGTAGCGAAGATCCCATCTGCCGAGGCTAATATCTTGCGTTCGGCATCAAGGATGGATGGGTCACCTCGGTACTGGGCGTACAAATCCGTCGCTCGATAGACCGTCTTGCGTGCCTGCAAAACTGGCTCGACGCCAACCATCCGGGGTTCATCGATCAGCGCGACATCGATCGACGAAAAACCAAACCGTGACAACACGGCCCGAATACGCTTCGCCAGCGGAACGGAGAAATTGTGACCGAGCGGCGCGCTCAGGTATTTTGCAACATCCCATGGAACAGCAGCCAGCGGCACCCATTCGATCAAATTTGGCTCGCGTTCGGTCGCACCACCCCAGGCGGAATCGAAACGCTGCTTCATATGCGGACGCCCGATGCGCGACAAATGGAATGGCGTCAACGGCAGCGACACATGGATCACGCGATGACCAAGCTTCGCCCAAACTCGTGCGAGTTGATGCGAGCCGACCACCATTGCGGGATGAAAAGCCGAATGAGAGACAAAGGCGATATTCACTTTAGGCCGCTGCCTTTTGGAACACGAAACGTCCCAAATCATCGATTCGGTTCCACCCCAGCAGGATCCGATTGCTGGTTCGGCAACCATCGATCCATTTCCTCGCGTCCCCCCGATGCGCATCGTCATTGATGGCCAGCACGCTATTGTTTCCTGGCGAATGATACAGACAGGTCATTTCGCGATTGATCGATTCATACCAACCGGCAACCAAGCGCGGTCGTGCAATTTGACTTGGCAAAGCTGTTGGGATGGTGTCTTCGACCTTGCCTTGAATGATCGACAATAACGACCGTGGGTAACCGGTGGAAAGGGAATTCCGGGTGACACTTTCGAATCCCGTACGCACGACAGAACGAACCGCTTCGACCAACCCGTTCACTCGTTCAGAGGCTGTCATAGGAAACGCCTTGACCCGTTCGATGACCTTGCGATTCTCGGCGGTATTGTCGTCTCGGACGCACACCGCGTCGTGCGAATGGCGAAACATGTTGCCCCCTAGCGTATTTATGCCTGGACGCACCAACTGTTCGTGCAGTTTGATCATGGGAAAACCGGGAACTTCTATTTGGAAGAACTCTCAACGGCGGGCGGCAAGCTGGGGCGAACAAATGGCGTTGCTACCACCGCGGTCCCTATCGGTATCGACCAACCAAGATTCAATCGACCATACGATCTACTGGGCGCCGACCTGTGCTGAATTTGCACGAAACGCCGCCTTCAAATGCCGCGTCTTCTTCACACCTGATTCAATCCATACGACTGACCTGTGCGATCAGCAACAAGAACCGGGGCGAGCGTCCAAACGCAGACGCTGTGACACATTCGTTCCCCACGTTTGGAGCGTCTTCTTTGTAGCGGAAGGCGCCAACGGTTTGTCGATCGAGTGAGCCGTGATCGCGTGAGCGGCCGGGAATCTTTCCAATCGCCCGTGGCCTCATGGCCAGCGGAATTCGCCAATGCCGGTGAATGTTCGATCCAATCGACAAACCGTTGACGACTTGCGTTACGAGTTTCGGTCGAGGGACGTGGGATCGCCGAAAGTCTTGGCGACTTGCGCTACGAGTTTCGGCCGAGGGACGTGGGATCGCCGAAAGTCTTGACGACTTGCGCTACGAGTTTCGGCCGAGGGACGTGGGATCGCCGAAAGTCTTGACGACTTGCGGTACGAGTTTCGGCCGAGGGACGTAGGATCGCCGAAAGTCTTGGCGACTTGCGCTACGAGTTTCGGCCGAGGGACGTAGGATCGCCGAAAGTCTTGGCGACTTGCGCTACGAGTTTGGGCCGATGGACGTGGGATCGCCGAAAGTCTTGGCGACTTCCGCTACGAGTTTCGGCCGAGGGGCGTGGGATCACCGAAAGTCTTGGCGACTTGCGCTACGAGTTTGGCCGAGGGACGTGGGATCGCCGAAAGTCTTGGCGACTTGCGCTACGAAATGCTTCGCTGCGTTGGGGCAAGCGGCGAACAGTGGATGACGTTCGCACTAATAGCGGATGACGAGCCCACCGCTGTATTGCTTTGGCGGACGCACGTCGGTGCTGATGTTGTCCAGCTTCTGCGACATCTCTTGCCGGATTCGATGGACCAGTTCTTTTAGGTCAGCCGCACTTCCTTCGACGTCCAACATGACGCTGCCGTCGATCTCGTTTCGAACAAACCCGTGGACGTCCAACCCGGCGGCCGACTGGACTGCTGTCATCCGAAACCCGACACCTTGAACGTGACCGGTGAAACAAACGACATGACGAATCGGCGTGGTCGACATTAGAGGTGTGAATCCGTTTGGCCTAGAACATTGCCCAGGTCTTCGCTATCCAGCGTATCGGTGCCGGTGGTATCGGCGACAGGATCCGCGGATGTCGCACTCTTCATCCGTTCGATGACCACCATGCACATGTCATCAAATGGCGGTCGGTTGCCAATGTGTTCCAGCACTTCCTTGACGATCCGATCCTTCACTTCGTCGGCATCGCCCGGCATCGCCGCAAGTTCGCGAAGGCGTTTGATCCCGAATTCGTTGTCGTCGGTATCCATCGCTTCGTTGATCCCGTCGGTATACAGGACGGCAAGATCACCCACGTCAAACTTGAAGTTCACGACTTCGTATTCCATGCCATCGTCGATCGCGATCGGCAGTCCCGATTCCTCTTCGCTCGGTTCGCATAGCGATCCATCGCTGTGCATCCGCACCAGGGGAGCCATGTGACCAGCGTTGACAATCGAAACATATTCGTTGGACGGGTCGATCACGATCACCAAAAACGTGATGAACCGCTCAACATGCAAACGGCTCATTCGATCATTCAGACGCTCGATCGCTCGCGACAGATTTGAATCGCTTGCCAAGCAGAACCTAGTCTCGGCGGACAATTTGGCCATGAACATTGCTGCGGCCACGCCGTGTCCCACCACGTCCGCGACGACAATCGCAACGCGTCCATCCGCCAAGTGGATGTAATCGAAGTAGTCGCCACCGATATGGTGCGCCGCTTGATAGAAACTGCGAACACGAAAACCGGTCGCGTCGGGTGGCGTTTGGGGCAAGAAGGCTTGCTGAACCTCGGTTGCCAATTTCAGGTCCTGTTCGACCTCTTTTTGCTGTAGGGCTTGTTCGTGCATGCGAGCGTTGTTGATCACGATGCCCGCCTGTGCGGCGACACCGGCCAGCAAGTCGGCATCCTCTTCGCGAAATTGTCCGCGGCCCTGGATCGAGTCAATCTGCAAAGCTCCGAACGACTTGCCTTCGGCATCCACCAGCGGTGCGCAGATCATGGACCGAATCGAAAAATCGGCAATCGATTGGCTGCTATCGAACCGGCTATCCTCCGACGCGTCCAAAGACAAAATCGCTTTGCCCGAATTCATGACTTCGCGAATGATCGTCCGGCTGACGCGGATCGTTTCAGTTTCGTCGTGCGCAGCGCGTGTCTTGACCCAACGTGGCACCAGGTTCCCATCGGGGTCCTGCATGACGATGAACCCACGGTCGGCGGCCGGAAAAATCCCAAACAGGCTGCTAAGCACCTTGGGCAACACTTCTTCGACCGACATGGCGCCGTTGAGGTTGCGATTGATCTGGATCAGTGCCTCCAGTTTCGCCTCCGCCGTCGCGATCATCTTCAGCCCCTCAGAGGAGCTGCGGAATTCAACTTTGGCACCGGGGCTGTTCAGTCCGGATGACGATCCACTGCCAGAACCTGAAAGATTTTCGGTCTCTTGCTCGTCGACCATCATGATGCCGAAATTCGATCCATCGAATGTCATCTCGGCCCCGGCGCGAGCAAACTCGGGGACTGAATCGCCTTGGAAAACAAATTCGACGTCGCTGACCCGGATGCGATCACCCTGCTTCAGCATCTCCGGCGCGGTCAGCAGTTGGCCGTTTAGGAAGGTGCCATTTCGGCTGCCCGAGTCTTCGACCAGGAAGTCGGCGTCACGCTTGAAGACCTTGGCGTGATAGCGGCTGACGGCGCCAGCGTCGACGACGATGCTACATTCTGGGTGCCGGCCCAAAGTGGTTTCACGATCCACCAACTCGAATCGTTCCGAGCTGCCTGTGCCGTTTTGGGTAACCAGAAATGCCATTAAAAATACCTGCGACCATACCGATTCGTAAGTTCAGCATTGTAAGTTGGCAGGTTGCGTTCCACAACGAAGGCGCGGCGGAAAGCAGGCACGCTTCGGCAGGAAACGCCCGGACTGGCTGAGCGGAAGATGGGCGATCCAGTGAAGACGGGACGCTGCCGAGCGATCCAGGTCCCGATCCCTCACTACCCCCGACCCAACGATCCTATTCATGGGGACCACCGATCCCCTTGCCGGTCCGTTGGGATGCCCTGCCAACCCCTGGCTTCCAGCGACACTCTCGGGAAAGACTTAGCCTCCGACAGACGCCGACGCGAAAGGTCAATCGCCAGAGATTGGACGGCGTCGGCAATTCCGGCGGCGACTTCCCAGCTGACGTTTGGCTTCTAACCGCGAGACTGCCCATTGCGATCAAGAATCGATCAGGTGCTTTCAACAATCGATCGTCGCAACCAGGTCAATTCGCCTGCAATGTCCTCGGCCAATCCCCGCTTTCGCATCGGCTCGGGCAATACCGTCCAGGCGTAGGTCTCGATCTCGAGGTGTCCGGTGAATTCGATACTGGAATCGCTGGCCGCCAATGCTTGCAGACAATCCAGGACCTCGCCATGCGTCGTGGTGAGGTGCCCGAATCGCTCCAAGAAGATAGGCACGTGGAAATGGACCACCCACCGATCGTCGCCCCAAACCGGGTCTCCGTCTTGGGCCACTCGGCCGATCAATTCGGGCAGGTCTTCGACCAATTTCGATTCGCCCGTCGCGGTCCGCCGCATGGTTTGGTGCAGATAACGGTCTTCGGCAAAGAAACGCAACTGATCGATCGCTTCGCGGCGGCGGCCAATCGCCATCGACTTCCAATCCGCCACGACGGCGCTACTGACCTGGACCTTTCCGATCATGATTCCGGCTTCACCCAATCGGTTCAGGGTGTCGGCTTGGCCTTCCATCATGACCGCACTGTGACAGATATCGTGGCAAACGCCGATGTATTGACGGTGATCGGCGTCGGGCAACTGGTCCTGAAAAAACTCGATGACGTCGCTGGTGGTATCCAGCAAACACCCCGGTTCGGGTTCGATGGCCACCACGATTCGGCGACCGGTGCGAGACTCTAGGTCTTTCAGCGACGTCGCCAACTGCCGCAGATTCTCTCCCGCGGCCGCAATCATCTGAGCGGTCTGCGATTCCACATTCCCCGAACCATCGGCCCCGGACCCTGGCGGCCAACCGATGGGCAGGGTGCTGATGGATCCGAGCGAGCTTTTTTCGCCGGACGGGTCGGTTTCAGGCAGGATGGCTGCCAAAATTTCCGCTAACTGCTGGGTGTACGTCAGCCGTGACGTGTCGGCCCAGGTGGGCTGATACACCGCATGCTTGACGACGGGTTGGTGGAAATTGTCGTAGGGAAAGCCATTGATCGTGTAGGGACGTAGGCGCCGCTGGGCCAAAAAGCCAGCGAAATCCGCCGTATTGCCCACCAATTGCCCGGCTGCCGATGCCGGCAACCACAGCCCCACCCCCAAGTCATCCAGTCCGGCCTCAATGCGGGCGGGCACAGCGTACTGTTCCAAGTTCGATTGGATCGACTTCATGTCGGTCCCTGCGTGCACGTTGGTGCAGTAACCAATGGTCCAGTCGATGGGGGCTATATTCGTCACAATTCCTCGCGTTGAGCATGGGTACGGGCAAAACCGGCCTCCATATCTTACGCCCTGTGCGGTCTCCGACGCGACCCGATTAAACTAAGCTTGACCTACACCCAGATCTCCCTCCTTTGCTTGTAGCCCTGATATGTTTCGAACTCGCCTCGCTCTGGCCGCTTTTGTCACGTTCCTGTCATGGGGGGCCTCGCTAGGCGTCTCGACCGGGTCCGCCCAGCCGCTCAGCAACCGTAAACATTCCGACTCCACCGATCGCTTTTATCAGATCGATCAATGGCTGCCGACACCGGGTTCGTTCCGAACCGCTTCCGGGGCACCAGGACCGCTGTATTGGCAACAGCGGGCAGACTATGACATCGATGTCACGCTGGACGATGCCGAACAAAAGATCAGCGGCATCAGCAAAATCACCTATCACAATCAATCGCCCCACTCGCTTTCCTACGTGTGGGTTCAACTGGACCAAAATCGGTTCCATCCCGATTCCGACGGCAACCATTCGTCGCCCGCACCTTCGCTGGCCCCCAAGATCACATTCGATGCAATGACGTCGATCTTGGCCCAAATGAACTTTGACGGTGGTTTCAAAATCGACGCGGTCACATCGCTGGATCCCAAGACGGGCAAGACCGGCGACGCCATGAACCACACGATCGTCAAAACGATGATGCGGATCGACCTGGACCGCCCGCTGGCCCCCAACCAAAAACTTCATTTTGCGATCCAGTACCACTACAACATCGTCGACGCCAAGGTGATCCGCGCCCGTGGCGGATACGAACACTTCGACAGCGATGACAACTACATCTACGAGATCGCTCAGTGGTACCCACGCGTGGTCGCGTACACCGACTACACCGGATGGCAGCACAAACAGTTCCTGGGCCGTGGTGAGTTCACCTTGGAACTGGGCAACTACGACGTGTCCATCACGGTCCCAGCTGAAATGGTCGTTGCCGCCACAGGCACGCTGAAGAACGCCAAAGAAGTGATGAAGGCCGAGTGGTCCGAACGCTTGGCCGAGGCCCGATCGTCGGCCAAACCAATGTTTGTGATCACACCCGAGGAAGCGAAGGCCAACGAGTCGCAGCGAACCGGAAAAACGAAGACTTGGCAGTTCCATGCCGAGAACGTTCGTGACTTTGCCTTCGCCGCCAGCCGCAAATTCATCTGGGATGCCTTGGGCGTCGATATCGATGGCAAAAAGGTGATGGCCATGTCTTACTACCCCAACGAAGCCGAACCGTTGTGGAGCCAGTATTCGACCGAAGCGATCGCCCACACCCTGGAAGTCTATGGTCGGTATTCGTTCGCCTATCCCTACCCCGTTGCCATCAGCGTCAACGGTCCGGTCTACGGCATGGAGTACCCCATGATCTGTTTCAACGGGCCGCGTCCCGAGGACGACAAGACGTACACCAAGGCGACCAAGTACGGACTGATTTCAGTGATCATTCACGAAGTCGGCCACAACTTCTATCCCATGATCGTCAACAGTGACGAACGCCAATGGACATGGATGGACGAAGGCCTGAACACATTCCTGCAGTATCTGACCGAACAGGAATGGGAAGAAGATTATCCATCGCGACGCGGCATCCCCGAGAAAATCGTGCCTTACATGCGTGGCGGAAACCAGCGTCCGATCATGTCGGGTAGCGAGGAAATCCTGCAATTCGGAAACAACGCCTACGGCAAACCGGCCACCGCGCTGAACATTCTGCGCGAAACCATTTTGGGGCGTGAACTGTTCGATTTTGCGTTCCGCGAATACGCTCGCCGTTGGAAATTCAAACGCCCCACCCCATCGGATTTCTTCCGCACCATGGAAGACGCCTCGGGAACCGACCTGGATTGGTTTTGGCGTGGATGGTTCTACAGCACCGACCACGTTGACATCGCCATCGACAAGCTGGAACTGTTCCAAATCGACAACGGTGACCCCGACACGGATGCCGAACGAAAACGCAAAGAACGCGACGAACAAGAACCCACCGTTTCGAAAACACGCGACCAGAAACTGCGCAAACGAATCGAATGGCAGGCTGGGCTGAAAGATTTCTACAACAGCCCCGACTACGACGAATTGGCCGTGGACGACGACGCTCGCAAATCGTTCCAAAAGTTCGTCGACGGACTGGACGCCAAAGAACGTGCGATGCTGCGTCGAACGACCAATTTCTACGTCGCTAGCTTCCGTAATGTCGGTGGTTTGGTGATGCCGATCATCGTACGACTGCACTACTCGGATAACACCAGCGAACTGGTTCGTATTCCCGTCGATATCTGGCGGCACGACGGCAACAAGGTTCGAAAGATGTTCGTCACCGACAAAGAGATCACGCGAATGGAACTGGATCCGATGCGTGAATTAGCGGACACGGAAACATCTAACAATTTCTGGCCACCACGAATCGTCCCCAGCCGTTTCAAGCTGTACAAGGACGACAAGAAAAAGAACCCCATGCAAAAGGCTGGGCTGGCAGAGAAATCGGAAAAGGATGAACCGTCCGAAGATGATGCGGATGCCGGTTCGGACAAGTCGAAAGACGCCAAAGCCAAGACCAAAGCCGACGCGGCATAACGAACCAGGTCGTCAGGAGTCTTTCGGTTAATCAACCGTTCTGGCGAAAACGCGCTCGTCCCAATCAATCTTCGAACCCACGAATTTCCCAACCCCATTATCGCGAACAAATCGCTTGCCAAGCGTGGAGCCGCGATCGAACCATGGACTGGAACTTCAGGCCAATGGGGTTGGAAGATTTGCAGGACGTGAACGGTAACGTTTGAGCGAATGGCGATCCGAATTCCGCCGAAATCCGTAGCGGAAGTCGTCAAGACTTTCGTGAATCACAGCGAGTCCGAAACTCTTGACGAGTTCCGCTACCCCAAAACCAAGGCATAGCGAAACCCTAGGCGGCGTTGGATTGCACTTGATCGGTGATCGCTCGCAGCGCTCCCATCAACACATCGGTGGCATCATCTCGCAGGCCGACCGGTCGATCCGCCCAAGCTCGGTTGGCTAAGACTTCGATGCCCAGATAGGGAGTTCCGGCGAATTCGGCGCGCATCGACTTGGTGATGCTGTCGTGGGTCCCCCGTCTCGGGTAGTTGCGTCGCACACGAAGCAATTCCGTTTCGTCGTATATCTCGTCGATCCAATCCAGGCAAAGATCCAATTCGTCCTGGTTCGACGGATCGTACAACAGCCCGACGTCGGCGCGTCGGACCTTGGTGCCACTACGCGACGCGAAGGTGCGAACCGAAAGATGGATCACAAACGAATGTCGCAGCATGACGCCTGCGATCGCTCGGCGTAATCGTTCGCGGTGCGGAAAATAGACTTCGTCCAACAGGATCTGGCGTTGATCGGCGGACCATCGGCGCGTTAGCGGACCAAACAGCTCGCGGTGATGAAGCGAACGACCCACATCGATCAATTGGGCGGAAAACGGGTTCTTCACCAGCGGTGCGTTTAGCCCGCTAGCTAAGCGATCGGCAATGTACAACGCACTGCGATCCGACTTCGATCGGGACAAACGAGAACCAGCAAACGGCGACGATTCAACGGGTGCGATCAGCAGCGACTGATTCAAAATCGGCAGAATCCCGCACGATGGTGGGACCGCTGGATCCATCAACAGCGCAGCGGGAACTTGATCGCCCCCAACCTCGCAACTGATCACCAAGCACATAGTTTGTCTCGCTGCGGCTAAACCTCGGCCAAAAATGAATCCGCGTCCCGCAGTCTAGGGTTGGATCGCCCCCCCTGTAAATGTTGATTCCATTGCTCTGGAAGTGATCGGCCGCCGATCGTGGGCCAGCGCTGGGACATTCGCCCGAGCGTTTGGCAGGAAACCTCCGTGGCGCGATCCGGGGCAGCACACAGAGGCATTTTGAGTTGCCCAGGCAAATTGAGTTGCATGGACGCAAAAAAACCGAGTCGTCCGCATTGCAGACCACTCGGCTCTGATGACACGCTCATGTTGCGATCTGCACCGTCCAACGCCCAACCGATTGGGATTGATCGGATCAGATCACTCAATTGGATTAACGCGATGGCGATGCAGGAACGCCAGGCTCGTCGTCGTCATTGGTGGTCGCAGCGACTGCTCCGACGGCTCCCAGTGCAGCCAGTCCGCCTAGGCCGCCCATTCCACCAGCCGCTCCGCCGCCGCCACCGCCGGAAACACCGCTCGAAGCGGGCATCGAAGTGCCAGAGTTTCCGCCCATGCTGCCATCCAAGCTGGGTGTGGACGAAGCTGTACCGGCAGGGAACTCTTGCACGATTTGGTTGACCAGCTGAGTCCCGTTTTCGATCTCTCCGGCAAGCGTTTTGCTAACGATCGATCGCAGCTTCAATGCTTTCTGACGAAGGCCGGACAGTTCTTCCGTGTTGGCGGATTTTGACTGGATTGCAAAGTCGATATCGGAAACCAGCGAGTCGATGCGAGCCAGCATGGCTGGGTTCGCCGTCGGTGCGGCTTTGACATCGGCAATGATCTGGTTCAGCCTGTCGGTCAATTGGGCAGGTGTTTGCTGCACGTGGACGTCTGCGACCGCCGTTAGATTGGCGACGCTTGTATCGGCTGCATGCCCGGTGCCGGACGCGAAAGCGATCGACAGTGCCAAAGCAGCACTTAGGATACGAAGGGTTTTCATCTTTATTCTCATTTGGTTTTTGTTAAGCGGTCTCGTAAGTGTTGAGCGTCTTTTCGACCAGCTCTATCTTTTTGCACTGAATGTCGGCGGAAAGGCCGGACTCAGTAAGCGCCGCGACGGGTCAGGACGGTTAGTGGGGTTTTGACCAAGATCCAGGCATCCAGCCAAAGTGACCAGTTCGATGCGTAGTGGTGAACCAAGAAGACGCGAGTTTCGAACGTCGTCTCGTTGCGGCCCGAAACCTGCCACAGCCCTGTCAGCCCAGGCCACATATGCGTGTATTCGTAGTACCGGTTTTGATACCGTACGATCTCGTGCGGCAGCACCGGCCGCGGCCCCACCAAACTCATTTCGCCCACCAACACGTTCCATAGTTGCGGCAATTCATCCAAGCTCCATCGGCGCAGAAAGTGCCCCACACCGGGAATGATTCGCGGGTCGTTTTTCAATTTGGAATCTTGCGCCCATTCGGATCTGGCGATCGGATCGGACGCCAATTTTTGTTTCAGCACCTCGTCGGCGTTCACCACCATCGATCGGAACTTCCACATTTTGAAGCGACGACCATGCTGCCCCACGCGGCCGCTGCCATAGATCACCGGTCCGGGTGACTGCCATTTGATGGCGATCGCGACGGCGGCGATGAAGGGGGTCAGTGCCAGTAGACCCGGCACCACAATCATCAAATCCAAACCTCGCTTGCACAGCCTTGGCACAAACCGCAGGAATGGCATGTTCAATCGTTTGGTGAACGCACCCAACACGTCCGATGAATCTTGCGCTGCCGCCGAATGCCCCATCCATACCAGCGAAGGGAACTGAAATTTCATCCGATGTGCGGACTCTTCGACTTCACAGGATGCGATCGCTGCGACCGGCACGCTGCGTCGGCATGCAATGGCGAACGCGTCATCCAGCGTGCCCAAACAATTTACATCCTCGAGGTCCTGCTGACCGCGATGTCTAGCGACATAGCCCACCATCACAAACCCAGAGGATCGTCGATGAAGCATTCGTTCACAGATGCGGCCGCATTCGCCTTGTTTGCCCACCAACAGGGTTCGAATGCCCCACCATTTGGTTTTCGACAATACTTCGCGTGCTAGGTGACGGGCCAGTGGCAAGGACAACGAAATCGCGATCGCGGCAATCGCAAACACAGCAAATTCCGACCGCGGCAATTGCCCAAAGGTCAGGTTCATCCCTGACAAGAACAACAGCGCCATCACGGTCGAACGCACCAAGCCACGCAGTTCATAGACCGGGCTGACACCCGCACCCGGATACAACTGGTGCAGCGCGATCAGGGCCAATTGCAACGATAGCAGGACGGGTAACTGGATCCACATTCCCGAATTCACCGACATCCCCAATGCCGAACTGACGGCAAAGGACGCCGCGACAAAGGTGAATGCGGTCACCAGCGTATCGACGATCGCGAGCGGCAAACCGGTCAAAACCGACTGGACCGTGTAGGCACGCGACAGCCCAGCATGAATTTTTGATGCAGTGTGGTTGGCGACGACCGCGTCGGCTGCATCGACTTGCACCGACGGTTCGGCAAGCGCATTGGGACCGGTCGCATTGGGACCGGTCGATGAACCGGGCCCATACGTACCGGTTCTCGCCCCCTTTTCACGTCGGCGATATTTGCCGGCGGCCCGATCGAGTTCACCTGGACCATCGGCAGGAATGGTTTCCGGAAGATGCGGCGCCGGAACGGGTTGCACAACGACGGCACCTAGAGTCGGCAAAGATGTCGTGTCTAAATTTCCGGTCGGAATCGAAGTCGGTGAAAATACCAATGGAATGCTCAGGACTTTCGTATCGAGAGAGAATCAATCGAAACTCTCACCTGCTTTCCAAACGGACTGTTCGGCAAACGGCGACGCTGTTTCGGTGGCCGCCCCCCTGAATGATCTAGCCAAAATCAAGCGGTGTGCGTTGATCTTGCTGGATCCAAATGTCACAAACGGTTGACGAAGATAGCGGGACGTCGACGTTCAACCGTCCAACAATTTTTGGGTCGAAGCGTTCAAAAAACGAAAATAAATTGACCTCGTTCGCCCTTCCTTGCTAGCGGCGGCAGTGGTGATCGGCAGAGAAGGCACAGACGAAAATTTAAAAACAGATTGAAGGTCCGGGCCGCCCCGCTCTGGGACCTGCAACCCGCTTGTTCATCGCGACCCCGAAACTTTGCAATCTCGCTACAATGCCGCAGTACACCACCCCTTCTCTCACAAGGACGAACAAGACCGGATGAGTACCGCAGCCCCTGCAAAACTGCCCAACCGAAGTGAAGTTGCCCCCGAAGACTGCTGGGACCTGTCCAGCCTGTTTGCCGATGATGCGGCATGGGAGAGCGATTTTGCGGTCTTGGAGTCCAAAATTGCGAACTTTGAAACCTTTCGCGGTCGCTTAGGCGAATCCGCCAAAACGTTGGCCGAAGCGTTGAATTTCGACAACGAGTTCGACTTGATCGCCGAGCGTCTGGGGACCTACGCGTTTCTGAAGACGACCGAAGACCAGGGCGACAGCAAATACCAAGGCATGAAATCGCGGTTCCAGAACCTGGCCGTTCGCGCCGGTCAAGCCGCCAGCTACATGCGACCTGAACTGCTGTCGATCGATGCCGAAACCATGGCCGGCCTGATCGAAGACCCCGCGGTTGCACCTTTCCGGCTGCAACTGGAACGGCTGGTTCGATTTCGGCCGCACACGTTGACCGACAACGAAGAACGGTTGCTGGCGATGCAGGGCGAGATGGCTTCGGCGGCCGGCAACGCATTCCGTCAGCTGAATGATGCCGATTTGCGTTTTGGCGAAATCGAAGACCACAAAGGCCGCACGGTCGAACTTTCGCATGCCACCTTTGGCCAGCTGTTGATCAGCCCGCAGCGCAAAGTTCGACGGTCAGCGTTCCACCAGTATTACAAACAGTTCGCGGAACACGAAAACACGTTTTCTGCGACCCTGTGTGGCAGTGTCCAACGCGATGTCTATTATGCCAAGGCACGCAACTATTCCAGCAGTTTGGAAGCGGCGCTATTCCCCGACAACGTTCCCGTCAGCGTCTACGACAATCTGATCACGGCGGTTCGAGATTCGTTGCCAGCGGTTCACCATTACCTGGACGTTCGTCGTCGCAAGATGGAACTGAAAGAACTGCACCACTACGACACCTACGTCCCCATTCTTTCGGGCATCGAAAAACACCACACTTGGGACCAGGCGGTCGATGTCGTTCTGCAGTCGCTTGCGCCGCTGGGGACGGACTATGTCAACACTCTCGAATCCGGTCTACGCGGGCGTTGGTCCGATCGCTATCCCAACCGGGGCAAGCAGTCAGGGGCATTCAGTTGTGGTTCGTTCGCAGGTGATCCCTACATCCTGATGAACTTCAAACCCGAAGTTCTCAACGACGTGTTCACACTGACACACGAAGCTGGCCACTCGATGCATAGCTGGTATTCGTCACGCAACCAGCCGTTCCAGTATTACAACTACACGATCTTCGTTGCCGAAGTCGCCAGCACGTTCAACGAACAATTGTTGACCGATTACTTGATCAAGAACGCCGCTGATGACCAGGAACGCGCCTACCTGATCAACAACGAACTGGACTGCATCCGAGCCACCGTGGTTCGACAAACGATGTTCGCCGAATTCGAAAAGAAGACGCACGAGATGGCCGAAGCGGGCGAACCTTTGACGGTCGCCACCTTCCGTGCTGCCTATCGTGAACTCCTGGACGCCTACTTTGGTCCCGACTTTGTCATCGACAAAGAATTGGAACTGGAATGTTTCCGCATTCCTCACTTCTATCGCGCTTTCTATGTCTACAAGTACGCCACCGGCCTGAGCGCCGCGGTGGCCTTGTCGCGACGCGTGCTCGAAGGCGGACAAGCTGAACTGGATGATTACCTGTCGTTCCTAAAGGGTGGCTGCAGCAAAGATCCACTCGACTTGCTGCGCGATGCTGGCGTCGACATGACCAAGCCGGAACCGGTCGCCAAAACGCTGGAACACTTCCGCAACTTGACTCAGGAACTGGACCAACTGCTGTAGGCATTCCCGCCGATGCCTTCCGGACTGGACCGAGACGCGATCGCGACTGCCGCTAAAACACTAGCGGCATCCGATCTCGTTTTGGCGGATGTCTATCAACGATTGGGGCCGCCTCCGATATGGAGTCGCCCCGCCACTTTCGCAACCCTGATCCGGATCATCTTGGAACAGCAGGTTTCGTTGGCTTCGGCCAAAAGCACTTTCGACCGCACGCTTACCCTCTGTGGCGGACGTGTGACGGCCCCGACGATCATCGGCATCGGTCCAACCGGCCTTCGCGAGATCGGATTCAGTCGACAAAAGGCTCGCTACGCGCTCGCGCTGGCGGACGATGTTGCTGGCAAGCGGTTTCGTATCGGTTCGCTTCGACATCTTTCCGACGATGACGTCCGCTCGCAAATCACGGCCCGCTTGGGGCTTGGCAATTGGTCGGCAGACGTCTTTCTGATGATGGGGTTGGGTCGCCCCGACATTTTGCCCATCGGCGACTTAGCGTTGGTCAAAGGGATCGCGGAACTGGATGGATGCGTTTACGACAACCTGGATGAAATCATCCAGCGTGCCGAACCGTGGCGACCGTTTCGCAGTGTAGCCACACGGATGGTTTGGATGTCGTACCTGGACCGCCGAAAGTCTAGCCCCCAGTGATGTTTCGCTGCCCTATGCGGCGTCGGTGCAAACCGGTTGCCGAGCGTCTAGAATGGCCGCTCGTTGCCCCGCTTGGGCCCCACACTTCCATCCATCCGTTGGTACATTGCCATGCGTTTTGCACCGGTCTGTTTTGTGATTTTTAGTCTGCTGTACGGGACCGCTGCCACAGGCCAAACGGTCGCGTCCGAAAAACCGGTCCAGCAGCGACGCTTCGAAATTCCAGCGACAAACGATGAAATGCCCGGTACCGGCCCGGTCCGGCGATACGATTGGATGAAGAATCTATGGGATCAACGTCGATCCACGTTCGCCGATCGGGTCGAGCAAGACAAAGGTTCCATCGTCTTCTTCGGCGACTCGATCACCCAAGGATGGACGGATGATTTCCGGGGCCGATTTGATGCGTTGAACACACCGGTGGCCAATCGCGGCATCAGCGGCGATACCACCCGCGGAATGCTGTACCGGATCCAGGGGGATGTGCTAGATCTGGATCCCGCCGCTGTGGTGATGTTGATGGGCACCAACGATCTGGAAGAAAAGGCGGATGCGGACTCCGTCGCCGGAAACGTCGAGCGAATCATTGGCCGACTGAACCAGCACAACTCCGAAATGCCAATCGTTCTGTGTTTGGTGATGCCAAGCAGCGAAACGAAATCCCGCTCGGCAAAGGACATCCAAGCGATCAACGCAAAGCTGTTAGATACCGTCCGCGGCAATCCCCAAGTGACCGTCGTTGACACATGGACTCTGTTCGCCGGTGCCAATGGGGACGCTAAGAAAGAAGAGTTCCCCGACCTGCTGCATCCGAACGCGATCGGATACGAAAAATGGACCGCAGCCTTGATGCCTCTATTTGCGACCCTGGGTTTCGTCGACGCATCGACCGAAGCCTTTCAGGTCGAAGACGGATTCACCAACCTGTTCAATGGCAAGGATCTAACCGGTTGGGGCTTTCGAACCACCCCCGCCAAGGCTCGCAAGGGCCGATCCAATTGGATCGCTCGCGATCCTTCGGTGACCTGGCCATTGGTCGAAAAAGACATTGCGCTGGATGGCATGACCGCCAGCCCCGACAACCGGTTCCGAGCGATCGACGGACGATTGGTCGTGACGACTCCGCCCGAAGGACGCAAGATCCAGCAACTGTACACGACCCAAGATTTTGCGGGCGACTTTACATTGAAGCTGGAATTTCGCGCCGGGGCCAATGCCGATAGTGGCGTTTTCCTATGCGGACATCAACTTCAGGTTCGCGACTTCCCGCTGGCCGGTCCCTACAAGAAACTAAAAGACTTCCGCCCCTTCCAATGGAACGAATTGGTGGTCGTCGCACGCGATGGAAAAGCACGCTGCACCTGCAACGGCGAAGTGCTTGAAGATGAGTTTGATGTTCCGGCAAAGGGCCCCATTGGGCTGGAAGGTGACCGCGGACAGATCGAATATCGACGGATCCGGCTGCGAAACGATTCGTGAACCGCAGTCTTTTTAAAACCTGCCAAGGGGTTGCTCCGCTGCGACCTCGGTTGGCCGATTGGATGCAAGAATCGTTAGCACGTCCCGCTGTGCTTGTAGATCTGGTGCAGCGGCATGGATCCCCATTGCATCTGCATCAACCATCCCGAATGCGCGCCAACATCACGTCGTTGGCGGATGCGGCAAACAGCCGTGACGTTGATCTGCAAATCTATTTTGCCCACAAAGCCAACAAATGGTTGCCCTACGCTCAACAGGCTCGCCAGGCAGGCATTGGCATCGACGTTGCCAGTGCTGCAGAACTGCTAGCGGCGATCGAATCGGGATTCGCCGGATCGGACATTGCGGTCACCGCAGCCGTGAAGTCGACTGAACTGATCCGGCAAGCCATCGATGCTGGCGCGACCATCGTCGTCGACAACGCCGATCAGTGGCAACGGATCACTGAATCCCTGATCGAGGATCCCCAAGCGACAGCCACGCTGGTACCGCGACTGCGTGGGTTCGCGCTGGATCACGGTCGGCACCGATCTCGGTTCGGATTCGCGGCCGATTCGGTGGTCAGCCAAATCGATCAAATGATGGCCGCATCTTCCGAATGCACCGACCGGATCGTCATCAACGGATTGCACTTCCATTTCGACGGACACACCGCGATGGATCGCGTCGCGGCGATTCTGCAATCGATCGTCATTGCAAAGCAGCTTCGCCAGTCCGGTCACCGGATCGAATCGATTGATATCGGGGGCGGATTTCCCGTCCAGTACCTTCAGCGAGAGGAAGACTGGATCGAATTCCATCGCCGAATGGATCAGTCTCTGGGTTGTGTCGCCGCAGATGCCTGCACCGAACCGGTTCTGATGGATGGCCAGTCGTACGGCCGAACGCGAGTGAGTGATTCGAATTCAATGGTTCAGACCCAGCGAAACTACCCGACATGGCAACCCCAAGGTGCGGCGGAGTACCTAGGCCGGATCCTGGACACGCCTGGCCTGTGTGCGAGATTGCGACAGGCTGGACTGACACTTCGATGCCAGCCCGGACGCGCGCTGTTGGCTGACTGTGGAATGACGATCGCGCGAGTGGACAGTGTCGTTGATGACCACAGCTCTGACCCGGCCGGCCGTAACGAACGCAGGCGCAACGTGATCGTCAATCTGGAAATGAATCGCACCAACTGTTCGACAACGTCCGTGGATTTCGCAGTCGATCCCATCTTGTTGACCGTCGGACGGGGCGAGCGGTCCGAACGGTCACAGGGTGTGTTGGCGGGCTGCTACTGCGCCGAGGACGATTACATCACACCGCGGCGATTCTGCTTTACGCCCTCGCCCGTGCCGGGTGACTTATTCGTCTTCCCCAACACCGCCGCCTACCAAATGCATTTCCAAGAATCCGGTGCCCACCAAATGCCATTGCCCCGAAACATTGCATCGGATTGAAAAACGTGCTGGGAATGAACACCGTGCTGGCACCATGGATGCGATCGCATCGGCAACGCACAGGAAATATCTGTCGTAGTGGGATTCGCCAGAATTCCTGACACTGATCGATCGTACATTGCTTATTCGGCATCACGTTTTAATTTGCGATAGATCGTTTTGCGGTCCAGTCCCAAGATACGAGCCGCCTGTGATTGGTTTCCACCGGTCGCTTCGATGACGTGGTTGATGTATCGCTGTTCCAGTTCCTCCATCGACACCAATTCGGTGGGGTCCAGCCCACCGATCACGATCGTGCCGCCACGAAAGTTCTGGATTTTTTCTGGCAGGTCCTCGATCGTAATCTTGTCGTACCGAGTCAGGGCGACCGCACGTTCCATCACATTTCGCAATTCACGGACGTTGCCGGGCCACGAGTAGCCAAGCAGCTTTTCGGCGACGCCGTCGGCGAGCCCAGTCACCGGCTTGTTCTCGTTGGTGGCAAACTGCTTCAGAAAATGCTCGGCCAGACGCAGGATGTCGGTACCGCGTGACCTTAGCGGGGGCAGTTCCAAACCAATGACATTGATCCGATAATACAGGTCTTCGCGAAACCGCCCTTCGGCAACGGCCGTTTCCAGGTCGCGATTGGTGGCCGCCAGCACGCGAACATCAAACCGCGATTCCTTGTCGCTGCCGACCGGGCGAACCTTTCGTTCTTCCAGAGCGCGCAGCAGTTTGGCCTGCATCGAAATCGGCATCTCGCCCATCTCGTCCAACAGCAGCGTGCCACCGTCGGCTTCGACGAACAACCCACGTCGTTCGCCCCTGGCATCGGTGAACGCGCCTTTCACGTGACCAAACAGTTCGCTTTCAAGCAAAGTTTCCGTCAACGCCGCGCAGTTCACCGCCACGAACGGTTGGTTGGATCGGCGGCTGCCCGCATGAATCGACCTAGCAACCACCTCTTTGCCGGTCCCGCTTTCGCCGGTGATCAACACCGAAGCGTCCGAAGCAGCCACCTGGGACAATTGACCATACAAGGTGCGCATCGCAGGGCTCTGGCCTAGTACTTCGCCGAACGACGATGTCGATTCCTGGTTCAATTCCAACAACCGAACCTGTTGTGTCAGTTGGCGGTGCTGGATCGCGCGTCCCAGTGTGATCGACAACAAATCCATTTCGATCGGTTTGGTGATAAAGTCGTAGGCGCCTGCGCGCATGGCCGCGACGGCCGTTTCTAGAGTCCCGAACGCGGTCATCACGATCACCGGGATGTCGGGGCGTAACGCATTGATCTGAGCACAGAATTCCAGACCGGTCGTGCCCGGCATTCGAACATCGGTCAAGATCACGTCAAAGTTCTCTTGATGCAACGCTTCGATCGCATCGGCCGCCGACGTAAACCACCGGCTCGCGATCCCACGCAGCCGCAAATCGGTTTCAATCAGCTCGCACATGTTGCGTTCGTCATCGACGATAAGAACTTGTGGCTTCGAATCTTTCGAACTCATGACGCCTCCGAGACGTTGACGTGTGCTGGTAAGGTGACGCGGAACGTGGTCCCACGCTCGGGATGACTTTCAACGTGAATGTCGCCCCCATGTTCTCGCACGATTCCATAGGCGATGGAAAGCCCCAGACCGGTCCCCTGCCCAACGTCCTTGGTGGTGAAGAACGGTTCAAAAATATGCGGCAGCGATTCTTGGGCGATCCCTTCGCCAGTATCGGCAACCGTCAGTGTGATGGGGCCATCATCCGACGATTGATCCAGAACGACCGTCAGCGTCCCGCCATCGGGCATCGCCGCAATCGCATTGGTGATCAGGTTGGTCATCACTTGCTGCATCTGAGCGGCGTCGGCGCGAGTCGACACGGTGGGTTTGCAAGCTTGAAAATCAAGCTCGACGCCAGCATGTTCGGCCAACGATCGAGTCAGGTCGCAGGTGGTTTTTACCACTTGCACCAAATCCACGACTTCATGGGGGGAAGGTTTCTGGCGGGCAAAGTCCATCAATTGGCGGATGATCCCCGTCATCCGCTCGGCCTCGCTGTGAATCGTTTGGGCGCTGGAACGAATTTCTTCGTCCGACAGTTTTCCGCTGGCAATCAAACCTGCCCGCCCCGACACCACGTTCAGCGGCGTCCCCAGTTCGTGAGCCATGCCGGCCGCCAACGTCCCGATCGTCCCCAATCGGTCGGCGTGCCGAATCGTATCACGCTGTTGGCTAATCCGATGGCTCATCTGACTGATGGCAAGCGCCAAACGTCCCAATTCATCATGGCTGTTCAATACCGGCTGTTGGTCCAACTTGCCATCACCGATTTGATTGACTTGTCCGATCAGCTTCGCCAAAGGCTTTCCAACCAATTGCACACCCCCACAGTAAATCACGATCGCAGAAAACGCGGCCACACCGATCAGAGACAGGACCGAAGTCAACATCGACTGACGTACAAATTCGTCCGGCCCATTCATGGGTTCGGCAATTTCAACTGCCCCGGACGCATCCTCGCCAAGCGTGATCGGTACGTAGGAATAGGCTGTTCGAGTGCCGTCGGCATCCGTGATCGACACGCTGGACATCTGACGCGATGTGACTTTGGTCTTGGCGTCGGGCGATGCAACTTCCTGGCCATCGATCCATCGCACTTCAGGACCGTTGATCTTTTGAGTCGATATTTCCAGCGCCTGCCGAATCGTCACCCGACCACCCTCCTGATACGCCGTCTGGATTGCTGGTGCCAGGGCCTGGGCCAAGTCCAAGGCATGAGATTGTCGACGTTGTTCTTCCCAGTCGTGCTGGCGGCGAATCGTTTGCCAGGCGAACAGGGACACGATCGCCAGCACTCCGACCAGGAACACGAGAATCAATTTGGCGGCTAACTTCATGCGAACGAGTTCGATCGAGAAACGGAAAAGAGAAACGGCCAATATCCATTCTAAACGGACATCGGCCGCCCTACGTCCCCAGCGGCCAACCGGTTGCCCGATTGCCGCTGGAAATCAGTTGTCAGTCGCCTCGTTGGCGACATGGCTTTACTTCGCAACCACGACAAAACGCGATCCAGCGTCGCTGCGTACCAGCAACAGCACCGATCCATCGGTATCAGCCGCAAGCGCCTTTTCAAAATCCTCGGCTGTGGCCACGTTCTCTCGGTTGACCTGGGCAATCACCATGCCTGGTTCCAGCCCCGCTTCTGCGGCCGGGCTTTCATCCTGGACGCTGGTGATCACGACACCCACCTGATCTTCCATATCAAGTTGCTTGGCAACGTCTGCGGTCAGAGATCGGATTTCGACCCCCAATGACTTCATCTTCACGCCCTCGACGGGTTTCGACGAAGTTTTGGCCGCAAAGGTATCGGGAGCCGATTCACCAACGTAGGACAACTGGATCGATTTGCCATCTCGGATGACATCGACCGTCAGTTCGGTCCCCGATTTGGACCGTTCGACAGCAAGCTGTAATTGTTGCGGAGTGGTGACGCTTTGACCGCCAAAGCGGACAATCACGTCGCCAGTTTTGAACCCAGCTTTGGCCGCAGGTGTTTCAGGAAACACTTGGTTGATTGCCACACCGCTTTTCGGTGCCACCCCCAACTGGGATGCCAGTTCGTAGTTGACCGGTTGGATACTGACCCCCAAATACGATCGGTTGACGTGACCGGACGATACCAATTGACCGCTGACCCAACTTGCTAGATTCGAAGGGACAGCAAATCCGACACCGTTATTGCCACCGCCGCGTGATGAGATCGCAGTGTTGATACCGATGATCTCGCCCTTCAGGTTCACCAAAGGCCCGCCGCTGTTGCCTGGGTTGATCGCGGCATCGGTTTGGATAAAGTTTTCGCGGTCGGTGATCCCGATGCCACGATTCTTTGCACTGACGATGCCGGTGGTCACCGTGCCTTCGAGCCCGAATGGCTGCCCCAGCGCGACGACCCAATCGCCGACTTCCATCGAATCACTGTCGCCGATCTTGGCCGCCACCAAACTGGAATCGCCCTGAAAGCGAACCACGGCGATGTCGGTCTGAGGATCGGTAAGCACTTCGGTGGCTTCGAATTCACGGCCATCATGCGTTTTGATGATGACCTTGCCACCACCGGCGACCACGTGGTTGTTGGTCAACACGATGCCAGCGGAATCGATGATCACACCGGATCCGATCCCACCCTGCGAACGTGGACTCTGTTGCGGCACTCCGTTTGGAAACATCTGGTCCAACGGCATGCCTTCAAAAGGGGTGCCCTTGAACGGGTTGGCACCGGGGGCTTGGCCCCGTCTGGGCTTGTTTGCCGTGGCTTGCCAAGAATCATCCGGACGATTCTCGATTGCAACGACCGCTGGAAGCACATGGCTTGCCACATTTCGGAATGCATCGGAGAGTGCATTTGCTACATCCAGTGATTCCGGTGCAAGCACCTGAGGGCTACTGGAGTGCATCGTCTTGGCCGGTGCGTTGGTGGCCACCGTCGTCTTGACAGGCGTCGTAGTCGATGGTGTCGCTGCGGTCAGCAACCCGACGCTGCCGACGGTCAAAGGAGCGGCAACTAACGCGGCGAATAATTTGGATCTTGATCGTTTCATGTTTAACATCCTGAACATTGAATTGTTTGATAAGCAATGTGCCGTAACCTTCGGCGACGGACCGACTAAATGCACACTGCGTGCCATCACCCAAAACAACGCCAAAACACTGTGTTTCGCGAGGCGAATGCGATTGACAGGAAACAATCCACGTGGCAAGACGCCCTACCGAGGCAAGATGCCCCAACCGTATCAGCATTGAAGGGTGATGAGTTGATGGCTGGGGCTAGAGGCTGTTCTTGGGGAAGGGGAAGTGGGGAAGAAGGCAGGTGGGGGAGAAGAGATGTGGGGAAGAAGAGATGTGGGGGAGAAGGCAAGTTCGAGTTCGAGTTTAAGTTCGAGTTTAAGTTTTCAAGCCGCTTTTTGGTCCGCAACTTGAACTTGAACTTGAACTTGAACTTGAACTTGAACTTGAACTTGAACTTGAACTTGAACTTGAACTTGAACTCGAACTCGGGTTCTCCAGCCGACTCGACCGTGACGGACGACTGCCGCCGCCTGCGAAGAGGCGATCCGCGTGATCCCAGATGGAATCACTTGGGGGCGGTTCGGTCCCATAGTAAGAAAAGTTCGAGTTTAAGTTCGAGTTCGAGTTTAAGTTATCGAACTGTGCGCCCGCCTTGAACTCGTCCTCGAATCAGCCCCGTCACGCGATCAGATCGAAAGAGTCGCGACTACCACAGCGGCACCCGCGAAGTAGCCGACCACGGCCCAGCCGGTGATGTGCTTCACGTACCACACGAAATCGACCGTCTCGATCCCCATCGCTGCGACTCCGGCGGCAGATCCGATGATCAGACAGCTGCCCCCGGTGCCAGCGCAGTAGGCCAATAGCATCCAAAATGGATCGTTCGTCGGCATCTGATACATCTCTAGACCGGCGGCCACTAGCGGGACGTTGTCGACCACCGAAGACACCAGTCCGATGACGATGGCGACGACATCTCGGTTCTGAACGCTGTGGTCCAACCACAGTGCGGTCGATGTCAACCACCCGGTTGCGCTGAGCGCACCGACGGCAAGCAGTGCAACCACCCCCAGAATCAAGAACAACCAACGGTGCCAGGGCTGGATATCGCTAGCGACTTTCTGAACCGGTGGTTTCAGCGAAAGCTGTCCCGGCATTCGGATCGAAAACCCAACCAGAGGAACCAGAAAACACACCAAGCTCCCCCAAAACAGTTCTTGCATCACCGGGACCGTTTCGATCTTGTGCTTGATCCACAGCATGGTGGTGGTCACGTCGCCAATCACGGTCCAGGCACCGCCCGCGTTTGCGGCGATCACAATCAACCCGATGAACCGCAACCTATCCTCGCGATCGTGGATCAGTTTGCGTAGCAACGACACCATCACGATCGTGGTTGTCAGGTTGTCTAGGATTGCAGACATAAAGAACGTCAAAAAGCCAACCGTCCACAACAGACTTCGTTTGTTCGTCGTCTGAATACGATCAGTGATCAGCGAGAACGATTCATGCGAATCGACCCGTTCAACGATGGTCATCGCCCCCATCAAGAAAAACAACTTCTCGAACGAGCGTCTCTGCATTTGCCGGCAAAACGCTGCGTCATCTTCAATCCAGCATTTCACAATTGCGTTGCGCCATCGATGCGCCGGCAATTGGTCCTTGTGCCCAGGGTGCAAATTGCTGCACCTGACCATGCAAAGATCTGCGTTGATGTTTCTCGCATGCCCTGGACACAAGCACGATTTCCCCCGAACGCAGTGACCGAATGAGCGTTAGTCGTCCGTGATCGGATCGACCGTTATCGTGCGAATTGCGGTCTCAATCGCGTCTTGCCCTCGATCCCTGATCGATCCGTCCCACGCCAAGGCCAAGATCGCGGCATCCCGTTGGCACGACGGATGCAATGGGGATGGTCCTGCAAACTGAAACGTCAGGCACCACTACATCCAACGGTGTCTGGACCGACGGATTTCAAATCATGAAAGGAACATCACCATGTCACGCTTCTCTACCGCCTTGTCGCTGATCAGCGCATTGGTATCCGGCAGCGTTTACGATTCTGCGAACGCGGCCCCGGTTCGCACCTCCCCATCGAACGTTCCGCTGGTGCAATCGATCGACACCGAAGACGAAGCCCACCGGATCAAGATGGATGCGCGGATTCAACTGGGCACCGAACTGGGCAGAAAGTAGCGAGCGTTTGCATGGGAATTCGCACAACCGCCACTGCATCCCGGGCGCCGCCGACCATCGCTGGATCGACGTCTGGTGTGGGGCTAGACGATAGAACGAGTATCCATCACTTGCATCACTTGCATCACTTGCATCACTTGCATCACTTGCATCACTTGCATCAATGGCACTCCACGTCGTCGGCACTTGTAGAGGAAAACTTATCGAACACCAGATAAAGCACGGGAGCGAGTACCAGCACGACCAAGGTGCTGAACGATAGCCCGAACGCCAAACTGGTGGCCATTGGCGAGACCACCTGGGCCTCCTTGGATCGTTCCAGCAAAATCGGCAGCATCCCGGCCACGGTCGTGACCGATGTCAACAGCACCGCCCGGAATCGACGACGCCCACCGTCAATGATGGCGTCATGGATTGGCAACCCATCGGCCACACGTCGGTTGATAAAATCCACCAACACGATCGAATCGTTCACGACGACACCGGCCAACGCCACGATGCCAAAAATACTGAACAGCGTTAAGTCGATGTTCATCACGATGTGTCCGATGATCGCACCGATGAAACCAAACGGGATGATGGCCAGGATCAGGACGGCTTGCCAGGACGAATTGAACTGAATCGTCAGCAGCAAGAACATCGCTCCTAAGACGACGAAAAAACCAAGCGTCAAACTGTTGACCGTTTCGTCGGTTTGTTCTTGTTGACCGGCCCATTCGAGTTGAACGCCGGGAAATTCCTCGGCCAACATCGGTACAAAACTGGCACGCATGTCAGCCACCACGTTGAACGCGTTCCCCCGTTCTTCGTCGACGTCGGCAACGACACCGATGCTGCGCATTTGGTTGACGCGTCTGATTTCCGAGTAGCCGCGAGAGACGCTGACGTCGGCCACTTCCCCCAATGGTCGTTCCATGCCATCGCCATTGCGGATGCGAATGTCATCGAAACTGATCAAAGTGTTGCGATCTTCGCGTGGATATCGCACTCGCAGTGGCACCTCGTGCCGACCACGCTGCAGTCGCATCACTTCTTCGCCATAGTACGATGCCCGGACTGTGCCGGCGACGTCGGCCAACGATACACCCATCGCTTTGGCATCATCGCGAACCTTGATTCGATATTCCCATTTGCCTTGCCGAGTATCGGTTGCGATATCGGACACGTAGGGGTATTCGCTGAGCTTGGTTTTAACGCGATCGATAGCGGCATCCAGTTGACCAAGATTGTCAGCCGTCGCCATCAATCGAATCTCGATTGGCAACGAAGCGGGACCGCGCGGGGTCGCCCCATAGGCGACGGCTTCGGCGCCGGGAAAACGCCCAGCTTCCTCGCGCCACATCCGCACGATTTCGTCGCTCGATACCGTCCGCAATCCAATATCGTTCAATTGCACAAACAGACCGCCCAGATGGCTGGCCGGGCTGACCCCAATTTCGTCCCCCGACGACCCCACAGTCCGCTGAACCGCCTTCACAAATCCGCCCGGATCTTGGGTTAGATTCTCGTCGATCGATCGTTGATTGACCCGCCAAATCGCCGCCTCGATCTGCTGCGTGGCCCGATCGGTTACCGAGACCGGCGTCCCATCCGGGTAGACCACTTGGCAGGTGATGAACCCAAAGTCGATTTTGGGCAGCAGCAGGAACGGCACCATCCCGGATCGGACGACGCCCACCGACAAGATCAACATGCCCGCCAATGTCGACAAAACGATCGCTGGATTCAGCAACGACCAACGCAGCACCGGCGTGTAGACCGCGTCCACGGTCCAGGTCAGCAATCGGCTCATGCCGTGATTCGCTTTCTGCATCAGCCAGCCCAGCGGACGCAGCGGCAACAGCAACCACGTCAACGCGTCCAAAAACCGACTTCGTCGGTGCGATAGGTGGGCAGGCAGAATCGTCAAACTTTCGAACATCGAAATCACTAGCATCGCACCCACACACAACGGCAGCACCACGGTCAGCCGTTTGATCCGGCCTTCCATGTACATGATCGGCGCGAACGCGATCACCGTCGTCATGATCGCGGTGATCACCGACGGCATCACCTCGTAGGCACCATCGATTGCCGCCTGACGATAGCTTTTCCCCATCTCCCGGTGCGCGTACACGTTCTCGCCAACGACGATGGCATCATCAACGACGATCCCCAGCGCGATCAAGAATGCGAACATCGACGTCATGTTCAGCGTCTGACCGCCGAAGTACATGTAGATGCAGGCGCCAAGAAGCGAAACAGGAATGCCCAGCATCACCCACCACGCCAACCGCATTTCCAAAAACAAGGCCAAGACGATGAAAACCAGGGCCAGCCCCATCCAGGCATTTTTGGCCAACAGGTCCAAGCGATTCTTGACGCTCGTCGATCGATCCCGCATATCGATCATGGTGTAACCGTCGGGAAGATTGTCCTTGTTGTCCAGCACGTATTGGCGGACTTCGTCGGACACTTGGATCAGGTCGTCTGCGCTGGTCGTTTCCACCGACACGGACACCGCCGGACGCCCGTTGACTTGATTGATCGTTCCATCGACCGAAAACTCGTCGCGGACTTGACCCAGATCACCAACGGTAAGCACCGTGCCTCCGGGTTGGCTGACCAAGGGGATCTCGGCAATCCCTTTGCCCAGCGTGCTCTTATCGCTGCCACGCAGCAGCACTTCCTGAGACCGTCCACGCAGGGTTCCGCCGGGCAGTTCGACATTGTTGGCCCGAACGATGTCGGCCACCGCTTTCAGCGAAAGGTTGTATTCGCGCAGCCGGTGTTCCGGAATTTCGATGTCGATCTGATAGTCCGGTGTCCCAACCAGGTCACAGACCGAAACCGACGGCAACGCCAAGATCTCGCTCCGCACACGCTCGGCCACTCGCCGCAGTGCCATCGCTGCTTCGGCGACCGCTTCGTCGCTTCGGCCTTCGCCCGGTCCGGAACCTTCGGGGCCCATCACGGCGACACGAATCGCGGTCACGAAATTGGTTTGCAGTCGAATGTCTGCTTTCTCGGCCAGCTCGGGAAAGCTAGGTATCTGGCCGATCAGGGTGGTCACCTCGGTCAACACACGCTGGGCGTCGGCCTGCTTAGCATCGGGATCGAGTTCCAAGGACACCGAACCAACACCCTCTCGAGCCGACGACGTCATTTCCTCGATGCCGTCCACCGTCCGGATCGCTTCCTCGATCTTCTCCAGAATTCCCGCTTCGATCTCGTCTGGACTGGCGCCTGGATAGACAACCGAAACATTCAGAACGTACAGTTCGAAATCCGGCCAAAAATCGCGACGCAACTGCGAAAGGCTGTATGCCCCTAGCAGCAACACCCCCAGCATGATGACGTTCATCGCTTGCCAGTTTTTGACGGACCAAGAAATGATCGATTTCATCCGTCCACCTTTCCGGCCGATGCATCGCGGCGCACAGAATCACCTGCGTTGACAGCCGAATTGATTTTGGCCGGAGCATCGTCGACGATGCCCGCCGACGCAGGTTGTCGTATTGGTTCCGACATCAGCGCCATCCCCGGTGACGGATCGCTGATCGGCGAGATCACAACGCTGGATGATGCGTCGGCAACTCCGTTTCCAGGCGGTGATTCGATCATATCGACAATCACGCCATCATCGGAACGGGCGACGACGTGCACGTTTTGAATCCGAAGCCGGTGATTGTCATCCAACCACAATCGGTTGCCGGGCCGAATCGCCGTCTCAGGAACTTGAAACAAAGGTCGGTCCGGTGTCGCCATCAGAGTCACCGAGACAAACATGCCCCGCATCAAACGATTGCTCGACCCTCGCGCATCGGCAGCCCGCGGATCGTTGACGCGAAACAAACAAGGATACGTTCGCGTGTCCAGATCGATACCGGCTCCGTCAATTCGTTCTAACGAAGCGGTCCACTGCTGTGAAACGCCACCGAAGGAATGCTCTACGATTGCTGGTATCGGCGGAACTCGATCATCCATCGTTGATGACGCATCCGGCAGCTCGGACATTCCCGCCGCCGAACGCCATACCCAGATCATTTGGCTTGCCGTTAGGCTGCATCGGACTTCGACCGCCGACGTGTCTTCGATGGTGACAAAGGAGGTTCCCGACAACAAATACGAGTCCGTTTCCACCGTCGATGACACAACGCGTCCGCGGATCGGCGATTTGACGGTGGTCCGAGACTGGTCCAACTGCGCACGCTGCAAAGCGATCTGCGTCAGCGATTGTTTTTCGACGATCAGCTGTCGTTGGGCAATTAGTTCACGACGACGGTTCTGCAGTTCGACCAAGGCCGCTTTCGAAGTCAGTTCAGAACGACGAGCGATGTCGGCCTCTGATCCCGACGCGGCTTGACGCTTGATCAGCGAATCAATCCGATCGCGTTCCCCCTTGGTGATGTCCACTTGCTGTTCGGCCAAGGCCAATAACAAGGTCGCGTTTTCAATGCTGACGTCGACCGAGACCAGTTCAGCGGCCTCCTGTGATTGCTGCGCTTTCAGACGCTTGACCTCCAGGTCATATTCGATGCTGTCCAATCGAATCAACACCTCGCCGGCATCAACCATCCGGCCGTTGCGAAGGTTCGGTGATATTTGGACCACGCGCCCAGTCACTTCGGTAGCCAAGCGAATCTCTCGCAGTGGCACGACCACTCCGCTAGCGCCGATCTTGACGGGCCCCTCGTGCGACGCAAGTGGAACCGATGTGACCACCGTCGCGGCAGGCTTTTGGGGTTTGGACCGTTGCGGTCGCTTTCGTTCGCCCAACAACGTGTAGGCATAGAAACAACTGCCCAAGACGGCGACCGATACGACCACGTTGACGATCAACCGAACGGTACTGTGTCTTGGCACAGCATCGTGGGACGGCACCGTTTGTCGCAGAGACTCCGGCGATCGTTCAGGCTGTTCTTGGCGGTCAGGTGTGTTGCTGTTCAAAACAAAAGGTACGCCCAAATTTTTGCACGGTCATCCGCTCACAATTCGGAGCGCAGTATAGATACGGCCGAGCTGAAAGAATCCAAGTTTCAGCCACCAAAATCCCAGAAAGCGATCCTGACCGTGCCGATCGAACCCCGACGGGCCACAAAGGTTTCGGTCGCTGGGGGACTGGTTTGTGGAGTCCTGGACCATTTCCAAGCAGCCCGGCATGGGGTGCGGCCAAAGCCCGTCGATCAGGCCAGAAACCGCCCATCCGATCCGCGGCAAACAATTTTCGTTCCAGCCCGACCGGTTTTCGGATTCCGAGTCGCTGAGTTTCAGATAGAATGGATCGACCGCCCATTTTCCGATCTCTGTATACATGCAATTCAATCCAGCCCAACTCCGCCGTTCCTCCACCCTCGCCACGCGGCGAATGGGGCGATCGGTTTTTACATGGGTTTGCTGTGTTTTGCTGCTACCGATCCCGATGCCGGTGCTGCACAGCCACGATTCGATTGACGGGTCGGACGTGTTGGTCCGGCACCTGGAAGCGAGGCACCTGGAAACCGCCGTGGACCTACAATCCGCCGTGGACCTACAATCCGCAGTGGACCTACAATCCGCAGTGGACCTGAAATCCGCAGTGGACCTGGGCAGCGTTGGCGTGGCGGACGATTCCGGATGGGTTTGCCCATGCAATGACGCTCCACACTGGCATCTGGGATGGCCCAATCAGCGGTGCCGTTCCGAACCATCGGGCGATCCGACCGCAGCATCGATTAGTGATTTGGTAGCGGCCCCGGCATGCCAATCGGCTGCTGCGGTGGCGATGCATCAAATTACGCTGGACATCCAGGCTGTGGTGGTCGGAACAGTCGTTGATGCCGTCCTTTGCCGCCCCTTGGTTTCGCTCGAACAGATTGATTTGGCTTTCGAAGCCGTTCATGCCAATCGCGTGGCCCTTTCTTGTGTGATGCGCTGCTAGCGCGGTTCTTGTCGCTTGATTTGCCTTGGACATTCTGGTCCGTGGCGTGACAAGATTCCTTCCCATCCTGAAGATCATGAACCTGACCAAAATTTTGAGCGCCACCGTTGCGCTCGCCGTGATAGGCACCGCTGCCGTACTTCTGATTCCATCGCCCACCGATCATGCAACCGAAGGTTCGGCACTTGATGTCGAGGCGATGCCGGTTGCCGATGTATCGGAAAGCATTTTTGATCGATTGATCGTGCTGGACGAAACCCAACGTCAGGCGGCAAAGATCGAAACCGCGATCGTCCAGCGAACGACGATGCATTTGACTCGCACTCTGCCGGGCCGGTTTGCGTATGACAACACGCGTCACATCGCCGTTCGTGCACCGGCGGATGCTGTCGTTGAAAGCGTGCAGGTCCAGACTGCCGATGAAGTCAGTCCTGGGCAGGCGATTGCGGTGTTGCGAAGCCCCACGATCGGCGCAGCAAGGAACCAGATTCTGTCGGAACGATCCACACTGGCACTGGCCCGCGAACGGCTGCAATGGGAATCCGATATCCGCGACGGGATCGTTCGGTTAGCGGACTTGATTCAACAGCGTGAAGCCGTCGAAACGATCAAGGATCAGCTTGCCAAATCAAAACTAGGGGTTCCCGGCGGCGACATTCTGGCGCGATACAGCCAGATGTTGTTGGCGGAAAAGACGTCGCGGTCTGTCGATCGCATCAGCGAATCGGGCGCAATCAGTGGCCGAGTCGTTCGCGAACGCAGCAGCGAACTTCAGCAGGCCGAATCGGGTTTGGCCACCGCCATCGACCAATCCATTTTCCAAACTCATCAATCGGTCGCAACGGCGAAATCCGAAGTCGAATCGGCCCAGCGCCAGTTGCTGGTCGCACAGCAAACCCTGCACACATTGTTGGGCAGCTTTGCGGAATTGGAAAGCGATTCCGATGCGTCGCCCACCCCATCGGATCCGTCTCGTCTAACCCTCCGATCACCGTTGAAGGGAACGATCGAACGCAAGGTGTATTCCGCTTCGGAACGGGTTGCGGCGGGCGACGAGATGTTCATCATCGCCGACACCAATCAATTGTGGGTCGAAGCCGACATTCGTGGTCGCGACTGGCACTCGATTGACCTTTCCCAGCGCGATCATGTGACCGTATCCACGCCTTCGGTCGACCTGCCGCCACAGGATGCGACGGTCATCTTTGTGGGCCGCGAAGTCGATCCCGCCTCGGGCGCCATCCCCCTTGTCGTTCAAATCGACAATACCGCCGGCCAGTACCGCCCCGGGCTGTTTGCTCGCGTTGCAGTGCCCACCGGAACGTTGGAATCCGTGATCGCGGTCCCTGAAACCGCCGTCGTCGACCTGGACGGAAACGACGCCGTCTTTGTGACCGCCGACCAGGGATTCAAGCCAGTCATCATCCGCAAAGGCAAATCGGCCGATTCGATGGTGGAAGTGTCCGCCGGAATTCAAGACGGTCAAACGGTCGTTGTCTCCGGTGCATTTGTGTTGAAAAGCGAACTCCTGCTCGAAGGGGAGGAGTGATTCAATGCTTAAACGTCTGATTGAATTTTCGCTGAACAATCGATTCCTCGTCATCGTCGCCGTGCTGTTGATTGCCGGCGTGGGGATCAGCAGCGCGTTGAAGTTGCCGATCGACGCGGTGCCTGATTTGACGAACACCCAAGTCACGGTGATCACGCAAGCGGGTTCGCTGCCACCGGTCGAAGTGGAACGCCAAGTCACCTACCCCGTCGAATGGGCGATGGGTGGGCTTCCGAATGTAGAGGAGGTTCGCAGCATCTCGAAATTTGGTCTGTCGGTGATCACGATTGTGTTCAACGAAGGGACCGATGTCTATTTTGCCAACCAACAGGTCGGTCAACGATTGCCATCGGCAACCGCCAGCCTGCCCGACGGCTACGGCCCGCCCGAACTGGGCCCGATGACCACCGCGCTTGGTGAAATTCTGCAGTTCGAAGTCCGCAGCCCTTCGCGGTCGCCGATGGAATTGCGAACGATGCTGGACTGGGACGTGTCCCCCAAACTGCGTCAGGTCGACGGGGTGACCGAGATCAATGTGATGGGGGGATTCTTCAAAACATTCGAAGTTCGTCCCGATCCCGATCTATTGATGTCGCAGGGGCTGACCCTGCAGGATCTGTACACGCGGATCGAGGCGGCCAATGCCAACGCCGGCGGTGGCTACGTCATCCACCATGACGAACAACGGTTCATTCGCGGACAGGCGTTGCTGGCCAATGTGGACGACCTGCGAAATATCGTCATCCGCCGAACCGACGCCGGGTCACCGCTGCTGCTAGCCGACGTTGCGGATGTCGTGATCGCACCGATGTCACGCCAGGGTGCGGTCAGCCGAGACGGACGTGGCGAAGCGGTCACGGGCATGGTGATGATGCGGATCGGCGAAAATTCGCGTGATGTCGTCAGCCGCGTCAAAACTCGGATCGCGGAAATCCAGGCAACCCTACCCGATGATGTCGTGCTAGACATTCTTTACGATCGCGAAAGCCTGATCGATCGGACGCTGCATACGGTGCTGAAAAACCTGCTCGAAGGCGGCGTCTTGGTTGCGATCGTCTTGCTGGTCACCCTTGGCAGTCTGCGAGCCGGGTTGATCGTCGCGTTGGCGATCCCGTTATCGATGCTGTTCGCGTCGAACATGATGTTGATCTTCGGGATCTCCGCCAGCCTGATGAGTCTGGGTGCGATTGACTTTGGCTTGATCGTTGATTCGTCAGTGATCATGGTCGAAAACTGTGTTCGCCGGCTCTCACAAACCAAGGACGGACAGAATCGATTGCAAGTCATCCGTGATGCAGCCATCGAAGTCCGTGGACCGACGATGTTCGGGGAACTGATCATCGCGGTGGTGTATGTTCCGGTGTTGCTGCTGGAAGGGACCGAGGGAAAAATGTTTCGCCCGATGGCGTTGACGGTACTGTTCGCATTGTTCGGTTCGTTGATCCTATCGATGACTCTGATGCCCGCCCTGGCATCGCTGTCGCTCCCCAAGTCCCCCAAAGACCACGACGTACTGCCGATTCGAATCCTAAAACGGTTCTATCTTCCGTTGGTCCGCTGGGCGGTCGATACGCCCAAAGTCACCGCGCTCGTCGCGGCAAGCATCTTTGCGATCAGCATTCCCGTCGCCATGAACTTGGGTGCCGAATTCATGCCCCGGTTGAACGAAGGGGACCTGTTGGTCGAAGCCGTTCGATTGCCAAGTGCATCGTTGGAAGGTGCACAGCAAATGGCCGAAACGGTGGAATCGGAACTGCTTGTGTTTCCAGAGATCAAAACGGTGTTCACCAAAACCGGTCGTCCCGAGATCGCGAACGACGTGATGGGGGTTCACCAAAGCGATGTCTGGGTGATGCTGAACCCACCGGTCGAATGGCCGCATCCGAAAACTCGAGACGAATTGATCGCCGAGATCGAAACCGTGCTCACCGAAAAAGTGCCCGGCGTCGCGTTCGGGTTCACACAACCGATCGAAATGCGAGTCGATGAACTGGTTGCCGGGGTCAAGGCCGATGTCGCCGTTCTGGTGTATGGCGATGACTTGGATACATTGGCGTCGAAGGCAAAAGAGATCGAACGGACCTTGCGTCAGGTGCCGGGATCCGCCGATGTGAAGGCTGATATTCAGTCCAAATTGGCAACCCTGACCATCGCTCCCGATCGCGAAGCGTTGGCCCGCTATGGCATCGACGCCGCTCAGGTGATGGACGTCGTCGCTGCGATGGGCGGTCGCCAAGTCGGTGAGGTGTTGGACGAAAGAGCGAGATTTCCAATCCGTGTACGTCTGCCAGAATCGTGGCGAGACGATATCGAGAAACTGGAACAGTTGCCCGTCGCCATGGCGGGTGGCAAACCCGTGCCGCTGTACGAGTTGGCGACAATTCAGTTGGAACAGACGCCACCTACGGTTGAACACGAAGACGGTCGACGCCGCACATTTGTGTCCGCCAATGTGCGTGGACGTGACGTGGCAACCTTCGTTCGCGAAGCTCAGGCGGCGGTATCCAAGCAAGTTCATCTGCCACCCGGGTACGAACTTCGGTGGGGTGGTGATTTTGAAAACCTGCAATCGGCTAGCCGCCGGCTGTTGATCATCACGCCGATCGTTTTGCTGGTGATCTTCCTGCTGCTTCACACATCGTTCCATTCGGTGCGATTGGCCATGCTGATTTTTCTATGCGTCCCAATCGCGGCTAGTGGCGGTGTGTTTGCGTTGATGATTCGCGAGATGCCGTTCAGTATCGCGGCGGGTGTCGGATTCATTGCCCTGTTCGGCGTCGCGGTGCTTAATGGCCTGGTTTGGGTCAGTGATGCAGAGCATCATCGATTGGACGGGACCACGCCAAGGAAATCCGCATTGAAGGCGGCAGACGATCGACTGCGACCTGTGCTGATGACGGCGTTGGTGGCCAGTCTGGGGTTCCTGCCGATGGCGATCTCGCACAGCGACGGTGCCGAGATCCAGCGTCCGCTGGCGACCGTCGTGATCGGTGGCTTGATCACCAGCACGCTGCTGACCTGCATTGTCATCCCCGCGATCTACCCCTGGTTTGCAGACCAGGTCCGAGAGAAGCCAGAACCAGCGGCTTGATCCCGCGGTGGTTTCGAAGACGCGATCTGAATCGGAATGGTTCGGATCGCGTCGGCGACGGGGGGATATCGATTGAAAGAGTGGCGTAGTGCCGGGGGGAATGGAGTTCGAGTTTAAGTTCGAGTTCGAGTTCGAGTTTTAGCTTCCGTACTCGTACTCGTGCTACCCCGCTTCCTCATCGATCCACCGCGTCAGGCTAGTTCAACAATCGCTAAACGACGCATTAGCAACGAGCGATCAATCAGTGTCGCGATTCAAGTCATCTTGCCCCTGCCGCGTAGCGGTTTGCGGGGGGAGAGAATTAGAGAGAGAGGGTGAAGAAAGAAACGACACTGATTGATCGCTCGCCAGCTTAATAGTCAAACCAGATGCCTAAGCCCAGATACTCATCATCGCGGCTGAAGAACTGATACTGATTGCTGGGGCCGGCACCGTATTCCAATCCGTATCTCATCCGCCGTCCCGATCGCGACCCCTGAAAGGACCAACCGACTTGGATCGTGGTGGTTGGACTGAAATCAACCGCTTCTCGCAGATTCACATTGATCGCGGCGAATGGGGCACCGCGAAAATCGGACTTCGACTTTGGCGTGTACTCCGCACCGGTCTGCAATTGCCATCGTTTCGCACCACCGGAATCATGAAAGGAGTTCACGACTTCGCCGTACAGTCGCCAATCTGCCGGTTGGTAGCTGCCGCCAAGAATCATCGACTCCGTCACATAATTGATTCGTTGGTAGGTAGGGTTCCGGCCCATGAACTCGTCTCCCACATGCGAACTGATGTGGAAGTACCCAAACTTCATCGCCCAGGGACCTTCGGCAGCGGTAATTTCGGTGCCGAAACGGTAGTCCATCGATTCGACGTCCTCGGACTCCAACAAATTCAGTCGGGTCATGACCGCGCCTTCGATGTCCCATTGCCAACCATTGGGGCGTCGTGCATCAGTGGTTCCATAGCGGATTAGCCCAACCCGACCGCCTAGCGTCGCATCCCAGAAATAGCCTGCGTCCGAGTCACGGAACAGCAGCATCGACATGCGCGGTTCATGGGGCGCGGCAAGATAGGATCGCCACATCAACCCATCGGGCAGTGCTTGCCATTGTCGCGCATTGGAATGGCCTGATGTCGTCGCGTGGTGGTGCCCGATCGTCATCGCCGCGATGGTGTCTGAATCGATCGCCCCCGCCATCCGATCGGAATCGGTAAGAACCGTAATCACGTCATCCGTGGTGGTTGCTTGCGATATCGTTTGGCTACCCGACATCTGATCGATCAACCGATGCGCGGTATCAAACACCGTCAACGATTCAGTCTGATCGTAGGGAACCACCGCAACGCCGTAAGCATCTTGGCGCGTGTCATCCCCCAGCGACTGATCGGCGCGTGCCACCGACATCATCGCGATCACTGCGACGACGCCAACGACGACATTCACGGCCCATGGATACCGAAGGTGCATCATCAACGAAGCTCACTACCGATTGGATGTTCGGTGTTCGCGATGACGGCTGCCACCGAGGTCGATGCACGCGGGGACGCAAGATACAAGCGTTTGTGCGCTCCGGTTGCCTGGATAACGTGGGTCGCCGCGATTGCTTCCCGTGTCGAAGGCAAACTGCGTTCGTTGGCCACCACGATGGTGTCGGCATGATTGACCAGAAAAGTCGCAAACTCTTCTTTTTGCTGCTCGGAAAAATAGACCACTCGATCGGCACGGATCTGCAGTTTCACGGCATGCCGTTTCTCACCAAAGAAAACGATCCATCGATCGGGGTGGTCGTGGGCCAGTGCCGCAGTCTTGCTATAGACCGATCGTTCGCTTGCGATCGCCGGCAACAATCCTGTTCCCGCCGTCGAAAGCACAGCGATCGCCAAAAGAGCAGTCGTCACCCACCCCAACCGCCCATTGGCAGCGGGTTGATTCCAGCAGCGAACCGTGACGGCAAGAATGACAGCACCAAGCAACATCGTAGTAATGACGCTCCAGCTTGCCGATTGTTCGAGCCAGATTTGTGTTCCCAAGACCGTAGCCCCGGCGATCAACAGAATCAGGTTGGCTCGCAGGGGAAAAGGACGTAAATAACGAGTGATCCGACTGGTCGATTCCGATGCGAACACGGTCGTGCTAAGAATCACGCCAAGGATCAAACTGATAATCGGAATAACCGGTATAATGTAAGTCGGCAATTTGCAGCTCGCGGCTGAAAAAAAAGCCAGGATCCAGGCCGCGGTAACGCATAAAAACCTCAACTGAGTGGGTTTCCCACGTCGACACCGCTCTTCTGGGCTGAACAAGAACACCCCCAATGATGGCAACAGCAACGAAGTGGGAAACATGGCTGCCATCAGAATTGGAATGTAGAACCAGAATGGTTGCCGGTGGTTGGATCCTTCGGTGAACCGCTTCACGTTGTGTTCTAAGAAAAAGTAGTCGCCGAAGTCAGGATTGAATTTCCAGACCGCCAGATACCAGGGCACACACAGCAACGTCATCAGGATCGCCATTGGGCCCCAGTCCCAGATCCTGGGTTGGATGCGTTCTTTGTGCATCCACACACCGATTGCTAACGGGGGACCACACAGCACCAAAGCGATGGGTCCTTTGGTCAGTATCCCCATCCCACAGGCTAGCCCTGCCAACAACCACCACCAACAGCGACGGTTGCGCCGGCCCGCCGCGATGCAGCCAACCAGCAGGCAGCACGTCGTCCAAAACGACAGCAACGAATCCAAGATCAAGAATCGACCGGCCAACAGAAAGCCGCCACAAAGCAGCAGCGATGCGGATCCCAGAAACGCTGCTTGACTGCCGACGATCTGGCGTCCGAGCAACAGCACCACCATCACGGTCGACAGCGCCGACAACATCGACGGCAACCGTGCTGCCCATTCGCTCTGGCCACAAATTTGAAAACTGATCGCCGTCAACCAATACATCAAAGGCGGTTTGTCCAGGTACGGCTGTCCATCCAGAGTCGGCGTGATCCAATCTCGCGATTCGATCATCTCCATCGCGATCTGCGCGTATCGTGTTTCGTCCGGGGCAATCAACGGATACGACAAACTGGGGGCCAGCACCACCAAGGATGCAACGGCAATCACGATCGCTGCGACTCGCTCTTGGATCGGACTCCAACGATCCACCGCGGACTGCCGATCATCCGATTCGATGGTTGGGTAACCGTTGTTCCAACAGCAAACCAAACCATCTTTAAAATTTTTCATCATCTAGATCACTCGGTAAACAGCGCGCTTCATCATCACGAAACCGATCGCGATGGTCACTCCATTCGCGATCCAAACCCCACAGGCAGGAATATCGCCCGACTTGGCCATGTCCAATGACAATGCAAAGACGGGGTAATAGATCAGCAGTGTCGGCAGAAAGCAGACACCAAAGGTTGTCATCGTGTCGGAGGTGCGCAGTCGAATGGAAAGCGGCACACCGATGATCGCAAACGCCAAACAGGTAAATCCGCTGGCCCAACGGCGATGCATTTCAGCGTCCAATCGATGCAAGCGTTTACGACTTTGTTGCAGCTGAGCTTTTCGCTTCATGGCGTCTGCCCCGGCGATCTGGTCGCTATGGGAACTGAGCAGACTGAACCCGGTGTGGACAGCAATCTCACCCGATCGACGATGGATGTCACCAAATTGACCGACCGTTGCCGAAGGCAGATCTCGCATCCGCATGTGCGATGGATTTGCCGTCAGAATCGAATCGTTCTGCTGAGCCCCCAGCGGGATACGCTGGATATACTGACCGGGGAAGTGAAATGCGACATTTCCGCCGACCGTCGCCGTTCCGTTGTAGATGGCAAACGACAACACCTGTTCCTTGTCGATGTAGCTCATCGTCGCCTCGCGTGCGCTGATGACAATCGGATCCTGGCCGTCTCGGCGAACGCTGATCAGCGGTTCGATCAGCCGATCATCAACAACATCGCGAACCGTCAACGAGAAGTTCCCGTGCTGGAAATTCCGTTCACGCCGCAGGACTCCGTAGGCAATGTTTTCAACCGACGACACAACGACGTTCTGAACGCCATGGAACCCCCACGTGAACGCGGTGTTGATCAAAATGACCGTCGCGATGCTCAGACCAACGGTCAGGATGATCGTGGGCCACATCACGGCAAACGTCGAAATGCCAACCGATTGCATTGCCGTCAGTTCATTGTCGGCCGACATCCGCCCGTAGATGCAACACGTACTGAACAGTGTCGTTCCGGGAATCGAAAGTGCCAACGCGTTGGGCGCCGCAAACGGAAGCAACCGCAGAACACTGGCCAAGTTCAACCCTTGGTCCAACGATTCTCTGGCCACACCGATCACGAGTACCAAAGTGGTCAATGCGAACAACGAAACCACAAACATTCCCAGCACATCCAGAACGACCTTTCGCTGTAACTTTCCCATCAGGAATCTCCTGAACCATTTGAAGTCGGCCGAAAACAGGAATCGTGTCGCAGACCTAGGATGCCCCCGTCGCTGCTACCACTGGATTCCAAACGCTGAATCATTTGTCGAATCAACCGGATATCAGCTTGCTGTTGACGATGCTGATCCAGCGAACTCGGCGACGAACCGCCCAACGCCAAGCAAGCCTTGGACAACACCCATTCCAACCACCTGGACGCAATGCGTCGACACATCACCGTGCCCCCGAAGGCAAAGTATCTAGCGAAGGTGAACTGGGTTTCGAGGGCAGTCGCGAAACATGCGATTGGGCATCCGGACGGGACGCGACCCGTAGGGCAACATCCACCGAACCGGTTTCGATCAAGACAGCGCAGCCATGGCCGACAATCGATTTCATCACTGTTCCGGGTGGCAACTGATGCTGTAGCGATTTGATCGGCACGTCGTCCGCAACCAAGATCCAGGACTGCGGATGTTCCAAGAAGAAGTCAGTCAATCCGCCGTCCTGAACGTCCAAGTAGTTTGCGACGTCAGACCGATTCAAATAGAACGGGATTTCGGAGAACTCGTGCCCCACCGTTGCAATCGCTTGCTTGGGCGCGGCAGCCATGGTCGCGATGAACGGTGACGATCCGCGTAACAGAGTTTGGCTGTGACTGTAGGTTGGCAACATCTGATGCATCAGCATCACAGCAAACAGGAAAGCGACGGTGGCCGACGATCCCCAAGCGATCTTGGACTGATGCGAATCTGCGATCATGACCAACGATGCCACCAACAATACCGTCCACAGGATCGCCCATCCATAGACAGCCAACGGTGGATTACCAGTCGACATGATCACAAATCCGACCAACCCAACCCCTGCCATGCAGGTTGCTGCAGTTGCTGATCGAGCGGACCAAAACCGAGCAAACCAGTGTTGGCGAGAATCCGTGGCCGTTCCCAAAATGACATCCAAGTAATGCGCCAACATCAATGCTAGCGCCGGGGCAGCAGGCAAAAGGTAGGTTGGCAGCTTGCACTTGGCCAAAGAGAAAAACACAAACGCCCAACCCGCCCAAAGGAACAAAAATCCGACCGCGGGTGATCGCCGACGTCGCACCGATTCGCTGCGGCCAAACAGAAAGTTGACATAGGGGATCGTCAGAAACGACCAGGGATGACCTGCCAACAAAAGGATCGGAATAAAGAACCAAATCGGCCGATCATGAAATTGCCCGGCAAACCGCTGGACATTGTGGGTGTAGAAAAACTCGACCAGAAAGGTTGGGTCTTCCAACGTGACCGCTACCAGCCAAGGCGTCACCATGCCAGCCACCACTGCTCCCGCGACGGCGTAGTGTTTCCAGTCGGGCCGAGCGTGCGAATCGGACAACCACGCAAATGCGAACACAGGTGGCAACCACAACACGATGGCCAACGGCCCCTTGGTTAAAAATGCCAACCCGACGAAACACGCCGATGCGATCCACCATGTCCATCGAACACGCGATGCGCGTATCGCTTCGAATGCCGTGAACAAGGACATCGACACAAAGAATGCCAACACACCATCGAGCAACAGATATCGACTGGTGAAGGCAAAACCGACCGACAGCATCAGCACACCGCCGGCCAGTAACCCGACACGACGCTGAAAAAGACGATTGCCAAAGAACACCGTAGCCCCAATCGTCGCCAGCGCCGAAAGCGCCGGTACCAATCGTGCGGATGCCTCACTGATTCCGAACAAGCGGTAGCAAATGGCACATAGCCAATACACCAGCGGTGGCTTGTCGTAGTAGGTTTGGAAATTCAGTTGTGGCAACACCCAATTGCCGGTTGCCAACATCTCACGCGGAATCTCGGCGTAGCGAGTTTCGTCACGATCGATCAGCGGATAGCTCAGGTTCGTCAACAGAAAGAACGCGGCGATCAACAGCAACCCATAGGTCGTCCGCGTGACGTTGCGATCCGAGATCCAAGCCGGAACACTCCGATCGGAATCCGGACTGCAAGGACGATCCGGTGATCGAGCGGGCGATGGAAACTGGGCCACATTCCACCAGTATCTAGCCAAACTGGCCAATACTTTGGGAATATGGGCGATCGATACGGTGCTGGTCCCTGCGGTCCTAGGCCGATGCGAAACACCAACCTCGACAATGCTAAATTTGCACTGACGTGCCGACGTGAGCATCTCGGAATTGACCAAGAACCCGTTTCCCGACAACTGCAACTGATCGGCCACATCACGATGGAACATCTTCAGTGCACAGTCGACATCGCGAACGCCAGTTCCCAGCAGACAGCGCACCATCAGGTTGTAGACATTCGAATACAAACATCGCAGCGCTGTATCTTTTCGATCCATGCGGTAACCGCAAACGATGTCGTATCGCTGCGACAACAACACGAACCGATCCAGTTCCGTTAGATCGAACTGACAGTCCGCATCGGTAAACACGACCAAGTCTTTCTGGGCCGCGCCGAAACCGCTGCGAATGGCGGCACCGTAACCTTGGTTAGGACAGTGCTGCACCAATCGAACGTTGGCGTGACTGTCGGCGATGCGAGACACAATGGCAGCGGTATCGTCGGTGCTTCCATCGTCCACCACGATGATCTCGTAATCCGATGCAATGCGACGTAGAGCATCGTCTGCTTCGGCAACCGCGCGAGCGATCACCTCGGATTCATTCCAAGCGGGCAAGATCAGTGAAATCGAAGCGTTGGGCAATGGCGACATTGGCAGGGGCATCCTTGCACTCCCGAGTTACGTAGACCTTAGTAGTTAAGGACGATAGCGAGCCGTTCACGACCAATGCAATGCCAACTCCTATCCTTTTAGTAGTTCTAAAAAGAAGGACCGAACGGCGGCGATCGCGAGTGCTGCCCAAGCAACCATCCGCTCCGTTGGTAGTACCGGCTTCAGCCGGCCTGACCCGACATGCGGTGGATCCGAACAGCACCCGCCGCCTAAAGGCGGTACTACAAACGGTGCGTCGCCAGAACACGACGAACTACGCGAACAGTGGGATGCACCGGCGTGCTAGTGATGGTGCGACGTCTTGAACACTTCGTCCCACTGTGACCGCTGATCGAAGGACTCGAAATCACGGACGTGAATTCCGCAGTCATGCAACACGCTAGCGGTCCACGTCGGCCACGGCGACCAACCGCTCCGGTTCGAAGCCATCGCATTGACGGGCAAGCAAACCTGACTCGCCAGCAGAGCAATCATCCACAGTGCGGCGCATCCGACCCAAGCTCGATAGCGTGGGCGGCGGAATCCTGCCGCCAGCGAAACGATCCGATTGCTGCGCAAGATCAGAGCGCTGGGTTGATTCCCGAACGCCAGCGTTCCAATCGGGGTGGCACTGCAACAACGGGCCGAGCAACGTTCAGCGATTTTGACCAGCGTTCTTAGATAGGCCGCGTATCGACCGTCTTTGCCGGCCGCCATCTCGTCGCACAGATATTCTCGAGTCAGTTCCGCCTTGCCAGCTGCCCACCACACGGCGGGATGAAACCAAAACAGCACCGAACAAGTGCCTTGCAAGAAATGCTGCATCGGGTGCTTCGTTTGAAGGTGAGCCAGTTCGTGGACCAGCACGTGTTCCAACATGGTGGCATCGTCGTCCAAAATGTAGCTTGGCAACACGATCACCGGACGATGCAATTGCCAACAAAACGGCCCTTCGACATGATCCGACACCAGCACACTGACATCGCTGGGGACCAGCGTCGTGGACAACAAAGTTTGCTGTGACGCAGTCAATGGTGTGCATTGATCGCGCAAGAACCGAGACAGCGTGCCCCAACGAACGACGCGTTGAATCAACATCACCACCACTCCGGTTCCCCAGAGAACGGCACAGGCAAAGAACACTGGTTGCTGCCAACCGATCCAAGTCCGTGTCCAAGCCGGAGACACAAATTCGGGAAACCCCAGCAGGCGCCGGTGTGGCAACGTCAACGAGGCGGTAACCAGCGCCAACAGAAGGATAAAACAGGTCGTCCAAAGACGGCAGCCACTGCGTGCGTCACCGACCCAGCTTTGCAATGCGACAGTCGCCGAAACGACCAATGCCACTTGCAGCAAGATCGCGGTCACCGTTTCGAAGCCAAGCAATGCGTCCATGATCAAAGCCCTCGTTGTCCGTCGTCTAGTTGTGCCGCAGCGTGCTTGACCGCTTCGATGTCATCGATCGAAACAGCCTCGGATTGGATCAGGCTAAGGACCAACGACCGAGCCGAACCACCGAACAACTGGTCCGTCAACGCTCGCAACATTCCCGCTCGGACCTGGTCGCGTGAAACCTTGGCGGTGTAGGTCAACGCCCGGCCAATCTTTTCTCCGCGTGCAACGATTCCCTTGTCTTCCAAGATCCGCATCGTGGTCAGAACCGTGGTGTAGGCCAAGTTGCGGTCAATCGAATCGACCACGTCATTGACGGTCACACATTGCCGGTCCCAGACGACCTCCATCACTTCGGCTTCGCACTTCGTCAGCTCGACGCGATTGTTCGTTTTGCGTGTCATCAGTTTCGCCGGGGGTCGGGAGTGCAAAGAAGGAAGGCAGGTGCAGAGGGGGTTGATCGGGTGCTAGTGATCACGAAGCTTTGCCCAACGATGGTATTCACGAAGATCCACCTGTTGGCTGACAAAGCTGACGTGCCCATCGCCCCACAGAAAGTTGGCGCCGCCCGGGTGACGGCTCGAAAAATCGCACTCGTCCGCCAAACGATTGTTGATTCCTTCCAGCGTTGACCCGACCATCCGGGCCGCCGCATCTTCGCCCGCCAATTTGACGCCGAACCAAGTCGATGGAACCTGTGCCATGGTCCGTTCACCGACCATCAATGTGTGAGAGAGGCCGCGTTGGAAATCTCGGAAACGCACGATCCGATTCTCCAAAAACGCACCGTCACCGATTGGGGCGGGAATGGAATCGTCGGGTTCCAAGGTGCCAAACACACCGACGTAGTTTGCCGTCGGCAATTCGATCAATGGAAGCTCGACCCGATCGGCATGGCCGGCGGCTGTGTCTCCACCGGAGCCAGCGCCAAGCGTCATCGCATGATCTCCGTGCTCTTTGTCATCGTCTTCCGATTCGGCGAACATGACAAACGACGGCGCCGCGATGTCCGACGGGCAAAGCATGCCCGCGATGGATGTGGTGCGGGCCTGCAGATTGGTCAAGTTGTCAGGCGGAGCGCTGCGATCGACGTGTTGGGCAAGCGAGTCTTGGCCCAAGTACGGCAACAAGGAAACGGCCCATCCGTAGGCATAATCATCCGTCGGATCGAACGCCCATCCCACGGGAAGATGCCGTTTCGAATCGTGATGGGTATGCAAAGCCAATCCGACTTCACGCAGATGGTCGACGCATTGAATCCGTCGCGCGGACTCTCGAGCCGAATTGACGGCGGGTAACAGCAGTGCTGCCACGACGGCGATGATGGTCATCGTGACCAGCAATTCAAGCACCGTCAGTCCCCGACGACGTGGTCGGTTGGTCAGTGGCAGCAACCGTTTGGAAACAACCGAATGCTTCGTGGCCTTTGATCGATTCACAGAATCACCCTCCTGGTGGTCTATCGGAGGGCGGATTCTACGTAGGACTTAGTTTTTGTGCAAGATCGACAATCGTTAAGCCACTTTGGTCATCGATCGCTTGGCTTCGATCTGGTGGATCGCGTCGCAAACGTCCGCCACCTCGATCGCTCGCATCGCCGTGTTGTCCGCTTTTCGGCGGTGAGTTCGGGAACCGCTTTCGTAGGCCTTCTGAAGCGCGAACTGGCCATAGGGGCCCGAATCCCCCGGACGCGTCGCGCCGTACAAGCCGATCGTGTCGGTGCCGACCGCAACCGCAATGTGCAGTGGCCCGGTATCGCCGCTGATGAAGATGTCGGCCGTCTCGATCAGGGCGCCCAAGTGGTGCAGATCGGTATCCGGTGCCAACGTCGCGGCACCGCCGGACTGTTCGACAATCGACTCAGCCATCAAACGTTCTTCGAAGGTCCCCCAGACGACGATGCTGCGGTAGCCATATTGGTCGCGAGCGAATTTGGCGGTCGCGGCAAACCGATCCGCTTCCCAAGCCTTCGATGCCCAGGTCGCACCGGGGTTCAGCACCGTCAGACGGTTGGACTGTATCGTGCGACGCCAACGGGCGGCCCAAGTCCGCGATGCTGGCGATAGCGGCAACTTCCATTGCACCTTGGGCGAATGAATGTCCAACGGTATCAACAGTTCCAACGACCGATCGGTGATGTGCGAAAACACCGGTGGGACGCGAACATTGTTCAGCAATCGACTGATTTCACCGCCATGCTTTCCAGCAAAACCGATCCGCTGACGGGCTCCCGACAACCGGCCCGCCAGAGCCGACTTGGTCAGACCTTGGCAATCGATCGAAGTGTCAAATTGGTGAGGACGCAATAAAGCTTTTGTTTCGCGAATCTTTTTGGTCGACGTGAACCACCCGCGCTCCAGCTCGATCACAGCGTCCAGGGTCTGATGGCCGCGAACCATCGGCGCAGCCTTCTTTTCGATCACCCAACCGATGTACGCATCGGGATAGTGTTCACGGATCGCGCAAGCGACCGGCAAGGTCAGGATTGAATCTCCGATCGCACTCATTCGTGAGATCAAAATTCGGGGCGATTGCTTTGTTTCCATCACTGCGATCCTTCGCATACTTAGAATGGTATCCTCTGTCGTAGGCTACGAAAAAGGCGAGGCTAGGCGAAAGAGCGAAGTTGCCCGATCGCTATCCCCTGAATTGCTAGCGATTGACGGTTTGCTTGGGCTGGTACAGTTCAATTCATGCGCCGAAACAGGCCCACAGGGGGCTGAAAACGCACGCCATCTTGCCTATCCTGCCAAACATTGGCTTTCCACAGGATTGGCAGGGCGCCCGGCCGCCGTCAAAATACGAACCGAGCTATCACGAACTCAGGCGTCTGGTCGCCCCGGCCATCGCCCACCAACTCGATCGCCACCGATGTCCCACATGACTAGTTTTCCCATGACACGCAATCTAGCCGCTTTGCTTATGTTCAACGTCGCACTCGCGCTTTCATCGCCATGCGTTCTCGGTGACGAAGGCATGTTCCTGTTCAACGAACTGCCAACGGAAACCCTGAAATCGCGGCATGATTTCGAGCCCACCGAGCAGTGGGCGGACCATCTGCGGCTCAGCTCGGTTCGCTTCAACAGCGGCGGAAGCGGATCCTTCATCTCTTCGGATGGGTTGGTGCTGACCAATCACCATGTAGCGAGCGACACGCTGCACAAACTCAGTTCTGCAGACCGCAACCTGATCGACGATGGATTCTTGGCCCATTCGCTTGACGAAGAACTCCAGACGCCGGACTTGGAACTGAACCAATTGGTGTCCATCGAAGACGTAACGGACCGAGTCAATGGTGCCGTAGAATCCGACGCATCGGCCGAAGATTCCGCAGGACAGCGTCGCGCCGTGATCGCCAAGATCGAAAGCGAATCGACCGAGGCGACTGGACTTCGCAGCGACGTGATCACGCTGTTCGGCGGCGCCCGCTACCACCTGTATCGATACAAGAAATTCACCGATGTCCGCTTGGTTTGGGCTCCTGAAACTGCGGCTGCGTTCTTTGGTGGCGATGCTGACAACTTCGAATATCCTCGATACAACGTCGACGCGACCATCATGCGAGTCTACGAGGACGGTAAACCGGCCAAACTGGAACACTATCTAAAATGGGATCGCGAGCCGCTGAAAGAAGACGAACTGGTATTCGTCAGCGGGAACCCCGGACGCACACAGCGAATTTTCACCGTCGCAGCTCTTGAATTTCTGCGTGACGATCGGATCCCGTATGTGTTGGACTACCTGCGTCGCAAGGAAATCTTGATGCAGCAATTCGGTCTGGAAGGCAAGGAAGAAACCCGTCGTGCCCGCGACGAACTGTTCGGCATCCAGAACGCTCGAAAGGCCTACACCGGAATGCTGGCGGGTTTGCAAAACCCAGCGACGATGGCGACCAAACGCGGCCGCGAAGATCGGCTGCAACACACCGTTGGCCAACGGGCCGAACTGAAAGAACTGTTGTCGGCTTGGGACGACGTCGCAGCGATCCAAGACGAGAAACGCGAGATGCTATCGCAGACCGTTTCACTGCGCAGCACCCTGTTTGACTTGGCCCAGCAAATCACATTGTTGGCAGCCGAAGACAAGAAACCCAACGAAGAGCGTCTGCGTGGTTTCACCGATTCGTCGCGAGATTCGTTGCTGCAGGAATTGCTGAGCACGGCGCCAATTTATGCGGACTTGGAACAAGCCAAATTAGCCGACGAACTTTCACGCATGATCGAAAACCGTGGTGCCAACGACCGTCTGGTCGTCGAAATTCTAAGCGGCAAGGGACCGAGCGAACGGGCAGCGGAGCTGGTCGGCGGAACCAGTCTGTTCGAAGTCGCCAAGCGAGAAGAATTGATCGAAGGCGGGATCAACCAAGTCCTAGCCAGCGACGATCCGATGATCCAGTTGGCACGAAAGACAGAAGACGAGTACCGGCGTATTCGCAAGCAGAACGAAGAAATCGAAGAACGCGAACGTCAAGCCTATGCCAAGATCACTCGCGCAACGACAGCGATCGAAGGCACCGGTGGTTACCCCGACGCGACGTTTACATTGCGTTTGGCTTTCGGAACCGTCAAGGGATACGAACAGGACGGCAAACAGGTCCAACCCTTCACGACCTTTGCCGGTGCTTACCAGCACGCCGAACAGCATGCGGGGCAGACCGATTTTGACTTGCCTGCGTCGTGGATGAAGGCCAAGGATCGCGTGAAGATGGACACCCAACTGAACTTCGTCTGCACTGCCGATATCATCGGCGGAAACAGTGGTTCGCCCGTCGTCAATCGCAAAGGTGAACTTGTCGGGCTGATCTTTGATGGGAACATTCAAAGCCTGACCAGCGACTATATCTACAGCGATGTACAGGGTCGTGCCGTCAGCGTGTCGGGCGTCGGCATCCTGGAATCACTGCGATCGATTTACAACGCTGGCGACCTGGCCGACAGTATCGGCAAGTAGCGGGAAAACGCCGCTTTGATGAGCCGTTTTGGCGATAGGGGCCTGCTAATTCGATCGTTTTCCTGAAATTAGCATCGAGCGATCAATAAGTGTCGCATTATCAGTCCTCTCGCCCCCGCCGCGCAGCGGTTTGCGGGGCAGAGAGTAAGAGAGAGGGGGGGAAGATAGTTCGAGTTCGAATTTCTGAACTGTCTTTGCGTGCGAAAATCGAACTGAAACTCGAACTTCCATTCTTCATGTTCAAGAAGTGCAGAATGGATTCAACCCAATCGCCCACGTCGCAAGAAACGAGATTCGGATGACTGTTCCAACCAGCGATTCATTGCGACGGGCACAGTGTGTCCCCTGCGAAGGTGGGGTTCCCATGATTGGACCGCAGCAGGCCGCCGATCATTTGGCAGCCACGCCGCAGTGGACTCTGGACGAGTCCGGTAAAATGATTTCGCGTCAGTTCAACACGGGCAACTTTGTCAAAGCGGTGAAACTGATCCAACAGGTCGCGGAGATTGCCGAGACCGAGCAACATCATCCCGACCTGCACCTAACCGGGTATCGCCACCTTCGCATCGACCTTACCACGCATGCGATCGGCGGCCTCAGCGAGAACGACTTCATCATTGCTGCCAAGATCGACGCGATTGTCGACCAGGGAAACAGCACCCAAGGCAGCTAAGGACCAAGCGGACAACGCAGCATGGATGCACTCTTTGGCGAACAGCCGATCTTTGGCTTCGGGCCCGACCCGTTAAGCCCGCACCCGACTCGCCCCATCGACGCGGTGGGAGACGTTTCGACGATCGAGTTGAAGCGGCGTGTGATTCAGTCCTGTCCGCGAGTGCCGGGTGTGTACGGGATGCTGGATCGGAAAGGGCAACTGATCTATGTCGGCAAAAGCAAATCGCTGCGGTCTAGGCTGCTTAGCTATTTCGCGGCATCGAACTCCAAAGAGAAAGGCGGGCGGATCATCGAGGCGGCTCGCGCGATCCAGTGGGAAACGCAGCCAAGCGAATTCGCAGCGCTCGTGCGCGAACAGCAACTGATTCGGCGGTTCACCCCAAGGTGGAACGTCCAAGGCGTCCCCAAACGGCAACGTCCCGTCTATCTATGCCTCGGGAAAAACCCGGCAATGTTCTTCACATCAGCCAAGCCGCCCGAATCGAAACGCGATGGCGATATGGTCGCCGTCGAGGGTCCTTTTTTTGGCGCCGGCCGAATGAAGACCGCGGTCGATACGCTGAACAAAGTGTTCCAGCTTCGCGATTGTGGATCGAAACAGGTATTCCGATTTGCCGACCAGTTGCAGCTATTTGACTTGGAATACCGTCCCGGTTGCCTGCGGTTGGAAGTCGGTAGCTGCCTAGGGCCTTGCGCAGCGGCATGCTCTCGCCTGGCCTACGACGAACGGGTTCACGCGGCCGAAAGTTTCTTGGACGGCTTCAATCACGAACCGCTGGACGCGATCGAACTGCAAATGAAAACCGCGTCCGCGAATCAGCAATACGAATTAGCGGCGAGGTCGTTGTTGATGGTCAAATCGCTGAAGTACATCGATCGCAAACTAAAAATGTTGAACCAGGCGCGCCGCCGCTACACGTTCATCTATGCCGTCCCCGGCCACGATGGTTGCGGAACGTGGTACCTGATCCACTGTGGCGAAATCGCGGACGCCGTCGCGGCCCCACGAAACGCTAGCGAGTATGCCCAGTTGTCGGAAAAGTTGAAACACTGGGCGGCAGTATCCACCAGCCGCTTGGATCGTGGTCACGGGGCGTTTCCGCATACCCTGTCACTGGTGGCATCCTGGTTCCGCAAAAACCGCGACGAATTAGATTTCCGCACTTTCCCGGCGCACAAGGCGCAACTGCCGGTGCCGTCGAAAGCGACGGCCGCGCGCAGCTGATCGGACCGTCAATCCGACTTTCAGTTTATTGGGATCCAACGGGCCGATTGCCCCCACGTGCGACTCATCCGTGATAACAATAGGGGCGATACAAATCGAGGCGGGCCGCCGATCATGTTGCGTCCTGAAACCAAGTCCCCACCCCAAACGGAGCCCCCCCATGTCGACAGGACCTTTTGCGCAGAACCGAGGCGTGTCACGGCGCGACGCCCTGCTAAGCGGGTTGGCGGTTGCAGGCGCCGCCGGTGCCGCGATCGCCGCAGACGGATCCGCATCCAGCACGGGAAATCCACCCGATGGCAATGCAGCCGCGGACGAGCGGCGACAATCGAAAAAGAAGTATTCGTTTCGCAAATCCATCAATCAGTGGGCGTTCCCCTACCCCGATCGCATGAACCTGCGTGAATGCATGCAGCTGGCCAAGCGAGCAGGATTCGATGGCATCGAATTGAACTACGACCTGGACAACGACCTGTCGCCGAAGGCGTCCAACAAACAGCTCGCTGCCATTCGGCACATGGCGGACGAGATCGGTATCGAAATTAGCGGCCTGTGCAGTTTTCTATTCTGGCCCTACCCGCTGTCCAGCAATGACCCCGCCAAGCGAAATCGCGGCATTGAACTCGCCGGCATGATGGCCGACGCCGCCAATCAGATGGGAGTGCAGAATTTGCTGGTCGTTCCCGGTGCGGTTCACATCCCGTGGCGAGACGATCACGAACCTGTCCCTAACGATGTTTGTTTGCGACGGGCCAAGGATGCGATCGGAGGCATGGTGCGCAAGGCAGAAAAGTCCGGCGTGTCGTTGAACATGGAGAACATCTTCTTCAACGGGTTCTTGATGACTCCGATGGAAATGAATCAGTTCGTCGACGGCTTCGGCAGCGAAGCGATCCAAGTTCACTATGACACCGGCAACATTTCGATGTTCCAATTTGCCGAGCATTGGATCCCGATCATGGGTGACCGAATCCAGAACGTTCACTTCAAAGAGTTCACCAAGAAAGGCACCGACTACTCGCTGGAAACGTTCCGCCCCCTGTTGGACGGGACCACCAACTGGCCGGCCGTGATGGAGGAACTGGACAAGATTCACTACGACGGTTTTGTGACCTTCGAGTACTTCCATCCGTACCCGCACTACCCGGAAGCGTTGATCTATCAGACATCCGATTCGTTGGACCGCATGCTAGGCCGATTGCCCGACGGCCCAGCAGCGACTTAGCGTCCGCTGCAGCCTATCCAAGGCGAAACGACACGGCGATTCACAGATCGCCGTACGGACGTTGGATCCAGACAAACGGGTTCATGCAAACGAAACAGCCGATGGGCCCGTTCGATTTGGCGGAATCGCGTTGCCACAGGATGCTGACCAGACGACGGTTATTCGGGAGAATACCAAGCGGGCGTGCCGAACCAATCGTGCATTTCCTGGGTGAACGGTTCGACGATGGAACGTGCTTCGGGGATCGCGCCACGATCGTGGGTTTCTGCCATCCAAGTATCCAAGGCAGATCGCATTTGTTGCAATTGCGACTGGTGCTGCGGGTCGCTCGAATCGGCCAGGTTGTTGATTTCGAAGGGGTCAGCCTCGGTGTCGTAAAGCATTTCATCGGGAAAGGGTTGCATCAACTCCGCTGGCGGCCCGGTCAATTTCCCCTGGGCCAACAGTTGTCGCATCAGCGGCTTCACCAAGAAACACTTTTCCTTGTATCGGTTCAGTGTCGAAAACCCGGCACCGGGCGTGAAGTTGCGAATGTAGTGAAAACGTTTGCCACGAACGCTACGCAATCGGATCTCCGTTTCGTCGATCCGGTCACGAGCGCTGAAAACAAACCTTCGCGGTGGCGTTTGCGGCGTCCCCCAAAAGCTGCGTCCTTGCATCACGACCGGCGGCTCGATTCCCGCCATCGTCAAGGTGGATGCAGTCAAATCGATCAGGCTGACCAGTTCATCACTGACTTTCCCCGCCGCATACTGTGGCGGAGCCTGGTGATTCGCTGGCCATCGGATCACCATGGGAACGTGCAGCCCCGAGTCCCAGCACCAGTGGATTCCACGTGCTTCCAAGCGGCCATTGTCGGCAAAGAACACGATCACCGTGTCTTCGGTCAGACCGTCCGCATCCAGTTGTTTCAGGATGTTGCCAATCCGAACGTCCGTGCCCGATACCGAATTCAAATAACGCGCCCACTCGGATCGCGCGATGGGATGGTCGGGGTAATACGGAGGCAGCGAAACGTTCTGCGGCGTCGCAATCTGCGGATGCCATTCTTCCCCGACCCAGCGGACGCGATCCTTTTCGGCTGATTTGCGATCGTAGATGTCGTACTCTGCCTCCGGCATATTGATCTGGGCAAAGAACGGCTGATGATCCTTTAGCTTGGACCAATCGTCGGAATCGTACAGATCACCTTCGCGAGTGAAGTTCAAATCGAGTTTGCCCGTACCGACAGTCGCGTCACCCACCGTCGCATCACCGACCGTCCTGATGTTGGCCGTGAAATAACCGGCATCTTGCAGACGATGCGTGATTGGCCTGACGCCTTCGGGCAACCGAAACCCATCGTCACGGTGCGACCGCATGTGATGGGTATCTGTGGTCGTCTGATACATGCCCGTCATGAACGCCGACCGACTAGGTGCACAAACCGGTGAAGTCGAAAAGACGTTCGTGTACCGAATTCCTTCGTCGGCTAGCCGATCAACATTCGGCGTGGCGACGTTGGCAGCACCGTAGCATCCAAAGTCGAGGTCAAAATTTTCGCCAACGATCCACAGGATATTCGGCTTTCGCACGGGGTCGTCAGCCTGGCAAGGACACGCCTCAGTCCAAGTCAGGCAAGCAGCGATCCAAAGCATCACAAAGCAGCGTGTCATCGAACAACCCTGGTGGAAAGCAAGCGAGTGGTTTGGTCCCAGCGAACGACGTGGGCTTATTCTTGGCCGGGTGCCGGACCGAGTTCTTGGTACTGTTGTTGGGACATCCATCCCAAGTCGTTCCAGTATCCCGTGTCATTGGGCTGCGGCGCACCGGCGGTGGTCCGACCTGCGGCGATGATTCGATTGATCTGCTTGGTCAGCGACTGGACGAGCTTCGGATTCTGGTCCGCAACGTTGGACTTTTCCGATGGGTCGGTCGTCAAGTTGTACAGTTCCGGCTTTGCTTTCGGGGTGGGAAGGATCAGTTTCCAATCTTGGTCGGTGATCGAGTATCGGAAGCCGCCGGTACCGGATCCGTTATTGATCAGCGGCAGTCGTTGGTGGGTGGCTTGGGGATTTCGCAGGATCGATGCAAAGCTTTGGCTATCTTCGCCAGCGTCGTCCGGCAGCTGTACGCCGATGATCTCGGCCACAGTCGCCAACAGATCCACCTGCCCGACGGGGCGTTCCCAGGATCGTGACGGCTTGGCGATGCCCGCAGGCCAGCGCACCATGAATGGCACTCGGTGGCCGCCTTCGTACACCGACCGTTTCCCTTGCCGAAAACCACCGCGACTGTCATGGCTGTACTTGCGAAGACTGTTCTTCCAATGGTTTTCGGGACCATTGTCACTGGTGAAAACGACCAGCGTGTTTTCTTCTAATCCCTGGTCCTTTAGGAAATCCAAAACTCGTCCGACATGATGATCCGTCTCGATCACAAACTCGCCATAGGCACCACAGTCACCCATCCCTTGGAACTCGGGCAGCGGACAAACCGGGTAGTGAGGCGAGGTGTAGGGCAGGTACAGAAAGAAAGGCTTCCCCTGCTTGGCATCCGCCGACTTGCCGTCCATCCACTCGATCGCTTTGTCGGTAAACCGAGTCAGGCATTGGCTGTCGACAAAGTCCGGCGCGACCTCGAACCCATCCCGTTTCAAAGCAGCCTTGGTTTCTTGTGGCGTCCGATCGTAGGGCGGCATGATGCGGTAGTCCGACATCCGCGCGTTCGGTTTCTTGTTGGTGAACAGCGTCGGCGGAACAGCAGCGTGGCGGCCTTCGAACCACGCCAGAATCCCATAGTTCAGCGAAGCGGGCACGCCATAGAAGTGGTCGAATCCTTTATCCAGCGGCATGTCGCGGACGGGCTGCGACCAGTCCCGATCCGATGGTGTGCCGGGAAAGTCCATTCCCAAGTGCCATTTGCCCACCATCGCCGTGTGGTAACCATTTTCTTTTAGCAGAGATGCCAACGTCATCCGACCGTCGGCAATCAGACAGTCGCCTTCGGCCCCCATGACACTTTGTTTCAGCTTTGTTCGCCAAGGGTAGCGGCCGGTCAACAATCCGTAGCGGGACGGCGTACAGACCGCGGCGGCGCTGTGCCCATGAGTGAAAGAGACACCTTCGCGGGCCAGGCGATCAAAGTTCGGCGTTGGAAACTTCGCATCGGGGTTCAGTGCGGCGACGTCACCGTAACCTTGATCATCCGTGTAGATCACGATGATGTTCGGTTTGGTCAGATCGGGATCGGCAGCCGCGGCATCGGGTGAACAGCAAACGCAGTGCTGGGCCGCGAGTGCCAACAGAATCAGGAAGCAAAGGGAACGGTTCATCGATTGCCCACGGGTACGAAGAAAGGCGGTCGCTGCGTCGTCACAACGCATTGCCCATCATCCTAACCGTTTTCGCACCGCCGCTGCTGTGTCCCAGATACAGCCCTGTCCCCCGATAGCATTGCTGGCGATATGGTGAGCCCCTCCCCCTCGTGTTCCATATCAGCGGGACGTTCGGGCAAACGTCGTAGCGCCAAACCGTTAACGGTTTGGCGATTGAGTCGAACTTGCAACAGCAATGGTGAGCCGTTGGCCGTGAGGCCACGGGCATTCGGCGGATACCCGGCCGCTCACGCGATCACGGCCCGCTCAATTGAAAACATTTCGTAGCGAAAGTCGCCAAGACTTTCGGTGATCCTTTCAACGGCAATGGTGAGCCGCTGGCCGTGAGGCCACGGGCATTCGGCGGATTCCCGGCCGCTCACGCGATCACAGATCACAGATCACTCAATCGACAAACCGTGGACGAAATGGGGACCGGCGCTGCGGCACGTTTTAGATACGTCCCAGCAGATCCGATTTTTTCTGGTCGAACTCTTGCTGGGTGATGTAGCCCTTTTCTAGCAAGCCACCCAAGCGGTCGATCGTATCGAACACGTCCGGCTGAGCCGACGACGGCGAGGGCGAGGACTGACCTTGATTGTCATTTGCACTGGGCTGATTGACTGCAGGGGTGATTTGCTGGCTGGGCAAAGGTGCCTGGACAGGTTCCGGGTTTGGCGCAGATGGAGCTGGCACGGCAACCCCGTTGCGGCTGACCACGGGCAATGACCCCAGCGACACGGTCCCGAACTGACTGGTGAAGGTGATCGATCCATCGCCGGACTGTTGTTGGCTGAACCCGCCGATGTTGTGCTGCAGCGTGTCGTACACCCAAACATCGTCGCCGGTAGCGACGGCCAATCGGTGTGCGTTGGCAAAGTAGGCGTATCGCGTTTGGTTTTGCGAACCGCTGGCGGAAGGCGAACCGAGTTCTTGGGGCCACCAGTTGCGACGCGGATCGGGCGCGAACAGACTGTTCTGGCCTCCGCTGCCGCCGGCGTTTTGGTCTTGGTAGTCCGAGCCACTGCTTTGGCTTTGCGACTGAAAGACACCGCTTTGCGAACCGTTCTGGTTTTCAGAAATGGACCGGGCACAGTCGTCGCATAGCGAGGCGACGCGGAACTTCAGATTCTGATTGAACATGTCGCCAATCATCATCATCCCACCGGCCATCCACTGGCCAGAGCCACCAAATTCCGGATGCGAGAACTGAGCCATGCTGCCGTTGCCGTTGTAAACCGCCGTCAACATGTGGGCGACTGCATCGACTGAAAAGCCGTGGCGTTGGGCAAGCGTTTGGGCGATTTGCTGGCCCATCGGTGAAAGAGGCAACACGGCGAACTCGTTGGGGAAGCAGTTTTTGGATTTCTACCATTGTCAACTACGAACCCGCTTCCTCCTATAGTCCGTTTTGAATTGTTCGCTAGGAACTGGCAATGACCGATATCGGCCCCCAAAGAACCGGAACGGAACGTTAGTTGAACCTTCGGTGCCGGGAACGATGGGAGAAACCCAAAAACGACGAGCGGGTTTGTAAGCCGGGTTCTGTGAAGTCGACGCCACCCGAGGGCGACGCACGACAACGACGATCATTTATCTGTGCACGACGATTGCTCGCCGCCTCTACTGCGACCTACCCGAACGTAGGGACGTGACGGACCGCCACGTGAATGGCGGGTGGCAAGCCACCGACCACTGCTTCGTTCTGTTTGGTCTAGCTCCGGATGGGGTTTACCAAGCCGACCGAGTCACCTCGGTCGCTGGTGCGCTCTTACCGCACCGTTTCACCCTTACCACGCACATGATCAGCCACCGAGGTGACCAACATGCCGTTCGGCGGTCTATTCTCTGCTGCACTTTCCCTAACCTCGCGGCCGGTCGACGTTATCGACCATCCTGTCCTGCGGAGCCCGGACTTTCCTCCAGCGACAACTCGTATCGCCAGCGATCGCCCCACCCGCTCGTCGAACCCGATAGATTAGCGTGAATGGGGAAACGGTGTTAGAGCTTGCCACCTTCGTGGGCGGTGAAGTCGGCGAATACCGGCAGGTGGCTGGTCACGGCCTCGGCTTCGATCGGGTTCAGGTCCAGGGCACGGGGATAGTCGTAAACGCCTGATCGGCCCAGAAACTCGCTGGTCGAAACCGTATCGATCAACAGATTGCTGGTGTGGTAGCGGCCAAAGATATCGGTCGCACGCCCTTGCACTGCCGCTCGGATCGGACCGCCGCCCATGGTCGGGATCAAGTACGCGTCGTCAGCCTGGAACAGCCCCAACAGCAGCACATCATCCTCGCCTCGCCCGTCGGCTCGAACCGATTCTAGCACCTGCGGCAGCAGAGCAACCTCGGCCGGGGCTCGGGCCAAGTCGATCCGCAAATTCACAAGCGTGAAGGTCCATGCCGTTTGCGAATCCGGCTTGGCGGCGCGGAACGAAGCCACCAACGGGTCATAGGTCATCTGTTGCTGTGGGTCTTCGACGGTGTAGGCCTGGCGGCGATCGACCAACACCTTGGTCGTATCAAAAATGTACGCCAACTGTTCCTGACGGCCGGTCGGTCCCGACGATTCACCCAACACATAGTCGTATCGATTCTGGTACCCGGCAACCTGGCCGCCGTTGATGATTTCAACCAGTCGCGGGACAAGGTCGCGTTCGATCGAAGCGATCTGTTGCAGCGCGATCACGTCAAATTGCCGCACAACGGCGCTGACATGTTTTCGCACCGCCAGATTGCTGAGTTTGGTGGGGCCGAACCCGTCCATCGCCCACGATGCGACTTTGATGCTGCGATAGGTTCGCCGCCGGGCAGTGACCGAGGCCGTTTGTGCCGTCGGCAATGAAGTCTGCGGGGCCGAAAAGTCCCCGAGACCATCCACCGAAATCGCCTGAGCGCCCAAGGGCGACGATGCACGCGAAGTCAGTGCGATCGGATTCGCGGCGACCGAATATTCGCTGGTCGGGACCGATCGGTTGGCGTCGATCGTGACCGGGGCATCGATGTAGCTGACAAACGACGTGTCGTCTTCGTAGCCATCTTTCGGTGTGACCGAAACGCTATCCAGCCCGGCGATCTCGTAATGACGAAAGAAATACCAACCTCCGCCGACGAGCAGAAGCACGACGACGGCGACTTGTAGCGGACTTCCACCTTGAGAATCAGACATGACCGTGGCGGCTCGCGGCGGTGGGTACGGGGAAAAGATGTGGGTGAACCTATTTCTTTTCATCGATCGCCGGCCACCGCCATCGACAGCCCCGTTGCCAAGTTCCCGCTCGATCGGCGCGGCCGGGGGGTTGCAATCGTCGCGAAATGCCCCAACCGATGGATCCCCCAAAGCCCTTTCAACCATCAGGACTGCCTGCATCATTCTTGCCCCCAGCGACTTTGCAGGCACCACTTCCGCTGGGCGTTGACGGCGTGAACTGTTATTTTGGTCACAGCGTTGGCAAGCGTACTCGCCCGGCCACACAGATTTTGGACAGACGCTACGATTCGAAGACGCATCCGATTCGCGGCTCTCCCCCCCAATCCCCCCAGTACCACAGACGGTTCTCGTGAGCGAAACGATTCAGGTCGAAGTCCCCACCGTTGGCGAATCCATCAGCGAAGTCCAAATTGGCCAGTGGTTGAAAGCCGAAGGCGAATGGGTCGAATCGGGACAGGACATTGTCGAAATCGAGACTGAAAAGGCATCGGTTCAGATCCCCGCGCCTGTATCAGGCTTTCTAGAAAGCATCCAAAAACAGGCCGAAGAATTTGCGGTGATCGGCGAAGTGATCGCGACCATGCGAGTTGCTCCGCAGCCGGCCGGTGGAACGGCACCAGCGGCAGCACCGCAAGCAGCAGCCCCCGCTCCGGCGGCATCGCCGGCCCCAGCGGCGTCGCCCGCCGCGGGATCATCCAGCGGTTTTGTGATGCCAGCGGCCCAACGGCTGTTGGACCAACATGGATTGAAGGCCAGCGACGTCGCGGCAACCGGTCCGGGCGGACGACTTTTGAAGGAAGACATTCAGGCGCACATCGATCGTCGACCTGCACCGGTCGCCCCACCGGCAGCGCCGGCCAAGCCGCCAACTGCGGTTGCCGCCCCCCGACGACAAGCCGCCGGTTCGCTGGTGGCCGACGGACCAGCCCACCGGACCGAAGAAGTCAAACCGCTGTCGATGCTGCGGCGAACGATCGCAGCCCGCTTGGTCGAGGCTCAGCAGACGGCCGCGTTGCTGACCACGTTCAACGAAATCGACATGTCCCCCACGATGACGATCCGAAAACAGTACAAGGATCGATTCGCGGAACGTCATGGCGTCAAACTCGGCTTCATGTCGTTCTTTGCCAAAGCGGCGGTCGAAGCGCTCAAACAGTTCCCAGCTGTGAACGCCGAGATCCGTGACGGCAACGCCATCTATCGCAACTATCAAGACATCGGCATCGCGATCGGCGGCGGCAAAGGGTTGGTCGTTCCTATCCTTCGCAACGTCGAACGAATGTCCTTTGCCGACATCGAAGGCACGATTGGTGATTTCGCCAAACAGGCGGGCGAAAACCGCTTGCAACCCGAAGACTTGATGGGCGGTACGTTCACCATTTCCAACGGCGGCATCTACGGTTCGCTGCTGTCGACCCCGATCGTCAATCCACCGCAAAGTGGCATCCTTGGTCTGCACTCGATCCAAGAACGCCCGGTCGCCATCGATGGCCAGGTCGTGATTCGTCCGATGATGTACGTCGCGCTTACCTACGATCACCGAATCGTCGACGGACGCGAAGCAGTCGGCTTCTTGAAAACGATCAAAGAAGTCATCGAAGAACCAGCTCGCCTGTTCCTCGAATTATAAGCCGAAAACAGCAAGGCGAAGTAGAAGTAGGCCGGATCAAGGAGCGAAGCGACGCGGATCCGGCAATCAAGCGCAAGTTCCCACGCCGTGCCCCCAAGCCAAGTTCGCGTTCAAGGCAGAGCATCGAAACGATTGCAAATTGCAAAGTGATCAATGCAAATCGCAAATCGCCCCCCCGCCGCGAGCTCTCCATCCCACTCTCTCCAAAATTTGCATTTTGAAATGTTCAATTTGCAATTTGCAATCTCCCCGCTCACCTCTCCGGCTTGACGGATCCCCAGCGAAGTAGGCCGGATCAAGGAGCGAAGCGACGCGGATCCGGCAATCAAGCGCAAGTCCCCACGCCGTGCCCCCAAGCCAAGTTCGCGTTCAAGGCAGAACATCGAAACGATTGCAAATTGCAAAGTGATCAATGCAAATCGCCAATCGAAAATCCCCGCCGCGAGCTCTCCATCCCACTCTCTCCCAAAATTTGCATTTTGAAATGTTCAATTTGCAATTTGCAATCTCCCCGCTCACCTCTCACAGATCCCCAGTGAAGTAGGCCGGATCAAGGAGCGAAGCGACGCGGATCCGGCAATCAAGCGCAAGTCCCCACGCCGTGCCCCAAGCCAAGTTCGCGTTCAAGGCAGAACATCGAAACGATTGCAAATTGCAAAGTGATCAATGCAAATCGCAAATCGAAAATCCCCGCCGCGAGCTCTCCATCCCACCTCTCCCAAAATTTGCATTTTGAAATGTTCAATTTGCAATTTGCAATCTCACCTCTCACAGATCCCCAGCGAAGTAGGCCGGATCAAGGAGCGAAGCGACGCGGATCCGGCAATCAAGCGCAAGTCCCCACGCCGTGCCCCCAAGCCAAGTTCGCGTTCAAGGCAGAACATCGAAACGATTGCAAATTGCAAAGTGATCAATGCAAATCGCCAATCGAAAATCCCCGCCGCGAGCTCTCCATCCCACCACTCCCCAAATTTGCATTTTGAAATGTTCAATTTGCAATTTGCAATCTCCCCGCTCACCTCTCGCAGATCCCCAGCGAAGTAGGCCGGATCAAGGAGCGAAGCGACGCGGATCCGGCAATCAAACGCAAGTCCCCACGCCGTTCCCCAAGCCAAGTTCGCGTTCAAGGCAGAGCATCAAAACGATTGCAAATTGCAAAGTGATCAATGCAAATCGGCCAATCGAAAATCCCCGCCGCGAGCTCTCCATCCCACCTCTCCCCAAATTTGCATTTTGAAATGTTCAATTTGCAATTTGCAATCTCCCCGCTCACCTCTCACAGATCCCCAGTGAAGTAGGCCGGATCAAGGAGCGAAGCGACGCGGATCCGGCAATCAAACGCAAGTCCCCACGCCGTGCCCCAAGCCAAGTTCGCGTTCAAGGCAGAACATCGAAACGATTGCAAATTGCAAAGTGAACAATGCAAATCGGTCAATCGCCGCGCCCGCCGCGAGCTCTCCATCCCACCTCTCCCAAAATTTGCATTTTGAAATGTTCAATTTGCAATTTGCAATCTCCCCGCTCACCCCTCCGGTTTGACGGATCCCTAGCAGCGGGTGCTGATAGATATCTCTTGACTTGCCGGTTGCCGGCTACTAGTTGTAGAGTTCAGGTGAACAGGCCCTTCCGATTCCACTAGCGAGGAGGTGTGCGATGGAGCCTGAGTACAACGAAAATGACCATCCGCAACGTTCGACGATCGAACGTTTCTTTGTCGGCCTTAGCGAGTGCATCTTTCACTCGAAGTTGGGTGTGGCCGATGTCCAGCTTGTCGACTACGTTGGCGACATGATGTTGCGATTCATCCGAATCGATGACATTCATCGTGTCCGCCAAAACAACGGCCGGCCCGCAACCGAAGTCTTCGAAATGCTTCGAGAGGCCGAGCAACGTATCGGATTGGCACGACGTGAAGTCCATCGCCACATTGGCGACTTCACTCTGTTCTGGTCAGGGATGTATCCCGAGAGTCTTCGAAAGATGCAATCTGCCGGCACCGGCGACCAATTCATCGACTACTGCCAACAGGGCAAACGGGCGTATGCGATTGCAGCCGAGATCGAAGGTGGCGAAGACCGGCCGTCATCAGACGTGCTGCATCGGTTGAGCGATCAGTTCGAGATGTGCGCCTACGGTTTGCGTGAAATTCGGCGAGAAATCGAAGAAGGCGAGTCTGGCGAAAGCCTGTTGATCGGCTAGCCCAAAGTTGCAACTGGTCGCAGAGTCTCGGCAAGATCGGTATCTTGCCAGGCATGAATAATCATCAACCAAGCAACGAAAACGATCAACGATTCGACCGTGTCTGCGACCAGGCGCGGCGAGCGATGGTGCTGCAGACCACAGCCGACACTCTGGAATGGGACGAGCGAACCGGAATGCCGGTCGGCGCTGGTTCCTATCGGGCGACCCAGGTATCGACGCTGCGAGGGATGGTCCACGAACTGAGGACCGCCGAATCTTATGGCGATGATCTATGCCAGTTGGTCGAAGCATTTTCCGACGACGATCCCCACAGCGATTCGGCGGCCACGGTTCGGGAACTTCATCGCGATTGGAGCCGCGACCGCAAACTGCCCACCGACCTGGTTCGTCGTACATCCCAAGCCACCATCGGTGGCCAACAGATGTGGGACGCGGCTCGCAAGGCAGACGACTTCTCGATGTTTCGCGACTCGCTTTCCGAAGTGGTCGATCTAAAACGCGAAATCGGACAGCGTTGGGCCGCCGATTCGGATCGCTCACCTTACGAAGCGCTGCTTGACGAATACGAACCGAACGCCAGCGTGGCATCGCTGCAGACGATGTTCGACAGTTTGCGAGTCCCGTTGGTCGACCTGATCGCAAAGATCAAAGACGCTCCTCGCCAACCCGACTACTCCGTTCTGCAGCGTGACTTTCCAATCGATGCCCAACGAAAGTTCAGCCACCGGATCGCATCGCTGGTAGGTTTTGATTTTGATCGTGGTCGACTGGACGAAACCTCGCACCCGTTCTGTACCACGCTAGGCCCCAGCGACATCCGAATCTTGACTCGGTTCGAATCGGATTGGTTGCCCAGCGGAATTTTCGGGACGTTGCACGAAGCCGGACACGGTCTGTACGAACAGGGCATGCGAGAAGAGTGGTTCGGTTTGCCACCGGGATCCTACGTGTCGTTAGGAATGCACGAATCCCAATCACGATTGTGGGAAAATCAGGTCGGCCGAAGCCATGCATTTTGGCGGCATATGTACGGCGAGACCCAAACCACGTTTTCACCACAACTGGACGACGTGTCGATCGACGAATTTCATTTTGCGGTCAACACGATCCGGCCTAGCCTGATTCGGGTCGAAGCCGACGAAGCAACGTACAACCTTCACATCATCATTCGCTTTGACCTCGAACGACAAATGATCGAAGGCAGTTTGTCGATCGATGATTTGCCCGAGGCCTGGAACTCGCGATACGAAAGTGACCTAGGCATCCGCCCCCCCAGCGCTGCCGACGGCGTGCTGCAGGACGTCCACTGGAGCGCCGGGTTGATCGGATATTTCCCGACCTACACGCTGGGCAATCTGGCGTCGGCTCAATTGTTCGACGCTGCGGCCGCAGAATTGGGCGATCTGGACGAAGCCTTCGCGCGAGGCGAATTTGCACCGCTGTTGGACTGGTTGGTCCAAAATGTGCATCGCCATGGACGATGCTTCAGCGGCAGCGAATTGGTCCGCCAAGCGACGGGATCCGAGCTTTCAGCGGATGCGTTGGTGGGATATCTGCAACGTAAACTTTTGCCCCTGTACGGGCGGCAGTGATGCACGGCTGAATAGCGATTGCGATGCATCGGCGAAATGCCAAAGTTGCTCGATCCGATCCGGTTGTGCGCGTGAATTTAGTGATCCGGTCAGTTACAATTGGTCGCTGTCCCCCTTCTCTAGGATTCCTATGACAGTCTCGAATTGCCCCCGTTGTGAAGAACCGTTTCGCATGCCACTGGATCCGGCCAACGCCGAATTGCCAGATGGCGCGTTCGGGGAATGCCCGTGGTGTCACGAGACGTTTCTGATGAAGGAACTGATCCAGTCGCTGCCCCCCGTCTTGGCGATCAAATCCAAGGACGGAACCCCGATCCAAAGCCTGGTCGGCGGCGCGGTTGCGGTGGTAGCGAGCGGCCTGCCAACGGATTCGGATGACGAATTTGGACCGATGATCGTCGACGACGATGACCTGGGGCTGGCCAGCGGCCAGGAATCGAATCCCAACGAAACCGTCACAAACGAAACCTGGGCCAGTTCTTCGCCAGACGCAATGGAATCGTTAGAGATCGATGAAGTCGAAACATACCCCGATGCCAGCTCGCTAAATCAACCTGGGGCGGATGATCCAGTTGCGTTTGGGGAGATGCCATCCCACGACATCGGATCGTTCGAAGCAGAATCATCCGAGACGGATTCGGACGACATCCACCCCGAGTACAACCTTGCCCCTGTCGCGGACCAGTGGGGGGGTTCTGACCGCGAGGAAGTGGCCCCCATGCGGGTGTCGACTCCCGCCCGTCGCGCACCGAAAAAGAGTGCTCCCTGGAAGACCGCTGTCGGCGTCGTCGTGGGCGGTGCCTTGGCGCTGCCGATCGCTGACGGAATCCTGACATTGGCTGGTCGCGAATCGATCCTTGGCATCTGGCCATCGAAGTCGTCCAATTCGGCGACGGCCCGCGTCCGTGCATCCCAGCCGATGCCGATGTCCAATTCACCGGCCAACAACCAGATGGACACCGCGGCCACCGATGAACCGCCAACGACTGCGCCCGCCGGGCGTGAACTGGCGATGCCCGATGTGGCGGGCGGTCCAACAACGGATGAGTCGGCTGCACAGGTGTTAGGCGAACTAGGAATGCCCGATCCTGATGCCACGGCCCCCGCCGTCGATGATGCCCCGGCGACCGCCCCCAATCCGCAAGACAGCAGTTTTGCCGAGAACCCAACGGCGGATCCAGAAACAAGCTTTGCGGACCCCAAGGCGGTGGAAGCGATGGCCAACGACAACTCGTTCGACATGCCGATTGGCGGTGGCATGGGCAATGAACCTGCGACCGGACAGGCACGCATCAACCCCGAAGTGGAACCAGAGATCCGAAGTATCCCGGATGAAACCGCAGCAACGCCTGCTGCACCAAGCAATGACGAAACCGCCGCTGCGATCGATCCGCCAACATCCATCAGCAACGACGACGCTGGCACTGCTGCGGATGCTTCCACAACCAACGCCCTTCGCGATGCAGCGGATGCTTCCGCGCCGACGGATTCGCCCAAACTAGCCGCAGCGATCGCTGATGCCAATCAGATGCTCGACCAGGTGATCCAATCGCAAGATGGCGATCCGCAGGAACTTCGCAAATCATTGGCCCGTGGCTACATCATGATCGCGGAGGTCGGTTCGCTAGCGACCCCCGATAGCGCGGCCGCCAAAGAACTTCTCGCTCGCGTTCGCCAGCCCACGCTACTTTCGACCTACGAAAACGCTTCGTCACGCTGGTTCACGCACACCTCGCGAACGACCGATGGGATCCTGATCGTAGGGCGGCCCAGCGCGGACGTGACCGGCGATCGTAGCCAAGGCGGCACGATCACAGTGGGGGATGGCACCGTCATCACCGTCAAGGGCGGCGCTAATTTGCCCGACGCCGAACGTGTGCTGGCGCTGGGGCGAATCGTCGGCGATGGCGCTGACGCGACGGTGGAATTGACCGTCGCCGAACCTCTGTAAACTGAACCAACCTACGTGCGGATTTACTACACCGACCATTTTGAATTGCCGTTGCCGTCCACCCATCGGTTTCCGATGGACAAGTACCGGCGGTTAAGGCAGCGAGTGGTGCAGAACGATCGCCACCGCAACGATGTGCTGGTCGTTCCGCCGGAAGCCACTGATGACCAACTGCGACTCTGTCACGACCAGCGTTACGTCGGATCCGTCGTCGATGGCACGTTAACCGCAGCAGAAATTCGTCGCATCGGATTCCCCTGGTCGCCCAAGATGGTGCAACGATCCAGACGCAGCACCGGCGCGACCATCGCGGCGTCACGCGCAGCGATCCAAGACGGCATCTCCGTCAACCTAGCCGGTGGCACGCACCACGCGATGCACGCCGCGGGCGAAGGCTATTGCGTCTTCAACGATGCTGCTGTCGCGATTCGGACACTTCAGCAACAACAAGTCATCCGCCGTGCGTGCGTGATCGACCTGGACGTCCATCAGGGCAATGGAACGGCAGAGATCCTGTCGAACGATCCCACTGCGTTCACGTTTTCGATGCACGGCGTCAAGAACTTTCCGCTTCGGAAGACCGCCAGCGACCTGGACGTTTCGCTTCCCGATGGGACCGACGACGCCCCGTACCTGAATCAACTGCAATCTGCCTTGCGGATCGTTGAATCGGCTGGCCCATTTGATCTGGCGATCTATTTGGCAGGCGCCGATCCCTACGTCGATGACCGGCTTGGCCGACTGGCGTTGACCAAATCGGGTTTGCGGGATCGCGACGAAATGTTGATTCAGTGGGCCACCGAACGATCGATTCCGCTGGCCATTGCGATGGCGGGCGGGTACGCGGCGGATATCGACGACATCGTGGATATCCATGCCAGCACGGTGGCGTCGGCCGCCGCAGCATCCGTGCACTAGCCCAGCAACAACGGTTTTCGAATGGGGATGCGATATCTCGCAAAAAGTTTCGGGTTCCCGACTTCCTGCGGAACGATCGATGGCTGTCTTGCGTCTGCTACAATGAACGGGGGGCTATACCGGATCGCGAATATCTCGGGGCGAAACGAGAACGGCCGCGAGTCTCATCAAAAATTGAATCTGCAATAACGACCATGACTTCGATCACGGATCTTCTGACCAAAAGTACGAAAGGCGAATCAGGTGGTACCGACCAACTGTTTTCGCTGATGTACGAAGACCTTTGTCGGCTGGCCGGTCGGTTTCTCCAGAACGAACCCTTGCGTCACCGGTTGTCATCATCGTCCTTGGTGCACCAAGCCTATGTGCGGATGGTGGACCAATCTCGTATCAATTGGCAAGGCAAGACGCACTTCTTTGCGATCGGCGCGACGGTCATGCGTCGTATCCTGGTCGATCACGCCCGAAAAGTTCGGTCGCTGAAACGGGGTGGTGGTTGGGAACGTCGTCAATTGACCGACGAAGTCACCTTCAAGCTGAATGACGACGACGACGTGGTCGCGTTGGACGAACTGCTGAAGACGTTGGCGGATCTGAATCCACGCCAAGCGAAGATTGTCGAGCTGCGATTCTTTGGCGGCATGACGATGCGAGAAATTTCAACCGAAATGAATCTGGGACTGCGAACGGTTGAAAAGGAATGGGCCATGTCGCGAGCCTGGATGCGGCGGGAACTGCGCAGCGGTGACATTGCCGACGACACCCAAACTAGCAACGAACTGACCAGCAACGAATCGACTGGGGACGCGTAACGGATGGATGCGTCCCGGTACGCTCGGATTCGCGAGTTGTTCTTTGCGATCGAAGAGATGCCACCGGATGCTCAGGCCGATTTTCTGCGGGCCCAAGCCGGTGACGACCAAGAACTGTACGACGAGATCATGTCGTTGCTGGACGAACATGATTCGGAATGCGCGCGGATCGAAGGCGAGTCCGCGATTGCCGTTTCTGTTCCTCCCATGCAACCCGACCTGGACGAACACGACTCGCCGCCCGGCAGTGGCTCTTCGATTGGAACACACCCCGGAACCGAATCGCCACCGAAAGGCGATACCACTCGCCGTGGCGATTCCCAGAACCGGACGCAAACCGACGCCGATCAACGCGTCGGTGGTGGATCGGCCGCCATCACCAAGCACGGCGCCCATCGCACGCACGCATCGCCGCGAGTCAAACAAACCAATGCTGCCAAGCAGTCGTCCAGCAACAACCAAATCTGGGCCAAACGAACTCGCAATAGTCGTCGACGCAATTCCGGTTGGCTGTGGCTAGCCGCTTTGCTTCCCACCGCGTTGATCGGTTGGTGGACCTACCGCCAGGTCGAATCGATGATCATCCGATCGATTGCCACCGAACTGAAAGGGGTCGTCGACAGCATGACGCTTTCGGCAGACCAGTTCCTGGGCGAAAAAGAAACGCTGGTCGAATCCTGGTCGCGGGAACCGAGCCTGCGAAGTGCGATTGTCGAACTGAATCAATTGGCGGAATCGAATCCACCGTTGGACAAATTGAAAAACGCCAAACAGATTGACCAGATCCGAACCCAACTTCGCGAATTGTCCGGTGTCGAAGACATCAAGTTCGTCGTTTGGAACGACTCCTTTCGGACGCTAGCCAGTTCAATCCAAGACCGCCGCGATATCGGCAAACCGGTTCGCCCTGCGGACGCCGCCTATCTTGCCCGAGTGATGGCGGGCGAAACGGTAACCTATGGCCCTACACGACTGACCGATGAACCCGGTACCGAAAAGCCCATCATGGCGGTCATCGTGCCGATCCATGACGATTCGGGCCGGATCATCGCTTCGATGCTGGTTCGGGGGATCGGCATCTTCGAAGAATTCAATCGGATCTTCACCAGCATCGCCGTTGCGGGGGAACTGGACGCCTACGCGATCAATCGCGAGGGCACCATGATCACCGAAAGCCCGCGAGCGATTTCCAAAGCGACCCAAGGCCGATTTGATTTGGCCCCGGATCAAATCGCGGCCAACCTTCGCGTATCGGATCCGGGGTTCTTGATCACCGGCGAAAACGCCGCCGACCTGCAGCGACAAGTTCGCCCCGTCACCGTCGCGGTGGCCGGCGCGATCGCGTCCCAGCCCGATGTTCGCACCGATCCCTACATGAATTACTGTGGCGAATCGGTCGTTGGTGCGTGGCAATGGCTGCCGAACCGGCAAATGGGTGTGATCATCGAAACCACCACCGACCGTGCCTTCGCCCCCGCCCGTGTGGTGCGATTCAATTTTTTGCTGCTGGGCAGCCTGCTGTCGCTCACCGCGTTTCTAGCCGCGACAAAAATCGCTCGAACTTCGACCGCCGAACACGCCGCGGTCCACCCTCTGTCGCGCTACGACATCCAGGAACAACTTGGCAGCGGCGGGATGGGCGTCGTGTTTCGAGCCAACCATCGCCAACTCGGTCGCGACGCCGCATTGAAGGTGCTGCGAGGCGATCGCCACAGCCCCGAAGATCAACTGCGTTTTGACCGCGAAGCCAGATTGGCGGCCAGTCTAAGCAATCCCCACAGTGTCCAAATCTACGACTACGGTCGCAGCGATCAGGGTGAAGCCTACTGTGTGATGGAATTCCTGCGTGGTCTGACCTTGCAAGAAGTCGTCGCCCGCAGTGGCCACCAACCCGTTGGACGAACTCTATCGATCCTTCGCCAAGTATGCGACGCGCTGGCCGAGGCGCATTCGATGAACCTTTTGCACCGGGACATCAAACCTCAAAACGTCATGCTTTCCCTGGACCCTTCGGTCGGTGATTGGGCGGTCATCTTCGACTTTGGCCTCGCCAAGCCGTTGGAACCCGACACCAGCGTCTACCAGACGCGTGAAACCATCTGGGCCGGAACGCCGATGTACATGGCACCGGAACGATTTCGTCAGCCAGGCGTGATGGACCCGCGCAGCGACATCTATTCCGTGGGCTGTATCGCGTATTACCTGCTGTCCGGCCGACCGCCGTTCATCGAATCCGAACCGGAATCACTATTCGCGTTGATCCTGTCCGAGCACCCGATCGGGATCGCCATCCACCGTGGCGAGGGCATCCCTACCGAAGTCAACGACCTGATCATCAAGTGCATGGCGAAGCGACCAGAGGACCGCTACGATTCGATCGTCGACGTCGGACGGGCCATCGACCAGCTTCGCGTCAAACATCCGTGGACGGTCGACGAAGCCAGAGTTTGGTGGGGCCACCACGGCGGAAAATAGCCTGCCGTAATCCAGTCGCGAATCAGCAACCGCCGCGGGTTCGCGATGCGTGAAGACCTTGGCCCCTGCGCAAGATCCCACCAGTGCCGGAATTGCGTTAGCCCGTAAACGGAACGGCCCGCGCACGAAAAACCCGTCGACGACAAACGTGCGACGGGTGACTTGAATATCGATAGTTCGCGATGGCGTTAAGCCGCGCGTCGATCCTGATGAATCCGTCGACTGACAGCTTCGATTCGTTCGCGAGGAATCGCGTGCGGCCCAGTCTCGTTGCGACCAGCGCCGGCGTACCACTGGCGTTGTTGAACGGATTCAAGAATCCGATTGGCAACGTTCACGGCACGCGAACCAGCAACACCGTCCACCGTTGGCGAGATGCCGGTTTGGATGCTGATGACAAAGTCATGCAGTTCATCCAAGATTGCGTTTCGTGGTTCCAATTCCAGCGTTTCGCACTGAAGCTTTCCGCTGAATAGAGTTCCCGAGTAGTCCAACGGGTTATCGGTTTCCATCGCCAAATCAAAGGATCGATTGACGACCGATTCGCAGGGACGAACAACGGACAATGATGGCGCACCGAAATCAATTTCGGCAAACCCGTTTGCACCAAACACTTGCATGCTACGTGCTGGTGCCGGGCTGACTCGTGACGCTTTCAAATTCGCGACCAGGCCACACTCAAATTCTAAGCGGCATTCCACCAGGTCATCGTGATCGCTGATCACGGCCATGCCGGAAGCACTGACAGATTTCAGCGGAGCATCGGTCATCGAAAGCACCAGGTCCAGATCGTGGATCATCAGATCCATGACGACGCCCACATCCAGACAACGCCCTGGAAAACTAGACGCGCGGACGGCTTCGACATACTTTACGTCTACCGCCAGATCGCCCAGCGCCGTGAATGCTGGATTGAAACGTTCAACGTGCCCAACCTGAAGCGTGACTCGTTTCTTCGCGGCCATTTGAACCAAACGGTCCGCGTCGGCCGATTGGATGGTCAGCGGTTTTTCGACCAGCACATGCTTGCCTGCCGCGATCAAATCGGTCGCGATCTGGGCGTGTGCGTCCGTCGGTGCGGCGATCACCGCAGCATCAATTTTGGGGATCAGATCCCGGTAGTCCGCGGATGTTTCGACCGAGAACAATTTGGCCGCGTTTTGGCGAGCGGCTTCGAACGGGTCACTGACGCCAACAAGTTCGACTCCGTCGACCTGCCCCAACAGCTTGGCATGGATACGGCCAAGGTGACCGGCGCCGATAACGGCGATGCGTTGTTTGATCACGCTGCTTTCTTTCGTTGTTGTCGGCCACGGCCGTGCTTGCCGGCTCCGGCATAGTCAAGAAAATCGAACAAGTGCTTCAACACCGGCCGAATCGGCCCGGTTTCTAGCAGTTCGCGGCGTGCCTCTTCAATGCCAACACGCGATCGGTAGATCAAGCGATAGGCCTTGGTAAGCACTTGGATATCATCATCGGGAAAGTCGTGACGCTTCAGACCAACGCTATTGACCGCCCGTGGTTTGGCCGGTTGGCCGTCAACGATCATGTAGGGCGGCACATCATGCAGCACTCGGCTCATCGCACTAACGAAGCTCATTTGGCCGATCGACGCAAAGTGATTCACGCCAACACCGCCTGCGATCGTCACGTCGTTGAACACGTGAACATGGCCGCCCAACATTCCATTGTTGGCGATCACAATCCGGTCACCCAGTTTGCAATCGTGTGCAACGTGGACGCCGGTCATCAGGTAATTGTTGTCGCCGACTCGCGTGATGCCGTCTTCTTTTTCGGTGGCGCGATTGACCGTGCAATGTTCACGAAAAGTGTTCCCGTGTCCAATCTGAACGCAGGTGGGTGTTTCGCGATAACCGGTGTCTTGCGGATGGGTACCGATGACACAGCCCGAGAAAAAATGATTCTCTTCGCCGATCGAAGTATTGCCCGAAATCACGCAATGCGAATCGATGGTCGTGTCGTCACCGATCGTGACATCGGGACCGATAACGCAGAAGTGACCGATACGAACATTGCGTCCCAATTTGGCACGGGGATCAACGACGGCGGTTTGAGCGATGGTACTGCTCATTGATTTTCCTGCAGGCGACGCGGGTGTCGGGCTTGTCGGTAGCGATCGGTTGGGGTGATGCAGTGGTCAGGCTGCATTTCGCCGATCCGTTGGGATTGGAGTCTCGTTTTCGATTGAATGAAGCATGCCATGATGCGATCGATGGCTGCTTGTCTCGTGCGACGTTGCGGACGGCAATGCCATCTGCTCGGTCGCCAATTCGGCCAACTGTTTGGCCATCCGTCCATTCAGGTTGTGTCCACCACGAAACGATGTAAAGCGACCGATCAACTCGATGCCCGAAAGCGCCAAGTCACCGATCAGATCCAGCGTTTTGTGACGCGCACATTCGTTCGAATATCGGAACACGTTGTCGATGGGGCCACTTGGGCCAATCACCACCAAATCTTGGTTGGTCACGTGCGAAGCCATTCCGGTCGCACGGATCTTTTCCGCCTGCTGGGACGTGACAAACGTTCGCGCCGGAGCGATTTCACGAATGAAACGATCGGGAGTCAATTCCATGCCGAAGGCTTGCGGTGCGATCGGAGTCTCGTCATCAAAGCTAAGCTGGTACTCGTAATAGCACTCGCCGTCTTTCGATGGCATCGCTTCGACCCATCCGTCGCTGGACCCGACACGGTATCGGTCGCGAATGATAAGTTGAGGCTTGGCTTTTGCTTGGATCACTAACCCGGCATGCGATAGCGCTTCGACAAACGCCAAGCTGCTGCCGTCGAGCGCGGGCAGTTCCTCGGCATTGATTTCGGCAATGCAGTTATCGATTTCTAGAGCCGCAAGGGCTGCCATTAGATGTTCGACCATCTGAAACTGCGCTGCTCCGTGAACCAGGTTGGTTCGCAGATTGGCGTCTTCACGATGATCGACTGTAGCGACACACTGGGGGCGATTTGGCAGGTCGCAGCGCACCAAGCAGATGCCGGTGCCCAACGGTGCCGGGTGAACCCTGACGGTCACCTCTTTCCCGCTCCAATAACCGCGTCCGTGAATTTCGCACGTGACGGCGGTCGTGTGTTCATTGCGTGAACGATGCACGCGACTGCCTCCCTGCCCAGGTAGACCTGCCATCCATGGCAAGCGTTATTGTTTTGACGCGGTCTTCAAACGTTGTCACAGTTTGCGGCTACGAACGATCCAGACGTCTCGTTGATAGCCGATATAGGTACTGGGGACCGGGACCGTCCGCAGGATTGCGGACGGCCATGGTGGTCCAAAACCGAGCATCTTGCTCGGTGGTCTTCTTTAGCGAGTCGCGGCGTTGTTGGCACCTTCGGCAACGCTGAACTTATCCAAGTACTGCATCACGCCCTTGGTCATGTCCAGTTCGGTGTCGTGGTAGACAACGTTCTTCATGACGCCACGGATGACCGACTGGCCTTCTTCGAGGTCCATGTCTTCACTGTTGTAGCGCAACACCAAGTTGATCTTGTAGTGTTGTGCCAAGAACTTCACGCCGTCGGCGATCCGTTGGTAGTTATCGAAGTAGATTCGAGCTTCGGCGTCAGCCAGTTCTTTCTTTTTGCGAGCCATGTCCAAACGCAGTTTGGATTCCAGCGACGCAACTCGCTCTTCTTGAGCCGAGTACTCTGCCGAACCAGGCTTGAAGGCCTTGATTTGCTCGACAGCCGCTTTCAGCTCTTCTTGCTTCTTTTGCATCTCGCCGCTGTAACTCTTCAGGTCGTTTTCGACCGCGGCAACCTGGGACTTAATCCCCGGATGGTTTTTGAAGATGAACGCGACGTCCACAACTGCCAAACGGTGGCCAGCATCCTGGGCAGTTGCCAGGTTAGGGGCCATGGCAGCCAGGGTTCCGATAGCCATCGCAATGGCTGCTTTCCCAATAAATCGCACGTCCGCTCTCCTTGCGTGTGTGGTGCGTACTCAATCCGACGCCCTCTATTTTGCTCGATTGCACGCGATGGTGTCCGTCACCCGCGCCGAGCTGCCTGCGTCGAAACCGTACCTGATGTAGTTCAGATACCGATCGCCCGCGATTGTGTCACCAGATCTTGTAGCCGTAAAGATTGAAATCCTCGGAACCTAGGGCCCCTCGCATTTTTTCCAACTTTATTTTTTTCAACTCAACGGTCAGGTCTTGCGACCAAGCGTGGGACCAACAAAACCGATTTCCCCTCGCGAAACACCTCGATTTTGACTTCGTCACCCGGTGATTGGTTGCGAAGTCGTTCGAGCACATCCGACGAACGACGAATCGGTTTGCCAGCGATCGTATTCAAACGATCGCCAACACGAATCCCACTCTGCTCGGCCGGTCCACCGGGTGTCAGTCCTGTAATGGCGACTTGATCGCCGCGGTCGGAAAGAGTCACGCCCAGAAAAGCCGTCATTTGACGACGAATTTGGACTTGGCGATCCGTTACCGCATACCTTGGACGTTCACGACGCGTGGCCAGTTCGAACGTTGAGTTACAGGTGATATCGGTTATTCGGGTCAGGCCACCAAAATCGATTTTGCCGAAATCGTCAGAAGGCCGGTGATAATCATTGTGCAGACCCGTAAAGAAGAACAATACGGGCACCCCCACCTCGTAAAACGACTGGTGGTCACTCGGCCCATACCCGGTGGGCACTTTAAACAAATCGAACTGGGTTTCGGCATTTGCCGCGTCAACGATGGATTCGATCGAATCGGCGGAACCGGTTCCATAGACCGTCAATTCGTTGTCTCGGACTCTGCCGACCATGTCCAAGTTGATCATCGCGACCGTCGCGTCGATCGAAAATCGTGGGTGGCGGACGTAGTATTTGCTGCCCAACAGCCCGCGTTCTTCGCCGGTGAAGGCGATAAAGACGATCCGGCGGTGATCCGGGACATCGGCCAGACGCTGCACCATTGCCGCGGCCGTCGCCAACATCGCCGCGGTTCCCGACGCATTGTCGTCTGCACCGTTGTGAACGGCGATCGTTCCCGGGGCCAACGAACCGACGCCGCCCATGCCAACGTGGTCATAGTGCGCACCGACGACGACCGTTTCGCTTGCCATCGGGCCACGACCTTCCAGAACCCCCACAACATTGGGGGATTCGCGGTTCCCTTCCTTCATATCGACAGCCATCGTGATCGATACCCCCGACAATACCTCGCTAGCCGGACGCAGCGACTGATGGATCGATGCCTCCAGTTCACCAACGGTCTTTCCCGTGGTTTGTCGGGTCATCTGGTCGACCAGGTCTCGTGCGATCGAAACCACAGGAATCGACACGACCGGCTCCCCAGGTGCGGAAGGTGGACGATCACCGGCGTCCGAAATCCCCAATACCCCTCGCTGAATTCGTTGCAGGTCCGCGGTCATCGATTCCACCATCGAATCGATGCCTGCGATGCGTTTCGCCAGTGTTTCGCGACTATTGGTGGCTTCGGCCGGTAGACCAGCGATTTGCTTTTGAATCGTTTCGCGGCGTTCTAGCTCCGCGGCGATGCGACGTTTTTGGTCATCCACCTTTTCGGAAATGCTATCGCGGTCATTCACAAAGATGATCGCGCTAGCACCGTGCCGTATCGCGTTCTGAATCTTGGTTGAAAAGAAAGCGTGCCGCGTATTCTTGGTCCCGTCAAAACGACTGTCGGGATCGTTGGCTTGCGGCTCTTTCCGCATGATCACCACGATCGATCCGGCAACATCGATGCCGGAGTAGTCGTCGTAGCCCAGTTTAGGAGCCGTGATTCCATAGCCAGCAAACACGACCGGCCCAGTCAGCTGGCCGCGAGTCGATCCAATTGCCATTGGATTCATGCCATCGCCCAAATCGGCGACGATCGCGGTCCCGCGATGATCCGCTTCGTTGGGTGAATCCGATTCACCGGCGGATCCTTGGGCATCCGGCGCCTGCGGTTCGATTCGAATGACGACTCGATTATTCGCAGCCGGTCCCGCCTGGGGCCCCAAAGAGATGGCAACCTGCTGAAACGGACTGCCACCAAAGGATGTGGTGTCCAGGCCAACATTGTTCATCCGATCGGCGATGTAATCCGCGGCCAATAGAATGGTGTCGTCCGCGACGCTTCGGCCTCGCAATTCTTCGCTGGCCAAATACGCAACGTCTTCGCGCAACCGTTTCAGCTGGACAGATTCGCGATCAGAGTCGGTCGGTGACTCCGCGATCGAACGCGTCGATGTGATCGATGCCGCCGCGACCACCAACCAGGCAATCACCGCCCGAGTCACTAGCGGAAGACTTGCCATTACTTTGCATTCGTTCAATGTTTCCATCCCATATGAACCAGCGAGTCCCGCCCAAAGGGGGAATCTTCGCAGCCCGATCCAATGTCGCTAGCAAAGGGTCCGGAACCCTCTGATGGTGACCAGGCGTGTCAGGTTCCAAAGGATAGATAAAACAGGCAACCCATCACAGTAGCCGACTCACGAATCGGAACCGAGCGAAGGGGCGGGAACCGCATTGGGAACAAAGCCAAAACGCGGCTTTAAGATTTGACCAGCCGGCTGATCGATTTGAATTGTGGGTGGCTAGCGGTTCGGCACCACTGAAACACAGCCGATTCGAAAGTGGTGATCGTCACACCGGCGCCGGCCATCCAATCGATCGCGGCATCGTGGTCGCGTCCCCCCCGCGCAGCGACCGCTTCGGCAACCACAAAGACTCGCAATCCCTCGGCCAACAGGTCCAACGCGGTCTGCAGGACACAGATGTGTGTTTCGATTCCTGCGATGACGATCTGGTCGCGGCCTTGGGAACACCACCGATCCAGAGCATCACGACAAACGGCAGCCGAGAAATCCAGTTTCTCTTCGGGAGCTGGCAATTGATCTGCCAGCGATTGAACCAAACCGCCCAGCCCCTTGGGATACTGAACCGTCGCGGCGGCAGGGATGTCCAGAATCTCAGCGGCCTGAACCAAACGCTCCGTCGTGCGAATCACGTTGTCCGCCGACGGGATCGCCGGCACCAGTTTTTCCTGGATATCGATCACCAGAAGCCCAGACCGGGCGGCGTCCAACAGATGGGGTGAACGTACAGCGGGCATCGGGAGAACCTTCCAGCAAAAACGCGGCTTCGACGGCGACAGAGTTTCCGAAAAACGATCTACGAATCGCCGCCCGTCTTCTTCTTGGCTTTTGCAGGCTTGGCATCCGACGACTTTTCTTTCGATCCGCTCGACGAACTTTTTTCGCTTTTCGAATCGGCAGCGGCGGCTTTTTTGTATCCTTCGCTGCGATAATCGGTCTGATAGAACCCACTGCCCTTAAAGACGATGGCCGCCCCGGTTCCAAACTGGCGTTTCAGCTTCAGTTTTTTGCACTCGGGACACTTTTTCAACATCGGGTCATTGATGCCCTGAAAAACTTCCAAAGCGTGGCCACAGGCTTCACATTCGTAGTCGTAAGTTGGCATGGAAGTTGATGATACGAAAAAAGGGGGAAAGTTAGGTTGCGAGCGAACACCGCCCACCTGGCAAGGTTACATCGCCCGGGCGGGAATGCCTAGTCGAGCCGCGGGCGATCATGGTTTGCGACCCGCAATTTTGTTGATTCCGCCCCCACCCTTCGTCCGCTGCTGTTCCAATCCGTTGTGGGGGGATCGGGCAGCCAACGGATCCCCGGCTTTCCGGGGTACTACCGTGCCTGCGGAAACCCTGCTGATCTGAACTTCTCATCCTCTCTTCTCTTGTCATCCTGAATCCATGAAACGACTTCCAAACGCCACCGTCGGTCACCGATCCAGACACACTCATTTCTCCGTCCTGTATGCAGCGGTGTTCACGATCGTAGCGATCGCCAGCGCCGGATCTCCGCTAGCTGCGGTTGCACAGGACTGGAATCAGTGGCGAGGCCCCAATCGGGATGGGATCGTTTCGGAAACGCAGCTTCCGACGAAGTTGAAGGGCAACTTGAAACTGCTGTGGCAAAAATCGCTTTCCCCTAGCTACAGCGGCCCTGTCGTTCGTGACGGCCGGGTATTCACCACCGAAACGATCGACAAGTCGACCGAACGGGTAACCGCCTATGACGTGGAAAGCGGCGATCTGATTTGGACGGTCCAGTGGGCGGGCGCCGTCAAGATTCCCATGTTCGCGGCCTCCAACGGCGACTGGATCCGTTCGACGCCGGTTTGCAGCAAAAACAACTTGCTGGTTTTGGGCATGCGAGACGTATTGGTGTCGCTGGATCCGAGCACCGGCGACGAACAGTGGCGTGTCGATTTTCCGGCGACGATTGGCACCCCGCTGCCGATGTTTGGCGCAGTCAGTTCACCACTGATTGACGGCGATTCGGTTTACATCCAAACCGGCGGCCCGCTGTGCAAGTTGTCATTGGCCGACGGCACCATCCAATGGAAATCGCTGTTCGACGACGGCGTCGAAAACCAAGGCGCGTTTTCGAGTCCCACGATCGCGACGATCGCATCCGTTCGGCAATTGGTCGTCCAGACACGAGACGATTTGTGTGGAGTCGATATGGAATCAGGCGACCCGCTGTGGAAAGAACCGATCGAAAGCTTCCGAGGGATGAACATTTTGACGCCTGTCGTGATCGGCGACCGCGTATTCACATCGGCGCACAGCGGCCGCGCCCAAATGTTTGAAATTGATCGCGATGACACCGGGCAATGGACGATCGACGAGCTTTGGTCTCAGAAGACTCAGGCCTACATGTCTTCCCCGATCGTGATCGGAAAGACCATTTATCTGCACGCCAAAAATCAACGTCTGGTGGCTCTGTCGATTGACGATGGGGCCATCCGTTGGACGAGCGAGCCGTTCGGCAAGTATTGGAGCATGATTGGATCGAAGGATCGATTTCTAGCCTTGGATGAATCCGGCGAACTGTTGCTGGTCGCCGCGGACGACCAGGAATTCAAGCGGATCGATCAGTACAAGGTCGCCGAGGATTCATGGGCCCACTTGGCGATCGATGGAAACCGGCTGGTCATCCGGGATCTGTCCGCTTTAAAAGTCTTTGAATTCCAGCAGTAAAACCACCCGCGGCACAGCCCCCAACCAGCGGCAACCCAGCCACGTTTGTGGGGCGACAGGGTGTCAGTGAATGTCGCCCAAACGGTCGCCGGACACCACGCAGCCCGATCGAGCAACCGGTTCGCTGCGCCGAGTCTTCGGCGGTGGCAGTCAGCCGCTGGCCACCACGCTAGCAGGCGACGTGGTCAACGTTGCCAGAGGTTTTCAGCCGCCGGATCCCTTTGCGGTTCTTTCAGGACACGATCCACGGTTATACTTCTGGATTAGACAGCGGGACGCAAAGTTATCGATGATGACGCACCACGGGGCCCGCCCGGGTCGCCGACGGATGGGATGATTCACAGTGCAAAATGAACCGTATGGATTGCCGCGATTTCGATTGTCCCTGGATCGATTGGCGCTGGATCGATTGCCGCTGAATCGATTGCCGCTGAATCGATTGCCGCTGAATCGATTCCACCGGCGTCGTTCGGGTTCGGGCCGATCGTGTTCGCCATCGCTGATCCACCCCATCGCGATCATGGCACTGGTTTTGTGCGGAACGATCGCACAGGCCGACGAACCTTCGGACAAGCCGCAAGTCTCAGACGGCCGCGCCGAAGGCACGGTCGCCTACTGGGTCACCCAACTGAACAGCGACCAATATTTGCGCCGCGAAACAGCCTGTCAAAAATTGGCCGAAGCTGGTCCCAAGGCGGTCGATGACTTGATCGCGGTGATGAAAAGCGGCGAACTGGAAACGGTCGAAAGAGCGTCCGATGTGCTGACTCGGATTGCGATGGCCAACCTGCCGTCCGAAGACGGCGGGACATGGGACAAGTTGAACCAGCTGGAAACCGAAACCGTCGGCCGGGCCGCATCACGTGCTCAGTCGGCGATCGAAGAGATTCGGAAACAGCGATCCGCGCAGGCCAGGGTGGAACTGCAAGCCGCCGGTGTCTTCGTTGGACTGGACGAATTTGTCATCCGCGCGATCAGCCAACCGCGACTGATGGTACAGATCGACGAGAAGTGGCAGGGCGATGCGAAATCACTGCAGTGGCTAAGTTGGCTCGATGGAATCGAGAACGCTCGCATCAAAGGTCCTGCGGTTCGTTCCGATGTGCTGGCTCAAGTGACCAACGTTCCTGAATTGAAATCGATGGCGATTGTCGACGGCACCGTCGATGACGAAGTGATGGAAGCATTGCTGGCGATGAAGCCCATCAATGTGCTGGAATTTCGATACGTCCCGCTGACCGACCAACAGGGCGACCAGATTACTAAGATTCCCGTTCGTGTTTCGCTGAACTTGATGGGGACCGGGATCAGTTCGGAAAAAGCAACGGCAATGCAGGAAGCCACGCCCGGTCTACAGATCGATCATCGCCAAGGCGGATTCCTGGGGGTGACCTGCCAGGATTCATTTGACGTGTGCGAGATCAGCGGCGTGGTCGCCAAAAGTGCGGCCGAAGAAGCCGGACTGATCCGCGGTGACATCATTGTCAAAGTGGACGACACCGAAGTCACACGTTTCAAAGATCTGCAGAATGCGATCAACCGACACGTGCCCGGCGACGCTGTAAAAATCATGTTCCGACGTGCGGAAACCGTCAAAACCGTCTCGCCAATCTTGCGAAAGTTCCAAGACTAGTGAATCGCAAAACGGACGGGAGTTCAGGGGCAAAATCCAGCAAGCCAAACGGTGTCGCCGGCAAAGTCACAGTTGGCGAAATCCAGCACGACAATGCTTGGCAGGATGCCCGGTGGCGTGGGCGAGTGCGCACATCGCTGGCGAAGTGGTTTGGCCAGCACGCCCGCACTTTGCCATGGCGAACCGACCCGATCGCGTATCGTGTCTGGGTCAGCGAGGTGATGCTGCAACAGACACAGGTCGCGACGGTGCTACCGTACTTTGACCGTTTCATGAAATTGTTCCCCACCGTGACGGCGCTGGCGGACGCGGACGAACAGGACTTGATGAAACAGTGGGAAGGCCTTGGTTATTACCGTCGGGCTAGATCGATGCACGCGGCCGCAAAAAAGATCGTCGACGAACATGATGGAAAGTTCCCTGAGTCGTTCGACGATGTCTTAGCGTTACCCGGAATCGGTCGTTACACGGCCGGTGCGATCCTGTCGATTGCACGTGATCAGCGGCATCCCATTTTGGAAGGGAACACGGTGCGAGTTTTCAGTCGCTGGATCGCACTTCGCGATGATGTAACATCGACGCCGGCGAACCGCTTGCTGTGGGAAGTCGCCGAGGCGATGCTGCCGCCGGCAACCGGGCGACAAGTGTCCGCAGGCACATTCAATCAGGCCGCCATGGAATTGGGCGCGTTGATCTGCACACCCAAGGCGCCCAAATGCGACCAATGCCCGGTCGCCAAGACCTGCCGCGCCCATGCCGGTGGATGGGAACTCGAAATCCCCGGCAAAGTATCCAAGACGGTCTACGAAAGCCGGACTGAATTTGCGTTTGTGGTTCGCAAACAGGCAAAGAAAAAGCTGCCGGCGACCTTTCTGATGCGGCCCATTCCGGCCGGTTCGCGTTGGGCCGGTTTGTGGGACTTCCCACGCACGATCCAGCGGTCGCTTGATTCGCCACAGGCCGCCGCCGCGGAACTGGCCCCCGAACTTGGATCCATCATCGAACCGGCCGCTACCTTGACCACGATCAAACACGCGGTCACCAAATATCGAATTGCGTTGCACGTCCACGGAGGCGATTTGCCAGCGGGCAGCCCGCCCCCCCCACCGCCGTGGGAATATGTCACGTTGGACCAGATGGCTGAATTGCCGCTAAGCGTCACGGGACGCCGGATCGCAAAATTGTTGGCTGGTTAATTGGGCCTACCTGATCAGCAAACACCAGCGGTTTGTCAGCTATAATCAACGGTGGATGGACTGCCACCCGCCTGACCAACCCATTGGACAGACACCGCATGGTTGCTGTGCATTTCGCGCGGTGGTCTGGCCCCCCCAAAAAATATCCCGCAACTGTATCCCACCTGACGAGTCGATTTCATGCCGCGATGTAAACAACCGATCCTTGGTACCTTGATTCTAGGCGGCGCTGGACTGCTGTTCGGCGGGCCGATGTCGTCGCCATGCCCAGCCCAGTCCGATTCAACCTCGAAATCCAACCAAGTCACCCTCGGCGATGCCGAATTGACCGCTGGGATTCCAGGGTTCGGATTGCTGACCGACGCGCAACTGAACCGATGGCTGGATGACCCTGCCAATCACGAAACGTTGCAGATCAAATTGCCCAAGGGTCTGGATGCCGCATCGGCGAACATCTCCATCCCCGACGACAACCCGATGACCCGGGCCAAGATCGAACTTGGACGACAACTTTATTTTGACGAACGTTTGTCTTCGGATAACACCATTTCGTGTGCGTCATGTCACGACCCGGCACAGGGCTGGGGCGCAGAGATGCGTTTCGGCGTCGGCGTTCGCGGACAAGAAGGTGGTCGCAATTCACCAGTCGCGTACAACCGCATCCTTAGCAAGGCGCAGTTCTGGGACGGGCGTGCCGATTCGCTCGAAGATCAGGCCGTCGGTCCGATTGCCAACAGCATCGAAATGGGCAACACCCACGAAGCCAGCGTGGCGACCATCGCTAAGATCCCCGGATACAAGCTGCAGTTCGAAAAGATCTTTCACGACGGCGTCCATATCGACAACGTCGGGAAAGCCTTGGCGACCTTCGAACGCGCAATTGTCACCGGGTTGATGCCCTACGATGCCTACGACCAACTGGCAAAGTTCGAGAAAACGTTCGCCGAAGACCTGGAATACTTGGACGAAGAACCCGAACTGAAAGCCAAGTATGACGTGCTGAAGGCCGAGGCTGCAGCGATGCCGATGTCGGAATCGGCCCAGCGTGGCATGACGCTGTTCTCAGGCAAGGCGAACTGCACTGCCTGTCACGCCGGTGCCAACTTTACCGACGAACAGTATCACAACCTGGGCGTCGGGATGGACGTGGCAGAACCCGATCTCGGTCGATTTGAAATCAGCCGCGAAGAAAAAGACAAAGGTGCCTTCAAGACCCCCACGCTTCGCAACATCGTTTTCACTGCACCCTACATGCACGACGGCAGCCAGGCCACGTTAGAAGAAGTCGTGGAGTGGTACAACAAAGGCGGTCACAAGAACGAGTACCTGAGCGACAAGATGAAGGTACTGAATCTGACCGACGACGAAAAAGCGGACTTGATCGCTTTCATGATCGAAGGTCTGACGGGTGAATTCCCCTACGTCAGCCAAGCTCGGTTGCCGCAGTAAAATCAACCGACCATCACATCACGAAAAAAAGGCCGGGGCGCTAAACACGTCCGGGCCTTTTGCGTTTTGCACTTTCGATCCGTGTCTCGATCAACGGTTCGATCGTGGTTCGGCGATCCGCCAATGGCATCACCGTCGACATAGCAACAGCGACTATTCCTGTGCCTGCAACATCCACAGGTGCTTTTCCAGACTGCTGCTGATTCCGATCAACAAGTCTTCGCTAATCGGGTCCAGATCACCGACGACCTCGATCCCCGATCGCAGCCCGGCAATGGTGGTAGCAAGCGCATCGGACACACTGGTGATGGTGGAATCGACCGTCTGAAAACCACTGGCGTATTCGGCAAGTTCGGAGTGGCCGGCGATCGTTTTGACTCGGCCGTCGGGCGCAATGCCGATCGTCACAATCCGTTCTGCAACTTCGTCGGATCCCATGCGGGCGGATTCGATGATCAGATCCAACTGTTCGTGGACGCTCAGAAAATTCCGACCCAAAACGTTCCAGTGTGCTTGTTTACCGACCAACGCCAAATCGATCAGATTGTAGAGCGATTTCTGCAGCGCTTCGGCGACGGGGCCCTGCTTGTCTTCGGAAAGAATGCTGCGTTTGAACGAACTCATCAACGGGAACTCCGGTAGTTGGCAAGCGATTGGCAGGTTGTCCAATCGCTACGAAACAGATTAAGACGGGCGGAATAGGCATTCGTTGCGCTGCACAGCAGCAACCCCGGCATTCCCCCGCACCATCGTGTACCTAGCGAAAACGATGCCAAAGGTTGGAAATTCCACGAAGCAATCGTTGCTAAATCAGATCTCGAAGCGACTTCATCGCCAACGGTTCTTTCGTTGCGAAGGGTTCGCCGTAGCGGCGATTGATCAAGCGGCCCCAATTGGCGGCTTCGTAGTGCAATTGGTCGATCATCGTTGGCGGATCGGTGGGTCTGCCTTGAACAAACTGACTGTCGTAAGCCAGGATCGACGCCAACTTGGCGTCCCAATGGTCACTGATGTCAACGATCCAATCCGGATCGACGGCGATTCGCAGATGGATACAGAAGTAGTAATAGATGCGTTCAGGATGGAACCGCTGGCCCGGCATGTCGGTCTTGCTAAGCTTTGCCCAAAACCGCGCGGCTTCGATCAAGTCGGTGGCGGCAACATGGTCCGGGTGTGCATCGTTCCAGTACGGTGCAAAGATCCAACGCGGTCGCAGGATCCGAAAATAGCTGGCCACCAATTGGCGAGCGTCCAGCGTGTGGACCAATTTTCGATTGGTCAGCCCCGCATTGCCGCGCCAAGTCAGATTCAAAGCCTCGGTCGCGACGCTGGTTTCTTGACGGCGAATCGCTTCGCTGCCGTGCGGTGTTGGTTCACCGGTGGTCAGATCTAGCACACCCACTCGCATGCCTTCGTGAATCATCTTGGCGATCGTGCCCCCCATGCCAAGTTCGGCGTCGTCCGGATGGGGTGCAATGACCAACATGTCGAGCGGTTCGATCGCGGGCAGGTCGGCGGGCGATTCGGTGTGAATGGGGATGGTCATGCGTTCTGCGGGTGATGTCGCGAGGTGATGGAAATCATGTCTTCGTGCAGGTGCGAATTGCTGGCGACCACACTGGTCTTCGCCAACGTCAACGGTTGGCCCATCGCGTCGGTGATTTTACCGCCGGCTTCGGTGACGATCAGCGCCCCAGCGGCGAAGTCCCAGGGCGACAATTCGTATTCAAAGAATCCGCCAAACTGTCCGATGGCGACTTGGCATAGATCCAACGACGCGGTTCCGAAACGACGGATGCCATGGATATCGTTCCCAAAGAACTCTTCGACAGCCGCCAAGGTCGATCGCATCATCGCGCCGCGATCGTAATAAAACCCGCAACCGATCAATGTCTTGGACAGTGAGGTTGCCGTATCGACTTGAATCGGCGTCCCAGTGAAATTCGCACCTCCGCCTCGGACGGCCGTGTATTGTTCCTGACGAACCGGGTTCAGCACGACACCGACGACGGCCTCGCCACGGTGATAGTAAGCAATCGAAACCGCGAAGTGCGGAACATGGTGTGCATAGTTATTGGTCCCATCGAGTGGATCGATGACCCACAGATGTTCCGCGTCGACGGAGCCGACCTGACCTTCTTCGCCCAAGATTTCGTGGGTAGGAAACTCGCTTCGCAAGTAGTTTGCAATCGCGTTTTCGCTTTCCACGTCCGCGTCACTGACAAGGTCGTACGTCTTCCCTCCGTTTTCCGACTTGTCACGCATTTGGACGCCGTCACGCCAATACCGCATCAACACGTCGCCGCCCAGCGATGCAGCATGGGTTGCGGCGGCCAGCAGCTCGTCATTTGGATTGATCATAAAATTCTCAGTTCACTTCGGCGAGAATGAAAGTACAGGCAAAATAGCGTTCCGGAGAAAATCACCGCCGCGGCTGCACCGTGCCAAGGGTCCACGTCAATCTTTGCCGCCGTACCAGATCCCGCGATGCCAATGATGTCGACGCAGTTGCAACAGCAAGTCTTCGGGAAGATCCTTCAAACGGCTGGTGCGAGTATTCTGTTCGACTTGCTGCACGTTTCTCATTCCCGCGATCACAGTGCTGACCTCTGGCCTCGCCAACACGAATTTCAGCGCGACGTCGGCCGGTGTGTATTGTTCCTGGATACCAAAGATCTTCATATCGGACTGAATCTGTTCGACACGCTGCACGGTGCGTGCCATTCGGTCACCGGCAAAGTAACGATGTCGGAAATCATTTTCGGGGAAGACGTGGTCCGCGGGATACTTCCCCGCCAAGGCACCTTCGTCCAGCGCCACGCGGACGATCACTCCCGTGCCGGTTTCCGCCGCGACGGGCAAAATCTGCGCGGCAGGTTCCTGATCGAACAGGTTGAAGATGATCTGAACCACGTCCACCAATCCGTCACGCATCAACTGGATCACACAGGACTGGTCTTGTTCCGGCGTGCTGACACCGATCAACCCGATCTTTCCTTCCTCGCGCATCTGCCGCAGCACCAGCAGCGGCTGGGGATCGTCGTTCCACGCACGCGTCCAGGTATGCAGTTGCAACAGATCCAACCGGTCGGTCCCCAGATTGGTCAATCGAGTGTGAATGTTGTCCCGCAGGTAGGCTGCCGAATATCGATCCTGCCATCGACAATACGGGCTGGGCGGCCAAGGTCCATCGGCGGGAGGCGTTTTGGTGGCGACCACGATGTCTTCGCTGCGTTCTTTCATCACCTGTGCGATCAATCGCTCGCTATGTCCATCACCGTATCCGGCGGCGGTATCGATGAAGTTGACTCCGTTATCGATCGCTTTGTGCACCGCTTCGATGGACGCCCGATCATCATGTTCCCCCCAACCGCCTCCGATTGCCCAGGCGCCAAAGCCTATCTCTGAAACCAAAGGCCCGTCGATGCCGAGGGAGCGTGTGTGCATGTGGAATAGCTTTTCGAGGGGTGTGTGAAACAGCGGCTAAGTCAAATTGTGCCGGTTAGTGAACGAATTCAAAGGGGCCAAGCCAAACTTCCCGCGTTTCCTATTCCCCGTCGGCGAAGGGCTCAACAATGCGTGTCGCGGAGTCCGAAAAGCCTGTCTAGACGACGTTTCGTCAGTAATTCGCGGATCAAATCAGCTCCGTCGAAACGAGTTCAGCCTCTCTTGTTGGATGGTATTGGTGACAAAATTCCCTCCGATTCCTCGCTTGTCGATTGTGATTCCCGTAGGTCGCGACGTCGCGACGTTCGAGAACACCTTGGTCAGCGTCTTAGAAAATCAGCCCGCAGATAGCGAGATCCTGGTATGTCATGATGGTCGCTACGCAAACCCATTCGAACTGTCCGACGAGGTACGGTTCGTGACTTCGGAATCGAACCGGTTCGTTGACCTGGTCGATGCCGGTGCCTTCGCGGCACAGGGTCAATTCGTGCACATTCTGGCCGACGGCATGCGTGCCACGCAGGGCTGGACCGCAGGCGCGATCGAAAAATTTGAACACTTTGACGCTGGCGTCGTGTCGCCGGTAATTCGCAGTGGCGATGACAACATCATTCTAGCGGCTGGTTGGCACGACACTGCCGACCGGCTTTGCAAACCAGCCGACTTCGGCAAGATGGATGTGCCCGCATCGAAGGCCAAGCTGATCGGCGCCTACCTACAGGCATCGTTTTGGCGACGCGAACTGCTGCGTACCGTATGCGAAGCCTGCGATCTGCAGGACGAACTGGATGCGTCCTATGCCTACGAATGGCTGGCTCGCACAGCGGGGTGGCGATGTGTTTTGGCGGATCAGTCATCTGTCATCGCTGACGACGATGAAATCCCAGGCGAACAACCGTCTCTGAGCCGCGGGAAAAGACTGCGTGCGATTCGCGGCTGTTTCCGTGGCGGTGGATCATCGGCGGCTTACAAAGCATCGGCCTTTGCCATGCTGGCCAACTTGTTTCGTCCGTCCATGTTGGGCGAATCGATCGGCCAGGCCTTCGCCGCATCGTTGGAAACGAAGATCTCTCGCATGATTCACCCGGACGAAGTGCTTGCCTGCGGCGATGACGCCGATACGGTGATCCACTCGTTGCCAAACACGGGCTTCACCGAGACCCGCCGAGCGGCTTAACCGGCCACGCGGGAATGGAACTTTAGAATAGCGTCGCCATCGCTTCGTCGATCGACGCTATCCGGTCTTTGTCTTTATCATCGACCGATGCGAATGAATCGAGCACCTGGTACTGCGTGCTCGATTCGGCCTGCTGGCCCTCTGCGGGTCGGGCGGATTGCTGATTCAATCGATTGATGATCATCAGCGCGTCGACCGCCGACGTCATCCCATCGTCGTTGACATCGGTGGCTTGCCGCCCCACCTGTTCGCCAGCCGCCGCGCCGGCATCTTGCAACGACAGTCGGTTGATCACCCGCAGGGCATCGATCGCGGTCAGTTCTCCCTCCCCCGTGACATCGAAACGAATCAACGGATCCGATGTTGCGATGGTAAAGTCGGTGGGCGTCATCGCCTGATCTGTCGTCACGACTACAGGCATCTCGGATACGTCTAGCCGCAGGATCGTGACGGTGCTGGGAACCACATACCGATCGGGATCACTGCTAACACCCGGAATCACTTGGTACAGATTCGACACCGCCAATTCATCCAATCCATCCGAATTGAAGTCGTCGGCGACCATGGCGGTGGGGGCAATCACACTTTCGATGGTTGTGATCAGCGAGAACTGTCCGTCGCCGTCACCCGCGTACATCTGAATGGTTTGATCTCCCAAATTGGCGATCGCCACATCCACGTATTCGTTCCGATCGAAACGGCCAATCGCCATCGCCGTTGCGCCTGGCTGCATCGTCAACGTTTCGACACGTTCCAACGTTCCGCTAGGGGTCCATTGATGGACGGTTAGCGAACCCGAATTCGAAAGCGCCATGATCTTGGGGACGGAAAGAGGTCCGTCCACATCGACAAAACGGGGATCTGTCGTCGCCACAACCTCGATCGCGACCAGTCCTTTCGGGACCGATGTGACAATCGGGTCGGCGAACTCTCCGGTTCCATCGCCCAGCAAAACCAACAACTCGGAATCCGCCTGCCCTTCGTATCCATATCCGCCAACGACCAAATCGATGTTGCCGTCCCCGTTGATGTCACCGGACGAAATCGCACGAACTTGTCGTGCAGCGCTCACCAACGCGGGTGTGTCGGCCCCATTCATCAAGATCTGCAGATCGGATGAACGAAAGGATCCAACGACATGATCGGGGATACCATTGCTGTCGAAATCATCAATCAACACTTCGACCGGGCCATTGCCGGCCGGTGTCAACGGCCCTGCGACCGACGGCATCCCGTCCATCCGATAGATACCACCGCCGTCTGCCGCCGTTCCGGGACCGGCAACCGCAATGGCAGGGGCAGCTAGCAGCGGCGATTCAAAAACCGCGACGCTTTGCGGGCGATTGCCGAGCGTGGTTTGCATTCCCATCTGGAACACACCACCCTGGTTCACCAACAAGGTTAACGATTCATCCAATTCGCCAGTGACCAGCAGGTCGCGATCTCCGTCACCGTCGATGTCGACCGTCTGCAGCGAACGCGCCAAGTCGCCAACGTCGATGGACGATCGAATGATCCCCGGATTGGATGGGATCGTTAAACAGGACAAGGGGATGTCCATCACGACGAAGCTGCCGGCCGCCGGCGTCATGGCAAAGAAATAATCTCCGGACGAATCCGTCAACGTCGAAACTTCGCCCAGATCCAAAGTCCGATTGCCATCTAAGTCGATGAAGACCAGTGCGCCGACCTGGGCCTCGCCCGATTCTTCGATTCCACTGTTATTGGCATCACAGTACACGTGCCCGCTAATCGCCGGGTCAATGCTGGTGACGGCGAACGACGAGTTATTGGCAATGTCGGATTCACCCGTTGTCGTGGACACGCTTACCGAGTTGGTAATGGATGAAACGGCCAACGCATTGACCGTCACCAGGACCGTGAATTCGACCGATGATCCCGAGGCCAAGTCGCCACCGTTGGCGGTTACGATTCCGCCCGACGCGGTCAACGCAGTTCCCAAAGAATCGCTGCCGCTTACGAATGTCACGCCCGATGGCAATGTATCCGTCATGACGACGCCCAGCGCTGTCGACGGACCGTTGTTGGTGACCGTGATCGCGTATGTCAACGATTCACCGATCACGACGCTGGATCGTGACACCGTGCTGATGACCGCCAAGTCTGCCAAGCCGGCCGCACCAACGTTGACTTCGATCACGCCCTGGTCCGTCGCCAGTCCATCGCTAAGCGTGTAACGGAAACGATCCAGTCCAGTGAAACCGAGTGGCGGAAAGTAGGTGATGTTCCCCGTCAGACTATCAAAACTGACCGTGCCCAACGTCGTACCGGAGATCGGGGATGCCGAATCGACCACCAACGTATCCAGTTCATTGGTCGCCCCAGTCGTATCGTTTGCGATCACTTGCGAACTAGCGATCACCAGCGTCGTTTGGAACGGAGTCGCCAACGAATCAACGTTGGCAACCGGGGCATCGTTGTCCCCCGTGACCGACACATCGACGATGGCGGTTGAAAATCCTCCGCTGCGATCACTGATTCGGTACGTGAACGAATCACTGCCAAAGTAGTCGGCGTCAGGGACATAAGTGACACTGATACCATCGGGATTGATCGATACCGAACCCTGGGACGGCTGAGTGATCGAATCGATTCGATCCGACGTAATCAGAAACAGATCATTGGCCAGCACACCAATCGACACAGTCCCGTCTTCGATGACCGTGGCGCTATCGGCGACCGCCGCAGGCAAGTTCGTATCGTCATCGGCGATTTGAACCGTGCCGGTATCGGTCGCGGTCACGGATGCCCCCACCACATTCGACAATGACACCGTGAACGATTCGCTGGGTTCATTGACGGCGTCGTTGATGATCGGGATCGTGAAGCTCTGCGTTTCACCGGCGGTTCCGGCAAAGGTCAAGGTGGCGGTGGTGCTGGTATAGTCGCTGGGCGATAAGGCGGTCCCATCCGTCGTCGCTGCGTCCACGGTAAAGCCAACGCCCGTGGCGGATGGCAGTCGCACCGTCACGGTGGCTGTTCCAGCAGATTCACTAACGGTGACATCCTGAACCTCTAGGGCCACCGTCAGTTCGGCCTCGTAGGCTCCGATATCGTTTGCCAAGCTGCCGTTGTTGTCCCCGTCCTGGGGCCGAACCACTCCACGGGCGTCCGTCGTGATGTCACTGCCATCACCGGCATCAATGGCCGGACTGCCCGAAACCAGTGCGTGTGTTTGTACGATCCCGCCATGGTTTGCCAGGACCGGATCGAAGATGGATGTGATCGCTAGTGATCCACCGACACCATCGCCGACGATGTTTCCGTTGGCCCCGTGGATAAGACCGCCCGAGGTGGCAGCGTCTGCGATCAGGTTGTGATCGCTCGTGTCATCGACAGACTGCCCGGACAAATCGCTAGCGGTTTCAACCGCGATATCACCGACGACGTTCCCGGCGACAAGCGAACTGGTCAGTCGTGTGATCGAGTTCACGCTGGCAATGGACACGCCCCCACCATCGCCACTGCCGATTCCACCAGCATCAGCTCGGTTGTTCACGATCGTGCTATAGAAAACATCGATCCGACTAGTTTCACCAGGCCCTGTGTCGGCGTTCCGAATCCCACCACCGCTGCCGTTGGCACGGTTGCCAGAGATCGTCACATTCGTCAACTGCAGTGCAGCGTTGCCATAGCTGTACACGCCGCCGCCATCACCATTGGCAGTGTTGCCGGAAATGGTCGATTCCGAAACCGAGACATCGCCGCCTGATACGAACAGTCCACCACCGCTGTCGCCCGAAACATTATCGCTGATCGTGGTCCGCGAGACGTTCACCAACGAGTCGAAGACCGCGATTCCTCCGGCGTAGTCGGACGCATTGTTTCCGGTGATGACACTGTCGATGATTGTCGTCGGTCCCGATGTCGAAATCGCACCGCCGTCATTCAGCGCCGTATTGTTCGAAAGGGTGGAACGCACAAGCGTCAGCGTCCCCGAATTGTCGATGCCTCCACCGTACCCGGTCGATCCCAAGGAATCCGCGGTGTTTCCAGTGATCGTGCTATCTGAAATCGTCAGGTTTGCGCCGTTGCTGATCGCACCACCCGTGTTGAAGGTCCGCCCACCGGTCAGAGTCATGCCGGACAGGTCCACTTCGGTTTCCGTACCGCTGACACTGAACACGCGTGAAAGCAGATTCGCATCGATCGTTAGCAGCGATTGGCCAGGGCCCACAAGGGTCACACTGTGGGTGATACTCAGCTCACTTCCGCCAAGGGTGATCGTGTCAGGCGTCGCATCGTTGAACAGCGTCCCAAAAGAAATCGTATCCCGTGCCGTCGTAGCATTGGCCAAGCGAATGGCTTCGCGAAGCGAGAGGTTTCCAGGGGTCACGTCGCCGTCATCGATATCGTCTGCGACGTCGACGACAAAGGCGAACACTTCTTCGAACTCAAACGCCCCGATGTCTCGGAACGGGATCGAGTCACCGTTTCCATCGTTGGGACGGGTCGCGCCACGGGCGTCGACATCGATCGGACTGCTGGTCGCTGCATCAATGGCAGGGCTGCCAGCGAGCAGCGGGATCGTCATCACGAATGTGCTGCTGTCCAAGACACCCAACAGCGGGTCGGTCGAATTGAGGTCGGATGGGTCAGAGAATCCCATCGACGTGCCGCTGTCCAAGTTGCCACCATCGGAGGCAAAGATTCCAGGGATCGCAGCACCGGTTCCGTCGGCAAACAAGCTGCCTTCGATCGCGATCGGCTGACCGGTCGCAGCGATATTGCTGCCTAGCCCACCGGCCAAATTCCCCGTGATCGTCGAGTACAAAATACTGCTGTCGATCGTATCATCCACTTGGTTGTAGGCGATACCGCCGCCGTCTGCCGCGCTCTCGTTGCCAGCTGCAGTGACGTTCAGCATCGACAGTGATGCCGTGTCCACCGCGATTCCGCCACCGTCACCACCGGCGATATTGCTCACAACGGCCACGCGGTTCAGGTCCAACCGCGGGATCCGAGACAGCCCCTGCAGCCCGACGCCACCGGCACGTCCGACACTCGCTTCGTTACCCATCAGGTTGGAATCGGTGATGGAGATGTCGAAGTCGACACCGCCGACCCCGGCACCTGACCCCGCGCTCGTATTGTTGATGACATTGCTGTTTCGGATAGAAAGCGCCAAGGTGCTGCCCAGTGTCGAGATCGCACCAATCCCTCCTCCACCCGCCAGCGTATCACTGGAATCATTCCCCGAGATGACGCTATTTTCGATCGTGACGCCAACGTCAACGATCGCGATTCCACCGGCTGCGGCCGCCGAGTTTTGATCGATCAATGCGTTGCGAATCGTGACTTCGGATATCAAGGCAGGGATGGTCGAAATCAGCGCGATCGCCCCACCACCCTGATCGAATGTCTGCCCGACACCGGTGACACTGTTATTGCGGAACAACGTGCCATCAATGGTGCCAGGATAGTGGACCGCTTCGAAACCACCGGCACCGGAAACCGCTTGGTTGCCAAAGAACGAACCACCAACGATCTCGAATGTTCGGCCAAACGGCCCATCGCCGACCATATAAATCCCGCCGCCGCCGCTGTCGCTTCCCAGTGCCTGGTTATTGGTGACGGTCAGATCGTAGGCGACCAAATTGTCCTCGAAGATCGCGATCGCCCCACCTGAATCGCCAGCGGTGTTTCCAGTCAACGTGACACGGTCCAGCAGAATGTCGATTTGCCCATCACCGTTTGATCGGATCGCACCGCCGTAGCCGATATCGACGGCCGAATCGCCTGTGGTGTTCCCGCTAAGCGTCGAATTTCGAATCGTCAGCGAGATGCCACCACTACTGAACCCCGAAATATCGATCGCACCGCCATCACGCGTCGCCGTGTTGCCATCCAACAATGAGTTGTCGATGGTCACGCTGCCAGATGCTTGGATGGCACCTCCGGACGACGGAGTCCCCGGGCCACCCAACGATTCAAAGTCAGCCAGATTGTTGTGCAAGCGAACGTTGTCAAAGACGAGGTTCACGTCTGGTCCACTGACGACCGCGCCACCACCGCTGGAATCGTTGGCGACCGCGTTCTGAATGGTCAGATTGGCAAAGGTAACGTCGACTGCTGGGCCGCCTACTCCGGCACCAAAAATATCGAATCCACGCGACTGACTGGTCCCGTCAATGATGACCGCGTCCCGATTCCCCGACGTGCCAATCAACGACACCGGATCAACGGCCGCAAAGTCGAAACTGCCCAACGAGTTGTCGATCAGATAGTTTCCATCGGCGATTTGGATCGTGTCTGCACCCGCGTTTGCTTCGGCGGCAGCCACGGCGGCGCGAATGTTGCAGTTCCCCGCACCGGCTTGGTCCCCAGCCACACAGACCGACCCAACCGCGGAATCCGTGGTCAATCCAACGAAATAGGTCGCCAAGACACGGCGATTCTCCAACGTTTCAAAACGATGAACTCTTCGCTTGGAACGTTGACGAGAAACTGAATTGCGTGCTCGAAGACTCATGGCGGATAGCCTGTGACGATTCGTCAATAGATGCAGATACGATGATGCCAGTTGCTGATGCTAGTCCAGCGACACCTGCCCCGCAAACAGCGGGGTAGAAACCCTCACCTAGCGGGAACACCCCGGATGGTGGATTGCCCGGAATGCAACGATTGTGCCCCCACCCAGCGCCCGTAGGCATCCAATCGCATGCATCCAATCGCATGCATCGAATCGAGCGAATTCAGGCCGAAGCGAATCGCGACACCCCAGTTAGGCGCCAGCCACAGGAAGAACGCATCACCACGGACAGTTCAGGCCAGGCCTAGGCGGCCTTTTGAAAGTCAGCTCCGCACAGGCTTTGATAGAACCGGTTGCGTTCCAACAGATGCGCGTGGTGCCCTGAATCGGCCACGCGGCCTGCCTCAATGACGACGATGCGGTCGGCCATCGCCAAACTGGTCGGTCGGTGAGTGATCATCACCCCGGTTCGATCAACCAGGAACTTGGCCAACGCTTGGTGAATCAGCTGTTCGGATTCCAAGTCAATCTGGCTGGTCGCTTCGTCCAGGATCAGCAGATCCGGGTCTCGCAAGAATGCCCGCGCCAAAGCGATCCGTTGCATCTGGCCGCCCGACAATCGCATCCCGCCGCAACCCAATTTAGTTTGGTAGCCGTCGGGCGTTTTGCGATGAATGAAATCATCCGCGAACGCCATCTTTGCCGCCCGGACTACCGCGTGTGCATCGGCGCCAGGCGATCCGTATCGAATGTTGTTTTCGATCGTGTCGTCAAACAAAACCGTACGCTGGGTCACCAATGCAATTCGTTTTCGCAGGTCACGCGTCCGCATCTCGCGAAGTGGAACACCGTCCATCGACACCGACCCTGATTGGGGATCGTCGAATCGGCATAACAAATTGACCAACGTGCTTTTGCCGCTGCCGTTGGGTCCCACCACTGCAATGGTTTCGCCATGGCGAATCGTCAGATCAATGCCTCGCAAAACGGTTGGTCCAGAGGGGTACTGAAATGCAACGTCACTGAAGGTGATGCGGGAGTGCGGACGAGCCACTTCACGAGCGACGGCCGGCTCTTGCACGCGAACCTGTTTGTCGATCACGGCAAAGACGCGATCCGTTGCAGCGATGCCACGCTGCAGCCCACTCCATACATCGCTTAGCTTTTTGGCCGGGTCCGACGCACCGATCAACAACGCAAAGAACGTCAGGATTTGCCCCACAGTCAGTGGATCGGTGCTCATGCGAATGCCCAACAGGTGCGTTTTTTGGTTGACCACCAAATAGCCACCCGCCAAGATCGCTAGCGATACCGTACAGATCCCAAGCAGTTCACTGCTGCTGCGAGCCAAGGTGTTGTAGAACGACATCTTCATTGACTTGCGATACAACGACTCGGTCGCGGCGTTGAACTTGGCTCTTTCGAATCCCTGGGTCGTGAATGCCTTGACCACTCGGATGCCTGCGAACGAATCGTTCAACATGCCGTACAACTGGCTCATTTCTTCCATCAGTTTTCGGCTGGCTCGACGGATCGCCTTGCTCAGGTAATTCATCACGATGCCAATGATGGGTGTCACCACCATCACCATCAGCAACAGCCGTGGGCAAACCATCATGGCACCACCGAAACAGACGGCCATCTTCAACGGCTCGCGAATCAGCCGACCTAGCAGCACACCTAGCCCGGCGGTGACGTGCGAAATGTCGTTGGTCAAGCGAGCGGTCAAGTCAGAGGATCCATTTTCGCCGAACGAATCCAAGTCCAAGTGCAAAGCCTTGCGGAAAAATTGCCGACGAATCTCGATCGATGTCTTTTCGGCCACGAACTGGACCAATAGCAGGTTGATGGCCAGCGCAGTCAGCTTCAGGGCCGTACCGACCACCAGGAACCCCATCACCACCAACAGTGTCGCGTACGCCGAATCAGGGGCGTACTTGTCGATCGTCGGCTGCAGCTTCCGCAGATAATAGATCCCGTCTGTGGCGGCCGTCCGCTTCACCTGAGCGGTTTCCAGTTCGACCTGCAAACGACTCTTTTCGTCGTCTGTCGCGTCCGCCACTTGATCCTGCAACGCCGCGATTCGCGAATCCAGGTCGGCCACCCGCTGATCGGTTTCCGTGATCGTCTTTTCGGTGTACTCGGGGAACGACTGACCTTCGAAAACGACTTCCACCAACGGGTAGATCGCTCCGATATTGGTCCCCCACAGCACGGCGATGATCAACGAAGTGATCAAAATTCCTAGCAGCGACCAGCGACGCCGCGAGGCGATTTTGAGTACGCGTCCAAAATTCTTCATCAGACCTGATCATCCATGATTCGCTGTAGAAAACCGGCCTCGCGAGAGGCACAAGTTTCTTTTAGCGATCATCCCGGACGGCGACCACCCGAATTCGTTCCATCGATTGCTTGCATAGCCGGCCCCTTCGGCACCACCAGCGCAACAAAAACGTCGCCAAAGACATCTGTCCTTGGCGACGTTCGCAATGTTCTAGCAATCATCGGTCCAAAAATCGGCCGGCGAAGAATCCCAACGGACTAGGCTTCGGTGACTTCGGCTTCGCGGCCCTTGGCCAATTCACCCGCCTGAGCCTCGTACTTTTTCGTCAGCTCTTGCACAGAATCCTTGATCGTGTCGCGTTCGTCTTCGCCGATCACTTTGTCTTTTTCGGCGGTATCGACGGCTTTGTTCGCATCGCGACGGATGTTTCGAATCGCGATCTTCGATTCTTCGGTCAACTCTTTGATACGGCTGACCATCTTCTTACGCACTTCGGTCGACAATGCGGGAACGTTCAGACGGATCAGGCGGCCATCGTTTTGCGGGTTCAGACCAATATCGCTGGCCACAATCGCCTTTTCGATTTCCTTGATCGTCGACGCGTCGTAGGGTCGGATCACGATCTGTTGCGGTTCGGGGGTACCGATCGAAGCAAGCTGCTTCAACGGTGTGGATGAACCGTAAACGTCGACCTTGATCGAATCGACCAAGCCTGGCGTCGCCCGACCGGTGCGGATACCGGACAAATTGTGTTGCAGAACCGAGATCGCCTTTTCCATGCGTTCTTCGGCGTCCATCAGGGTGTCGTCAGCGGTGGCCATAGGAAGATCCTTTTCGTGGAAGAAGATTTGGAGGTAGGATTAAAAAGTGTAGATCAACAGCGAGCGGCAAAACGGTATCCGACACCGACGTCGGCGCGAACACACGTCGTGATTTGAATCATTATCCATGGGGGGGAAGCTTCGTCGTACCGATCCAGGTTCCGACCGTTTCGCCCTGGATTGCTTTGACGATGTTCCCATCTTTCTTGAAGTTGAATACCAGGATCGGCTTGGCGTGTTCATTGCACAGCGCGATCGCGGTGGCATCCATCACCTTGAGGTTTTTGGCGATGACTTCACCATAGGTCAACGATTCGTATAGGACGGCGTGCGGATTCTTTTCGGGGTCGTCGCTATAAACGCCATCGACGCGAGTCGCTTTCAAGACAACGTCGGCATCGAGTTCCAGGGCCCGCTGAGCCGCGGCGGTATCGGTTGTCACGAAGGGGTTGCCAATTCCGGCCGCCAAGATGACGACGCGTCCCTTTTCCAGATGCTGGATCGCTCGGCGTCGAATGAATGTTTCGGCGATCTTCTCCATCGGAACGGCCGACATCACGCGTGTCTGCAGCCCGATCGATTCCAGCGCGTCTTGCATCGACAGGGAATTGATGACCGTGGCCAGCATGCCCATGTAATGCGCGGTCGCTTCTTGGACCATCGCGTTGCGGCCCGAGAATTGTGCACCGCGAAGGATGTTGCCGCCGCCGATCACGATCGCAATTTGGCATCCCGATTGATGCGCCGCTTTGATCTGTCGAGCGATTTCGCCGGACTCTTCGCCGCTGATTCCTCGACCGCCCGAATCAGCCAAACTTTCGCCACTGAGCTTCAAAATAACGCGCCGGTAACGCAGATCGCTGCTGGGTGAAACTTCGGTCTGGCCATCGGCGTCTTGGGTCATAGGAAAATCGCTGGTCGTGTGAATCGAGGAACGGGTGGGGCAGAAGCAACGATCGGGCGTCGCACGCACTGGGTGCATCAACCATCATCATAAACGAAAAAACCTCGCCGAACCGATGGGGGTCGACGAGGTTTTATGAACCGCTGTATCAGGGGGGATCAGACTAGCTGACCGCAACTCGCTTGAACTCGACCACTTCGGCCGAATCGCTCAGATCCTTGATCGCCGTTTCGACGGTCTTGGTATCGTCCAGGGCGAAGAACTGGCTCAACAAGCAACGTTCTTGGTCCAGCAGAGTGTTGTCCGAGATGAATCGATCGACCTTTCCGGGAACGATCTTGTCCCAAATTTTCTCGGGTTTGCCTTCGGCCTTCAATTCGTCCTTGATCGTGGCTTCGATGGCTGCCATGACTTCGGCAGTCAGCTGACGACGGCTGGCGTACTGAGGCACGTTCTTCTGTGGCTTGCCCAGATTTTCGCGCTCGTTGATTTCGTTCTCGGCACGAATTTGAGCCTGCAGAGCTTCGGTTTCCTTGGTGACCAATTCTTCGTCGAATTCGTCAGGATGCAGGATCGATGGCTTCATGGCCGCGATGTGCATGGCAACGCTACGGAAGAACTGTGGTGCTTCGGCGTGACCACCGTCCTTGTAGCTAACCAAAACACCGATCTTGCTGCCGGCGTGGATGTACGAAGCGATGTTTTCGCCTTCGACGACTTGGACGTCGGCGACTTCGATCTTTTCACCGATCTTGCCGGTTTCCAAAACCAATCGTTCGCCAACAGTGGCTCCTTCGAATGGCAGTGCGGCAACTTCTTCTTTGGTGGTGCAATTGTTATCGAAGGCCAACTTTGCAATTTGGTTGGTCAGTTCGATGAAGCCTTCGTTCTTGGCGACGAAGTCGGTTTCGCAGCTGAGCGCCAACAACATCGCTTTGTTGCCTTCGCTAAGTGCAACCACGACGCCTTCGTTGGCGTCACGGTCGGCACGCTTGGCAGCGACCTTCTGGCCTTTTTTGCGCAAGTAATCCAAGGCACCTTCAAGATCGCCACCGGATTCCTGCAGGGCCTTTTTACAGTCCATCATGCCCGCGCCGGTCGATCGTCGCAGTTCGCTGACATCTTTTGCGGAAATTGCCATTCTTCTCTTCTTCCTACTTCTTGTCTGACGTACTTAAAGAATCATCAATTCGGTGTGGCCTTTCGCGATTCGAAAGGCCGGCGGACAAGCGACTCGGGCTGTCCGCAAGAAACCTGGCCTGCTAGGCCAAAGACACGGCAACGGCCGTCTCGGTTCTGCTGTTTTGTTGGATCCGAAGCGATCGTGATCGGAAAGCTCCCGAAGACCTCGCGGCCACTGAAAACCCGGCTGGGCTAGCGGCCACTGGTTCGCTTTTCGGACCGCTGACGGCAAGGTCAAACGGTCCGGGTTCGATGGCGGCCGAATTCCCCGGCCACCGGGACACAGAATTCTCTGGTCCCCATGATACCGGTCGGCATCGCGTCGACGAACGACGACCTAGCTGGCCGAAGTTTGTTCGGCGACAGGTTCAGCAGCTGCGGCTGCAGGAGCACCGTCGGACTTGTTCATCGCCAGTTGGCCCTTGCCGGCGTTAACCGCATCAGCCAACTGCTTCATGATCAATTCAACGCTGCGGATACCGTCGTCGTTGCCTGGAATCGGCAAGTCGATTTGCGAAGGATCGCTGTCGGTATCGATCAGGGCAACGGTAGGGATGCCCAATCGTTTGGCTTCACGAACCGCATTGCGTTCCTTGCCTGGGTCAACGATGAACAAGCACTCTGGCAAGCGGTTCATCGAACGAAGACCGTTCAGGTTACGGTACATTTTGCGGTACTCGCGGTTCAGCGACGACTGCATTTTCTTGCTGTAATCGTTGATGCGATCGCTGCCGCGCAGTTCTTCCAATTCTTCCAACCGGGTCAATCGGCTGCGAATGGTTCGGAAGTTGGTCAGCGTTCCACCAAGCCAGCGTTCGCTGACGAAAGGCATTCCGCAACGCAATGCTTGCTCTTCGACGGCTTCACCAGCTTGACGCTTGGTACCGACGAACAGGATCAGGCTGCCACCGGCAGCCACTTGGCTAAGATATTTTTTGGCACGAAGCATGCCGCGAAGTGTTTCGCGGATGTCCATGATGTGGATCTGGTTCTTACGACCAAAGATGTACGGAGCCATCTTTGGGTTCCACAGACTGGTGCGGTGTCCGAAGTGGACGCCAGCTTCAATCATTTCTTGGACGATCGGATTTGCCACTATCAATTTCCTTCAATGTTCTTGCCATCACGGGCTACGAGAAATAGTGACCCACAGAAACAATTTCCGGGTCCTATTTCCAGGGCATCGAGCGGCCAGAAGACTGGTCCAAACGCTCTTCGCCCTTCGTCCCATCAGCGACGGCTGGTGAGTGAAAAGTCGCCCAAAGCAAAATGGGCCGACCATGAGAGCGAAGAACGTACAGGAGCGGCCGTTTTTCAGCAAGAGCGCGACGAAATACTGGCGTTTTCCCCCACTCGAATCGCCCAAGATCATTGGCGGACAGCAAAAACGCAGCTCGCCAGAGAAAACAGCGTATTCGTTGGCACAACCACGAACCGCAGGCCCCCAAACCAACTCCCGATCGAATCCCAACGAACGCCCCCCCCCTCCACAGAAGTCACCTGCAAGCCCCCGATCCACGGCGCCTGCGTCCAGCAGATCGACATGACTGCCTCCAAACCGGCAAGAATCATTCACGCAAGCGATTGCGAGAAAATGCCAGCGGCGTTGCTCGCCATTGCCCCGACTGGCATAAATTGAATGGATGGCAAGCGTCGGAAGCTTGACAATGAACCCCAGATGATCTGACTTTCGTCCCCCCTCCGTAAAGCCATGTCGACCGGACGCCTGCCCCACCCCCCCGGCGCCGGACCGCTCGGATGCTTCCCTCTGTGACCTGATGCTGAATGAGTTTGCTGCCCATTTCATCCAAACGCGTTCATCCATTTGTTCTGGTATTCCCGTTCGCGGTCGTGGTTGCAATCGCGGTGGGATGCCAACGTGAACCCTCGTCGCAACCTCTTTCCGAGGATGCAAACGGCCAATCAGCCACCGCCCCCCAATCGTCCCGAGGATCCGAATCGTCGCTCGGCAATTCAACAGGCCAACCGGCGATGCCGGCCGATCAACTGGAAGCGGCGGGGGACACCGCCGCCACCGTGGGGAACACCAGCTTGGCGATTTCCAGATACCAGCAGGCGATGGACGCGGCCCCCACGCCGTCCCGCAATCTGTTTGACAAATTAGGCCAACAATTCATGACCGCTGGCCGGCCATTTGAGACCATGGCTGTCCTGGATCGCGCGATTGCACAATACGGCGCCGACGCCGATTTGCGTCGAAAGATGGTCAGCGTCCAAGCTTCACTCGGACTGCAGCGTGACGCGGCCGTCCATTTGCGATGGCTGATTCAACGAGGGCACGGCACGCTCGGGCTGTTGATCATGGCCTCGGACCTCAGCCGGCCACAAACCGTCGAATCCACCTGCCGATATTCGCTGAAACAATTCCCCCAAGATTTGCGGCCGCAGTTTTCGTTGGCGTGCATGCCGGCCTATCGCGGGGAATGGCAGGCTGCGGCTGAACTGCTTGCGCCCGTGGTCGCCGCGCACCCCGAATTCGTTCCTGCCCAAGCACTTTATGGCCGCGTGTTGGTCGAACTGGAAGACCACGACGCGATCGAGCAATGGGCCAGTGGCACACCCCCCCCAATCCAACAGAGCCCCCAGTACTGGATCGCAGCGGCGATTCACTACCAACGGAACAATGATCTTGAAAAGGCGAGCCAAGCGTACGCGCTGGCCGCAAAGCGTGCCCCGGACGACGGTGAAATCCTGACCCGCTGGGCAGCCGTGCTGGCCCAACAAGGCAGCGATGAAGAATCGCGTCATGTCGCCAAGCGTGCCAGTCAAGTTGCATCGCTGCGAACCGATGTCGATTCGCTGCTGGGTTGGAACCATCAATCCCAAACCGCCGCGGTCCAGGTTGCCCAACGTCTCGAACAGATGGGGCGATTGTGGGAATCCACCACCTGGCTGCAAGCAGCGCTTCCTATCCAACAGAATCCTCGTGCCGAGATTCAGTCGCTGTACAAAACAGTGCGTGCAAAGCTGACGCGAGACACACCGTGGCGCGCCGATGACTCGGTCGTGGCTGAATTGGTCGCCACCGCATCAAGTTTCACGCCTGACTGGTCCCTTGGCGATGTTCCAACCAGCCGAACCGCGACCGATTCGCTTCGGCCCCCAGCCCGGTTCGCTGATCAGGCGGTCCAGCGGGGGCTGGATCACGTTTGCCGGTTGCACCCGAGCACGAAGCCGCAGACGGGCCTAATGATCTATCAGTCCAATGCGGGCGGAGTCGGCGCCGCAGATTTCGACAACGATGGTTGGCCAGACATCTACTTGACCCAGTCCGACGGGGATCCGTTCAGCGATACGTCGAGCCCCAATCGGATGTTCCGAAACCTGGACGGTGAATTCGCGGACGTCACCGAACACTCCGGGGGCGGAGACCGTGGATTTTCTCAGGGCGTCTGTTTGGCCGACTACAACGACGATGGTTTCGTCGACATTTTGGCCAATAGCATCGGCACCAGCCATCTGTACCGAAACAACGGTGACGGCACATTTTCACAGGTCAAGTCACCAGCCGGATTTCCGTCGGACCTGTGGACAACATCGTCGGCGATCGCTGACTTTGACTCCGACGGAAACGCAGACATTTTCTTGGTGGGGTACTGCGCCGGTCAAGCACCTTTCGAACAACCATGCTTCGACGCCAACCTTGGCGAAAACCGATCCTGTTCGCCGCTGGTCTTCGAAGCTCAGCACGATCGTGTTTTTCGTGGTGTCGGTGACGGCACGTTTGTCGACGCCACGGATCAATGGCTGCAACCGCACACACCCGGCCGCGGATTCGGAATCGTTGTGGGCCAAATCGATTCCACCCCAGGGCTGGATGCCTACGTTGCCAATGACATGTCTAGCAATCATTTCTGGACACGTGACCGCAGCGAAGAGCAAACGTTTGGATGGTCGGAACAGGCCAGCCTGCGTGGTTTGGCATTGAACGCACGATCCCTTTCCCAAGCATCGATGGGGATCGCAACAGGCGATGCCGACAATGACGGCGATCTGGATTTCTTGTTGACGCATTTTTCCGATGACCACAACACGTTTTACGAACAAGTGGTCGATGGAGTTTGGTCCGATCGGTCGAAACAAGTCGACCTCGCTTCGCCATCGGTGCCGATGCTCGGATTCGGCACGCAGTTCCTAGATACGGATAACGATGGGTCGTTGGAACTATTTGTTGCCAACGGCGACATCGATGACTTCACACACGAAGACCGCCTGTACCGACAGCCTGCTCAAGTTTTCAATCGACGCGATGACAACCATTGGCAGCAGGTCCCCGGCGACAGCATTGGCGAATATTTCTCGACAAACCACCTAGGTCGCGCCGCAGCGACCTTGGACGCCAACCGGGATGGTCTGACCGATTTGATCGTCACCCATCTATTTGAACCCGTTGCCCTGCTGATCAATCAAACCCAATCCTCGGATCCCCCCCCATCTTCGGCGCAAATCCAGACGCCTTCGAAACAAATCCGTCTATGGTTAAGGTCAACCACAGGGCACCGCGACGCCATCGGTGCCATTGCGCAGATCAAAAGCGACCAGTCCACGCAAACCGGCTGGCTGATTTCGGGCAATGGTTTTCAATGTTCCAATGAAAGCTGCATTCGCTTTGGAACGGGCAGCATCGAACAAAGCCATGTCCAGCTTTCGATCCAATGGCCAAGCGGTGTGAAAGAGAGTTTTGGAACCGTCGATTCGGCTGGATCGTTCCTGATTGTGGAAGGAACCGGATCAGCTTTCCCGCTGGACGAAAACGAACCGATCGCTGGATCACGTTAAAACCGAACGCCTGACGTATTGAATTTAGAGCAAATTGAATGTCTCTGCCGCTGCTTGATTGCGTCGCCCGATTCTGCCGCACGCCCCACCGCCGTACACATCAGCAGCCCTTGGTCGTACGGATCACCGCGGGCCTGCTGACCACTTTGGGCTTGTTGGGCTTTGTCGGCTGTGATCGTGGTGGCCCATCGCCCGACCAGTCGTTGGAAAGTCCGTCGCTTGACGATCCCAAACCGGCAACAACCCCGCCGTCGTTGGAAACCGCCTACCGGTTCAGCCAGCAGGGTCGCGACGCCGAAGCGCTTGCTGAAGTACGCCGACTGCTGATCGCGACCCCGGACGACCGCGACACATTGTTGATGGCGATCGAACTGGATTCGCGACTAGGCAACTTCTGCGAAGCTGCTGAATTGGCGATCAAGCTTGCGGCCAGCGACCCGACGATCACGGCGGACATGTTGGTACGCGCCTTCGATCTACACTTGCGCTGTAAAGATTTTGCGGGTGCCGAACAGGCCTTGCTGCGGCTATTGCAATTCAGCCCCAACCACGTCGAAGGGCATCGGTTGTCGGCCCAACTTTACAACGCTCAAGGCCGGCGAGCGGAGGCCTGTGAACACGTGATCCAACTGATCCGTTTGCGTGCCGTGCGGCCCGAGGAAACGCTTAGCCTGATCGATAGGCAAGGTCCGTTCTTGTTGGTTTCCTTTGATGACTTTACCAATGCCGAAGAACTTTCCATGTTCTCGCTGGGACGGATCCGGGGACAGTACGTCAAGTTCAACAAGGCATCCAACGAAGTCCTGGATCGGTTGACCCAACTGCGTGAAAAGTTCCCAGACAGTACGGCGGTTGCCGCGTTCCAAGGACGCGTCATCGCAGAAACCGGCCGGCAAGATGCCCTGCGCCAATGGGCCCAATCGTTGCCGCCGGGAATCGAGCAGCAGCCGGAATACTGGCACGCCATTGGCCAGGGCCTATCACTGGAAAACCGCCACGAAGAAGCGATCCGCGCCTTCGGCGAGGCGTTGCGCCGCGACCCAACCGACCGCGGTTCGCTGCGGGGTATCGCCCAGCACTTGGATTCGCTCGGACGTGACGAGGAAGCGGTGCCGATCCGCAACCGCCTAGAAACTCTCGACAAGATCTTTCGAATCGCGAAAGATGCCGACCAAGAACAGGCGGGATGGATTGCCGAACAGTTGCAGACCCTGGTTCGCCCTTGGGAATCCGCCGCATGGTTCATGCAAGCCGCTCGGCTGGGCGGCGATTTCCAACAACAAATCCCCGAACTGAATCGACGCCACGCATCGATCGTGGCATGGGAAAGCCAGCCAGGGGCGACCGCCCAAAAAATCGACAACGCTCGCCTCGTAAGCCTGCTGTCGTTCGAGGTGGACGATTGGCCGATGCCAAAGTTTGGAACGGATCCCACGGGTGCAAATTCGAACCAGGTTGCCCAAACCGATCGCGTGTCACGATTCGAAGACATCGCGTCGAAGGTGGGGCTGGTAGCAGCCTTCCAAAGCGGCTTCCCCGACAACGGGCACGGTTTCTATGCGCATCAAGTCAACGGTGGCGGCCTGGCCGCGGTGGACTACGACCTGGACGGACGCTGCGATGTCTATATCGTCCAGTCCGGTGGGTCCCCCAATGACCGCACCGGGTCGGCCGCCAACCAATTGTTTCGTTGCCTTCCCGACGCAAAATTCCAAGAAGTGACCGAACCGTCGGGCAGTGGCGACCGCAGCCTAGGCCAGGGCGTGTGCGCCGGCGACATCAACCAGGACGGATTCCTAGACCTGGTGATCGCCAATATCGGTGCCAATACGGTCCTGATCAATCAAGGTGACGGAACCTTTCGCGAACAGTTCGTTGCCAACATCAGCAACGTCGATAACTGGACTTCGTGTCTGGTACTGGGTGACCTCAGTGGCGACCACTTGCCCGAGCTGATCGAGATCAATTACATCGACGACCCCACGGCCTACACCGTTCGATGCGAAGACGACTACTTGGCCTGCCAACCGCAAAAGTATCAAGCAGCCGCTGACCGAGTTCACCAGATTTCAGCGGACGGTCAATTCCATCCCTGGCAGGCCGCCGAATCGATGACCGAACATCCGAAACTTGGCTTTGGCGTGGTGATCGCGAACTTCGATCGCAAGGACGGCAACGACATGTTTATCGCCAACGATGGTGACCTGAATCATTACTGGACCAGCATCGCGGCGGCGGATGCGGACAACGATCGGTTTGGGATCCATGAATCCGGCATCGTCCGCGGCTGCAGCACTGGGCGCAGCGGCAACAGCCAAGCCTGCATGGGAGTCGCCGCGGGGGATTTCAATCGTGACGGAACTCTTGATTTGCACGTAACCAATTTCTTACGCGAATCAGTCAACCTGTTCATGCAATCAAAGTCCGGTTACTTTTCCGATGAATGCCTTGCGTATCAGTTGGTCGAACCGTCCTATGGTGTCCTGGGTTTTGGAACTCAATCGGCCGACTTTGACAACGATGGATGGCTCGACTTGGCGGTGCTGAACGGCCACGTTTTCAACGCCGATGACGATGCGATTGCGTACAAGATGCAACCGCAAGTGTTGCAGGGCCAACAGGGACGCTTCACCGCATTGGCATCCGAACAGATTGGCCCCTATTGGCAGGAAGATCGGCTGGGACGAACCTTGGCGATGCTGGACTGGAACCACGATGGAAAAATGGATCTGCTGGCCAATCACTTAGATGCGCCCATCGCACTGCTGGAAAACGAATCCGATTCCCAAAACTGGATCCAACTGGAACTGGTGGGAACGACCAGTGAACGCGACGCCATCGGGGCCGAGGTCCAGGTCCGCTGTGGTGATCAGCAATGGACGGGATGGCAATTCGGTGGCGATGGCTTGATGTCGACCAACCAGCCCATCGTTCACTTTGGGCTTGGCAGCAACGAGACGATCGACCAAATCGAGATCCATTGGCCGTCGGGGGATCATCAGACCTTCCAAAACCCCAAGCCAGCACAGCGATACTTGGTCGTTGAAAATGACGACCAGATGTACCCGCGATTGGATTGATCATCGCAGTCGCGGTGGACCGGAATCATTCGACAACGTGGGCGATTCCATGGCCTTCGACCAACAGGTACTGCTGATTCACGCTGAGCCCAGAATAGGTTTCCGTTGTGCCGGCCGGCCACCGCACGGTCACCTCGTCGATGGCATCCGCCTGACCTAGACCGACGTCCAGCACCGATTCGTTGCTGCACAGCAAACCGTCCCCTCCGGTCTGCCATGCAGACCATAGCTGATCACCACAGCGGACCTGAACCTCGGCCCCGATGGCGTCTCGTTCACTGGTCGATCCCACCAATTCGAATCGGATCGCGTTGCCCGTCGCTGTCACGTTCTGAAGCAACGCCGCCGGTCGATCCAAATGATTGACGATCAGGTCAGGTCGGCGATCGCCATTCCAATCGACGATCGCCATCGTTCGCCCCAGTGCCGACGTCGACCAGTAGGGACGATCAGCCGAATCCTTGTCCAACAAATCAAATCCACGCGACGATCCGGCAAAGTACTGGGGCAACATCTGATAGGGCTTCCCACGATGCCGGTGGTCGACAAGGTGACCGTTGACCATGGCAATGTCCAGCCATCCGTTGCGATCAAAATCGACCGACTGTGCGCCCCACCCCACGGTTTGACGCGTGTCTTCGTAGAGCCCCAGTTTGACGCTGGAATTGGTAAAGAAACCACTTGCGTCCAACAGGAACAGATCGGCCGCTTGATCCCAAAAGTTGGTGACCAGCAGATCAAGCGTGCCGGTGCGATCAAAGTCTCCCTGGGCAACTCCCATGCATCCCTGGCGTTGACCAAGCAGCCCCAAACCACAACCTTGCAGCACCGCGTTTTCTCGCAACTGGACGGAACCGGATTCGTCGTCTCGCTGGCTGGTCCAGTATTGGTTCTGTAGCGTATCGTTGGCGACAAACAAATCGTTGCCTTCCTTGCGATCGAAATTCGCAATCACGGCGGCAAAACCGTAGCTAGGCTTGTCGGGCAAAGACTCGAACCCATCCCAATCCACCACGCTTCCGTCGACGCCCACGCGATACACGCGATCGGCTGCCGGACGAAACTTGGATGGGCTGCACAGATCTTCATCAGGCGTACAGGGTGCCGTTAGAACACTGGGATCGTCGATGTAATTGACTTCGAAAATCTCAGGCAATCGGTCACCATCTAGATCTCCACAGGCGATCGAGGTTGTCCAAGATTCCCCAAACGCAGCCGACTCCCGCTCGCCACGACGGAAGGTGCCATCGCCGTTGTTGATCAAGACCACATTCACACCGATGTTCGCGACGACCAAGTCCGCAAATCCGTCTTGGTTCAAATCCGCCACCGCGACACCTTGCCCGTACCCCTGATCCCCCACACCCGCCATGGCCGACACGCTCACGGCCGCGCCGTCCACGTTGCGGAACATTTCATTCGCAAGCGAACCATGCGGATCGTACGCATCGCCACCACCTTGGGTCAGATACAGATCCGATCGTCCGTCCAAGTCAAAGTCGATGACGCCAATCCCACCGCCGGTCAATTGATGAAGAAACCGCTGGTCGCTGGTTGGATCGGTGCCCGAGTCGTACTGAAACACCATCCCGATTTCGTCCGTTACGTCCTGTAGCGGAATGGACGCGGGGTTGGCGGATGCGGGCGATTCCAAGTCGCGGCCAGAAGCCGAGTCCCGGATAGATCGCACAAGCTTGTCCCTGGTCGGTGCGGGCCAATCAGCCAATGAAATTCCGCATACGGTTGCCGTCACGGGGTCACCGAACATGAATGCGGGCCCCGGTTCAGCGGCAACCAGCGCCGATCGCTGTTGCTGGACCCGTTGCAGTTCGCGGTCCGTGCTGCCATGTGTTCGCAGTGCGACTTCACGCCACGCGACCGATTCCCAGGGTCGCCCCAGTTCATCCAATATCGCCGCAACGCGATTGAGTTCCGACCGAGATCCTCGCTGGCGTCCGATGATTCGCATGATCCCAGCCATTTCGTTCAACCGATCGAAATGCTCTGCCACGCACTGCGATGTTTCGGCTTGACCTTGGATCTGCAGCGATCGAGACATTGCGATCATGGAAAACCGATCGGTGGGATCACGTGCAACGGCCTCGGCAAAACAACGGATTGCCATCGGATGTTCGTCGCGGCGCTGCAGCCACATGCCCAACGCGTGCCAGTACTCGGGCTGGACCTCGATCCCTTCGGGCAATCGCGTGGTCCATTCTTCGATGGCACGATCGTCTTCCAGATCCGAATAGATTCGGCCTTCCATTGCGATGATTGCTGTCGAATCGGGAAACCTGCGAGCTAACGTTTCGATCAAACGTCGGGCCTGATCCAAGTGCCCATCGGATCGCACGAACCGGACAAGAGTCAGCAACCCTGGTGACCACTGATCTGGGTTGGTTCCCTGCATCGGCGGCTGATTGCCAAATGCGTCCCCATAGCAGTTCATTGCGAACAGTTCTTTTTCGGTGACATCGCCGCTTCGGGCCAGAGCCCGCAGATGGTCAGCGGCCTCGACGCGACGCCCCTGCTGATTCAACAACGATGCCAGTTGACGATGAACCCGTTTGACGCTGCCCTGCAGATTAAGAATCTCGTTGAACCGCTGCTCGGCGGCTTCGACATTCCCCTCGTCGGCCAACCACTGGGCGGCCAACCAATTTGCTTCGCAGCGAACCTCCACTTCGGAAACCGGAACGGATTCCAGCAACTGTGCCGCTGCCAACTTCTCACCAAGAGCCGCTTGGCACTTTGCAAATAACACGACGGCGCCGAGATCCAACGGCTCGGCGATCAACAACGGTCGCAACAGGTCTTGCGTTTCGGTGTAGTTCGTCTTGCTGAAACTGGCCTGCGCACGCTCCAGAACTGCGGCGGGTGACGAATCTTGGTTGCGATCCGCGATCTGCTGCTGGACCTGACGCTGGCGCAGCTTGGCGTAGGCCGAATCATCATCACCGCCACCGCACCCAACGACAGCCAACACCACCACCGAACCAACCATGCCCCCTGCTCGTTTGACCGAGGCCAGTGTAACCGAGGCCAGCGTGATCGAAGCCTGTTTGACCGAAGCTCGCTTGATCGAAGCTCGCGATATCCAAGCCATCGATTTCCAGCCCGGCCCCATCGTCCAATTCCGCATCGTGTAGGTCATCTTTCCCTCGTCTGGAACGCCGTGTCGAATCCCTCGACAAGGACATAATTCTTGCCCGTCGGCAGGTCCCCAATCTCTTGGACATTGCCCCGCCCCCAATCCACCGACACGTCGCGAACGACCGTTTGATTCCCCACCCCGAATCGAACCCTGCGTTGGTTGCTGGCCATGTAACCATCCCCGGAAAGCAATTGGCCAGCCACCTGACGATCACCGACTTTGGCTCGCACGACCGCGCCGATCGCATCACGCTGGCCGCTGGTCGATTTCAGTTCGAACGTAACCGATGCTCCCGCGCCGTCGGAATCGTTGACAAGCAACGCAACCGGTTCGTACAGATGCGACACGATCGCGTCCGCCTTGCCATCAACGTTGATGTCCGCAATGGCAAGTGCGCGGCCCAGATGGTCTCGTTCAAAGAACGGGCCCAATTGCTGTCGATCGATTTCGTCCCACGATCCGTTTCGGCTGCGATGAAAAACTTGTGTGGGCATGTAGTACGAAACGTCATCGCGGCCGACGTCGTCCACATGCCCATTGGTCAGTATCAATTCCAATTCGCCGTCGTTGTTGAAATCTGCCCACTGCGTTCCAAACCCAAGCAGCTTGATCGATGGCTGGGCAAGCCCGACTTGATGGGATCGATCGGACCAAACACCGGGGCCCACTTGTTCATAGAATGTGTTGTGATCATCGGCAAAGTGGGACAGAAAAAAGTCGATGTCACCGTCGCCATCGGGATCGCCTGCCGCCATCCCCATCGAAGCTTGCGACAGCGACCTAGCGTTCAGCCCAAGTCCGCGGATCGCGCCGATTTCGACCAGTTCGAATTGCCCGGATTGCTGGCTCGCCGACCACAGGTGGTTCACGGTCATGTCATTGGCAACGTACAAATCCAGTCCGGGTGTTTCGTCCAATTGGCCCGCCACGATCCCCAACCCGCGTCCCGGGCTGCGTTGATCCATCCAGCGCTCCGTCACATCGACAAAGGTCCCATCGCCAACTCCTTTCCACACACGGTCGGTCGCAGCCTCGAAATGCAATGGTGGACAAGTCGAGATGCCCTGCGCGTTGTGGCACCCGTCACGGAAAGGCGACTCGCCATCGCAATACGCGACTTCGAATAGGTCTGCGATCCCATCGCTATCGATGTCCGCAATCACAACCGACGTGGTCCACTTTGCACCGCTCAACTTTGCCTGTTCTGTCACATCCGTGAACGTGCCATCGCCATTGTTTCGATACAGACGGTTGCCACCGATGTTGGCGTCGAACAGATCCGGAAATCCATCGTCGTTGTAGTCACCCACAGCAATGCCTTGGCCAAAACCGTGATCCAGGTATCCGGCTGAAACGGTCACGTCGACGAACTGTCCCGCGATGTTCCGATGCAATCCGTTCAGCGATGAATCGGTTGCCAAGGGTTGCCCATCGAGCACTGCCGCTGCGACGTCGGGGTATCCGTCCAAGTCAAAATCGATCACCGCCACACCGCCACCGACGGTCTGGTAGATCCAGTGTCCGTCTTGCTGTGCATCGGGCGCAATGGCACAGGTGTGGTTCAGCCCGCGTTGCTTGGACTGGTCATCGAATCGGATTGGAGTGCTGTCCAGCCGGGCCGCCGAGGCCGCGACGGCAGGCAAAACACCGGGGGATCCCGGGGTCGGATCGACCAGCGCCAGACCGCTTAGATCGATTCGTTGGGCGATATCGAATCCGGACAGTTGCCATGGCGTCTGTTTCGACAATCCCTTTCGAATGGCCAAATAGCGATCTCGCAAATCATCAACGTGATCATCGGGCAACACGGTTGCCAACCTAGCCCAGCCCTCGGCCTCCCAAATCCTTCCCAGTGCGACCAGAGCCTCGGCAACCTTCAAGGCACTCTTTTGCGAATTGCTTTTTCGTTCGAAATGAATCGCCAAGGCATCACGAAGACTGGTTTGCCGGACAATCTGATCGGCGACCAATTCAGCGTCGCTATCGCGCCCCATCTGTTTCAGGCAAACCAACAAAGAGGTCAGCGTTTCGGGGTACCGCATCTGGTCGTGATTGAGGGCCTCCCAGAACGAGCGTGCGGCACTTTCGTATCGCCCCTGGGACTGTGCCCATAACCCCATAGCAATCCAATATTCGGGGAACGTCGGGGCACCATCAGGCATCTGCTTTGCCCAATCCGGAATTTCGTCGTACCGGCCGCTCCTGGCTAGCGCTAACCCGAGCCATGCATACGCCGGTACAAATTCAGGGTGGCGCAGGGATACCTTTCCCAGCCGATCGGCGGCGGCCTGCCAATCCATCTGGGATGCATCCCGTTGCGCCAGGCAAAACTCTGGCCTCCGATCCGTCGGTTCCCGCTGCATCAAATTCAGACACATTTCACTGTCCGGTTCGACACGGCCCGGGTCGGCAAGCACGGCCAATGATTCCGGATCACCATGCCCATGCATCAACAACCATTTCAACGATGGGATGGCTAACTGGGGCAACCCAACCATGGCCGATAACCCGACCAGATCGTAATGACCTTGAATATCATCCGGGTACAGCTCGCTGCTTCGTCGCAGCGTTTCCACCGCCTCGAACGGTCGGTTCGACTTCATCTGCAGTTCGCTGTGCTTTCGAAGCAGAGCCAGCGATGGGCGATCCGACAGGTCGACCGCGGACTGGTACATCGACGAAGCTTCTTGGATGTCGCCTCGCGCAACCGCGATGTCGCCCGCCAATTCGATCGCCACCGCGTCGCCAGGCTGCTGCAGCAAATGTTGGCGAATCGAATTTTGTGCGTTGCCGAGGTCTCCGCGGCCTAGCGCCTGGGAAGCGATCACACGATAGTTTTCAGGCTGCGGGCGGACATCGACTGTTGCATCTCCGGGCGACAACGATCGCACCGGATCGGATGGCGGATCTTCCGAGCCGCAACCAACACACACCAGTGCCAACGCAATCCAAAGGCAATGTATCGTACGACAACGGGTCACTCTTAGATTCTCCCTACCGAACATTCTGGATCCAACATCGCAGGCCGGCTGCACCGCACAAACAACGCAGGTCCCCCCTGCGCATCCAAACCAACTCAACCGTCTGCAAATCGCCGGGGGTCCCAAGCAGCCGGACGAACGCGACCAGGCTTGTTGATCATACTACAGCCACCGCCGCAGTCGCGCTCATCACTGGCCATCCTTTGGGCGTGTTGCGAATTCGCCCACCGCCGGTTTTCTCGCTAGGCGGTGCAGCGAGTTCCCCGGCGCTTTCTCCACCATCGGATTCACTTTTCCAGGCGACCGATCGGGACAGGCCATTGAACCGGATCGAAGATTTTGCTGAAACCCTTGACGATCAGATGCGAGACAAGGACACTCAATTGAGATGCGTTCAAGCGAGCATTTTCATTTGGTAACTTTTCTTAGTATCCCGCGACCTTTCTGAGGACCTATCTATGACGAAATCGATTTTCTGCGTTTTGGCGTTTTGCTTTTGCCTGATCAGCACCACTGGTTGCGGCGGCGGCGGCACCGAGCCTGAATTCAACGAATCGGAAGCTCAAACTGAGACCGAACAAGCTGCTGCAGACGATTACATGAAGCAAATGCAGCAACAGCAAAAAGAGCAGTACGGCAACTAGCTGAACCTCTGCACCGTCAACGACCATGGACATTTTGTCCACCTGCCGGCCACGGATGGCCGCGTCGTTGGACTGGAAACCTCTTGTAGGCTGACCGGAATTCTACCGGCACAGGACCACCCCAATTGCGATATCTACGCTGCGAATGGTGCTCGACAGGCGGATAAGCCGCCATCGGGACCACCATCCGTGGGGGGGTTGGTTCCAGGCACAAACGTCGTAAAAACACAAAAGCAATGAGATCAATTGCATTGACGGATGATTTTGCTACCCTTATCGTTCAGTTATTGTCATACTGAGTGGCAATGTCTGCGGTCCCGGGGCTTCCAGGGCCCGCAATTGCGGTCTTTTCCTCATTCTTAAGGTCTTTGTAAATGAAACGAACAGGCAACTCGCATTCGCGAGCTGGGTTCACGTTGGTAGAACTGCTGGTGGTTATCGCCATCATCGGGGTTTTGGTGGGGCTTCTGTTGCCTGCCGTACAAGCCGCTCGTGAAGCCGCACGCCGAATGAGCTGCAGCAACAACTTCAAGCAAATTGGCTTGGCGCTGCATAACTATCATTCTGCTTACAACATGCTGCCCATGAATCGTGGCGGAACGGCAGACAAGGGACTCGGCGGCGATCACTCCAACTACATGAGCATTAGCTGGTTGGTCGGCATTTTGCCGTACATCGAACAGCAAGGCTTGTGGGAACAAGTTTCAAATCCTTTGGACCTGAAACGTGATGGCCGGACTCGTACCGAGGCCGGGCAGCCGATCTTTCCAGCCATGGGTCCAAACCCGTGGCACGAAGATTACCAACCTTGGTTGACTCAGGTTCCTGGTTACCGCTGTCCAAGCGATCCACCGATTTCGGCGCCTAACCGCGTTGCGTTTTCGAACTACGCTGCCTGTGCTGGCGATGCATACTTCGAACAGCACCACGGTGGGATCAACGACCAAGGTGTCTCCAGTGGCGACGGCACCTGGGGTGACGAAGCTGGTTCCCGTTGGGGTCGGGGTGCATTCCGCAACCGTCACTTCACACGGTTCCGCGACTTCACCGACGGATTGTCCAACACGATCGCCGCTGGCGAGAACGCTGTCGACGATTTGCAACGATCGGCTAAGACGACACCGTATCGGGACAACACCAGCAACATGGCGTTGCCTCCGAACAACTGGGAACAGTACTTGGATCCATTGCGACCCGGTTGGTGGCTTTCCACCGTTGCCAGCAACGCAACGCCTGGACTTGATGACCCAGAAAACCACGGTCGCGGCCGTCGCTGGTCAGACGGACGTCCACAGTTTTCGCAGTTCCACACCATTCGTCCGCCAAACAGTTACAGCGTATTTCGTAACCACGGCGACTTTGGCTATGGATCGGCATCCAGTCGTCACCAAGGTGGCGTCCATATCCTGATGGCTGACGGTGCGATTAAGTTCATCACCGACTCGGTAGACGCTGGTGACCAGAACATCGTTCCTTTTGGCCAAGGGGCCAACGGCAAGGGCGACTCCGGCAAGGCCAGCCCTTACGGCGTCTGGGGCAAGATGGGCACCAAAGCGAACGGCGAAACGTTTGAAGACCCGTTCTAGTCAACGGAATCATCGTTAGTTCAACCAATGCAAAACGGGCGTGACCCAAAAGTCACGTCCGTTTTTTTCGTTGACGCTCAGTGGTTCGGGTGATCACAGTGCTCTGATGCCACGGCGCTCTGACGCCACAAGTGCACTGGTGCCACAGAGGGATGGTCACGGTGGCTTTGAATCTGAAAATTAAATCTCAGACAAAAAAGCCAAAAGGGCCATCCGACAAGATACGCCCGGGAGGACTCGAACCTCCGACCGCCGCATTAGAAGTGCGATGCTCTATCCAGCTGAGCTACGGGCGCAAGACGTCTTTGCGATGTCGTTTACAACCGGGACACAACTTTGAGCCCAGTTTGACGGCAAAAACTTCCCCGACGACGCAAAACAGGCCGAACGGGCATCCAAACCGGGGCTGCTGGGCAGCATCCGGAATGACTAACCACAGTCTATCGGAATCCAAGGCATCCGCGAAGCCGGATAGCCACCCCTCCCCCAGATCCCGCGGAGCCAAGTCCCGCGGAGCCAGATCCCCCAGAGCCCGCGAACGTTTCAAGATGCAACGTTCGCATCGCTGTCGGGATCCCCAGCGGAATCCGGGGATGCCCCCCCAAAAATAACGCAATGAAGAGCCGGGCAAGAACATCGCCCACGCCAGGCAAGCAGGAACAAAGTAGGCCGGATCAAGGAGCGAAGCGACACAAATCCGGCAATCCCCAACAACCAGTCGCGTAGTCCGGCCAACACCCCCATACCCAAACGCGCCGCAGGCAGGGCACAAGGCCAAACGACAGCGGCAGTCATGCACAACGCATACGATCCGTGCGCAAAATCGTTTCACCGCGAGGGCAACGCCCCGTGCGTCCACGTGCTTAGAGCGCGCGGTCAAATGACCGAGGAGCTCATGCACCGAACACGCGATCCGTGCGCAAAATCGTTTAACCGCGTGGGCATCGCCCCGTGCGTCCACGTGCTGAAAAGGCGCGGTCAAACGACTGGGGAGCTCATGCGCCGCGCACGCGATCCGTGCGCTAAATCGTTTACCCGCGAGGGCATCGCCCCGTGCGTCCACGTGCTGAAACGCGCGGCCCGATGGGCACGCGGTTAAACGACAGGGCAACGCACCGGACGTTCACGTGCTTAAAGCGCGCGGTCAAGCGACTGGGGAGCTCATGCGCCGCGCACGCGATCCGTGCGCTAAATCGTTTAACCGCGTGGGCATCGCCCCGTGCGTCCACGTGCTGAAACGCGCGGCCCGATGGGCACGCGGTTAAACGATAGGGCAACGCACCGGACGTCCACGCGCTGAAAGCGCGCAGCCAAACGACTGGGGAGCTCATGCACCGCGCATGCGCTCCGTGCGCTAAATCGTTTAACCGCGTGGGCAACGCCCCGTGCGTCCACGTGCTGAAAACGCGCGGCCCGATGGGCACGCGGTTAAACGATAGCGCAACACACCGGACGTTCACGTGCTTAAAGCGCGCAGCCAAACGACTGGGGAGCTCATGCACCGCGCATCCGATCCGTGCGCAAAATCGTTTAACCGCGTGGGCATCGCCCCGTGCGTCCACGTAACCAAACGCGCAGCCAAACGACTGGGGAGCTCATGTACCGCGCACGCGATCCGTGCGCTAAATCGTTTAACCGCGTGGGCAACGCCCCGTGCGTTCACGTAACCAGACGCGCGGCCCGATGGGCACGCGGTTAAACGATAGGGCATCGCCCCGTGCGTCCACGTGCTGAAAACGCGCGGCCTGGATGGGCACGCGGTTAAACGACGGGGGCATCGCTCCGTGCTCGTGATCGCCATAACGGTTGCCCCCTTGGTTCACCGAACCGGAAATCACCTATCGCACTTCTCGCGACTCCCCCCCACGATCCAGCAAACGACGGTGCCAGATCGCTTGTGTTATGATGGGGCCCCCTCCCCCACCTTCCCACCTGTTTGCCAGGAGTGCCTTGTGCTTCAGGTCTCTCGCCGATGGTCGCTAATTGCGGTGACTCTCCTGTCGGCTCTAAGTTTCATTTGCTGCTCCGCACGATCCGATGGAGCGGAACCGGTTTCTTTCCAGGATGCGATTGCACCTCTGCTTGAAAACCGCTGTCTCCAGTGCCATAACGATGATCTGGCCGAAGGCGGACTGTCGCTAACCACCGCGGCTGACTTGATGGACGGCGGCCATGTCCAACCGGGCGACGCCAGTTCCAGTGATCTGATCCGGTTGGTGACTCCGCACGGGCCACGCGCGGAGATGCCCAAAGACGAACAACCGCTCAGCCAAAACCAGATCGACGTGCTGTCGAAGTGGATTCAAGAGGGAGCCGACTGGCCGGCACAGATCAGGTTGTCCGTACCGGTTGTCAGCGATATGGATTGGTGGTCTCTGCGACCGCTAACCCGTCCGCCCCTGCCGACCGCTGCAACCGCGAAACATCCGGTGGACCAGTTCCTAGAATCGGGTTACGCATCCAAAGGATTGACGCCTGTCGGCACAGCATCGGCACGGAATCTTGTGCGGCGACTGTTTTACGACCTGACCGGGTTACCACCGGGCAGCCAAGAAGTCGACCGCTTTCAAGCTGCCTGGAACCAAGATCCCGACACCGCTTGGACGGAACTGGTGGACCGATTGCTGGCCTCGGTCGAGTACGGTGAAAAATTCGCACACCATTGGCTCGACCTGGCTCGCTATGCCGAAACTCACGGTTACGACAAAGACAAGTTGCGGAACAACGCCTGGCCCTACCGCGATTACGTGATCGATAGTTTCCATGCCGACAAGCCGTATTCTCGGTTCATCCAGGAACAGGTTGCCGGGGACGTGCTATTCCCCGGCCAAGCGGACGGGATCGTGGGATTAGGATTCCTGGCCGCCGGGCCGTGGGACCTGATTGGACACGTCGAAGTCGGCGAAGCCAAACAGGACGGGCGAATTGCCAAACACCTGGATCGGGACGAAATGCTGGCGGCCTGCTTCAACGTGTTCATGAGCACAACGATCCAGTGCGCCCAGTGCCATAACCACAAGTTCGATCCGCTGACGATGCAGGATTACTACCAGGGGCAAGCGATTTTTGCGGCAGTCGACCGTGCCGATCGAATTTACAGCGGACTTTCATCGGACCAGCAGCAGGCGATGGCGGACCTACGAAACGAACTTGCCGACCTAAAAACTGAAACGCAACGACTAACCACCGAAGCGAACAACCGCTTGCCACCCAAGGTCGCCGACATCGATCGGCGGATCGGTATCTTGCAAGATCAGTTTGCCCGGCAACCACCTTCACAGCATGGCTACCACAGCCAGATTTCGAAGTCGCCAACAGCCCCCAAATGGGTCCAGGTCGACTTTGGACAACCGGTCTCGGTCCATCAGATTCGGTTGCGTGCCGCCTTTGACAACTACAATCAGATCGGAGCGGGATTTGGGTTCCCGGTCCGCTTTCGCATCGAAGGATCCCTGGCCCCTTCGTTCGATGATGCATCCGTTCGGTTGCTGCACGACGCAACCCAGGCCGACCAACCGAACCCCGGACTAAAACCCGTTCCGATCTTGGTCGATGATCCTCCTGTGCGATACGTCCGCGTGACAGCCACGCATTTGGCCGAGCGAAATCGTGATTTCATCTTTGCGCTAGCGGAACTGGAATTTGATCTCGACCGTGATGTGAAGGCGTCGATCACCGCATTGGATTCGATTGAATCGGGCGATCGGTGGCGACGAAGCAATCTGATCGACGGGATCTACCACCAAGAACTGAGCGATCCCGCCGCACAACAGGAATTGCGGGAACTGCAACTCACACGGCGGCAGTTGTCCGCCCAAGCCGAAGACCGGCATGCCACCGCTCGACTGTCCGAAATTCACAAGCGCCGCTTGGAACTGGAGACAAAGATCAGTCAGTTTCCCCAGGGCGAATACGTCTACGCCGCGGCCACACAATTCAAATCCGCGGGGAAATTCATCGCGACCGACGGGGCACCGCGAACGATCCGTCTGTTGCATCGAGGCGACATTGGTTCGCCCGGCGACACGATGTTGCCGAACGGACCGAAGTTTTGGACAAACGCGGCGGAACCCTTCGCGGACATTGCCGCCCAGGACGAACAAGCCGCTCGTGCGGCACTCGCGACGTACCTGTCGTCACCCGACAACCCGCTGGCTTGGCGGACGATTGCTAACCGTCTGTGGCAATGGACTTTCGGACAACCACTGGCCGGCACTCCCAACGATTTCGGACGAATGGGAATGCAACCGTCCAACCCTGAATTGCTGGATTACCTTGCCGCGAGATTGCGAGATGATCCACAGCACTCGTTGAAATCAATCGTTCGTTTATTGGTCACCAGCGACGCCTATCGCCTAGCGACGGACACCGATCAAGCGAATGCGAACATCGATGCGGACAATGCCTTTCTTTGGCGATCCAACCGCCGCCGTCTGAGCGCCGAGGAACTGCGTGATTCGATGCTGTCGCTGGCCGGGGTGCTGCAAATGGAACCGCGGGGCGGGCCAAGTTTCCAGGATTTTGTTGTCGAGAAACCTCAGCATTCGCCACACTTCGAATACCACTTGCACGACCCACTTGACCCACGCTCTCATCGCCGCAGCATCTACCGATTTGTGGTCCGTTCCCAGCCACAACCGATGCTGACGACCCTTGACTGCGCCGACCCATCGATCAGTGTTCCAATGCGTGACGAATCCACAACGTCGCTGCAAGCACTGACCCAGTGGAACAGTCGGCTGTCGATCGCGATGGCGGACCAATTCGCCACTCGCCTGGAATCCCAATCGTTTTCGTCTGCACCGTCGGCTGTCCAGTGGGCATGTCGCGAAGCTTGGGGCCGCGGTCCGACGGACAGTGAACGGTCCGTGTTGGTGCCACTGCTTCAGCAACAAGGTGGTTCAACCCTGGGCCGCGTTCTCATGAATTCAAGTCAGTTTACCTATGTCGAATAACTTGCAACCCAATCGACGAACTTGGTTGAAACAGGGCATCGGCGGATTCGCTGGACTTGCGTTGTCGGACATGTTGCGCAAAGAGAAGGCCGTGGGGGCCGGTGCATCCACCGCGTTCCATCACCCGCCTCGCGTGAAGCGGGTCGTGCAGTTATTCATGGCGGGGGCCGCCAGCCACGTCGACACGTTTGACCACAAACCTTATCTGACCAAGAACCATGGCGACCCTTGGGATCCGGGCGAACAGGTCGAACTGTTTCAGAGCACGCCGGGGGCGACCATGGGCAGCCCATGGAAATTCCGCCCCTATGGCGATCAGGGCAAGATGTTAAGCGACATCGTGGCTCCGCTTGGGAAAGTCGCCGATCAGATTGCCTTTGTCCACAACGTGGTCGGCAAGACCGGTGTCCACAGCCAAGGCACGCTGTTGCAGACCACCGGTTTCAACCTGCCCGGATTCCCAAGTGCGGGGTCGTGGGTGTCGTATGGGCTGGGAAGTGAAAACGACAACCTGCCCAGTTTTGTCGTCTTGCCCGACCACCGTGGACTGGCATCCAACGGCGCCAAGAATTGGGGCAGCGCGTTTCTGCCCGCCGAACATCAAGGGACCGTCATCCGACCGGGGCGTGATGATCCCATCGCCAATCTGTTTCCGCCGGCGGACGCCAACATCGATTCCGCCACGGAACTGGCCGGCCGAGACGCGTTAGCCAACCTGAACCAACAATACGCTCAACACCGCCCCGAAGATGACCGATTGGCGGCTCGCGTTCATGCGTACCAATTGGCCGCTGCGATGCAGTTGTCGGCTACCGATGCGTTGGACGTGTCCGCAGAACCTCAATACATCCATGACATGTACGGTCTATCGCCGCATGGGCCCGGAGTCGCTGATGACCAGATCAACGTTGCCGCAGAAACCGAATTCTTTGGCCGCAAGTGTTTGATCGCACGGCGACTACTGGAACGCGGGGTGCGGTTCGTGCAAGTCTGGAGCGGGAACGACAATGGCCACCCACGTCGCAACTGGGACAGCCACGAAAACGTCAAACGGGACCACGAACCGCTGGCGATGGGGATGGCACAAGGAGCATCGGCATTGATCCAGGATCTAGAACAACGCGGACTGCTGGAAGACACGCTGATTTTGTGGACGACCGAGTTTGGCCGAATGCCCTGTTCGCAAGGCAGCCTAGGTCGCGATCACAATCCGTTCGTCTTCACTAACTGGATGTGCGGCGGCGGGATTCGGCCGGGGACTTACGGCGAAAGCGACATCTGGGGCTACAAACCGCAAGAACGAAACAACAAAACCGAGGTCTACGATATCCACGCCACCGTGATGCACTTGTTGGGTGTGGATCACACTCGGTTATCCGTCCGTCACAACGGCATTGATCGTCGATTGACGGATGTCCATGGGCGTGTCCTTACCGACCTGTTGTAGATCTTTCGAAGAGCAAACTGATGAACCTTCCTTGTCGATTCTTGACATCCTATTTACTGATCACCGCGACTGTGATCGCCACGGTGGCCGAAGTTCGTGCCGCTGGTCCGCCCAACATTTTGTTGATCGTTTCGGACGACCAGGGATACAACGACCTGGGTTTACTCGGCAACGGCATCATCACGCCTGCGCTTGATCGACTTGCCAATCAGGGAACTCGGCTAACGAACTTCTACGTTTCTTGGCCAGCCTGTACACCGTCGCGAGCCAGTCTATTGACCGGCCGGTATCCGCAACGCAACGGCATCTATGACATGATCCGCAACGAGGCTCCCGATTACGGACACCGTTATACGCCCGACGAATACGCGGTAACCTTCGAACGAATCGGCGGAATGGACGATCGTGAAATCATCATCCCGGCCGTGCTGAAACCCGCTGGCTACAAGAGTGGCATTTACGGAAAGTGGGACTTGGGTGCACTGCGGCGGATGCTGCCCACGTCGCGCGGCTTCGACGACTTCTACGGCTTCGTCAACACTGGCATCGACTATTTCACGCACCAACGGTACGGCGTGGACTGCATGTTTCGTGGCCTTTCGCCAACGGCAGCCGACAAAGGCACCTACTGCACCTACCTGTTCCAACGCGAAGCCCTGAGGTTCCTGGACGAACACGCAGGCCGTGAACCGTTCTTTCTGTATGTTCCCTTCAACGCCCCACACAATTCATCGTCACTGGATCCCGAAATCCGTTCATCGGTGCAGGCGCCCGATGAGTTCAAAACGTTGTACCCAGCCGTTGACGTGCAGACGAAGGTCACCGACAAGTATCGATACGGGACACCGGCAACGGTTGCGACATCCCAGGCGCGTCGCCGCGACTACCGCGCGGCGGTCACCTGCATGGACGCTGCGATTGGCGAAATGTTGGATGTGTTGGAACAAAGACAGATCCTGGATAACACGATCGTGGTCTTTTTCTCGGACAACGGCGGCAGCGGTGGCGCGGACAATTCACCGCTGCGGGGCCACAAGGCGCAGACTTGGGAAGGAGGCATCCGAGTGCCCTGCATCGTGCGTTGGCCTGCTGGGGACGTAACAGCGGGCGTGGTCAATGACGAGTTGTTGACCAGCCTGGAACTGTTGCCCAGTTTCGCGTCGGCCGCCGGTGCCGAATTACCAGCCGATGTCGTGCTGGATGGATTTGATTGGTGGCCGACGATTCGTGGCCAAACCCCCTCGCCCAGAAAAGAGATGTTCTGGAAACGCCGCGATCAGATCGGTGCGCGAGTGGGCCGGTGGAAATGGGTCAAGATGGGCAACGACACTGGACTGTACGATCTGAGCACCGACATCGCCGAGAAGAATGACCTATCGGAATCACGCCCCGAAATCCTGGCGATGGTCCAAGATCGATACGCCCATTGGCTTGCTGAAATGGACGCCGCCGAACCACGCGGCCCGTTCCGTGACTTCTAAGCCCATCGGCAGCAACGAACAAGCAAGAAGACAAACATGCCTGCTACCGTTTCCCAGACCAGACTTACGAGTTATCTCCCCGGCCGCAAAAACGTAAATGCTTTGAAAGAAGCCGGACAACTTTCTTTCTGTCACCATCGATTGAGTGAGTGAATCATGTTGCGATCCTTCTGTGTGTTTCTTGGGTTGATGACCGGGTCTGCGGCGTTGGCTGCCGAGCCCGCGGACACCAATTACGACGAGAGCAAGGTCCCGCAATTCACGTTGCCGGATCCATTGGTCGACAACGCCGGACAGGCGGTTGGACCAGAGGAATGGGTTGACCATCGCCGCAGCGAAGTGCTGCGAATGTTCGAAGAATCCGTGTACGGAAAGACCCCGGATCAAAAACTGGATGTCCGATATGAAATTAGCGAGTCCGATGCGGATGCACTGAACGGAAAAGCAACTCGAACCCAGATCGCCGCGTACTTTGGAACCGATCCGTACCGCATCGATCTATTGGTCTACACGCCCAACGGTGTGGACGAGCCAGCGCCGGCGTTCGTGGGCATCAACTTCAATGGCAACCACACCGTCCATGCGGATCCTGCGATTCTGCAGCGAGACACCGAATTCGAACGTGGGTCATCGTCGGATCGGTGGCAGTTAGAAACGGTCATCGATCGCGGCTATGCCGTTGCAACACTGGCTCGACATCAGATCGATCCCGACCGTTACAAAGTTAATTTCAGCGACGGCGTCCATCCGCTGTTCTACTCCGATGGGCAAACGTCTCCGCGGGATGACCAATGGGGATCGATCGGAGCCTGGGCGTGGGCTCTGTCACGAACGCTGGATTACTTGGAAACGGTCCCACAGATCGATGCATCGCGAGTGGCGGTGATTGGGCATTCGCGAATGGGAAAATCCGCCTTGTGGGCCGGTGCCCGCGACCCTCGGTTCGCGATGGTCGTCAGCAATGATTCCGGTTGCGGCGGAGCGGCACTCTACCGGCGATGTTATGGCGAACGGATCCACCACATGATGAAACCGATCTCGTATTGGTTCTGCAAAAACCATCGCCAATACGAAAATCGCGAAGACGAATTGCCGGTGGACCAGCATATGTTGTTGGCTCTCATCGCGCCTCGACCGCTCTACGTCGCCAGCGCCACCAACGATCGCTGGGCCGATCCCAAAGGCGAATTCTTGGCTGCAAAGCATGCCAGCCCGGTGTACGAAATGTTCGGCAAGCCGGCCCTGTCCACGCAATCGATGCCCAAGCCGGACCACCCCATCCACACGACGATCGGGTATCATCTGCGAACCGGCGACCACGCGATCACGGCCTACGATTGGCAGCAATACCTGGCTTTTGCCGACACTCAAATGGGAACCCAATGATGGGATCCCCTAGGCCGGGCGTGGGAGTGAGCCCTTCACAAAAAGGGGAAGGGGGCTGGATTGCGGCAGCCTATAACAGCGAATTCACGGATGAAAAATGATCGAAAACACGTTCACAGCGTCCCAGCGGTCCGGGATGCCCCTGTCACACGCTGGGTGCTTTCAGCAAATCGCCAATGCCCTGAACTGCATGATCGCGTCTCGATCGGTGGGCATCTACGCCACCGGATTGATCCTGGAAAATTACGCATCGAAGGGGTTCCAGGTCAAAACGAAATCCTGCAACTGGGGACCAATGGCGGGGTTCGTGCTGAGCGATCCGAGGTTTAGCAAGAACGGCGCCAAAGCGGTTGTCTCGCAGCGCCAATCCACTCACAAGGCCCTGTCGCACGGCGCGGGCGAGATGCCTGTCTACATCACTGACCGGCGACGACAGGAATTGGAATCCTTGGGGTGCATGAATCGCATTGGCGGGAACATCAATGCGATGGTGTACTCGGCCCACCCGCGGGACAGCAGGAATACGATGCAGTTCGTGCTGCAACGAAAAATCAGTGGTGTGCCTGGTTCCAACGGATTGCACATGTGGGCAGTTTGCTACGACCGCAACCAAACGGCGATGCCCAGCTCACCAACGGCCCGATCCTCCGCTGGCAACGACGGTGCGTTGCTACCGGTGATGGCACTGGTCGACCCCGATTGTCCCGCCGGCGTTCGCGGAACCTACCGTTCAGCGATGACGGGCGATTATGACCTATGGGGAATCTGGCCAGCCGCTTCCGATTACAAGCCACGCGGTCTGGACCGTCGACCGGTTCCTGAATCCGAACGAAGGCCCCTTTCGTACAAAACATTCGCAAAGCACGAAGACGCCAACCTGGGAAACATCACCGGCCGCGGGATTCAGGTCAAGGATCGTCTGAACGCGGCGATTCGAGCAGCGGGATACACCGGTGGCAACATGGTTCACCACAGCGACGAGACGGGACGCCCGCAGGTATTCGAAGTGGAGATGGAATTCATCGCTTTCATCCCAGGCCAGGACGGGCAAGCCAGATTCGTGGAAACGATGACGGACTTTCGCGTCCTGATGAAACAGTGCGTCGCCGATTATTCCATCAGCCTAAACGGTGCATGGCAACGAGCACTCGGGTTCGGCGCCTCGGTGGGCGGCAGCTACGAATGGCCCTAGCTGGAAAACGGCTTGTCGCTTTCATGAGCCGATAGGCGATAGCCTCGGTTTCGTCGCGCAATAACCGGGGCTATCGCCCATCGGCTCACCAACCGAAAGAACCCTGGCTAGCTTCAACCAACTTAAACTCGAACTTAAACTCGAACTCGAACTTCTTTTCCACTCCCCAAAAGACGTGGGAGCTCACCTCGATCCGCATCGGCATTCGCGATGCCAATCAAACGGTCGGGTTGCGCGCATCGACGCTGCAATAGGACGAGAGTTCGAGTTTAAGTTCGAGTTCGAGTTCGAGTTTAAGTTTTGGAACTGCTGATTCAGGTCGACCAGGAATGATGAGGGATGCCCCCATTTTGCCGTTTGCCGCTTTCATGAGCCGTTAGGCGATAGCCTCGGTTTCTTCACGCAATAACCGGGGCTATCGCCCATCGGCTCACCGACTGAAAGAACCCTGGCTAGCTTCAACCAACTTAAACTCGAACTTAAACTCGAACTCGAACTTCTTTTCCACTCCCCAAAAGACGCGGGAGCTCACCTCGATCCGCATCGGCATTCGCGATGCCAATCAAACGGTCGGGTTGCGTGCATCGACGCTGCAACAGGACGAAAGTTCGAGTTTAAGTTCGAGTTCGAGTTTAAGTTTTGGAACTGCTGATTCAGGTCGACCAGGAATGATGAGGGATGCCCCCATTTTGCCGTTTGCCGCTTTCATGAGCCGTTAGGCGATAGCCTCGGTTTCTTCACACAATAACCGGGGCTATCGCCCATCGGCTCAACAACTGAAAGAACCCTGGCGACCTGCAACCAACTTAAACTCGAACTTAAACTCGAACTCGAACTTCTTTTCCACTCCCCAAAAGACGTGGGAGCTCACCTCGATCCGAGTCGGCATTCGCGATGCCGATCGAACGGTCGGCTTGCGTGCATCGACGCTGCAACAGGACGAGAGTTCGAGTTTAAGTTCGAGTTCGAGTTTAAGTTTCGGAACGGCTTATTCAGGTCGACCAGGAATGATGGGGATGCCCCAATCGATGTTTGTCGCTTTCATGAGCCGTTAGGCGATAGCCTCGGTTTCTTCACGCAATAACCGGGGCTATCGCCCATCGGCTCAACAACTGAAAGAACCCTGGCGACCTGCAACCAACTTAAACTCGAACTTAAACTCGAACTCGAACTTCTTTTCCACTCCCCAAAAGACGTGGGAGCTCACCTCGATCCGAGTCGGCATTCGCGATGCCAATCAAACGGTCGGCTTGCGCGCATCGACGCTGCAACAGGACGAAAGTTCGAGTTTAAGTTCGAGTTCGAGTTTAAGTTTCGGAACGGCTTATTCAGGTCGACCAGGAATGATGGGGATGCCCCAATCGATGTTTGTCGCTTTCATGAGCCGTTAGGCGATAGCCTCGGTTTCTTCACGCAATAACCGGGGCTATCGCCCATCGTCTCACCAACTGAAAGGACCCTGGCGACCTGCAACAACTTAAACTCGAACTTAAACTCGAACTCGAACTTCTTTTCCACTCCCCAAAGGACGCGGGAGCTCACCTCGATCCGCATCTGCATTCGCGATGCCAATCGAACGGTCGGCTTGCGCGCATCGACGCTGCAATAGGACGAGAGTTCGAGTTCGAGTTTAAGTTTTGGAACTGCTGATTCAGGTCGACCAGGAATGATGAGGATGCCCCCAATCGATGTTTGCCGCTTCAATGAGCCGATAGGCGATGGCCTCGGTTTCGTCGCGTAATAACCGGGGCTATCGCCCATCGGCTCAACAACTGAAAGAACCCTGGCGACCTGCAACAACTTAAACTCGAACTTAAACTCGAACTCGAACTTCTTTTCCACTCCCCAAAGGACGCTGGAGCTCACCTCGATCCGCATCGGCATTCGCGATGCCGATCGAACGGTCGGCTTGCGCGCATCGACGCTGCAATAGGACGAGAGTTCGAGTTCGAGTTTAAGTTTCGGAACTGCTGATTCAGGTCGACCAGACAACTGGGGATGTCCCCAATCGCCCATCGGCTGATCCGAGCCAGCGGTGCCCGGCTAGTGACCGTCGGAGAAGACGTAGTTGGTCCAGGATTTCATTCGCATCAACACTCGTCGCATGACTGAAAGGTGATGCATGTGTTCGCTATAGACGGCGACTTGGCCGGTCGAACCGGGCACGATGGGGAACCCGTCCAGTTCGCCTTCGTCGAACGCGATCCCCACGTTGTAGCGTCCCTCGCCTTGGATCTGATCCGCATCGACAAGGTTCCCGGTCGGTTGCAGTTGTCCTTGGGCGACGGCGGCACTGAGTGTTTGAACGGTGCCTTTGAAAAAGCGGCCGGGCACGGCGGGCAGGATCACCTCGACCTCGGCCCCCAACTCGATCCGTTGGGCGTTGTTCTGCAGGAACGATGCGACAAAAACGTGATCCTCGTCATGGCGGAAGATCATCGCTGGCGCTAGTGGCATCGGCACGGCCATCATGCCCGGTCGCAACATCACTTGCAAAACGGTGCCATCGGTGGGTGCCCGAACAGTCGTTTCGTCGAGGTTGAACTGGGCGATCTGGAGCTGGGCTTCGGCATCAAGCACGTCGGTGTTGACACCATCGATCTTCGACAAGCTGGCGATCTCGGCACGGTCCATTTGCGCCTTCGCTTGGTTGGCGCGGGCATCGGCAGAGAAAAAGCTCTGCTTTGATTGTTCAAATTCGGATCGAGAGACGGCGCTGCTGGTGACCAGTTCCTTGTTTCGGTCGTAAGTATCTTTGGCGGCATCCCGTTCTGCTTTCGCTGCCTGATACGCCTGTTGGTAGGACACCAGATCGACATCCAGTTCGCTGGCCCGCTGCTTGGCGTTGGCGACCAACGACTGTTTCTGCTTCACCGCTGCTTGATAGGGAACCGGATCGATTTTGAACAGCACATCGCCAGCCTTCACATGCTGCGAATCCGTGACGGCGACTTCGATGACCTTGCCTTTCACCTGAGGCACGATCGGGGTGGTATGGAAATAGAACCTGCCAACTTTCGTGTAGGGATGGTTGAAATTCATTAGCAGCAACAGCGTCGCCAGAATCGCACATCCGCCTAAGGCTGCGGTGACAATCGTGTATCCGTTGACCGGGACCTTGAACACTTTAAAAATCGCAAAGACGATCGCCGCGTAGGTCAGAATGATTAACAGGTCCATGAGACTTTGCTGAATGTTAGGGGCGCCGCCACATGGCGAATCGTCGCTGGAGTTCGATTCTAGAACGCTGCGTGGCCGGATTGGGAGGGAAGAAGTCCGTGAATCAAACGTCGGCTCTGTCGCCGTTGCGACGACCAGGAACTCAGGTGCTGGTCAGAGCCTATGTTTTGATCTCAGACTCCAGTTCGGCAATTCTTGCCTTCAGCCGTTTGACTTCACGCTTCTTCTCCGCAGGCGACTCTGCACGGTTGTCGCTGCCGCTGTAGCCCTGGCTGGGGTCGTACGCGGTCGCCCAGATCCACAGCAGCGGCCAGATTGCGTGGAGCGTGAATAGGCTGACCCAACCACCGGTGTGGATCGCCTGCGCGTGCGGGTGGTTGCGGGCTTTGGCGATTTTGTACGGGATGTCGTGAATGGCGACGATGCCGTAGGTCAGAGTCAGGATCACAAAAAAGATGATCGCCAGTGCAAACCAGCTGAGACCGTCCATCGGGAGATCGCTTTCGTTTCAGGGGGTGGGCCAGAGCCAGGGCGGCATGCCAACATCAAAATGGTTCGCCGTTATTACCCATCTGTAGAGGGTATGCAACCTATGGAAAACCAGCCCCGTTGGATCCGCTCCGCCCCCGCAGAAACGGTCGGCAAAAGACCGCTGTTCCGCAGCGACTCTGGCCCCCTTCGCAACGCCCGGCAACCAGCAGTAACTCTCGCCCAGCCGTAACTCTCGCCCAGCAGTTTTTCTCTCACGGCGTGATTGCCGGATCGGCGTCGCTTCGCTCCTTGTTCCGGCCTACTTCGCTGTCCGCGGCGACTCTGCTGTCCGCGGCGACTGGCCGGATTCCCAAAATCAATCAGCGATTCAAACAGGCCCGGGTCGCAGACTTCATTTCGCTTGACTAAGATCCCCAGCATGGAAAAAACCAACATTGCTATCGTCGGAATGGGCACGGTCGGTACCGGAGTCGCCCGTTTATTGCTGGATCATGGCGACCGCACCTCGCGGCATGCCGGTCGGACGCTGTGGCTGAAGAAGGCCGTCGTGCGAGACCTTTCGAAGCCGCGGGATATCGAACTGCCGGACGGTGTGGCGACCGATTCGATCCAGGAAGTCATCGACGATCCAGAAATCACCGTTGTCGCCCAACTGATTGGCGGCCTGGAACCGGCACGACAGATCATGCTGGACCTGATGGAAGCCGGCAAAGACATCGTGACCGCCAACAAGGCTCTGCTGGCCCAGCACGGTCCGGAACTGTTCACGCGGGCTCGGGAACTCGGTCGCAGCATCGCGTTCGAAGCCTCCGTGGCTGGTGGCATCCCGATCATCGCCAACATCAGCCAATGCTTGTCGGCCAACCAGATCGTGTCGCTCGAAGGCATCCTGAACGGCACCAGCAATTTCATCGTCACCCAGATGGACGAACGCGGCGCATCCTACGACGACGTCGTCCGCCAAGCCCAGAAGCTGGGCTACGCCGAAGCCGACCCAGCGATGGATGTCGACGGCACCGACGCGGCACAGAAATTGGCGATCCTGTCGCACCTGGCGTTCGGCGCTACGGTGGACTGGGCCGACATCCCTAAAGTTGGCATCGACGGGCTAGCCGCCGACGATCTGAAATACGCCCGACAACTCGGGTACCGGATCAAACTGATCGGATCGGCCAAGCTTGCCGAAGACGGGCTGGAACTTTCGGTTGGCCCGACGTTGGTCAAAAAGGGCACGCCGCTTGCCGAGGTTCGCGATGCCTACAACGCGATCCGAGTGATCGGCGACGCGGTCGGACCGGTGTTCTATCATGGTCTGGGTGCGGGCCAAATGCCGACGGCTTCGGCCGTGGTAGCCGACCTGATCGACACTGCCGTTGGCCGAACCCGGCTGACTTTCCAAACGCTGGAATATTTTTCGATCGACCAGCCGCCGCGAGTCAAATTGCGCGACGCGGACACGATCGAAGGACGCTACTATTTCCGGTTGCCGGTTTCGAATCATCCTGGCACGCTGGCGGCGATCGCCGCAGTCCTAGCCAAGCACGACATTTCGATCGCGTCGGTGATCCAGCACGAGAACACCGAAGATGGGCCTCAGGTCGACCCGGTCACGCTGGTCATCATGACGCACGCGGCCACCGCGGGCTCGGCACGACGAGCGACCGAAGAGATCGAATCGTTGGAATCGGTCAGCGGCAGCGTCGTCCGATTGCAGGTCAAGGACTAAGAACGCGCTATCCACTTCGATCGTCATGGACTCCGATGCAGGAAACCGTCCTGCAAATCCAATCGGATATCTAGCGTGCGTTTTGGTTGACGTGCTTGTGGTCGCGAAGATGGTCTTGGCAATACGCGTAGTGGCCATCGCATTGGCTACAGTAGCGAAAATCAGCTTCCGGGTTCGTGTTGCTGTCGATTCCGCAGGTGTGACAGACGTGCCGCGGCGTTTTCGTCTGTGCCTTTTCCTTTTTCTTGTGGCTCATGCGGCGGCGGGCATTGGTGCCTTTGCCTAGCAATTCGCGACCAAAGAAGATCAGGTAGTTGCTGACCGATGCAACCACCATCAGTTTGCCGCCCAGCGACGCAGCCACAAAGGTCAACAGGTAGACGAAGATCTGTAGCCAAGCCAGATATTTGATTTTGACCGGCAAGACAAAGAACAACAAGAATTCGAAATTCGGGTTGTAGGTGGCGAAAGCTAAAAAGATCGTGCCATACAAAAACAATCCGGTCGCGACCTGATCATGGGCGACCGCCGCTGCAGCGATGGTTAAAAACACACCGATGTAGATGAACGAACAGTAGCGGACGATCCCCCACTGCTGTTCCAACGCCGTCCCCATCATGTACAGCAGATAGAAGTAAAAGATCGCAAAGATCGGGCTGCTAGTCGGGGCGATCAACAGGAATGTCGCCAACCGCCATACTTCGCCAGCCAGAACGGCGTCCCAAACCAATTGGCCTCTTCCAACCATCGTCGGGTCGACCAGGCTGAAAATCCAGAACACAAACTGGCAACCCACCAATAGCGCCGTCAGATTGGGGATCGCGATCGGTCGCACGATCCGGTCGATACGGTCAAGCAAATTCATAAAACGGAAAAACAGCGTTGGCGGTCATAGGGTTGAAGTTGGCACGCGTGTTTTAGCACAGCCAACGGGATCGGCGGGATTCGCGGACCAAAATCCCCTGCATGTTCAGCATTCTTCTTGCGACCCGTGAACTTCACGCGGCAGGTACTGGCCGGGCCCATCGGTTTGGTAGTGGCGTGCGAGCACGGATTCGAATTCGTCGCGAGTTCGGATGCGGATGAACGATTCACGCACCGTTTTATGATCCGGGTGGCTGGCGGTGTATTTGATACAGAACTTCCGCATCAACAGCGGCGCCCGCTCGGGCGTGTAGGTTTGCTCGCACAGATCAAAATGCTGACGCATGACCCTGGCTTGATCGTGGATTGTCGGCGGTGGCGGCAGGGGATTGCCATCGGCCAATGCGGCACACTGCGAGAAAATCCAGGGGTTGCCGATCGCCCCGCGAGCGACGGTCACGCCATCGATGCCGGTTTCCTGCAGCATGCGAAAGCAATCTTGGGCTTCGAATAGATCGCCGCTGCCCAGGATTTTCAGTCGGTCACCGACGTGGGATTTGACTTCCGAAAGGAATCCCCAACGACTCGGGCCAACGTACCGCTGGACCACCGTTCGACCGTGAACGGTTGCAGCGGCAAGTCCGGCGTCGATCGCTCCGTCCAGGATCTGGAAAAACTGGTCGCGAGATTCCTGCGAATCGTCGATACCCCGCCGCATTTTGACAGTGACGGGGATCGAATCAGGCACAATGTCTCGGGTTCGCCGCAGGATTTCGATGGCGACTTGGGGCTGCGACAGATGGAATCCGCCGCGACAGCGTCCCAGAACCTTTTTGACCGGACAGCCGAAATTGACGTCGATGATGTTGAATCCCGCTTCGGCCAATTTCAACGCCCCGGCCGAAAACTGCTCGGGCTCGGCCCCCATCAATTGTCCGCCGACGGGTGGTTCGTCGGGGTGGATGTCGAGAAAGTGCTTGGTTTTTTCGCGTTTGCTAAGCGACAGCAGAAACTGGTCCAACATGACCTCGCAAACCGTATAGCTGGCCCCGTGTCGCCGCGCGATCACGCGCATCGGCAAATCGCTGTACCCGGACAAAGCGGCCTGCACGATCGGCGAACCGATGACCACGTTTCCGATCTTCAGAGGTGCCGTCACGGTTTCCGGGTTCATGTCGTGGCAGGTTCGGATGGGTTACGCTGTTGCGTCGGCAGCACAGCCGACGTGTTCTATGGTGGCAAGCTTACGCAGTTTTGGAAAAATCGCCATGATGCTTCGATCGATTCAGCGGACTTCCGGCAGGCGATTTCCTGGACGGACGACCTCTTTTTTTGCGACCGGGGTACGGATCGCAGGCCTCTGGATGGTCGCCTGGCCATTGGGCATGATATCCCACCTTGCCGCCCAAGAATCAGCGACGAATCAGCCATCATCGGCCCCGCGGCCACCACAAACAGCTTCTTCCTTGCAACCGACGATTCTGACCAGCACGATGAAAACCCAATCCGAAGATTTTGGCACGACGCCTGATGGCGAGGAAGTGACTCGCTTTACCCTGACCAATTCCCACGGAAATAGCATTGGGCTGACCAATTGGGGCGCCACTCTGATCGACGTCAACGTCCCCGACCGCGACGGAAACATCGCCAACGTGAATCTATGCTTCGATTCGCTGGCCCCCTACCTGAGTGGCCACCCGTACTTTGGCAGCACGGTTGGACGATTCTGCAACCGGATCGATCAAGGCAAGTTTTCGATTCACGGCGTCGACTACCAAGTCACGGTCAACGCCGGCAAGCATCACCTGCACGGTGGTAAAAAGAACTTTACCTACCAGCTGTGGGATGCCGCCACCTACCAAAAGGACGATGTCGTCGGCGTTCAATTCCAATTGACCAGCCCCGACGGTCAAGAAGGATTCCCGGGCACTTTGACAGCCATCGTGGACTACAGCTGGAACGACCACAACGAATTGAAGATCGAGTTCACCGCGACCACCGACGCACCCACGCACGTCAACCTAACCAACCATAGCTATTGGAACCTAGCTGGTGCCGGCTCGGGCACCGCGATGGATCACGTTGCGGTGATCGAAGCCGACGAGATTCTAGATGTCGACGAAGACCTGATTCCGACCGGCAAAATCAACTCGGTCGATGACACCGTGTTCGATTTCCGAAAGCCGACCGCGATTGGCGATCGAGTGGACACATTAAAATCGACCAAGGGATACGACCATTGCTACGTCGTCCGCGGTGCGGCCGGCACGCTGCGGCCGGCGGCGCGCGTGGTGGATCCCAAGTCGGGGCGATTTCTGGAGATCGAAACCACTCAGCCGGGAATGCAGCTGTACACCGCCAACCATTTGCCCGGCAATGAAAAGTCTGCCGGTGCAGGCAGCCACGATGCATTCTGCTTGGAAACCCAACACTATCCAAACGCCCCCAACCGCCCCTCGTTCCCCAGCACGCTGCTGAAGCCCGGCGAAACGATGCGGCAAACGACCGTACATCGATTCGGCGTCCAGTGATCCCACAGCGACAGGCAGCGGAAATGCCGTGCTGACACGAAACCCACGTCTCCCAAGCTGGCGACGTGGGTTTTTCATGCGCGGACTCCCCCCCAGCGATCGTGATTTCACAGCGATGTAGGCCGGATCAAGGAGCGAAGCGACGCTGATCCGGCATTCAAGCAGCCCCAGTACCGCGAAGTGTTCCTCAACGCCGCCTCACCCGGTCCGGGCTAATCCTGTTGTGCAAAAACGCGCGGCCCGATGGGCACGCGGCTAAACGACAGCGCAATAGGCCGGCGCATGCGACGTAGGCCGGATCAAGGAGCGAAGCGACGCTGATCCGGCATTCATGCAGCCCCAGTACCGCGAAGTGTTCCTCAACGCCGCCTCGCCCGGTCCGGGCTAATTCTGTTGTGCGAGAACGCGCGGCCCGATGGGCACGCGGCTAAACGACAGCGCAATAGGCCGGCGCATGCGACGTAGGCCGGATCAAGGAGCGAAGCGACGCTGATCCGGCATTCAAGCAGCCCCGGCAACGCGAAGCCTTCCTCAACGCCGCCTCACCCGGTCCGGGCTAATTCTGTTGTGCAAAAACGCGCGGCCCGATGGGCACGCGGTTAAACGACAACGCAGTAGGCCGGCGCAAGCAACGTAGGCCGGATCAAGGAGCGAAGCGACGCTGATCCGGCATTCAAGCAGCCCCAGCAACGCGAAGCCTTCCTCAACGCCGCCTCACCCGGTCCGGGCTAATTCTGTTGTGCGAGAACGCGCGGCCCGATGAGGCTGTGAATAATTGAGTTTTGGCTTGTTGGATTTCTACATGGGGCTAAATTATTTGCATGAAAATTCCAACCGATGCTCAGCAGCGTGGTTCCGCTCGCACCCACCGCCCCGAACGCAGCCAAGTTGAGATGCGGTTCTATTCGCTCGACCAGATGGTGGCCCGCGAGCACCGCGTTCGTTTGGTATGGCAGTACTGCGAATCGCTCGACCTCGGACCGCTTTACGAGAAGATCAAATCGAAAGTAGATGGTCGTGGTCGTACCCCGATCGATCCGCGAATCCTCTTCGCCCTGTGGTTCTACGCAACGCTCGAAGGGATCAGTAGCGCCCGCCGTTTGAGCGATTTGACCACCCGCGACTTCCACTACCTGTGGATCTGCGGCGATGTCACGGTTAATCATCACACCCTGAGCGACTTTCGCAGCGGCAACGCCGAGTATCTCGAGAAGTTGCTTAGCGACTCGATCGCCGTGCTGCTGAGCGAAAAACTGATCACGTTGGATACCATCGGGCAGGATGGCATGCGGGTGCGTGCCTCGGCCGGCAGCAGTTCGTTTCGGTCCGAATCGACGCTCCAACAGATGCAAGAGGTTGCCGAAGACTATGTAAAGGAACTCGCCGAGCGATCCGACGAGGAAGCTGCCGCGGCAACTCGGGCCGAACAGGCCGCCCGCAAGCGTGCTGCCGACGAACGACTCGAGCGTATCAAGGCGGCTCAAGAGAACCTCAAAGAACTTGAGCGACGTCGTAAAGAGAAACGATCACGCAAAAGCAAGTCGACCCCACGAGCCTCCACAACGGACCCCGAAGCGGCGCGGATGAAGATGGGAGACGGCGGTTTTCGCCCCGCCTATAACGTCCAATTCGCCAGCGACGGCGACTCTCGAATTGTCGTCGGCGTGAGCGTTGACAATCAGGGCAGCGATCAAGGTGAGATGCTTCCGATGTACGAGTCGATCTGCCGCACCTATGGGGTGACGCCGGCACACTACTTGGTCGACGGCGGGTTCACCAAAGCGAGCGATATCGAAGCGATGGACGCTGCGGGGACGGAGGTTTACGGTCCACTGAAGGACATCAAAAGACAAGTCGCTAACGGCAAGGATCCCCATGCGAGCAAGCCGGGCGATAGCGACGCGATGGCGAGGTATCGAAAGAGGATGGGGACACCCGAGGCGCAGGAGATGTTGAGACGACGTCCATCGATAGCTGAATTTCCCAACGCGGAATGTCGTAATCGCGGTCTTCATCAGTTCCGGGTTCGTGGCCAGAAGAAAGCAATGGCCCAAACGCTTTGGCACGTGCTGGTGAACAACTTCAATCGATTGAACAACCTAGGATTTTTACAAACACTGATGAGGCAATCCTGTACTGCGACGCCTTGAGGTTGGCCTCCGGCCTCCAATCGTTGGACGCATCGCGTCCAACGAAGCTTCAAAGCGATCCACCAAGACAAAAGAACCACCGAAGCTTCAACCTGAAACTTTGACGACGACCGGCAATCCAAAATTTTTGAAAAACCACTTCAAAAACACGGCGTCAAGCCACAACCGGCCAATTATTCACAGTCTCGATGGGCACGCGGCTAAACCATATGGATGTAGGCAGGAGCAAATGACGTAACACGCCGGTGAGCGAGGGATCCGCTTCCGCCATTCGCTCCGGACACGACGTTTTCTAAGATTGACCTTGTCGTCAGTGAAACTGCAGGCGTAATGTTCGGTCGTCCGCTGCTATGGCTTGAGGAAAAAACAGGATGTTTTGCGTTTTGCCCAACTTTCGAACATTGCCGACGATCTTTGCTCTTAGCAGCATGATCGCCGCGATGTCGCTGACCGGTTGCAGCCAAAATCCGTACCTCGCGGCGCCTGGTGGTGCAGCCTGGAACTTGCCTCAAAACGCCGCGATCAGCCAAAACGATGCCCGTCTGGCAGAACTGAACCGCCGCGTCCAGCTATTGGATGACAACAACCGGCAACTGCACACCCAGCTGGCTCAAAGCGAGCAGCAGGCCCAGGTGTTCAAGGACGAATCGGCACTGCTGCGGAAACAGCTGGGCGAAGTTTCCAACCAGATGCAATCGACCGCCATCGCCGCTCGCAACGCTCAGGATCAAGTTCGCGGGATGCAGGCATCCACCCAGATTCGCGGTGCAACGATCCAGCCGAACACCAATCTGTCGCAGATGGTCAGCAAGTTGAACTTGGGCGGAATCCCGGTCCAGCAAGACGGCGAAGTGATCCGGATTGCGGTCCCGTCGGACCAATTGTTTGCCCCCGGATCCGGCCAGTTGCATGCCCAGGCCGCGGCGACACTGGACTCGATCGCCACTCAGTTGCTGCGATCGTTCCCTCGACAACGGATTGGCATCGAAGGGTACACCGACAATGCACCGATCTACGGCGGCGGATTTTCCAGCGCCCATCAATTGACCGCTGCCCAGGCGGCGGCCGTCTTGGACCTGTTGACCCGTCGCAACGGAATGCCGCCGAACCAACTGTTCACCGTCGCACAGGGTTCGAACAACCCGCGTCAAACCAACGACACCCCGGCTGGCCGAGCTGCCAATCGGCGAATCGAATTGGTGATCTACCCGGACACGTACTAGTCCGCTGGCAGACCGCTGGACTGTTTTCCCAGCAATCGACCGCGGCACCGATTAGATTGGAACTGCCGCGCCACGGTGAAACGGGGCGACCGACCTAGCTAAAATGGCGTGGTCTCGGCGTCGTGTTTTCGTCAGGACAGGCTGGCACCCGCGTGGGGGGACGGATATTTTGGCCATCATGGGGAACCACCTGAACGTGCCGGTCATCGGACCTGTACGTTTCACGCCCGGATATCTGGCCAACGTGGGCGATGCCCTATGCATTTGTTCAACATCCGTCTTTCAAACGCCAGTCCCAAGACCTTCTATCGGCTTCTTCTGGACAACCGATCATGCGCCCAGACACTCGCAGTTTGAATCTCGAGACACTTGAACGCCGCCAATTGATGGCAGCCGACATCGGCCCCGCGTCAGAGACCTGTTTCGCAGCGCCGCCGACAACCGCAGCACCGGACCAGCCGCTACATCCCACCGGGGCTTCAGGTTTCGGTGAAAATCTATCCACAACTGCCGATGGCTCTGCGGATGCAATCCGTTCCTTTGTCAGTGCGCCGCACACCCGAGCCCCCCTGTCGTTAAGCGACGGGGAAATGGGGCTCGTGCAACAGCATGGTGAACGGTTGTTTGCGGTCGACACCAACGCTTTCACCGACGAATCAACGCTGGTCGTTTATGCTGCCGACAACAGCATCATCACCGAAGTCGCGGTGGATTTTCGAGTCGAGCGAATGGTGGTCGATGGCGATCAAGTTCTGCTACTTAGCACCTCCGATCATGTGATCCCGCCAATGGCCGATCTGGCCGTGATCCAGGCCGACCAGGCAGCCGGGATCGATCCGATCCCCCCGATCCATTTTCCATGGGGTGCCCCGCAGATCATCGCCGTGACCGTCGTGTTGAGTAACACCGAACCGGAAATCGTTCGGCAAACGATTGACGGTCCACTTGGCAGTGTTGCCTACGACGCCGGAAACCTATCGATCGCGGTGGATCCAAACGCCGTCGTCTATTTACCGCACGGCGGTCCGACTTTGTCGATTCCGTCGGTGTTGACATCGTATCGTTGGACCGACGACGGCCTATCGCAACTGGGGACAGTCGACGCATTAGCCCCATTGGTTCCGACCGCACGCGGCAACGATGTGTTTACAGCAACGACCCACTCGAACTATCCGGGCATCTACTTGCCATGGATCGAGAACAGCGGACAGGATGGATCTGCTTTTTCACCGGAATCCTTGGTAACCCGGTACCGCTTGGACGCCAACCAAGTGGAACGAATGGACCAAATTTCCTTGGGCGATGGGCAACTGGTGTCGTTTCAAATTGCCGACGACGGTTTGACCGGAGTCGCTGTCCAAAGAATCGATGATGCGCAAGGCATGTCCACGTACGTGCATCTGCTTGATCTTTCGAATGATCGCATTGCGGTATTTGATACGACCCCTTGCTGGGCATCCAGGCGAACCTCTGGGAGGCCGATTCCGATTTCGTCGTTCTGCAAGACGCCTACTTGGGTCACTTGTTTGTGATTCAGTCAGACCAAACGATCGATATCGATTCCGAAAGCCGTGTGAGCCGTATTGAACTGCCCGCGGACAGTGACCCTTCGGTCCACTGGTTGCGGATGGGCGACACCCTGGTCCTCAGCAGTCAAACCTTCCCCCCCTACACTGCGACGACATCATCCATCGACCATCGGGACGCCCCTGGATCCCAGCCGATCGATCCAACGTCTTCATTGCGACATTGGGTCGATGGATTTGGTCAACCCACTTTGATCACGGTGGACCTGCCGTCCGCTACGATCATTGCCCAAACCGATCTGCCCCGGAACGATCTACCCCGGAACGGCGTTGCCACTGAATTGACGGCCATCGACGCCGACAACCAGAAGTTCGCTTTTATGCAGTTCAACGCGAAGCCGTTCCAAGCGGCTCCGGTGGTTCGATTTGGCCGCATTTCTAGCGATGGTAAATTCCTAGAAGACGGGCACTTTAGTATCACGGCGGCCATCGAATCCACGGTTTCCAGCGACGCTTTCACACAGCGGACCAGCGACACGCTGATTCGATACCCTTGGAACGATTACCTGAACCCAGTGACGCTTCCCTTGGGGCCTGCCACCCCGGTTTCGCTGGCAGTGGACGATACGTTTTCGTTGGTATCATCGGTCAGTGAGAGCGAATTGGACGTGTTGGCAAACGATCAATTGCACGAACTTTTCGGGCCGGCGTTCATTTCGTCACTGCTAGATGCACCGGAGGGAGTTTCGATCCACGGAAGTGGTCGATCCATTCAGGTGACGTCGCAGGCATTGCAGGGTATCGAAAGACTGAGTTTTCGTTACGTGCTGTCATCCAACGGCAAACAATCCATTGCCGACGTCGATGTCGACGTGGTCACCATGACCGAAGACGACGTGACTGCGTTGGTCGAAATGGCGTTGCAGCCAGTGGACGTCCAGGGCAACCCAGTCACCGAGATCGCCAATGGCCAAACGTTCTATCTGGAATGGACGGCCAAAGACTTGCGATCGGCGGGCGAGGGGGTTTATGCCGCTTTCTTTGATCTGGACCTGCCCTCGGACCGCCTGCAACTGACCGGCGAATTCCAACACCTGAATGATTTCAAAGCGCTGGGTGACGGCGGTGGGATGGATGGTGTACTGGATGAAATGGGGGTCTTCAGCAGCGATGTCGAGCATCCCGGAAATGAGCAACAAACGTTGCTGCGAATCGGCGTGATTGCGGTCGGCGTTGGCGATGTGTTGATCACCCCCACCGCAGCAGACGAACCGGGACACGAAATATTGCTACGTGGCCGGGACACCGAAACACCGGCTGAATCCGTACGCTACCTGTCGACCTCATTGACGATCACCGAAGCCCCCGTGTTTGACCCGTTGGACACAGACGAAGACGGTCAGGTCACCGCCGTTGATGCACTAAGGGTTGTCAATTTCCTGGGTCGGTACGGTGTTGCGCCGGTCGATGATCTGCCGCAATTGTTGGCAGCCGAAGAAACCGCCACTGGCATCAGCCTAGAGGAAACACGGCGACTAGATACCAATCAAAATGGCAGCATCACGGCACTCGACGCGTTGGTGATCATCAATCGACTGGGCCGGATTCCGGAAACGAGTGAAGGCGAAACCATCGGGTTGTTCGACGCGATCGATGAAATCAAGCCGATTGCCACTGGCGAATGAAAACCGACACCTGCCGCTGGACATCCGATCCCTGGGGGGCCGCGGGGACCGAATCGGAAAAAGCCCGTTTTCTCACTTGGCTGTTACGATTTTACGTGATCCGATAGATTGTGCGGTCTACCGAACGATCCATCAGATTCCCGCGTAAGTTCCGCCCATGCTTGTTTCACTGAAATGGTTGTCGAAATATATCGACCTTCCGATGAGCCACGAAGAATTGGCCCTACGGCTGAGCCTTTCGGGACTCAATCACGAGGAAACCACGGAAATCGGCGGCGATATCGTCATCGACCTCGAAGTGACCAGCAACCGGGGCGATTGCCTGGGGCATTTGGGCGTGGCTCGTGAAATTGCCGTACTGTACGGATTGGACGTCAAGACACCCGAGCCGAAATTGGCGCCGGGATCGACCAAGGTGGACACGTTGTTGTCGGTCGAGAACCGCTTCGTCGATGCCTGCCCGCGCTACACCGCTCGCGTGATCCAGGGCGTCCAAGTCGGACCGAGCCCAGCGTGGTTGGTCGAAGCCCTGCAGTCGGTGTTCTGGAAAGCGAAGGTCGATGGAACGATCGAACCGTACCAAAGCATCAACAATGTGGTGGATGCAACCAACTTTGTGATGATGGAATGTGGCCAGCCGCTGCATGCGTTCGATTATGCCAAAGTGGCGGATCAAAAGATCATCGTCCGTCCGGCAACCAAGGGCGAAACGATCGAAGCGATCGATCACCACAGCTACGAACTCGATGCGTCCAACTGTGTGATCGCCGATGCCAATTCGCCCCAGGCTGTCGCCGGAGTGATGGGCGGTGCCCAATCGGAAGTCACCGACGCCACCACAGATTTGGTGATCGAAGCAGCGATTTTCACGCCGTTGTCGGTTCGCCGGACAGCCCGTAAATTGAAACTGCACAGCCCTTCGTCGTTCCGTTTCGAACGCAAAGTGGATCCGGTCGGGGTCGATTGGGCATCGCGCCGGGTATGCGAACTGATCGTCCAGATAGCGGGCGGCACCGTTGCCGACGGCATCATCGACACCGCCCCCACGATCCCTGCTAGCCCGCCCGTCGTGCTGCGTTCCAGCCAATTGGAACGGATCCTGGGCATCAAGATCGATGCCGAAGAAGTACAGCGGATTTTGACCAAGCTAGGCTGTGTTGCCCAAGCCGCATCGGATGAATCCGGCACCTACGTGCCGCCGTCGTGGCGTCACGACCTGACGCGTGAAGCCGACTTGATCGAAGAGGTCGCGCGGATTCACGGGTACGACAAGATCCCCGAAGACTCACCGATTCCGGTCGCGCCGAGTTCGAAGCGTGAATTTGATACGGCGATGGAACGCGTGCGTCACGTGTTGACATCGGCAGCGATCAGCGAAGCGATGACGCCTTCGATCGTGACCGCCAAACTGGACGAATCGATCAGCCCGTGGACCGACCGATCTGCCCTGCAGACTGAAACCGCGATGTTGAAAGGAGCCCGGCGGCTGCGCCGAACTCTGCTGCCAAGTTTGATCGAAGGCCGCGCCAAAAACTGGGCATCCGCTTCGATCGCCGCCGACCTGTTTGAAATTGCACACATCTATTTGCCGAGCGAACCTGGCCAGGATGGCGACGACACACTGCCGTCGGAACAGTATTCGTTGGGCATCGTTTCGGGCCGCGACTTTTTCGAAGTCAAAGGAACCCTGGAAACGTTGTGCCTGCGGATGGGGATCGAAGATCGATTGACCGTTGATCCGATCGCACGCGCGGGCCTGGCCAAAGGTGGCGCGGTGGCACTGAAAATCGGCGACACCATGCTGGGCTATTTGGGGATCGTCGACCCCAAAACGCTGAAAGCCTGGAAACTGCCGCCACCGGTCGTGGTTGCCGAAATTTCGCTTCCTGCCCTGCTAGAACTCTCTTCGCTGGTACCGCAGCAAAGAGCGGTCAGCATGTTCCCATCGGTCCAGCGCGATTTGAATTTTGTCGTCGCCGAAGCGGTCCGCTGGGCCGAACTGGAAAACGTCGTCCGCGACGCCGTCGGCGATTCGCTGGCCGATGTGACCTACCGCGAGACGTACCGCGACCCTCAAAAGGATGGTCAGGGACGCAAACGAGTTCTGCTGTCCGTTCAACTGCAGCGTCACGACCAGACCCTCAGTGGTGAACAAGCGGACGCATTGATCGGAAAAGTCGTCGACGAATGCGGCAAAAAGCTGTCCGCTGAACTATTGTCATAGGGGTCGATCCGACGGTCCGGACAGTTCATCGGGCGCCGGACGGACTCTGTGAAAATGACTTTGACGGCGCCTGACTGTATGCAACCTTCGTCCCCCCCTGATATTTCGCCTCGCAATGACCTGCCGTCCGCCGATATGCCTGCCCTAGATCCACCGCCGGTCGCGACCGATCTGTTTCTGGGCATCGACGTGGGCGGAACCAACGTCAAAGTGGGCCTGGTTGACGGATCCGGGGTGCTACACGCCAAAGCGTCCACAGCGACCCCACCGCTGAAGACACCCGATCGAGTGTTTCGATACGCGATCGATTTCGCGATCCGTACGATGCGCCATTGGGACCGTCCGATCGATGATTTGATGGCGGTGGGCCTGGCCGTCCCCGGCGTCCTGGATACACGCGAATTTCAGCTCCGCGAAGTCGTCAATCTGCCCGGTTGGCTTGGTCAGCCGTTGCGAGACATCTTGGTCGATACCTGCCAACGGCCGGCGATGGTGGTCAATGATGCGAACGCCGCTGCGTATGCCGAACACTCGCTTCGCAAACTCGGGGACCAATCACTTGCCCTGGTGACGTTGGGAACCGGCATCGGCGCTGGCGTGGTGACCGCCGGGCGACCGCATGGCGGGGACCATGGTTGTGCGGGGGAAGTCGGACACATTGCAATCGAATTTGGCGACATGGCATTGCCGTGCACCTGCGGCAGTCGCGGGCACTTGGAATCGTATGCGGGTGCCGCTGGCGTGATCGCACGACTGCGGGCATCGATGCCCGAGGACTACCAAACCAACAGCGACCAGATTGATCGCGACCAAATCAGCCGAGACCTTTACGCCGGCCAACCCTGGACACCGCGATCGATCGCGATGGCCGCCGCGGATGGCGATGCACTGTGCCTACAGATCATTGACCAGACCGGTGACTATGTCGGTCGCGCGATCGGCATGTTGGGCCAGACCTTGGATCCGGCCGTCGTGTTGCTGGGCGGCGCGATGACGTTCGGTGGCGACCAAACATCGACCGGACGTGGTTTCCTAGAACGAATTCGACGTTCGGTTACCGACACTACGTTGGTTCAAGTCGGTGGTAACATACAGGTCGAATTCGCATCGCTCGGCAACGACGCCGGCACGCTGGGCGCCGCCATGGTGGCCAAAAATCTAACCTAGACCTAAGCACTGATGACTACCAATCCCAATGAACGGATCGCATGCCGGATTTTCTCGCGTGCCTCCGATGCCTCGGTCGCTGTCGCAGCCGAAATTGCTGACCTGATCCGATCCCAAGCTGCCAGCGGCAAGAATGCAGTGCTGGGGCTAGTGGCCGGTTCATCGCCGGTCAACGTCTATACCGAACTGGTACGCCTGCACCAAAATGGTGAACTGTCGTTTGCGAACGTCGTGACGTTCAATTCCGACGAATACCATCCGATGCAACCAACCGAACTGCAAAGCATTTCGCGGTTCATGCACGAACACCTGTTCGATCATGTCGACATCGATCCAGCCAACGTGCACATCCCCGACGGCACCGTCGCGAAAGAACATTCGCCGACTTACTGTGCCCATTACGAACAACTGATTCGCGATGCCGGCGGGATCGATCTGCAATTGCTGGGGATCAATCGCGCAGGACACATCGGGCTGAACGAACCCGGATCCGATCGCGGATCACGCACTCGATTGATCACCCTGGACCAGCCGACACGGACTGATGCGGCAAGCGATTTCTTTGGTGCCGAAAACGTTCCTCGTCACGCGATCACGATGGGTGTCGGTACTCTGCTGGATGCCCGCCGCGTGCTGTTGTTGGCGTTCGGCGAAGGCAAAGCTGACATCGTCGCACGTACTGTCGAAGGGTATGCCGGCGCCAACGTTCCATCCACGTTTCTGCAGGATCACCCCAGCGTCGAAGCACTGCTGGACGATGCCGCGGCGTCGCGTCTGACGCGGGTCCAGTCCCCATGGCTGCTAGGCGAAGTTGCCTGGGACGACATCACAACACGCCGCGCCGTCATCGATCTGGCCGAAGGCGTGGGCAAAGCGATCCTGAAACTGACCGATGCCGATTACAACGAACACGGACTGCAGGATCTGTTGGCGGCTCACGGCAGCAGTTACGACATCAACCTGCGTGTCTTTCGCAATCTGCAGTCGACCATCATCGGATGGCCCGGTGGCAAACCAGAACACCGCAAACGACCAGGCGACCGCCCCGGGCATCGCGACGACATTTTCCCCAAACGTGTGATCGTGTTCTCGCCGCATCCGGACGACGACGTGATTTCGATGGGCGGCACTTTGATTCGTTTGGTGGACCAGGGGCATGACGTTCACATCGCCTATCAAACGTCCGGCAACATTGCCGTGTTCGACGAAGACGCGTTGCGGTTCGCGGAGTTCGTCGAGGACTTTTGCACCGAATTCGGAATCCAGGCAGGCGGTTTGGAAGCGATCGCTCATCACGTTGACGAATTCCTGCGGAACAAGAAATCCGGGCAACTCGATAGCGAAGAAGTGCTTCGGATCAAGGGTCTGATCCGGCGCGGCGAAGCCAGGCAAGGTGCACGCTGCTGCGGAGTCCCCGATGCCAATCTGCACTACCTTGATTTGCCGTTCTACCAGACCGGACGGATCACCAAGCGACCGCTGTCGGACGAAGACGTCGGCATCACGGTCGACCTGCTGCGTCAGATTGAACCGCACCAAATCTATGCCGCCGGCGACCTGTCGGATCCGCACGGGACGCACCGCACGTGTCTGTCGGCGATTCTGCAGGCCTGTGTGATTTGCCAGAACGATCCCTGGTACGAAGCCTGTGCGGTTTGGATGTACCGCGGTGCATGGCAGGAATGGGCTCCACACCAGATCGAGATGGCGGTCCCGTTGAGTCCGCAGGAAGTGGCCAGAAAGCGAGTGGCAATCTTCAAGCACGAATCGCAAAAGGATCGCGCTCTGTTTCCGGGATCGGATTTACGTGAATTCTGGCAGCGGGCCGAAGCACGCAACGCCGACACCGCCCGTCGCTACGATGAACTCGGGCTGGCGGAGTACGCCGCGATCGAAGGCTTCGTTCGCTGGGACGGAAGCACCGGAATCGAACTGTAGACTTGCTGAACCAGTGGTCCGTCGAGGGCAACGGAGCAGCGCAAGCATCTACCCGATGGTGGCCAATCGCTGGCCTCCGACGACCTGTTCGCCGACCTTGACGTCAATCGACTGGATCGTGCCATCGGCTGGCGATGCGACTTCGATCTCCATCTTCATCGCTTCCAGAATCAGAATCGGGTCTCCCTCGCGGACCACGTCACCAGGCTCGGCGATCAACTTGAAAACCGCTCCTGGCATCTGGGCGGTGACGTTGGTTGCGGTTGCTGATGACGTGCTGGGCGCCGCGGAGGATCCGCTGCTGCGGGGCCGCATTTCGACTCGGTAAACCTTCCCGTCGACGGTTGCCGTGTTGCCTTCGAACGCCATGAAGACTTCTTTGCCGTTCACGGTGACCGTGTATTCCGACGGACCGCCGCTTGTCGGTGCGGCTGTTGGTCCAGCCGGTGCGGGGCCACTCGCTTTGGCAGCGTCCGGATCGATCTTTCGAACGCCAACTTCCGCGTCGCCTTTCAGGAAGCGAATCCCTTTTTCTTTGCAGGCAGCCGCGATGAAGATATTCTCGTCCGTGGTCGGCAGCCCCTCTGCTTCAAGAATCTTTTTCGTCGCAGCGATCCCCTTGTTGGGATCGGCATCGTTCAGCTCCAACACCGGCCGGGTCGTCGGGTCCAATTTCAGTTGTTTCATGGCCAGCCTGACCACATCGGCATCCGGTGCGACCGGCGTCTTGCCGAAATACCCGAGGACCATTTTTCCGTAGGGTTCGGCAATCTTTTTCCACGGACCGAACATGACGTTGTTGAACGCTTGCTGGAAATAGAACTGCGAAACCGGTGTCACCGAAGTTCCATAGCCGCCTTTGCGAACCACATCGCTCATCGCTTGGATGATTTCGGGATACTTGTCCATGATGCCGTTGTCACGCAGCATCTGAGTATTCGCCGTCAACGCGCCACCCGGCATCGGGCTCCATGGGATCAACGGTTCGACCGCGGTCGCTTCGGGCGGCAGAAAGTAGTCCTTCATGCAGTCCTTGAACACTTCCTCGGCCTCGCGAACTTTCTCGACATCGACATCCAACTCGTACTCCGTCCCTCGCAGTGCGTGCCACATCACCAGAATATCCGGTTGGCAGGTTCCGCCGCTGCAGGGTGCCATCGACAGGTCGATCGCATCCGCTCCGGCATCGATGGCGGCCTTGTTGGCAAGCACACTGACGCCAGCGGTTTCGTGAGTGTGGAAGTGGATGAAGGTGTCCTTGGGAAGCATCTTCCGTGCGGCGCGAATGGTTTCATAAACCTTCGACGGCACGGCGGTTCCCGACGCATCTTTGAAACAGACCGCATCAAACGGGATATCGGCATCCAGAATTTGCTGCAGAGTCGACGCATAGAAATCAGCGTCGTGTGCACCGCTGCATCCCGGTGGCAGTTCCATCAACGTCACACAAACCTGATGCTTCAGCCCCGCATCGACGATGCACTGTCCGCTGTAGATCAGATTATTGACGTCGTTGAGCGCATCGAAGTTGCGGATCGTCGTCATGCCGTGTTTTTTGAACAAGTCGGCGTGCAGTTTGACGATATCACTGGACTGCGAATCCAGGCCAACGACGTTCACGCCACGAGCCAGGGTCTGCAGATTCGCATCCGGACCGGCGGTCGCACGGAATGCGTCCATCATGTCGAAGGCGTCTTCGTTGCAATAGAAATACAGCGATTGGAAACGAGCCCCACCGCCAGCTTCCAACCATTGGATCCCCGCATCACGAGCCGCTTCGACCGCTGGCAAAAAATCTTTCGTAAACACTCGGGCGCCATAGACCGACTGGAAGCCGTCGCGAAACGCCGTGCACATGAAGCGAATTTTTTTCATAGCTGGAACAGATGGCGGCGAGGGGGGGGAAGAAGGAATCGATGAAGAAGCAGAAATCAGAGACAAAGATCAGGGCAAGCTTGCTTCGCACTCGCCTAGCGAACTGACACCAGCGAACTGACACCAGCGAACTGCGACATCAACCGGCAACGACTACTGCAGCACCGACCACAGTACACCTGCGGCGATCGCACTGCCGACCACACCGGCAACGTTGGGAGCCATCGCGTGCATCAACAAGAAATTATGCGGGTCTTCTTTCTGACCCACCATTTGAACCACGCGTGCCGAATCCGGCACCGCCGATACTCCGGCGGCACCCACCAACGGGTTGATTTTGTCGGTCAAGAACAGGTTCATGAACTTGGCAAACATCACGCCACCGGCGGTTGCGACGGCGAACGAAAGAGCACCAAGACCAAAGATCAACAGCGACTGAGGTTTCAAGAATGTGTCCGCCTGCGTACTAGCGCCCACACTGAACCCGAGCAAAATTGTGATGATATCGATCAGTGCTGTGCGAGCCGTATTGGCCAATCGCTCGGTGACCGTGCTCTCTTTCAATAGATTGCCGAAGAACAGCATCCCCAGCAGCACGATCGCACCTGGTGCAATCATCGTGGTGATCAAAAACGCCACGACAGGAAAAATCATCCGTTCGCGCTTCGAAACCTGGCGTGGTGGCTTCATGCGAATCAGACGTTCTTCGCGGGTCGTCAGCAACTTCATGATGGGCGGCTGAATGACCGGCACCAGCGCCATGTACGAATATGCTGCGATCGCAATCGCACCCAACAAGTGCGGCGCCAGTTTGGCGGACAAAAAGATCGCCGTCGGGCCGTCCGCCCCGCCGATGATCCCGATCGCACCGGCCTCTTCGAACGTGAAGTCCAAGAACAGCGCCCCAAAGAAGGTCAAGAACACGCCGATTTGTGCAGCGGCACCCAACAACACCAATTTGGGATTGGAAAGCATCGTCGAAAAGTCGGTCATCGCGCCGATGCCCAGGAAGATCAGTGGCGGATAAATGCCTTGCCGCACCCCAAAATACAGATAGCTAAGCACGCTGCCGGGCACGTATTCCACTTGACCATCGCGAAGAATCCATTTGGCGTCTTCGTAGACGCTAAGCGCCATCCCTTCGACAATCGGGATGTTACCGACGATCGCGCCCATACCGATCGGGACCAATAGCAATGGCTCGTAATCTTTGCGGATCGCAAGCGTGATGAAGAACAAGCCGATCACGATCATGATCGCGTTGCCCAGCGTCATCGACGCAAAGCCGGTCGTCTTCAAAAATTCAAACAGGATGTCCATCAGGAATTTTTTGATCCGTCAGTGGATTTTTGGCTGTCGCTGTAATGTTGCAATTCGCTATGCAACACAAATCCGATCGCGGCCAAGACTGCGCCATCGTCGGCGACATGGCTTTCGGGGTGCGACGTTTCGCGGTGACTGTGATCGACTTCTGGCCAGATTCGGTCCAGCAACCGCATCAACGTAGGCAGCGATGCGATGAACAGCGACAACAGGACCAGGGCAGCAAAAACGATCACCAGCCCAGCAATCGCGATTGCCAGCCCGCGACCGTAAACCGATTCAGCCAGGATCGGCACAGGCGTCAGATCCAAAAAAGGTATGGGCACAGCAGGTCATTGGAAGGAGGGTAGGGGGGGCGACCGCAGCCAGCACCCCGCCTGATCCATCGGCGATGGCCGATATCAGCGGGCAACCGGCTGCTTCGGGCGTAGCTGGCCGATCCGTTTTCGTAACGAGGATGGGGTGCGGATCAACGTCTCGGAAGATCGCGTTTACGAGGATATAGCATGGCAGGACGCCGATCATCCCCCACTAGCCCCGTGAACCACTACAATTTTCGAATCGGTGTTGCCGCAGACACGGATCACGCAGATCGAATCGAGCTGACCGCTATCGGTGGTGTCAGCGATTTCTTCTCTCATCTGATTTCGGACCACTCGTGAAGACTCCTTCGTATCAGCCGATCGAACGCAGCCGAATGCTGCCAAGAATATCGTTCCGCTGGATGTTCGCGCTGACGACTTTGGGCGCCATCTTGGCGGCCGTCGCCAAAGCCGCAGGCAGCGGCGCGTCATTCGCCGTCGCGTTGATGGTCACGATCGGATTTATCGGGACCTGCTTTGCACTGTTTGTGTTGATCTTCGCGATCACCTTGGCCGTATCGTCGCTGTGGTACCAACCGGTCGACGATACCCATCAGGGCAGTCCCTTTGCCGCCGACCAATTGCCACCGCAGATTTTGCCACCACGGGAGGGACGTTCATGATTCGCCTAGGATGGTGCCGGAAAAAAGTGTCCACTGCGTTCCTGGTGGGCTTGGCGGTTGCCTTCCTGCTAGCGGCCGGTGTTGTCGGCCTCCCTGCGCAGGCGGCTGATTCGATCATCGGGGACCAAATGCCACCCGTCCAATTTCCCAACTCGGGTGGCAAGACGGCAGGTTTTCGGTGTGACCTAGTCTTCGGACGCGTTCCATCGGTGGGCTACGTCCCCGTCGAAATCACGCTGACGGCCACGGGAACCTTTCCCGCCGATCGCCAATTCGTGATCCGGATCACCACCAGCAAGACCGGAAACGCACCGCCCGCAGGCGGGTTGCGAATCGATCTGCCAATCGGCGTAGACCAAGGGGCCAGGACCGTTTCTGTCAAAAGGTACTTTCCCAAATGGAACGTTGGCGAATCGCTCGACATCGCCGTGCTGGAAAACGGGCGACCGCTCGAAGACTATGCAACTTCGATTGGGCAGAACTTGCCCGGCTCGGCCTACCGGTTTCATCAGGTGTGCGGAACCGAACGGTCGATCAACTGGTGCTTGATCAGTTCCGACGACGTTGTCACGGTCCAAACGATTCCCGACATCCGTCCGGTGATTGTCGATCTCGTGGACAACGGAGACTTTCCAGATAAGGCGGCAGACCCAAGCTTTTGGTCGGAGATGATCAACAACAGCTGGATGTCCGCGATTGGGCAATCCGAACTCCCAACCGATTGGCGATCCTATTCCCAGCATGATGTTGTATTGGTCAGCCCTGAAACGATCGACAGGATTCGATCCAACCGTGATGCCTTTGCCGCGCTTCGCCAATGGGTGCTGATCGGTGGGACCCTGGTCGTTTACGAAGCCCCGACCCCCAAAGCCTGTTTCGAAGCATTGAGGTTCCCGTGGGATCCTGATCCGAGCATGGATCGCCAAGTCAGACTTTACGCCAATCAAGTGCAAGGCCAAGCCAACGGGTCACAAGCGTCCCAAGCATCGGAACTGCAAGCGCTGCAGACGTTGATCCAAGTGCTTCAACGGACCGGGCGAAAGACCTTGAACGTCGCTGATGTCGCTGATGTCGTTCGCCAAAATGCGGCGGCCCCAACGCTCGACAATGACATCGAAATGGATGCGGAGATGGGTGGATTCACTGACCAGATCGGTAACGATCCCGCCGCACCTACCAATGGGATGCTTCCGTCATCGATTCGCGTGGAAAGCAATGGTCAAGAGTATTGGTTTGACAACGATCTGAAATCTGCGATCGAAGCGGAAGCAAAACTAAGCGAGCTTATTCGTGCCGCAAAACAAACCAGCCAGGTACTGAAGGCCGCGGATTCATCGATATATTTCCAACCCGTTGGTGCAGGACGCGTCGTCGCGATCAACGATGGCGTCGACGATCCCGCGTCCAGATTGCGCTGGGCGGTCGTGCGGCGAATGTTGGGGTATCGGATATCGCCCATGCTTCGAAACGGAGTCGATCCGATGCTAGGGGACCAGCGGTTTGACCGTTGGTTGATTCCCGGGGTGGCTCAACCGCCCGTCTATACCTTCATGGGCCTATTGGTTGGATTCGTGATTTTGGTGGGGCCGGTGGCTTACCGTAAAACGGCCAAGGCCGGGCGCAGTTACCTGATGTTTGCGATCGCACCCGTTCTAGCGACACTGACCACGGTCGCCATGTTTTCCTATGGAATCATTTCGGACGGATTCGGTTCGACTGCCCGCGTGCGACAGATCACTCTGGTCACCGGTGACACGGGGGATGGAGGCGAACGGGTTCGCGCCAGCTATTTTGCCGGTGTTCGCCCCAGCGATGGCATCCGCTTCCCAGCCGAATCGGAAGTGATGCAGTATCCCGAAAACTCGGACCGCTCTTGGCGGCAAGCCTTCCGACGATCCGCGTCGATCATCGGCGACGTCACGATCGACGATGTATCCCAGCGATTTGATGCATCGTTTTTGCCGTCGCGTCAACAACGTCAATTTGTGCTGCACCTGCCCCGGCCAGGCATCGGCCGATTGGAATTGAACCGGTTGGACGACACCGGTTCGATGGAAATCAAGAATGGATTCGGTTTCCCACTTTCCATCGCGCTTGCGCGTGGCAGCGACGGCAACTATTGGGCGGCCCTGCGTTTGGCTGCTGGGAAAACACAAGAGGCACGGCCCATCCGAACGCGATTAGCGGCTCAGATCTTGGGAAAAATGTACAACGACTATCGCCCCATTTCGGTCACGAAACAGTCCAACGCGTCTTACCGAAATTACAGCAGCGAAATTTTCGACTTGTTGGCGGACATCAACCGAAGCTTCGAGTCAGGGAACATGACAACCGAGGGCACCTTCGAAAAACAGCTGCAACAAAGTTTGCAAACCGACGGCGAACTGCCCAAGGGTTCCTTCATTGCCTTGGCTGCCCCCAGCAGCGATGTGATCGCGATCCCGAATGCCCAACTGGTCGACAGCGTCCGGTACGTCCTGGGCACTCTGCCATCCGCCCCATCCCCTGATGACAAATAGCCGTTTGACCATGAACGACAACGTGAACTCGGTCACCGCGACCGATACCGTATCCGCATCGACGCCCCGGCGTGCCAATGGCACGCCGGTGCATGTCGGTTCGGATGACTGTATCGAACTGCGCCGGCTGCATCGTTTTTTTGGCAAGACGAAAGCGGTCGAAGACATCTCGTTCAGCGTACGCCGAGGACATGTGTTCGGATACATCGGCCCCAACGGCGCCGGCAAAACGACGTCGATGCGAATTCTGGCAACGCTGGATCTGCCCAGTTATGGGGACGCTTACGTCGATGGTTTCTCGGTCATCAACGACCCCGAACTGGTGCGTGGTCGACTGGGGTTCATGCCCGATTCGTTTGGCACCTATCGCGATGTCAATTGCCAGGAATACCTAGACTTTTTTGCTCGCGCCTATGGGTTGGTCGGTCGACATCGCACCGACCGTTTACGTTGGGTGATGAATTTCACGGGTACCGAGGGGATGGCTGAAAAGCCGATTCGCGGCCTTAGCAAAGGGATGAAGCAGCGTCTTTGTTTAGGTCGGGCGCTGATTCACGACCCCGCGGTGATGATCTTGGACGAACCCGCAGCCGGATTGGACCCGCGAGCCAGGATTCAATTGCGAAAGATGATTCGCGAACTGGCCGATCGCGGAAAAACCGTCTTGATCAGCAGCCACATTTTGACCGAACTGGCCGAAATGTGTGATAGCGTCGGGATCATCGAACAAGGAAAGTTGCTGGCCACCGGCAGCGTCGACGACATCCAACGCCAACGTGAATCCAGCCGCGAACTGAAGATTCGAATCCTGGATCGGGCTGCCGCTGCTAGCGAATGCCTGTCTACGATCGATACGGTTTCCGGCCTGATCGTTGACGGGCAATTGGTCAAGTTCGAATTCGCCGGTGACATTCACGATCAAGCCGCCCTGGTCTCTCAATTGGTCAGCCAGGGGTTTCAGGTTGCCGAGATCGAATCCCACAAAAAGAGTCTCGAGGACGTTTTCCTGCAAGTCACCGAAGGGCTGGTGCAATGACCACTGTCGACACAACATTGCCAACCACGCCATCCGATCCGACGCGGATGGACCGGGTCGATGCGTGGTGCGAACGTATCGGTGACGCGTTGAATCCGATCCTGGTCAAAGAGACCCGCCAAGCGCTGAAAAGTCGCCAATTTGTCGGCACGTTTTCGGTGTTGTTGGTGGCCGCGCTAGCGTGGACCATCATCGGCAGTTTGTCGATGATGCCGCAGATCTATACGTCGCCGTCGGCGCCTCGGATGCTGATCGGATACTACTTGGTGTTGGCTTTGCCGATGCTGATTGTTGTTCCCTTGGCCGCGTTCCGTTCACTCGAAGGCGAAATCGATGACGGCACGCTGGAACTATTGTCGATCACCGTGCTTAGCCCGTGGCAGATCGTGCTGGGGAAATTGGCCAGCGCGATGTTGCAAATGCTGCTGTACTTTGTGGCTCTGTTCCCGTGTGTCGCCTACGCCTACACGCTTCGCGGCGTCGATTTGCCCACGACGTTACTGATGATGGGAATGCTATTGGTAGCCGGTGTGGTGTTGACCATCGTCGCCTTGTTTATGGCACCGCTTGCGCGGACGCGAACCGGTCGGATCACGACCTTGTTGGCCGTCATGATGTTGCTGCTGGGAGCCGAATGGATGGTTGGTTTTCTAGTGATCGGAATGATCCTGGAAGGCAACCCATTGACGTCCGACCAAATGCTGTTCGTCGTGACGGCAACGATCGGTATCTCGATCACCGCGGGGCATCTCTTATTGACGGCAACCGCCGGACAGTTGACGCCCGAAAGCGAAAACCGGTCCACTCATTTACGTGTTTCGTTGATGATTTTGAGCGCGGTAGTCGCCGGACTGGGTGTGTTGGGCGTGCGAATGCTGGGGATGGCCGGGTTTGTAACGTTGACGTTTTTCGCGATCTTCCTGGCCGGTTTGTGGACCTTATGCAGCGCGATGATCGTCGCTGAATCGTCCGTGATGACGCCACGAATTCGGCGTGAACTTCCCAACAGTCTTCTGGCCCGCGCCACGCTGACTTGGTTGACCCCGGGGCCTGCTAGCGGATTGGTTTTTTCGGTGGTCAATATCGTTGTGATCACGACAGGGTTTGTCATATCGATCGACTTGTTGGGTGCTCGCAACGGGACGTTCGGGCCGCCGGTCATGTACATGGCAATGCGGCAGTTGTGCGTCGCTTACGCCGCCTATCTGATCATTTTCCTGGTGGGAAGCCGCTGGCTGGTCGCCCTAATCCGAACTCGCAGCAACCCACGCGTCGAAGTGGGCGTCGCGGCGGTGATTGCGTTGGCGATGCTGTCCGCGTTGATCCCCTATGCCGTCGGCCTGCACTTCAACGATTATCGATCCTTTTCTTATTCCGGTTGGCAAATCACGAACTGGGCTTGGACGCTGGCGGAAATTGGCAATCGCGGAAACCTTGACACGATCGTTTCGATTGTGGTTGTCGTGGCCGCGCTGTCGTTTTTTGCGTCGGTCTTATTGTCACCGTCGTTAGTGATGCCAAGACGGATCGCCACGCCCGAACTCGTCAAAGCGGAAAAAGAAGGTTGATGATCTGCAGATCTCGCAGTGACAACGCGGCCAAGGGATGGCGATCCAACGAACGACGTCGCTTCAAGGACGAAAGTCGTGGTGGTGGGATTCACCTGGTATCGCCGCTGGGAAGAACTTCGGGCGACCGTCGCTGCATCCGAACTCCATTCGGCGATAGCAATCGAATCGGAGCCCCTAGACGGCGGCGTGTTGGGGTGTGGGCATCCCATGGATGCGCCTAGAATGCAGCCACAGCGGGCGACGACGATTAGGTGATCGTCAAATCGGCACAGTTTCTTATCCCCTTCACGCGAAACGTCGTATGTCATCGGATCTTCCCCCACCATCGCAAGATCCTTCGGGATCCTCGGAATCGCAGGACAACAATCCGGCCCTTCGTGCTCGCGTGCCAGACAGCGTCGCCGACGGTTGCTTCAGCACCGGTGCGATCGTCATGACGGGTCCTAGCGAATACATCGTCGATTTCCTGCAGACCATCGGCCGCCCGCACAAAGTCGCCAAGCGAGTGGTGATTCCGCATCCGGTCATGCCGCAGTTTATCGAGGCACTGAAAAAAAACCTGGACCTTTACCAGGGACGATTCGGGGCCCCCACCCCGCCGCCGCAACAACCCCCGAAACCTGGCCAGCGGCGGCCGACTCCGCAGGAAATCTATGACGATCTAAAGATCCCCGACGAAGCACTTAGCGGCGTGTACGCCAATGGTGTGATGATCGGTCACGGGGCCAGCGAGTTTGGGCTCGATTTCTTGACCAGTTTTTTCCCTCAGTCGGCCGTCAGTGCTCGCGTGTTCGTCGCCGCTGGCCAAGTTCCACGACTGTTGGAATCGTTACAGGGCGCCGTCAAACAGTTGGAACAACGCCAACAGGGCAATCCGCCGCCCGCGGATCCGTCATCGGAATCATCCCCCGAACCGCCGGCCAACCCGCCCCCCGAAGCCTAGGCAATTGCAATGACCGATTCGAATGACCTGCCATTGATGCAAAATCTGCCTTGCGCGAGATTGCCGACCGACGAACCCATCGTCCTGGGTAGCGGATCGCCGCGGCGGGCCCAACTGATGACCGCAGCCGGCTATCCGTTCACCGTGCAAGTTGCATCGGACGAAGCCGAGTGCGGGATGTGTAGTCGTGAAACGGCGCCCGAAATGGTGGCTCGATACGCCTATCGAAAAGCGGCCGAGATCGCGACGCGCATGACGGCCGACAAGGACACCGGCCTGATCATCGCCGCCGATACGGTGGCATCCTGTGTGGGACAGATCCTAGGAAAGCCTCGCGACCAGGAACACGCCGAGTCCACTCTGCGCCTGCTCAGCGGACGCCGACATGACGTCTACACCGGCGTTTGCGTCTGGTCCGTGAAACACGGCAAATGCGTGGTCGATGTCGTTCGCACCGAACTGATGATGAAACCGATCAGCGAACCGATGCTGGCCGATTATCTGGACACCATGCTGTGGGAAGGCAAGGCGGGCGCCTTCGGATACCAGGACGGAAATGACTGGCTTTCGATCATTGGCGACGGCAGCGAGAGCAATGTGGTGGGGCTTCCGATGGAGCGATTGGCAGAATTACTGGAAAATTTCGACTCATTAGCCGAAACCGTTATTACCGGAAGTACCGAACCGCTGGGGCAGAGTCGTCGCAATTGTTAAACTGCGGCATTGAAGTAAAAGGTCCTGGTTCATATTCACCTTTCCCCCTTTCACCGGTATGGAATGATGTTGCGACCCGATCGATTTGGATGGCCTGTGCTTGGCCTGGGCCTTGGCTTCGCGATGGCTTGTTTGACCACAGGTGCGTCTGTCGCATCCGCGGACAACTACGCGGACAAGATGTTCAAGGTAAAGTCCCATGACTTCCGCACCGTCGGCCGCGGTACCAAGTCCGAATATCATTTTGAATTCACCAACCCGTACAACGAAGACGTTCACGTCTCGGGGGTTCGAACCAGTTGTGGGTGCACAACACCGACATTGACAAAAGACACGCTGAAGACGCACGAAACCGCCGCCGTCGTGGCGAAGTTCAACACCAGCACGTTCATTGGCCAGAAAGCGGCCACGGTCACGGTCGTCTTTGATCGGCCTAAGTACGCCGAAGTCCAGTTGAAGGTTAGCGGTTTCATTCGGACCGACATTACCTTCGATCCGCCCGAGGTTGCCTTTGGCGAAGTTCCCGCCGGTGCCGAACGCGAGCGTGATATCTTGATCACGCACAACGGCAACACGAACTGGGAAATCATCGACGTCCGAAGCCACTGCAGCAATCTTCGCGTACGACTGGAACCGGCTCAGCGTACCCCTGGGAAAGTTCAATATCGCATGCAAGTGCGAATGGACAGCGAAATGTCCGAAGGCGAAATTCGTGAACGGTTGACTTTGATCAGCAATGATCGCAGCTTCCCAACGACTGAGATGTCGATCTCGGGACGCGTCCGACCAGCGGTCAGCGTTTCACCGGCCGCCGTCAGTTTGGGTACGACCCAATTGGACAGCAAGGTCGAAAAGAAATTGATCGTTCGCGGGGAAGAACCTTTCGAAATCAAAGACGTGCAATGTGCCGACGAACGATTCAAGTTCGAAGTACCGATTGGGTCCAAGAAATTGCACTTGGTCAAGCTGGTCTACAGTGGCGACGGTACGGCCGAGCCGATTTCACAAGAAATCCGCATCGTGACCGACCTGCCCGGCGATCGCGCAGCGTCCTGTATCGTCACCGGGACGATCGCAAACTAGTTCGATCCAGCTGGCATTTTGGCTCAAAGTGCGACTTGCGATCAACTAGAATAGTCGCCTTGGGTCACCCCTGGCTCAAAAGTCGACTATTCGATCACGAGTCCTTTATGCTGATCCGATTCTGTGTCACCGCAATCATGGCCGCCTTGATTTTCGCAAGTGGCTTTGGTTCACGCATCGATGCCGCCATCATCACGCCCGGAAACATCCTGGTCATGGATGTGAACACCGGCAACCTTCGCGAGTATTCACTCAGCGGAGTGTTCGAACAGTCCTTCAGCGTCACCGACGACGCCGAAGCGGCAAGTACCGAACAGCATCGCGACGTTGCGGTCGACGTCTTGGGCAACGCCCATATTTTCAACGGGACCTTCACTCCGTCGCTTTCGACGATCGATACCGCGACCAATACGCAAACCGATCGAACGGGGCCGGATTCCGGCTTCGCAAGCGCGTACACCACCGGTCGGGGCGGAATCGCAGCAATCGGCGAATCGGTTTTTGTGGCGGATGCGCCAGTCGGTGCTCGATCAGACAAAGGCATCATCCGGTTTGACGCAGGGTCTGGATTTGCATCGACGCGGTTTGCGACGGACTTCATTCCCAATGACCTGACCTTTGGCCCGGACGGAAAGCTGTACGCCTTAGGCACGGAGTCATCGGGAGCGACCTCCACCCCAAACCTTGTCAATGTTTATGATCCCACCACACTTTTGAGACTGGATCAATTGACGTTGCCGGCGGCGACGTCCAATGAATCACTCCGCGGTCTCGTCTCGGACGGACAAGGAAACTACTTTGCTGTAGTTTCCGATGGATCGATCATCCGGCTGGATGCGGCGGGCAATATCGTCAACGCGTTTCTGTTTAGCGACGCAACCAGTTCGACACATCTGTTTGATATCGACATCGATGCCATGGGAAATCTGGTCGCCAGCGGTGAAGACGGGCGGGTTTACCTGACCAACACCCATTTCGATACGCAGAGTTCGTTCTTTGCGACGACCGCACCTTTGTCGCCATCCCCGCAATTGTATGTGTCGTTCACGACAGCGGTCGTGGCGGTTCCCGAACCCACTACGATGGTCGCTTTATGCGGCTTTGCGCTGATCGCCGCCTACCGCGGCGGTCGCCGGGTCGCCAGACGATAGCGTCGGCGCTAAACTTGTTGTCTGCCGTTTACCATTCGCAGGCTCTTGTTTGATATGCACCTATGAGCGTCAATCCGATCGACCTATCCCATTACGGCCTTCACCCTACCGAAATCATTCACAACGCGACGCCAGCTCGGCTGTACGAGTTTGCGATTACCGGTGGCCACGCGGTGATTGCCGCCTCTGGCGCCCTGGCCACGCGAAGTGGTGACAAGACGGGCCGCAGTCCGAAAGACAAACGGATCGTCGATCACCCCGATTCATCGGGCGACATCTGGTGGGGCGACATCAACATTCGGTTGACCGAGCGGTCGTTTGCGATCAATCGTCAGCGTGCGATTGACTATCTGAACACGCGCGACCAAATCTTTGTGTTTGACGGTTTCGCCGGCTGGGATCCCAAACACCGATTGAAAGTTCGTGTGATCGCCGAAAGTGCCTATCACGCACTGTTCATGCACAACATGCTGATCCGGCCGACCGACCAACAGTTGGCCGAATTCGGCGAACCCGACGTGGTGATCTTGAACGCCGGATCATTCCCGGCCAATCCCTACACCGCGCAGATGACCAGCACGACCAGCATCGATCTGTCGATCGAACAGGGCGAGTTTGTCATTTTGGGAACACAGTATGCGGGCGAGATGAAGAAGGGCGTCTTCACGGTGATGAACTACTTGATGCCCAAACGCGGTGTGTTGAGCATGCACTGCAGCGCCAACCAAACCGATGCCGGTGACCTAACACTGTTCTTTGGTTTATCCGGCACGGGCAAAACGACGCTATCGACCGATCCGGCACGGCAGCTGATTGGCGATGACGAACATTGTTGGACCGATGACGGTGTCTTCAACATCGAAGGCGGCTGCTACGCCAAGGTGATTCACCTAAGCCAGGAAAGCGAACCCGAAATCTTCAATGCCATCCGATATGGATCGGTGTTGGAGAACGTCGTGTTTGATGAGACGACGCACGAGGTGAATTACGATGATGCTTCGATCACAGAGAATACACGGGTTGCCTACCCGATCGATTTCATCGAAAACGCCAAGATCCCCTGTGTCGGACCTCACCCCAAGAACATCATCTTTCTGACTTGCGATGCCTTTGGCGTGCTGCCACCGGTATCCAAACTTTCCACCGAACAGGCGATGTACCACTTCATCAGCGGTTACACAGCCAAGACGGCTGGCACCGAGATGAACATCGACGAACCTGTGGCAACCTTCAGCGCGTGCTTCGGCGCCGCATTCTTGGTTTGGCACCCCGCGAAGTATGCCGAACTGTTGGCCGAACAGATTCGCAAACACGGCGCGAACACATGGTTGGTCAACACCGGATGGGCAGGCGGCCCGTACGGCGTGGGCAAACGCATGAGTCTGAAACACACGCGATCGATCATCGATGCGATTCACAGCGGTGAATTGGCCGATGGCGAAACGCGAACCGACCCCATGTTCGGCTTGGAAGTGCCCGTGTCATGTTCGGGTGTCCCATCAGAAATCTTGTGGCCCAAGGATTTGTGGGCCGATGGGGAATCGTACGACGGATCCGCACGACGTCTGGCAGACCTGTTTCGCAACAACTTCAAACAGTTCGAATCAGGTGCCAGCGACGCCATCTGCGGTGCCGGCCCCACAGCCTAGTTTCGCGGTGAGTCCACGCGAAGCAAGAATCGATCGTGTCACCAAGTGGGCATCGCCCCCAGCGCAGGATCGTTTCACCGCGTGGGCAACGCCCCGTGCGTCCACGTCATGGAAACGCGCGGCCCGGTGGGCACGCGGTTAAACGACGAGGGGAGAGCACGCTCCGGTCGCTAGATCGTTTCACCGCGTGGGCATCGCCCCGTGCGTCCACGTCCTAGAAACGCGCGGCCCGTTGGGCACGCGGTTAAACGACAGGGGAGAGCACGCCGCGGTCGCTAGATCGTTTCAGCGCGCGGGCATCGCCCCGTGCGTCCACGTACCGAAACGCGCGGCCCGGTGGGCACGCGGTTAAGCGACAAGGGCAGAGCACGCCCCGGTCGCTAGATCGTTTAACCGCGTGGGCAACGCCCCGTGCGTCCACGTCCTGGAAACGCGCGGCCCGGTGGGCACGCGGTTAAACGACAAGGGGAAAGCACGCCGCGGTCGCCAAATCGTTTAACCGCGCGGGCATCGCCCCGTGCGTCCACGTACTGGAAACGCGCGGCCCGGTGGGCACGCGGTTAAACGACGAGGGCAGAGCACGCCCCGGTCGCCAAATCGTTTAACCGCGTGGGCATCGCCCCGCGCGTCCACGTCCTGAAACGCGCGGCCCGGTGGGCACGCGGTTAAACGACAGGGGGAGAGCACGCCCCGGTCGCTGAATCGTTTAACCGCGTGGGCATCGCCCCGTGCGTCCACGTCCTGGAAACGCGCGGCCCGGTGGGCACGCGGTTAAACGACGAGGGCAGAGCACGCCCCGGTGCGTCAGATCGTTTAACCGCGTGGGCATCGCCCCGTGCGTCCACGTCATGGAAACGCGCGGCCCGGTGGGCACGCGGTTAAACGACAGGGGAGAGCACGCCCCGAGCGTCAGATCGTTTCACCGCGTGGGCATCGCCCCGTGCGTCCACGTACCGAAACGCGCGGCCCGGTGGGCACGCGGTTAAACGCCAGGGGAGAGCACGCCCCGGTCGCCAAATCGTTTAACCGCGCGGGCATCGCCCCGTGCGTCCACGTCCTGGAAACGCGCGGCCCGGTGGGCACGCGGTTAAACGATAAGGGGAGAGCACGCCCCGGTCGCTAAATCGTTTAACCGCGTGGGCATCGCCCCGTGCGTCCACGTACCGAAACGCGCGGCCCGGTGGGCACGCGGTTAAACGACAAGGGGAGAGCACGCCACGGTCGCTAGATCGTTTCAGCGCGTGGGCATCGCCCCGTGCGTCCACGTACCGAAACGCGCGGCCCGGTGGGCACGCGGTTAAACGACAAGGTGAGAGCACGCCGAGGTCGCCAAATCGTTTAACCGCGTGGGCATCGCCCCGTGCGTCCACGTACCGAAACGCGCGGCCCGGTGGGCACGCGGTTAAACGATACGGGGGCTTGTTCAGGTGGCTAAACGACTGTTGGCGGTGGTTCAGCTGCCGGCTGCGTCTCGCAGACGGTCGGTAAACTTTGGGAACGCCGCGCGGACGCGGGTCCAGTTGGGGATCGCGTCGGTGCCGCTGGGGTCGCTCTTGAACACCTCGGCCGACATCGTGACACATTCGGCGAAGGCATCGATGGTCGATTCCTCGGAATGTCGGTCGTACTTCAAATCATTGATCAGCGCATCGGCAGCGTACTGTCGAATGCAATCCTGAGCAGTCCGTAGATAGGACGCTCGCAGGCTGATGAAACTGGCATCGCTCATCTGCACACCCTGGCTGGCTAGCGTGCGGTAGAACGTCGTCAGGATGTCGGTTGCCATGCGGATCAAACCGCTGTTCTTGTTCTCTAAAGACATCTCTTGATGCTTGTGTTCGTACAGTCGACACAGATCGGTCTGACAAACTCGTTTCAGCGATGTGTTGCGATAGACCTCGGCCAAGGTGCCCACTTCCAAACCCCAATCGCAGGGAATCCGGTTGGTCCTGGCCAGGTTACGCGTCAACGAAAACTCACCCGACAACGGGTATCGAAAACTGGAAACGAACTGCACAAATTCGCTGGCGGGAAACGTCTGTCGCAGCGCCCGCACTAGCGGTGTGACCAACAACCGAACCACTCGTCCGTGCATCCGGTCGGTGACGCGTGCGTAGTAGGCTTTGCAAAATTCAAAATCCAACGCGGGGTGTGCCATCGGCATGCAAAGTCGCGCCAACAATGTTCGATCGTAGTCGACGATGTCACAGTCATGCAGCACGAAGGTGTCGATATCGGGATCGGCCAACAGGTAACCAAACGCGGTCCACACACTGCGTCCCTTTCCCGGCGTGTCGACGGCAATGCCAGCTTCGTTCAGTTCACCATACAACGATTGGACCTCGGGACCATCGGTCCAAAGGACTCGGGCACGCGATCCCAGCGGTGCGACTTTTGCCAGGGTTGCTTCGTAGTCCGATCGTTCGGGGGCTACGCCAAGGGAAACGATGATCGTGTCGATATAGTCGGCCTCGATCAACTCGCGCACGATCACGTCAAAGGGTTCGGCTCGCATGTCCGACGCCGTGACGGGAAGCACCAGTCCGATCTTGGACTGCTTGGTGGCCGAGCGAAGCATTTCTTCCAACCGGTCCAACTGGCCCGTTCGAAGGTCGTGAATCGTGGTGACAAGATCATGCTGGTAAAAGTCAGGCATCGAAACAACGTCCTTGGTGAAGGTCTTTACCGAGCGATAAGGAATTCAAACCACCCGCGTTTGCAATCGACACTAGCGGAAAACCAATCCCAATGCCATCGACAAGGACCATGTGGGCGTATCCGCAACCCAAATCCCATGCGTAAGGGAAATCGATCGACAGGCCCGCCGCCGGGTCACCCGTTCTGGTTTCGCTGGTTCAAAAATTTCAGCTGTCGGTACAAAGTTTCAACATGGGGCATCGCAAACCCAGCACCCTGCGCTGCACGAATCGGATTCCCCAAAATGGCCTCGACTTCGATCGGGCGTTTGGCAAGGTAATCCAGCCGCATGCTGCTATCGTAGGGAACCATTGTCCGAGTCACATCGATCGTCGTTGCGATGGACTTGGGCGACACCGTCACACCGCAGGCAGCGGCACCGGCATGGACTTCGCGGATGATCTGTTCGACAAGCGCGACGCTGTCGGGATCGTCCACCAGTTCTTTGGTCGATGCATCCAGCACGACCGACAATCCGTTGAAGGGAATGTTCCACATCAGTTTCTTCCAACGTGTTTTGGGAAGATCGTCGGTGGTGTGTGCATCGATCCCGGCGGAAACCATTTCGTCGCAAATCCGCTGTACCCGGGGCGTGACCTCGATTGCCCGATCCCCGAATTCGCCGAACACGATCCGGCCTTGATCGATGTGACGGATGTGCCCTGGTCCGACTTTGTTGCTGCACAGAAAACAGCAACCGCCCAAGACGTTTTCCGGTCCAACGACGGCGGCGGCATCGGATTCACTGTTCAACCCGTTTTGCAGCACCAACACCAAACCACCTTCGCGGGTCGGGGCGGGCAGTAGGTCCTGAAGCAGGCCGTTGTTGGTCGTCTTCAGCCCCAGGATCGTGACGTCACAGGGCGGCATCGTGTCGGCGCTGGCATGGGCATGCACATCGGAAAGATGAAAGTCGCCCAATTTGGAATCAATCTGCAATCCATGCTGCATCACATGGTCGTAGTCACGGTTCAAAAGAAAGTGGACTTCGAATCCAGCGCGTGCCAACAGCCCGCCATAGAGTCCGCCTAGAGCCCCTGCACCGATCACTGCGTAACGTTGTTTTTTCATGCCGCTGATTATAGCCGTCCGATCCCATTTTTGAACATTCGACGAACCAGCAACAAAAAACCCCGCACTTGCGATTGCAAATGCGGGGTAGAAAAATATCGGTTCTAAGATCGCGACGTTCGGATTTTTGATCGGGACGCGGGGCGACAGATTACGAGTAGAAGTTGTACTGTTTGTTGTACGGGTCGAAGTCGGCGTCGGTCAGACCAACGTTCACCTTCAAGTTCAGGTAGTTGTACTCTTCGATCACTTCCAATGGAGCACCTTCGCGGACAGGCCAATCGTAAGCGATGTAGCGAACGGGCAAGTTCAACGCGTCATCGATGAAGACCTGAGCCTGATAGAAGTCTAGGCCGGGCACCTTGGTTGGGCTGGTCACCTGCAACACAGTACAGACACTGTCTTTGACGCGTGCGTTTTTGCGGAACTCGCATTGCACATCGGGCTGTTGGCGAGCCTTGGTGCCACGTTCGATCAGCTTTTCGATGAGGTTTTCGACGCCGATCTCGGTCATCGGGTACCGCTGACCCCGCATCGCCAACATGCCGGTGGCGGGAATCGTGACGGTCGGCAGGAAACGGCCTTTGAAGCCTCCTTCGTGCGCGACGATGTTGCCATCGTTTCGGCCTTCGACGTAGATCACTTCGCGACCTTTGACCGAAGTCGGTTTGACGAAGTTCAGATAGACGCTGAGCGGCTGGACGACTTTGCCGCCGGAAACCTTGCGGTTGCGGATCTTTGCTTCCATGAACTCGTGTTGGCCCAGCGTGCCATCGACACGTTCGCGTTTGACCAACAGTGCGGTGTAATCACGGACGCTTTCGCGGCATCCGGTCAGACCATTGCGAGCGATATCGAGTGCTCGGTCCAAGGGGTGCGAGGCGGCCGGCTTGGGCGTTGGTTCGATACTGGCGGCGTTCGCCACGCGGTGAACTGGTTCGACGAACTGTGGATCTTCGGCCAACAGCGATCGTGCGGACGATGTGGCGAACAGCGATCCGAAGAGCGCGATGATTTGGCGACGTTCAAAATTCATGACAAGCTTCCGTGCTGGGTAGACAGCGTCTTTCCGGTTTACGGCAGCATCCTCGCCGCCCGATGGTACTTCTATCGCCAAAGACGCCCGATCGAGATGATCGGATCGTCCCGAGATCGCCGCGTTTTTGTAATCGCTCAACTCGGCGTAATCGGTAATACGGATTCGTCCGCCTAGCCCGCGTCAAACTTCGCTGAACGAACTGGCGTTCTGTATTCCCAATCCGTTCAGCCACGTGATATCAGACCACCGCCGGATTCTTGATCCACAAGGACCGTACAACGTTTGGCGATCGCCCTGCCAGATCAGTTTTTTTGATCTCGAAATCAAGTTTTGTCGGGAATAAGTGTCCTTCGTCATCCGGTGTCGTCGATGAACCCTAAGCGGTGCGATCGTTAAAGTTTGCCTGATCGGAATCGCCTGCGATGGATCGCACACCTTTAGGAGCCGATATCGATGAACCTGACGAACATTCGATCCCGTTTTTGCTGCAATCGCGGCCTTTGGATGCGTGCAAACGTCTGGTGCTTGGCGGTCATCGTCGTGACCTGCGTGACCCAACGACCAGCGCCAGCCCAGACGACATCTTGGTCGTCCCAGCAATCGGACAACGAATCCTCGCGAAATCGGGCTGCTGAAATCGAATCCAAACGAGTGGTTTGGCCAGCACCCGTCCGGATTGCCGATCCGATCGGGTCCACATCAGGTGCCACCCAAACCACTCGTTTGACCTCGGATCGGGAAGTCGATTCTCGCGCCGTTGCTGGCGATAGCCAAGCGGCCCCAGCGGCCGTTCGCCGGGTAAAATTTGTTCGCGATCCCTTCTTTGATGATCCCACGGTCGACGATTCGATCGGGGAATCCATCTTGTCAGCCGATCATGCCGACGTTTCGCTGCCCCCAATGGACGATGCACGGGCTTCGCATCCCACGATCCAAACATCTTCGGCAACGATTTACGACAGCGGACCGGGCGACAACGTCAACGTTCTGCGTCCTCCCGCATTGCCGCACTATGTCATCGCCGCACCCAAGCCGATCCAAAATTCGTCCGGTTCGAAATCCCCGCACTTCGCGCACGACCATTCCGGCGTGGCCACGGGGTATCCCCCCAGCGGTCAGCCTGCCGCCGTCCCATCGGAAGGCGGCAACGATTCGCGATCGGGACACCATGGGCTGGGGCATCACGGATTGGGACATCATGGTGGGGGCAACCCCCAGGGTCTAACGGTGCCGCCGATCACGCTGGCCCAACGCGTCAAACAACAGGTTCGAACACCGCCCGCAACGATCCCCAATGCACGTCGCCGCGAAGTGTGGAAGACGCCTTATTCGTATGGCTATTTCGGTGCGTCGGGCAGCCGGTCTTGGTCCAACCATCACGGTTACCGCGATCGTTACTCGGAATGGCGGTATCAGTAACCGTCGACGCGTCGGCCACCCGTCTGCGATTTGCCGGTTAGGGTTGTCGGTCGGGTCGCCGAAGCGTGCCGTGTCCCAATCGACTTAGCAACGAGCGATCAATCAGTGTCGCGATTCAAGTCATCTTGCCCCCGCCGCGCAGCGGTTTGCGGGGGACAGAGTTAGAGAGAGGGGGGGGGAAGAAAGAAACGACACTGATTGATCGCTCGCCAGCTTAGCTGGCAACCAGCGACCGGATTTTGTCGATCGACGCTTGCGTTTGTTCGACGCTGCGGATCGGTGGGATCACGTCTAGAAAATCATCGGGCAGTCCTCGTTCCACCAAGAACTGCTGCAGTCGTTCAATGTTGGTATCGCGCAGGGATTCCGTTTTCTGATACGACGCGGCTGCCAGGATCACGTCCCCTACGGTTGCGACCACCGCGCGCCAATTCGACAGATGGTCGTCGGCTGGATCGATCGATGGGAAACGACCTTGTTGGCAATGAAACGCATCCATCACACACTGCCGCCAAGTTCGATCCGGGTTCGCCAGTGTCGGATCCGTGATTTCGATTTCGATTTGATCCATGATTTCACAGAGGATCGCATCGATCGTAGCTTCCCAGATCGCGGCCGGGGCCAGGGGACGACGTCGTGTCAACAATCCACGGGTGACCTGTTCCAGCATCCAAATACGCTGGTCCGCATCCCACATATCAAACCCATCGATCCCATATCGCCACGCGTTTTCGTCATCGCGATACTCGGCCAAAAGATGATCGACCATCATGTCGATTGCGCCGCGAAGCAATTCAGCTTCGGCACCCCGAAGCATTCTCAATCCATCAACGGTTGGCCACATCTCCGCTCGTCTCCCAGTCAGACTTCTCGCAATCGTCACGGTAACAAACCAGCGCCGCAATGATCGCTAGACCAGGGATCGACGGCGCTCGCATACGCAGGTTGCTCCAGTAGACCGCATGGACAGCCGTCAATGTCACAACCATCGCGAAAACGGGCCAAATCATGGCTCGACGTTCAGCGGATGACCGACCCGATCGCCGTTTCCATTTGGCCCACCCCAGGAACGCCAGGACGTAGAAAACAGCGTAGTAGACGCCAATGGCCGCCGATAATGCCATCGATCGGCCCGGGGTCAGGTGCGGCATCGGATTCCACAACCGCACCACTCGCACCACCGCAGACCCGAAAAACATCTCCGGTTCGCGGCGGATCGCAGCTTTGGCTGCGTTACCGACCAACCGATCGTCGCTGACCTCGGTCGCTTCAACGGCTGCCAGCGTCACGGCGGTCGACGACCAATCGGTTTGCCAAAATTCTTGGGTCGTGGGATCGCCGTCGTATCGGTGTGCGTAAGCTTCGAAAAAATCGTTCGGGTCCCAGACGGTTCCCACATCGCCTTCTCGCAAATACCGATAGAACATCGGGTTGTTGGCCAGCAACAGCGTGTAGCCGCCGTGGGTCGTGGCCCACACCGGATGCCCCAATTGACGAACGTTTCGCATCGTCCACGCCCCTACCATGGCGACCACGACCGCCGCCAAGGCGATCGATGGAACCATCCGCCCCCAAACCCTGGGCGTCCGGCGCAGGGAAATCCAAGCGTGCCCAATGACGATGAACACCGCCCATACCAGGAACGTGGGTCGACACAGGTACGCCAGCCCTAACAACAATCCCAACGCGACCGCGTGGATGGTTCGCTTCACCGATCCCTCGAACTGGTCCGCCGGACTGGACCATTGCCACAACACAGCCGTCACGATGAAAGCCGCCAAGGTTTCCGTCATCACCAGCGTCGACTGCTGAAGCAGAATCGGGTCGATCCCGACCATCAGCGCCGCCATCGCCGGCGGCCAAACCTGAACCGTCCAGTGGCGGGCGGTCACATAGACCGCCAATACCGTCAAGCCGCCCAACAGGGTGTGCAGCATGGCGATGGCAATCGGTGACGTCGATGTCCAGGAAAGCAAGGCTGGGTACAGTGGCGGCCGGAAAGCCGTTGGCTGAACTTGACCATCGAATCCGGTCATGCCGTACACCCCCGACTGGGAAAGCGTGTCGGCGATCGCCCGATAGGCGTCCGGATCAGCTTCGAAATCGTCCATGAAAGCAAATACGACTGCCCCGCGGACAACCAATCCGATCATCAAGACAACCCAACAAGCGACCCAGCCGCCCCCTAGCCGGGGTGACGGATTTTCACACCGCTCGTCATGCCGGGCCGGACTTGCCATCATCACTATTGGTTTGTGTTTCCAAACTCGAAGGTCCGGCCAATATAGTGAGTCTTCCGCCCCGTCGCTCTGCCTTCCCCCATCTTTCGGACAGACTGGTGCGATACCGCTATGCGATCGCATTGGTCGGGATCGTGATCGGCTGGGTCGCATGGCCCTTGGCCGGGCGAGTCGATTTTGATCGCAGCATCAGCGCGATGTTTGCCGAGGACGATCCCACTTTGGTGGCGTACCGAGAATTGGAATCGGCGTTCGGTGGCAACGCCGTGGTGATGCTGGTCTACGAAGATTCCCAGTTCACGACGACCGAGGGGATGGCCCGCAACGAATCGTTGTCACAGAGAGTCGAAGCGGTGGCCGGAGTCCGAGGCGTCCTTTCCCCTGCGGTTCTGAATCGCGCGGTCCAGAAGATTCGACCTGCCGGATTGTTTTCGCGCACGCCGCCGTTGTTTCGAAAATCCGATTCGGTGTCGCGAGGGTTCATGGATCTGTTTGCCGGCTATACCCATTCGGCCGACCAGTCGCGTGCCGCCGTCGTCGCCATCTTGGAACCGGGCCACGACCAAGGGTGCATCGAAACGCTTCAACAGATCGCGACCGAACTGGAAAACGGCGAACTGGAACAGGGCGACTTGGAAAACGGCGACTTGGAAAGCGGCGACCAAGCACCCGGTGATGCGGCGTCTGCTAACCAGGCATCCGGTGATGCCGCAGACACCATCGGCGACGTGGCATTGGTCGGCGAACCGGTCTTGGTTCACGATGGATTTCAGTTGATCGAGCGTGATGGGTCCAAGTTGGAAACCATGACACTGGCACTGCTATCGATCGTCTTGGCTGTGGCGATGCGAGACCTGCGATTGATCGTGTTGGCTGCGGGCGTGATCACTTGGTCGGTCACCGTCACCAAAGCATTGTTGTTCGAATTGGGCGTCGAACTGTCGTTGGTGTCCACGATTCTGACCGCGGTCGTCACCGTCATCTGTGTGACCGCGATCTTGCATTTCGGCGTTCGGTTTCAGGCCAATCGGCGGCGGGGCAGATCGCGTTTGACTGCAACGGTCGGTGCGATGTCAGGCTTGGCCGCCCCCATCTTTTGGACCTGTGCTACCGATGCCGCTGGCTTTGCAGCACTTTCGATTTCGCGAATCCTGCCCGTTCAACAATTCGGCATCATGATCGCGATCGCGTCGATGGCGGTCTTTGTGGCGTTGGCATTGTTCGCCCCGGTATTGATGATGATCCCCACACCGGGCGAAGCCAGCAAGGCGGCCGCACGGGGTAGCGAACGATCCGCTGATCGCTCGCGAAATCGCAAATCACGCCTGGACCTGAAACGATGGGGGCTGATGATCAGTTCCTTGGCGATTGGTCGCCGTGGTCTGTGCGCCGTTACCACGGTCATCGTTATCGTGGTGATCGGTGTTGGCCTCGGAAAGGCCGAAGTGGAAACCAGTTTTCTAAACAACTTCCGAAGCGACAGTGTGATCGTCGCCGACTACGACCGAGTCGAAACCAACTTTGGCGGCGCCGGCGTTTGGGACATTATCTTGGATGCCCCGCAGGTGTTGACCGAAGAATACTTGCGAAGCGTCCGCGACTTGACGGGGCAGCTTCGCGACATCGATGTCGACGGTGCGCGACTGACCAAGGTGATCAGCTTGGCGGATGCAGATGCGGTGGCGCTGCGGGTACGATTGCTGAGGTTGGTGTCACCAGCCACACGGCTCTCGGGCATGCAGGTAACGATGCCCGTTTTCTTTGCGGCGTTGCTATCCGACGGAAACGCCGGCGAGGAATCCGTCGCCGCCGGTGCCGATCCCGACGCCAGCGAGCAACAGACAGAAACCGGCGCAGCGACTTCACAGGCGGCGGTGGATGCCGACACGGAACCTGGATCAATGCCACGTCGGTTTCGCATCATGCTGCGCAGCAACGAACAGTTGGATGCGGATCACAAGACGGCATTGATTGATGAGGTGCGGCGAGTCGTGGCGGCCAGCGACGTGGGGGCGTCAGGTCGGGTCACCGGCTACTACGTCTTGATGACTCAATTGGTAGGCCAAATGGTCGGTGATCAATGGCGATGCTTTGCCGCATCCGGACTATTGGTGTGGATTCTGTTGATCATGGCGACTCGATCGCCCAAATTGGCGACCGCAGCGCTCGCCCCCAATTTGCTGCCCGTGTTCTTGGTATTGGCACTGGTCGGGATCATGGGGGGGAAGATCAACATGGGCGCCGCGATGATTGCCGCGGTGTCCATCGGCCTATCGATCGACGGATCCGTGCACTTTTTGTCGGCCTACCAACGATTTCGTCGTCGTGGACATTCGGCCAACACGTCCGCGATCCATGCCGCAGGCAACATCGGAACGGCAGTCTTCCTGGCCACGATCGCCCTGGTCGTCGGGTTCGGAGCGATGATGACCAGCCAATTTGTGCCGACTGCGACCTTCGGGATCCTGGTGGCCGCCACCCTGGTGCTGGGAACGATCGTCAACCTGACACTGTTGCCAGCCTTGGTATCGGCAATCGACCCGTGAATGTCCCCGCCCGACGGGGATCTGCCCGCAGTCGGCGTTTTCATTCCTGCCGGGTTCGATCGTCATCCCAGGCTGGCCCCGTTTGGCCACCGGTGACCCGCTGGTCCCCATGACCGATGAAGTTTGGGCATCGACGCCCCCCCTTTCACTTTTGGCGTCCGCGGCACCATACTTCGTAAGCGAAATCACCCTTTTTCCACCAATCTTGAACCACAGAGAAGCAATCATGGGACGTACCGGAGTCATCACGTTCAAAGGCAATCCAATGACCCTTGAAGGCAGCGATTTGGCCGTTGGATCGGCCGCCCCAGACTTCAAGCTGACGTACGCTGACGCAGGTCTGCAAACGCTGACCTTGGCCGATCTGAAGGGCAAACCTTCGATGATCAGCATCGTACCGAGCCTGGATACGCCTACCTGTGCCATCCAAACCAAAAAGTTCAACGAAGAACTCGGATCGCTGGGCGACAAGATCAATGCTGTCACGGTCAGCCGCGACCTTCCATTCGCCCAGGCTCGTTTCTGTGGCGCCGAAGACGTCAAGATGCGAACCGCCAGCGACTATCAAACGCACGCTTTCGGTACCGACTACGGTGTCACGATCGAAGAACTGAAACTGTTGACCCGCGCCGTATTCGTTCTGGATGCGGACGGAAAAGTGGCTTATAAAGAAATCGTTGCTGAAGTCACCGAAGAACCGGACTACAGCGCGGCAATGGCTGCCCTGCGTATGCTGGTCTAGTCAGCGTATGCTGGCCAAACCGAGTCGATTCGTCGATTCGCCGCTCATCGCTCTCTCGAATCGATCGAGAGAGCGTTGTGGTAGAGCCCGCCCCAATTTGGTGCAGGCGTTTGATCGAAAACCGGTGCCGCTAGCCACAATCGGCTTGCGATCCACCCATCGCTTGAAGTCTCGTCCCCGCCCCCCCCCTCAAACCAACGCTTCAACGTTTTGTTCTCCGTCGCCGCTCTCTACCGATTTGTGCCGCTGGACAATCACACTGAACTTCGCGACCCAATCTTGGACTGCATGGTCCGCAGCGGTGTTCGAGGCACGTTGCTGTTGGCCGACGAAGGCATCAATGGCACCGTCGCGGGCGAAAGATCAGCGATCGAAGCATTGCTGGAATTCCTTCGTCGTGACGACCGCTTCGCCGGTCTGGACGTCAAATGGTCGACGTGTGACGAGATGCCGTTTCGCCGTTCTCGCGTTCGACTGAAAGCCGAAATCGTGACACTGGGGGTCGAAGGCATCGATCCGCTGGATTCGGTCGGCACCTATGTCGATGCCGAGCAATGGAACGAATTGATCGATGATCCCGACGTCACCTTAGTCGACACGCGGAACGACTACGAAGTCGCCATCGGAACTTTCGAAGGTGCGATCAATCCGCAAACCGAAAGCTTTCGCGACTTCCCCGAATTCGTCGCCAAGCATCTCGATCCGGCCAAGCACAAAAAGGTTGCCATGTTTTGCACCGGTGGCATCCGGTGTGAAAAATCGACGGCGTTGCTGAAAAAGGTGGGATTCAGTGAGGTGTATCACCTGCGCGGCGGCATTCTGAAGTACCTGGAATCGGTCCCGGCGGACCAATCACGTTGGCGCGGTGACTGCTTTGTGTTTGATGGCCGCGTCGCTGTCGATCATGACCTGAAGGAAGCCGACCATGTGATGTGTTTCGGTTGCGGTTGGCCGGTATCGCCGGAGGGCCAGAAATCAGAAAAGTTCAGCCCCGGCGTCCAGTGTCCCCACTGTGCCGATCAACTGACCGACGACCAACGCAGTCGATTCGGCGAACGACAGCGTCAACTCAAACAAGCCCAGGCAGCAAGCCGATCGCAAACGCTGCAGCAACAATCCCAGCAACAACAGTAGTCCTGTTGCAGACCTAAACGACCGCCGTGGAAACGCCGCTGGTGCGTTTAAAACAGGGCGTAGATAAACGGGGTTGCTGGCGATGCCGCTAAAAATGCCATCGCAATCATCAACACGGTGACCACCAAAATCGGTGTCAGCCACCATTTCTTGTTGTATCGAAGAAACCCAGCGAATTCGCGGACGATCCCCGGGTCTTTGCCGCCTGGGTTGCCGCTATCGAACTGGCTGCTATCGAACTGGCCGCTGTCCGGTTGATGGGGCGATGATGGCTGATTCATACGAAGTGTCCGGCGGGAACGACCTGTGACGCGATCGGCGCCACCCCTGAATCATAGATGATCCCCCCAAACCTCCGCCACCACTGCCCTCCGCCACCACTGCCCCCCGCCACCACTGAGTCCCCGCAGCCTAGGCTTCCAGCCTGGGAGGCTCGGCTACGGTCCCATGTCGCGATTGCATGTCGTGGTTGGCGATTGGCTGATGATCCGCCGTCAAAATTGTTTTATCCCGGCGAACCGATACAACCGTCACGATCGGTACGGATGATTTAAATGTGCCGAATCTGACTTTGATTCGATCGAGCGCCGCAAAGGTCGATAGCAGTGATGGACTCTTAAAGTGCCAACACCGCTGCTATCCAGGGGCGGAGACTTTTCAACCGCGTTCGAGACTCGATCGCGTTCACGCAGTTTCAACGCATCACGTTTGCTCGGGCAATCCGCATGGAATCCTCCGTTTCAGAATCCGCCAGCAAGGCAACCGTGATCGAGATCAACCTGTTGGGGATGCTCCGTCGTCGTTGGCCACACATCGCATTCGGGATCTTTGTCGGACTGTCGTTGGCAGGCTTCTATTACTTCTCGACCGACCGGATGTACGAATCCAAGATCGAGATCCTGGTGGGTCAACGCAGCAGCGAAGTGACCAACAACGGGACGATCACCGGCGCCAATGCCAGCGGCGATAACATCCAGGAAGACCAACTGGCGACTCACCTGCGATTGTTCGTCGGACGGCGGATGTTGGCCGAAGCAATCCAGAAGGGCAACCTGGATCAATTGGCGTCGTTCCAGCAGGTTGTGGCCAACGGTGGCAGCGTCATCGATCACATTCTGAAGAACATCGAAGTGAACCGGGGTGGCGAGGGTTCGGCTCGCGACGCAATGGTGCTGCGTGCATCCTATCGCGACACCAACCCTGAAGACGCCGCCATCGTCCTATCGGCGATCTACGACAGCTATCGCGACTACGTCGAATCGCACGGGCACAACAGCACCGAGCAAGCGGTCGAGTTGATGGAAAAGGCTCGCGAAACCCATGAATTGGAACTGGCCACGGCGGACCGCGAGTATCGTGAATTTGTCACGTCGGTGCCGGTGTTGATCGAAGGCTCCACGGTGCAAGACGTCCACAAAGATCGGCTAGAAAACCTAGAAGCCGAACTGAATATCGTGACCACATCGTTGGCCGAATCGCGTTCGCGGCTTGAAGTCATCAAGAGCTATCTGGCCACACGTGATAGTTCGAAGATCAACAGCATGGACCACTTGGCACTGCTGAGCCAAAAGGAAGTGGAACGGCTGAAACTGTTTTTGGACGTCACCCGCGGCGAGACTCAAAGCGAAGCTTTTCAAGCGGAACAGCCGATTCGACAAGAGGTTGCCAAAGCCCAGTACAACCGCATGTTGGACTTGATTCAAAAGGAACGCGGTTTCAGTGACGCCTTTGGTGCCGGCCACCCTCTCGTCGAAGCCGTCCGACAAGAGATCGAGATTACCCGGCGATTCATTTCGTCCAACCAGCCTGCCGAAACGAAGGTGCAAAGTCGAAAGTTCGACGCGGCCGAAATGCTAAGCACCTACACTTCGCTACTGTCCAACGACATCGCGGAACTGGAGAAGCGGAAAGAATTCTTGCTGCAAGAATCGACCCTGGAAATGCGACTGGCCAAGGAAGTCGAAAGTGACTTCATGAAGGGCAGTTCGATGAAGTCTAAACTGACTCGCGCCCAATCGCGTTACGACGAAGTGATCTTGCGATTGCAGGAACTGAAACTTTCCCGATCCTACGCCGGCTTTTCGACCGACCTGCTGGAGAGCCCCGAAGTGTCTCAGTCGGCCGCTTGGCCGAAGCTTCCCATCATCGCTGCTATCGGGTTGTTCCTGGGCATGACATTGGGGCTATTGTTGGCGGTCGGAAGCGAACTGATGGATTCGACCTTCAGCGACGTTGCTGATTTGGAACGGACCGTCGGTGCACCCGCGATCGCCCACGTTCCACGATTCAACCTTCGGAAGCTACGCAAACTATTGAACAAGGACAGTGGCGTCCAACCGTCGCTGGTCTGTTCTTACGCACCGCGGTCGACCGAGTCCGAAGTTTATCGAGTTGCCCGTACCGCTTTGATGGTCACCAACCGCAAAGACGATGTGCGGACAATCATGATGACCAGCCCGCAACCGGGCGATGGCAAATCGACCACGATATCGAACCTAGCCATTTCGTTCGCACGTGCCGGCAAAAGTGTGCTGTTGATCGACGCCGACATGCGACGACCGGTGATCGCTGGATTGTTCAACGTCGCCGAGTCCCCCGGACTGTCCGATGTGTTGCGCGGCGAAATTTCGGCCGACACCGCCATCAAACCTTCGGAAATTCCTAACCTGAACCTGATGGCCAACGGATCCCCCACATCGGATCCGGCTGAACTGTTGGAATCGGCAAGATTCTCGATGATGTTGTCCGAGATGTCGCTGCACTTTGATCTGGTCTTGATCGACGCACCACCTTTGTTGGCAGTTGCAGACCCAGCCATCATCGCGCCGATCGTGGATTCTGTGGTCATGACCATTCGGGTCAGCAAGAACGGCCGACGCCCTGTCGAACAAGCCACCAAGATTTTGCAAGACATCGGCATGCAGCCATCCGCTGTGATCGTCAACGGTGTCGATCAAGACGCCAAGAGCTATGGCTACGGAAACTATCAACGAGACCGATACGGATACGTCGGCCACTACCACAACCAGTACGCCGCTACCAACACGGAAAATCTTCCCTCCGTGCGTACCGTCCCCAGTCCGAAAGGCGAACTGGGGCCCAAAGGCGAAGCGGGGCTTTCCGGTGAACTAGGCCCCAAGGGTCGTTCGTCGCGATCATCGGAAAGGGCGTCGTTGTAGTATGAAGTTTGCATTGGCACATCATTGGTTGACCAGCTATCGCGGTGGCGAGCGCGTGCTGGAACAAATGGCATCGCTGTTCCCGGGTGACATCTACACTCTGGTGCAGGATCCACGCGTTGATGTGCCTGGGATCGCCGGACGCAAGATTCGCACCAGTGCGTTGCAGCGGATTCCCAAGGCGGCCGCTTTGTACCGGCATCTGCTGCCGCTGCATCCGTGGGCGATCAGCAATCTGAAGGTCGATGAAGACGTCGACGTCTTGCTTAGCAGCGACGCATCTCTGATCAAGGGAATCGACGCACCCGAGTCGGCCACCCATGTCTGCTATTGTCATTCGCCACCACGGTACCTGTGGGAGATGTCGGCCGACTATAAAAAGACGTCCTTGGCGGCGCGAGTTGCACTGGACGGCTGCGCCCCAAGACTGCGTGATTGGGACTATCGGGCCGCACAGTCCGTGACCCACTTCATCGCCAATTCCCAGTTTGTCGCTGAACGAATCCAAAAGTACTACGACCGCGAATCGACCGTCATCTTTCCGCCCGTTGCCGTCGACGCGTTCCAACATGACCGGCCGCGAGAATCGTTCTGTCTGGTGATCTCGGAATTGGTCCCTTACAAGCGGATCGATTTGGCTGTCGAAGCGTTCAATCGCACCGGCCAACGCTTGGTGATCATTGGCGATGGCCCCGAACGATCGCGTTTGGAATCGGTTGCCAAGCCGAACGTTGAATTTTGGGGACGTCGCAGTTTTGCTGATCTGAAGCGAAACTTGGAAATCGCCCAGGCGTTGATATTCCCCGGTGTCGAAGACTTTGGCATCACTCCGGTCGAAGCTCAGGCAGCCGGCTGCCCAGTGATCGCGTATCGGGGCGGTGGAGCGTTGGAAACCGTGGTAGAGGGTCAAACAGGCCTGTTCTTTGATGATCAGAATATCGATTCGCTGATCGATGCGGTCGATTCGATGGCCGATCACCCGATCTCCGCCGATGTCTGCAACGCAGCCGCACAGCGATTTTCCGCGGAACGTTTCTGCCAACAGTATCGTGATTTTGTTGAATCCAAAATTGCGATCGACGCACCAGTGCTTCCTCAATCGATCGCGAGCTGAACGATGCCTGGACTGTACTTTGACCAACGATGGTGTGCCCAACATGGCATCGGACGTTTTGCAACCGAAACCCGCAAACACTTGGTCGGCTGGAACGATCTGCCCATCAACGGGTACCCCACCAACGCCACCGACGCGTGGCGACTGGGCCGTTGTCTGCGACGCGAAAAGGCGACGCTGTTTTTTAGCCCCGGATTCAACGTTCCCGCCTTTGCAAAATGTCGTGTCGTGTGCACGATCCACGATCTGATTCATGTCCACTACCGAGACAAACAATCCAAGTTGAAGCTGGCCTATTACAAACATCTGCAAAGACCCGTTGTCCGTCGATCTCCGTTGACCTTGACCGTTTCGGAATTCAGTCGGCAGCAGATCATCCAGTGGTATGGTCTGCGGGACAGCCAAGTGGTGTGCGTTGGGAACGGCGTCAGCGACGAATTCACGCCCGATGGACCGCGACTGGATACCGACCAGCGATTTCTGCTGTACGTCGGGAACACACGTCCGCACAAAAATGTCGACGTGTTGCTGCGTGCCCTGTCGCGAATCGATTCGGACCTGTCGTTGACGATGGTGATGAAACCCAACGATTCGATACGCCGGCGGATCCAACAACTTGGTCTGGCCCAGCGTGTCCGTTTTCGCACGGGACTCAGCGATGCCGAACTGGCGATGCACTATCGCGCGGCAGTGGCAACGGTATTGCCCAGCTATTTCGAAGGGTTTGGGTTGCCGTTGGTCGAAGCCATGGCGTGTGGCTGTCCGGTGATGGGCGCCGATCGCACGTCCATTCCCGAAGTGATGGGCAGCGCCGGACTTCTGTTCGATCCTGACGACGAAGAATCGCTGGTGGAACAGATCACGCGAATCGAAAGTCCATCATCCGATCGTCAGTCCAAGGTGGCCTTGGGGCTACGGCAAGCGAGTCGTTTTCGCTGGGCCGACGTAGCTTATCGCATAGACAACGCATTGAAGAACGTGGCATGATCAGTCCGATGTCGAGCACCTCCACGAGGGATCCCCATTCAGCCGCCGGAAACGCGCCAGCAGGCAGTCCAACGCGCCGTTGGGGGATCGCAAAGATCGCAGGCCTGCCGCATGTGGCGATCCTGCTGGGTGCATCCGTCAGCATGCTGGCCTGGATGGCGCCTTCGATCACCCAGAGCGGGAAGGGCTATGTGGCGGCGCCGGCGACCTTTACCGAAGTCGCCATCACGATCGGTGCCTATCTGATGCTGGGGTTGGCGGCCGGGGTCGGTTACCTGGTGGGCCGAATCCTAAGCCGGCGGCTGCCAACGATCCATGCCGATCGCCCGGTCGATTTGCGACACACCGGTTTCTGGTCAGCAACGATTCTGTTCGCCGCGATCGGAACCTTGATCGCTGGTTTGACCATTGTCCGTGCCATCGGACCGGCCGGTTGTTTGCAGGCTCTGATATCGTTCAATGCGAACGCGTTCAAGATGGCACTGTACGAAAACTATCAGTCGGGAATCCTGTCACTGCGATACCTGGCGATCCTGGCCGGCGCGATTGCGATTTTCCGATATTTGGCGTTCCGCGATTTGTCAGCCCGGGCGGTGATATCCTTCGGCCTGCTGCTGTCCGTTGCGATGATCTCCAGTCGACTATCGCTCATCTGGGCAGTGGTCATGGGCGGCATCGCCTATCTGCTGTATCCGGAAAGCAGCTACAAAAGGAAGATTTCGCGTAGCGAACTGATCATCGGTGCTTCCGCCGTGATTGTGTTGTTGGGGGCGCTGACGATCTCGCGCACCTATGGCTACTATCAAAATCGAGGCGCCGACAATGTCGTGTCCGCCGTGTTGGGCGAATTCCATCGATACCTGGCTGCACCGTTTCAAGGCGGGATTGAAGCGATGAACTTCTCGGGCGGTCATTCGCATCTGAGCGAGTCGGCGGGGATCGACGCCAATCTGTCCACGAACTCGGCGCTGATGGATTTCGCCGCACTGACAGGCCGCTGGAACCTAGTGGCTCTTTCGTTGGTGGTCATGATCAGCAGTGGTGCCTGCGGCATGCTGCGACGCTACTCGGGCACCTATTTCATTTTCGCCTTTGGGGTGCTGCAAGCATGCCACCTAGAGCTGTGGCGAATCTCGATGTTCCACCGTGGGATCACGCTAACCCTGATCATCTTTGCGATGGTCGTACCGCTGTTGCAAATCTATATCCGCATCCCGTCACTAAAAATCCCAAGCATCCGAGTGCGTTTGTAGTCCTTCCACCAATTCAACATCTTTCGTTTAACCGCACAAGCAACGCCGAACGCGCCGCGAACCACATCACCCCACCCGCGTTGCATCGTTTAACCGTGCGGGCAACGCCCCACGCGTTTACCAGCCAACGCACGGCCCCCCAGGCACACGGCCAACCGAAGCGAAACACATCAGCCCCACCCACACTTCATTTAACCGTGCGGGCAACGCCCCACGCGTTTACCAACCAACGCACCGCCCCCCAGGCACACGGCCAACCGAAGCGAAACACATCAGCCCCACCCCCACATTTCGTTTAACCGTGCGGGCAACGCCTCACGCGTTTACCAACCAACGCACGGCCCCCCAGGCACACGGCCAACCGAAGCGAAACAGACCACCCTCACCCACATTTCGTTTAACCGTGCGGGCAACGCCCCACGCGTTTACCAGCCAACGCACGGCCCCCCAGGCACGCGGCCAACCGAAGCGAAACACATCAGCCCCACCCGCATTTCGTTTAACCGTGCGGGCAACGCCCCACGCGTTTACCAACCAACGCACGGCCCCCCAGGCACGCGGCCAACCGAAGCGAAACACATCACCCTCACCCACATTTCGTTTAACCGTGCGGGCAACGCCCCACGCGCTGATCAGCCAACGCACCGCGCGCCAGGCACGCGGCCAACCGAAGCGATACACATCAGCCCCACCCCCGCATGTCGTTTAACCGTGCGGGCAACGCCCCACGCGTTTACCAGCCAACGCACGGCCCCCCAGGCACGCGGCTAACCGAAGCGAAACACATCAGCCTCACCCACACTTCATTTAGCCGTGCGGGCATCGCCACGTGCTAGTCCGCCAACACAGGGGCTGGCGGCTGGATCCGCGGATGCTTCATCGATTCCCAAACTTCGGTTGTGCCGTCATCGGCATCGGCTGCACGCCGGAAGAATTGCCGTGTGGATTTGGGGTCGGTTGTGGAGGTCGAATCGACATCGACCCAGGCACCACGCTGCAGCACCAGTGGCAGGACATCGGGGTCAAGCAGGTATTGATCAGACGTGATGACGCGTAGTCGATCATCGCTGCCGGTCGCTCCCAATTCGACGCGATCATCCACGATTCCGTTCGCTCCATCGTCCACCTCTGCGATGCCGGGCAATCCATCGGCGCCCGCATCGACTCCGACGTAAGCACTGGCATCGAAACGCTGCGTCCGCACCAACTGTTCATTCCCCTGCGGGGCGATCGCCACTGGCAACGCCACCCAACGCCCCAGTGCCAGCAGGCCCAGCAGCAACACGGCGGCCGCTTTGACTACCGCCGCCGAAGTATCGTTCGGATGATCAGCCGGTCGGTTCATCATTCCAGCGATTCAACAACGGTGAACTGTGCGATTTCTTCGCTGGACGGATCCAACACTCGCATCGTCACGCTAATCGCTTGCAGTCGACGCGGGAACGGTGCCGATGTCTCGGGTTCACTAGGCACAAAACGGCCCGTATCCACCTGCAACACATTCTTAACACCGGTTGGCAACCGAGGAACGGGCGCTGTGGCACTCGTACCTGGATCGCTTAGCACCCAGGTCGTGCCGACCAGGTTTGCACCGGACAATTGCCCTGCCGGTGTTTGGCTTTGATCGAATCCATCCGATTCATAACCGTCGGTCCAGGTGTCGTAGGTTGGCTGAAAGAAACAGATATTTCCGAACGCGTCAAAGTGGACCAATTTCCCACTGCGTTTCATGGGGCTTAGCCCATCCGTCGCGGTCGGTTGCACCATCGGAAGCAGCGAAAAATCGGATTGCATGAACAGATTGAAGTTCGTTTGGATGCGAGGGACCGGGGCGACCGTGGTGCTAGGCCGCGGCGTTGCCACTTCGCCCGTTTCCACGGACTGAGCCATCCGTTGTCCCAGCGGTGTTCCCGCCAGGAACGGAAAGCCAAGATCGACGAAAGCCCCGCGGCTTCCCAAACTGACAAAGTCGTAACCAAAGGTGCCGGCCACCTGTGGATGCAAAATTTCTTGGCCGATCACGTCGTAGATCGCCATGTCAGAAACTTCGACAAGCAAATCATCGCTGCCGGCTGCCCCCAATTCCGATCGTGCGGAACCCCCGACAGTCACTGTTTCGTCGGCAGTGCCGGTTCCGTCATCGTCAACGCCGGACTTTCCCGGATCTCCGTCGGGGCCGCCGGTAATGAACACAGGAGCGCTCTCGTCAAAGACACGGATGTCGTAGGACAGCACGTTGCTGACGAAGACGTCTTCACCCGTTCGATCCCAGCGAGGGTCTTCGAACGCAGCGCCCGCGGGCAGGTACCCACGTTCCCAATGGTCCCCCTGGCTGGTTCCAGGTTGATTGGCATCGCCCAAGGCAAAGTGCGGCAGCAGCCATCCGTTGAACAGTCCGCTAAGCGAATCATCCCCCGTCGTGGGCGTCCCGGCGGTGTTGCGAGTGCGGGCGCTGGTCTGGCCCAGCGGAAACCAACTGGGGGCGGTCGCAGAGGCGGGAATGGATCGCGGATCGGCGGTCCCTTGCCAATTCAACAACACATCGTTCCAGCCCAATGCCAATAGCGGCATCGAAGTTGCTAGATCGCCGCTGGTAAAGTCGCCACGTCCAAAGTATCGACCTGGGTATCGCACGTGCGCAAATCGGTTATGAGGCTGGACCAAGTCGGTCATCGAGTTGGCGGCGACGTAACCGGTCGGTTCGCCCGTTTCGGGATGAATCACACGTCGCAAAGACAGATCATAGAAATGGTGCAGCGGCGTCATCCCGACCAACCAATTGCTGTTCAGCATCTGCGCGTTGTTGGTGGCGCTGGTGGGAACGGCATAGTTGGGGTACAGGGGCGATTCGGGAGCATTCACAACGCCGATCGGATACACCTGGCGAAGCGCCGGCGGAACGAACGATGGCGATACATTGTCGTCTTGAGGGCGAAGGACCGCGGTATCAAATGGCTTGCTTCCGGGGATGGTCCGAACCCGGTTCAGGTCGGGACGGATCAGCAACGTTCGCTGATGCAAAACAATGCGGTCGGGAACCAAATCGTTGTTGCTGTCCTTGTACAGCGGCATCCCGGATGGATGGGCAGCAATGTTGATCAAATTCGTTGCCGGATCCACATCCCAAACGGGCGACGCCCAGATGATGATTTCGGCAAACTTCGACCGGATCACTCGCGGTTCCATTTCGTCGGTAGCCGCGTCGTCGACCAAGTAGGCGGGTACCTTTCCGGTGAACCACTGGTCCCCGCTCGCTTCGGCCGTGAACGCAAGGTAGTCGTCAAAGTCGCCGATCCGCGCGTGTTTGCGGTACGTCGCGCCCTTTTCGATATCCGGATCGTAGAAGTCGGTGACCGAATCCCCATCGGTGTCGGTCGTGTCACTTTGGAAGATCACGGTTCCATCGGAGCGAGTCCGAGTGGCCTCGGCACCAAACAGTCCCATCGTATGTTCGGTCATCGGTCCTTCGTAGTACATGAAGTACCCCAGACCGGCTTCGGTCTTCAGCGGCGGATTGGCGATGGCGGTTCGCGCCCCCAGATCCGTGCGAAGTCGGAAACTGGCACCTCGCAGCTTGCTGCTAAGCGAAACCTGGCTGCGTCCTTCCTTGATCGACTTTCCGATGACGCCAAACGACTTCGCCAGTGCCGCCATCAGCAGCATCGTGATGGTCATCGCGATCAGCAATTCGACCAGCGAGAACGCCAGCGAAGCGGCGCGTCGGAAGCCCCGAAAGCGGTCGGTGGAAGTTGGTAAATCAATCATGACAGTTTTTTGATGAGATAGTTTCATGAGACGGCTTCGCATTTCGATTGCGTCAGCCCTGCATATCGTTTGCGAAAGATCAATTCAGCTTTCGCGACATCAGGACCGTTTCCATCGCGTTATGCCATTCGCCCGGTTCGTACATTACCGGCACGCTACGGTCGATGATATGGAACGATCGCAGTCGACGGCTTTCGCCAAGGTCGCTGCCCAATTCGTCACCGACCGACAATGTCGAACTGTCCACCTTGAACAATCCCACCGTGATCCAAACCGCGAACGCGTTGGATTGGTCGGCAGCCAAGTTGTTCAGCCGCGTGATCGGCAACTGTTGATGCGCAACACTGCGGTCATTGAATGCATCGTTGATCGTCGCACCACCAGATGGCCGTGAAAACAGCGGTTGGCCGGTGAAGGTGCCGGTGGTTCCCCCGGGACGCATCGTCGTCCGATCCAAAGGCCGCACTCGGTCCGTTGCCAGCGGCGCCAAATCCGACGAATTCGAAGGACGAAACGCGCCGGTGAACTGCGTCGGTCTGGTTGGATCAAAGTGATTGACGCTCGCCGGCACACCATATTGGCGAATCGCTTCCTGCGCCGCGGTGCCCGGCAATGCGTACCCACGTCGACTATCGACAAACGCGTCAAAGAAGGCTCCTTCGGCCGCGTCAGCCGAATTCGAAATTCCTTCCATCAACGCTCGATACACGCTGGGGCTCTTGATCGTGTTGAGGTTGATCTTGCCTTGACGGAACTGCGGCTGACGAATATTCAGCGGTGCTCGAAACGCTTCGATCGTGAAACGGTTCAACCAGAACGACGCGTTGGTCGTTCCCACCCCCCAAGTATCCGGATTGCCCGTCACGTTGGTCCCGAAGACTTGGTAATTGATCGAATTGCCAAACGTCGATGCAAAGTGTTGGTTAGGGGCCGGTCCCGATGCAGCCGTTGCGAATTGCAGAATGTCTGTATTGGTCGACAAGAAATCGTTCTCGAAGTCAAACGGTGCCTGCACATCGACAAAATCCAAGATTCGATAGATGTTCGGCGATGTTGTGAAGTCCGCGACGTTCGTGCTAAGCGGGTTCCACAGGTGCGGGAACATGCGATTGTGTTGCTGACGTTCGCCCGCACCGATGGGCGTTCCATCGCCGACGTAAACGTCACCGGCGGTGAAATCAGTATCCAACGTCGACGTGCCAAAGCCGGCTACGAATCCAGCATTCGACGTGGTTGGAACCCACATCAATTCAGCGGGCGAAACATACGGACGGTTCAACCAGCTAACCGTCGACAACCAGTTGCTGTACGGCGTCCCTGCATACAACTGGTCCGTCGATCCGGTGGTTCGCCATCGTGGACCGTAGGATGCGTTGGCATACCCCAGCGTGGACGAGTGGACCGAACGGTTCGGATTGGCGTCACGATCTCCGCCCGGCGCGTCCGGGTTGACGTTGTTCTGAAGGTTCAGCGTGTAATCAAAGTACGGAATGTGACCACCCAAGACCGTTGTCTTGGCCGTGATGGGCGGCGCGTACGTGTTGACACTGTGCGACAAGCTTTCGGTGACCGCGTCGGCGGCACCCTTGAAGATCGTTTTGCCCGTCTTGTAACGCGTCGCAAACGCTTCTTCGAGTCCGTTGCCGAATGGGTCCGGGTCGTTATCGTCAACCCATTCCATCGCTGGACCGGATTGGGTGTTCTGTTCCGAACCATTGAACACGGTCAAATCGATCGTGATGTAATCGATGCTGATGTAGGGGTTCAGAAACTCGTCGTGCGGTTCGGTTGGATCGGCCAAACGTTGCAAGTAAGCCGTCTTGAACCGCTCGCGTGTTCCCGTCGCCAACGCCGTACCGCCAAACACCTTGGCCAGTTCGGCATAGGCGCGTCCGTCGAACGGTTGGTCCGGAAAATTGCCTGTCGACGCGTCGTAGTCGTAATACGAATCGAACGGGAAATCGGCCTTCAACCGCCGCGTTGGCGTGGGGTAGTAGCGATTAGTTCCCACCGGCACCGGATAGGGCAGCGGCTCGGAAACATTCAAACCGATCCCCTGAGTCGTTCCAACCACAGGAGCCCCCGTGAACCCGGTCGGCACGTTGGCCGCGGCGATGATCCCAACGGGGTTACGGATCGTTGCACCTGCGGCACCCGCCGCCGGAGTCGGTGTCGCTCGCAATCCAGAGAACAGACTGTGCGAAAACGAATTGGGCAACAGCAAGAAACGCTGTGGCGATTCATATTCGGTGTATGGAACAAGCGGTTCGTCGGTGGTTCCGTCGTGAGTGATCCCCGAACCACTGTGTTGATTCAGGGCACCGACGGCCGTCACGCTACGCGGGCCAATGACCGCGTACTGTCCGCTGCGAATGTGCACCTCGGTCCGGTTCAGTGGATCGGTGATCTGAAACGGATAGTCGGCGGTCGCAAAACGGTTGTAGAAAATCTTCTCGATGTTCTGACTGTCCGCTGGTGCGAAGTCGACAAACCCGTCATCGGCACTGAAGTCCCCGTAGGCTTGGCCGCGGATCGTCGTGCCCGTCGTGCTGCCATCACGTTGAAATCCGTTGTCCGGGTTTTCGTTCGTGAACCAAACCACTCGGTCGACCTGATCGGTCAATGGAATCGAAGGGCCGAAGAAGTCTGGACGATTGGGTTGAAGTGTCGCAGCAATGCGGTTGCCCGGTGACGTGAACGGCAAGCGTCCTTCGGCGTCCACCGGTTGCAGCATCTCGTCGCCCGACAAGGTTGGGTCACCACCTTCGTGCGCCGGGGTGACTGCGATACGCCAAATCGGGTTTCGGTCCGGCGCGATCTTGGCTAGATCCAACATCGGTTCAAGCGAATTGATCGTTCGCGGGGTTCCCGTGTCGGGGTTGGTGCCCGTTCGCGATCCGATTTGAACGTTGTTGTACAGTTCCGGAGGCCGCCCCATGGCCATTGCGGTCGCGTTGGTATCGCTAATCGTACGATTATCGGGGGCCACCAATTCACCGGTTGAATTGTCCACTTCGTAGGCAAACGGAGACCGTGTGTTGCGAATTTCCAGAAACAACGAACCTTGAGGGATTCGCCATTGGTCCAGGTCCGCGTCCAGCACCGAACCACCACTGAATCGTTCTTCCATCGCAGCATCCAAGGCGGTGTCACGCGACCGACGGTCGTGGAAAGCAAACGATTCTTCGAGTGCCAACTCGGGGAACTCCATGCCCCAAATGGTTCGCGACGTGGCTCCGGTGCCTGGCGGTGGTACCGGTGAAATGTTCCAACCATCAAACGGATAGACGTCGTAATCGAATCGCGACATGATCGCATCGCCGTCGCGGAAATCGGCGACGTTGATCGCCCATTGGGCCAGACGCCAAGCCCGATATTCGTCCTCGGCCGTGTTGGCCACGAACGTTCCCGATCCGGGTGTCGATTCATGAACGGTGCGGTTGGACGGATCAATCGCTGGTGGCGCCCCCTGGGTAAAGTCGAACATCGCCGGTGTACCACCAGACGAATCCTGGGTCAGTGCCATCGCCATCACGTACAAGTGACGTGCGAACAACGCTTGTGGCGAAGGCTCGGGGAACGGATGCCCGGGCGGCGGCGTTGCCGAATACGGTCCAGGGATCCCCGGCGTCACATCGCTGTACGGGGTCGTATAGAAAGTGTTGGTCGCCACGCTGGTGTAGTCACGGTAGAAAATCTCGACCGTCGATCGCAGTTCTTCGGGATCGTCGATCACACCGTCGCCATCGTTGTCGATTCCGTTGCCGAAGGGTCGATTCAAATCCATCTTGCCACCGGCCAAAATGTCCTGAGGCAAAATCTGCATCAGCAACGCGTTTCGGCTTGCACCGGGCGGAACAGCACTCACAGTCGTGATCAACTGTTCGTTCCCACCGGCGACTTGTGGAATGCCGCCGGTCGCATCACGCCATTCTTGTGGCAACGTGCCAGCGTTCACCGCGGCGCTGTTGCTAATCGTCGTGACCGAGTTCGCAAAGTTGTTCTTTTCGAACGTTCCGGTGAATGTGTTTTCGGCCAGATTGACCAGAGCACTGTCCAAAGCGTCACGATCAAAATCGTTGAAACGCAGCACGCCTTCGAGATCTGAAAGAGTGAACGGCGTATCGGGGGTGATCCCCGGCGTCATCACCATTTCGTAGGGATCATCTGCTGCGTCCCCTGCAGACGCCCCTGCGTTGGTGACCGCCGCCGATGCGCCTGCGACCATCAGGTCGCCGCCGACGCCAAGGGCGATCGATGATCGGCCGAACTTGTCGACCGGCATCCCTTGGGCATTGCCGGGGGTGTGCAGGTTCGGCAATCCTGGTTGTCGAAGCATGCCAGGCAAATCATTGCCGTTGTTCGTCAACGGATCAATCAAGTGCCCCGAGGCGACATATTCAACCGAGGAATAGGTCACGCTGTTCAGACGATGACGAAGCAGATTCAAGGCTCCGTTGCCGCTAGCGGCCGAACCGATGAACAGCGGACGGATATTGATTTCAGCAGGTCCGTATCCGAAGCCCGCCGCCAAATCGGTGTGAGTGACATTGACGCCCGTTGGCGTCGCCAAGCGATACAGCGGGCCGATCGCCGACTTCTGCAGCACCGCTGGACCACGGCCTTGGATCAAGTTGCCCGCCAAGTTCACATTCACTCGGCCGCCCATGTCTTCGACCAAGTAACTGACCATCGGTTTGATCAAGGTCCCATCGGGGGCTTCGATCAACGAAAGTCCGGCATCGGTCCAAACGCTGTCGGGAATGCCGTCGCCATTGTTGTCGACGTCCCAGTCGGGGAACCCGTCGCCATTGGTATCGGCACCTGCAAGCGCACGAACCATCAAGCGAATTTCCGCAGCCAAGACGTTCGGGTTGGTCTCAGCAAAGTTAATCGGGTCACTCAACCGCGATGGATTGCTGCCGGTGAACTCGCTGAAATCCAACTTCAACACACCATCGGCACGAGCGGCAATCGACGGGGGTGTGCCGCTGGCGTCGTTCTGAATTCGCAACGGCCGCATCGTCGAACGTTGAACCGCTCGCAAAACCTGACGCAACTTATCGGCGTTTGGCAAACTGTTCAGCGCGGTGCCTGATTGGTTGACCAACCAGTGCAGCGTGCCGGGTCGAACGAACGATGGCGAAGCGGCACCGAGTCGTGTATCGGTGGGGAAATAGCTAAGCCAGTAGTTTTGTTCGTCGGGAGCGTCATAGGCTTCGTCGCTGTCCCCGGCGGGCAGATCCTGTAGGTAACCCGCAACGACATTCCCGGGCGCGTCGCCGCTGCCGTTGGGGTTCGCCTTTTCGCGGCGGTAGAGTGCGAAGTTGCCTTGCAAAGCAACCGGCACGTCCGCACCGGCGACCATCGTGTTGGTATGGGTCGCAGGCGTATCGTAGTCGTAACCTGATTTCACGCTGGTCACCGACGGGTTCGCCTGGTTCGGATTGAGCGCGACATTGACCGTTTCGTTGATGTTCATCTCTGGCGTTGAAACGGTAAGCCCGGTGCCGCGGGCCGCGTCAAATCCCAGCCCCGTTCCATTAAGAACTCGTCCGTTGACGTAGAACGGCGAAAGCGGAACCGCGCCCGTTCCTGCCTCTGGTGCACGGTTGTAAAACAGCAGCGACAGGTAACGGTGATCCGCATCACTGGTCGGCAACTGCGAACGCCGAATCCATTCACCCAAGGTGTGCGTTTCGGCCACCGAATCGACGGTGATCGATCGGTTCAAATGCGGACGCATGTCCAACACGGTCTGGCCGCTAAGGATCTGCCGTCCGTTGGGGGTCACGGGCCCCAGGTGATTGCCAAAGTAACGCAGGATCTTCATCGACAACCCGGCAAGCGGACCATCGGTGAAGGTCAGGATGCGTCCCGAGAGTTCTTCATCGGTCGCAAACGTCACCGTCGCGGTTGGTTTGGTCGGATAGAAACGTTCCAGACTGGACGAATTGTCGATCCGAGGATTGGCGTAGGTCGCCGCCCGAAACAACTCTGTTGGGATGCGTACAAAGTCATTCAGCAATACGTTGGGAGCGACCATCGTGCTGGCAACGACAAAATCGGCCTGCGCGGTCATGTCGCCACGAATGGCGTCTCGCATCCCATACAAATCGCCCAGGACGTCGTGTCCCCACAACGATGATTCGGGACCTTTGGATCCCACCAAAATTTGCTTCAGCGCGTCGTCCAGCAGACGATCCTCGTCAAACCCTTCGGTTTCGCTGCGGCTGATGTTGACCGCTGCCGAACGTTGCCGCGACGTGAAAACCAAGTAGGAAACCCCCAGCACGCTGAACAATGTCAGCATGCCTAAGACCACCAACAGAACGATCCCACTGCGATTTTCGGGAACCCCCGCCCGCGGCAGTTGGCCCGACAGTGGCATCTGGCCCGACCGCCTGCACGACGGCCGATGCGATCGTTTGCGACGCAGCTGGGTTCTTGTGGCTTGTGTCATTTGATTTTCCCCCGCAGTAGATTGCGAGACGTCGAAAGAAGAGAAGAGAGGAGGGGCGGCCATGCTTGGCTGCCGGCGCGTGCGAAGTGATCGTGAATTCATCATTCCAAGGTCACCTCCGACTCAATCACCGAAACGGCTCCTTCGACGATCGTGCAAAAAGTATCGTCGATGGGTGTCGTATTCACGCCGCCGGCAGTGTCCTCGTCCTGGAAAGCCCAGTCCGGACCGGCCAAGGCAAGACGCCGGGACCATACATTGTTGGTTCCACCGGGCCACGAGTAACCGGATGTGGTTACCACATCGCCCACACTTAGCACCTTGTACCATCGGTGCACCGCGGCGCCCGTGGCACGGACGGGCCCCAGTGAGTGCGGTTGCCGAGACAACAACACCCACGTGCCCGTCATGATTTTGTCGCTGACCGCTTGCGATCCATAGACCGTGACCTCACCGCCGGATCCACCCACGAACCCAATCGTTTCGCTAGGGTTGATCCAGGTGACGCGTTCATCGGATGGGTTATCGTCGGGGTCTGGATTGCCGTAGGCATCATCAACGGAGTAATTGTTTCGCTGCAGCGCGAACGGGTCGTCGATCCGGCGAGGAACCGATGGCAGACGCTTGCGTACCACCACGACCGATTGCCGGTACGTGCTGCTGCCTTGGAACGATGGGGTCAACGTCGCAAACCAGGTGTAGTCGCTCGCCCCGTCGCGGCCGGCATCAATCGACGAACCGCCGACCAAGGTTTGATTGACCAACACCGATCGCGGGTCGCCGTCTTCGCTGCCAGTGACCGATGACACACCGCTGGTGCCTTGGAAAATGCCCTTGATGGCGACCGGCGACATGATCTCGTGAGTGCGCATTCCGACTGGCGCTGGATGCGACGGGTACAGCGGCGACTTCAGCGTCGCACGCCACATCCGCGGCCCCATCGGCCAGGGCTTCGTCGCCGGCGGTCCGACGGGTGTGCCCGGTGTCCCAACTTGTTCGTTGGGTGGATTCAGAACGTCATAGCGTTCGTTGTAATAAGGAAAGCGGCTGTAGTCGTAAGCCGAATCGTTCGCGTTGACGGCATAGAACGGTTGCACATTGGTAGGATCATCGACGTAGGAATTGGCTGAATCCATCAGGGCGATGCTGGGCATGCCGAAGGGGTCAATACAGATGCCCGACTGCAACCCCTCGCCCGGCAATGAATGAACGTATCCTGGTGAATCGAGCTTCAGATACGGCGCCTCATTGATTTTCGCATCGATCGTTTGCATCGCATTGGATGGTGCAAAGCTGTACGCACCGGCCGAATAAGCGGGCGATCCTTGGACCGGTTTGTCGAAGATCACCAACGAATCGAGTTCATGAAACGATCGCACCAAACCGACCGCGGCGGCGGAGGTTGACTCGCTGATGCTACGGTCGATTTCCATCGTGTCCCGAGCGTTCTGCGAAGCCACCGGAATCAATGCCGCCAACCCGACCAACCCCGTCAAGATCACGCCGATCGCGAAGATGCATTCCATCAGCGTCACGCCGCTGCGATGGTGCAGCGCGTCCCGGTGATGGTTCAGCGGTTTCGAAAGCATGAAGGATTTCATCATTGACCTATCGGTTTCATCGCGGCATCCGAATGCCGATGGACGGGGACACGAGAATCGTTCGCGTCACACACTTGAATAGTTCGAAAAAGCGCGGCGTTAGCCCGCGTCGCGGCTAGCAACCGCCGCCGATCGGACTCGGCCCAAGACCTCTTGGATCCGCGTCTGGCGACTCGCATTGGTCAGCGGCGTGATCGGTGGTGGCAGCAAACTGGTGGATGCATCGGTCGGGTCGATCCAGGGCGATGCGATCACATCGCCGGTTCGCGCCTTGATCGCAACCCACAGACTGTCCTGGCTTAGGATGGGAGTTGTTCCATCTTTGGCACCGTCGCCCAACGGATTGGAATCTTGATCTTCCAACTGTTCGCCCGGATCGGTTTTCACCTGCCCTCGCTCGCCGACCAAAAAGAACAGGTCACCGGTGACAGGAATTTCGACCAGTTGCAGAACCCCGCTGACATAGCCACCGCCTAGCACTCGGCTGACTTCGCCACGACGGCCAAACAGTACGTAGATGGATTGATAATTTGTCGGACTGGCCGTCGATAAGAACGGAGCGGACGCGGTATCGATGTAATTGCCATCGATCGCCATCGGCGAAAACTGGTTTCCGAACCGTCCGATGCCCGAACCGGTCAGATCGATGCTGGTACCGCGAGGCAATTCGACGGGCATGGCGATCGCGGGACGCGGGCTTCGAGTGATCGAGAACGATTTGTTTTGACCGACGAACCGGGTCAGATTCAATTGAGGTTCTTGCCGCTCGACTTCCATCCAAACCCAGTTGGTCGTCGCAGCGTCGGCGATGTGGGCCGCGGTCATGCCGGCACTGTTTCGTGTGGCGACCGAACCGGCCCCCATGTCCACAATGCGAACCTGCAACCCACCGTCGTCCAACTGCACGTAATCGCCGATGTTGATCAGCGACTGCGCTTTCGGGTTGGTCTGGAAATCATTCAACGATCGCTTCGCTTGAATCGCCGAAGGGCCAAACCAGATCGAAATCGTATCGTCGGTGTAATCAGCAAGGGTCCCGCCATTGTTGACTCCGATCAGCACAGCCGAATTCGGCGCGTCTCCGGTGTAAGGATCCGATACCGTAGCGAATCGGATCTGCGTGGATTCACAGCGGTCCGAGATATTCATGCCGCCGACGCGGTCGATGATGATGCCACCACCCCCGCCACCGGCGATTGCACGGGCGCGACCTTCTTCGATCGCCGACTGCAGCAATTGCGCCGCGCGGTTCAGTTTCTGGCCTTCCAGCGTCGCTTTGACCGTCGGCAACGCGATCCCAGCCAAAATCGAAATCACGGCCAACGCCACCATCAACTCGATCAGCGTTAACGCTGACCTGCGGTCGCCGTGTCGGGTCGTATCGATGGCACTGATGGTCATCATTACAGTCCTAGGCTGGGGTATAAGTTGTCGGCCGATTCATCCACGCCATTGCCGTTGACATCGACGACGGCGCCCAAGCGTTGATTCAGCGGACGAATCGCATCCACCGATGCGCCTCCCGGACCGACGATCGGTTGGCTGTAAAACGGATCAGGAAAATAAACGGGCGTGCCAAAACTGGCGGACGTCGGCGCCGCAAATCGGGTCACAAGCGGCAATGACCCAACATGGTCGTCTGCCGTCGTGTCGCGACCTGTCGCGGTCATCGTGGCAACCAAATCAAACTCGTTGTCGTTGCCGGCCGAGATAATCATCGGACGGACAAAGAACGTGTACTTGTCGATTTCAATCCCTGCACTTGCCGTGGTCGGATCGACAAGGTCGGCATCCGCACCATCTTCGACCAACGCGTTGCGTGGGTCCGTGCGCAGAATGTCCAGCGGATCGGATCCCAGACGAGCGACGATTTCTTTCAGTTCACCCACGGTTGGTTGATTGCGGGCGATGGAATCATCCGCCGACCACTGATTCTTTAGGAAGTATCCCACGGGGGTTCGCAGCCATAGCACCGGTTGTCCCCACGGGTCGACGATCTCGGGCATGCCATCACCATCGGTGTCGGCGATGTCGCGAGACCTCAATTGTTCGAGCAAAGGTTTTCCGTCGATCGTATTGCTGGCGAAGATCAGATACAGACATTCGGCACTTTCATGCTCGGTTGTCCACAATCCATAGGCTGTTGCCCAATCTGTGGTTCCGTTGATCGCCGCGTACGTTCGAACCAAACGCTGACGGTACTGGCTCGACTTACTTAGACGTCGCGTTGCCGCAATCCCATATTCCGTCACTTCCCGATAAAGGGTTCCATCTTTAATCAAAAACGGTGTCCGCTGGACGACCGGTGCACCGCTGCGGTACAGCGGAGATGCCGCGAGTTCTTGACTCGCCCCGGCATCGATATCCGCCTTGTTCATCGGTAGCGCTGCACGCAACCAATCACGTTTCCAAATCAGTTGAGTCATATTGGCCGCTTCGGCCGAATAGGCTGAACCGGGAATCCCAATGCGTCGACTGGCTTCTTCTTCGTACAACCGCAGCATCGTTAGGTTCAGCTGGTTGATGAAGTTTTGGCCACGGACTTCTTTGGCTTGACGACTGGCGCCGACCAGAGCCTGAGCCACCATGCCGCTGATGATCCCAAGGATCACAATCGACACGAGCAGCTCGACCAGGGTGAAACCATCGCGTCGCTGGGGTGCACTGGGTCGTGTGGTTGCGTAAAGCATCACGGGAGATCCGATTCCAGGGTACGGGTCGAGAAGTTCGTGATATTGTCCAGCTGTGGCTTTTCGGCACCGTAGACCGATTCAGGATCTTCGTACTTATCGCCACCGGTTGGGTTGGAACCTGCTGAGTTAGCAAAGGAACCGCTGGCGTATCGAGTCACCACGCCGGCGGCTGTTCCCGTTCCCGCCGCGACCGTGCCGCCATAGCTGCCATCCAGACCGGCTGAAATCAATTGATACTTGCCTGGCTCGGCCCATAGGAAGCCGCCCGAATTGGTGTCCAATTGGTCGGTCAGATAAGGACGAGCCACGCCCAACGAGATGTCGTTGCCCGGGTGCAGATAGATGTTCAGCGAATGAAAATCGCCCGCGCCCGTCCCGCCCATCCAGCCACCGGTAACGGTCGCTGGTGCGAAGGTGTCGGTGTAATTGTCCGATGCAAAGTAAACCAGCGGACCGGAGTCCGAGTTCGACGAGTAGACAGGGAAGGGATCGGCCAAGTAGTGAATCGCAGCGAAGGGATTCCCAGCCGGTGCACGGGTGGTGAACCCTGATTGCAGGTCGGCAGTTGGGATAGTCGCCGCGTACTCGTCATTGGAAAACGTATAAGCACTGCCAGCGTTCGCCGGATTGGGCGATCCAGTGCCCGAATTGATCACAGCGATCGAAAGGCCTTCGGACACATCCATGAACCCGTTTTCGCGAGCCGAGTTGTACTGATACAGACCGTAGTCAGCGGTAACCCCTGGGTCCGGCGAACTGATCGGCGACAAGGGGCCGCCTTCGCCGGTGAATGGACGACGAACGTTGCTGCTGTAACCGCCCAAACAGAACACCAAGGCTTCGGCTGGGTCCATGCACTGACGATAGTACTGGTACCCGGCGGCCGCTCGCGGATCAACATTTCCGGACGTCAATGGCACTCGTTGGTAGCTGCTGTCCAGGTGCGTGTACTGAGCCAACAACATCAGTTCGCTGTCATCGATGTTGGGGAACGCTTTGCGGAAGTGGCGTTCCACTTTGTTCCAATCACTGAAATCAGGTGGATAGGAACCATACTTCAACTTGTAAGCTTCTAGGCCCTGACCGACGACGTCGATGTTCAACCGGATCGCAGCCTCTCTTGCCGTTCGCAAGGCGCCAGTCACGGCCGGGATCGCGATACCGGCCAAAATGCCGATGATGATGATCACCGTCAGGATTTCGACCAGCGTGAAGGCGGCACGCTTTCGGGTCAGATGAATGTTCATGGCTGGGATGGGTGTTGGAGACAAGTAGTTGAGTGCTAGTGAGTGGGGTGTTGGATACGGGGCCAGGCAAGAGAGAGCATTTCGGATCTCCCGAACCTGGCACCTGACCGTTTTCTTTTTTCCTAGGTCAAACCAGAGATCAATTCGACCAGAGGCATGAACAAACTGATCACGATGAATCCGACCGCGACGCCTAGGAACACGATCATCAGCGGTTCCATCAAAGCCGTCAGCCCGTCCGTCATCACGCGAACTTCTTCGTCATAGGTGTCGGCGACCTTGTACAACATCGTGTCCAGTTCGCCAGTTTCTTCGCCCACGTCGACCATGTTGACCACCAGGTCATCGACGACTCGCGACTTGGCCTTCGTGGCCCCGAACAGGGCCGACAGGATGGCACCGCCAAGGGTCGCTTGGACGCCCAACATCGTCAACGTTTGCACCATCGTGCCGTCATCCAACTTGGTTCCTTTGGCCGTCAAGGCGACGGACAACAACAGCATGCCGGGAAAGGATCCGAACAGTGCCCAGAAAACCAGCGACATCGGGTGCAGCCCCATCACGCTGTGTTCACGCAGCGGCTTGCTGATCACTTCGCCTTCGCGAATCGCTTCGTTGGTCTTCGAAAACAATCGTTCGAACATCCCGTTGCCGGACGTTTCTTTGGTGATGTTGATGGCTTCCAAAATCGGCACACCCGAGGCGACCAAGGTTCCCAAGGTCCGGGTCGTTCGTGCCAAAATGTTCTTTTCAATCAAACTGCCAAAGATCGGCACCTTGATGATGAACATGTCGAATCCCATCCGCCCGTGCCGGAACTTGCGCATCAATTTGACCAGGATCAGCAAGCACACCGGCATCGCGATCAACAGGAACCAATAGCCCGCGATGTAGTTACTCATCGCGATCAGCAGCAAGGTAGGCGCCGGTAGCGACAAGCCGAACTCTTCGAACATCGTTTCGAATGTCGGCACGATGAACAGCATGATGAACGTCAAGATCGACGCCGCCACCATGACGACGATGACAGGATAGATCAGTGCCCCTTTGACCTTTCGCTTCAACGATTCGGCCCGCTCCAAGAAGTCAGCCAAACGTTGCAAAATCGTTTCCAACGCACCACCGGCCTCACCGGCCTTGATCATGTTGACGTACAACCGGCTGAACACCTTGGGCGATTTCGACATCGCTTCGGACAGCGTCGAACCGCCTTCGATCTCCTCGCAGGTATCCATCAACGCATTTTTCAGCTTGCCCGGCTTGTTGTTGTTTTCCAGGATCTTCAGCGATCGCAGAATCGGCAGACCGGCGTCTTGCAGAATGGATAGCTGACGCGTGAACGCACAGATGTGTTTGGTCTTGGCACCGCCGATTGCAAAGCTGCGTTTCTTCCCCGCTTTGCCACCACCCTTGGCCGCCGCCGCCTGTTTCTTGACGGAGATCTTCGTAACGAAGTACCCCATCTGACGAATGGTGGTTTGCGCCTCTTCCTCGTTGGCGGCATCGATCTCATCCCGGATCTCTTGTCCGGTCGCGTCCATCGCTTCGAATTGATAAACAGGCATAGGAAGAATCGGGGTAAGCGTTAGGTATGAAGTGTCTGGTAAATCGAAAACCAGTGTTTGCAGTGGGATTCGCCAGAATCCCCGAAGCGTCAAGAATCGGGTTCGGGAATTCTGGCGAATCCCACGACGGTGGTTGTTTCTTAGTCTTCCACGGTTTCGCGGACGACTTCGTCGAGGGTGGTGATTCCGTCGGCGGCAACCGCCATGCCAAAGTCACGCAGCGAGACCATGCCGGCCTTCTCTGCCTCGACTCGCAAATCATCGGTCGATGCGTTGTTGAGAACCATTTCCCGAATCACGTCGTTCAAAATCATCAGTTCAAACAGAGCGATCCGGCCCTTGTAGCCCGTGTTGTTGCAGGCGTCACAACCGGTGCCCTTGAAGAACTTTTTGTTCTTGATCGTGTCCTTGTCGATGCCCAGGTCAAACATCTGAGCCGAGCTGACCTTCGCTTCTTCGCGGCACTTGGTGCAGATCCGGCGCACCAACCGCTGAGCCAAGATGGCTTCGACTGTCGCACAGATCATGAAGGGCTGGATGCCCATGTCTTTCAACCGAGTCACGGTCGCCGCAGCACTGTTGGTGTGCAACGTGCTGAACACCAAGTGGCCGGTCAGAGCCGCTTGGATGGCGATCTCGGCAGTCTCTAAGTCACGAATTTCGCCCACCAGAATCGTGTCCGGATCCTGACGCAAAATCGCTCGCAAACAGGACGCGAACGTGACGCCAACATCCGAGTCGATCGGAATTTGGATGATGCCGTCGATGTCATATTCGACGGGGTCTTCGGTGGTGATCAGCTTGTCCTCGATGCTGTTCAATTCGGACAGCGATGAATACAGCGTGGTCGTCTTGCCCGATCCCGTCGGCCCGGTGACCAGCACAATGCCGTTGGGACGATCGATCGCGGCGCGAAACCGTGACATCATGTCTTCGTCCATGCCCACGTTTTCAAGCGACAGGTTGACCACCGATCGGTCCAACACTCGCATGACGACCGATTCGCCGAAGATCGTCGGCAACACCGAAACGCGAAGGTCGACCGGGTGGCCACCCACCATCAATTCGATCCGACCGTCCTGGGGCATGCGGCGTTCAGCGATGTCCAGGTCGGCCATCACCTTGATCCGAGTGGTGATCGCAAACGCCAAGTGACGCGGCGGCGGAACCATTTCGTAAAGCACGCCTTCGGCCTTGATCCGAATCCGAAATTCATCTTCGAACGGTTCAAAGTGAATGTCCGACGCGTGATCCTTGATCGCCAACAACAACACCATGTTCAACAGCTTTCGAACCGGCGCCGAATCGGCCAACGCCTCGGCGTCGGTGATGTTGAACTTCTCGCTTTCCAGCGCCGAAATCATCGACCTCAGTTCTTCGTCCTCGGACAAAGACTGAACCAGCTTTTCAACGCTCTCCGATTCACTGTCGTAGTACCGCGTGATCGTCTGCAGGACGTCGCGTTCGGTGGCGACCACCATTTCGATTTCGTAACCCAAGAACGTTCGCAGTTCGTCTTGGATCGTCAGGTTCTGTGGATCACAGGTGGCGACGGTCAGCGTGTTTCGCCCCTCGTCAAAGGCCAGCGGAACGATGCGGTACAACTGCGCCATCGTCTCGGTAATCTTCTCTAGCACACCATCATCAAACTTCGCCTCTTCCAGCGCGACCGTCTGCATGCCCATCTGCTCGGCCAACGCCTGAATCAGCTGTTCATCCGTGATCAACTGCATGTCTTCGGCGATCTTGCCCAACAGCGTGCCGGGCTGTTGTTCCTGTTCCTCTAGGATGATCGTCAGCTGTTCGTCGGTCATGAACCCGAGGTCGACCAGAATCTGTCCGATGCGTCGTGCAGCCATGAAAGAAGAGGGGGGTTAGAGGGGGTTCGGAATGTAGGTTTCAGGTCACAGCACAGCGGGAACCGCGCCACCGGATCGAGCGACATCAGTGGCTCGGTCGCGGCACGGGCCGCCGGACTATCGTTCGTCTTCTTGAATCGGAATCGGTTCTTCGCCTTCGCCGCGACGGCTACTGACGATCCGTTTGGCCAAGTCGTCTGGACGGTGGGCTTTGCCCAACACGTCTTCGAGCGTGCACAGTTCTTTCTTCCACAGGTCAAACAGCGTGTCGTCCATCAACTGCATGCCGAACTTGGCACCCGTCTGCATAGCACTATTGATCCGGAATGTTTTGTTTTCGCGAATCAGGTTCGAAATCCCTGGCGTCACCACCAACACTTCGTAAGCCGCGACACGTCCGCCACCAATCTTGGGCAACAGCGTCTGGGCCACCACGCCGATCAGCGTCGATGCCAACTGAGTCCGGATTTGGTCCTGCAGGTTCCCGGGGAACGCATCGATGATCCGGTTGACCGTGCCCTGTGCACTGTTGGTGTGCAGAGTGCCGAACACCACGTGACCGGTTTCCGCCGCACTGATGGCCGCTTCGATGGTTTCCAAGTCACGAAGCTCGCCGACCAGGATCACGTCCGGGTCCTGACGCAACGCCCGACGAATCGCTTCGCTAAAACTGGGCACGTCGACGCCAACTTCGCGCTGGTTGATCGTCGATTCTTTGTGGTCGTGATAAAATTCGATCGGGTCTTCGATCGTGATGATGTGGTGGTCAATCGTCTCATTCAACAGGTTGATCAACGAAGCCAAAGTCGTCGATTTCCCCGAACCGGTCGGCCCGGTCACCAAGAACAACCCCCGCGGGCGGTGCACCATTTTGATGACAGACTCGGGCAGCCCCAACTGTTCGGGCGTCAGCTTGTCGTTGGGGATCTGCCGCAGCACCATCGAAATGAAGCCACGCTGCTTGAACACCGACACGCGGAATCGAGCCAGATCGCCGAACGCGAACCCAAAGTCAGTCGAACCGGCTTCCTGAAGTTCACGCTGGCACCGTTCGGGCGTGATCGACTTCATCAAATTGACGGCATCTTCGCCTTCCAATGTCTTGGTTTCTAGCTTCCGCATCCGACCGTGCAAACGGAACACGGGTGGCTGGCCAACGACAATGTGAATGTCGCTGACGCCTTGCTTGATCGCAGCCTGCAACAGTTTGTCGATCAGGACAGTTGCCATAGTGAATTCGCCAGTAACCGTAAGATGCGAGTGGATGGGAACGAATAACGGGTGGGCCCGCAACTTCGCTTGCGGGTGCGACGCCGCCCAAGCGGTCACCACAAAGGGCGACCCAAATCGGCGGAACATGATCTGCGACCGTGACCGCAGACCCACTTGATTGATTGCAATGGATTGAGATAAGAGCCGAATCGGGATGGCCTTCTTGGCCTCCGTTCGACAATCCCATTATTGCTATGAAACTGGCAGAGGAAAGAAAAACTGCCGTTGGAAGGCCGGAAGGAGCAGAAAAGGGCTCGAAGGACGTGAAACGATCGGACCATCCAGCACCACGCAGAAAGCCCTTCGGACCACTCTGCCGCGGGGAACGCCACCTAACCCTGCAAACGGCACCCGAGCCGTGATCAGGCCGCCTGAAATGACATCAAACCGACCACACCCGCGGCCCGCAAACCAGTGTCTGCGGGGCCTTTGCGACGTGCGATCCCCGGCGGATTACAGCGAATCCAAGTCGCCGACGATGTGAGCAAACGCGAGGTGCTCCTGCTCGGTCTTTTTCGCCACTCGATAGACCTCGTCAAAGGTGGTGATTCCACGCGTCGCCTTCAGCATTCCATCGGCGTAAAGCGTTGACATACCGTTCTTTATGGCTTCGATCCGAATCTCTTTCGTGCTGGTTCCCTTGAACATCATTTCACGCAGTTTGCCGTTGACCAGCATCAGCTCGTAGATCCCGATCCGGCCCCGATATCCGGTGCGTCCACAGTAGGCACATCCCTTGCCGCGAGCGAACTGAGCCTGCTTGATCATCTCTGGCGGCAACCCGGTTTCCTCCAACACCGCAGCGGACGGTTTGAACGGCACCTTGCAGCGGGGGCAAATCGTCCGCACCAACCGCTGGGCCAACACCGCGATGACCGAACTTGCCACCATATAGGAGGGGACACCGATGTCCACCATCCGTGATATAGAACTGGGCGCATCGTTCGTGTGCAGGGTACTGAATACCAGGTGTCCAGTAAGTGAGGCCTGGATTCCCATCGATGCGGTCTCGTGATCCCGCATTTCCCCCACCAGGATGATATTGGGAGCTTGGCGGAGCATGGCGCGAATGATCAGGGCGAAGTCCAGCCCGATGCCGTGCTTCACTTCGACCTGATTGATACCCGGCAGGTAGTATTCGACCGGGTCTTCGGCGGTGATCACTTTGCGGTCGGGACGGTTCAGCGCGTTCAGTGCCGCGTACAGTGTGGTGGTCTTTCCCGACCCGGTCGGGCCGGTGACCAGGATGATGCCGTTGGGGCGGCGGATTAGCGAGTTGAAGTTTCGGAAGTCGCGTTCGGACAAACCCAACTGGCGAACGCCAACTTTGATGTTGTCCTTATCCAACAGCCGCATCACGCAGCTGGACCCGTGATTGGTGGGGATGATGGACACCCGAAGGTCAAGCTGCTTGTCGCCGACGGTGATCTTGATTCGACCGTCGGTGGGGCGTCGTTTTTCCGAGATATCGATTTTGGCCAGGATCTTGATGCGGGCGATGATCGCCGTCAGCATCCGCCGGGGTGCGTTTTCGCGTTCGACGCAAACGCCGTCAATTCGATAACGGATTCGCACACGATCTTCGAACGGTTCGACGTGGATATCCGAGGCCCTCAACTGGACGGCCTCTTGGATCATCAGGTTGACCAGTCGGATCACGGGAGCCGAGTTGTCGTCGACTTCCTCGCTGCCCCCGCCCATTTCGCCGTCGGAGTCGGTTTCGGTGAAGTCGATCGCCGTATCGGTGAACTCTTGCAACATCGAGTCGGCGGACTCACCTTCGACCTGCCCGTAGTACTTGTTGATCGCCCCCAGGATGGCTCCCTTGGGTGCCAGGGCGGTTTCGATCTTACGATTCAGGATGAACCGCAGTTTTTCGATCGTTTCCAAGTCAAAGGGGTCGGCGATCAGAATTCGTAGGGCCCCGTCTTCTTCGCTGAACGGGATCACGGTGTTTTCGCGAGCGACCGATTCGGGGACCAATTCGATCACTTCGTCGGCGATCGCGACGCTGCGGAGGTCCACATAGGGGATTTTATGGAACTTCGCCATCGCCTTGGCGACTTCTTCTGGCGTGGCGTATTCCATCTGGATCAAAACGTCGCCGACGTCGGCGTTGGTCGTTTTGGCGACCCCCTCAGCTTCGCTCAACTGATCAAGGCTGATCACGCCGGCCTTTAGTAGCAGGTCGGTGAAGTCTTGCATCGCTTGGCTCATGGCGTGGGGTCCTATGGAATGGAGATGGACGAAGAGAGGATTCGGGCCGCGGGAGCATTCGGGCCGTAAATTGCCGTCATTCGTCTAGGATACCATCGGGATCGGCAAAGGTGGCATGCCAAGTTGTGCGGAAGATCCCTGATCGGCACCGCCGGTACGGCTGGGACAGGCCGACGTGGGATTCGGAGGGATTTCGTCGGATGGAGGGGGGGGAAGGGGACTTCTGGTGAAGTCCACGACGATCATCCGTGAATCCGAACAGGGTGTTGCGATTCGGACGATGGCGGCGGCTTAGAGCAGCTTCATGAATTCTCGCATCCAGGCCGGATGGGCGGGCCAGGCGGGGGCAGTGACCAGATTTCCGTCGACGTGCGCCGAATCCATCGTGGCAGCGGGTGTGACGTAGGTGCCGCCGCCAGCGGTGATTTCCGGAGCAACCGCGGGATAACAACTGCAGTGGCGATCCGCCAACACTCCGGCAGCCGCCAAGATCTGAGGCCCGTGACAGATCGCAGCAATCGGCTTCTTGGCGTCGGCGAAATGACGAACGATCTGCAGCACACGTTCGTTCAGACGCAGGTATTCGGGAGCTCGCCCGCCGGGGATCACCAACGCGTCGTACGTTTCGGGATCGATCGTGGCAAAATCGGCGGTGACCGCAAATCGGTGACCGGGCTTCTCGGAGTACGTTTGATGGCCTTCGAAGTCGTGGATCGCCGTGGCCACCGAGTCGCCCGCGGTCTTGTCCGGACAAACAGTGTCCACGCTGTGCCCGGCGCACAACAGGATTTGATAGGGGACCATGGCTTCGTAGTCTTCGACAAAGTCGCCGACGATCATCAGCAAACGCTTGGACATCGATTTTCCTGGGGTATGAACGGTTCCGGGGGGATTGGGACGCTAGCTGACCGTCGCCAACCCGGCCTATCGGCAGGTTCGACAGATCGGCCAGCGCATCGGGCCGGCAATCAAGATAACCGGTGGCACCGATTCCCGGTGGCACCCAGCTCAGTCGACCCCAGTTCAATTCAATCGACCACGGCTCAATCGACCACGGCAAACCGCCACCACCCAACGGGGCACTGCGACCCGCACATTGGGAATTTCCGGCTCAAAGGCCAAGGATCGTTTAGAACCTAGAAAACGCAGGTTCTTTCGTTCGCCGACCACCGTGCAGTTAGTTAAACTAGGGTATGGCTGCCCGGGTTGCGATGTCGCGATCCACCGCTGACTGCCGTCACCTCCCTTTCGCACCGGCTGCGATGGACTCGCCGAGTCGGGTGTTGGTGGGTCCAGCAGGTATGGATTCCCGATCTGGGGGACCCGACATCATCCGGCCCCAGCCCGCTTGTCCCGGGACCAGTTTTCTCTCTTCCTTTTCGCCTGATCACGAATCGTCATGCATCGATTGCTCATTCTGATTTGTCTCGCCGCAGCATTGCCCAGCCAGTTCGGTCCCCGCTGTAGCGCCGATGAAACATTGATGCCACCGGAAGTTGCTGCGCAGCTTGGCCTGGTCGAATCATGGCAGCGAGCGATCGCGACTCCGTACGGGGAAGCATCGATCGTCGACCAAGTGTTGAACGTGGATCCCGAAAACCCTCACGTGTACGTCGAAATCGTGGATTCGGCCAGCGTGGCCAACGCACCCACCGACAAAGAAGCCGGCGCCGACAAACCAAGTGCGGCTGCCGCCAAACCTGCGGCCGCCCCGGGCGATGCCAGCAGCCCGGCATCGGACGGCAACGCATCAGACGGCAAGGCATCGGGCAAACCCGACAACGCCAAAGTGTTGATGCGAATCGCCGTCGGCACGCCGGATCGTCTGGGCAACCCGATGCAGAAGAAAGAAGCCGAGCGGTTGGCAAGCAATGAAATCCGCCGACTCAAACGCCGCGGAATCGAAGCGGAAATGCGGACCACCGAAGTGGCTCGCGTGACCCTGTATTCGATTTCCGAAGACGGGACGCTGGAAGCACGCGATTCGGAAACCGGCCGTGTGCAGTGGCTAGCCCAAGTGGGCAACTCGCAATTGCCGTACGGTCAATTGGGAGTAACCGATCAATACTTGACCGTGATCAACGGCGGAAACCTGATCCAAGTCAACGCCACCAGTGGCGAAGTGATCAAAGAAATCCGAACCGTCAGCCCGCCACAGTTCGGCGCCGTCAGCGCCGGCGACAACACGATGGTGATCACCGTTGGCGGCGGCATCGAATCGTATTCATTGACCGATCAACTGGCCGAACCCTTCATCGGAGCAGTGGCTGGACGCGCCCTGGCGCCACCTCGACAAGCCCCGGGTTCTTCGCGAATCGCATGGGCCACCGACCAAGGTCTGGTCTATGTGATCGACATGATGGGAACACCATCGATCTTGTTTCGTCTGCAAACCGACGGGCTGGTCACCAGCCGAATCCGAGCGATCGAAGGCAACCGATTCTTTTTCGCAACCGACCATGGTCAAGCCTATGGATTGCGAGCGACGCGGAGCGGCGAAGTGATGTGGTCGGTCCCGTTCGGCGAACCGTTCTTTGAAGTCCCCTTGGTCGCCGGCGAAGGCGTGTTGATGTTGTCGACCTTTGGCCGTTTGCATTCGCTACGCGTCGACAATGGCGACGTGATGTGGGACGAACCGGCGTCGGAGATTGCCAAACTGATCGGTTGCTTGGGCGAGCGAATTTTTGCACGCACGATTGGCGGATCTTTGCGAGTGCTGGACCTGAAGACCGGCAAAACGATCGGCACCTACCCGCAGGTTCGTCCGGGACGTTTGCTGCCCAACACCAAAACCAATCGGCTGTATTTTGTCAGCGATTCAGGTGCGGTTCAGTGCCTGCGTCCGATCGACTCGGAACTGCCATCGTTCAACGTCGCTCCCGACCCCCAACCGCTCGAAGAAGCCGGATCAAAGGACAAGCAAGGCAAGGCAAAGGACTCGTCGAGCCCCTTTACGCCGGCCGGTCAAGATCCGTTCGGTGCATCGAAGGATCCCTTCGGCGCCGGCAGCGACCCGTTCGGTGGCGGCGATGCATCCGACCCGTTCGGTGGCGGCGATGCATCCGACCCATTCGGCGGCGGCGATGCGATGGCAGACCCCTTTGGCAGCGACCCGTTCGGAAACTAACGCGGCGGACCTAAAGCGGACCTTCGTTCCCCGGTCTCTAGGTAGCCATGCCTGGGCGGGGCATGCCTTGCGCGGCTACCCCCCCCCCCCCCCCCCTAAGCCGCGACGACACCTCCAGCGCCGGCTGGCGAACCAGCTGTCCCGGCACGCGTGCGCCACGCGCGAATTGGCGGCCCGGCGAATTGGCGGCCCGGCGAACTGGCGGCCCGGCCCCCCGATCCCCGACCATTCCGCCAGCGCGTGGACGCTTGGGCGGTTGAAATTCGCCCATGGATCTGGCGATTTAGCGAATCCAATCGCAAAGCACTGCGGTTTTCGGGTTCCCAATCCGCGGCCTATAGCAGAGCCAATTCTGCCGCTATCCATCGCAAGCGTTCGCTATCACGCCCTTTTCGGAGGAAAACTGCTCGGCAGAGCAAGTTTTCTTTTGACCTTGTCGCGATGCCGTGTAAATCGATAGATAGTGCTGACGAATCCGCGAGGGCTGTCCCTTGGAAGCCTTTTACGTTCAGGATTCGCACCTTCATTTTCTGGGACCTCGACCTGGCGGTCGAACTACGACGATGACGACCATTGAAATCCAAAATCGTGATCAAAGATTGCGAGACAAGATTGACGGCGTGCTGCGATTTGACAATCAGCTGGCACCCTACGCCGATCAATTGAACGTGACGATCGAATCGTCGCGGATCGTTGTCGACGGCAATCTTCCGACACCGTCGTTGGTGGACGAATTGATCCCAGCGATCCGCCGCGCGGGCGTGCTGAGCCAAGTCTGCAACAACGTCGCAGTCGCGCAGTAGCCCCCACACAGCACGACTGCCAGGCAGCTCCACCCCGCAGCCTGCCCCCCCACCCGCGTCCGAATGCACTGCCAGAAACCTCGACCTACCGCTGCGCGCGATGGCAACTCGTACTCGCGCCCGCGCTTCCTGGCCACGCCTCGCCCCAAAGCCCCAGCCCAAACCGAATGATTCTGTGGGTGGGCGGTATCTATGGCATTTCGAGGCACGGGACTAAGCTATTTCGGTAATCTCCAACCCGAGCCGCCGGAAGACCAAGGTGTCCGACTCCATGCCCACCCCCATGAAGAAGAACTCGCCCGCCGACTTGGAAGTCAAAGATGCCCAGCTGATCTTCAATTCGGTCTGGAAGGAAATGGAGGACCTGCGCGGACGCAGCCAGATGCGATTCCCGCAAGAACTGATCCTGCTTGGCGGGGCCCCCGGTGCCGGGAAGGGCACCAACACCGACTTCATTCGCGAAGTGCGCGACATCACGACCGATCCGATCGTCGTCAGCGAACTGCTGAACAGCCCCGAGGCTCGCGCGATCAAGGCTCAGGGCGGCATGGTGGGCGACCGCGAGGCGGTGCGGATCGTGTTCCGCGAACTGCTGGACCCTAAATATCAAAGCGGTGCGATCCTGGACGGGTTCCCACGCACCAAGGTCCAGGTCGAATGCCTGAAACTATTGTTCGATGAAATGGTTGGCCTGCGCCGCGAGTTCGCCGAGTCGGCTGATTCGTCCAGTTTCAAACAACCAATCTTTCACATCCTATTGCTGTTCGTCGACGAAGCCGAAAGCGTCCGTCGTCAACTCAAACGGGGCCGGCAAACGATCGCGCATAACGAGTCGGCCGAACGTCCAGCCGACGGCGTGCTGATGGATGAACGGCCCACGGACTTTAGCGAAGAACTAGCCCGCAATCGGTACCGCGTCTTCAAAGAACGCACCTACGATGCGTTGGTCTCGCTGAAGCAGATTTTCCACTACCACTTCATCAACGCCCAAGCGCCGCTGGAAGTGGTCCAGGAAAACATCCTGCGAGAACTCGAATACCAGAGTTCGCTAGAACTGGACCCGCGGACCTTCCACACACTGCGCAGCATCCCGCTGGCCAGCGAGATTGTCAGCCATGCGCGTCGCGAATTAGTGACCCGGCTGGATGCGTATGAAATGGAACAACCCGACCTCTTTCACCAGGTCGTCGACGAGATCGAACGGAAGATGATGCCGATCGTTGTCCGCCACGCCATTTCAGGCCGAGCGAACATCAACTCCGAAGAAACGATCTGGGAAGAACCCGATGCGTTGGCAATGCTGATCGACGTTTTCTCCGAACGCGGATTTCACGCCACTGTCGACATCACTCGTCACAACGTGCCCATTCGATTCGACCTAAAAACCGGCGACATCGAATACCAGCCGCGGAAGGTCTATCACATCGACGTCAGGTTCAAAGGATCGGAAATCCGCCGCGGCTAGTCCGCGTCGACCACCAAGGGCGCGGATAACGGTCTGCCACACAGTGGCGATTCCCCACTGCCGTGGATCTTGATCCGCTGTGTCACTGGCCAAGGTGTCACTGGCCAAGGTGTCACTGGCGGGGTGTCACTGGCCGGGCGTCACTGGCCGGGCGTCAATCAACCGGTGGTCGAGACCACCGGCACTTGGCGCTGTCGTCCCTCCGGGACTTCGATCGATTACCTGGGCTGCTTGGACTGCATCCACAGGGCGTATTCTTCGATCGTGATCTTACCGTCTCGGTTGGCATCGGCTGCTGCTGGGCTCATCAGCATCGATTCCCATTCCGATGGGGTCAGCGCGTCGTCGTTGTTCTTGTCGTATCGTGACACGATCCGAGCGACCAATTTGACGTACTTCGGATCGGCTTTGCCGCCCGCGACCGGTGCGGCAGGGCTAGCCGAATCCGATGAACTGGATCCGGACGACGCCGCACTGGACGATGTGGATGCGACCGAGCCGCTGGACATCTGCGACGCTGGCCCCTCCTCGACCGCTCGCAGCGATTCGTCCGCGGTGATCACGCCGTCACGGTTGAAGTCGGAATCGAAGAAACGGCGGACCGTCTCGTCATTCCAATCGGTGGCAAACTCGGCCATCGTAACTTGCCCGTCGCTGTTGGCATCCAGATCGGTAAAGTAGCCGGGCAGACCTTCGGGCTTGGAACGGCCGGAGGTGACTCGGTACGAATTGCGTCCGTTGTAAACGTCGACGATTTCGCCGCTGCCTTCTTCTTTTCTTCCGCGGCGGTCGTCTCGCTTGGATTTCTTGGCGTCTTCTTCGCCCTGACGTCGACGGGCATAGCGAACCGCCAACTCGTCCAGCGACAACTTCCCGTCCTTGTTGCGGTCAAAGTCCATCGGGTTTCCGGAAAACCGGCTGGACACTTCTTCTTTATCGACCATGCCGTTTCGGTTGCGGTCGTAACGTCGCATCGTTTCCGAAGCTTCTTTGCGATCAGCGTCCGTCACCGGCACCGACAACATCTCGGCTTTGGGGCCGAACCCCATCAACAGCGACGCTTCGACTTCCTCGCCGAACCCGGGCACCAGCAATTCCGGGATCAGCGCTTCGTCAGCAGCCGATCGACCGTCATTGGAACTGCCACCGCGGGAACTCGAATCTCCACCGCCACGCATTTTCTCGAACGCATCTTTGATTTTCGAGATTGGGATCGGCTTGCCTGGTTTGATCGACGGATCGGATTGTTGCATCCGTCCGATCAGGAACTGAGCCGGGCCCTGCTGTTCGTCGGGGTCCAGAACACCATTTTTGTTGGCGTCCAGTCGATCCATGATCGAACTGGGGTCGAAACCACCGCGTGATCCACGATCGCCGCCGGGAGGGCCACCACGCCCACCACCGCCGCCGCGATCACCACCGCCCGGGAATCCGCCGCCTCCACGATCACCACCACCGGGAGGGCCACCGCGTCCACCACGATCTCCCCCTCGGTCACCGCCGCCAAACGGCGGCTGAGCCAGCGCGGTGATGGATGCGGACAGGGTCAGGACCAAAAAGGTCAATGTGCGTGTGTTCATACTCATTTAAACCAAACGCAACCGCCAAAGTTTCGTCGAAAAGTTTGTCTCAATCGCCAAGACAACCCGGCTATTGTACATGGGTTAGCATAAGGGACGCCGGATTTGGCCTGGACCATTCGATCCGGCGGAAACGGCAGCCCCCCCCAAACGTGCATTTCTAACTTCTCGGAGCCCTCGGCTGATGCGTTCGATCATCGTTTCCCTGATGTCTTGCTTGATCCTTTCAAGCATCCCCACCGCCTGGTCAACCGCCGCAGAGATGCCGGCCACACCGAAGCGACCCGGCGTGAAACCGCGGAACGTCATTTTTGTCCTGACCGATGACCATCGCTATGACGCGATGGGGTTCATGGGACACCCATTTCTGGAAACCCCGAACCTGGACCAACTGGCCTCCGGCGGCGTGCACCTGAAGAATGCGTTTGTCACCACGTCGCTGTGTTCGCCCAGCCGTGCGTCGATCTTGACCGGTTTGTACACCCACAAACACCGCGTGATCGACAACAACCGGCTGGTGCCCGAGGGCACGGTCTTCTTTCCTCAGTATCTGCAGCGCGCCGGCTATTCGACTGCCTACATCGGCAAGTGGCACATGGGCGCCGCCAACGACGACCCGCGTCCCGGTTTCGACCACTGGATCAGTTTCCGCGGCCAGGGCAACTACTTGCCGCCCGGCCCCAAATACACGCTGAACGTTAACGGGGAACGAGTCAAACAGAAGGGTTACATCACTGACGAAATGACCGACTACGCGGTCGATTGGTTGGAACAACAAAAGGATTCCGACAAGCCGTTTTTCATGTACCTGTCGCACAAAGCGGTGCACAGCAACTTTACGCCTGCCGAGCGACATAAAGATCGATATGCCAACGCCGACCTTAGCTTCCTGCCACGCGGCGAAGGCATCGACGCGGAAAACAATTCACCGCGTTGGGTCCGCGACCAACGCAACAGTTGGCACGGGATCGACTTCAGCTATCACAGCGACAACGGACTGGATTATCTGTACCGCCGCTACTGCGAATCGCTGTTGGCGGTCGACGACAGTGTCGGTCGAGTGATGGAGCAGCTGAAAAAGATGGGCGTCCATGACGAAACCCTGGTCATCTACATGGGCGACAACGGGTTCATGTGGGGCGAACACGGCCTGATCGACAAACGAGTGTCGTACGAAGAATCGATGCGAGTGCCGATGATGATGCATTGCCCCGACCTTTACGAAGGCGGCAAAGTGGTCCAGCAAGTGATCGGCAACATCGATGTCGGCCCCACCGTGCTGCACGCCGCCGGACTGGAAACCCCTGACTACATCGACGGCACCAGTTTCTTGGACTTGCCCAACCAACCGACGATGGATTGGCGAAAGAACTTTCTGTACGTGTACTACTGGGAAAAGAACTTCCCCCAGACACCGACTCAGTTCGCGCTCCGCGGCGATCGCTTCAAGTACATCACGTACTACGGGCTGTGGGACACCGACGAACTGTACGACCTGACGACGGACCCGGGCGAAAAGAAAAACCTGCTGCACGATCCCGCGTACAAGTCGGTCGCGAAAGAAATGGAAACCGAACTGTACCGGATGCTAGGTGACGCCGGCGGGATGGACATCCCAATGAACCAACCCAAAGGCAATTCGCAGAACAAGCGTTGGTCCGAAAAAGGCGGAAACGAATCCGCCGACTTCCCGGCCGCGATGGTGGTCGAAGAACCGGCCAACCAAGAAGCGAAGTAACCAGCCGCACCCGAGTCGCTCCGCCCCCCTGTCTCGCTTAGCCGTGTGCGCCAACCGTCCGCAGGACGTACACGCGGCGGACGACGCCCCACCGATCGTACACGTGGTGCATGACCGCACCGCACGGGTCGTACATGTGGTGCATGACCGCCACCATCGTTTAACCGCATGCCCAACGGGCCGCGCGTTTCCTAACGTGGACGCGCGGGGCGATGCCCACGCTGTGAAACGATTGGGACGCACCGGGTCGTACACGTGGTGCATGACCGCCACCATCGTTTAACCGCGTGCCCAGCGGGCCGCGCGTTTCCGGCACGTGGACGCGCGGGGCGATGCCCACGCGGTTAAACGATTGGGAGCACCGGGTCGTACATAAGTGCATGCCCGCCACCATCGTTTAACCGCGTGCCCAGCGGGCCGCGCGTTTCCTGCACGTGGACGCGCGGGGCGATGCCCACGCGGTTAAACGATTGGGCGCACCGGGTCGTACATGTGTGCATGCCCGCCACCATCGTTTAGCCGCGTGCCCAGCGGGCCGCGCGTTTCCTGCACGTGGACGCGCGGGGCGATGCCCACGCGGTGAAACGATGGGGCGATCGGGTCGTACATGTGGTGCATGACCGCCACCTGTCGTTTAACCGCATGCCCAACGGGCCGCGCGTTTCCTGCACGTGGACGCGCGGGGCGATGCCCACGCGGTGAAACGATGGGGCGCACCGGGTCGTACGTGTGGTGCATGACCGCACCGATCGTTTAACCGCATGCCCAGCGGGCCGCGCGTTTCCTGCACGTGGACGCACGGGGCGATGCCCACGCGGTGAAACGATTGGGCGATCGGGTCGCACACGTGGTGCATGACCGCACCTGTCGGGTCGTACACGTGGTGCATGACCGCACCTGTCGGGTCGTACGGGTGGTGCATGACCGCACCTGTCGGGGCGTACGTGTGGTGCATGACCGCACCTGTCGGGGCGTACGTGCGGTGCATGACCGCAGCGATCGGGTTGTACGTGTGCGTTGAGCGATTGGGCTGCGGGGCGTTGGCCGGTGCGGCTAGACTAGCGTGCTACGAAGATCGTTTCCGCCGGGGCGATGACGACTCGGTAGGTGTTGCGGCCGTCCACGATGGGGACCGACAACTGGACGGGCGGTCCGATGGCTTGGCCGGTGTACCCCAGCGACTGCATTGCAACCTCGTGGTCGCCGGCAGGCAATTCGGCGCGGAAGACTTGAATCTCGCGTGGCAGCAGCCCCCAGCACCGGGTATCCGCTTTCTCGGACCCTGCCCACGCGGATGCGGCGGCAAAGTGAAACAGTGTTCCGGCGGTCCCATCCAGGCCTAGTGAATCGCCGACTTTGGCCACCGTGGCTTCCTTGGTGGTGCGGCGCACGACCGCGCGAGCGATCGTCCAAGGCATCTCGGCTTCGACTTGCCGGATGGCCAAATCCCCCACATCGGTCAGCGTCTGAGTGGCTCCCAGCAATTGGCCGCCGGTGCGAATTCCGATGGCGGCAATCGGTGACGGTGGGATGTGGACTTCGGGAACTTTGACCGATGCGATGTTCGGCAGTACCGGTCCGTTGACCCGTTTGCCATCGGGACCATCGGTCTCGTTGGTCTCGGCATTCAACACCGCCGACGCGATCGACAGCGCTGTCGATGTGGTTTGGGCAACGGTTTCTCGCAGCACCGGCCCGCGTCCGACACAGGCGATCACGTACAGAACACCGTGGCCGGCACTGCTGTGCGCACCACCGCTGGCTCTTGCAATATCCTCGGCGGCCGGTGCGAAGTGAGGGGCCGCGGCGCTGACCAATCGATAGGCGTTCTCGGCGTCGTCGAAATCGTGGTGAGTGGCTTCGCGCAGGACGCCACGCAGGTACGGTGCCAGCGCGATCGGCTGATACAGTTGGTCGGCCGACGGGATCCCTCGATCGGCAGCCGCCTGTTGCAGCTCGCTCTGTTTCTTGGCTGCTTGCAACGAATAGCTTTCGGCATCAATGGCGTCTCCCGCCAAAGAACACACCGACAACATCGCACGGACCATGACCTCTTCGTAGCCGGCCGGTCGATACATTCGCGCCCGGTCATCGGTCACGACCGAAGCCGCTTCGCCAACGATCGACAACTTCGGCAATTGATCGAACTTGTCACGCATTTTGCGCAACCTAGCTTCGGCCGAATCGATGTCACCGGACGTCAATTCGACGATCGCCAGATCCAAGGCCGCCGTATCGGAAGACCGGCTACGTTTTTCGGCAAACGCTGTCAGCGTCTGATCCGCCGTTTGCAGATCGCCAGCGGTGTACGCCGCGCGTGCATGTTCGATCGTTTTGACCGAACGTGCGCACCCGGTCGGCAACCCGACGATGGCGATAACGATCAGCACCAGCCACCGCCGTGGGCGTAACTGGCAGCGGCAATCTCTAGCCATCGGCTTGATCAAACGGACCCCAATTCCACCATTTGCCCGCACGCGTCTTGCTGTAACCTTTGCGGATCTTGGCCGACTCTTTCAGAAAATCGCCACTGTGCAGGTTCACCATTTCCAGCGTCAACGTATAGTCGCGCTGGCTGCTCTTGTTGCGATCCGTCGTCCCACTGGTGATGGTTGCGTACAACAGATAATCGACCGGGGTGCCCTGCCGTCCCAAAGTTGCGGCGAACAGGTCACGGTTATTGGGCAGGAACAGTGCGTCTGGACGAAGCCGAGTTTCGACCAGGGCCGCGTCGATCATCCGGCGACTGATGCCGCGAAAGGTTTCCGCCGAATTGATCTGGCTGTCGATCTGTTCATAGATCTGGTCCTTGAAGTCACCCAGTTCTTCGGCACTCTTGTTTTCGATCCCGACGAAACAGACCGTCGCTGGTCCGGTCGCGAGCGCCGAACCGATGGTGCTGCCATCGACGGGCATCCCATCGACCGACTGGAATCCGACCGTCTGGATCGCGGGCGGGCAGCGGCCCAACAGTTTGGCAACCGATTCTTCCACCAATGGGTTCCAGGTCGCGGCGCCGGCGGCGTGGCTGCCCACCATGTCTTGATCATTGCTGGCCAACAGGTGGCCGTATTGTCGACCCGCACATCCGGGGGCCCCGATCGCGGCGATCGAGACCGATGTGGTGACCAGGGCGGTGGTAATCCAGCTGCGATTTCGCGTCATCGATCTATTTTTCCCAAAAATTTCGGGGGGACTTAGCTGACAGGGGCCCGACAGGGCCACGGACCGAGCAATCGGGGGCTTGAAACGATCCACTAAAGCTCGCAAAAGCTCGCCCCAGCGGTGGATATCAAAAATTCGTAGCAAGAATTGCGGTTACTCGGCTTGTCGGCTGCTGGCGAGGTATCAAAATGTGCGATCCGTGGCCCAGACCAGAATTCGTTTCGGTTTCGTATCCGAGCTCGCTTTACCGCGAAATCGGATCACCATCGGTCTCGGCCGCGTTGCCAAATGCGGAACCCAATCCCACACAATCGATACCTCCGTTACGGACTGATCGGCCTTTTCAGCGGGTAGTCGTTGAAAATATCGGAACGATCGAGACAATCAACCGAGAACACCGAACCCACCCGTATCGCCCAAAGCACGCAAAGCCCTTCGCTGGTAACCTGGCCATGGCGTTATCGCCAATGTCCATCCCATCGATCGCCGGTTGCTTTTCGTCTGCCGCACCCCTTCGACACTTTCCTGTAAGACCTCGCTCATGACTGTTGCTGCCCTTCCGAACGTTGCCGAATCGGACATTGTCCCGAACGCAGCGCTGGGGTTCGAGACGACTTTGCCATCCACCATTTCTGGACCAGCTGTCGTTTCGCCGCTGACGGGAGCCCCCGTAGTCCTGACGCCGGTTGCGATACTCGGCGACGACGATAGCGACGATGACGTGGACAGCGACGACGATAGCGATTCAGATTCCGACTCGGATCCCAATACGGATCCGGGCGAAGAGGTGGACGACAAGGACGATCTGTCCGAAGACGATGACCTCGACGAATTCGACGACATCGACGAAGACGATTTCGACGACAACTTTGACGACGATTTCGAAGAAGAACTCGAAGACGATTACGAAATCGAAATCGAAGACGAAATCAGCGCCGAATTCGGGCTCAACAGCACCGACACCGAGGAAGACGAAGAACTCGACGATGATATCGACGACGACCTCGACGAATTCGAAGACTTCGAAAACGTCGACTGAGGGCGGGCAGTCGATAGAGAGAGTCGTTCGCCGAAGGTTCGTTTCAGAACCTGCACCTGTACTAAAACTCGTACTCTTTCCGCGGTGCGACGATCAAGCGTGGCCGCGTGAGTTGGGTTTTACCCGGTGATGTCGATCGGCAACGCTGAAGTTCGAAAGAAAGTTCGAGCTCGGAAGAAAGTTCGAGTTCGAAGGAAAGTTCGAGTTCGAGTTTGAGTTCAAGTTTAAGTTTTCGAAGGAACTACCGTTCCCGTAACTCCGACTCGCCTCTCACTTCGCGGCGCAGATGCCGCCCGCACCCGATGGCCGCCATCGCCGACTTGCTAGACAGGATCGATCAGCGATCCGTTGCTGTGGGGATTGGCATGACGTGAGGCGGCGTTGATCGAATGGATGATCGGCCCCTCACTCGTTCGCCCAGCACTGGTGATGGGATCGCGATCCGAGAGAGCGGATGTCGTGGGAGCGGTCTCCGATTGGCTTTTCATCCAATCGATCCGTTCCATCACGCCCGGATGCAGCCAGGTGGGTTTGCGGTTGGCCGGGTGATCGAAGGTGACTCGCATCAGCGCCGCGGCCAGCGCATCGGCCGCCTCGTCGTAAGTCGCCGGGACATCTTCGACGGGCGATTGCCCCTGGCTGATGGCCGCAGCCATCCGGCACGCTTGAACATCGGCATCGAACTCGGTTCGATAGGCTACGATTCGCAAGATCAACATCGTCAACAGGATTCCGACCACGCTGCCGGCCGCCAGACTCCATGACTGTTCCCCGGCAATCCTAGAAATCAGGGCTCCTGCTCCCCACGCCGGCAACACGGCCAACATCCGCATCGGCACATGGCGGCGGCGCAGGTGCGCCGCTTCGTGCAACACAACCATCGCGATTTGCGGCCGCGGCAACTCGTCCACCAAACGGTCGGACAGCAACAGTGTCCGCAGCGGCGGAACAAAACCGGCGATCATGGCGTTGAAGGTCGTGCCAGCGGTATTCCAGCGGACCGCACGGGTTCGTCGGGCTCCCGCCGAAAACATCAATTGGTTGACCCAGGTCGCGGCAGCCGGATCCAAGGGGCCGGTCTTGAACAGGTGACGAATCATCCATGGCAGCCCCAGCAACACAAAGCTGACGATCGTGATCACGGTCGTGACGTTCGCAGCCGTCGTGCTGATCGGCAGCAGAGCGATCAAATCGGACAGCCCCAACAGCAGCAATACCGGCGCGACCAACCAAGCCATCCCGCCACGAAACGATTGCCAGACCGATCGGACATGATTGCCAATGCCGGCGCCCGTGTACGACAACAAAACGCCATAGCGATGTTCGGCGGACCAGGTACCGGCCGTGATTGCGATACCGGGCAGCATCAACAAGATCGCCTGCAGGAACATCGAATCGGCAACAAACGGAATCTCATCAGTGGACCGGGCCAAGCCGAATCCAGCCAGGCACAAGACCGTCACGGCCAAGCCGATCCAACGGAACGCGGCCAACTGTTTCTCCAGCCACTCGGCACCCGCCAGGGGCTGCAATTTTTCATCGCGTACGTACAACGCGACCGTTCGCGCGGCCACGTGGCTGAGGATAACCCAGGCGGTCACCATGGCGGCCGTGGCGAGTCCCGCGGCGACCGGATCGACATCACCCTGCGGGAGCGAACCACAGCTGAGCGAAACGATCACGACCAGAAAAAAGTACAGATGCACAGAAACAGCCTCGGCGGATGTGCGAACGGAGTGCGAGCGTTCAATATAGTGCCGGTCTGAGAAGCGGCGTGATTTTCAGCCCCAGGGAACCGAACCCGAGGAAAACGAGTTCACTTTGTAACGGTTGTAGGAATTCGCCACCCAAACCACCCAATCCGCTGGCCGCAAACCGACGGTTCCGCCCCCGTTGAAACCTTCGCCTGATCGGCCATGGCTAAGTAGGCGGAATGCACGCAGGCGGACCCCGATCAGACGGAATCCGTTTTGCGAGTGCGATCGATGTCGTTGTGCATCGGCGGCTCGTTGACCGCCTGGCCGATCGAAAACGCCAACCGGCCGATCATCGCAAAATAGGTGAACGCGATGCCGATCACGGCCACGATCGAGATCACGGCTGCCAGGGGCGCGGCCATCGTCGACAGCATGGCGATCAGCAGGAACAGGCAGAAGAACAGCAGTCCGCTGCTGAAATAGAATCCGCCCCACGCTTCCTGGCACTTCGTCACGCTCCGAGCCACTTCGGCGGAAATCGGCACAAACGGGCTGCCCATGTCCAACATCGAAAGCAACACGAAAGGGAACATCGCGTAGACCCCGAACATCGTGATCGCCACGCTGATCAGACTTTGGCCGAAGACAATCGAACACAGCATCCAGACCGGAATCACGGCCACCGCGGCGGCGGCCACGGCAACGAACAATTGCCCCAACCAACCGAAGGGGTCAAACACTGGCCACTCGCTGACATGGTCTTCCTGGTTGGCGACCGACTGCAGAATCGCAAAGCCGCAACTGACCACGATGCCACCAATGATCACTCCACCGACCATCAATCCTAAACGCAGGATCGAATGTTCCATCGACAACGCTGCGAACGTGGGCACACCGGCAATCACGGACAACGCGATCCAGTGCATCACCACACCGGGATCGGTGAAGATCCCAAACACGTCCTTGAACCATTCCTTGATGTCGGGCACGTCATCGTAAGTGGTCGGCGGGCTAGCGACTTCTTCTCGCGAAGCCTCTTCCATGTAAGCGGCTGCCGACTTGGTGTACGGATCGGGACGTCGATCGGCCAGCCCGTTCTCTTCGAACTTGAACGAAGCCGCTTCGTCCAATTTGATTTCGGTCTTGGGGCGAAGTTTGGGCGGCGGCGGGATGATGATCGCCGAATGACAATCCGGACACTTCACCGATTTGCCGGCTTGAGATGCCTTGGCGTAAGTCGTCGAACCACAAGTTTTGCACGTCACACGGTATTCGGTCGCGTGCGTGGGAGCGGCGACGGGTGCATTGGGCGGCTGGGCCGCCGGTGATGATTGCGATCCAGGTGCGGGTGCCTTCGCACGAGGTGTTTGGGATCCAGGGAACTGGCTGATCGGCGGCGGAACAGATTCGACTTCGTCGGTGAACGCATCGCCAGAGAACTGTGCCAGCAGAGCGTCGTCGTCCAGTTCGGGCTTCGTGGGGGTACCGGGCTTCGTGGGGGTACCGGGCTTCGTGGAGGCACCGGGTTTCGAGGGGGTACCCTTGAACCCGACGGGCAACTTCAAGTCACCGATATCAACCGCATCAAAATCGACGTCGTCAAAGGGCAGCGACCCCTGCGAACCGCTGGCGGAGGGCTTGCCGGAATACGGCGGGCTAGATCCACCGGATCTCCCCGCTGGCGGCGATGCCTGACCGGACAGCGGCGAATTTTTTGTCGTCTTCGTTGGGGCCCCTGCGGTGGGCGGTAACGGATCATTGTCCAGTTTCAGCCAGTCGTCATCGTCATCGGCTGCCGCGGCCACACCGGGCGCCAAGAAAGGTTTCTCGCAATGCGGGCAGGTTACCCGGCTGCCAACCGCGTCGTCGGCAACCGAAACCGATCCTTGGCATCGCGGGCATTGAAGGGCAAACGGCATGGCGGCGGACGTGTCGGGATGGAGAAGAAAAAAGCGAATGCGGGACAACCAGCGTACCCGGCGGCGACATCAGCCGCGAAGTTGATATTTTATCCTCTCGGCCCGATACTCAACAGCGCGTCAATCGGCGAATTCAGGTGACTTGCCGAATCGACCGCTCCATCCCTTCCGATTCCTCTGTGTTTGCCGCAATGATCGTCAATCTGTACAGCACCCTTCGCGAGCCACCCGAGATCGAATTCGAGCATGAATTGATACTCCATCGCCAATTCGGGGATGCCGAACTGGTGACACATTTGGGCGAAATGATGGGGATCGCGTGTGACGGCGGCCGGCGAGAGATGTCGCCTCCGCTGTACGGCGTGATGCGGCACCTGGAAAGAACCAAACACCACTACCGGCTGCAGGTGGATCCCGACGCGATGGACCCATTGGCCGTTTGGGGCTGGGAATCCAATGTCATCGTGAAGATGTCGGACGATTCGTTTCGCGACCCTGCCGGGCGAATCCTGGTGCACGGCGACACTGGCGAGGCCGAAGGAAACGCGACGGTCCCCTATCCGATTGACGCGATCGCCCGATCCGGCGAGGTCCGCGAGGCGTTGGCGGCGATGGGAATCGACACGACCAGCGAACTTCCGCCCGTCTTTGGCGAAGGCGAAGTGATCCTGCGTCCGGACGACGAGGTCGGATGGCGGACGTTGGCGGTCTTCATCACCGCGGTCCGGGCCGAATCGCTGGCGACGGGAAAACCGATCTCCTACGACCAGCTGAAAGCCAAATCGCCGATGGCATTCGAAGCCCTCAGCCCCGCCGAACGCAAGTTCATGGAAACGTATCCGCCGGACGAACAGTCGATTTTCAACTTCGCCTGGCGATACGAAGCTCTGTACACGCTGCAGTGGGCGCTGGGGCTGCATAGCGAACTAACGTTTGCCAACGAGATCTGCGACGTCCCTAAAGTGGCCGAAATCATGGTGTCACGCCCGGACCGCGAAATCGTCACCTCGGCTCGATTACGCCCGGTCAGCCAGATTCTGGACGCGTTGGAAATGAACCAACACCTGCTGTGGATCGCAAGAAACGCAACGATCCAACAACACGAGGTCCCCGCCGGCATCGACGGGGGCGTGCTGAGCGAGCGTCAACACGCACTGAATTGGCTGGTCCAGTTCGGCGGCGCCGTCTGGGACGATATCGATACACCAACCTAAAAATCGCCGCAAAACAGAAGCAACCTTCGCAACACAGGCTTTGCCCTCTGCCCCCCCCCGTCGTAGCCTAGGCGGCCAGACTGCCCCTCCCCAAAAAAGGTGTTTCGGAGGCCAATTCTGCTGTCCCGATCGATAATCGTGATTCAATTGCACGGATTGTTCCGATTGACTTAAGGTTGACGGTTGTGCGGGACGATAACGACGGTGTGGCCCAGAAACCGCAAGCCATAGCCAGGCGGTGATGGGTTCACGAATGTCGGCGCGGGCCCGGCCCAGCGATCTTGACGATCCGGAAACGCCCACTTAGACTCAGCACAGTGTTAAGTTGAAAGTGGCAAAGGGTTTACAACGATCGACTGGCAGCCAATGCCAGCACCGTAGGGAGTCAGAGTGACCAAAAAAGACATCGTGCGAACGATCTCGGAAGAGGTTGGGCTGACCCAGCAACAAACGAAGGAAATTGTTCAGAAGACCTTTGACGCGATCATCGAGTCCTTGGTACGAGAGCAACGGATTGAACTGCGTAACTTTGGCGTTTTCGAGGTCAAACCTCGAGCGGCGCGAAAGGCTCGCAACCCCCGAACCGGCGAACAGGTCGATGTGCCACGCAAGCACGTTGTCACGTTCAAGCCGGGCAAATCGATGGAAGCAAAGGTCAGAGAACTAGACGCGGCGGAAGCTCGCCGTGTCGCCGACAGTTCGACGCCCCCGGCTGACATCAACCCAACCCAACCGAAGAATTCATCCGACGATTCGGGTCGCTCAAGCGGCCCGGCGTCGCCTCCCGATGGCCCCAGCGGCCGTTGGGATAATGACTGAGAAGCGAACCGTTCACGGAGGAACGATCGATGCGACGCCTGTTTCAATTGACGCTGCTTGCCGCCTGTTTGACGACCACGGTCGGATGCTTTGTGCCGATCTATTCGGCCCGCCCTGAACGCCGCGTTCAACAGTTGCTTTACACATCGGAAGATATGCGATCGCTGGTCGACGAATGGGAACGTTTCTGGTTCCTGGACGCGCCTAGTCACATGACACCGATTCGGACGCACGGCGGCATTCTGTAGGACTGCCACGCCCGTTTGAAGTCATCCGTATCCCGCCTCGGCGTGATACGACGGCAACCTGCGAATCCCAAACGCCCGCATCTGCGGACGTGGTTCCGATTCACCAATCGCCTGCGGTGGGCTAAACCTTCCGCGTGGACAGATAGGTGTAGTGGCCTAGCGATTTCTCGTAAAACGACACTGTTGCGCCGGCCTGTTCATTATTCAGGACGCCTCGCTGCAGCGCGTCTTCGACGGCCTCCTGCAGTTTGTCGATCAGCTCGCGCGCCTCGTACTGGACGTACCCGAGCACTTCTTGCACCGTGTCGCCCTTGACGATCGATTGCACCTTCACGCTGCCGTCGACGACATCGACGTGAACCGCGTGCGTATCGCCAAAGAGGTTGTGCAGGTCGCCCAAAATTTCTTGATAGGCGCCGACCATCATCACCGCCAACTGATAGGGTTCGCCGGTCCGGTGTTCGTGCAGCATCAGCGTACGACGTCGCTTTCCGCCACAGATGAAACCGTCCACCTTGCCGTCGCTGTCACAGGTGATGTCCCCCAAAACGGCGTGCCGGGTCGGCCGTTCACCCAAGCGGTGAATCGGCATGATCGGAAACAGTTGGTCGATCGCCCAGGAATCGGGCATCGACTGAAACAACGAGAAGTTGGCGAAATAGATATCCGAAAGCATCCGGTCCAGGTGACGCAGTTCCTCGGGCAATTCGCCCAGCGAAGCACCGATTTCCTGAATCCCGTGGCAGATGGCGAAGTACAGATTTTCGGCAGCCACACGCTGTTCCAACGGCAGGTAGCCGCCGCTGAACAGATTCATGCAAAGGTCTAGCGACACCTGTGCGTCGTGAAAGACCTCTTGGATATTGCTGGCGTTCAAACTGATGTGCGACATCCACAAATCGTGAACCGGCTGCTCGTAGCTTTCGGGCAATTCGATCGGTTCGCTCTGGACCTTGCCTTGCGCGGTCACGCCCAACACATCCATCACCAACATGCTGTGCTGGGCCGCGATCGACCGACCGCTTTCAGACACCAACGTAGGGTGCGGCACACTGGCTTCGTCACACACCGTTTGGACGTGATAAACGACGTCGTTGGCGTATTCCTGCACCGTGTAATTCATGCTGGATTCGGTGTCCGTTTGCGATCCGTCGTAATCGACGCCCAGGCCGCCGCCGACATCTAGGTATTGAAGCCCCGCGCCGCGGCGATGCAGATCCACGTAAATCCGCGACGCCTCAAGAATCGCCGACTTCAACTGCCGAATATTGCCGATCTGGCTGCCCACGTGAAAATGCAGCAACTGGAAACAGTCCCCCATGCCACGTTCGTTCAGCCGGTCCAATTGAGCCATGATCTCGGCGACCGTCAGCCCAAATTTGCTGCGATAACCACCACTGGCTTGCCAGCGTCCGGTACCGCGAGTCGCCAATTTGACCCGCATTCCGATCGATGGACGGACCCCCAAAAGTTCAGCGTGCTTGAGGATCAAATCCAGTTCGCTGACCTTTTCGACCACCGGAATCACCGTTCGCCCCATCCGCTGGGCCAGTAGCGCCATGTGGATGAATTCATCATCTTTGAATCCATTGCAGATGATGGGCATGTCGGGATCGGTCATTGCGACGACCGCCAACAGTTCAGGCTTGCTGCCCGCTTCGACGCCAAATCCGTACTGGCGGCCGTGCGCGATCACCTGCTGAACGACGTCGCGTTGCTGGTTGACCTTGATCGGAAAAACGCACCGATATCCGTTCTGGTAACCGTGTTCGTTGATCGCAGCAGCAAAACAATCGTTCATCCGCTTCAATCGGTCAGCCAAGATACCGTTGAATCGAATCAAAATCGGCAAATCCAGACCACGCTGGTCCAACCGATCGACCAGTTCTTTGACATCGATCGAATTGGACGGATCGCGACCGGGCGACACCATCAAAGTGCCAGCATCCGAGATATGAAAATAGTCGTCGCTCCAACGCGCGATATCGTACAGTGCGGCGGTATCTTCGACCGACCACTCCGTCTTGGCGGCATCACTCATTCAGCGTGGTTCCCTGGGGGAAGCGTATAGATTGAACAGGGCCGAACGTCGCCAAAAAAAAGCTTTGCCAGCGAGCCGCCTTCGCCCCGCGTGGGCGAACGCGGATTATCCGACCACGGGCCAACATTACAAGGCGGCGTGATGCCGGACATTGTACCCGCACGGGACAATCGATCGCCAATCAACTAGGCACCAGCGAATGTGGTCCGGAAAAGAATGATGCACTGACGCAGGGGGCCAGCACCTGAGCCGCGAGCGCAGGGGGGGACAACCCATGCAGTGCGCCAGTGGATCCAGTTGCAACCGAAGCGTTCTGCACCGAAACAACGTCCCAATGGACGCTGATCAGGAACCGGATGTCGAGTTACGACGAGCCAATTGTTCTTCGACAGCGCTGATCGGGATCGGAATCCCTCGCAGTCGGCCTTCTAGAACCAGGTTGCCGTTGACGACGCCTTGGAAAGCGGCGATGCACATGCGGCCACGCCGAGATTTCAGCAGGTGGACCATCAGGATCAGATCGTCACCGGGGGTCACTAAGCCGCGAAAGCGGACATCATCGACGCCGCCAAAGCCGACCATATCGGCACCCAGCAGGTCGTGTTTTTGAGTGAAATAGCTGGACAGCTGTGCGACAGCCTCCAACATGATGACGCCGGGCATCAGCGGCATGCCGGGCATGTGGCCGCGACACCAGAATTCGTCTTCGGTGATCTTCTTGAGAGCCGCGCAGGCCTTCTTATCGGTATCCTCGTAAAGGATAGCCGTCAATTGTTCCATCTCGTGCCGCTGCGGATTCAATTCTCGGATCGCTTCGATGTCTGCGATCGGTTGATTGACGTCCAGCAGGTCAAGATCGATGATAAATTTGCTGCTCACCGGGCCGCCCGTTTCTCGTAAACCTAAGGATTAAGTCTTGATCTTACGACGTTTTGCTTTGCGAGCCTTGGCGTTGGCCGGGCGTTGACCGTGGTTAGCTTTCTTAAGCTTATGCTTGGGTTTAGCCATCGCTGATTGAACCGTCTGTCTAAAAAGATGATAGGAAGTGAGTTGTAGAAGCTCGAGAAAATAGCAGCTTTCACGCTGCACGGGTAGCCTTCCAGGTCAGAATCCGGGTTGGGCTACCGATATCGTGGTGAACCGTCGGCCCAAGTCGACCAACCACCCCGATCATTCGGGACTGGGTCACCGCCTCGCGACAGCTGGACTTCGGGCTGAGGTTGAGCCGTTTTGTAGCGGCCGCTGTTGCGTACCGAGGGTGGAACCATCGGGTTGGCGATCGTCGGAGCCGCCGCTAGTTGGGGGTCGCTGGTGACCGCTTCCTGCCGTTTTCGCTGATACCAACCGTCCGATGACGTGCTGGCCAAAGCAGTCGCAGGACTAGGCCGGCTGGCCGATGGATTGGCCGGAGCGATCAATCGGGTGGCTGGACCTGCCCCGACTGGGCCGGCAGCCGGATTCGCGGCAGAGTTCAGTGCCAGCGATGATGGCTCAGTCGCCGCCGCGTTGAAACCGGCCTGAGCGTTTCGGGTGGCGGGGCGGCCAGTTGGGCCGTTGTTGCCGGCGACGGCATTGTAGCCAGCCTGGGCGTTCCCACCGGATCGGTCGATCTTGGCGTATCGAGCCACAGGCCCACTGCCGTCGGAAACCCAAGACAACCAGTACTGTTGCAGTTCGCCCAGCGATTCGTATCCGTAATGTTTCTTGATGTTGTCAGTCCACGACGGATGACGCATGTAATCCGTTAGGAACGCGATGAACGTCGGTGCGTCCTGCTGTTCGATCAAAAATCGGCATACCGAATATCCCTGGGCGTACATCGGCAGCACGTCGTTGGGGTATTCCGTCAACAGGAATAGTTGGTTCATTGCGATGCCACGGCGGGTCTTCAGAAATTCCCGCAGCTTGGCTTCGTGTTTGTTTTTTTCGGATTCGTGTTCGACCGTCGTGCAAATGCCTTCGTCAGCCCAGCGTGGCAGGGGCCGCCCGAAGTGAGTCGCCAAGATCGTGTGGGTGACTTCATGCGGCAACACGCTGTCCAGAATTCGCTCGGGAGTCCCGATGACTTCCATTTGAAAGTCGCGGACCGGGGCTCGGTTGTAGGTCGTGACCCCTTGGGCAGCCAAATTGGAACCGGCGACCACGCGGACCGGACAGGGCGTCGGCCATGCTGGCAACGGTCGGCCCAGCCAATAGGTCGCTAAATCGTTGCGATAACGTTCGGCGGCGTCGCCAACCGTCTTGGCCAAAGCCGCATCGGGGGCTTGGATCAAGAAATTCTGAGTGCGATAGTTCGCAGCGCTGGCGGCAGTGATCGTCAATCCAACCATCATTCCGGCAATTCCGGTGGCCAGCGTGACGCATGCGCGACGCAGTCTCGAGTCGGCTTCCATGCCGATGTACTCCTCAAACGCGATCCGATCTTCCGAAATCGATCTGCCGGAATCATTCCGCGCAGGAAACGTCGATTTCAGTTGGGGCTGCGGGAGTCTAAGAGATTGCCGCCGTCGGCCGATACCCGAATCCGGACGCAATCGAAGCCAAATCCATGGGCCTGATCGCCCGAAGACGCCCGATGCCCCGCCCGGGCTGCATGAAACCCATGAACGTGAAACCGGATTGCGGTTTACCGGACCGCCATTTACCGGATCGCCGTTTACTGAATTGCCGCTTACCGGATTGCGGAGTTCCCGTTCGCACAAGCTCGGTCGCGGCTGGCATGAATGCGAATGACGCAGGCCCCCCCGCCTGAACCGATTCGGACGCCTTTGCTCGTAAAACCGAGGTGGGCTGACTTATTCGACGCGGGACGCCAGAAAATCGTCCATGGCGATCTGGATTTGGTCAGCCACTTGATCGGGGCCTTGGCCGGCGTCGACGACTGCCGTGGTGCCCGACGCATGCGGCAATTGGTCCAGGAATGCTTGCCGGACCGATTCCATATAGTCCACCCCGCGTGATTCCATCCGGTCCGCAGGCCCCTGGATCCGCGCCATCGAATCAACCGCTGGCATGTCCAATAGGATCGTCATGTCCGCGGCCACCGCCCCGTTGGCCAGTCGTCCCAGATCCCACAATTGCTGTGGGGACACTTCCCCACCGACGCTCTGGTAGACAACTGTGGACAGCAAGAACCGATCCGAGATCACTGTCTTTCCGGCTGCCATCGCCGGCGCGATCACCGTCTCGATCATCTCGCAGCGACTGGCCAGGAACAGCATCGCTTCGGTGCGACGATGCATCGTCAAATCGCTGTCCAGCAACAGTTCGCGCAGCCGGGTGCCCACATCAGTGGTGCCCGGATCACGAACGCACAAGACGTCGTGGCCGAGTCGACCCAGGTGGTCGGCCAAGCGAAGGATTTGAGTCGATTTGCCGACTCCGTCGATGCCATCAAGCGATATTAGAATGGGGACTGTCATGGCCGAAAGTTATCGCCTGGATGCTGACTTTAAAAGGCGGCCGACCATTGAAGTGCGTCGATGGGGTCGAATATCGACCAATCGTGTGACGTTTGATCATTTCGGCTTCGAAACGCTTGTCCATTTGCCCCACAAAGCGCAGAATCCGAACCGCAAGGAGTCGACGCCTTCCCATTTCGCACTCACGCAGCGGTAAGATCATGATCATGGATGTTCGCAAGCTAAGTCCCGGCGATTGGGTGATTTACCGGAAACAAAAATCCAGTAAGTCGCCTGGCGAGCGCGCGATCGATGTCCGGCCCGCATCGGGCGGCGAGATGTATCACTACATGGTCGACAAGTTTTGGGTCGTCGACGAAATTCTGGATCAGAATCAAATCCGCCTGCGGACGCGGCGAGGAAAACGACACACCGTCGACGCCGACGACCTGCGACTTCGCAAACCAAGATTCTGGGAACGCTGGCTGTACCGCAGCCGTTTTGAAACCATCGAATCGACGCCCCCAGACGATTCGGACGATTCCCAGCCTGGTCCGCTTCCATCTGAACCCGCCCGCGACGAATGACCGATCCGATCCTGTCTGCGAAGCTATTCAAGTTTTTGCGTGCCCTGCGTCGCAACAACAATCGCGAGTGGTTCAACGAAAACAAACCTCGCTATGAACAAGACGTTCGCCAGCCGGCGATCGAATTGGTGCGAAGGCTCGAAAAGCCACTGGCGTCGGCCGCCCCAATGCTTGGCGTCATCGCCAAGGGGCATGGCGGATCGGTGATGCGGATCTACCGCGACACACGTTTCAGCAAAGACAAGACGCCCTACAAGGTCAACGTCGGCATCTCGATTCGACACCAAGCCGATTCCAATATTCATTCGCCGGGCATCTATCTGAACCTGGCCCCAGGCGACTGTTTTTTGGGCGCCGGGCTCTGGCAACCACCGTCGAACCAATTGGCTGCGATTCGTGCGGCGATCGACGAATCCCCGAAAGATTGGATCCGCGCACGTGACCAAAAACGATTCCGGGAATCCTTCACCTTGGTCGGTTCCAGCCTGAAAACGGCTCCGCGCGATTACCCCAAAGACCACCCGATGATCGAAGATCTTCGTCGCAAGGATTTCATGGGGGTTGCGCCGTTGACCGAGGAACAGATGACCGGCCCCGATGCGGTCGCGGCCATCATCGACAAGATCAAAAATGCCAAACCATGGATGACGTTCCTGTGTGATGCCGTCGGTGTTCCCTACTGAGGTGGCGATCAACGAATGACAGCGCCATCCACACACCGCGAGACTCGACTGTTCTGTTTGGCCGTTGCCGCATCCATCACCATGACAATGATGGTGGGTGTATCGGCCATGGGATTGTGGCCCCAGACTTCGGCTGGGCACATCACCGCTGTGGCGATCGAGTCGATCGCCCTGTTGATGCCAATCGCATGGCTCGGCTGCTACGGCGGCGTGTGGATGCTGCGGTTCGGCGCACTGCTCTGCGGCCTAGCGCCGATGCTTTGGATCACCGACACCTTTCTGTGGCGATGGACGGGTCATCATCTATGGTCCAGCGCGATGGGCCACGTGGCGACCGACCTGCGTGACGGGCTGATCGGTTACCTGTCGCCAAACATCGCATGGGGGATCGCTAGCCTGGGCGGTTGGTACGCCGCTTGGATTGCGTTGGCGGTGTGGGTCGATCGATACGTCGCTAAACGCGTCGATGCCAGGTGGCCACCGCGGACGGTTGGCTGGACCGCCGGGACGGCGACGGCGATCGCATGGTGCGTGGTGGGGATCGGAATCCCGCCCGCCGAACTTGCCGGCCGCAGCAGCCCGTTGGTGTCGCTGCGAATCCGCAGCATCGAATCGGATGCTCCGCGGCGACCGCAAACCACCGCCAGCAATCCGCCCACACCCCATCTCGATGTCCCCACATCTGATGCCGACACCCAGCGCATGTCATCCGCCATCCAGCGGCGTGAAATCCAACAGCGGATCCTTTCAACGACATCCAGTTGCACCGGAGCCGACTGTCCCGACGTGTTGATCATCGTGGCCGAATCATTTCGACCCGAACTGGTATCCGCCGATGGCACACCTCACCTTTGGCAGCTGGCACAGCAGGGGATTTGGTGTCGTCAACATTTCAGCGGCGGCAATGCGACCAACCACGGCATGTTCAGCTTGGTCAGCGGGCTGGAGGCGATCTGGCACTCTCGTCCGGTGCGTTTCACCCCGCCACTGAATCGGCTGTTCCGGTTGGCGGGTTACGAAGTCGGTTTCTTTGCCGGACACGATGACTGGCGCACGTTCCGGATGGACGGCTACATCGACAGCCAACACTACGATCGATTCGAAACCCAGCCACACGACTCTTTGGCCTCGGACCGGCAAGCGACGATACGAGCGTCGGAGTTCCTGCGGCGTGACCCACAGTCGCCACGCCGCCCCCGGCTGGCACTGCTGTACCTCTACGCCACGCATGCGACCTTCGACAGCTACCCCGAGGACCGACACTTCTCACCAGCCGCCGACGATCGCTTCCCGATTCCGTACCCACCGCGAGATCGCTTGGAAGTCTGGAATCGCTATCGCAATGCGGCCGTCACCGTCGATCGTTTCATCGGCGCAATCGCGACCGACCGCGTGGGCGCCGACGAGTGCGTGATCGTGGTCACCGGTGACCATGGCGAAGCATTTTTGGAAGACGGCACGATCGGTCACGGCACTCGGCTATCGCCACAGCAGAACATGACGCCCGCCATCATTCGCATCCCCACCGCAAGCCCGCGAATCATCGATGCCCCCACGATGCACGCCGACATCCTGCCCACCGTACTGCAGGCCTGTGGGATCACGGTCAACAACCCGTCTGCGATGGACGGCATCGCCTTGCAAGACGCATCGAACCAATCCCTACGAGAGCGAGTGCTGGTGACACGCAACTATTTCGACGACGAAGTCGCGGTGATCCAAGGCGATGCATCGATGGATACCAGAGCAAACGTATCGTTGACCGACGCCAAGTTCGAAGGCCAGGGCAACGCATGGTCCGACTGGCTAAAGTCGCGCTTCCCAAAATGAATCGCTAACAGCAGCGTCCCCCATCCCCACCGTTCGTAGTACCGGCTTCAGCCGGATCCAACCAACAACCCACGAACCGTCCACGACAGACAGTCGTGCGCACTCTACTTGGGTTGGCCGATTCGCTTGACGGCTTTGGTGGCCAATCGCGGGACGGACTTTTTGATTTCAGCCCAACTTGGCTTGGCGTCTTTTTTCGGACGGACGACGAAGTCATGTCCGGTCGGCAGTTTGTCCTGCTGCAGGCGAAACGATTCGCGGATCCAACGCTTCCACCGATTCCGCGCGACCGCGTTGCCTGTCTTCTTGGGGATGGTGACTCCCAAACGCGGCGGGGAACCTTCGGACGACTGAATCGCAAACAGCACCAACACGCCGTCGGCCGCGCATGAACCACGCCGTAGGGCGAGCGTGAATTCGGCCGGCTTTCGCACTCGCTGTTGCTTGCCGAAGGTGTAGCGAATCGTCATCAGAACGAAAGATCTTCGCGCAACACCATCGGATTCCGCTCGGCAAATTCTTCGATCAGCTTTTTCGATTCATCGTCGATCGATTCAGGAACCTCGATCTGGACCACAACAAACAGGTCACCGACCGAATCGTCACGGTTCTTGACGCCTAGTCCCTTCAATCGCAATCGACGTCCGCTGCTGGTGCCGGCTGGAATCGTGACTGCCACCGTCCCGCTGGGCGTGGGAACATCGACCTTGGCCCCCAACACGGCTTCGGCGACCGAGACCGGCACATCGACTTCTAGATTTCGCCCTTTGCGACGGAAATGTGGGTGGTCCATGACCTTGATCAGCAGGATCAGGTCACCGGTAGGTCCGCCGTTTGGCGACGGCCCGCCACGCTCGCGCAGCCGGATTTTCGAACCGGTTTCCACGCCAGGCGGAATCGTCACAGCGATTTTTTCGTTCGATTCGCCCGTCTGGAGATAGAACTCGGTCTTTCCACCGCGGACAGCGACTTCCAGCGGCAGATCAAGTTCGTGCCGGATGGTCGCACCGGGCTGTGGGGCAACCTGTCGAGGGGCGCCGCGTTGGGGACCTCGTTGTGGCCCCGCTCCGCCGCCCATCATCTGTTCGAAAAAGTCTGAAAAACCGTTGAACTGGGCGTCGCCACCACCGCCACGTCCGCGGTTGCCGAAAATCTGCTCCATATCCAGACCTTCGAAACCGGCCGAACCGCCCGATCCGGGCTGATATCCGGTGCCGCGTATTTTTTCGAAATCGGCGCCATACCGGTCATAGGCGGCGCGCTTTTCGTCATCGCTGAGCACGTCGTAAGCTTCTTGGATGCGTTTAAACGCCTCGTGAGCCTTCTTATCGTCCGGGTTTTGGTCCGGATGATGCTTAACGGCTAGCTTGCGATGAGCTTTTTTGATTTCGTCCTTCGTCGCGGTGCGAGAAACACCCAAGGTTTGATAAAGATCTTCGGCCACGGAGTTGAGCGTCTGGGGATCTAGGGGAGACGGAAGTGCACAGGATTGCCGACCGCCAAGTTGGCAGATTCAGCATTGGAAGGATAGCCTGAGCAAACCGCGAACCAGTCCGTCCGAAGATGGGGAGATCACGCTTGCGTCCGGGCGATCCGGATGGGGTTGCCGGGCTGGACTTCGACCTGGCCGGGCAGCACAAACCGCTGGCTTTCACGGCCGGCGACCGTTTCGGCCAGACGAACCCAGTGGGCCCTTTTCATCGGCCCGCGGGCCCATCCTTGGCGGTCCCATAGCCGTTGCAGAGCTGCGGTCACGACGGCCGCATCCGTCTGGCTATCCGCTTCGATCACCACCGCTGGCCCCCCGGAAAAATGTTGTTCCAGCCAGCGATCGGCCAGCGATTCGACCAATCGTCGCCAATCACGCTGTGCTTCTATGGCGCGCCCGATCGCCTTGTCGGCAGCCGGATACCGGGTACGGACCAGCGGGATCAGTTCATTTCGAATCCAATTTCGCTGGTAATCACTGTTTTGGTTCGATGCATCTTCCCGCCATGACTGCCCCATCGCTCGCAGTGCATCCCGGATCGATTGGCGGTCGACTTCGATCAGGGGGCGAGCAATCACCAGGTCGTCGCCAACACTGCGAAACGGAGGAATCCCCGCCAATCCCGTCGGCCCCGTGCCTCGCATCAAGTGATGCAGCACCGTTTCGACGTTGTCGTCGGCCGAATGCCCCAGCGCGATGTAGCGCGCACCGGCCTGTTTGGCTGTCCGCGTCAGAAAATCAATCCGCACCGCCCGTAGGCTGGCTTCGTCAGAGATCAGCTGGGCCGGACGGTCATCAGCAGCCAGGGTCGCACAGTCGCCCAATCCCGCAGAAACGCTTGGGGCGGCAACGCCTGGGGATCGGCCGGCGATGAAGTCGACCCCCAGACGACCGGCCAGTTCACGAACCGACTGCTCATCACGATCGGATTGATCCCCCCGCAGACCATGGTTGAAGTGGGCGGCGATCAGGAACCCGCGAGCTCCGCCGGACTGGTTGCCAACGGAACCACTGGGGACGGATCCGCCGGGTACGGAACCACTAGTCGCTGAACCACTTCGCGTCGAATCCGGAAGCTCCGCCCGCGCCCGATCCCCCCAAGCGACCGAATGCCCGGGCGGTCCGCCGACCGATGCTGCGATCTGGGCCAGCGAACACAACAGTGCCACGCTGTCCGCCCCGCCGCTGCACCCCACCACCACTCCGACGTCGGCCCAGCGTGCCGGGGGCCAGGATGCATGAATCGAACGAATCAGGGACGCGTTGGGCACGAAATCATCCGGGGAACTGGAACGGGCGATGGGGCGGATGCTGGGCTGGCCCCAGGCAACGCAGCAGGATCTGGCGAGGCAGCACAATCGGCAACCCCGGCGGCAGCAGACGACTTATTAAGATCCCCGTTGTTTCGCCGGGCGTAGCGAGGTGGTAATCTTTGGAACCCCGCCTGCAGGATCCATTATCCGTGGCTGAGGGAACGTAGATATCCCCAAGATTAACACCCCCACCGGACAACAGAACCAGCCGTTGTACGTTGGCGATGCGATTGAAATTCGGCGAACTTGTTTTCGCCGCTTGCTTTTCGGTTTCCGCTTTACCCACCCGTCCGGGCCACGCATGCGTCGTGTTCCCCGGTGAATTCGTCAGAGTCTTTCGTCGATGTGGTTTTTCTTCATTTCGATCATCCGAGCACTTCGACCGTGGCTGGTATTTGACCGCCCGGCGTTGCGATTGATTGCGATGGCAAACGCCTTCGGATGGAAACATCGGCACGACGACACGCCATTGGGCGATGATTTGGTAGTTCAAGCAGGATCCGGCACGCACCTTAGTCGCCGCGCGATAAACGTCGACGGATGGTTTTCGAGTTCTCGATTTCGAGGACCCACCCATGAATACCGCAATTGCACTTTACTGCCTGATTTCCTTCCTAGTGGGAATCGGCGTTACGTTCGGACTTTTCAAAGCCGGCGATAAAAAGCGAAACGAGAAAGCCCAGGTCGAAGCCGATCGTTTCCTGGCCGACGCACGCGTTCAGGCTGAAAATCACCGTAGCGAACTGTTATTGGCCGCCAAAGAATCGGCCCTGCTGGTCAAAGCCTCGGCCGAAGAAGAACTCGCGTCGGGACGCAAGTCGCAACTGATCCGCGAACAGAAACTGGACCGCCGCGACGAACTGCTGCACCAGCAAGAGGACGCGTTGCGCAAGCAGCAACGCGGACTCGAAAGCAGCCAGACCCGTCTCGCCGCTCAGATGAAATCCGTTTCGGATCAACGCATCCAGCTGGACCAGACCCTGAAACAGCAACAAGAGATCCTGGAAAAGGCCAGCGGGATGTCGCGCGCCGAAGCGACTGAAAAGTTGATGGCGTCGCTGGAACAAGACCTCGAACACGAACGCGGTTCGGTGCTACTGCGGCACAAGAAAACGCTTTCGGAAGTGGTCAATGCGCAGGCCCGAGTCATCCTGCTGACGGCCATCCAACGCTACTCGTCGGCCCATACCGCGGAATCGACCACCAGCACCGTCGATGTGCCGACCGACGACATGAAGGGCCGGATCATCGGACGCGAAGGACGAAACATCCGCGCCTTCGAAAAAGCGACCGGCGTCGACGTGATCATCGATGACACACCCGGCGTCGTCATCGTCAGCGGCTTTGATCCTGTGCGGCGAGAAATCGCTCGCCAATCGCTGGGGGCTCTGATCGCCGATGGCCGGATCCACCCGTCCAAGATCGAAGAGGTCGTCGAAGAAACGACGAAAAAGATCGAAGACTTCATCATGCAGAAAGGTCGCGAGGCGGCTGACGAAGTCAATGTGCCGGGACTGCACGACAAGATCATCCGTATGCTGGGACGGCTGCATTTCCGCACCTCGTACAGCCAAAACGTGCTGCGTCACAGCGTCGAAGTCGCCTTCATCTCGGGCATGGTTGCCGAAATGATCGGCATGGACGGCGACCTGGCTCGGCGCTGTGGGCTGCTGCACGACATCGGCAAAGCAGCGGACCACGAACTCGAAGGCGGTCACCCCAAGATCGGCGCCGACATGCTGCGGCGAAATGGCGAAGGCCCCGAAGTCGTGCACGCCGCGCTGGGCCATCACGACGAAATCGTCACCGAACATCCCTACACGATGTTGGTGGCAACCGGCGACGCGTGCAGCGCCAGCCGCCCCGGTGCTCGCCGCGAATCGCTGGAACGCTACGTCAAACGAATGGAAGAATTGGAATCGATCGCCACTCGTTTCGATGGCGTCCGACAAGCCTTCGCAATCAGTGCCGGCCGCGAACTGCGAGTGATCGTGGCCAGCGAACGGACCACCGACGAAGAAGCGGCACGTATCTGTCACGACATCGCCAAAGCCTTCGAATCCGAATTGACCTACCCGGGGGAAATCAAGGTCACCGTTGTCCGCGAAAGCCGATTCATCGAAACGGCCAAATAGACCAACGGATTTCAGCGGCCAGTCGGTTCCGTTTCTGGGGTGCCGCGTTCGTCGTTCCGCCACCCCCAAACCCCGGTCGGCCTTGGCACCCTCTACCTCCACCGCCCTCGATCTGCGATCGACCGGTGGTCCACCGGCCATCATGCCCCCCGGCCCGAAACCGTTTTCGCGGGTCTGCCCCAGACAGTACTTCACCGAAAATTCACAATCGGCCGGCGGCAAAGAAACGCCCCGATGAACACGATTCGTTAGGCCGTTTTGCCTTTGGGAAGGCATCTCGCCGGGCCGACCAGCACTGTTGGCGTTCCGCCCATGCGGCCAGATAATATCGCCACCGGTGGGACCAGATCCGCCGTCGGATCGCTGCGGACATCAAGTCTGTTCCATCCGTCCTGATCACAAACATTCGTCTTGTTCGGAGAACGTGTTGATGAAATCCCGTCATCCCATCGCAACCGTCGCTGTCATGGCCGCAGTCGTCCTGTTGATTGGCTGCGATTCGTCGCCCAAGAGCGACCCAGCCACGTCCGCCGGCGGCAGCCCCGCATCCACTTTGGTCGGTGACATCAAAATCGACGGCAGCAGCACGGTCCAACCGATCAGCGATGCGATCCGCGAAGGCTTCATCAAGATTCACCCAGGCGTCAAAGTATCGGTGGGCGGCGAAGGCACCGGCAACGGGTTCAAAGAGTTCTACGGCAAGGCCACCGACATCTCCGACGCCTCGCGTCCGATCAAGGTTGGCGAGTACGAGAAATGCGAAGCCGCGGGCGTCGAATTCGTCGAACTGGCGATCGCCTACGACGGGCTAACGATTGTGGTGAACCCACAAAATGACTGGGTCCAATCGCTCAGCATCGAACAGCTGCAAAAGATTTTCAATGGCGACAGTGCTGCGAAGAAGTGGAGCGACGTGGACCCCAGCTGGCCTGACCAAGAAATCAAAATTTTCTCGCCCGGCACCGGATCGGGAACCTACGACTATTTCAAGGAAGTGGTTGCCGAGGACGACACGCTGCGTGGCGACATGACCTTGAACGAAGACGATAACGTGCTGGTCCAAGGCGTGGCTGGCAATAAGTTTTCGATCGGTTTCTTCGGCGTCGCTTACTATGCTCAGAATTCCGAGATCCTAAGGGCTGTTCCTGTCATCAACCCAGAGATCGACGAACCCGTGCTGCCGACCAGCGATAACATCGCATCGGGAAAGTACGCTCCGTTTAGTCGTCCGCTGTTCATCTATGTCAGTGCCGAATCGCTGAACCGCGCCGAAGTACAAACCTTTGTCGAGTTTTATCTAGAGAACGTTTCGACTCTATGTGCCGAGGGCAAGGTCGACTACGTTCAACTGCCCGAGTCCATCTTCGAACGAACGCTACAGAACTTCGACGCAGTGGCCACAGGAACTCACTTTGTCGATGCCCAAGGGCAAAGCCGAAAGGGTTCGTTCGCCGAGTTGTTCACCGACAAAAACTTGAACTCAAAGTAAGTCCATGTCATCGCGCTTGGCATCGTCGCTTCCGGCAGCCCTGCAAAAACGCAATTTCCGATCGACCGCCGCTAGCGAATTTCGCGAGCGGTGTGTTGTCGTGCTGTTAGCCGCGTGTGGATTGACGACGGTGCTGATCACCGTTTGCATCGTCGGGATGCTGATCAGCCAGAGCTGGAACTTTTTCCAAAGCGAACATGTTTCGATTGGCGAATTTTTCACCGGCACACAGTGGACGGCGCTGCAGAGCCGGGATTTAGCGGACGCCAAGTTCGGCATTTGGCCGCTGCTAAGCGGGACGCTGCGTGTCACGATGATCGCCATGCTGATCGCGTTGCCGTTGGGATTGATCACCGCGATTTTCCTATCGGAATTCGCCAGTCACCGAGTCCGCAGCTTCCTGAAACCAACATTGGAAATCATTGCCGGGATCCCGACGGTGGTGTTGGGCTACTTTGCAATCCTGGTGATCAGCCCATCGCTGCAATGGGTCACCGGCGGTGCGTTCGACACCTTCAACGCGACCAGTGCCGGAATTGCTGTCGGAATTCTATGTCTGCCGATGGTCTGCAGTTTGTCCGAAGACGCGATGCGTGCGGTGCCGATGGCGCTTCGCGATGGCGCCTACGGACTGGGTTGCACGCCATTTGAAACCGCAGTCAAAGTCGTCGTACCGTCGGCGCTGTCGGGGATCATCTCTGCGTTCTTGTTAGCGTTCAGCCGGGCCATCGGCGAAACCATGGTCGTCGCGTTGGCGGCCGGTACACGCGCGACCGCCACCTTGGACCCACGCGAACAGTCACAAACGATGACTGGATTTATCGTCGAAATGATCAAGAGCGAAAACGAATACGGCACGGTCCAGTACTACAGCCTGTACGCGGTCGCGATCACCTTGTTTGCGATCACGTTTGGCATGACGGTGTTGGGACAGATCATTCGACGACGTTTCCAGGAAAACTACTCGTGAACCAGCCATCGAATCCTGAAATCCCGCCGGCCACTGCATTCCATCCCAACGGTCCCAAGCCTGCGACAATCCCGGCTGCGCTGGCGTCCGACGACGAAGTCCAAACAGCGTCCAACACGCGAAAACGCAAACGACTTAGCCGTTGGTTCTATGTTCTATGCGTCGCGATCGCGTCGATCAGCGTCGTCGTCTTGGTGGTGCTGTTGGTATCGATCGGGATCCAGGGTCACAGCAAAATTTCGCCGGACCTGGTCAACAACGCTCACAGCGAACTGGAACCCGAACAATCCGGGATGCGACCGGCGGTCATCGGTTCGCTGCTGGTGTGCGGGATCTGCGCCTTGGCGGCACTGCCGCTGGGCATTGGAACGGCGATTTTCCTTGAAGAGTTCAAACCCACCCATTGGTGGCTTCGCAAACTGCACGGTTTTATCCAACTGAACATCGCCAACCTGGCCGGTGTGCCCTCGATTGTCTTTGGGCTGCTGGGGCTGACGGTGTTCGTGTACATGTTCAACCTGTTCGGGCAAATCCAGGTCAACAAACCAAGTGGTTTGGAACTCTTTGGCGTGCAACATTACTACCAAGTGTTGTCGCTGGAACCTGGGCAAACGATTCTGATTCCACAAACCGACATGGAACAGAAAACGATCACCATTGATCGCCCCATCCAGGGGATGGATGCCGACGGGAATCTTTTCGACATCGCCCGCTGGGATCGCAAGTCCGGCCCGAAACCGACCGACCGATCCGAGCGTCTACGCACCGTCAAGGAAGGCGCCGTCGGCGGATCCTATTCGCAACGCGAGTGGTATTATTTTCGATTGCCATTCGGCAGAAGCTTTCTGGCGGCCGGATTGACGTTGTCGCTGGTCATCCTGCCCGTGATCATTATCTCGGCACAGGAAGCGTTGCGATCGGTTTCGCCATCACTTCGTGAAGCCGCATTGGGATTGGGCGCCACCAAGTGGCAGGCCACACGCGACGTCTGCCTACCGGCCGCACTGCCGGGAATCATGACAGGTGCAATTTTGGCAATCGGCCGTTCGATTGGCGAAGCAGCCCCCGTGCTGGTCGTTTTGGGCGCGGCGGTGGCCAAGAACGGTGGACCTGAAAATTTGATGGATTCCGCGGTTACCATGCCCGTCTTGATTTACAACTGGGCGGGACGGCCCCAAGATGTCTACCAGCAATTGGCGGCGGCCGCGATCATCGTTTTGCTGATCGTGTTGTTGGTGCTGAACTCCGTCGCCATTTACGTTCGCCAGAAAGTCCAATCGGCATCCTGACACGGTGTTCCCAGAGCGTAAAATCGGCGTCCCGACCGAACACTTTTCTCTTCACTAGCAGCCTGATTCCCATGTCCGCTGATCCATCGTCGCCCGGCCAATCAAGCTCGACGATCCATCCGACCGGACCGTCCAACAGCGATTCGCCGCAGATCCAGCCGAACGATCCCAAGCCAACCAGCCAGGTTTCGCCTGGCCGGCCCGTTCGAGCGGACGAAACGCTGATCGAAATTGGTGGCCTGAATGCGTTCTATGGCGATTTCCAAGCGATCCATTCGCTAAGCATTAACATTCCACGAAACAAGGTGACCGCGTTCATCGGTCCCAGCGGTTGCGGCAAGAGCACGCTGCTGCGCTGGATCAACCGGATGAACGATACCGTTCCCAGCGCCCACGCATCGGGAACCTTGCGGATGGGGGAACTGGACATCCTGCACAAGTCGACCGATGTGGTCGCGCTGCGACGAAAGATCGGCATCGTTTTCCAGAAGCCCAACCCGTTTCCCAAATCGATCTACGACAACGTCGCATTCGGTCCCCGATTGCACATGAAGTTAAGCAAAGCGGAACTGGACGAATTGGTTCAGTGGTCGCTGGAAAAGGCGGCCGTGTGGGAAGAGGTCAAAGATCGGCTGCACAAACCAGCGTTGGGTCTTTCCGGTGGTCAACAACAACGCCTGTGTATCGCTCGCGCGATCGCGGTCGGTCCCAAGATCCTGTTGATGGACGAACCCTGCAGCGCGCTGGATCCGGCCAGCACGTTGGCGATCGAAGATCTGATGAATGAACTTCGCGATCAATACACGATCGTCATCGTCACGCACAACATGCAGCAAGCTTCTAGATGCAGTGACAAGACAGCGTTTTTCTTCGAAGGAAGACTGATCGAATTCGACGACACCGAACGCATCTTCACTCTGCCAACGCACCGTCAAACGGAAGACTACGTTCGCGGTCGCTTTGGTTAATCGACTGAGCGAAAAAGAAGAGTCCGCCCCCCCCATCCTCCCATCGTGTGCCAGGCCTCCCACAGCCCGCCTCGCTAAAAAAGGGGGCCCAATCCACCTCCCACTCATTTTCGGATGGTTGTCATGACCAAACACCTAGAACGCGAACTCGAACTACTGCGTGTCGAATTGATCGAACAATTCGGGGTGGTCGAACAGATGATCCAGTTGGCGGTCCGGTCGTTGTCGGAACGTCGCACCGATCTTGCCGATCGCGTCATCGCCAGCGATTCGGAAGTGGACCAAACCGACATTCGAATCGAAGAGGAATGCCTGAAACTGCTAGCCCTGCACCATCCGGTCGCGACCGACATGCGATGGCTGATCTGTGTGGTGAAGGTCAACGGCGAACTGGAACGGATGGCGGACCTAGCATGCAACATTGCTGAACGGGCCAAATCGCTGGATCTGTTCCCGCTGTTTCCGGTCCCCGAGGAAATGACCGAAATGGTGACCGTGACCAACGCGATGGTGAAACTATCCTTGGACGCGTTCGTCGAACGAGACGCCGAGAAGGCTGCCGAGGCGATCCGAACGGACCACTTGGTCGACACCATGAACGGAGTGGTGATTGACCAATTGCACGAAATCATGAAGACGGATCCGGACCAGATCGAACCCGGCGTTCACTGTTTCAGCGCGTCACGTCACCTAGAACGGATCGCGGACTTGGCCGAAAGCATTGCCGAGGACGTCATCTATTTGGTCAAAGGCGAAATCGTTCGACACAAACATGACCAGATTTTCAACTCGCCACAGATCGATCGATAGCGACCAGCAGCAAACGAAGCGTCATTCCCCCAATAGCAGAGTCGCACGTAGCAGCGACGCACGTGCCGCGTCCCAAGGGACTAGGCCATGATTTGGTAGGCACTAATCGCCACGATGGCACCGGACATCGCGCCGGCGACCACCACTCGCACGGTGGTCGACTTTGTATCGATCAGGCCGTCGACGACGCCGACGATGGCAGGCCCAAATAGCAACAGGCCGAACAACCATGTCGGATGTTCTTCGTAGCTGTAGAAACGTCCGGCGGCCACCAACCCGGCCGCAGAGGCCAACGTGGCCGGCGCGACCACCCAGGCTGGTATCCTTGCGAAGGCGATTCCTGCGATTGCGATCACCGCCGTCGCCACGATGATCGACATGGCCCATTCGGACAGGCTAGCGTAGGCCGACGCCGCCAGCGCCATCGGACCGCCCAGTGCTGCCAGCGCGATCAGCAGACTCCAACGACTGCCGCCCCGTTGGGACACCCGGTCAACGATCCTGATATTGACCAGGCAACTGGCCAAGATTGCCATCATCCACGTTCGGTGGAAGGGAAAGGTATCGGCCCAAGATTCATCCGCCGGCATTGCCCGCAGCGCCGTGACGCCCGCCAACAATCCGGCCAGAATCCAATACTCTGGTTTCGATCGGACCTGGGGGGCCGTGGCGGCGATGCCCCACACCGTCCAAGCCAACAGCGGCCAGACCGCTTGTCGCCAAGCATCCTCTGGCCACCATTGCCATCCCTGACGCATCGACATCGACACGGTCACCGCAGCCAACCAACCGATCGCAATCACCGCCGCAGCGATCAACGAACGTGGTCGCAGAGGGCTGGTTGCATCGGCAATCCCGTTGGGGGCCGCCGATGTCCGCCCGCTGATCAGGGCCGCGATGACACAAGCCACCAATCCGATCAACGCGGGGACGACGACATTGCCAACGACGATGGACTGTTCAAAGGTCACGGACGATCCGAATGGTCAGAGGAACAAGGCAGCCAAGCTGGGAACTTCGGCGTTATCGCTTGAAGACCAGTTCGACTTCAATCTTGACTTCGTTGTTGACCTTTCCTTGCCCGTAAGTCATGCCCCACTTGGTGCGATCGATTTCGAAGCTGCCGTCAAGTTCGACGAAGTCTTCGGTGATCGTCACATCCACAGGCACTTCGATGGCAACCTTTTTGCCCAACATCTCCATTTCGCCTTTGATCTTTGCTTTTGCCACCTTATCGACAGGCTTCTCTGAGACGATTTCGGACGATGCGAAAGTGATTTTGGGATACTTGCGAACGTCAAAGAAGTCAGCGTTTTTGAGGTGATTGGTCAACTTGTCATCATCCGACCACAAACTGGCGGCTTCGATGACAATCGTGATCGAACTGTTTTGAGGGTTTTCAAAATCGGCAAGCGAGTCGACCGTGAACTTTTTGAAACCGCCTTTGTGCTGACCATCCGACTTGCTGCCCACGAAATGGATCTTCGATTTACCGGGAACCAATTCCAGTTCGGCAGCGGCGACAGGTTGGAACATGCCGACCAATGCCAAAGCACACATCAGGGAGCCGAGAATACGCATCTTCATCTTTGTTTTTTCCGCAAGCAGGTGGAGGGAAGGAAGAAACCACCGCCACAGGGCCAGGCCCGTGACGGTGCGAAACAGGTGTTCAGGAACGGTTGGGGCGTTCACCCATTCGCCATTGGGGCCGACATTGGGGCGATCGCCCCCGCGCGAACGCGGGAACCGTCTGGCGACAATACGGCGAATCAACCGAACGAATCCCGGTGAACTGCTTCGCCGCAGCATTATATCCGCCCCGGCAATCGCCCGGGCACCGCAAGCCAACCGACGCCCTGGCCTGGGGGGGCGAATTGTCCAATTGGCGACATTCGCCGCACCGCGTTCGTATTGACGCACGGACGCCGAAAACGGTATTGAACCGGGATCATGCAGATGGAAGAGTCAATCCCGGTGCGCCGTCCCGAGCGTTGGAGCCAACCAATGGACGCGTCGATTTGCGACGCGGACGTTTCCTGGCTGCGCTCTCGCGAGCCATTCGCCAGTATGAACGCGTCGTCGTTTCCGCGTTCGATGCCGCTCGATGGGATCCTGCGAAACGACACCCGACTGCACCGCTGCGAGCCTGGCGAAATCATTGTTCGCGAAGGCGATTACGGAAACAGCGCGTTCCTGGTCTTGGCTGGCAGCGCTGCGGTGGTCGTGCAGTCACTGTTGCCCGAACAGTTGGGCCGGACACCCGAAGAAAAATTATCGTGGACCGATGCGCTGCGTCGGTTCTTGAGTCGCAGCCGAGTGCCCGAATCCCGACGTCCCGACCAGGTGACCGCTGGCGGTGATGGGATCGATTCGGTCGGCACAGTGCGTCAGGTCGACGATCGCCCGACACTGTTCTTGCAAGACTTTGATGGCGTCCTGCGAAACAGCGGCTCAGTTTCGCTGGGGCCGGGCGAGATGTTCGGCGAGGTCGCGGCAATGTATCGGTCGCCGAGATCCGCCACGGTCATCGCCGAAACAGAAGTCACCCTGCTGGAAATTCGTTGGCAAGGTCTGAAGATCCTTCGCCGCGATCAAGGATTCGCCGATACCCTGGACCGCCACTATCGCCAAAACTGGTTGAAGGTCCACCTCAGCGAACTGCCGCTGCTAAGGCATGTTCCCGAGTCCAACTTGGTACGCATCGCCGACGCCACCCAAATGCACTCATTCGGGCGGATGGAATGGAATGCGGACTACAAAAAAACGCGGCAGTTGCCGGTTCAGGAACAGTTAGAATCCGAACCAATTGTTTCCGCCGAAGGGCGAGTGCCGACGGACTTGATCATCGTCCGCAGCGGGTTCGGACGGATGTCGCAATCGTTCGGCGCATCGGAACGCACGACCGCCTACATGGGCAAAGGCCAGATCTTTGGGCTCGAGGAAATCGCGTTCAACATGTTGCGCCCCGAAACGGTTGCCCCCAAGGCGACTCAGCAATCGCTTCGCGCGATCGGATTCCTGGACGCATTGTTCATTCCCGCGGAAACGTTCGCCGAGGAAATCCTGCCTTACGTGCGGCGCAGCGAACTGCCCGATTCGGTAGCCCAGTGGATGGACGCGCCCAAAACAGCCCAAGAAACCGATCCCAATACCGTTCCCAAGGCGGGCGATCGCCGCGGGGATAGTCGCGGCCGTTCGGATCGCCGCGGGGAACAACGGGCCGCCGACCAAGGCGGTGCGAACCCCCAACCTTCGCCAGACGCATCCGGTCAACAGTTTCAGCAAACCGGATTGCTGGAATTCATCGTCCAAAATCGCGTCAACAATGGTCGCCAAGCAATGGTGATCGATCTGCACCGGTGCACCCGATGCGATGACTGTGTCAAAGCATGTGCGGCGACTCATGACGGCAACCCGCGATTTGTCCGCCAAGGGGTCGCGCACGAACAACTGCAATTCGTCCAAGCGTGTATGCAGTGCAGCGATCCGGTTTGCATGATCGGATGCCCCACCGGTTCGATCGCTCGCGATGAAGAAACCGGAGTGGTCCGGATTCACGAACCCATCTGCATCGGTTGCGGAACCTGTGCATCGTCGTGCCCTTACGAAAACATCCGGATGGCCGAGGTCGCTGACCCCCAAGGCCGTCCCTATACGGACATGCAAACCGGAAAGCCGATTCGCAAAGCGACCAAGTGCGACATGTGTCAGAGCCAGCCGACGGGACCGGCCTGCGTCGCAGCATGTCCGCACGACGCGTTGGTTCGCATTGACCTGACCCAATCCAAGCCGCTGCAACAGTGGCTCGATCGACGGAGTTGACGATGGCTAGTGTGACAACCAAAGACGCGGCTCAGGGGCTCGCTGGCAAATTCCAGCTAACGTTTCGAATGCGACGCAAAGTTTCGCTGATCGTGACCGCGATCGCGCTGGCCGTCGTGTACTGCATCGCACAGATCCAAGCCGGTCGCCTGGCGCACGCATCGTTCTTTACCGGATTCACGGTACTGGCGTCGATCTTGCTGTTGGTGCTGTTGGGCGTTCGGCGGCGATTGCCGATTTTGCCGCTGGGCACGGTTGCCACATGGACCCAGATCCACCTGTACATGGGATTGTTCGCGTTCGGCGTGTACGCGATGCATGTTCCGATGCTGGTCGCCGGTGGGATTTTCGAATCGGGACTATCGATCGTTTTCCTGTTGGTCACCTGCAGCGGTTTTTATGGCATCTACGCCAGCCGAACGTTGCCCAAACGATTGACCGCGGTCGACGGCCAGCACCGGTTCGACCACGTGGGTTGGCACCGCGCCCAAATTGCTAAGTCGGCGCGACAGTTACTCGACAACGTGCACGAACATTCGGGCATGCGAGTGCTAGGCAGCTTCTACACTCACTACTTGAACCCGTTCTTCGAGTCGCGGCCGTCGTTGGCCTATGTGATGATGCCGACCGGACTGCGACGGCGACGATTGCTGGGCGGGCTGAAAGAGTTGGATCGATATTTGGAAGACGAAAGCCGCGGCACCGCAGGCCGACTGGCTGCCCTGGTTCGCCGCCGCGACGATCTGGACTACCAGTACGCGTTGCAACTCCGACTGCGACTGTGGGTGGTCGTGCACAGCGTGTTTTCGATCGCCTTGGTGGCGGCCGCACTGGTGCATGCCGTGATCGCATGGCGACACGCCGGATAGATCCCTCCCCCAATTTGCCGCCCCGATTTACCGACCATGACCGACGTGACCGGGCCCCGAGCCTGGGTTTCATTGGAAAGTTAGATGCGCCGCGAAGAAATACAGTTGCCCGATCCCCCCAACAACGACCGCCCCGGCGATCGTTGGATGTGCGGCCGCACCGACAGCCCCTGTGGCCGCGGCCCCGGTGGGAATGGACGCTGCACCATGGCCGACGGGTGCAAACCCAAACGGACATGGCAAGGACGCCGGCACCAGATTGGAATCGTTGTCATCGCAATCTGCATTGCCGCTTTGGGATTCGTGGCCTGGCAACCGCTGCGGGCGACCGTGGTCAAACCGGGCGAATTGTCGACTCCGCACGCTCAAATCTTGTCGGGAACCATGGACTCGGGCCGCTGCGCCGCTTGTCACCCGCAAGCGTCGTCGTGGACGGATTGGTTTTCGTCCGCCGGCGGTTCCGAATTACAGACATCCTTGGTGTCGGGTTCCCAAACGTCCGCCGGGGGACATGCCGGAGTCACGCAAAGCGATCGATGTTTGGATTGCCACCACGCATCGATGGATCGGTCGACGGCCAAACTAGCCCACAACCTGCCCGCCGCGGTGCGAAGCGAACTGCGGCTCGCATCGCAACAGCGACACAGTTCGTCTTGGAAAAATTGGCTGCCGCCCGAAGCGGTCAACCAAGAAGACATTCAGTGCAGTGCGTGTCACCGCGAACACCGTGGCCCCAACGGCAATCTGACCGCGATGACCAACGATCAATGTCAAACCTGTCACAGCGATCGTTTCGATAGTTTCGCCAGCTCGCACCCCGCATGGACCGATTGGCCGTATGGGCGCGGTGGCCAAATCGCGTTCAACCACGCGACTCATCAAACCAAACACTTTCCCGAAACCATGAAAGATGGTTTGGCTGCTGATTTCGCGTGCAGCCATTGCCACGACAAAAATCATGCCGGCGAACTGAATCGATCGGTCAGTTACGAACGTTCATGCCAAAGCTGTCACGATCAGGGGCTTCGTATCGAAGCGGCTGCTGGCATCGATTGGGTGACGCTGCCCAGTTTGTCCCAGCCAGCCGCGGACGAACTAGCGATGGACCCACAGGGCGCGTGGCCGGAGGGTGCCACCGGTTTTTACGACGGACGCGTGACCCCTTGGATGGCCTTGATGATGCGGGCCGATCCATCGCTGACCGACGCGATGGCCAAGGTTCCCGATCACGATTTTTCAAAACTGGACGGATCACGCCGCGATGCCGTCGCCACGGCTGCGAAGATTGCCGCTGGCCACCGCGAAATCATCCAAGCGATCAGCCGCAACGGCCAACAAGTGATCCTGGATCGATTGGCGGACAGCGGGATCGAAACCGAGACGCTGCGGTCACTGCTGCGCAGCCTGTCACCGCAATTGATCGAAGAAGCGGACCGACGATGGTTTACGTCCTCGCCGAACGATTCCGCATCGGCCGCCCGCACGTCGCCCATCCGGGCGGCAAAGTTTTTGATGAAACCGGACGACGACCTGTTGGATGGCGACCTGTTGGGTGGGGATGACGATCTAGCCGATGACAGTTTGATTGGCGGCAGCGATGTGCTGGACTTAGGGTCGTTCTCTGATGATGAACTTGCTGGTGATCCGTTGGCGGATCCGCTGGGGATGGATCCTCTATCCGCAGCGCCGGCCTCGTCGGGCGATGGACGTCCTTCGCCGCGATTTGACGCCGACCGAATGTTGCCAGCCGGAGGTTGGTATCGAGACGATCTGACGTACGCGATTCGCTACCGAGGCAATTCCCACGAGGACCCTGTTCTTCGCGCGACGATCGAATTGGCGTCTCAGTTGGCCCCCAGCGACCCAGCTCGCCAACAGATCCTGGAAAACCAAGCGGTCGCCGCCTGCGTGCGTTGCCACCCGGGCGCCGTTTCCCAAGACCGCCCGACGACGTGGACGACGCAGCCGCTGGTCGGGCGCCGGGGGGGATTCACCAAGTTCACGCATTCACCCCACCTGAACATCGCTGGTCTGTCCGACTGCCTTCACTGTCACCAGATCGATCCTGACTTTGGACAGGGTCCGATGGGATCGGGCGACGGTCCCCAAGACAGATCAGAGGGTGGCGGCGCAGGACTGAACCTGACGTCCGCCGCGGCGACCACAGTCAACGCTGGTGTGGGGCAAGCGATCCCAGCCCATGATTTTCTGCCGATGCAGATTGGGGACTGCGCCAGCTGCCACCGCCCGGACGCGGCCGGCGACGCATGTGTGAAATGCCACCGATATCACATCGATCCGGGGCTACGCTAGATCCCCCCGACCGCGAGTCTGGCAATCTCGTGTCTGGCAATCTCGTGTCCCGCGATGTTCCGATTCCCGATGATGCCGACTGACTACTGCCGACTGACTACTGACTACTGACTACTGACTACTGACTTTCACTAGGCTTCGCCCTGGACCGTCATGACGATTCGCCGGCTGCTAGCCCGATCACGGTGCTCGCACAGGTAGATGCCCTGCCAAGTCCCCAATTGCAGCCGTCCGTCACCGATTGGAATCGTCACACTGGTGCCCATCATGGATGCTTTGACGTGGGCCGGCATGTCATCCGGGCCTTCCAAGGTGTGGACGTAGTTCAGATTCTCCGGCACCGCGTGGTTCATCGCGGTTTCGAAATCGATCCGGACGTCGGGATCCGCGTTCTCGTTGATCGTCAACGATGCGCTGGTGTGCTGGATAAAGACGTGCAGCAGTCCCACGCGCACCTGATTCAACTCGGGGATCGCGTCGACGACCGAACGTGTGATCAGGTGAAATCCGCGGCGCGCAGCTGGCAAAGCCAGGGTTCGTTGTATCCACATGGATGTTTCTCTTTGCGGGGATGGACCGGGTCTGTTTGCGGGGATGATCCGGGCTTGGGTCCGAAAAGGTAAAGAGTCCACCTCGAACGCGACATACGAGAGATCGAAAAAGATGTTTTCGAAAAAAATTTCTGACGTTATCGGCGCCCTAAACGCCAAACTGAACGCTCCCTACCCAAGACTCCATCGATTCCCCCACCTGGCCTTTGCAAATAGCCCGACTTGACAGGATCCCCCCTTGACGAGATTGCATTCTCGCACTGCGAGGCCCGAAGGTGGATTTACTCCCCCTTGTCAAAAGTCGATCTTTCGAAATTCAAAAGACTCGTGAATCGTCGAGCCGGGTCGGACTTTCCGGCACACCTTCGCTGGGCGGATTTAGTGACGGCATTGCGGCTTTCCGTGGCTCGATGCACACACAAATTTCTTGACTCTTTGACGAAGACGTCAATAATCAAGCCGTGAGTCAACACGACTGCCCACGGACAAGGGCGGAAAAACGAATCAAACGTGCGGCGACGATATCGGTTGGACCTTGTCGAATGCCGCGCTGAATTTGGAAGAGCAGTATATGAGCCAGTGCAAGAACGTTTTCGAAGCGATCCTGCGTTACGGTCACGACGAAGATTTCGTGCCGAACGAAGAAAACGGATTCTCCGCTACCGACGCACCAGCGGGTAGCCCGGACAAGATCGAAGTTCTTCGCCGTCGAGTCGAATTGGGCCAACCACTTTGGCACACCACCGACCGAGTCGATTACAGCGGACTGACCGGCGCCATTCGCCCTCGCGAGTAATCGTCACAGCGAGCAAACGATCGCCGTTTCAACCTCTCCCGCGGTTGAAACTGCAACCATGACCCAGCCCCGCAGTTTCGCTGCGGGTTTTTTATTGGACAGACGCCTCGCCGCGAAATCAAACTCGCCCCCGCACACGACCCCGGCATTCGGTGCCGCTACTCGGTGCTGCTACTCGGTGCCCCTATTGAACGCATCTGCGGCGTAGAACGCGTTCAGCAGTCTGGAGATCGCCAGACCCGCGATCAGACGGTCGGTGACCAGACTTCGATCGAGCGTGCCCCGGGATCCGTCAAGCCGATCTTGGCGGCCATCCGAGACAGCTGGTTCAGGGATTCTCTGCCGACGTCCCCCAGATCGATCGTCCATTGGTTGACGTACAGATCGACGTGCTGCATCAACACATCGTCCGCCATTTCCTGGGCGTACTGACGCATTGTTTGGAGCGCGGATGCGGGATCTGCCATCGCAACCCGCAGCGAATCATGGATCACCGACTGGACCAACCCGATGATGTCGTCGCCGAGCGCGCGGTTGGCGACGATCCCCCCCAGCGGCAAGGGCGAATCGGTGGCCTGTTCCCAGCGGGTGCCCAGGTCCTCGACCAAGTGCAGTCCCTGATCGGCCCATGTGAACCGGCCCTCGTGTATGCAGACCCCGAAATCGGCGGTGCCCTGAACCAATCGCGGCATGATGTCCGAGAACACGCAGTGCTGGGCTGGTACCGCGTCCGGATAGAACAGCGTGAACAACAGCGCGGCGGTGGTGTGTTGCCCGGGACAAAGATTGATGCTGCCGAAGTCGCCGGGCGACCGCTGTGGTGACGCGGCCAGTAACAATGGGCCGACACCGAAGCCCAGGGCCGAACCGCTGGGCAACACGACGGTCGTGTCGGTCATCCGCAGGGCGGCGTGAAAGCTCGTTTTGGCGACGTCAAAATCACCGCGAAATAGCCGATCGTTCAACTGTTGAATGTCGATCAAGTCGATTTCAAAATTCAGCCCCCGCCAATCCACGCGTTGGTCGATCAGAGCCGAGAAAGCGAACGTGTCGTTGGGACAGGTCGAAATGCCCAAACGGATCGTTTGGCGACGGTCACCTGGTTGGGTCTCGGATGTCATGCTCGGAAATCACAGGCGGGGAACGATCAGTTCGAAAGATTCGTGGGGTCAGGCAGAATCAGGTCAACGACCATCGTGGCGGCGGCAGCCAACGCGTCATCGATTTTCCAGTTCGCATGGTTACGATCACCGGCCAGATTGGAAATCCCACGAACAATTCGCAGCGGCACCGCGGCTAGCGTGCAGGCCATCGCCACGGCGAACCCTTCCATATCCTCAGCCGCAGCGCCGGGAAACCGCGATCGTCGATTCTTTGCATCCTGGTCGCACGCCGACCCGTTGGGGACGGTCAACAAACGTCCGGCTGACGATTCGGATCCCTGGCCGCCGCAGTCCAACGCCAACGCATCGCCGATTGTAGGCAGCGATGGTTCGCCGCCGAACTGGGGCCACCCTAGCTTGGATGCGCTGACAAATCCGGGGCCGGCGCCGACACCAATCCCGTCGCACATCACCTCGTCGAATTGCCAACTGGTCCCCACCGGGCAGCGCCCCAAATCCAAGCTGCCGGCAATCCCCACCAACAGCACGCGGTCGGGTCGATGATCGGCAATCAAAGCGGCCGCCCGCGCTGCGGCAGCCACCGGTCCAAAGCCACACAACTGAAAGATGGGTGGCTGGATGGTTGCCAAACGTTGCTGCAAAGCCAGCTCGATGGGGTCCCGCAGCGAGCTCATCTCCATCGACGTCGGGACAAGAATGAGATCAGTCACATGGATTGGGATGGTTAGGAAGATCGAAATAGAGTGTTGCAACAAGACGTTGATGGACCAACGCCGAAGCGCTGGATCCGCCAACTCAAGCGTCCGCCGCCGGCTTGGGCAACGACAGCCGATCAAAAGCCGCGCTGCAGGCCTGGCGTGATGTCCAGGTCCAGGCTGGCAAACTGACCGCGACGAATTTTCTCTAGCGCGATCGCGCCCATCACCGCGTTGTCGGTGCACAGATCCAACGGCGCGATCGTGATTTCGAATTCATGGCGTTTGGCCGCTGCGTCCAGTGACGACCTTAGGTATCCATTCGCTGCGACTCCGCCACCAACCACTAACCGGCGGACGTCGAACTTCGCAACCGCTCGCACAGATTTGGCCACCAACACATCCACGACGGCGGCTTCGAACGAAGCGCACAGATCCGACTTGGCGGCATCGGACAAGACAACCTTCGAAAAATCCTGCTGGCCTGGTCCCACGATCGCGTAACGAACCGCGGTCTTCAGCCCGCTGAAACTGAAATTGAAATGGTCTTCGTGAATCATCGACCGGGGGAACGCGTGAGCCTTTCGATTTCCCTGGGCCGCGAACTTGGACACCGCAGGACCGCCCGGAAACCCCAAGCTTAGCATCGCGGCGACTTTGTCGAAGGCTTCGCCCGCAGCGTCATCGATGGTGCCGCCTAAGTACTGCAGATCCAGCGGGCTAGTCAGGTGATACAAGCTGGTGTGACCGCCGCTGACGACCAGGCCCACGCAGGGATAGATCGGTTCGCTGCAAGCCAACTGGCACGCGTACAGGTGAGCGTGCAGATGGTTGATCGCCACCAGGGGTTTCTGCCAGGCCAGCGCCAACGATTTGGCAGCGACGACGCCCACTAACAACGACCCGGCCAACCCGGGCCGATCGGCGACGGCAATCGCCGCCAAGTCATCGGGGCCGACGCCCGCGGTTTGCATCGCGGTGTCGATGACCGGCAAGATCCGCTCTAGGTGCGCCCGTGCGGCCACTTCCGGCACCACACCGCGGAATTGCTCGTGCAATTTTTCCTGGGTCGCGATGCAGTCACCCAATACACGACCGTCGTCGTCAATCACCGCCGCAGCGGTTTCGTCGCAAGTCGATTCGATCGTCAAGATTGCCATGGTCAGAGCTTAACATCAGCCCCCAAATCATGGCGATACCACGCATCATCGCGGCAATCCATGATCGGGAATCCAATGATTGGTCTAGCCTTTGATCGATTCGTCAGACGATTTGCCGATGGCGTGAATTTCGAACCCGATCTTGGTCAGCTTGTCGCGATCCAGCAGATTGCGTCCGTCGAACACAAATGCGGGGCGTTGCATCGAAGCGTAAACGCGATCGAAGTCCAACGATCGAAATTCGTCCCATTCGGTCAGAACGGCGATCGCATGGGCATCTTCGGCCGCCACGTATCCGTCGTGGACGATCGTGACGTTGTTCTCGATCAACTTCCGATCGATGTCGCTGATCTGTCCCTGAAGGTCCGAACAGGCGACGGCCAAGTCATGACGAATCTGCGTCTCGGGGACGCGCGGATCATAAATGGTCAACCGAGCCCGTTCGCGAATCAGGTCCCGACATACGTACAAGGCAGCCGATTCTCGCGTGTCGTTGGTGTCCTTTTTAAATGCAAACCCCAACACACCGATCTTTTTGTCGCTGACCGTGTTGAACATCGTCCGCACGATGCGTTCGCTGAACCGGCGTTTTTGGTAGTCGTTCATGCTGACCACCTGTTCCCAGTACTGAGCCACTTCGCGGAGTCCAAAGTGTTCGCACAGGTAGACCAGGTTCAGAATGTCTTTTTGGAAACAGCTTCCTCCGAAACCGACCGAAGCCTTCAGAAACTTGGGACCAATTCGCGAATCAGTACCGATCGCGCGAGCCACCTCGTCGACGTCTGCGCCGGTGGCTTCGCATAGAGCCGAGATCGCGTTGATCGACGAGACCCGTTGGGCCAAGAACGCGTTGGCGGTCAGTTTCGACAGCTCGCTGCTCCACAGGTTGGTCGTCAGAATTCGCTCGCGAGGAATCCAGTTGGCGTAGATATCGACCAAGGTTTCGATGGCCTGCTTCGATTCGCCACCGATCAACACGCGGTCGGGATTCAACAGGTCATCGACAGCCGTCCCCTCGGCAAGAAATTCGGGGTTCGACAACACGTCGAAAGTCGCACCGTTGTCGGCGCTGCTAAGGATGCGTTTAACAGCCTCGGCCGTACGCACGGGCAGCGTCGATTTCTCGACCACGATCTTGTGGCCCGTCGAGACGCGAGCAATTTGGCGGGCGCACTTTTCAATGAATTCTAGATTGGCCGCCCGACCGGCACCCACGCCAAACGTCTTGGTCGGTGTGTTGACCGAAATGAAGATCATGTCCGATTCGGCGATCGCTTCGTCGACGCGTGTCGAGAAGGTCAGATTGCGTGGCAACGCCTCCGCCACGACGGCGTCCAGCCCGGGCTCGTAAACCGGCAAGCTGTCCGAATTCCAAGCGTCGATGCGAGCTTGATTGAGGTCCACCACGTGGACCGAGATGTCAGGGCACTGTTTCGCGATCATGGCCATGGTAGGACCACCAACGTAACCAGCACCGATGCAACAGATTTTCATAGAATCAACGAAGCGAGGGAATGAACGGAATCAAGGCCGGGGGGGGCATGCCAGATGATAGCGAATGACGAGCGTTTCGCTGACCGGGGGCGAATCGCGGTCCTGATCAACCGCCCGCCTGGCTTCCCCCCGGACGCCACGAATATCTGCATCCGTGGTCGCGGCGTCGGTCGCATGCGTAACTCAAGTCCTTTTCAGCGAACAAGGGTTTCGGCACCGGGCAAATTTCACATGCTCGATATCCTGACCTAAGTTTTGACGGAAGGAAGCCAACCGCCACGATTTCGCCGCTGGCGAAGGATGCTGGCGAGCGCGCGTTCGGGTTGTGACGAATGAATCGTCTGCAACGTTCGCCGGTGGGATCCGACGATCGCCCAGCAGCGGAAACACGGCAAAACGGTCCGATTGGATCGGATCGCCGCGACCGAAGGCCCGCAGGTCTATCTGGCCGCCGACATCTGCCATTCATCGAAATCCAACGAAGAAAATCTCCGTGAATATCTCATCGCAACATTCCACCCGATCGACGATCTGCCGCGCCGCTGTGTTGGCTGCCGTATCAGTGGTCCCGTTCGTGATGGGGTGCGGCGGCGATTCCGAGACACTCAATCGGATCCAACAAGTCGCCCAGAACGCCTCGGGCGTACGACCATCGCTGTCATCCAGCGATGCGGTGGACCAACAACAGAATCCCCGCTTCACCCGAACCAATTTTGTTGCGCCCTATCCGGATCGCGAGGATGCGTTCGTGTACCCGGGAATGGAGTCCGAATCGGCATCGCCAGATTCAGCGGTCACCTCCGTTGCCGATGTGCAGGTACTGGGTTTCGCCGAAACCGATCAGATCCGCGTCATGCTGCGATCCCGGTCCACCACCCAGCCCATCGCGGTTGGCGGAAAGTTCGAAGGGATCGAAGTCGTGTCGATCACCCCACCGACCGTCGAGCTTAAAATTGGATCGTTGATTTGGAACGCGACCATGTTTGACAAATCTCGCTGATGGATCGGACGAATCGCATCGTCTGGACTGGTGGGCGGATCTCCATTGGCACACGGTGATTCTGTTTGCGGCGATCCCGGCCACCGCGATTCTTATTCATCGGTTTGAGCGTCTTTGTCAAAACGAGGCTGCGAGTGCCGTTTCGTCAACAATCTTTGCTTAGCCAGCAGGTTCAATCTCATTGATTCTGCTATCGTGTGGCACGCCGCGGGGCCCGACGTTGGGGTTTGATCCACGGCAGTTTCTTGTCGCCGATCAGCGAAGTAGGTTTGGATGAGTGAGTCGATTTGTCGTTGGGGATTCTTGGGTACCGCCGCGATCTCTCGCAAAGTCTGGAAAGCGGTTCGAGTCAGTGGCAATGGCCGTGTGGCTGCGGTCGCCAGTCGGTCCGAACCGCGAGCCCAAGCGTACATCGACCAATGTTCCGCCGAAGTTCCACAGATCGAACCGGTGACGGCGGTGGGATCGTACCAGGCACTGCTGGAAAACGATGACATTGATGCCGTCTACATCCCGCTGCCCACAGGCCTGCGGAAAGAATGGGTGATCGCGGCCGCCAAAGCGGGCAAGCATGTGTTGTGCGAAAAGCCAGCCGCCGTGCACAGCGACGATGCCAAAGCGATGATCGACGCTTGCAATGACGCCGGCGTCCAGTTCATGGATGGTGTGATGTTTGATCACAGCGCCCGGATGAACGAGATTCAACGCTTGCTACGTGACGAATCACCGATCGGCCAACTGCGACGAATCCACAGCCACTTTTCCTTCGCTGGCGACGAATCGTTCCAAAAGTCCAACATTCGAACCGATGCGAAACTGGAACCGCATGGATCGCTGGGGGACCTGGGTTGGTACTGCATCCGATTCACGCTTCGTGCACTGAATCTTCAAATGCCGACCCACGTCTCCGGTCAAACACTGACCGGCCTTCGCGGCAGCGAATCGGAATCCGAAGTACCGGGTGAATTTGTCGGCGAGATGCGTTTTGCCGATGGCTTGTCGGCGTCGTTTTACTGTTCGTTCCTGTCGGCCAATCAACAGACGGCAACGATTTCGGGCCAGGATGGTTACCTGACCGTCGACGACTTCGTGCTGCCGCTCTACAGCGGCGAATCCCAGTGGGCGACGCACCATCATGAACTAGCAGTCGACAATTGTCGCTGGAACTTTTCTCGGCACACGCGAGGTGCATCGGTCCCCGAATTCGCATCCGGTGAATCCAATTCACAGGAGGTAAACATGGTGCGCACGATGGCCCAGATTGCGTTATCCGGGAAGACCGACCCGATGTATCCCGAACTGACGATCAAGACTCAGCAGATCCTGGACGCCTGCCGCCGCAGCGATGCCAAGGGCGGACAGTTGGTCGCGGTCTGATCGAGTCGTTTGGCGATTTTTTCATCCCCTGGTCGCCCGCCCGCCTTCTGCCCGCCTCCCTACTTCGAACCTTCGCCGAATCGAGCCATCCCCGATGTTGACCCTCGTCTCGTTCATCTTTTTCACCGCATTGGTCGGTGTGTTGACTTACCTGTTGGTGCGAGGCAAGGAAAGCGAATCTAGCGACGGATACTTTCTGGCTGGGCGGTCCCTGACCGCTGGTGTGATCGCCGGGTCATTGCTGTTGACGAATTTGTCGACCGAGCAATTGGTCGGGCTCAACGGCGCCGCCTTCGGGGACGGTTTGGCAGTGATGGCATGGGAAGTGATTGCCGGCTTGTCGTTGGTGGTGATGGCGTTGTTCTTTTTGCCCCGTTATCTGGCCCGCGGGATCACGACGATTCCACAGTTCCTGGCGGGTCGATTCAATGAAACGACCGAGTCGATCACGAATGCGATTTTCATCTTGGCGTACGCGGCCATCCTGCTGCCGATCATCCTGTACACCGGTGCCCGTGGACTCAGCGGGATCTTGGACCTGCACGAACTGACGGGCATCCAGAACGACCAAACCATTTTGTGGATGGTGGTTTGGATGATTGGCATCATTGGATCGATCTACGCGGTGTTTGGCGGACTGCGAACCGTGGCGATCAGCGATACGATCAACGGTTTTGGTCTGTTGGTAGGCGGTGCCATGATCGCGTACCTAGGGCTTCAGTGGGTGGGCGACGGAGACGCGTTGAACGGTTGGACGACGATGCGTGATGCGGAACCCAAGCGATTCAGTTCGCTGGGTGATGCGGATTCATCGGTACCTTGGCCGACTCTGTTCACCGGCGTGTTGCTGTTGAACATGTTTTACTGGACCACCAACCAACAGATCATCCAGCGAACGTTCGCCGCCAAGACTCTGGCCGAAGGCCAAAAGGGTGTCTTGTTGGCAGCCGGGTTGAAAGTGTTTGCACCACTGATTTTGGTTTTGCCAGGCATGATGGCCTATCACTTGGACACCAAGGGCGAACTGTTTTCAGCCGATCGAGTTCAGGTGATGGCGAGCGAAGCTCGTGCCGCCTTCGATGCCTTGGCCGACGCAGAACGTTCCGCTGCCCTGGCCGCCGAAGACGCTTCGATCGATGAAGAGGTCGCGATCGAAAACTGGGTCTCGGCAACGGTCCAAAGCCAAAAGAAAGATCAGTCCTATGGTTCGCTGGTCCGCCAAGTGCTGCCCAAACCGTTGACCGGATTTTTTGCTGCGGTGATGGTCGGCGCAATCCTTAGCTCGTTCAACTCGGCGCTCAACGCGACAGCCACGCTATTCAGCCTGGGGATTTATCGTCGCTACATCCGTCCCACCGCCGACGAAACCGCGGTCGTTCGCAGCGGACGCGTGTTCGGCACCCTGATCGCGATTGTCGCGATGTGCGTCGCCCCGATGCTGGCTGGCCAAGACAGCATCTTTGGGTACCTACAGAAGATGAACGGGCTGTACTTCATTCCGATTTTTGCGGTCGTGCTGGTCGGAATGCTGGATCGTCGGGTGCCAGCATGGATCGCCAACGTGGCCTTGGTCGCAGGATTCGCAGCGATCGCGTTGGGATATTTTGCGTTCGGCGACTGGATGAAACAGGTCGAACTTCACGAATTTCACTTCCTGGGAATCGTCTTCGTTTCGCTCGTGATCCTGATGGAGATCGTCGCCTTCACCAGCCCCAGGGTGATCCCAGAGGGTGCTTTGCCGGATAATGACGAATCTTTGTCGCCGATTCCAATGACCCGGTGGCCGTTGGCGGGACCGGTGGGGGCCGGTTTGGCGATCGCCGTTTTGCTGATTTATGGGTACTTTGCAGTGATATAGGGGGCGAGTGCCTCTATATTGGAAGCGATTGACGCAGGCACCGTCGGTGCCAGAATTCGCAAATGGTGCGATTTTCCGGTGTTGGCGTCGTCATTCCGATCACGTTCGCGGCTGTCGATTCGGTACAATCGACGACTTGTCGGTTCGATCGAGTTCGCTTCCTTTAGGCTGACCCCACCCCCATGCCTGACTTTTTCCAGCGTGACGACGAAACGCCGCTGAAGCGACAAGCCGATCGAGAAACGCACGGCGACAGCCATCGCGCAGCGCCGCCGTGGAAAGAAGGCGACCGGCTAGGCGGATTTGTGCTGGAACGCCTGCTCGGTTCGGGCAGCAGCGGTTTCGTCTACCGAGTGCTGGAAATCGATACCGGCGCCCGGTTCGCGCTGAAGGTGCTGCGGCAGGGCGACCCCAACAATCTGCTGCGAAACCGGTTGGGTTTTCGCCGAATGATGCAGATCGATCACCCCAATTTGGTTCGTGTCGATCGGATCTACAAACTGGGCATCCACACCGCTTTGGCGATGGAAGAAGTCGACGGGGTCACCTTCGTCCAAGCCATCCGCCAACTGAAGGCACTGCCACGCGAAGAAGCCTTTGCTCGTCTGCTGGACCTGATGCGAGACTTCGCTGCCGGCCTATCGGTCATGCATGCAGCAGGCTTTGTTCATCGTGACATCAAACCCCAAAACCTGATGGTCGATTCCGCCGGTCGCGGACGGGTCATCGACTATGGCTTGGTCGACGTATTCGAGTTTGATCAAGGCAGCGCCGAGATCGGAAGCTTTATCCTCGGCACGCCCCATTATCTGGCCCCCGAAGTGATCTACCGGCAAAGCTATTTGCCCGCGGGCGATATTTTTGCATTGGGAATCGTGATGTTGGAATCGCTGCAGGCGATCGCCAGCGGAACCCGAGCACACGAAGACGCCCCCCACGCCGACGGCAACCACGCGGCCAACAGCGACATCCAGAATGACCGCGGTGCCAGCAACCGGGATAGCAACGACCCAAGTTCCAATACGCCGCGTGACGAAAGTTCGCAGCAGCGACCATCGCAGCAGCGACCATCGCAGCGGGGAAATTCGCAAAACGGGGACCAGGGCGTTCCCCCGATCGGCGAATCACTTCCCGAACGTGACCCTGGGACTCCGGGACTGAAACGCAACGAAGCTTCGCGGATCGATGCCGAATTGATTTTGCATGCGCTGGACAACTTGAACGAGCATGTTCCCGAGGTGATCAGTGACACGTGTCGGCAAATGCTGGACCGGCAACCTTCGGAACGACCGACCGCGATGCGTTTAGCACGACTTGGTTTGCCCCCCAAAGTCAGCTTGCCCGCCTACGGACACCAACCCCTGATCGGCCGCGACGAAACGCTCAGTGACGTCGTCCAATGGGTCGATTCGATCTTTGCCGGCGGTGTCTCTCGAATCCACATCACCGGCCCGTCGGGGATCGGCAAGACAAGATTTTTGGATGAAGTGATCGCGTACATTGAATCCAAGAATTGGGGTCAGGTCTTCCGAGGCCGATGCCGCCAACGCGAAGATTCAGCGCTGCAAGCTTTCGAACAGATCTGCGATGCAATCGCGAACCGTTACATGTGCGGTGACCGTGATCGCATCCAACTGGACTCGGTCAGCTATGGATTGCTTGCGGGGATCTTTCCCGTGCTGGGCACGATGATGGAAAGCCGGCTGGATCTGCCGCCGCTGCGATGCGAATCACCACGCCGTGCTTCGCTGCAGGCTGTGATTCGAATGAGCCATCAACTGCAAGCCGTCGGGCCGCTGTTCATCGTGATCGATGACGCCCAGTGGGCAGACCGCGATAGTCTGAATGTGCTAGACCGTTTGCAGACCAGTACCAGTGAAGTCGGCATGGGGGTGATCACGATATCGCGAGAACCCGTCGACCTGCAGAGTGTGATCGCCGACAAATCGATCACCTTGGGCCCCATCGATCAATCGCATTCGATGGACTGTCTGCGACGCTCGGCCCAGCGTTGGGCGATCCCCATTACCGAACAAGCGTTGTCGGATTTGGCGGATGCGGCAAGCGGCAGCCCGTTGCGGTTGCTTGAATTGGCCAACGAATTTCGTCCCGGCGGTGCGTTTTCGGAATTGGACTTTGACACCGATCCGGATTGCTCGGTCACCGAAATGGCCAGCATCAATCAGCTTTGGCGGAGCCGGTGTGAACGACTGAGCGACGACGCCAAACAAGTCCTGTTGTACGTGGTGACCGCGGGCGGCCGAGTATCGATGGCTCAGTTGGGCGAATTGACCGGCCAGCACGATGACGTCGACGCCGCCGTTACCGAATTGGCTCGCCTGCGTTTGATCATCGACGATGCAACCGGTGGCGAATGCATCTCGATCTTCCACGATCGGTTTGCCGAGCAAGTGATTTCGTCACTCGGCGACGCAAGCATCCGCGGCGCCAATGAGGCTTGGGCTTCGCTGTTGGTCCGAATGGACAATCCCGAAAGCCTAGCGGCCCGAATCGCAGGGCACTGGTTTGCCGCTGGACATCCCGGCCGAGCAATCTCGCACGCAATCTTGGCAGCCGAAGACGCCGAACGCCGAATCGCTAAATCAGAAGCGGCAAGATGGCATTCGCTGGTGATCGACCATGTTACCGGCAACGAAAAAACCCACCACATTCGCCAGGCCGCACGCTGTTACCACGAAGCTGACATCTTGGGCGAAGCGGCTCGATACTACCAATTGCTTGCGGACTTCGTGGAACCGCACGAACAGTTTGAATGCCGGTTGGCCGCGACAACGTTACTTGTACGCTGCGGACGCTTTGCGCGGGTTCGCGAACAGCTTGGCGAACTTGCGGTGACCCTGGGTCTGCCTCGTCCCAAATCGGCTTGGCGAGCGAAATTGTCGCTGATCTATCAGATGATGCGAGCCAAAATGCAGCAAGGCACTTTGGCAGAATCCTTGCTGGCGATGGATCCGGCGTCTTTGGATTTGGCCACCAATCCGCCAACGCCCCCCAAATCGACCTCGCAAACAACGACGGCCAAACTTAAAAAACCCGACTCAAATCAACCGGACTCGGGGTCGATCGATTCGGGCCAACTCGATTCGCGGCGAATCAGTGCGGGCAACGGCAATCCAAAATCAGGGATCGCTGGTTTGCCCACGATGGGGCCGGCATACTCACCATCGGATTCTGAAAAGCATCGTCGGCAACAGCAGCGGTTCGAACTGTGCGCGGCCTTGGTACGACCGATCAGCATGTTCGACACCCTCTATGCAACAGAACTTAGCTTCGCCGCCGCCAATTTGGCGCGACGGATGGGTAACTTCCAACAGCGCATGCATGTCGCCGTGGGCGAGGCGGTCATGGAGTGTTACGACAAGACTCCCCGACGGGGCGAATGTCTGGGGACTCTGCTGCGACTGCTTCCGCTGGCCACCCGATCCAAAGACCCCATGGTGATGGGCGACGTTTGGGCCGGGCTAACCTTCACGCACTTTTTGTCCTGTCGCTGGGACCAGACGCAGCAACCACTGTCGTCCAGTGTCGACAATTACCAAAAACTCGATTCGCCACGCGGTTTCGAAATTGCGCACATTCGATGGGTCCAACTGTGGTCGAATTGGCACCTGGGTCAATGGAGCGAAATGCAGTTGTTGAGCGAGGTGATGTTTGACGAAGCGATTCAGCAGCGTGATTTGCTGCAACAACAGATCACCATCGGCGGGCTGGGCGGCAACACCTGGCTTGCTCAGGATCGGTCCGAACGATTGTCGCACCTGCGCGAAAAAGCTTCCGATCCACAGGAAATGGGCTCGGGCGGGATCCTGTATTTCTTGGCCGATCTCAGCGAAGTGAACCAAGTGCTGTACGAAGGCCGATGGCAGCAAGCCTGGGAAATGTACGAGTCATGTCAGCAACGAAATTTCCCGATGCCATGCGGCCGGCTGCAGGTGTTTCGCATCAGCTGTGATTCCACCGGGGCCTTGATTGCACTGCATTGCCGCAGCCAAGATCCGTCGATCCAGTGGACCAATCGGATCGTCAAACGAATCGCCACTCTGCGCAGCGAACAACTCCGCTACAGTCGCGTGTTGGCGAACTTCTATGACGGGCTGCTGTGCTGGCAACAGGCAAACGAAGACTCGGACCCACAGCAGCTTTCCCAAGCGGTCGATTACCTGACCCAGGCCCAGAACGAGGCTGCCGAAGCTCATCTGCGGCCGATCCAGTTGGCCGCAGCGGACAAATTGGCGGAAATCGAAACCGGCAACTCTCTGCACCTGTTGGCCGACCGGATGCGGGAACAGGGCGTGGTTGCCCCAGAGAAGCTTCGTCGGCTATATACGCTGGACGAATGACCTTCGCCGGCGGACACTCCCCTTGCCGCCACACTTTCAGGTTCGGTAGCCTGAACCTGTCGCCCGCCGATGTCCCGTGGCACGATGATTGCGGCAATTCGGTGGCGACGATCACCGACACGTCCCTGGATCCCTTCGAAACGACCGTATAAGTTGACTGACCTGGCTGGTTCTGCATCGAATTCCCCTGTTCCCGTCGGCCAGCTTGCCGATCGGTACGGGATTGAATTGGCACCGTCGCTAGCCGATTGGTTCGAAAGCGATCAATGGCAGCAGACCGGACGCCAAGAATATCACGCCGCCGTCACGCCCGGCGAGTTACTGGCGGATGCTCCCGAACCAATTTGGCCGGGACTGATGAATGCCAGCCTGTTGCCGCTGATCAGCAATCGTAGCGGCGATTGGATCTGCGGAGTCGTCGACGAAAACAGCCAAATCAGCCGTTTGGTGCAGTGGTATCACGGCGGCGGCGATTGGATCCTGTGGGGAAATGGGTTGCCCGAAGCGATCGCGTTTGATCGCCTGCAATCCCGTCTGCCTGGCCCCAGACGCCGACATGCGATCCCGGCGGAAGATCCCGGTGCACCCCCAATAACTGTTGCCCCATCCCAAGCGGATCGATTAGCGACGGCCGATCCAGAAAACGCGGCCTCGAAAAACACGGCCTCGAAAAACACGGATCTCGAAAACACCGACCCGTGGATTGAATGGGCGACGCAATATCTGCCCCCTTCGGTCGCCGAGGTTTTGCGATCCGAGTCCACGCTGGATCCGGGACAGTTGGCCGGGTGCTTGATCGACGCTCACGTTGCCGAGACTGCGGTGCGCTGCGAACTGATTCAAGACGCTTTGCAATTGTCGGTTTTTTCAGCGCTGCCACGATCTGTCGTCGAGAAATTCTCCAGCGACAGTGATCAAATCAGCCGTTGGTCGCTGCAGCACGATTCGATCCCACCGGACGTCCGCCAAGCGATCACCGAAGCGTTCAACTGCGCGGGGAACACTGCGGCAGACGCCCCCTTTGAACAAGATTGGGATGCAGCCGAAACCCAGGCTGTCGCGGTGACGCAGTTGACCCCCGACATCGCATGGGGATGGGACATCAGCGGACTAGCGGCACTGCGCCGAGGTGACCGATCGGTGGCGAGAGATCGTTTTCTACGAGGGATCGAGTGTTCGGTTTTTTCGGACCAATCCATCCGGCTTCAGACGCACGGGACAGTCCGGATTGCCGCCAAGTTTTCCGCGGCGATGTTGGCCGAATCGTTCCCAGAAACCGTGGCTGAATCGCCCTACCTGCAAGCGCTTTGCGAGCCGAATTTGATGCGACGCAGCGATCGCGTCAGCAAACATTGGTGGCAACTTGCGGAAACCGCATTTGACGAAGGCGACTTTGCCGAAGCCCACCGGTGCTACGTTGCCGCCGGTTGGGACGTGGGCATGCGGCCGATCACAGCGTTCGCGGACCTGTTGGACCGGATTGCCGAAAGTGCCGATCGATCCAAGCAAACCGGACGATCCGCATTGGCCCGTGTCCACCGCGGATGTTTGCAAGATCGATACGGGACGTAGGACCGCGGGTGTCGCAGTTGCTGGTCCGCTATCCGACGTTTTCCCCCATCCGGGCCGCCAATTTCTTAAGCGTGTCGCTGGCGTCACCGGGCATCAATTTGGCCTGGATCAGATGCGGCGATTGGGGATCCATCCATGCCGCATCCAGCGCTTCGTCGTATTGGTCTTCGGTTTCGACAACGTAACTTTTCCCGCGTCCGTAGACCTTCATCAGTTCGCTGTAGTTCCATTGGTGCACTTCGTTGTACTTCCAATCGCCTTCGTGCAGAAAACGCTCGGTTCCGTATCCGTGGTTGTCCAACAGAATCACGATCGGATGGTGGCCTTCGCGGATCAGTGTGCTGAGCTCTTGGCCCGTCATCTGGAACGCTCCGTCGCCAACCAGCACCACGATCCGGTGATCCGGCCGCGCCGTGGCGGCGCCGAGTGCTGCGGGGACGCTAAAGCCCATCGACGTGTAGTAAGCCGGGCTTAAGAATTCGCCACGATCGTGAATGGTCAACTCCGTCGCCGCGAACAACGAATCGCCAACATCTGCGATCACGATCGTATTGGCATCCAATCGTTCATTCAGACGCTGCATCATGCGGCTGGTGCGAAGCGGATGTTCGCCACCAAAATCGTTCACCAGGGCGTCCCGGTCGGATCCCATCCCTGAACCAATGGAATCCGGGATCGCGCGAGAACGAGACCGTGGTGCCGCGTCGATCAGCCCTTCGATGAACGGTTTCAATTCGACATTGTGGTAGTGATGATGCGAAACCCGCAGCGATTCGCTGGTGGCATAAACGCATCGATCCGGATTCAGCTTGGCGCTGTAAATCCCCAAATTGATATCACTTAGGAACGCCCCCAGCAGCAACACCAGATCGCTGTCTTCGACAAACCGGGTGACATCGGCATCACCGATCGCGCCTTCGTAGAGGCCCACAAACTGAGGATGCTTTTCGCTGACGACACTTTTGCCAAGCATGGTCGTCGCGATCGGAATCCCAGTCACCTCGGCCAACCGAATCAATTCGTCCTGCAAACCGAAGCGGTGCATCTCGACTCCCGCCACGATCACGGGTCGGGCGGCCGAAGTGATCCGCTGGATCGTTTCGCGCACCGCTTCGGCGGTCGCCATGGGATCATGCGTCCGCGGGGCACCGGCGAATCCATGGGCGACCGCCGGTACCACATGCACCATGTCCCGTGGCAACTCCAGATAGACCGGCCGCTTGAATCGATCACAGGCATCCAACACCCGATCGATTTCCGCAAAGGCCGTCAGCGGATCGTTCAGTTCGGCGCCGGCGATCGTAAACTTTTCGAACACTTCGATCTGAGTCCGGAAGTCACGGACCATGTGGTGCAACAGAGCCCCCACCGAACGTTCTCTTAGCCCCGGCGAACCCGAAATGACCACCACGGGTGATTTTTCCGCGTAGGCACCCGCGATGGAATTGCAAACGCTTAGACCGCCAACACAGTACGTCACGCAGACCGCCCCCATCCCGCGGATGCGAGCGTAGGCATCGGCTGCGAACCCAGCACAGTCTTCACGCGTGCAGCCCACAACGTTGATGGGACTGCGTTCCAACTGGCTATAGAAAGACAGGACATAGTCCCCGGGGATCCCGAAGACGTCGTCGATCCCGTAGTCAGCAAGCCGCTGGATCAGGTAGCCGCCGATTGCGAGACTTTCAGACGGTTTCCTCATCAGACGATTCCTCCGTTGGCAAAACCAACCGCGGCGTCAAACGAACCGTGACGTCCGCGATCAGTCGAGTGACTCTCGATTGCTTTTGGGCTTGTTGGTGCCGTCTCGCCGACTTAGACCGGCTCGGTCCATCAGCGAACTTTTCATCAATTCGTCCATGTAATCATCGTCGGCCGGCGGCGGCCCAAAGGCACCCAGCTTCTGCGGCTCGTATTCAACGATATAGTGATGACGGGCGATCGACAATTTGCAGTTCGGGTCCAAGCGTTTGCGGACGACCGAACGATCATCGACTTTGATGCCATTTCGGCTGTTCAAGTCACGGACGAACCAATAGCCATTTTCCAACGTCATTCGACAATGCTGTGTCGACACGTTGGGAAATTTCAACTGGATATCGGACTCGCCACGTCGACCGATCAACAGACGATCTTTGATCAACGGGATCGGATCACCACCCCCGATCGGGGTTAATTGGCCAAAGGGGCCGGCGTAATCGTGTAATTCTTCGGTTGGCACGTTCGATTCTCGATAATGGAATAAAAAAGTTCGGAACCATGTCAAACAGTCTTTATTTTACTGCTTGGCTAACCGTTTTGCCCCCACCTTTTTGACCTTACTCCCCCAATTGGCAGCTGTTGTCGTGCATCTTGAACCGGATTTTGACGCTCCTGAGGCTTGGATCAGTGAGGGATTGCCCTTCAATGCCTTCGGAAAGACACTCCGTCGCCGTTTTGGTGGCCGGATCCAACGGGTCAGCATCGATGCCGGATTCACCTGCCCCAATGTCGACGGCGCGGTGACGCGGGGGGGCTGCAATTTTTGCGACAACCGATCATTCAGCCCATCGCGTCGCGTTCGGCTGCAACAAGTGCACCAACAACTGACCTCTGGAATCGTAACGGTTCGCGAGCGTTACAGCAAAGTTGCCGGGTTCATTGCCTACTTTCAACCGGCCACCAACACCTACGCCCCGGTGGAACAGCTTCGGGAAGTCTACGAACTGGCCCTGTCGATCAATGATCAGCCCGAATTCCATGACCTGATCGTCGGAATGGCAATCGGCACACGGCCGGACTGCGTCCCCGAATCCGTGCTGGCGCTGATCGAAGAATTGGCGGCCAAATCCTATGTATCGCTGGAATTCGGGATGCAGACGATTCACGACGATGGGCTGCGATGGATGAATCGCGCCCATACGCATGCCGACATGATCAACGCCATCGACCGCAGCCGGGGACGCGGGTTCGAAATGTGCGGCCACGTCATCCTGGGCATCCCCGGTGAAACGCATGCGATGATGATGGAAACGGCGACCGAGGTCGGTCGATTGGGTTTTGATGCGATCAAGCTGCACAATCTGTATGCCGTGCGGGGAACCCCGCTGGGGGATCAAGTGCTCGCCGGCCAGATCGAGATGATGGGGCGACAGGACTATGTCCAAACGGTCGTCGATTTTCTGGAACGAATCCCACCATCGGTGGTGGTCGAACGGATCAGCGGTGACGCCCCATCGGACTTCCTGATCGAACCGAAATGGTGTTTAGAGAAGTCGTCTTTGCGGCTGGACATCGAGGGTGAATTCGCCAAACGGGGCAGCCGCCAAGGCAGCCACTTTGTCGCACCCGATCAGCCACCGTCGGACCGCCCGGTGCCATCCGACCAAACACCGGATTCGATTCGTCAGATGATCGAAAAACGCGGGCGTTTGCCGGTTTTGAAGATGGAACCCTAGCCACGACATTCCACCCGAAAAACCAGATCCCCCATCGCGATTTGCCGCTCTTCACGGTAGGCTTAAACGTTGTGCAGGACTGCATTTAAGCGGAAAATTTTGCGGCCACGGCTTCAACGGATATCCATTCAAAATGGCACGCGTCGGAATTGTTTTTGGTCTTCTGTTGTGCGGACTTTCCGCATTGGGGATGTGCGCCACGGTCAACAAAAATCCGATTCAATTCGTGCCGCTGATGCTCGGCATCCCGATCTTGTTTTGTGGTGTGGTCGGCCTGAACCCGCACCGTCGACGAATTGCGATGAATACCGCTTGCGTGGTGGCTTTGCTAGGGATGATCACGGGGATCGCCAACGCGATCATCTGGACCGCAGCCGATGCCGGCAACAAGCCGATCGCGTGGCGTCTGAACACCGGCATCACGGTGCTTTGTGGCATCGTATTCATCGTTGGCGTGATCGCGTTTCAGCGTGACCGCAAACGTCGGCAAGCACTCTCACTGGCTGGTCTGGTGGATGGCGCAAAATCGATTCCGACGTCACTGTCGCGAGTCGATTTGGCGTCGCGTGACAGCCTGTCTGCTGAACGGCCATCGCATGCGGCGGGCCGCAGTGATCCATCCAATTCTGTGACGTCACGTCGCTCATGACGAATACAGACCGTTCCGTCGACGACCTGCTACAGTCGTTTGCACCCGAGGACCCGTTGCGTGGGCGAGTGCACCTTGTGCTAACGGCCATTCCCGAAGAAGTCCAAATTGACTTTCTGCGCGATCCCCGCTTCAGCATCACCAAACTGCATTTCGAAGGCGGATTTGGTACCAAGCTTTACATCGCCTTTCCGTCTCCCGACGGGACCGGCAGCCGATGTGTGGCTTTGAAACCGCGACTGTCGGATTGTGCCGAACCGTTTGGCCTGTACATCATCGCCCACGAATTGGCGCATGCCTATTTGCGGAACGGGCCCTGGGGCGACGTCGCCGACCCCGAAGACGCGGCCGACGCATTGGCGGCACACTGGGGATTCCCCAAACCGATCGATATCCGTTGGTGAACCGATCTCTGGATCGGATGTCCCATCAACCATACGACCATCGCAGCGGGGGCCAGCGAGAACCGCCGGTTGCACATCCGGGTGATCAACGATCAGGACGCATCAGACAAAGAACCACAGCGAGATCGGGGTTCCATCGGCGTCCATGAAGTACCCGCTTAGGAAATAAGCCGCCATCAAAATGGCCCCGTTGGTCGCAGCGTGCAGGACGATCACCGCGAAGAGATCCTTGCGGTAATAGAACCAAAGATTGGTTAGCACCGCCCACGGCAGCATCACCCAAGCTTCCCATAATTGGTGAGTCATCAGGAACACAGCAACCACAACGATGAAACTGCGCAGCGAATACCGCCCAATCGGTACCTCGCGAAAGTCGGGCGGCGTGTCATCCCCTGCGGCCGGATCCGCGTCATACACATCGGCAAAACGCATCAGAAAACTTCGCATGAACAGTTCTTCCATCCATGGCGTCACGATCGCGAAACCAAGCATCCGAACGGCCAACACCAGCCACACCCCACTGGCCCCCGCCATCATCGGATCCATTCCCACGCTTTCCCCCGCTGGACGCAACTGCGGAAACAGGACATAGGGAGCCATCCACATGGCTGCCAACCCGATGCCAACCAAAACATCGCCCCCGATCATCCAATGGAACCGGATTTGGATCTCCCGGTAGCATCCTCTTGCCGCGAAATAGATCAGGACGATCAACGGTACGGCCACTCGCACCACCAACATCACCGCCGCACTGACACCGGTCACATAGGCCGACGCTTCGACCAGCAACAGAAACGAAAGGATCGGAAGCAGGTAAGGCCAAACACCCTGATCTCTTGTGCTGGTGTTGGCCAACGTTTCTGGTTCGTTCAATGCTCGCTCGCGGTAAAAGACGAATATCGGCTGTCGGAAACCGCGATGGTCGCGGGGGATTTACTGAGAAACATAAGCGATCAAATCCCGAATTTGGTCGTCCGTCATGTCTGCCAGCAACCCGGTCGGCATCAGCGACGTCTTGATCGCTTGCATGTCTTCGATTCTGTCGCGTGGGATCGTGGTCATCTGATTGTCGGCATTGCGAATCGTGACGGACTGTCCATCCGCGGCCGCGATCATCCCGTTGATCGCCCGCCCATCTTCCGTCAAAACCATATAGGACTGAAACCCTTCCCGGATCTCTAGGTTGGGTTGAATGATTGCGATCAACCAGAACGGGATATCGCCGCGAGAATAACCGTCCAGTGGCGGTCCAACCTTCAGCCCATCCCCAAACAGCTGGTGACAGGTCCCGCACTTCTTTTGGAAGTGCAATTTCCCTGCGTCTGCGTTGCCGGGCTTCTCTGCCAGAATCTTCCGCAGCCGTTTCATTTCGGCCACGGCTTCGGCGCCGGTCGACGCAATGTCCGGGCCAAACGCTTGCTCGACCGCAGCCACGATTTCGGGCCCCTGATAGGACCGCAGTTGCTGTACCACATCCGTCGGAACCTGATCACGACGCAACCGCCACTGGTTCAATTCGGTCAGCATCACCATGGCCCAATTTGGACGTGACGCCAAGACACGGCAAGCCGCTGCGCGCAACCCGTGTTCCTCGGAAATGCGGCTACCAAAGCTTTGCACCAACGCATTGGCGATCGAGACGTCTTCGAATCGCCCCAGCGCCGAAATCGCGACTCGCTGCAAAGCCGGCGTCACTCCGTTCTGTCCCGTTGCCAGACGCAGCAATGCACCGGAGGTGGTATCATCACCGACCTGCCCCAAAGTTTCTGCGATTGTCATGCGGATTCCCAGATCCGTCTTCGGATCCAACAGCGCCTTGATGGCGTTCGCACTCGCATCCGGAATCCCCTGACGCAGCGCCAACACCAAACCGGAATCGCCTAGCTGCTGCTGGTAATCCGCAATCGCCTTGGCCAGTGCATCGGGAAGCGGCGGCAGCGAACCACCTTGAAAAGCGGCGTTCAGACCACGCATCAACACCGCTCGGGCAGCATCGTCCGGTGCCGTCTGCCAATACGTCGCACAAAAGCTCAGGTCCTCTGGCTTGGCCGCGGATGCATATCGCTGAATCAATCGGTCCGCCAAATGGTTGCGGAACATCGGACGCTGCCAAAGCAGATCGTCTTCAATGAATCCGGCAACCGCATTTCGATCGGCCGCTTGAGCTTCCAATGCCCACCAGATCATCAGCGGCATATGCGGATCGTCGATATCTTCGTCGTGGTTGATCAACGCCCGAATGATCGGCAGCGCAGCGCCGGCATCCAAACGCTTGGCTGTCGCCGCAAGCTGGCTGCGGACTTGAACATCGTCTTCCGATTCAGCCATCGAAGCCAGTTGGGGATGCCCTACGTGCATGTCCCCCAGCAACCGCACCGTCAAGCGACGGATGTCGGGGTGGGAATGGGCCAGCCACTTGCTGGCCCGATCGGGGGTCAGTTGCTGCATCGCAGCCAATGCCCACAACCCTTCCAAAAAACCTTCGTCGACTCGCTGAATCAAAGTGGGGATGGCTGCCGATTCGTTTCGCCATCCCAGTTCCAACACGGCCCGGTGACGAACCCATTTGTTGGGATGGTCAAACAGTTCGATCAGCTTGTCGACTGTTATCGCATGCAAGTCACCGATGTCATACTTGCCCGCTTGGTCGGTCGGTTGGATTCGATAGATCCGTCCGCTTTCCTTGTGCCAGTCGTCGATCGGGCTGACATGCGAAAGCCGCGTGTCGTACCAATCCGCCACGTACACGGATCCATCCGGGCCGACTTCGCAGTGCACAGGCCGAAACCAACGATCATCGGTTTCCACCAAATTCGGCAAATCCTCGGTTCGATAGGTGGAACCGTCACGATTCAACCGGCTGTTCCAAATCAAATTATGCAGCGAATTGGGGGCAATGATGGTTCCCGCATACTGGTCCGGCAGCAGCCCACCTTCGTAGATAGAAAACGCCTGTGGAAAACGTCGGCCGTCCCCTTCGAACCGCATCGGGGGAAAGAAACCGAATGCATAAGGATTGCTAAGCGGTCCGTGTTTGCCCCAGTTCTTTTCACTGTAGCTGCCCTGCGGAAAGTACCACCCGCGAGTGTTCCCGCCGTTGGTTCCGGTCAACACTTGTCCGCGCGAATCAATTTCTAGCGAAAACGTGTTGCCACCGCCTTCGGCAAAGACTTCGAAGACCTTCGTCGGCGGATGGTACCGCCACACGCATTGCCCTTCGAATCGAACTCCCTTGGTGACCGCCGAACTGACATCACACGTGGTCGTGCTGCCGTTTGCACCGTACAACCATCCATCCGGCCCGAATCGCAAACTGTTAGCGACCGAGTGGGTATCCTGCAGCCCGAATCCAGACAAATGAACCTCCGGTGCAGAGTCCGGAACATCGTCGCCATCGGCGTCGGGGTAGAACAAAAGATACGGTGGATTCAAAACCCAAATTCCGCCGCGTCCAATCGCAACGGATGTCGCAATGTTTAGCCCGGTGATGACGTCCTTTTGGGAATCGTATCGACCGTCGCCATCGGTATCCGTATGGACGGTGATCTTGTCGGCCCCCGGGGTCCCGATTGGTGGTGGATCAGGCACCCGATCAAACACCGCTCGCAAGTGTTGATCGTAACGAACGATCTTCAGGCCAGCGGGAAACTGGTACTGTCGATAGTGCACCACCCACATTCGGCCGCGTGAATCGAACGATACGAACAGCGGCTGGGACACATCGGGTTCGGCCGCCACCAGTTCCATCTGCAGGCCATCGACGACACGAAATTTCGTCACCGCGACGTCGGCTGGTGTTGGCTGCGATCCGTCCGCCATCACCCCTCGACCGGCAAAGGTCTGGATGATCTCGGCGACCTTATCGTTCGCCGCACGCGAAGTATCGGGTTGTTGTGCCGGCGCCGAAATCAGGGCGGACAACGAAATCATTAGCGTCAGTGTTAGTCGTTGCATGTTCATGCACGACAATTTAATCCATCCGACGGGGGCTTGCCTGGACGATCGTTTGGACAGCGATGTCAAACGGACATTTCCGTCGCAAAACAGCGTGATCACGCCAGCAACACTTACCCCAACTGGGCAATCATTCGCATCATGGCTGGAACAAAGGATCGCAGGGCGCGAGACCGGTGGCTGAGGGCTCGCTTGACCGTCAGATCCAATTCGCCAAAGGTTCGATGGTATTCGGGGATGATGAACAGAGGGTCGTAGCCGAATCCAGCACCACCGCTTCGGGCGTGGGCGATTCGTCCACCGCAAGTTCCATTGGCTTCTAGTTGAACATTGCCTTGGGGGTCCGACAGACATAGATAGCAGTTGAACTTTGCACTGCGTTTTTCGTCCGGGACACCATCCAGTTCGCGAAGCAGCTTTTCGTTGTTGGCTTCGTCATCGCCATGTTCACCGGCATAGCGAGCCGAGTGGACACCGGGATCCCCCTTCAACGCGTCGACCGTCAAACCGCTGTCTTCGGCCAACACCCAGCGATTCAGATGGATGGCTTGCTGGGTGGCTTTCAGGGCCGCGTTCTCGGTGAACGTGGCCCCGGTTTCCTCCACGTCGATGGCCCCTTCGATTTCGGCCAGCGACGTCAGTTGGATACGGTCGGCGGGTAACAACAAACGTAATTCGACAAGTTTCTTTGCGTTGTGAGTCCCCAAGACCAAATCAAACATCGTTATCGCATTCCCAAGGCAGCCCCATAGAGGCTTCGTTTCGAAAGTTTAGGCACGGCAATCGCGGTCGGTTGCACGTCAAACGGTACCATGCCGACGTTGTTGCCGGCCACGCCGTTGGTTCCCACGGGAACCTGACTGGCCAATGCCCGATCGACGTTCAAAGCACTGTACTTTTTCATCAGCGATTCGATCTGCGGATCGTATTGGAATCCGCCACCGGGCAACTGTCGGCCCAGCGTATCAAAGCTGCCAACGGTGACTAGGGACTTGTCACGATCATGAAACTGATAGGCTTCGACACCCTTGCTGCGAAGCTGGGCACACATCTTTGCGGCCGACTGTGCGTACTTGTCCATCCGGTTGGCACTCGGTTCGAACTTTGTGCTTTTCTTGCCCTCGATGGTTGCGACGCCTTGGAACGTTTTCACCACGACAGTGAACTTTCCATCGCAATCGAGCAACGAATGATTCAGCCCATCGTTCAACTGGTGAACAAAGGAATCCACCGTCGGCGATGCGAAATACTCTTCGGGCAGCATCGGGTTCCGTGTCAGGAACGCGCCCGCCATCGGCCCCTTGGGGCTATTGCCGCGGGATCGTTTCCACTTGTTGGCCAATGCTTTGACGGTCGTCACCGGGGTCGATGCATCCGTTTCGGCGGCCATTTCGTTCGGGTCTTGCAGCACCTTTGGCTTGGCGGTTTTGATCCGCACCAAATCACGCTCGATGCCTGGGTGTTCGGCGCTGTCGTATTCACCCACCAAGACGGCGTAGGCTTCGTACTGGTACGAATTGGCGTAGCGAACCTTCCGCGAGGTTTGTTGGTCAAAAGCGACCGTGCCGGTGAAGTCAAATTTTTCGTTGTAGATGAAGGCCGGCAGCCCCAATTCAGTACGAATTTCCAGAGCCAACTTCTGAGCCCGGGCCTTGGAACCTTCCCCCACCAAGGTGGACGCCAAGATCAACCAAGGACCATCTTCCTCGGTCAGCTCGTACATCTTCGAAGCATCCGCTTCGACGTTATTGGTACGGCTGAACATACGAAGAAAGCTGGGTGGATCCGCAATGGCCGAACCGGCGACCGACAGAACCAGGGCAAGCGAAAGGAGCGATCGTTGATACATGGCGACTAATTTCCGTGCGACAGACGCGAGTGTTGTGGCCCGAAACCGCCGGGCACAATGTCGGCTTTAACAAAAATCGCCAAGATTCCGAAAGATCGGATCCCGAAGGATCAGAACTTAGATTGCCTGCAATCGGCGAACCCACGCCAAAACGCCCGCCTGATCGACACCGCCGCCGCGAATGATCGGATAGCCCGCTTTTTCGATTGTTTGCGCCCAACCCGGCAGATCCGTGGGTTCGTCCACCGGCATCATCATCTGCAACGACGCCGACGGCTCGTTTTCACGCATCCGAACCGCGGGTGGACGCGTTTTCGCTGATATGGCGACCCCAAAGAAAACCTTGCTTTGCGAAATCGATGCCGCCAATGCCATCGAATCGGCTGCGGTCGCGTCGGCCCCCGATACAGCGCCGGCCGCACCGACGGCCACCGCTTTGGGATGGATCGGTGCCTTTTTCATCATCGCCGCGGCAAAGTTTGCGACAATTTCCAGTTCCTTGGGCTGCCATTTTCCCTGGTCTTCCGGCGCGATCGCACACACCACGACGCCCGATCTTTCGGCCGCAGCTTGCCACTTTTGGACAGCTCCGGCAGGTGTCCCTTCGCCCGGCCCCAACAACAAGATCATCAATCCCAGATCACGAACCGATTCCTGATCACCGCCTTCCTGATCACCACCTTCCTGGTCACCATCCTGAGAAAGACGCGGTGCCACGAAGTGCGCCACGTTGCCAGATTCGGGCAGCTTCATCTCGGCATCGATCCATCGATCGTCATTGGAATCCCAGCCTGCCGGTGACTGATTTCGCATTTTGCCCGCGATGCTTTCGGGAGTCACAGAAGCGTCCAGTGTTTCGTCACCTCGTCGAAAACGAATCGGGATCGCGGTGTCGGGAACCGCCGAAATCATTTGATGCCGAAGCGCATCGGTCGACGCGATTTCAGCATCACCGATCTGCAGAATCACGTCGTCCAATTCCAATACTTTTGCTGCAGGAGAACCCGGCAAAATCCCGCTCACGACCACCGCGCTATCGGCGGTCTGATTGGCGACGATTCCCAGTCGTTGGGGCTGTAGCGGTGGAATGGTGTCCGCCAAAGTCACATCGAAGTTCATCGATTGGCCATCGCGATCGATGCCAATTTGGACCGTTTCCCCGGCATCAAAACTGCCCAGCACCTGACGAATCTGTTGGTGCCGTTGGACGCTGATTTGGTTCACTGCCGTCACCCGGTCACCGGCACGAATCCCAGCGGCTTCGGCGGGCGATCGACTGCGAACGGCTGCGATTTCGGTGCCGGTATCGTTCAAATCTTGGCTGGTGGAAACGATGCCCAGCAACCCTTTTTGGATGGTCTGTCCCGCTTTCAATCGATCCAGTTTCGCCGCGATCACTTCGGTTGGAATCGCGAACGCGATTCCCGAATCGTACCAATCGGTCGGGTTTTCGGCGCCACCCTCGGCCACGGCCGGGATGATGACTCCCAAGACATTGCCATACAGATCGATCAACGCACCGCCGTACAGCGACGCGGAAACGCGTGCATCGGTCTGCAGTGCGATCCCGTCCAAACGACCTTGGGCGCTCAAGATCCCGGTGCTGACCATCGGCGAAACGTCGGCGCCGTACCGGCCGACCGCGATCGTGGTTTGTCCGACGGTTCCCGCCGCACCCGAATCCAGCTTGATCGCCGCTACCGGGGCCGAAGACTTAAATTTCAACAACACCAAATCGCGGTGCTGGTCCTTGGCGACGACCTGCGCAGTTTCTCGCTGACCGTTGCCCAGCACCACCAGGATACTGGCGGCCGGTTTCATCGCGACGATCTGCGATGCGATGACATACACCTGGTCCCCATCGACGTCGACGATCACACCGGATGTCGGCGCGTCTTGTTCGACTTCGCCTTGGCCACCTTCGCTGGTGCCAACGATTTCGATCATCACGACCGAAGGCAACACGTGATCCGCAGCGGCGCGGACCGCGGTCGCCATCGCCTGTTGAAATTCGGGGTCTGCAGCCCGGACGGGCGAAAGGAGCATCACGCTGGCAAGCACACCGGCGGCCAGGCATCGTGTGACCGCAGCGCGATGGTGGATCAGCGCAGACGCCGTTGATTGTTCACAGATCATCATGGACGCAGTACCAAGTTCAAGATTTCGCTGTCGCGTTGGATCGTCAAATTCACATCATCACGGCGGTCGACCGTCCGCAGCAGTTTACGAAAACTTCGTTGGCTTTCGACGCGTGTTCCGTTGGCCAATAACACCAAGTCATCCGGTCGCAGCCCCGCACTTTGGGCCGCCGATCCGGCGACAACTTCATCGACGTAGGCGGGCGTGGATTCGAGAACATCGGGGACCATGACCATTCCCAAACTGGTGAAGTCATGCGACCGGTCGCGTGCAAGCATCGGTGTCGTATCCACCGGCGCGGTCGTTTTCCGGCCCGCAATGATGTCGCCGATTGTGCCGCGAAGCGCCGCCGCAGGGACGGCGTAATTCAGCCACACCCCGGTCGCCGTATCGCGTAGTTCTTTGCCAAGCATGCCGATCAGGTTGCCGCGGGCATCCACCAGCGCACCACCGGCTGCACCGGGGTTATTGGCGATCAGGTCCAGGATCAAAACGTTGCCGCGATAGGGCGTCTTGAAGGTACCGCGACGAGCGTCCAATTTCGTGATCGACGCCACACTTCCCTGCATCACGCTGGCGGGTTCGTTGCCAGTGGCGATATTGAACAGATTGCTGATCGCGATCACGGGATCCCCCCAGTTCGCCGACGATTCGGATTCGACAGCAAAGTAGGGCAGGTCGGACGCATCGATTTTCAGAACGGCCAATTCCAATGCTGGTTCGAAACCAACGATCGTGGACTCGAAACGTCGCCCGTCATCCAATTGGACGATCGGATCCACGTCCAGCACATAGCTCCACGCGGTCGCAATGTGCCCATCGGGGGACACCAAAAAACCGCTCTGGTATGCCTCTAGCCCTTTCATACCGCCGGCGCCGTAAATCTTGACGACGCGGCGTTGGGCGTCGCGCGTCCAACTGCTTAGCGTGCCTTGGCTGGCCGCAGACAAACTGCCCACAACCACCATCATCGCGATCAATGACAAACGGCCCATCAACATTCGTCCGATCATGGTTGTTCCTTTGGCTGGGCGTTGGCGTCCGATGACGGAACCGATTTCCATGAACTGACTTTCACTCGCAATACCGACTCGGTCCCATAGCGCAGGTCCAGGACAGACGGCATCGCAGCCGGATCCGAATCATCGCGAACCACCCACAGTTCGGCCGGATCCTGATCGCGATCCGCGAACACTTCCACCGCTTCGACGACTTGAGTTTCTGGATGATTGAGCCACCGCAGTTCTAGTTCACCATCGATCCCAACAACGCAATCACGCAGGGGCCGCTGTCCGCCAAGCGGCATCGTGCCCCAGTAATAGGTGTCGCCAAACTTGCCGGGGCCAACCGCGATCATCCGTCGCCAACCATCCAAAGCTGGCAGGATTCCGGCGATCGATCGAATCGAGACGCCATCGTAGAGTTCGGATTTGGACGCAACCTGCATCGTTTGGTCACCCACGATCAGCGCCATTTTGTCGGCCGAAACATGAATTCGCACGGGCTTCGGATCGGCTTCGTCGGTTTCCCCTTCGATCACCCACGCGTCGGGTTCACCGTTGGTGGATTTCGATTCTGGTCGTTCCGAATCGCTGTCTTCGGCCAACGGAAACTGGCGACGCAGCGATTCGATGAATCGATTCTGTTGCACTTCGTTGAAATGATAATTGGCGTAGCCTTTGCGTTGTGTCAAACGCCGTTTGACCGAATCGGGAATGGCATCGGCTGTGCCACCATGCGGATCCGATTCTTCGCCATGCTCGGATTCGTCTTCGTCACCTTCGGCTGGTTTGGGTTTCTGGCGGGGCGGCGGAGGCGGCAGTGCGCCAGCCATCTTTTCCAGCAGTTCGTCCTGGGCATGGACGCTGGCCAGACGCACCAGGGTGTCATGGTTGGTACCTTGGGATCGGTACTTGATCCCGACGCGCCAACCCGCGGGAAAAGTCGCCAACACGTTTTGGACGTCGTTGGCGGTTTGGACCAACCGGCCGTCGATTTCTAAAATCTCGGCGTCGTATCGCAAACCGCGGCGATACGCGTCACTGGATTCCAAGATATTGGTCACACGGACTCCGCCGTCGGGATCCGTCGCGACGGTGGCCCCCAGCGTTGCGTGGTCGACGATTCGACCGCTGTGCAAAACGCCCAAGAAATTCTTTGCTTGGTTGATTGAAATCGCGTAGCCAACACCAACGTTCACTCGCCCTCGTTTTTCGAACGAACATCGCCCAACGATCCCGATCAATTTGCCCTCGGCATCGTAGATCGGTCCGCCCGAATTGCCCGGGTTGATCGACGCATCGGTTTGCAAACAGTCGCCGTATTCCAGCAGCGTACCGGATGGATACTGGTAACGACCGACGCCGCTAAGGATGCCATAGGTGACGGTGGGTTGAAGGTTGGTCGCCAACAAAAATGGATTGCCGATCACCATGCACCAATCGCCCGGCTGGGCCGACCGACTGCTGCCCATCGTCGCGGCTGGAAAATCAGTTCGGACTTCGCCATCCAACCCCAACAATTGAATCATCGCCAAATCGCCGACCGGATCGATGCCCACGATCACAGCGTCATAGACATTCCCGTCGCTCAGCCCGCATCGCATGAACGACCCGGCCGGACTGGTGACGTGAAAATTGGTCAGTGCGAATCCATCGGGCGAAATCAGCATGCCGCTGCCGCCACCACCGCCACCGGGGACGAACACGCTGACCGCCGACGGCATAGCGCGATCGATCGCGTCCATCCGTTGCTGTTCCGCTTCCGCCAAGACGGGCGAGATCGACAATGGACCATCGGCCGCCGCGGCGCCAACCATGCAGCACGCCGTGACCAGCGTCCACCAAAAACGATCATTCAAAACCAATTTCCTCGTGTCCCGAATTTTTCGGATGAACTGAAAACCAACTCGACCTGATGCCAACTGCCCTCGGCCCCAGTTTACCGTAGACAAGAACGTTTACGGCAGAGAAGAACGTTGGTTCCAACAGAAAACAACGTTGGCTGCAGGAAAACCCGGCGTGTGACCGACCGGGCGATGCACACGTCGCCATGCCAAACATCTACTTCAATAATCGGGGACGGATGATCTGAACACGGTCGCCCAGATTGCCATCGTCGCCACTGTCGACTTGGATCATCAAACGCCTGGTTTCGCCCAGATCCAATTCGAATCCACGCGGCTGCGAGTCCGGCAACGCTTCTTCCCAGACCGTCTTACCATCCATCAAGATGCGGACCGTCACGGCTCCCACGGCGGCAACATCGGTGGATCGACGGACCGCGCCGCTGAACTTTTCGAACCCGCTAGCGACACGGTATTCGACACGACCGCCGCCATCGATTTGCAAGTCCGAATCGCCGCTGGTCGTCGGACCAAAGAATGCCATCGTCAGGTCGCTGCTGACTTTTGATGGAAAGAACGTTGCCATCGAAGCGCCGGCGGGTTTCTCGGTGGCCAGCAAGGTGATCCCGCTGCTGAATCGCATCGATTCCATTTGATCCAGGGGCAATTCGTGTTCGATTCCCGATGACAATTTCATCCGAATCGCTTCGCCCGGCATGCTGGGTTGCAGGGATGCGACGGCCCACACCGATCCGTAAACATCCGTGATGCGAATCTGTGCATCGTCAGCCACTTCGTTGCTGCCGCCAAAGATGACGCCTTCTAGCCGCTCGATGGGGGCGGCGACGGAATCACCATCCAGAGTGAAATTGACTTTGCTGTCCGCGATACCTTCGACGATTCCCGAAACCGGGTCCAGTTTGTCGCCCGGTCGCCGGATCACCATCACGTCGCCACGAGTTTCTTTCTGTACCAGCCCCAACCACTGGGCATCGGTGGTGGCTGCGGCGGCGCGAAAGCGAATCGATTTGACCTGACGGACGGGGACGCGGATCGTACGTTGCCGGCTAGGTTCGACGTCCAGCCCGGCGTCCGACAAAGAGACATCCTGGGCCGCCACCCGCGATCCATCCAACAAAGTGACCTGATACCTCGGTCTGGTTTGCTCTTCGGTTTCGGCGGGCACGACCGACTGCAGATCCAGGAACGGAATCTCGCGATCCACCCCTTCGATGTCGATCGTCAACGATTGATCTTTGATCGCCCGCAGATCCCCCGACAAACGATCGCCTGAACTGGTCGTCACATCGATCGGCAGAACACTGACCAGGATCGCTAGCACGATTTGCCATCCAAACGACGTATTCCACGCGATGGCCGCGCAACCGGGGACAGCCGCTGCGGCCGAAAAGATTCCTATCATCGCGATCAATGCCAGCTCTCCCTACGGATCAAAGAATGACGGACCACCACGGGGTCGACCGTCGCCGCTGCATTCTAAGCCATTTTTTGATTTGCCGTAGCTTTGCTGGCCAATCCGGATGACCAATCGCTGGATCGGCCCCCGTTTGGCGATCGCCCGTCGCCCGCTCGCCTGATTCCGGTTGCCAGCTAGAATGTGCCCATGACGCTTACCAGCCACGCCATTGTATTGCTGGCCAAGTTGTTCAGTGGGTTTACGGTCCGTTGGGTCGACTGCCAGCCGGACACTTGCCAGCGAATCTATTTCGCCAACCACACCAGCCACCTAGACGCTGTCGTGTTGTGGTCGGCGCTGCCACGTGAACTTCGCGCGGTCACGCGGCCGGTTGCGGCCAAAGACTATTGGTCCACCGGCTGGTTCAAACCGCATCTGGCCCGCAGTTTCAATGCATTGCTGGTCGATCGCAAAGAGATCAAGGTTCACAAGAGCCCGATCGACATCATGTTGAAACAGATGGGCGATGTCTATTCGCTGATCATGTTCCCCGAGGGCGGTCGTTCGTCGGGCGAAGCCGACATGACGGATTTCAAAAGTGGCCTGTTCTACATGGCCAAAAAGCGGCCTGATTTGGAATTGGTGCCCGTCTATATCGACAATGTGAACCGGATTCTGCCGCGTGGCGAGGTTTTGCCCGTGCCGCTGCTGAGCTGCATCACGATTGGCCCCCCCATTTTCTTGGAAACCGGGGAACCGAAACACGATTTTCTGAGGCGGGCCCGGGCATCCGTCCAGCGGCTAAAAGATCTGTAGCAGCGAAAAATCGGCAACCGATCCGGTTCGCAGTCGGGGAAAGTGAACGGGAAAACGCAGCGATCAGAACCTTCCCTCCACTCGTCTCGTAGAAAAACGCCGCGTGCGTTCTCATTTCGGCCAAGCTGCGTCTACCAGACCTACTGTTTCCCCATCGCTGCCATGCCTGTCGACCGTGTCCCGTTGCTTGCCAGGCGTCTGGACCTCGTCCATCGCGATGCTGTTCCGTCGTGGGCAGTCCCGATCGGGGCCGTGGGCCAAACGCAAGTCAATTTGTCGTACGGTGTGTTCGTCGCCAGCAGCATCGTTTTGACAGCCGTGTTGATCGCCCAGGGCCAACCGGGCAACGCCGATCTGCCTCGCGCCGCGATGATCGGATCAGCGTTTTGGGTCGCAGGCTGGATCGCACAACTGCTTTGCCATACGTCTCTGGCATGGTGGATGGGGTTATCGGTTCCCTCGATCACGCTGGGTTTGGCGGGCGTGGAATCGGCCCCACGCCGCTGGCCCGCCATGCAGACGCTTGTGATCACCGCCGGAACGATCGCGTCGCTAGTCGTGATGTCGGCGGCATTTCGATGGATCGGTGGCGGTTTTCAAATGCCGTCGCTGTCCCCGGTTTCCACTCCCCCGGTCGAAATCGCCCATGGCATGGGCACGCTGCCGTCCCTGGGGATGAAATCGGCAGACGCATTGTGGCGATCGGCTGCATGGCTGTGCGGGCTGCAAGTGATTTGGCAGCTGATCCCTTTGCCACGAAGCTTGGGACGCCAAAGTGTTGCCGCCCTGTTGGCGATTTCTTCGCCGCGGTTGGAATTGGAAACGCGAATCCGATTGCTACGACAACTCTTGATCGTGTTCGCGATGCTGACCCTGGGCTTGGCGATGTGGGTGCTGTCGGGTGAATCCGGTCAACAGTTTCCAAGGTGGCCATTGCTGTTCGGCATCAGCGTGTTGTTATGGCTTTCGTCCCATCGGCCGGACGTCCGCATGCTGTTGGTGGGCATGACGACACCCCATGCGGGGGCAACGACCGGCAGCCACGACGACGGGCCGCAACCGGTGGGGGTGGTGAAACGATATCGTCAGCGATCCCAAGACCGCAAACGAATCGAGCGGTTGAAAGCGGTGATGGACAACGAACGCACCGAAGCCATCGATGCGGCGCGATTGGACGAGGTTTTGGAACGCCTGCATGACGGCGGCCAAGCATCGCTTAGCGACGAGGACCGTGCGATCCTGGCGCGGGTCAGCCAGCAGCTTCGCAAAAATCGGCTCAACCCCTCTTAACCGACCGGATGTTAGTGCCGCGGGATTTGCGATCGTGATGGCCGATCCGATTGCAGCACCCCGGTGGGTGCAGTCCCAGCCCTCCGTCGCGGTTCCGCCGTCCTTGCCCCCCGCCGCGGTGTATGTTGAGGTAGAATCTGCCCCGTACTGCGCGAAGACGACCTTCGCAGCCTGCCATTCATCATCGCACACGCCATCGAGGGCCTCACAGGATGCGAAACCCGATTTTCGTTCTTATCCTTTTTCTTGCCGGAACTTTTCTGCTGGCAGTTCCCGGGTTCGGGGCAGAGGACGTTGCAGCCGCGGCCGCTGATTCGACAGGCACCACCGACTTGATCCCCGTGCTGCTGTTGGTGGTCGGCATCGCTTCGGTGCTGGGGATGATCATCGGACTGAAACTCAACGCGTTCCTGGCTTTGATCATTTCGGCGCTCGTCGTCAGCCTGGGTGTCGGCTTGGTCGATGGCCAAGACGCTGGCAGCCGCATGAACGCGGTGGTCAACGCCTTTGGGAATTCGGCAGGCGGCATCGGCATCGTGATTGCCATGGCAGCCATCATCGGCAAATGCATGCTAGACAGTGGTGCTGCCGACCGGGTCGTGCGCAGCGCGGTCAAGGTGACCGGCGAAAAGAAGGCCTCGTTGGGACTGATGTTCAGCGGATTCGTGCTGGCGATTCCCGTGTTCTTTGACACCGTTTTCTATCTGCTAGTTCCGCTTGCCCGCAGTCTGTATCGCCGCACCAATCGCAATTACCTGCGATACCTGATGGCGATCGCTACCGGCGGCGCGATCACTCACACATTGGTCCCACCAACGCCGGGGCCGCTGTTGGTATCGGCCATCCTGGGTGTCGATATCGGCATGATGATGCTGGTCGGCGTGATGGTCGCGATCCCAGCGGCCATCGTCGGTCTGATTTTTTCGATCGTGATCGACAAACGGATGCCCATCGCCATGCGTTCGCTGGGGGGCGGAGAAGAAAAACACAAAGCGTTGATGGAACACGATCTGCCGTCCCTTTGGGTCTCGCTATTGCCAGTCTTTTTGCCAGTCGTCTTGATTGGTGCTGGCACATTGGCAACGACGCTGGCCGATAACGAAGATCGCGCCCGAGTCGAGGTCGCAGACATCCAAGACTACGACCGGCTGGCAACCCTGATCTCCGATGCCCCCGCCGATTCACCCGCCGGACGGTTGGTCGCCACCAAACAGCTGAGCGATGCGGATCGAGAACGGTTGAGCACCCCGGCTACAGACGACCAGTCCAAGGCTGAAGTCACCGAACTGTTGAACCACGCATTGTTGGGCGACGATCTGTACGACGAAACCGCCTATCTAGGAGTCCCGATTTCGAAGATCGCCAAGAACCTGCTGAGCGCCGACCAACTGCGGATGAAACCCATTGATCGACGCCGCATGAACCGGGTGCTGTTGGAAGACGCCTACCCCAATCTGATCGCCGTGCACCAATGGGAATCGCCCGCCCGGAATTTGGCGAACCGGTTGGCACTGTGGAGCAACGCGAACTTTGCGCTTCTGTTGGCGGCGATCTGTGCGATGTTGACGTTGAAGTTCACCCGTTCGCTGTCATGGCGAGCACTGGGCGACGACGTCGAAGAATCATTGATGAGCGGCGGTGTGATTATTCTGATCACCGCGGCCGGCGGAGCCTTCGGCGCGATGCTGCAGGACACCAATATCAGCACCACGATTCGCGAGTTCTTTTCGGGCCAAGACGCATCCGGCATCTCGCTGTTGGTCCTCGGCTGGGCCATCGCGGCAGTCTTGAAGGTCGCCCAAGGAAGCAGCACCGTGGCGATGATCATCGGTGCCGGCATGATGTCGGCGATCATTGGCGACAGTCGGCCTGATTACAACCTGGTCTATGTCGCGACTGCGGTCGGCACCGGGTCATTGATGGGAAGCTGGATGAACGACAGTGGGTTCTGGGTGTTCACGAAGATGGGTGGATTGACCGAAAGCGAGTCTCTGAAGAGCTGGACGCCGCTGCTGGCCGTGCTGTCACTAACCGGACTGACGATGACCATCATCTTCAGCCAAGTGTTCCCCTTCCGAGGAAACCTGTGAGCTTCCGATCGACCTCGGACGAACGCAGCAGCGTTTCGGCGGGCTGCGTTTTCGCACTTGGTTCAGCGTTGATCACGTCGCTGATGCTGTTCGTCAATGGTTCGCTGGTGATGGCGGTCATCAGCGCCATGCAGCGGTCCGGACCGGATTGGGCCAACCATGCCCAACTGTCCCAATTTTTGCTGTATACGTTGCCGGTTGTGCTAGTCGTGATTGAGTGGATGATGATCGACTACCTACGAACCCGATTCAGCCGACGCCGAAGTTAACGCAGCGTTGGACCAACCGGAAAGATCGCGAAGACCAACCATGCAACTGTACCTTGTTCGGCACGCCGAAAGCGAAAACAACGCGCGACCGGCCTATCTGCGAGTCGAGGATCCTGGGATCACGGCAGTCGGCCGCCTGCAGGCTCAGCACCTGGCCGATTGGGTTCGAACGATGGCGTTTGACCATCTGATCACCAGCCCGTTCCTTCGCACGCTGCAGACCACCCGTTACGTCACCGACGCGACCGGAGCCCCGGTGTCGATCTGGGACAATGTGTACGAACGTGGCGGTTGCTTTCGCGGACACGGTCCCGATGCAACCGAAGGCGGAATCGGGCTTGGGCGAAGCGGTGTGATCCGCCATGTCGTTGCCCAGGCCGATCGCTGCACCGTCGATTCGTCGATTGGCGAAGCAGGCTGGTGGGCCGGCAAGCCACGCGAAACAGACGATGAAGCCGAGGTTCGTGCAACAACCGTGGTGCAACGCTTCGCGGAAACCTTTGGCGATTCACAAGACGTCGTGGTCGCGATCATCCACGCCGACCTGAAACGGGCGATGCTTCGCCACATGCTCGCTCCGGGCGCCGATGCCGGCCTGTTCGGAGCGCTTCGAAACGTGGGGGTCACCAAACTGGATTTCAGCGCCGGAACCTGGCAACTGGACTGGTTCAACTCCGTCACCCACCTGCCCAGCAAACTGATCACGGGCAACGAGAGCTAGGATCGTTGCCGGCGGACCAGCCCGGCTGGACAACCAACGGTCACCGCGAACTAACGCAGCGATTTGCCAGCCATATCGACCAGCAGCGAATTCGAAACGCTGTTGCCAAAATCGTCAAAACGATCGAACGTCCACACGACTTGTTTGTTCTTCGGATTCAGTTCCACCAACAACGGTTGTCCCGGACCGGCGTGACAGTTCCCGATCACGTAGTTCCCGTTTGGCAGTACCTCCAAGGTGGTCACCCAAGCGAATCGGATGTTGGGCAGATCGTTCTGTTGGATCTGCCATACGACTTCTTTTGCGGGCGTCACTTCGATCACCCCGTGTCCGTTGCCGGTACCAATCAGGGTGTTGCCGTTTGGCAAACGCAGGGCCGAAAACAGTCGATTGCCGTAGGCTTCGGGGCCGTGACCACCGGCCGGCTGACGACCGAACAGCGGGACTTCGTATTCCCAAACAACGTCGCCCGTTTCGCGGTCATATTCGCGAACCTTTCCGTCGGATTCGTGAGTCGCCAAATAGGTTCCCGCCGCCGTCGATCGGACCAATCGAGTATCGGTGTGGGCATCGCGGTGCTGGATGGTCAACGGGATCTGTTTTTGAATTTTCCCGTCGGCATCGACTTCGATGATCCGTGCGGCACCGGACTCGGCAATCATCGTATTGCCGTTTTCAAGTCGTTCAAAAGCGTGGACTTCGATCCGCGTGCCTTCGTTGCCACCGGCTTTGCCCGAGTCGTAGGACCATACGACTTGTTTTGAATCCGGGTTGATTTCGACCACTTTCGCGCGACCTTCGCGAGTCAAAATGTGACCGTTTTCAAGCAGATGGATATCGTGAATCCCGCCCCATTTCATTTCCCAGGTGATCGATCCATCAGCATCCACGATTGCCAATCGATCGTTGCCTTGCAGCAGCACATCGTGATCGGCACGAACCATCGAAGGAACCAGCAGCGCAGCGGCCGCAAAAGCGGCCAATATCGGTCGAATCATGAGAATCCAGCAACTTGGTACAGCGAGAATCGGAGTGAAATCTACGAGCCCCAGTTTAGCCGCTGGCCGTTCGTGGCGATGCCCGCAAACGGATTGACCCATGTTTTGTTTTACCGCGCCTCGCCGGGACCGAGTCCGGGCCATTACACTTGACCTTCGGTCGTTGTGTTATTTCCACCGCATCTTGTCCCCCATCGTCCTGGTTCCCACCGGTTCGGGGATTCGAAACCCTGCATTTCGAGTTCAACAAGATCCGATTCGGTGCCGTCTGAACCCGTCGCTAGCCCGTTACGCTTTTTCGCTTCATGAATGACGTAGACGAATCTCGGTTGATCGGCATGCTTCGTCGCGTGATCCGTGATTGTGGAAAGCTGTACCAGCGATGTGGCAAGTGGATGGTCCGGCGTTATCCGACGATGATCGAAGGGGATCCCAATGATTTCCTGGCGCTAATGGATGACCTGCACCGGGGACTGTTGGTCAAGGTCTACGTGACCGTTGTGCGCGCCGACGACCGCTGGACCGCGCCCGAGAAAAAAGTCGCTGCGGCGATGATCGAACACCTGTGGGGCCAAGAGTTCCACGGCAGCCAGCTGCGAGAAGCCGCCACCGGGCTGTTCTTGCAAGCCGACCAACTGACCTGGGAATCCCTGGTCGCCCCCTTCGTGCGCTACCAACCGCTGGCCGATAGCAAAGCACATGTCGAAACCATCGTGATGCGGTTGGCCAACCTGGTCGCCAAGTGCGACGGACAGACAATGCCCGAGGAATCCGTCGCTCTGCACGCGCTGCAGCGTGACATCGACGCCGCGCTGCATCCGGCGAACCCGGATTCCACGCTGGCGCCGCTGTCCAATGGCAGCTCGGCATCAGCCCAGTCTCAACAGACGGCCCAACAACAAGCCTACGCCCAGTCCGGCGGCGCAGCGCCGAACGCCCTGTCGCAAGCCGATCGCGATGAACAGCTCCGGGCCGCGATGGTGGAACTGACGCTCCTGGTCGGGCTAGGCGGTGTGAAGTCGCGAGTGAAAAGCTACACCAATTTCCTTCGCCTGCAGCAACAGCGTCGCGACAAGGGTCTGTCGACGATGCCGATCAGTCTGCACATGACCTTTGTCGGTAACCCCGGAACCGGCAAGACCACAGTGGCTCGGATCGTCGGCCAAATCCTGGGCGCGCTGGGAACACTTTCCACGGGCCACGTCGTGGAAACCGATCGCAGTGGCCTGGTCGCCGACTATGCCGGTCAAACGGCAACCAAGACCAACAAACTTTGCGACTCGGCACGCGGCGGAGTGCTGTTCATCGACGAAGCCTACAGCTTGCTAGACAAGTCGGGGGACGATGCCTACGGACGCGAGGCCATTCAGACGTTGCTGAAACGAATGGAAGACGACCGCGACAACCTGGCGGTCATCTTGGCAGGGTACGGTAACGAGATGGACCAGATGATCCGATCCAACCCGGGCCTCGCTTCGCGGATCAACACCAAGGTTGAATTCGAAGACTATTCGCCGATCGAAATGAGTCGGATTTTCGAAACCATGTCGCGAGACAACGACTACGAACTGCCGGCCGATGCCCGACACCGATTGATGGTCGGACTGGACCACCTGTACGCCAAGCGAGACGAACACTTCGGCAACGGCCGGCTCGTGCGAAACGCATTCGAAGACAGCGTCCGACGACTCGCAGACCGAATCGCCGACGTCACCGACCTAAGCGATGACTTGCTGACGACCCTGAAGGCCGAAGACATCAGTTTGCCAGGCATCACGCAAGCCGAGCTAGCACGACTGATGGCCCGCCCCCATCAATTGAAAATGGAATGCGAGGGCTGTGAACGAAGGATTCGGGTCAAGCCAGGATCGCTAGGCCAACGCGTCCGATGCGGAAAATGCGACTTCGTGCAAACCGCATCCTGGGCCGACATCGAATTGACCAACTAGGCTTGGCAACGCTTAGCGACACGGCCACCTAGCCGTCGTGGGTTGGCTTACAACCGCTATTCGGGCTTTGGGCTCAGCAGGTCCAGCGCCGCGGCCGTCATGGTCAACACACTGGTTCGCAACGTCGGTTCGACGTCGGGGTAATAGGCGCTGCTGTGCAGCGACGGTGGTGGAACGCCTAACTTTTCAAACCGGTCCAATCGCGATTGGTTCACGCTGCCTAACTTGTACATCAAGATCGGCACTCCTTCGCGGCCATAGCGGCTGAAGTCTTCGCCCCCCATCGACGGTTGATTGGGCACCACATTTTCGGCTCCCAACACGCCAACGAACACTTGCCTTAAACGCCCGGCAAGTTCGGCGTCGTTTTCCAGCGACGGAGTTCCTTGGCTGAACACCAATTCGGGCGGTGGGGCGCCGTAGCTTTGTGCGATCGCGTTCGCCTTGCGGCGGATCGCTGCCAACACCTGTGCCCGGACTTCGTCGCCGTAGGTGCGGACTGTCAATTGAAGGTGGCAGGTATTGCCAATGATGTTGTGCTTGGTGCCGCCGGCGATGGCACCGACCGTGATCACCGCTGGATCGATTGGTTTGACTTCGCGGCTGACAATTGTCTGCAGCGCCATCACCAAATCCGCAGCCTGGACGATGGGGTCGATGGTCGTTTCCGGCGCCGCGCCATGTCCGCCGCGCCCTTTCACATCGATATCGACGCTATCGACATTGGCTTGGGAATATCCGGGCAACACGGCCACCTGACCGGCCGCCGTATCACCAGCGACGTGCAGAGCGACTGCAAAATCGGGTTTCGCAAACCGCGTGAACAGCCCGTCATCGATCATCGCCCTCGCGCCTTCGCCCTTTTCCTCGGCCGGTTGAGCGATCACCATCAATGTGCCTGACCAGTCATCGCGGTGGGTGGCCATGTAGCGAGCCACCGCAACCAAATTGGTCATGTGGATGTCGTGACCGCAAGCGTGCATCACGCCGGTCGATATCCCACCAGGAAGTGAGACCGTCTTGGTCGATGCATAGGGCAGCTGAGTCTGTTCGGTGACGGGCAACCCGTCCATGTCGCAGCGAAGCATCAGCGTCGGACCTTGTCCGTTTCGCAAGATGCCAACCACACCGCCACCACCGGCCGACGGATCCGGCCCGATACCCGTTGTGATTTCAAACCCTTCCTCACGCCACAGCCCGGCAATCAAGGCTGCTGTTTCGGTTTCCTGCCAAGACAGTTCCGGGTTCCGGTGCAACGTCTGGTAGGCCTGCAGAAGCCCCGGCAATTGCTGGTCGATCCAGTCGGCAATGTTGGCGGATGCCAATGTGGCGGGGGTCTGGACCGGCGGCGTTTCAGACGCCCGGTTGTCTGCCAAGTTCGGTTGCTGGGCGATTGCACACGGCAGGGCAGAAACCACCCCGCCAACGGCAACTAGGAATACTGCCGAGAGAGTTTTATGCATGAAAGGTCAGTGCGAAATCTAGTTCCGCTGGATCCAGGGATTGCCCTCGGTCGCGTTGACTTCGGACGTGATGAATTGGACGATATCGGGAATCACTTCGCTGACGTCATTGACCAACGAATGTCCGCTCAGAGCGGTATCGACCATCTTACCCTCGAATCCGGTGACCGTGCCGCCTCCGGCACGCCGCTTGACGCCTTCCACTCGCTTGATGATGCGTTGGGCTTCACTGCCTTCGGGACTCTCTTTGCCCGCGACAACCATGATCGGCAACTGCAAAATCGTCGGCGACATCAACGCTTGGTCCAACGCGATCGACTTGATCTGCTTTTCAGGCGAAATCAGCACCAGACCTTTGACGTCCTGGCCCTGCTTGTTGCTTCCGACGCTGGGAAAACTCCAGTCCCTAGCCGCCCAGTGAGTCGCCATCACGCAACCTTCGCGAATGCCGACGACGACCAAGGCATTCATGTTCAGGTTGCCCGCATCATTTTCCTCTTTCAAAAATCCCTTCGATGTTTCCAAGTCCATCAAGATAATGGACTCGATATCACGCTTGCTCATTTGCGCGACGTTGAAGGTCTTCGTTTTGCCGCGGTAATTGTATTCTTTGCTACCGCCGTGACCGCGGTAGTCGGGAACCAGCACCGCACAGCCGGCGTTTTTCAGCGCCATGACCAGCTTCAGATAGGGGCTAGCTTGCCCCTGCCATTCGTGAACGACCATCACCGTGACCGCTTCCTTGCCCTTGTCCGACGGAAAATAGAAGGCCCGCAGAGTGATACCGTCCTTGGTCTTCAGCGTCACCGGCCGTGGCTTCAGCTTGGGATCTTCCTTGGCCTTGGGCTTCTGAGCCAGTGCGGCCGACGAAAAGACGAACGCAAAGAGGAACAGCAGCCCCAACAACAGTTGGTGACGTCGAGCCTGGATATCGTCCATGGTCCGTATCGCGGCAACCGATCGCATGCATATTCCCTATTTGAGACGCCAATTCCCAGCCGTGGCTCAAAGTGCCAGCTGGTTAAAAATCTGGTCAGGCGCAGTCATCGACTGCTATCAAAAGGTTAGACGCGGAATGATCGCCGGTCAAATAAAGACGCTCAGATGGTCCATTTCTAAAGCGGATACGACGCGAAACCATTCGGACGTTGGCTTATACTGCTGTCCCTCCAAGTTTTCGGAATCCGATTCTGAAAGTCGGACCTCGGAATATTCTGCAGGAAAGCAGCATTCCCAGGAATCCGACCACCCCTTGGCCCCCCATTTCGGAAACACCGGCCGTTGCAATCGCGCTGGCCCACCGCTTCCGATCACCCCAATCCCCCCCACATCACGCTCGCCGCAGGTGCTTTGTGCCGACTCTACACGTTCGTTTTTCCATTGCATGGATCGCCACTGCAGGGATCGTTGTGTCCACAACGATTCCTGGCTTATCCGGTATCGCCAACGCACAGAACGACCTGACCGACATCCCCGTGCCGGATCCGGTGGCCGAAAAGGCAGCGATGAACGTCCACGACGGGGCGGCGGTGAACCTGTTCGCAGCGGACCCGGACATCGCCAAACCGATCCAAATGAATTTCGATTCGACCGGCGGATTGTGGATCGCTAGCAGCGAGATCTACCCACAAATTCGCCCCGGGGAAGTCGCCAACGACAAAATCATCGTGCTGCGTGACACCGACGGGGATGGAGTTTGCGATTCGCGGAAAGTGTTCGCCGATGGCCTGCTGATCCCAACCGGCGTGCTGCCCGACGGACCGCATGCCGCCTATATCGTCGATAGCACGCGACTGCTGTACATGCAGGACACCGATCATGACGGTCGCGCGGACAAAAGCACGGTCGTGTTGTCCGGGTTCGGCACCGAAGACACGCACCACTTGGTCCACACGCTGCGATTCGGCCCCGACGGTTGTCTGTATTTCAACCAATCGATTTACATCCACAGCCACATCGACACGCCCGATGGGTCCAGACACCTTGATGGAGGTGGCATTTGGCGATTCCGCCCGTCCACCAACGAACTCGAAGTCTTCTGTAAAGGGTTCATCAATCCGTGGGGGCACAGCTTTGATTCCGCAGGCGAATCGTTTGTCACCGACGGCGCCTTTTTCGAAGGGATCAACTACACGTTTCCCGATGCGGTCTTCGCGACGTCCCCCGGCGCCACCCGCTGGCTAAGCGGACTCAACCCGGGCAGCCCCAAACATTGCGGTCTGGAAATCTTGTCGGGCGACCACATTCCACCGGACTGGTCGGGATCGCTGGTGACCAGCGACTTTCGCTCGCACCGCGTTTGTCGATTCACCCTGAAACCATCGGCAAGCGGCTACCTTAGCCGCCAACAACCAGAAATCATCACCACACCACACGTGGCTTTCCGACCGATCGACGCCCGCATGGGCCCCGACGGGGCCCTGTATGTCGCCGACTGGTACAACCCGATCATCCAACACGGCGAAGTCGACTTTCGCGACGATCGCCGCGACCGAACTCACGGACGAATCTGGCGTGTCTCGTTCCCCGATCGGCCACTGGACCATTGGCCCGACTTCGCCGCCGCGTCGCTGGAAGAACTGCGCGACATGCTGAGCGATTCGTCGCTGGCGACCGCTCAATTTGCCCGCCAAGAAATCTGGAAACGGGCCCAGCAAGATCCCGACAACGTACTGGCGGCGGTCCGAACATGGACCGACCTGGACGATTCCAGCAACGAACGATCCTGGCTGTACGAAGCTATCCCCGGCGCCACATTCGAAGACATCTGGGGTCAACTCCAAGGCGTCGACGCAAAACAACCCAAGTTCCAACGGACCGCGCTGCGAAGCGCTTGGCGAACCCGACTTCGCTGGCCCGCCGGATCCCAACAGCGACAGCAAATCGAATCCTTCGTGCTAGCCCAGGCCGCGTCGCCGATCGCAGCCAATCGGCTCGAAGCGGTCGTTTCGGCTGGCCAACTGGACAGCGAAACAGCTTTTGCCGCCGTGCTTTCGGCAACCCAACATGACATCGACGACCCCCTGGATTTTGCGATCTGGCAATCCCTGCGAGCCATCGATACCCGATTCGCCGATCAACAGTCCGGCCAATCCATTTTGGCATCCATGGACTGGACCAACCGTCCCGCCCAATTGGCCTTTGCCGTCTCTGCGATCGCGACCCCCGCGTCGGCTGAAACCGCACTGTCGATGATCGAATCGGGCAATGTCGATCAGGCTGCGATCGAAGCACTGCTGCCCGCGGTCGCCGCCGCCGGAAACGCTCAGCAGCTTGGACGCGCAGCTCGCACACTGCTGGTCGATCGTGATGTTCGCACCATCGCCCCGCTGATGCCGCTGATCGATCGCACCAACACCGATAAAACCGCCCCCGCCGGAATCGGTGAAGTGCTAGCGACGATCGTTTCGGGCCCCGGTGACCTGACCGACGCCCCAGCCTGGGCGACCGCGGTCGCGACAATGGTAAAGACCTGGAAGATCGGCGAATTGGAATCGACCATTGAATCGGCGATCCCAACCGCAGCGGACAGCCAACTTCGAAGCCAGCTGATCGAGGCACTCTCGGCGCTAGATTCCCCATCATCGATCCAAGCGGTCAACGAACTGGCAGGATCCGATGATCCGGCCACCCGGCTTGCAGCGATCCGTTCGATCGCCCAGCGACGACCCGGGGCTGCGATCGGGCACGTGGTTCGCATGCTGGCCACTGGACCAGCCGCAGAACAGGAAATGACGGCCGATCTGATCGCCCAAATGATCTCGCGAAAAGGCGTCTCCGACGCGTTAGCCGCAGCAATCAACAAGGTCTCGCTAGACCCCGACGTGGCTCGCAAATTGTCTCGGCGCGTGCAAAGTGCCGGCGGCAGCGAAGCCCTGATGGCCGCGATCACCGCCTCGGGCAAACTAGAACAGGCCACCTGGAAACTGACGCCTGAACTGGTCAGCCGAATCACTGACAAGGTTCGCTCGCATGGATCGGCCGCCAAGGGCGAACAGATTTACCGGCAATCGTCCCTGCAATGCGTTGCCTGTCACGCCATCGGAACCGCCGGCGGACTGGTCGGGCCCAACCTGATCAGCATCGGTGGCAGTGCGCAGATCGACTACATCATCGAATCGCTAATCGATCCGAGCGCGAAACTAAAAGAAGGCTACACCACCCTGTCGCTGCTGAGCGACGAAGGACAACTGATCAACGGAATCGTGATCGGCCGTGATGAAGACGCGGTGCGAATGCGACTGGCCGACGGCAAAGAAGTGCAGATCGATGCCGATTCGATCGAACTCGAAAAGCCCGGCAAATCGCTGATGCCAGCCGGGCTGGTTGACCCGCTGTCGGAATCCGACCTCGTCGATCTGGTCGCATTCCTATCGGCACTCGGACGTTCGGCGGAATTCACCGTGTCGGCCGAACCCATGGTGCGGTCGTTCGAAACCCTGGTCTACACGCCCGAAGCGAACCGGCGGCTGAATCGGACCAGCACCGATACCGTGGCGGGCGGCGATCCAGCGATGCAGTGGCGAAGTGTGACGACAACCGTCAACGGCACACTGCCGATGTCGGATCTAGACCAGTTCCAACAACACCGGCAAACACCGCCCACGTCGTTCATCCGATTCCCCGTCAATCTGCAGGCCGACGGAAATGTGCAAATCGATTTCCCGCGAATCGGCGAGACATCGACTCAGCAGGCAGCTGCGAGCGACGCAGATTCCCCGAAGGAGGGCGAATTTCCGAACGAAACCGGGCCGCCCGAAGGGATCGAAGCCTGGGTGGATGGACGCCCCACGCCAACTTGGAACCTGAAATCGCTGGCCCTGGCCGCTGGCGATCATGTGATCGTGCTGTCGATCGACCTATCCAAGCACCCAGGCCCGCTGGCGATCCGCATGAATGGCGACGCCGCCCCCTAGCGGCAAATCGCTGGCCTGTCGCCTGACCGGAATCCGCCGATGGAAACACCGGCGTGTTTCGGCGCCCCGATACGCGCGTTGCTCTCCAGCGTTTACAATCCGCCGCTCGCATCCAATTCTGGGCCGATCACTGCGTCGGCCGGCAACCGCCCTTCACACCCATCCCTGGTCCGCATGTCCACTCGCCGCCGCGCCCGCGAGATCGTTTTGCAATTGCTTTACGAAGCCGACATCAACGGGACCCGAGATGTCGATTCGGCCCGACGGTTCATCCGTTCTCGCCTGCAAGGCCGAAAAGCACTCACCGACTTCGCCACCCAACTGCTCGAAGGCACTCTGCAGCATCGCGATGCCATCGACGAACAATTGGGCCAATTGGCGACCAACTGGACGCTACCGCGAATGCCCGTGGTCGACCGCAACGTGCTGCGACTAGGCGGCTACGAAATCCTGTTCGGTGACACCCCCGGTCGCGTCGCCGTCAATGAATCCATCGTTCTGGCTAAACGATACGGCGACACCAACAGCCCCCGATTCGTCAATGGCATCCTCGACCGCATGATGAAGAACAAAGCCTGACCCAACCGGGGGGCGTTCGTTTTTCGCAGCGACAGTCGCCAAGACTTTCGGCCGATGAATGTGATGCCACCGAATGTCTTGGCGACTCTCGCTACTCTGTGGCGACTCCGCTACGTTTGTCGCCCCGCTACGAAATGCCTCACCGCGCTCGGCATCCCGGCGAACCATCCGCCATCAGGACACGTCGTTTGCCCAAGTTTCTGCCAGGTGTCCAGCCTGCGATCCTTGCCGCCACGATTTTTTCCTTGCCTGTCACGGACGGCGTGACGGAGCATTAATCACCGCCGCAGAACGCGAGCGACTGGGACCTTCGCTGCCCAGCATTTCCCCCCGCCCCATCCCAATCCAAACGGCGGATTGAGCGATCGGCATGGGCCAGACACCGTCAGCAGGCGGCGGTCGAAACAGCGCGAAGAGCGGCTGCAAGAAGACATTTTTCCACCCGCGCCGAACAGGCAACCAAGCCCGTCCTGGGTCTCCAATTGGACAACGGACACGCGCTTCTTCGCGAACTGAATCGCTCGCTACGAGGGCTGACCCTGGAACCCCAACAAGCAAGAATCCCCCGAACGACCAACCACGAAAGGCGTCACAAAGCCCCCCCCCCGAACGGAATCCGACAAGAAGAGCCGCGTGAATTTTGATGGGCCGACTTGCGATTTCAAACCACCGATTGACCGGCACCTTGGCGATCACCGTCACGTCGCCAACGGACCTGTGCTGGCGACACAGGATGAAAACGGCACCCCCGCGGCACCCCCAAAGATGCCTCCTAAAATCGCCAGGTTTGCGAACCATTTGGCGACCGATGATCAGACGACCTCTGGCGAGGACCGCCGAGATCCATGGGCTGCTTACGCCCGCGAACCTCGGCCCGATGGCGACCTGCCAATCGGATTTCAGTGCTCAGGAATTTTCTGATGGCTGGTCGCTGGCGGGCTTTTTACGCGGCCCTTGCGGCCCTGGCCTACGGCCTCTTCGGCGCCCTTGCTGCACGGGCACAAACCGGCTTTCGATCCGCTGCAGCAGCTTGCTGATGCACAACTTGTTGATACTGAGATTCAGATCGTTGGATTCTTCGGTCAACGCATCGTGAAGGCTCTTGGGAAGCCGGATCGTGATCATCCGCTCCGGCTCGCTGGAGTCTCCCTTGCTGACATCTTGGCTTCGCAGTGCCGCGACCATTTCCTGCAACTCGGCGTACTGTGGCCCCTTCTGGAAATCGGCGTATTCGGCGGCATCCGGGAACGACTGATGAACCACCCCATCCTTCCCCAGGATCTCGCGATAGAAGACGACCCAATTGCCCGTCTTGGCGAACGCTTGCTCGGCGATATCCATGACCGCTCGGCCGCGCTGCTCGGCCGGCAGTCCGGGCCGAGGCTGATGCAGGTCCAAGCGGGAAACCGGCATCGCCCGATCCCCACTGGTCGATCCAGTCGCTGGATTGGGCGAGCCCGGCTTTGCATCGCTGGCGTAACGGAGTGGAGTGGAATGTTCGGTTGAGGCCATCTGGTGACTGTCCTTTGCTCTTCACGAGCACGCGTCGGGGGTGATAGGCCAATGCTTGCAACACGTCAAACAGCGAGTCGCAAACCCAACGCCAACAACCACTTAACCGCGATGCCAAAAACACAGGCAAGACCACCCCCTCCGATGGCAACCGAGGCCGTGCCTATTTTTCGCGCACGCCAAGAAGTGCGACTACCAGGTGTCCACTTCAGCAATTGCTGGCAAAAAGAAAATTCCAGACCGGGGCGCCGCCGACTTGGCAGCGGCAAGGATCGCGTTTGGCGAGCGGGCCGGACGGACCGAAACCGACCGGAGAACAGGGGCCGGGCAACATCGCGGCGACGCTGCTGGAAGACACCATCACGGGCCATGCAAGCAGCCCCCACAAGGGCCGCCGCGAGCGAGTCTCCGCGCGGCGAAGACTAGGCCGCAGATGCTGCGTCGGAGGCATCGGCAAGCAGCTCGATCGCCCGGTCCACTTGATCGCGACTGGAGGTCCAACCGAGCGACAATCGGATCGTTCGCCCGACCTGGGCCCCCGACATCCCGATCGCCCGCAGAGCACGGGTCGTCTCGTCGGGCGGCGTGTCCGACTGGGCAGTCGCGATGGCCAACTGGCGGGCCGCTCGCTGGATCCGCTTTGCGTCCCCAGGCATCTCGATGGCGATCGTGTTGGGCAGCCGCGGAGAATCAAGACAGAGGATCCGAGCCCGATCGCCAAGGGAAGACAGAAGCCCATAGGCAAAGTGATCACGAAGATCCCCAATGCTGGCGGCAACGTCGCCGGCACAACGGCCCGCCAGCGATGCGGCGGCGCCCAGACCGATGCATCCCGGGATGTTCTCCGCCCCCGGCCGCAGGCCCATCTCCCGGGGCTCGCCGAAGCTGATCGGCCGCAGACTCAGCCCCCGCCGAACGTACAACGCACCACTTCCCTTGGGCCCATAGAACTTATGCGCGCTGACCGAAACGGTATCGGCACGCAGCTCCGTCACATCCACGGGCATCTTCCCAAATGCCTGCGTCGCGTCGCAGTGAAGCGACACCCCCCGACTGTGGCAGATGTCGGCGATTTCGCGAACCGGCTGGATCGTGCCAAGCACCGGATTGGCCAGCTGCACACACGCCAAACGGGTCGTGCTTCGGATCGCCCGCCCGAGCGACTCGGGGTCCACCAAGCCATTGGAATCACAGGGGACCGATTCCACTTCCCAGCCCAATTCGGCCAGATGAGCAGTAGCCCCCAGGACCGAATCGTGCTCCAGCGTGCTGACCAGCACATGCCCTCGCTCGGACCGATCGACACCGCCCAGGATCCCAAGGTTATTCGCCTCGGTCCCCCCGCCGGTAAAGACGACCTCGAACGGCTCACATCCGGCCAAGATCGCCACCCCTTCGCGAGCATTCTCGAGCGCCTCGGCGACCGCCTGGGCATGCGGATGCTCTTGACCGGGCAGCATGAAGTGGGTCAGCCAATACGGCTTCATCGCCTCGACGACCGACGGCGCCATCGGAGTGGTTCGGTTGAAGTCGAGGTAGATCACAGGCGAATAAGGGAGTGAGAGAACCGAACAGACCAACAGCGGCGAGACAACGTCATCCGGCGGACAAAGGCCGGCCAACCGCTCGATGCAGACCATCGCCAAGCCGCCGACATTCCCGCATGCCAAGCAGACCCACCCATCATCCGGGGGGGGTGCCGGCGAAATGGGTCGACGCCAGACCTTCCGGTTGCCAGACCAACGGGCTTGCCGACCGACCGTTGGCGACCGACCGTTGGCGGCGGGCCAAAGGTGGATCGATGGTGCGCGTCGACAGACGCAGGCCAGCACAGGATAGTTCGCCGGGCGGCGAAACAAAGCAACTGAACAAACACGACGGAACCGGGGGAATCAACCGCCTGAACCACAACGGCGACGGTGATCGCCGGAAGTAAAATGAGAAAAAGCCAGCTGGCCGAATGCAGATCGATGGAAGACTTTTGCTAAAAACGGCTTCCAAAGCGAGTAAAATGCGTTTCTATAGCGGTTTCTGCGGGGCGGCGACGCGTTATGGAAATATCTAGGGAACGTTTGCATCCCAGCCCTAGATTTGCGATAATGTGACTTATACCGCAAGCTTCCAGGTGATAGGTGCCACCTTATCATCCGCATCTGCCCTTTTCTCTCTCTCCATCCGGAGCCCCCTCATGAAGCGAACAAAACTCGGTTTTACCCTGGTCGAATTGTTGGTGGTGATCACCATCATCGGCATTCTGATGGGGCTCCTAATTCCCGCGGTCAACTCGGCCCGCGAGACGGCTCGCCGCAACCAGTGCGCGACCAACATGAAGAACCTGGCTCTGGCTGGCGTTCAATACGAAAACACGAAAGGCTCCATGCCTGGTTGGGTGACGAAGTTCGGCTTCTTCGCTGGCGGCGTTGACCCATCCGACCTGGGTAACTTCGGTGGCTCGGTTCCAGCTCACGTCAAGGTCGGTGGCTTCGGTGTCACGATCCTGCCTTGGTTGGACGCTCAACCAACCTACGAACACTGGACGCAAGACCGTTACCCGATCGTCAACGACGGCTCGGGTGACCTGGACGCCACAACCGGCTCATCGGGCGACGGCTTCCACGAACTGGCCGCACCTAACCTGGCCATCTTCCAGTGCCCCAGCAACCCAGTCAGCTCAGGCAGCCACGCCAAGAACAGCTACGTGTCCAACAACGGCATGTCGCACCTGCGAACCGACATCGGAAGCCGCGGAGCCACTGGCCACGACAGCAGCACACCAGGAACTCCGGTCGCCACCTACGATGGCTCGCAAACCAAGGCCAATGGTGTGTTCACTGCCAAGTACCTAGGGGTCTCAACCTCAGGATCAATGATGGGCACCGGCCCCAGCATCGGCCTAGACGACATGAAAGATGGCCAGGGCTTCACCATCCTGTTTTCTGAAAATGTCCAAGCACTTCCTTGGCACCGACCAGGCTTCGTCGCTCAAGGATCCCCCGCAGCGACGGCACTTGCACCGGTTTCTGGCACTGAAGACGTACTAACTTCACCAGCACTACTTTACTCGCGGTTCACCAACGGAATGGTGTGGCACTACGAAGATCCTCGCGCCAGCGATTTGAACGGTCTTCCTACGCCGCCGACCAGCCCATCGGGCGCCTCGGTCACTGACGTTCCTCGCCAGCACCGAATCAATGGCGGTGGCACGACGGTCCAAGACGATGTCTTCAACTTGCAAATGACAGACAACACTTTCGACGCCCCGAGCTTGGCGAGACCATCCTCCGCGCACATCGACGGCGTCAATGCAGCGTTCGCCGACGGTGCCACTCGCTTTATCAGCGATTCCGTCGACTATCGCGTCCAACAAGCAGTGATGACCCCTCGCGGTAAGAGCAGCAATGTTCCGTGGCAAGAATTTGTACTGACCGACGAACTTGGACAGTAGCAACGACGGACAGTCGTAAGCGTTTCATCTCTACGAAAGAGTGCTTCCCCTGGGGAGGCACTCTTTTTTCATGCCCAAGCACCCCATCCGACAGACGCAGCATTCAACTCCCGGCACGCCACTCCACGTCTGCAACTGCAATCCAGAGCCTCGAAGGGCGTACAAATTCACGGTTCACCAAAAGTAGTTTCAATTTTCCTCCATAAAGGCTTGCCCCCCGACTTGAGGTAACCATACTAGGACTAGAAATGTTTTTGCGTCTTACAACGATTTTAAGAGTTGCGCGATGTACCGAATGAACGCGGTTTGTGGATTGATCCTTGCACTGCTAACGACTTGTGGCGAACGTGCAGAATCTGCCGTCATTACCTTCGGCATCTTCGGAGGCGATAGCCCGTCTACCGTTTCGGCCTTGGTTGGAAGCAACCCCGACGTAGTTTCATCTGTTCTTACTGACCTAACGGCCACTAGCCTTGCTGGCGTGGACGTAGTCTGGGCTTTCAATAACGATAATTTTGGACAGCTCGATGGCTTGATGGACAACAGTACTGCCATCAGTAGCTTCGTGATGAACGGCGGAGGGCTGATTTACCACGACCGTAGAGTAACTGGTGCCGGCGCAGTTGGCGCCAACAGAGTCTTGCCGGGCGACGGATTTTCCACGACCAGAGATCCCGACTCACTTGCAGCAGAGGACATCAATATTGCACCGGGCGCAAGCGGGCCCGCAGTCGATATGCTCACCAACGCTTCGCTCGACAACGGAAACGAGTCCAGTCACGGGTATGCGACTCTGGCCTCGCTTCCGTCAGGATCAACACCGTTTTTGACCCGTGCAGACGACACCCATATCGTTGATTTCCAATATGCCTTTGGCGACGGATTCGTGTATTACTCGACGATACCGCTTGACGCCAAGTTTAGCTCTGGCGCCGCCCCCTTCGACACCCTCTACGCATCGAACGTCGTCAACTTCTCCGTCCAAGCAGTTGCGGTTCCCGAACCATCATCGATGGCTCTGGCGCTTTGCGGTTCGGTCGGCTTTGTGATGGCGGTTCGCCGTCGTCGAAAGACGGCAGCTTAAAACGTTCCTTGATAACTTAGTGTTGCGATCGCGATGCCCTAAATCGCTTTCGCACACTCTTCTTCGGCAGTCCAGCCAAAGCGTGGACGCCCGCGGACACGAGCGTTTGCCTCGGTCCGCCCTCTTGGTCGCGTGAGACGCCCGATAGCACCGGCGACGACTCCTGCTGAACACCAACGGCACCACCACCGGTAGTGGGATTGCTCCGAAAACCAAAACGCGATTCGCCAGAATTCCCTTCTCTGCCGTCCATCCCCACCGACTTCTGGCAAAGTCCAAGACATCGACCGCTCACCCTGCGCCCCATCTTTTCCGGTCGCATCGATTTTGCGACATCAACCCGGACGGTCGTCCAGCCTATGCGGATGATGCGGGCGCCTTGGCAAAGTCCGGTGACTTTATCGGCTTGGTAGTTCAGGAAAGCGGTACCGGCGGGCGATATCTACTCTTGCACCGATCGGATGTTGGTGCGACCGAGCGACTGCCCTTCCTCCCTCCCGGGGATCTCCAGTGCTTGGGCCCAACAGCATGGCACGGACTGCCCTCCCGCTCTACCGCTTTGCACCAACATCCAAGCACTCCCTGTGAACAAGACGCTCCCCAACTATTTAAAAGTCCACCGCGGACCTGACCAACAGAACGCCCCCTCCCTCGACGCACCCTCCCATGCCGGTCCCCCCGCCGACAGCGTCGAGCAGTTCTGGAATGACTTTACCTGCACCACCGGATGGCGGCTCGACCGACGAGCAAGACGCCGCAGCAAAACGGTGCAGGTCCTGCCAACGGTCAGCGATATTGATCTGGGGAGCGTCTTGGAAAACACCAGCGGCAGCACGCTGGATGCGATCATCGATCCAGCTCAGCCCTACCCTGCATCACCACACGGACCGACTCATGCACCGGAGTCACCAGCGACACACAGTCGCCATGAACTGAGCAAGAAATCAGCGACACGGTTGGCCGAAGCTGCCGACCGGCTGACCACCGAACTGACCGAAGCACGCGATACCCTCCGTCATCAATCGATGGAACTGGCCGCTCGAGCGTCGCTGATGGCCGGTGCGGACGAAACCACTCCGCTTGCCGATCGCATTGAATCGCTGCTTGGCGACGCGGCGGCAGCCTGCCACTGCGATGCCGCAGTGCTGTACCTGTTGGATGACAACACCGAGTTTTTAGAAGGAAGAGCCGCGTTTGGAATCAGCAGCCAAACCTTGGCCAAGCCCCCGCGGCATTTGCGTGGCAGTCGCGGTGACCTCGAAGCCATGGTCCGCGACGTCGTCACGATCGACGACTTTGCCGCTGGATCCATCGATACCTGGAACCCACCGGAAACTTTCGCCGCGGGGATCTGCGTTGTCATCAAATCGGTCGGCGTCCCCATCGGGACTCTTTGGCTGTTCGCGAACAAGACCACCGAATTCGGCAAATCAGAAACGGCTGCCGCTCGACTGGTCGCAAGCGCCATCTCGTTGGAACTATCGTCCGCATCCCAGCGGCGCGACACCCACACCGAAAAGCAAGAAACATCGACGGTCCATGAAGTCGCCACATGGCAACAAGAATCGCTGCCCGTAGGATCCAACCTTGCCGAGCACTGGCGCGTCGATGGCATGATCGATTCGCCCCAAGAATGGGCAACGGGATGGCACGCTTGGGACGTACTGCCCGACGGCACGCTGATGCTGGCGATTGCCGAAGCGGTCGAGCGATCGATCGTCGGCGCCATGCATGCAGCGGTCGCCCGATCAGCCCTTTCGTCACACACCGGATACCGACACACACCTGCCCAGATCCTAGGGCGAGTCAGTGATACGCTGTGGCAAACCAGTACCGGCGAACAACTGGTGTCGATGCTGTATGCACGAATCGATCCGGAAACTGGCGAAGGCGAAGTTGCATCTGCGGGCAACATCACTGCGATGGTCGGAAACAAATACGGATACCGGCCATTGGTCGACGGACGTGGCGAACCACTCAACAGCCACATCGATGCCCGTCCCACCATGCGAACGTTCCGACTGCTGGCCGGCGAAACCATGCTGGCGTACACCCAAGGCATGAACACCGAACAACTGACGCAGCGATGCCTGGGCACGCACCTACGCCGCTCGATGCGAGCAGGTGAACGCAACCCACTCGCAGCGATTCGGCGTGAACTGGCCAGCGCTCCACTGACGACGGAACGCGGCGCAGTTTCGCTGCTAAGGATCTAGCAAAGTCGAACCCAACGCAAAATCGTTTAACCGCGTGGGCAACGCCCCGCGCGTCCACCCCCTAAAACGAACGCCCCGATGGGCACGCGGCGAAACAACAGCGGACGATGCGGATGGCGCGGACAGTCAACCCCAACCCGAAATCGTTTAACCGCGTGGGCAACGCCCCGCGCGTCCACCCCCTGAAACCGCACGCCCCCCTGGGCACGCGGTGAAACGAAAGTGGACGATGCGGATGGCGCGGACAGTCAACCCCAACGCGAAATCGTTTAACCGCGTGGGCAACGCCCCGCGCGTCCACACCCTAAACCGCCCCCCCCTGGGCACGCGGCAAACAACAGTGGACGAGGCGGATGGCGCGGACACCCGAACACAACACGAAATCGTTTAACCGCGTGGGCAACGCCCCGCGCGTCCACCCTCTGAAACGCACGCCCCCCTGGGCACGCGGCGAAACAACAGTGGACGAGGCGGATGGCGCGGACAGTCAACCCCAACACGAAATCGTTTAACCGCGTGGGCAACGCCCCGCGCGTCCACTCCCTAAAACGCACGCCCCCCTGGGCACGCGGCAAACAACAGTGGACGAGGCGGATGGCGCGGACAGTCAACCCCAACACGAAATCGTTTAACCGCGTGGCCAACGCCCCGCGCGTCCACTCCCTAAAACGCACGCCCCCCTGGGCACGCGGCGAAACAACAGTAGACGAGGCGGATATCGCGGACAGTCAACCCCAACGCGAAATCGTTTAACCGCGTGGGCAACGCCCCGCGCGTCCACCCCCTAAAACGAACGCCCCCCTGGGCACGCGGCGAAACATCAGCGGACGATGCGGATGTCGCGGACAGTCGCCCCCAACACGAAATCGTTTAACCGCGTGGGCAACGCCCCGCGCGTCCACCCCCTGAAACGCACGCCCCCCTGGGCACGCGGCGAAACAACAGTGGACGAGGCGGATGGCGCGGACAGTCAACCCCAACACGAAATCGTTTAACCGCGTGGGCAACGCCCCGCGCGTCCACCCCCTGAAACCGCACGCCCCCCTGGGCACGCGGCGAAACAACAGTGGACGATGCGGATGGCGCGGCCCCCCGAACACAACACGAAATCGTTTAACCGCGTGGGCAACGCCCCGCGCGTCCACACCCTAAAACGCACGCCCCCCCTGGGCACGCGGCGAAACAACAGTGGACGAGGCGGATGGCGCGGACACCCGACCCCAACACGAAATCGTTTAACCGCGTGGGCAACGCCCCGCGCGTCCACTCCCTAAAACGCACGCCCGATGGGCACGCGGCGAAACAACAGTGGACGAGGCGGATGGCGCGGACAGTCAACCCCAACACGAAATCGTTTAACCGCGTGGGCAACGCCCCGCGCGTCCACCCCCTGAAACTCGCCCTGATTGGCACGCGGCTAAACCGCGGCAAGGTTACCGTCCCTCTCACGACGGACCATCAGCAAAAGACCACGCCCCTGGAAACCGCTTGGCTTCACCGCTGCGCCGATAGCTTCCTCACCACCCAATCCACCGTGACAGCTAGACACATCACGGCAAATGTTCCGCCGATTTGAAAGAGCGGTGTGAAAATCAGGTTCAGGCCCCCCTGCGCATCGTCGGAAACCGCATCGAAGGCATCGATCCCCAACCAGACGCATCCGACCAGAGTAAGTGCGATCAGAAACAACGCGATCCAGGTTGTCAGCGTCCGACAGCCGAGCCAAAGGATCAGATACGGCGCGGCAATCAGGCCGAAGATGGTGATCGCAAACCCCGAGACACCACGCGTCATCCAGAATGCCCAGCACACGAACGCTACCGCACACAGCAACGACGACCGCCCCAGAATTTTGCCTGCACGCTTCGCAGCGCGTGAACCTGCCGGCACATCAGCGGCAGCGTTCTGCGGTTCCACCTCACTGGGTGGCAGGTAAGGTGATTGCTGATTCAAGGGGATCCAATCTAGTCCAGGGCGATTCCAGCCGACGACGACCGCAGCCACCGAGTCGCGCTTGCGGACGGCTAATCAAGCTGAGGCAAGGACTGAAGAAGAGCGGACGTCGCCCATGCGGTTGCGGCCACTGATATGAATTGATTCTTGCCGTGCGGGTCACCATTGTCAAAGAATGGTTGCACCGGCGTGGCGTGACTTTCAAACTTCCACGATCCGTCGGGGTACTGAGTCCGCAACAGAAAGTCACCGCCGCGGATGATCGCCGGATGATCGGGCGCCGTCCCAGTGCGGCACAGCATGAAGATTGTTTGCCCGGTGGACAGGGCATCACTGGGGCGTTGGGATGTTTCGGACCACCCACCATCGCTCTGTTGCGCCGCCAAAATATCCTCGCGAACGCTTCGCTTGATTTCGTCATCTCCACCAAGGTGATGCAACCCCCATAGTCGCCAAAGACGATCCTGCTGACTGACCAGCAAAGCGGTGGCCAGCCATTCGTCGGCTGCCTTGCGAGCGACCGCGACACGGGGCCGTTGCTGCGGAGACGCGTACCGATCGATCCCCATCAACGCCAGGACCGTATCGGCCACCAACGAAGCCTGCATCGGCGGACGCCAACATAAGAAGCGTGTGGTGATGACACGAAAAACAGTCTTCGTTGGAATGCCAGTTGTCCGCAGCAATTTGCACGCGTCGTAAGCCGCGATGTACCGCAGTTCGCATATCCACAATCGCGACCTGATCCTCCGTGCTCGATTGAGCAGCGGCGAATGGTGCGATGCTGAAAAAGGTCAGGACGAAGAAGAACGATTTCATAAGGATCGGAGTCCGTTTCGGAAAAACCGGCAAGCAAGGCTTCGAGGCTAACCGGGTCATTCACCCTTGTTGGCCTCGAAATAGGCGGCTCGACTGAGTGCGATCTTGTTCGCCGACAGCGCCGTCCAACCATTGTGAGCACACGGATGCCCCCAGACAATCGCCACCCAAACCTGTACGACAGGCGTCAGCACCGGAAACAATCCTAGGATCCAAAGATGGCGGTAGATCCGGGATGGATCATTCGCCATCCAGAAATACTCGAACGCAAAGATCGAGCAATAGACGAGCACCAAAGGAACCATGGCAATGCGAGGCGGTCGAAGAATCAGCCTTGCATCACAGTTCGCACACTTCTTCCATGGGTTTGCCATTCGCAGTCGTGACTGATCGACATCGCAGATAGGACAAGCACTGCGTGACCGAGATCCGGGGATATCGGAATCAGCGATGCGAGTCGTTGCGGGCGGCGAGTACGGGTTGTGCACGGTAAATGTTGGATGAACGAGAGCAACGGCCCAGCGGTGACAAGTAAGGTTGTCAACAAGCGATCAATCAGTGTCGCGATTAAAGTCGTCTCGCCCCGCCGCGTAGCGGTTTGCGGGGGAGAGAGTTAGAGAGAGAGAGGTGGAAGAAAGAAACGACACTGATTGATCGCTCGTTGCTTGGTTGACCGCCGGACCATTGCGAGTCCAGGCGATGACCAGGAAATAGTGGTGATGTCCCAAACCATGGTCGTCGACGATCGTGTCGTCGCCATGTCCTCATTGTCACCGATAGGAATCGGCTAAGCAACACTTTGGATCCGATCGATTTCGTGTGCCGATCGATGGATCCGAGTATAACAATGGGGAACCACGGAAATATAGAAGGAAGCTGAAGCCCCGTTCCCTGACTGCGGCGGTCGAGTCAGCAGTCGCAGGTCACCGATGACTTTGACCAAACACGATCCGTGATTTCCCCCGCTACAAAGGACCTGTCCGCCAATCGGATGTTTCCGTGAGCTGACAGAGTCGGGAAACGCCGCAAACAAATCGCCAGCAACCCGCTCCGGTGCATTCCCGCGTTGCCACGGCATTTGTTCGCTGCAAAAATAGACCACCGCCCAAGCCAGGCAACTGCATCGGGGGGGCAGGCAACAGGCGTCTGCGATCCGTCCATCAATCGGCGCCGTTTTCTCACGATGCGCATTCGATCGAGGACTCGCGTTTCAGCAGCCCCCCCTCTCCGAGAGTGACCGATACCGGAGGGATCGAACCTACGCTTCACTCGCACACTGCTAGAAAGCTGACGAGGAGATGGGGGGGCAGCCAACCTCTCTACGTCGGCCGATTCGTTTAACGCAATTCATCAACTGGCAGGACAGCTAACACAACCGGCGCTCGATGCTGTTGGAAAGAGGAGGAAAAGTTTGCATTCCTTTGATTCGGTCCGTCTCGTGATGGAAAGCTGACCTAGCTTTCAGGTTAGCTTCTCAACTTTCTTCATCGATCTCCAGCCCCACAGTCGGTCACCGAAGCAGACGAGCGGGGCTTCATCTCGGGATCACAGATTGCCGAGCCTACGAAACATTGGACTGCCAGCCGGCCTTCGGTGTTTCCGGCCGACAAGAAAATCCACCACGTCACCTCTATTCTTCGAGAGCATGCAAAATGCCTATCACGTGTACCGCTCGGCTGCTGGTCATCGCTGCGATGGCACTGGGAATGTCCTGTTGCCAAGCGAGCGAGGACAAGGTTTGGAAGATCGAAGAGGACTGGGAAATGGTGATCCTTCAACCGGATCCACAAAGCAATTCTCCGCAGGTTTCTTTCACGACGTCACCCAGCACCGAAGTCGATGACGTCTACTTCCAGCTTCAGATGAATCACTCTGATTCTGCCGGAGGAGGGATTCACGTCGCGGCCGTGCTGGATGACAAGATCGTTGATGAATCTCAAAGCGATATCCGTTCGGCTCTGTCGATCGACGGTGACCATGTCAGCTGGACCACGGTCATGGCGGTGATTGACGATCGAATTTGCTTCGCGGTGAAAGATGGCTATGGCCAGGACTGGGGAAACTTCGGTGGCCCCGAGTACGTGGTGCGAATGCAACGACGTGACATTCTTGATCTGTCGAAGTACCGCCCGATCAACAGCCTGGATTCCGTGGACATCAACTTTGGTGCCAATCGCATTTCATCCTCCAAAATGCTGAAAGTGCGTCTTTATTACACCAGCGGAAACGTCGTCGAATTGCTGGTCGCAGAGACTCCATGATCCATTGACCATCCGCTATGACCGCATTTCAACTCATTCAAGGTGCCACCGTGTTTCGCAATCAACCATCTCTTCAAGTCTCGCTTTCAGGCGAACGCAATCCAGTGTCATGCACTGGCTTGCGTAGCCGTCACCGTTTGGGCAATGCTCGCCGTGGGGCGGCGGCGGTGTTCGGAATGGTGCTGACAGTCGGACTAGTGATCTTGGCCGCCGTCACCATTGACTTTGGTCAAATCCATGTGGCAGACACTGAACTACGGCGGTCTGCCGACTCTGCCGCGATGGCCGGATGTTGGGAGCTGTTCGATCAGCAGGTTGCTGGCAACGACACTCAAGACGTCGCATGGGAAGTGCACTCGTCCGCCGACGAGTACGCTTTTGCCAATACGATCAACAGCGAATCGCCCTCCCTTGACTATTCGGATGTCGAATTGGGCAGGTATTCGGCCAACGAAGGCTGGGACACGTCGGACCCGAACGCTTACAACGCCGTCCGGGTGACTTTGCGACGGCAATCTGGAACCAATGGCGAGGTCCCATTGTTCTTCGGTTCGTTAACCGGACGAAGTACCCAATCGCTTCACACCACCGCGACCGCCGCAATGATGTACGAAGTATCTGGATTTCACGAACCGTCGTCCTATAGCGAAAACATCGACCTTCTTCCGTTCGCGCTGGACTTGCCCAGCTGGCTTGCTGTGCTGGCAGGGGAAACTGACGATGAATTCTCCTATCAAAATGGAACGATTTCATCCACTTCGGACGGCCTCTTTGAAACGAATCTGTATCCCAAAGGTACAGGAGCACCAGGGAACCGCGGCACCGTCGACATTGGTGGCAGCAACAACAGCACCAACGATATCGCCCGGCAAATCCTTCATGGCATTTCCAAACAAGACTTCATCGACTTAGGCAGACCTCTGGCGTTCGATGAAAATGGCGAACTAGGCCTCAACGGCGACACCGGCATCAGTGCGGGAGTGAAAGACGAGCTTGCTTCGATCATTGGCAAGACACGCATCATTCCTATCTACACTCAGGTGCAAGGCAATGGCAACAACGCCATGTTCACGATCGTTCGGTTCGAGGGAGTCCGCATTCTTGAGGTCAAACTGACCGGAAAGAAAACCGACAAGCGGGTCATCATCCAGCCAGCCAAAGTGATCGCTCGCCACGCGAAGGTGGATTTGACCGGAAACAACGTCAGCAGCTATGCGGTGACACCCGTCATGCTAGTGGAATAACCTTCGCCATCCATCGATCAGAGAATCAGACAATGCAACCAAAAAGCAACAGCGCGAAGAAGGCCGTTTCACGGTTGGGAACTGCAGCTGTAGAGTTTGCGATCATCGCTCCGTTGATGATTACGTTCACCTTCGGCTTGGTCGAACTTGGACGCATCACGTTGGTCAAGCAAACCGCGACACATGCGACTCGTGAAGGGGCCCGGATCGCGATTCGTCCAGATGCGAATGCCGATCAGGTCATCGAACGTGTCGAAGAAGAACTTAGCTTGATGGGAATCGAGGGAGCTATCATCGAAACCGAACCCTCACTGATCGAGGAAGCCGAAATGGGGTCGACGGTCAAAGTGCGAGTCCGTTTGGCCATCTCTTCGATCAGTTGGGTCTCGAACTACTTTGATTTCGGCGACTCCGAGCTCATTGCCGAATCATCGATGCGCAGAGAAAGCACCAATTGACGCACGAACGTCCGTCGGTGGTGTCAATTTGCGTCTGGGAAAGAAAAGGTACGCGGACTCTATTCTGTATCTGGTCTCGAGTTTGCAGGCTTGAATGACTGGCTTAACGCTCCGGTTTCATCGATCGGAGCAGAGTCCGAAGCCAGTCACGGAAAGATCGAAGAAGACTTCCGGCTGCTCGGAAACGGATCGGCGCATCGATCTCTTGGCAAGCCAGACGATCGCCCCTGAATTGGAGTCCAGGAACCTTCGTCCTTTGGCATCCTTCTTCGTAGCGGAAGTCGTCAAGACTTTCGATGACCCCACACCAATCGGCAAGTTCACCGATTAAGTGAGCCGCGACGCGTAAGCGGCCGGGAATCCCCCGTGCCCATCCCCATACCCATACCCATACCCGTGGCCTCACGGCCAGCGGCTCACCAATGCCGTTGGACGTTCGCCCCAATCACAAACCGTCGACGCGTTCCGCTACGATCATCCTTTGGCATCCTTCTCCGTAGCGGAAGTCGTCAAGACTTTCGATGGTCCCACATCAATCAGCCGAACCAATCGGCGAGTTCGCCGATTAAGTGATCCGCGACGCGTAAGCGGCCGGGAATCCCCCCGTGCCCATACCCATCCCCGTCCCGCTGCCCGTGGCCTCACGGCCAGCGGCTCACCAATTCCGTTGGGCATGCGTCCCAATCACAGACCGTCGTCGCGTTCCGCAACGTTCCTCCTTTGGCATCCCTTTTCGTAGCGGAAGTCGTCAAGACTTTCGATGGTCCCACATCAATCAGCCGAACCAATCGGCGAGTTCGCCGATTAAGTGATCCGCGACGCGTAAGCGGCCGGGAATCCCCCCGTGCCCATACCTGTGCCAATCCCCATGCCCGTGGCCTCACGGCCAGCGCTCACCATTCCCGTTGGACGTTCGCCCCAATCCCAGACCGTCGTCGCGTTCCGCAACGTTCCTCCTTTGGCATCCCTTTTCGTAGCGGAAGTCGTCAAGACTTTCGATGATCCCACACCAATCGGCGAGTTCGCCGACTGAGTGAGCCGCGACGCGTAAGCGGCCGGGAATCCCCCGTGCCCATCCCCATCCCCGTCCCGCTGCCCGTGGCCTCACGGCCAGCGGCTCACCAATTCCGTTGGACGTTCGCCCCAATCCCAGACCGTCGACGCGTTCCGCTAAGTTCGTCCTATGGTGTCCTTCTTGGTAGCGGAAGTCGTCAAGACTTTCGATGACCCCACACCTATCGGCAAGTTCACCGATTAAGTGAGCCGCGACGCGTAAGCGGCCAGGAATCCCCCATCCCCATACCCATCCCATGCCCGTGGCCTCACGGCCAGCGGCTCACCAATGCGGTTGGGCGTTCGACTCAATCAACCGGCCGTCGCCGTCTGGCGAACCCTACATCGGGCTTAGGAACCCGTTCACCTTCATTGGTTCCCAGTGCCATGTCTTAGACGGACCACAAGGGATTGCCCGTTTTTGAGTCCTGGAACCTTTTCTTGATCCGTTTTTGAGTCCTGGAACCTTTTCTTGATCTGGAACCTTTTCTTGATCATCGATAGCACGAAAAAAGCCTGCGATCCGGTTTGGACAACAGGCTTCTTGGCGAGTGGAGCTGAAGAGATTTGAACTCTCGACCTCTGCATTGCGAACGCAGCGCTCTCCCAACTGAGCTACAACCCCGAATTGAACCGCTTCATTTTATCGGGGCTTGGGCTGGATGCCAAATCTTGGCTTGGGAAAAACGACAAAATTCTTGTCGAACTCTTACGCTTCGTTGGCGTCGGTTGCTTGCTTGGCGATTCGTTCGACAGGTTGAACGAATGGGTTGTCCTGGACGGCACCGATTTTGTTGTCGGTGGCTTGCAGAGCTCGCAGCGCCTTGGACGTACTGTGGTGGATGTATGGGTTGCAGGCTGGTGCGGGACCCAACGTCGGTACCAATGGCTCTACGAACGGTGTGCGTGCTCGGCTTTCGTAGCCAGGCCCCGCTTGCACCATCGGTGGCGCCGCAAAGGGACTCAGACCATACGGACGTGCGTGACGGGCGCCGTAGTACACCGGTGGGTTGGTCGCGAAGTACGGTGGTGTCCGAATCGACGTCGAGTAGCGAGCGCCGAAGGGCTGGTAAAATCCGTACGGAGCGAACCCGAAGCCGGAGTCGCCGAATCCCTGAGCTGACGCGTCGGGGGAACCTACGACGGCAGCGGCAAGAAGCGAACATGCCGCGATGAGGAACCGTTTCATCGATAGACCTTTGCAAACCAAGATGCGAATATTGAAAACGACGTTGGCCTGGATGGAAGCTGCCCTGGACGAAGGGCTAAGCCGCACCCAAACTTGAGATCGCCAGCGTCCCCACGCGACTGACATTCCTCTCCACGCTAATTCGTTCCTACAACCGTTTCAACCGTTACCATCAGAGAATTCGGTGTTTCCGTCACGACACTCCCCCGTCCGCTCGCTCGCCCCCCGATTGTTTCACCGACTTGAATGACTGATTTGCATATCCTGTGCTTGATCCACTCGCTTGATGGCGGTGGCGCGGAACGCGTGATGGCCGGATTGGCGTCGCGGCTGGTCGGCCGCGGACACAAGGTCACTTTGGTGACGATGGACGATGGTCAGTCGGATCGGCATGCGGTTGACGAAGCAGTCCAACGACGCTTTCTGGACGTGATGGCGGTCAGCGGCGGCCCGGTATCGGCAATCATGAATCTACGCCGACGCGTGCTGGCGATCCGAACTGCGATCGCCGACGCAAAGCCGGATGTGGTGCTGTCGTTCTGTGACCGCACGAATGTGTTGGCCGTGATGGCAACCCAAGGAATGCTGCCCGGTCGACATGGCACGGGGAACGTTCCCGTCGTGATCAGCGAACGCAGTGACCCGTCGCAGCAGTGTTTGGGAACAGCCTACGAATGGCTGCGACGACAGACGTACCGGCGTGCCGACCGCATCATCGCACAGACACAGGCGTCGGCGGATTTCCTGCAGTCCCTGTTGCCTCGGCCCCGTGAACCGCATCCCGCAAAATCCGTTGACGTGATTCCGTCGGCCGTCGACATCCCCGTGGTCTATTCGGATCGCTCGGTGGCGTCGTCGTCCGAGCGGATCATATCGATCGGACGCTTGGAGCGTGAGAAAGGGTTCGACCGACTATTGGAAGCGATGGGCGAAATTGCCGTTCGCCATCCAGGTTGGCAGTTGACGATTTTGGGCGAAGGATCTCAGCGGTCGGCACTAACGGCGCAGGCGCGGTCGCTGGGGATCGAAACCCGACTATCGATGCCGGGCTGGGTTTCCCCGGTATGGTCTCCGCTATCCGAGGCAGCGATCTATGTGATGCCCAGCCGGTACGAAGGATTTCCGTCGGCGTTGATGGAAGCGATGGCGGCGGGTGTCCCCAGCGTCGCAGTGGATTGCCCCAGCGGTCCTGAAGCGATCGTCGATTCGCAGCAGAACGGATTGCTGGTCACCAACGACGTCGCCGGCATCGTCGGTGGGATCGAGCAGATGATCACCGATCCCGAGCGGCGTGAGTCCATGGGACAGGCAGGGCGCGATGTGCTGCAGACATTCGGCTGGGACCGGATGGTGGATCAATATCTGCGAATTTTGCTGGACGCGGTTTGTGGCCGCGGAGTAAGAAGGTGAGGCCGATTGCAAATTGCAAAATGAACATTGCAAATTGGATATTGGATATTGGCCTGAGAGCGACGTGGTGGCCGATTGCTAGAAGCCAGCTGCTTGGGCTTCGACTGATTGCCGGACTCTGCTTGTCTTCGCTAAGCGTCCTGTCGATTTGCAATTTGAAATGTTCATTTTGCAATTTGCAATCTTCGTGCTGCTCCCCCCTCACCCCAGCCCTCTCCCCCACACAGAATGCGAGCTCCACTCGTATTCTGTGCGGGGGAGAGGGGGCAAAAAGTCTGGTCGCCGGAAGGTGAGGTGATTGCAAATTGCAAATTGCAAAATGAACATTGCAAATTGGATATTGGATGCTGGCCTGAGAGCGACGTGGTGGCCGATTGCTAGAAGCCAGCTGCTTGGGTTTCGGCTGATTGCCGGACTCTGCTTGTCTTCGCTAGGTGTCCTGTAATTTTGCAATTTGAAATGTTCATTTTGCAATTTGCAATCTTCGTGCTGCTCCCCCCTCACCCCAGCCCTCTCCCCCACACAGAATGCGAGCTCCACTCGCATTCTGTGCGGGGGAGAGGGGGCACAAAGTGTGGTCGCCGGAAGGTGAGGTGATTGCAAATTGCAAATTCCGGTGCTGGATCGGTTAGCTTTGGTTGGGGTCTGCGATTCGCCTTGCCACTCGCAACTTTGCGCTTCGGGCTCGGGGGTTGGCGTGGACTTCGGCGTCCGCTGGGCGGATGGGCTTCTTTGTCAGAATCTCCCATCGGTCGTCATCGCGGAAGGCATTCTTGACGATCCGGTCTTCCAACGAATGGAAACTGATCACGACCAACCGACCACCGGGTGCGATCCAATCCGGAGCTGCTTTGATGGTTCGTTCCATGATGCCCAGTTCATCATTGACGACGATCCGCAGCGCTTGAAACGTTCGGGTCGCCGGGTGGATGTCATGATTTTTGGGACGCGGCACGCAGCGCCGGCAGACTTCGACCAGATCGTTGACCGTCCGCACCGGTTCTTCACGCCGCCGCCGGGCAATGATCTCGCGAGCGATTCGGCGGCTGCACCTTTCTTCGCCGTACTGGTAGATGGCATTGGCGATCTCTTCTTCGCGTTTCCACGCCAGCCAATCGGATGCGGGGGTGCCGAATTCGGGGTCGAACCGAAGGTCCAGGGGCGCATCGACAGCGAAGCTGAACCCGCGAGTGGTGTCGGCCAACTGGTCGCTGGATAGCCCCACGTCCAGCAGCACCGCATCCGCCGCCGACAGCCCCATCGCCTGGAGAGCTTTGGGGATCTTTTCATAGCTGCCCAGGAACACATTCAACCTGGGATCATGCTGTTCACTTTCGACTCGCTGGCTGACCAGCGGGTCGCGGTCGAGACCGATCAAATGGCCTTCGCCCGGTGGCAATGTATCCAGCAGCAACCGCGAATGGCCGCCACCGCCGTAGGTGCCGTCCACGATCACGCGCGGGCTGTCTTCGCCCATCCAGTGGACGACTTCGTCCGGCATGACGGGGACGTGAACCGTTTCGGATGACGGGCCGGGAGATGCACCGGAGGATTCCGGCGACGAATCATCGGTCGGCGGTGATGGGTCAGCTGGCACTCGACAAGCTCTTGCTACAGTGAAGCGATTCTTCCATGTGGTCGCTGACTTCGCGCAGTCGTTCCAAGTCTCCGCCAGCGACTTCGGCTGCCAGCCATCCGGTAAACCCGATGTCTTGCAGAGCGGTTTCGACCGACGCCCAGTCGATGTCGCCTTCGGTGATCTTGGTGAATCCCCCCGTTTCGCGAGAGAATCCCTTGATGTCTAGCTTCTTGATGCGTGGGCCAAGGGTGCGGATCCATGCGGCCGGATCACCGTATTTCCAGTGGTTCCCGATGTCGAACTGGACACCCATCCAGGGCGATTCGAAGGCATCGATGAACTTGGCTAGCGCGTCGGCGGTTTGGTTGTCGGGGCCATCGTGTTCGTACAGGAAATCGTTCCAGACGTTTTCGATCAGGATCGATACACCGTGCTTTTCGGCCACAGGCAACGCTTCTTGAATCGATGCGAACGCTCGTTCGTAGACTTCCGCATCCGATCCATCGCGACCGTGTGCGGGAACCAACAGCATTGTGTCAGCGCCGACAGCGGCAGTTTCCTGGATGCCCTGCTTTAGCTTTTCCAGCGCCGACGCACGGACGTCTGGGTCGGGATCGCTGTGGCGAATGTTCCAGTGATAGCTGCCGACCGTACCGTCGATGATCAGCCCCGATGACTTGGCGGCCGCTTTGGCCTCGTCGACGTCGATCCCAGGAACGCTCAGCTCCACGCCTTCGAAGCCCGCTTGTTTGGCGATCGCAAACTTTTCGGCCAGAGGCATATTGCCTTTGATCATTCCGACTTTCAGCGTCTTGCGTAGCCAGGGGGTGCCGGGCTGGTCAGCCATCACGATCGATCGCCCTAGCGCCACGGCGCAGGTGCCGCAGGCAAGCGTTTGGACAAACGATCGTCGGTTGACGGTGTGCGGGAGAACCTGATGTCGATCAGCAGGCTGCTGGCTGGCAACGGTCGATTCAGGAGTGGACTTGAGCATCAAAAACAGCCCTTGGATGGGGGGACTCTGCGATCCGAATAACAATGGATGGTAGGATTATAACCCAACCGCGACGGTTTGAATGTCGCATCCAAACTGCGATCGCAGAAATTGGTCCTACGAACCGGCAGGCGGGGGAGATGGTCACCGCAACAGGGGAACCGGCGTGCACTGCGCCGGTGGGCGCCGGCCTGGGCTACGACGTGGTCGCCAACCGGGTGGAGGGGTCCAGAATTTCAGCATCCGACTCGTAATTTTCGATCCCGGATTCGTCCACGCATGGCCGTAGGGTTGCGAAGTACAACATGCACGTGATCGCGATGCCGATGCTGCAAACGATCCACATCGGTTGGTAAGCAGGCCCGCTTTCGGTCGACGTGATGAACAGTGACGCCCCCTGCCAGGAACCGTTGGCGATTCGTTCCAACGAAACCGACAATGCATTGTTGGTAAAGTGGATCAAGATGCCTGGGATCACACTGCCAGTTCGCAGTGCGATGAACCCCAGCAGCAGCCCCATGATCGTGGCGGCAATCGACTGCTGAAGGACTCCGTGCGAGATCCCGAACATCAGCGCGGAGATGACGACTGCACGGACGTAGCGACGTTCACGCACCAGACCACCAAAGATGAATCCGCGGAACGCAATTTCTTCGCAGATCGCGGGCACCAGTGCCATCAGACAGATGATCGCCAACCACGGTGCTGCGGAGATTTGATCGGTGAATGGTTTCATCGCCGCGATGGCTTGTTCGCTGATCGGATAGGTGTAACTGATCCACTCGGCAAGCATCACATACATCGGGTGCATCGTGACACCCAACAGGACTGCCAGCGGCAATGTCGTCCAATGCGGCATCCGAACGCGTAGACTTTTTCGCAACGATGTTGTCATCATCGTCGCCATCAACAAAGCCGGAAACAGGATCATGCCGATTTGAGGCATCAGGATCAGTTTGGCAAAGCCTTCGATGGACGTTGGCATCTCGGTAACGGCAAGCTTGCCAAAGAACAACGCCACCAAAATGATCGCTCCGCAGGCGAACGCCTGGGAGGGAGTGGCCGCGGTTTGGCGATCACGCCACAGGTGACGTACCCAACCGCGCAGTTCCCATTGGTCGCTGCCACCAAACAAAACGGCTTCGTCTTCGAACTGTTTACGAACCCAGTTGACGGACAACCACAGACATCCCGCGGTGACACCAGCAACCATCGGTAGGTGCCAGATCGCGTGCATGTATTGTCCTTCGACCAACGCCCGCACCAACAAGAACATTCCGGTGACGGGGATCAGACTAGTTCCGGCCGACAACACGGTGCCAGGCAACATGGGCAACATCACCAACGGCAACGTCACCATCATCAGCGGCATCAGATAATACTGGCCTTCTTTGCTACTGCGTGCCATCGCTGCCACGGCAAGTGCCAGAGCGCTGAACAGAGCTGATAGCGGAACCAGAGCGACCAACAGCCACAGCATGGGCACGATAGGCGGAGCGCCGATCGTGCTGCCCGTGACGCCCATTTGATGGAACACAAACGAACTGGTGAACAGCATACTGGCGGAATTCAAAATCGCCGTCAGCATACTGAAAGTGGTCACCGCGCCGAGTTTCCCCCAGACGATCTCGCTGCGCAGGGCAGGGCTGCATAACAAGGTCTCCAGGGTGCCACGTTCTTTCTCGCCGGCAACCAAGTCGATGGCCGGATAAAACGCGCCCGTCATCGCCCATACCAGCATGATGAACGGCAACAGTTTGCTCCACAACGCCGTTTCTCGCGTGCGTTCTGGGGCGATGTCGATGTCGGTCAACTCGAACGGCGACAGCATCTGGGTATCGATCCCCGATTCGGTCAATCGTTGACGGACCCACCCGCTTTGCCACTTGGACAAGATTCGTGTCATCCGGTCGCGTGCGACCATGGATTGATCCGAAGCGACGTTGTACAGCAGCCGAATCGATGCAGATTCGTCGTTTCCACGCAGCGCGGGGTCGGCGAATGCGGGAGGGATCACCAACACCACATCGAAGGCGCCATCGCGGACCCACTGAGTGGTCTTTTCATCGATGTCGCGAGTGATCGCCGCCTCTTTCCAGTGATACGTGATCAGTTTCAGGTTGTCGTTCTGGTCGGTCAGGCCTTCCGAAAACGTGGTTCCGGATTCCGGCGCCAACAGCGGCGGGACCTGTTCCAGATGGTCGATGCCGACGATGCAGACGGAAGTTTCGTGTTGCTGAGTGAACTGGGCGATCTGCAGCAGCAGCGTGCCGACCAATGGATACAACAGGATCGGCAGGATGGCGATCGTGAACAGCGTGCGCCGGTCACGCAGTTGATCTCGCATCTCGCGAACATAGATCAGCCACACGGCGGACAGTCGAGGTTGGCCAGCTTTGCGAGCGGCGCGTCGTTTTGCTTCGGAACTTAGACTCACTTGGCTGTCCCTCCTGGAATCAAGGCTTCGCCCCATTCGGTTTCTTCATGGCGACTTAGCAGTCCAAAGAACAGTTCTTCGAAGTCGTTTTGTTCGTGTCGTGATCGCAGTTCGGCAAGCGTGCCCGAGTCCAAAATTCGGCCGCGATGCATGATCGCGATTCGATCACACAGTCGTTCCACTTCGCTCATGATGTGTGTTGAAAAGATCAGGCACTTTCCCGATTCACGCAGCGCTCGCACGACACTTAACAGGTTCCGAGCGACAAGCACGTCCAGTCCCAACGTGGCTTCGTCAAAGATCAAAACGGGGGGATCATGGACCATCGCACGAGCGATCGAAACCTTCTGTTTCATTCCGGTCGACATCTTCGACCCGGGCACGTCGCGGAATTCGTTCATGCGAAGTTGTTCGAACAGCGTTTCTAGCCGGTCTCGCAATTCGGATTTTCGCATGCCATGCAGACGGCCAAAGTATTCGACCATTTCCCAGGCGGTCATGCGGTCGTAGATCGCGGTGTTGTTGCTGACAAAGCCGATGTTTCGGCGTACTTCGGCGGCGTCGCGGACAACATCGTACCCGCCGACACAAGCGATTCCGGAGGTCGGCGTCAGGACCGTCGACAGAATCCGCATCACCGTTGTCTTGCCCGCTCCGTTGGGCCCCAGCAACCCAAAGATTTCGCCGGGCTGAACCGTAAACGAAACGCGATCCACTGCAACAAACGTCCCCCGGCTCATGTCATCGTACGTCTTCGTCAGATGTTGAACTTGGATCACGAATTGTCCCCCGGATGCGCTGGGCGGCGCATGGTGTTTTCGATTTGGCGATTAACGGTGCGAGCGCGCACTAGCACCGTTGCTATGGGTGAGATTAGCCTCTGCCACCGTGATGAGAACCGTTTGATTGGCAAGGCGATGCCAAATCAGCAGCCGATCCCCCGTTTAACCGTCACCACCGGTTCGCTTGGAATGGATAAACCGATTCGGACGGTTATCGGATCGGGCGCGGACACGAGAGGCGAAGTCGGATTCGCATCCGCCTGACTCCGCTCTCTTCCCCCGCGTTGGCCCCGAGTTCAGCTAGGGTCCAATGGGGTAGATAGGGCGAGCACGAGGGCAGGCCCAGCTCTGACTCCCCTCTCCCCCGCGTCGGACGCGAGTTCTACTCGGGTCCAACGTGGGGGAGAGGGGCGGGGGGTGAGGGGGCACAGCACCAGCCCCGACAAATCCGCTGCGCCAGCTCACTCCCCCATCCAGCTCACTACACCATCGGCTCGGGCGACTTGTCGGTCTTTTTGCCGCCGCGTCCTTTGACGAAACGGTAACCAAAATCCGTCAAAACCAACGCTCGCAACGACAACAGGATCGAAACCAGCACGATGCCGGTCCACAACTTGTTGTATCGCGTCAGGTTGTAGACGCCTCCTTCGCCGATCGGTGGCATCTGCTGGGGTGCCAGCGGCAGGCCGTACTTGGTGGCCATCCGGTCGATCTCGACTTCGTGGATCACGGGGATCCCCTTGGACATGAACCGTGTCATGACCGAGTCGATCTGCAGCACGTCGCGTGTGGCCGATAGGTTTAGCCCCGGTTTGTAGGCGCGTTTGCCCATGCTGCGTCCCACCGAAATCGTACCGCCGCCGACGTTGATGTAGGCGGCATAGTCGCGTCCGCCGGACTGCTTGCGATAGATCTGCATCCGTTCGTCAATGGCTTCGACAAAGTCTGTCGATTGAAGCAGCGACAGGTTGTTGCGTTTAATCGCCTTCTTGACCATGTCTTTCGCTTCGGTGGTCATCCCTAGTCCGATATCTTCGTAGCCACCGATCGAACAAGCGACGGATCGGAACGGCAACAGGCCTTCTTCGGAAAGCAGGCTTTCCATGTCGACCCACATGAAGTCCGGGTTGTTGGCACCCCATTGGCTAGAACCTGCGCTGGCGATGATGATCGGCTGCGCACCCACGGCTTTTAGCGCCGCACAAACATTCACGTTCATGCCAGGGAATGAACCGGAATACCCAACCGCAACCAAGTCACCCTGTTTGACGCCGGCATCGATCAGTTGTTCGACAACGACTGCTGCAAAGTTCGGATTGACGGCCGTCTGTTTTGCGCTCAACCGTCCGGTCAGCGTCGTCACAGGACTCATCAATTGTCCGATCATCCCCGAACCGGCCGGATCGACCGACGATTCGGCCAGTTGGGACATGTGCATTTTTTCGGCCTTGATCGCGCGCATCATCTCCGATGCATACGTGGCCGCTTCCATCTTGGTATCCAAGTCGGTTTGCGGTGCGCTGGTCCGGAACCGTTCTACCGATGCAAGCCCCAATAACGAGAACCCGGCCATCAACCAAATGACGGTCTGCGAGACCTGGCGGGGACGCCAATACAGTCGCTTCATAGTACCAACTCCAATCCCATCAGGATCAGAACCAATCGCACTACGGTCGACGCGGTCAACAAAATGCCCAGCGTTTCGATCATGCCTTGGCGGTCAATCCAAATGGCGATCAGGCCTGGGATGATGTACCCGATGACTTCATAGTCAACGGAATCTTCTAGCAGGCTTAGGTCGGACGGGTCGATGGGAGCCGATTGGAACAGACTGAATCCTTCCAGGAAGACACCCACCAAAAACCCAATCAACACCATCAACACCGTCCGCCGCTTTCCGTAGATCGCGATCATGTTGGACAGGGTGTACACGATGTAATAAGTGATCATCGCCGCTGCAAAAGTGACGATCACGTTCACAGGTTTGTCGAGTGACAATGCGATATAGCCGGGAACGACCATCCCGCCGGCTGCCAAGCCGAACAGTTCGGAAAACAGCAGGCTGACCGCCAAGCCGATTCCGATGGCAACGGTAAGAGTATCCATGGTGAGTTTGCTTTGATTGAAAATGTTGTGTGGTTTTGAAATCGTCGTTGTTCGCCGCAGGGCTTCTTGCGTGACTCAGAAGGCCTTTTCTCCCACGTGGCTGCGGTTGCGGAAGTAGCGGACGATTTCCAGACCGATGCCGCCGATGTTCATCATTCCCATGACCATGGACGATCGTCCGCCCAACTCGACCGCTTTTTCAAAGATCTCTTGTGGCGAATCGTCTTCGGCCATCACCAATTTGCGAGGATCCAATCCTGCCGCGGTCGCGTACTTGGCAAAGATGTAGGTACCCGAGCCGATCAGGATGTAGTGGTCGGCCGGTCGCCACTGGGCACAGACTTCGGCCAATTGCTTGGAACGATCGGGACGGTCGAATCGACAGTTGAAGATGATGATCCGTTTACGAATCTGTTCGTACCGGTCACAGGCCATGTCCCAAATGCGTTCGGTCGATTCTGGGTCGTTGGCGGCAAATCCATTGACGAACACGATCTCGCGTCCAAAGAAATCGATCTCGGCGACGGTCATGATGCCCGGGTCGGGGGTAGCAGCCCACATCCCCTGCAGCGCCTTGGACCGTTCGACATTCAGGTCCTTCAGCAGTCGCAGGGCAAGGGCCACGTTTTCGGCATGTTCGATGAACGAAAACTGGGACAGTTCCAGTGGCGTGATCGCGTTGACCTCGTCTTCGGTCACGGCGATCAGTTCCGTTTGGCGTTCATCACACACGTGGCGGAACGTTTCGAGGTGACGGCGTTCGGCGGTGTACAGTTTGCCGTTCTTGGGAACCATCCCCAACAGCGCCAGCGCGACGTCGTGTTCGGTGGGCCCCATCACATCCAAGTGGTCCGCTCGGGCGTTGGTGATCACGGCATGGGTGGCATGCACCAGCCGAAATTCGCACAGCCATTGCAGGTACGGCACCAGCGCCATGCATTCCATCACCAAGGCTTCGCTTTCCGCTTCGGCGGCAGCGCGGACGATGCGGATTTGTTCGATCACGTTGGCGCGAGCCGGACGGAAAACCGGATACTCTGACCCATCGGGCAGAATCATCCGTGCCAATGTGCCGGTTGTTTTTGCGCAGGTACGTACTCCACCGCTGCGCAAACCGGCGGCGATCAGTCGGGTGACCGACGATTTGCCGCGGGTACCGTTGACGTGAATACGAAGCGGAATGGTGTGCAAGCGACGCTGGTGAACCAGCGACTCGAGCGCCCCAAGACCGATCAGGGTACCGGTGGTACCTAGAAGGGCGAGTGATCCATCCATCAGGTGTTTGTTACTTACCTTCGCGAGCCGCGAATAATCAACGTGGGGAAGCCGCCACGTTCGGGCGCCGATCAGATACCGGCCAGACAAACGTTTAGAAAAGAGTTTCGAAGAGGGCGGAATTATTGCGTTGTCCATCGGCTGGTAAAGCGGTCAAATCGCAGTTTTTCAGACTTCCTTGGGTAACGTCGCCGATCGGGATCAGAATGGCATTTTCGAGGTGCTTAACGGAGGAAACGACGCCAACACCGCGGGTTTGCTGTTGCCCGCAGTCCAGCCATGCCGCCGATGGTGCCCGCATCGCCCCGTCGTCTCGGACCACCGATCCTCCTCAAATTCTCGTCGCTTTCTCAAAACAGCTCGGCCACGCGACCGTCGCGGAGCGCCCCATCGGCGGCAAAAAACCCGTGGTTCACGGTGTTTCACCGCTGTTTCAGCCCGTCGTGGGCGGCAAAAAAACCAGACTTGGCCCGGTTTCACGATTTTCGTTAAACTTCTGACGCTTCGCAGCCGAACCGACTTGGCCGCGTCGACCACGCTCACAAGATGTGAGACCGTCATGACCAGCAGGGAGGGATCCAATGCCGGGCGAGTCATTCCGCTTCATTCACGCAGCCGACTTTCATCTCGAGACACCCCTAGGTGACCTCGACTCTCTGCCGCCGCACCTACGCGAATTGATGGCCGAGGCGCCGCGGAAGGCTGCTGCTGCCGTTTTCGAAGCCGCACTGGTCGACAACATCGACTTCCTGGTGCTGTCGGGTGACCTGCTGGCGCCCCAGGCGGCGGGACCGCATGGGATGGCCCTGTTGTTGGACTATTTCGACAAGCTTCACGCCAAAAAGAAGCCTGTCTTCTGGACCGCCGGGATCGCCGACGATCCTGCCAAATGGCCTGACGCGGTGCCGTTGCCACCCAATGTCACTCTGTTCCCCAAGAACCGTGCCGTTTCCATCCCGGTCGAACGGGCCGGGCGAACGATCTGTAACGTGATCGGCCGCAGCACCGATGGTCGCAGCGTGTTGCACGTGCCTAGCTATCGCACCGATCCAACCGACGAATACACCGTTGCGGTTGGGTATGGTTCGGCTGATGCCAACGCTCTGGCCGAAGGACGTTTCGATTACTGGGCGCTCGGCGGTGATCACAACCGCGAGGAGATCGACGGCGGAGCCGAAGGGGCTGCGATCTATTGTGGATCCCCCCAGGGTCGGTCGCTGGAAGAATCCGGTGCCCACGGATACAGCGTCGTTGACGTCGATGCCGACCGAACCACTCGGGTGCATTCGATCGAAACCGATGTATTCCGGTACTGCCGTGTCAAACTGAACGCGGCCGACATCAATGCGGTGGGTGGGATTCGCAATGTGATGGGCGAACGGATCGTCCGGTTGCATCACGAACACGGTGGCCGCAATCTGTTGATCGGATGGGACATCTCGGTCAGCAACGATGACTCGCTATTGTCGATCGGCGATAGCGATGAACTGTTGTCTTGGGTCCGCCGCGAATACGGCCACGGTTCACCATCGGCGTGGACCTGCCAATTGAAGGTGCGACCGCCACGCAATTATCCGAAATCATGGACTGACGAAGACACCATCCTGGGTGACTTTTTGCGAGCCGCCGACAAGCATCGCAAACTGGACGGTCGCGATTTGAATCTGGCGCCGTTCACCGAAGAAACATCGGCCATCACATCGACGACCGCGACCCTGCTAGCGGAAGTCTCCTCATCGGCCCGCGCCGACTTGCTCGACGAAGCCACACTGCTGGGCGTCGAACTGCTCCGCGGCGGCAAGCCAAACTTGGTGCAAAAAACATGAGAATCAAAGACATCCAAATCGATGGCTTCGGCGTCTGGACCGGACTATCAGTCGACTCGCTGCCCGAAGGCATGACGTTGTTCTACGGTCCCAACGAGGCCGGCAAAACGACGCTGATGCAATTCGTGCGCGCGATGCTGTACGGATTCACGCCCGAACGGCGCGAGAAATACTTGCCCCCGGTTCATGGTGGCACACCGGGCGGTGCGATCCGCGTGACCGGACCAGGCGGCGGCTACCAAATTCGACGACACAGCCAATTGACCGATACGGGAGTCACCGGCCAGTTGACGGTCACCGGCCAGGATGGACTGAGCCAGGGGCAACACCGGCTAGCGAGTCTATTGGGCCAGATCGATGAACCGATCTTTACCAACGTGTTCGCGATCGGGATGCGTGAACTGCAAGAACTTAGCACGCTAGACGACACGTCGGCGGCAGACGAACTTTACAAACTGTCCAGCGGTCTGGACCGCGTTTCGTTGGTCGACGTGCTGCGATCGCTGCGCGGTGGACGCAAAGCGTTGGTCGGAAAACCATCGGCGGAAGACGAAAACGAAGCGTCGAAGTTGTCGGCCCTAGTGACCAAACGAGAGAAACTGCGCGACGAAGTCACTCAGTTGACGCGTGGCGGACGCCGTTGGAGCGAATTGGCGTCCCAACGTCGCAGCCAGCAGCAAGAAATCGAACAGTTGACCGAACGGATGGGCGCGTGGGAACGCGAAAGCCGCAGCGTCGAAATGGCCACCAGCGTCCATGAAGTGTGGCGCAAACGTGACGAGATCGCCCGACAGATCGCCCAACGCGAATCCGACATCTCGTTGCCCGACGAGGCACCGGGCCAGTTGATCCAGATCGATGCGATCATGGAAGAACGCAAACAGAAACTGGAAGAAATCAAAGTCAAGCGTCGTGGTATCCGCGACAAGGCCGAACAGTTGCCCGTCAGCCGCCGGATGCTGGACCTGCAAGGACGGATCGAAGCGGCATCGGAACAGGCCACTTGGGTCGAAGCGCTCGAAGAACAGATTGCGCGTCTGGATGACCAGATCGACAAGGCCAAGAAACAACTGGAATCGGACGCCGATCGTTTAGGTTTGGACGAAGAGGACCAATCGGCGCTGTTGCGCGGCGATTCGTCAGCGCTGCCCGATCTGTCGAAACAAACACTCAGTGCGCTTTCTGAACCGGCCAAACAGGTCAAGGAACAAGCCTTCGCGCTGAAACAATCGCGCAGCGAAGGTGCCGAGCACAAGGCGCGTGCAGACAAACTGAACGATTCGCTTAAAGAGATGCTGGAACGGGCCCGGGCCAGCAACCTGCAACAAGCGATTCGCAGCCAGACCGAGATGGTGACGACGCTGAAGCACCGAATTCAAGTCGGCGAACACTTGGAGAAACTGAAGCGTCATTATCGCGAACTGGAACGCGAAACCGTCGATTTGACGACAGACGAAGTGTTGCCGGTGGATCGCTTTATCCTGCTGGCGATGCCGTTCTTCATGGGCGGCATTGCGGTGATCTATGGGTTTGCAAACTTCTTCACCATCGAATGGCTTGTCGCTAGGCCGGATCCGACATGGGGCATGCTTTGCATGTTATTCGGATTCGTGTCGTTGTTGGCATTCTACTGGGGCCTGGAAAACGGCAAACGTTCGACTTCGCTGGAACGGGAAGACTGCGAACGTCAGATCGATACACTGCGACGTCAAATCCGCGAGATCGAAGGCGAACGAACCAGCATCGATTCGACTCTGCCGACCAGCAATGAATCATTGGAACTGCGTCTGCGTGAATCCGAGCAATTGCTAGCCGACCTGGAATCGTCGCTGCCGACCTATCACAACCACCAAGCGGCGATGGAGTCCTACAAGGCGTCACGCAATCGTGCCACCAAGGCGGCCGAGGGATTGAAAGCGGCACGCCGCAATTGGTCAGAAACTCTGGAACGTCTGGGTCTTAGCGAATCGTTGTCCGCATCGAGTGTTCGAAAGCTAAGCGAAGGCTACGAAACGCTGCAGTCGAGCCGCCGTCGTCTGGACGAATTATTGACGGAAAAAGAACAACGTCGCCGCGAACGACAATCGATCGCCAAACGCATCGAAACGTTGTACCTAGAAGCGTTGCAGGTCAACGAAGAGGCCGCTCGCGGCGCCGCAGACCAGGAAGAAATGTCCGAGGAAACCGTGGCTGCACGGTTCAAGCCTCGCAGCAGCCCACTGGACCAACTGAACCATCTGCACGAAGAATTGGCTCGCCAACAGCACTGGATCAAACGCCGTCGGGAACTGAAGGAACAAGACGTTCAACTGAAACGCCAACAGAGTTCTCATCATCGTTCTTTGGAACGGGCCGATGGACAACGTCGCGCCCTGTGGGCGAAGTGCGGTGTGGCGACTCCCGAACAGTTCTATGAAATGGTCGACAGCAAGGCGACGCTAGCAGAGAGCCGCAAAGAACTGGCCGAGTTGGAAAAGACGATCAAGTCGATGATCGGCAACCACGTCCTGTACGAGGATGTCGAGCAAGAGCTAGATGGTGCGACGGCGGCCGATCTGGAACGGCGCTGGGATTCGTTGACCACACGCATGACCGAGACCGAAGAACGCATTGGCCACCTGCGAACATCCTTGGGCGAATTGGCCCAAGAAATGAAACACTTGGGGGATGACAATCGTTTGTCCGTCGCTCAGCTAGAACTTGGCTGCATCGAAAGGCGCATCGAAGCGTTTGCGCACAAATGGCAGACATTGGGCATGGCCAGTTGCTTGCTGGAGGATGTCTGTGGCACTTTCGAACGCGAACGACAGCCCGAGACATTGCGGGAAGCGTCGACGTTCCTAAGCCAGTTGACCAACGGAAAGTACAACCGGATCTGGACTCCGCTGGGCACCAACCAGCTGAAGATCGACGACACGGACGAAAAGTCGTTGCCGTTGGAAGTGCTTAGCCGAGGTACTCGCGAGGCAGTCTTCATCGCACTTCGATTGTCTTTAGCGGCCGCCTACGCACGCCGCGGCGTCATGTTGCCGTTGGTGCTAGATGACGTGCTAGTCAACTTTGACCGCGATCGCGCGATCCATGCGGCACAAACGTTGAAAACGTTCGCCGAACTGGGACACCAAGTGATGATGTTCACTTGTCATGAACACATCGTCGATATCTTCCATGCCATCGATGTCGAAGTGCGGTTGATGCCGACACAAGGCACACCGGGACGAGCAACTGTATTGTTGCCCGAAGTGATCGAAGAAGAAGAGTACGAAGAGGAAGTCGAATACGAAGAGGAAGACGAGTTCGAAGAAGAGGTGATGGAAGCCGAACCGGAACCAGAGCCCGAGCCCGAACCGGAGCCAGAACCGGTGCCCGTTGCCGTGGTGGCCCCACAGCCTGCGCCCCAGCCGAAACCTGAACTGCCGCCGGAACCAAAGACGAAGATCGTCTACGTCGAAAAGCCCGCACCCAAGCCGAAACCCAAGCCCAAGAAGAAAGCGGTCGAATACGTCGAACGTGTCGAACCGATGTACGTCGAGCCACAGCGAATGCTAGAACCCGAGTACATCGAAGAGGAATACGTCCAGCGCGAACCTGCGATCGGATGGGCCTGGTTCGAACGCGAACCGAATCGTCGGATCAACGAAGCCGAGGACGCCCTGGCCGCGATCGCTCGCGAAGAGTGGCTCGATGGTCCAGACCACGACGGCCCCGAAGAAATCTGGGACCGTGATGGTCAATGGTGGCAGGGCGATAAAGCCAGCCAATCCTGATCAAATCACGTAAGCCCAGATCACCCACCAATGGCTAGCGGCAGCGGCCATCACGAACAGGTGCCATCCGGCGTGCAAGTATCGGACGCGGTGATCGTTGATCAACAACGCCACACCCATCGTGTACAGCACGCCACCGATCACCATCCACGTGACCAGCACGGCGGGGACCCGACCGACCAGCGGCAACGCGGGCAACCAACCCAGCAAAAGGTACGACACCGTGCCGATCGAATTGACACGGTGCTTGACGCCCACCTTCAAGAAGAATCCAGTGGCCGCCGCGATCCAGATCGCAGCCAATAGCCACATCCGGATGCCATCGCTGGCGTACTGATAGACGATCGGCGTGTAGGTTCCCGAGATCATCGTGTAGATGAACGCTTGGTCCCACGAACGCATCGTGTTGAGCAGCGGTTGGCGGCGGACGATGTGCGACAGCGTTGAACACAAAAAGGTGCCAACGACCGACGCGGTGTACGCCGCGCACGCAATCATCATGCCCACGTCGACGTCGGCTGCGGCTCGGATCAGGAACACGCCTGCGACCAGACTGACGATGGTCGCAATGCCATGCGTCAGCGCGTTGGCCCATTCTTGATCAGGCTGAGTCGGCGGCGGAGGAGCCGGTTGGCCGCGTTTGCCGGACGATTCCAATCGCTGGGGATCCAATCCGGAATCACCCTGGGAACCACGCCCTGCCGGATCACCTTGGTCGCTGCCCGAGTGACTGGGCTTGGCGTTTGCCCCGACCGATGCCGGTGAAGTGTCGGATTCGTTCACGGTTTCAACCAACCTTGGCTGTTCATCCATTGATGGCACAGTTCAAACCAAGCGTCGGTTGGCGCCCCTGCAACGCGGCTACCGAAACCATGGCCACCGCTGGCGAACACGTGCAGCGATCCAGGGATCTGGTGCTTTTTCAGTTCGGAATACATCGTCACGCTGCTCATCGCATTGATGCGATCGTCGCTCGCATGGGCAAAGAACATCGGTGGCGACTGGGGAGTCACTTCAAGCGTGTCGATCAACTGGCCCGGGTTGTCGTCTTTGACCAACCATGCTGGGTAAACCAGAACGGCGTAGTCGGGCGTGAACTTGGTGTCTTCGGCGCCGTCGATTGCGTCATAGTGTCGTTTTTTGGCCAGGGCCGCATGAGCCGACGCGTTGCCACCGGCTGAAAACCCCAGCACGCCGACGCGCGATGCTTGGACGCCGTCGATCGCTCCGGATCGAACCAGCCCGATCGAACGCTGGACGTCCTGCACGGGAGCCAACCAATTGGTTTCAGCTTGTCGTGTCGGCACTCGGTACTTCAACACCAACGCGGTGACGCCGATCTTGCTGAAACGTTCGGCGATCTCGGTTCCTTCTAGATCCCAAGCCAAAATCGAATAGCCGCCACCCGGGCAGATCACGACGGCGGTTCCGCTGTCGATTCCCACCGGACGGTAGACGTGCAACTGTGGCGTCGCCACATTGCCCAATCGAATCACTCGCTCGCCAGCGACCTGGCGACCGTCTTCGCCGGAGGTATCGGCTTCCGGTTCGGTAGGGGCATCCCAGGCGGGCGGATCCGACGGCCAGATAGAAATGACAGCATCCGCCGCTGGGGCATCAGCGAAGCAGGCCGTCGACATCAGCAATGTGGCGATCGAGAAAGTCAGCAAAGATTTCATTTTCAGGAGACTCTTTTGACGGGGAGCGGCGGGAAGGGCACCCGGATGCTGTGAAAGCAGCCCCGACGTCAATGCAGACGATTGCGGGGCGACGGATGCGACTAGACAGTGTCATTGCCAGAGAAGTTTTCTACCAGACTGGGCAGAAGGTTGCCGAGGTGTGCCCCCGTTTCCGCCCAAATCAGCATGACGGACGGCCATCGCCCATCATCCGCTGATGTGCGAAACCCATCGTTCCACGGCCTGGAATCGCCAAAGGAGCTGGAACCGCCAAAGCAATCCGACACGCCATCGTGGAATGGGTATAACAGGATGATCGTGACCAGTCCGAATGATTCGACGACTTTCGGAGCAGAGGGGGAGGGACAGACCGATGCGGGCGACAGCCGCAGACCAGGCGACGGACGATGCCGACGCAGTAGCAGCATTTTGGCACCGGATGAACCAGATCAACGGTGTCGATCGAGTCGATGCGGCAGCCGATCTGCAGGTCCGCCCACCCGTGGTCGGGCTGGCCAGCAGTCGACTCGGCCACGATGTTTTTCGGCACCGGCGAATGTGTCGATTCTTATGCCGCAGCGTGCTGGACTGCCGCGACCTGGACGGGACTTTATTGATCGCCCGCGGATCGGCTGTCGAACCTTGGGCCCGCCGTGCTGCGGATCTGTTTGGCGTGCGACATTTGGTCGTGTCAGTCGATTCAGGGGACCTGGATTCGGATATCCGACTCACCGCTGGTGACGACCAGATCCTGTCCCGCGACGAAATCTTGATCCAGTCGGCTGATCGATTGGATGTGGTTCACGTTCGTCGCGGCGGAAAGATTCACCAATTGCTTTGCGATCGGCTGGATCAACATCGCGACGCTTCCACGCGAGTTGCCATCGACGCAGCCGGTGACCGGTCGGTGGTGGAATTGATGGACCGGGGAGCGATCGGTTGGTACTTGGCCGATCCCCATCCCGGTGCGAACACGACCAAGGTAGGGAAAGCGACGACGAGTCATTCGTCGCCGCAGCGGAAACCGCCCCAGCCAAACCGACCGGCCGGGGAGGCGTCGACATCGAATGGTGTGGAAACACGCGCTGCGCTGACACACACCGATGGGGCACACACCGATGGGGCACACACCGATGGGGCACACACCGATGGGGCACACACCGATTGGACGCGGATCGATGGGCATTGGCTGGTGCACTGCACGCGTGCATGCCAGGGCCCCTGGCCTGGCGAAACGATGGACCAATACCGCGATGCAATGCTGTTGGATGGGCCAGCGGCTACTCGCCGCGCACCGGCCGATGCACTGGAGCGGATCATCCGAACGCGGCGATTGGTGGCTTCGGCGATTGCAACGGCAAAGTCTGATCCCGTGGTGTGTTTTTCGGCTCTGCCGCTGGCCGGTTTGCTGGCCCGTCGCTGTTTCCGCCCCCATCTGGGACGCTGGGACTACGAGCCGTTCGGAATCGCGATACGCCGTTGGGCATTGCAGTCGTTGGGCGCCGAACCCGTCATCTACGGTCAACCTGCTGAACGTCGCACGCTGCCCGCCGACCAACGGTATCGATTTCATCCCGTTGGCAAAACATTTGATTGGCCGGCCGAGCGAGAATGGAGAGTTCGGGGCAGCGTCGACCTAACGGCCTTGGATACCGCAGACGTCCGAGTCTTTGCCGTCGCCCCGCCCCCCCCAACACTCGGGACAGGCACTGGAGATTCACACCGGTTCACCAGGTGTCCGTGGGAAATCACGTGGTTGGAACCGCCGGGAAACTCGTGATCGGTGGACCGTCGTCGATGATCTGAAATTCGTTGTTGCGGTCCGTCGCCAACGCGATGGCGGATCGAATTTTTTCCGATCTAGCAGCTGACCAGATTTAGTTGGTAGACCGTGGGACGGATGGAGTTGCCATCGCCATTTCCCCCCCCACTTCGCCAGCTCGAGTTTCATGAAATCGCACCAACTGTTGGCCGGCGCATTGGCTATTGGGATCGCAGCCGGATCAACCGGATGTGCGACCGTGGTCAGCGAACGACGTTACCCGGTGACGATCGATAACCCGCCTGCGCCCACCTATTTTTCGATCTACAACCGAAAGAACGAAGTGGTCCATCAAGGTGTGACGCCACAACAGGTGACGTTGGACGCCAAGGCTTTCCCGTTCTGGCCTGCGAAGTACACCGTCGTGTTGTCCGGAACCGATTCGACCAGCCAGCGCCAGGAATTGAAGGCGACGTTGGATCCTTGGTTCGCTGGCAACATTTTGATTGGCGGGGGCGCGGGGGCTGTGGTTGACGGAGCCACCGGGGCCATGTTCCGGTTGCCCCCACGAGTCGCGGGCAACGTGGCTCCCCAATACGCCGTCGTGGAACCCAACATGGGATCGATGTTGGCCACCAGCGAAATGACCAAGCCGGATCAGATCGGAAAACCGGGCTCCGCTGTGTCGAGCCTCGCCAACCGGTCGGCTGCCGATATTCTGCCCGTTTCAGCTTCGATGGCGGCCCCCGGAAAGTCATCGGTGCAACCGATCCCGATCGACCAGCCAATCCGACGCTAACGGCCTGCTGATTCAGGAAACCGAGCATTTTCGATTCAGGGGAGGGCGAACCGCACTGCGACGTTGGGGACAGGACTTTTGCCCGCTTGGCCCGCCTGGCCGGCGGCAGCAACTTCGGTTGGGGGCTGCCTATTTTTGACAACAAACGTAGACTAAAACCTGAACGCCCGCGTTTTGCGGGAAAACAGTGGCCGATGCAAGCCGGATTGGCTTGGCATGGCGGCGTCACTGAACTGAGCTCGATTCACCCGACGATTTCGATACCGATGTCCGAACAAGATATTTACGAAGAACACGTGCTGGACCACTACGAGGACCCTTATCACCGAGGGGCCTATGAGGCTGCCACGCACGCTCACGAGGCCGACAACCCGCTATGCGGCGACATCGTCCATATCGATTTAAAACTGTCCAAGGACGGCAAAATCGAAGAGGCCTGGTTCGACGGTTCGGGGTGTGTGATCAGCCAGGCTTCGGCATCCATGTTGATCGAAAAGATCGAAGGGAAAACACTGGACGAGGTCAATGAGTTTTCGGCCGCCGACATGCTGGAATTGTTTGGTCCCAAGCTGACCCCCAATCGCCAGAAGTGTTGTTTGTTGTCATGGCGAGTTTTGCAAAGCGCCGTGCACGCACCGGTCGCAGCGGACGAATCGGATGACGATGGTCCGCGATTCAATGGCCCCAGTCTTAGCGAAGAATCATGAACACAGTGACATCGGATGCCATCAGCGACTTGGATGTGAGTCGCTATCGAGCCGACTTTCCGATCCTGGATCGGACAGCGGCCAGTGGTGCGAAGCTCGCATTCTTGGACAACGCCGCCAGCACACAGCGTCCCAATTCGGTCGTGGACGCGATGAGCGATTGTTATCGCCGATACTACGCCAACGTTCATCGCGGCATTCACACGCTAAGCGAAGAATCGACGCATGCGTACGAACAGTCCCGAAAATCGGTCGCCAAGTTCATCGCCGCCCCCAGCGATCGGCAAGTCATCTTTGCGGGCGGTGCGACGGCAGCCATCAACACGGTCGCGCGGACTTGGGGCGACGCCAACTTGGGTCCCGACGATGTCATCCTGCTGACCATCGCTGAACACCATGCCAACATTGTCCCGTGGCATCAGTTGGCCGCCCGCACCGGATGCCGCGTCGAGTTCTTGCCGATCGACGACCAGTTCACCATCGCGGATGATGTCGTGGTGGAAGCGCTGGACCGATTGAAACCAAAATTGTTTGCGTTCACCGCAGCCAGCAACACGTTGGGCACGGTGTTCCCGGTCAAACGTTGGACCGCGTTGGCTCATGATCATGGCGCCACGGTGTTGGTGGATGCTGCCCAAGCAGCGCCGCATGCAGTGGTCGATGTTCAGGACTGGGATATCGATTTCCTAGCGTTCAGTGGTCACAAGGTTTGTGGACCAACTGGCATCGGAGTCCTGTATGGCAAGGAACCGATCTTGGACGCCATGCCTCCGTTCATGGGCGGCGGCGGGATGATCCATAAAGTCACAACGGGCGGGTTCAGTTGCGCCGAACTGCCGGAGAAATTCGAAGCCGGTACTCCACCGATCGTCGAAGCCATCGGCTTGGCCGCCGCGGTGGAATACCTCGCCGACATCGGGCTCGATCGCATCGCTGCTCACGAACATCGTTTGTGCCAGCACGCTGATGATGGACTTCGCCAAATCGATGGTGTGGACGTGGTTGGACCAACGCCCGATCACAAAGGCGGCATCGTCAGCTTCCACGTCGACGGTGTTCATGCCCATGACGTGTCTCAGCAATTGGACACGCGAGGCATCGCAGTCCGGGCCGGACACCATTGCACGATGCCACTGCATCATCACTTGAAATTATCAGCCACGACTCGTGCAAGTTTTTACTTTTACAACACGGTCGAAGAAGCCGACCGGTTGATCGAAGCGGTGCGAGAAGTACGCCAGAAGTTCGCACCATCCGGACGAAAACGCCGTCGACGCAGCGAGTGACCCCGATGGGGCGGGATCGGCATCCAGAGATCGAACGTAGGTTCGAATCATATCGTCGACGCGCAGATCCGAATTGGCGCCATCGGAACCCGCCTGGCGAATCTCGCCAAAATTTTCGGCCTTCCCCCCCTATGCCGTCGGATTCTGCGCCGCGCTGCTGATTGACACGGAATACCCGTTGGACTCGCGAGCCACTGGCGATGATGCCACGGTATTGGGGGGGGGAATTCCCGGCCGCTCACGCGATCACGGCTCACTCAATCGACAGACCGTCGCAGACAATCGCGGTGGGTGAAGCTGAATTCGTTGCTGCGACGAGACAGGCGCCTGACATCAGGCCGGGTTCACGAGACGATTCAGCTGGTCGACGATCTCGGGTGACAATCGCTTGGCTGCAGCGAGTTCGCGTACTTGGTCCGGCCGTCGGCCACCGGCAAGCACCGACGTCACGCCGGGCTGGGAAGCGGCCCAGCCGATCGACAGTTGGGCGATGGTGCATCCATTCGATTCGGCGATGGGCTGCATCGCGTCGATGACGTCGTGGGCGTGGCGACGACGTTCGCCTTGAAAGATTTCGTAACCGCTACGACTATCGCCCTCGGCGAACACATGATCGCGAGAGATCTTGCCGGCCAGCAGTCCCTTCATCAGTGCCCAGAACACATGGACTTCGCTACCCAACTCTGCAGCAGTCGGAATCAGTTCGTTCAAGGAATCCGATTGCAGCAAATTCAACGGGCATTGAACCGCACTGCACGCCGCGGAACTGGCGAACGTTCTCAGTTGCTGGACATCAACGTTGCAAATCCCGGTGCGTTTCGCGAGCCCACGTTGGACCAGGTTGTCCATCGCTTCGGCCGATGACTCCAGCGGGACCGCGGGATCAGGCGAATGCAACATCAACACATCGAATTGTTCGATGCCGATCCGCCGCAACGATGTCTCGGCGTCGGCAGCTAAAGTTTCCGGGCGGCCATCGACGACGCGTTGGCGGTCACTGGACCAACGCTGGCCCACTTTTCCGGTTACCGTGAACCGATCGCGATCGGCACGAATGAAGCGTCCCAGCAGTCGATCACTTTCGCCATCGAATCCGTAGCTCAGCGCGGTATCGAAAGCGGTGATCCCGGATTCGATCGCGGCGGCCATCGTGTCATCGGCATCTTGGGCCGTGACGCCCATCGTCGTGATGCCGGCCAGCGGCCAAAGTCCAAAGGTAACGATCGATTCGGATGCGGTCGGTGGCATGGGGGGTTGTTCGTGACGGGGAGCAGCGGGGTGGGGGGGACATTCGTCGTGGGATTCGCCTGAACTCCCGACTCACAGCTCAGCCGCAACGGAATTCTGGCGAACCCCACTACGCCAGTGCTGCCTAGCTAGGCCGCCAACCGTAGACATCCGCCAGCGCTCCGCACACCACGTCGCTAAGCTGTTTCAGACGGACAGGCTTGTCCAGGACACGGTAGGCTCGCATCGCTGCCGCTTCCCGCCGGATATCGTCGTCCAGATCGGCGCTCATCAACACGCAAGGCAACGATTGGCCAGCACTATGCAGATGCCTTAGAACGTCCAGTCCGGACATTCGTGGCATATGGAAATCGATCAGACAGACGTGGACTTCGTGGCTGCCCAGCACATCCAGGGCCTCTTGTCCGTCAGTCGCCTCAGTCACACGAAACCCCCGCCGAACCAAGCCTTCGCAAAGAACTTGACGGAACGCCGCATCGTCGTCGGTTATCAGCAGATTGGGAATCAACATGACCTTCACACGGCATGAGTCGGAACTGCCACCGCGGCAGGCTCGGGCAGACTATCATCATAATTGCAATTGTAATGCCGAATTAGCACTCCCACACGATCTTGGGTCCGAATGACACCGCCGGCAACGCCTCCGAAGACCGAAAAAAACGCTCAAATCGATTCGCCGGCCGCTGTGAGCGAGCTGGCCAAGCGAATCATCGGCAATGTCGAATTGGCAATCGTCGGCAAAAGAAAGCAACTGGTACTGTCACTGGTGACATGGCTGTCAGGCGGGCATGTGCTGCTCGAAGACGTTCCGGGGGTCGCCAAGACAATGCTAGCTCGGGCCCTGGCACGCAGTGTTGGCTGCCAATTCAAACGGGTCCAGTGCACCCCCGACCTGCTGCCCACGGACGTCACCGGAACGTCAATTTTCAACCAGAAAACCAGCGAATTCGAGTTCCGGCCGGGGCCTGTGTTCACTCAGATCCTATTGGCCGACGAGATCAACCGAGCCACTCCGCGTACTCAGGCGTCGCTGTTGGAAGCGATGGCGGAAACTCGCGTTACCGTCGACGGCACCACCCACACGTTGGCCCCACCCTTCATCGTGATTGCCACCCAGAATCCGGTCGATCACGAGGGGACTTTCCCGTTGCCAGAGGCCCAGTTGGACCGCTTCATGATGCGTTTCAGTCTGGGGTATCCGTCGATGAAGGAAGAACTGCGGATGCTGGAATTATTGCAGTTCGGCCATCCCGTCGATCGTCTGAAACCGGTCGCGACCGCGGACGAGATCGTGGCCGCGTCGGAGGCCGTCCGCAAGGTCCACGTGGACCCGCGAGTTCGGCAGTACCTATTGCAGATCGTCAGCGAGACCCGGACGCACGAAGACCTGGCCTTGGGCGGCAGCCCACGGGCAACAATCGCACTGTTCCGATGTGCCCAAGCGATGGCCGCGATCCAAGGACGCAGTTACGTCCTGCCCGACGATGTCAAACGTATCATTGCACCGGTCTTGAATCACCGACTGATCGTGCGTCCGGAAAGTCGTCTGCGGAAAGTCACGACCGAAAAGATTCTGGACGAAATTGTCAGCGAGATTGCTGTCCCCACCATCGAAACCGGCTAAGCCCCTCGTCGAACGTCGGCCACCATGCCCCCACTAGAAACGCATCAAACGAACGACTCCGGTTTGCTGGACGGCTTTGATGAAATCGACCAGCAACTGCTGTCGCGAGTTCACCGGAGTGTCGAACAACGCGTTGCATCGGATTCGTCCGGGTCGCCCCGGTTCGCAGTCATCGCTGGAATTGCCGCTGTCCTGTTGATGGGCATGTTGTTCGGCGCATCGCTGTGGGTGCTGGTCGCGATCGCCGCTGGATTGCTGGTTGCCGCCAATTATTTCCTGGCCAAGACCTGGGCGACCGCGACGGTTGCCACAAGATCCGGCGCCGACGACGAAGTCAAAATTGGGTCGCACATCCAGGTTCAACTGAACTTTCACAATCGTAGCCGGATCCCGGTGCTGTGGTTATTGGCCGAGGATCTATTGCCACGTTGGACGACTCAGTCGGCACACCCAACACTGGCGGTCGAAGGCGAACGGATCGCCGTGATGATGCTATGGCCAAACGAAAACCGTACGATGGAGTACCAGATTCATTGTCATCGCCGCGGCTATTTCCAAGTCGGGCCGACGGTGTTGGAAACCGGCGACATGATGGGACTGTATCGGCGTTATCGTGTCGGCACGGATCCACAATACGTGACCGTGTTGCCAGAAGTTGTGCCGCTGACGACCTACGAAATCGGTTCACGGCGACCGATCGGCGAAATCCGTATGCGTGAAAGCGTGATGGATGACCCGACACGCCTGCGTGGCATCCGCCAATGGCAGATCGGCGACCCAATGCGAAGCGTTCACTGGGCCGCGACGGCGCGGACGGGGGTGCTGCACAGCAAGATCTACGAGCCATCGTCCATCATCGGTGCCACCTTGGTCCTAGATCTGCACGAAACGACGACACCGACCAAACATGAACCGTTCCGCAGCGATTTGGCCGTGACAGCGGCCGCGTCCATTGCCGCAGCTCTGCACGAGGCCGGAGAACCATTCGCACTGGCCACCAACGGACGTGACGCGTCAGACCGGATTCGCCAAGAAGGTTGGGACGGGGATCACCGGGTACGCGGTGCGGCCGCTGCCGCAGCAGCGATGAAGGAAAAAAACGACCGACTGCGGCCAGTGATCATCCCGACGGGACGCGGCCCCGTGCAGTTTCAAGAAATCCATCGAACGTTGGCCCGACTGGAACGGACCGGTGGTCTGACCTTGGCCGAACTGTTGATCGAATGTGAATCACAGATTGCCGCCGACACCACACTGTTGGTGATCGTGCAAATTGCGACGCCGGAAACCATCGCGGCGCTGGTGTCGTTGGCCCGCCGCGGTCGTGCGGTCGCCGTCATCATCAACACACACGACATCAATGACTACAGCGCATCGGCTGGCCCCCTCATCGCCAGCCGCATCCCCACCTTCCATCTGGCCGACCAAGAAAGCGTCGCCAACATCTGCCGCCAAACCCTAGCCCGCTAAAAAAGGTGTCAGGACTCTTTTCCAAGCTCCCCGGACGCAAAATGTCTCACGTGACGCGAAAAAGAGTCCTGGCACCTTTATCTGCACGGCACCTTTCTGCACACGAAAAGAGACCTGCCCTTTTTTTTGATCAAGAGAACTTTAGCAGGCTGTATTTGCGTTTGCCTCGGCGCAATACCATCACGGTTTCGCTGGCTAGGTCTGCTGTGGTCAGTCGTTGTTTTTCGTCGGTGGCGCGGACGTTGTTGAGGTATACGCCGCCTTCTTTGATCGCTCGGCGTGCTTCGCCGCCACTGGATACCAATCCCGATGCCTGCAGCGCTTCGACGATCCAGTATCCTTCGCCGTCCAACTTGGATCGTTCGACTTCTTGGCTGGGGACGTCGGCGAAGATGGCGCCCAACGTGGCATCCGTCGCGGTACCGATCTCGCCACCAAAGAGGATCTCTGACGCTCGTTCGGCAGTCGCCAGACCTTCGTCGCCGTGCAGGAGCTGAGTCATCCACTGGGCCAACCGCACTTGAGCTTGACGTTTGCCAGGGTCGTTCGCGGTTGCTTCGGTCAGTGCGTCGTGTTCATCCTTCTCGATTTCCGTCAGGTAGGCGATGCATCGCATCACATCGGCGTCGTCGACGGTTTTCCAGTACTGGTAGAACTCGTAAGGACTGGTTCGATTCGGGTCCAACCAAACGGCACCCTTTTCGGTCTTGCCCATCTTCTTGCCATCGCTGGTCGTCAACAGCGGCGCCGTCACGCCAAACAACTGTTTGCCGATCATGCGGCGGCCCAGATCGATACCGGCGGTGATGTTGCCCCATTGGTCACTGCCACCGGCTTGGATCAAACAGCCATGAGTTTTCGACAAGTGAACGAAATCGTAGGCTTGCAGCAGCATGTAGCTGAATTCGGTGTAGCTAAGCCCAGCTTCGCTATCCAATCGCGAGCGCACCGATTCTTTCCCCATCATCGCACCGACGGGGAAGTTCTTGCCAACGTCGCGAAGGAATTCCAAGTACGAGTATCCCTTCATCCAATCAAAGTTGTTCAACAGCATCGCACCGTCGCTGCCGTCGAAGTCCAGCAACATGCGCATTTGCGCCGCCACGCCATCGACGTTCTCTTGCAATTTCTCGGCTGACAAAAGATTCCGTTCTTCGCTTTTGCCACTGGGGTCACCGATCATCCCGGTCGCACCGCCGACCAGCGCGATCGGTCGGTGTCCGGCTTTTTGGAATCGACGCAGCATCATCAACTGCATCAGCCCGCCAACATGCAGACTGGATGCCGTCGGGTCGAAGCCGATGTACAGCGTTTGTGGTCCGGACGCCAACAGCTTCGCGAGCCCGACCTCGTCCGTGCATTGATGAATCAGGCCACGCCATCGGAGGTCGTCTAGAAGGTTTGTGTTCGGCATCGTTGTTTCAATGAAATGATGGAAATGTATCGGTTGGCGTGCGATCGAGCGGTTCGGACTAGGTCCGTTCGGACGGATCGTTGTCGGCCGTTATTTTGGTCCGTCCGGCCAAGATTGCTTCTGCGACCAGCAAGTCTTCGGGATAGGTAATTTTCAGGTTATCGGATCGCCCGGGAACGATTGCCACGGCGTGCCCAATCCGCTCGACCAATTCGGCATCGTCGGTGGCAGGTCGACCATTGTGCTTTTGATAGGCCTGTTTCAACAACCCGGTGGAGAAGACCTGCGGGGTCAGGGCAACATAAAGGTCACGTCGATCGACCGTTTGGGTTCGCGCCGTGGCCTCGTTTTCTCCCACCGCCCGCTTGATCGTACCGGGCACCGGCATGCCCAGGATCGCTGCACCGGTTTGTGCAGCCACATCAAAAACCGCCGTTAAATCGCTGTCCGTCACTAGCGGACGGGCGGCGTCGTGCACCGCGATCCAGCGTACTTGGGGGTCATCGACAAGCACCATCATTCCGGCTCGCACACTGTCCGACCGCTCATCGCCACCACCGACCAATTCGATTCCCAATTCCGCCACGAGGCCGGCGAACTGGTTCTGGAAGACGACACGATCGGCCGCCGAGACCGGCATGACGATGCGTCCAACCAGCGTCTGAGCACGCAGCGCGGCCGCGGATCGGTACCATAGCGGTTTGCCAGCCAACATCGCAAACAGCTTGTTTTGGGCACTGCCAAATCGCTGTCCGCTGCCGGCCGCTGGCATCACGACGGCGATCGCCCCGATCGTGGGCGGCTGATGAGAAGGATCGTGCACAACAACCTCAAAGGCAAAGGTAGCGAGGGGCAAAGAATCGAAACCGATCCGCCGGGAACCACGGGCGCGGTGAAAATCGATTGGGTTAGCAACGCACGATCAGCAAGTGTCGGGACTGCCATAGTGGGATTCGCCAGATACTTCCCGTGCGTTGCTTAGCGTGAAGAATGGTCCGGCGAGCATGGTTTGTCTATTCCTCGATGTCCTCGTACTCACTTTCGTCTTCGTACTCTTCTTCCTGTTCCTCGACCTCATCATCTTCTTCGTCGTCCGCCAGCTCGTCGTCCGTTTCCAATCCCTGAAGCGCCTGCCACTGCGGCATCGTCATCACGACCTCTCGCGCTTTGCTGCCGTTGTAATCGCCCACAATGCCGTCTTCGGCCATGAAGTCGATCAGTTTCGCCGCGCGACCGTAACCAATCCCCAAGCAGCGTTGCAGCAGCGAACAGGACCCACGTCCTTCGCGAATGACCACCTCGATCGCACTGTCATAAAGCTCGTCGCGTTTCTTGATCGCTTCCATCGACGTGCCTTCGCCGGCTTCGCCTTCGGTTTCAATCTTCAGATTCATCAGTTCGCCGACGAAGTTCTGTTCGCTTTGGCTACAGTGTGCACAGACCGCGTCAATCTCGTCGTCCGATAGGTAGGTGCCTTGTCCGCGAATCAACGTGCTGGTGCCTGGCCATAGGAACAGCATGTCCCCGTTGCCCAACAGCTTGTCGGCACCGTTTTCGTCCAACACGACTCGGCTGTCCGTCTTGGATGCCACTTGAAAACTCAAGCGTGCCGGCAGGTTACTTTTGATCAAACCGGTGATGACGTCGACGGTAGGTTTCTGGGTCGCCAGGATCAGGTGGATCCCGACCGCACGACTCTTTTGTGCAAGCCGGATGATATGGGTTTCCACGTCCTTGCCCGCGGTCATCATCAAGTCCGCCATCTCGTCAGCCACGATGACGATGAAGGGCAGCTTGTCAGGCACGTCGGTCGGTTCATCCGCCTCGTCGATCTCCAAACGCCGCAGAATCTCTTCGCGGCCCAGATCGTTGAAACTATTGATGTGACGCACGCCCACCTTGGCTAGCAGCGAATACCGCTCCTCCATCTTCTCGACAGCCCATGCCAAGATCGCCTCGGCCTTCTTCATGTCCGTGATCACCGGGTGCATCAAGTGTGGCAGTCGGCCATAGCCGGACAGTTCGACCATCTTGGGGTCGATCATCAACATCCGAACTTCGTCGGGACGGCAGCACATCAGGATGGACGAGATGATCGTATTCAAACATACCGATTTCCCCGTACCGGTTCGGCCGGCGATCAACAGGTGAGGCATCTTGGCTAGATCGACCACCATCGGGTTCCCCGAAACGTCCTTGCCCAAGAAGACAGGGATGTTCATTTTGGCACTGCGGGTGTCCGATTCCTCGATCACGTCACGCAGCATCACGACCTGGCGAGTTTCGTTGGGGACTTCGATGCCGACGGTGTTTTTGCCAGGGATCGGCGCAACGATCCGAACACTGGGAACTCGCAATGCGATCGCCAAGTCGTCGGCCAAGCCAGTGATTTTGCTGAGTCGCAAACCGGCTTCCAATTCGATCTCGTACTGCGCGATCACCGGACCGGTTTCGATCTCGACGACTCGGATGTTGAAATTGAAATCGCGGAAGGTTTCCTCCAGGATTTGTGCTTTGCGACGGACCTCCTGCAATTGGTCTTCGTAACACACGTCGTCGCTTTGCTGCAACAATTCCAGCGGCGGCAGCGTGTAGTCATCCAGCCCCGACGGCGCGGACTCTTTGACATTGTTTAAAAATTCAGCCCGCGGATCTTTCTTGTCCTTCTGCTTGGGCGCACGCACCTTCGGATCACTCTTGGGAGCCGCGATTTCGTGAGCTCCGTCCTGACGCACCGTAACGGTTTCGTCCTCCAACTGGATCTCGCGAGTTGGCGACTGCGCGACAGGTTCCTCTTCTTCGTCCTCCCAATCACCGTCATCATATTCATCGGTTTCAGCTTCGCTGTCCGAGGCCGGAACTAGCGCCGCGGCGGCATCGGCAGCGGCTTGCCCAATCTTTTTAGCGCGATTGAACTTGATCTTCGGCCCGTCTTGGCTGGCGGCGTCGGCCGGGGCTGGCTTGTCCGGATCGATCACATCCACCGAATCACTGGTCGCAGCAGGTTCAACGGCTTCGTTTTCGGTATCCAACGTGATCGGTTCTTCCACATCGGTAAATGGTTTCCGCAGCCGTTTGCCGGGCAACACATCGACGGCTCGCCGCATCGACCGACGCGACAGGAAGGCGCTTTTGGCAACAATCTTTTGACCGGCATATAGCAGCGCATAATCGGTCGTCAGCAGCAGTCCCACCGCGATCAACGTCAACGTCAAAATCCAACCACCGGCGGGCGCAAAGTGCTGCAGCAACCATGTCGAAGTCATCGCGCCGAGGTATCCACCGGCGCCGACCACGGGCATGCCTTCGATGGCGGCATGCGAAAGCGATGCTGCGGTCGCCGTTGCCAGAACCGTGATGGTCCCGCCCAACGAACGCAGCACGGGCGCATTGAGCCGTCCGCGAATCAACAATGCTGTCGCCACCCCCCCACAGCCGGCGATCACCAAGGCCGTCGCCAGCCCGATCGCATCGAACAGCAGGGACGACAACAACGCCCCCCAATAGCCACAGGCGTTCGTGATCGCGTCGTTGGGTGGATAGACAACCAGGTCGGGCGAATAGAACTCGCTGACCGGCCAGATCGGCGTGTCGACGGGATCTGCGGCGCTGCGAGTAACGACGGACACGACCATGATCAGGGTCAACGCCACCAATGCGATAGCGGCGATATCCCGAACTAGGTTCGGTTCGCGTTCGAATCCATCCTCGGACGATTCAGCAGGAATGGCCGACATCGCAACTTGACTCGGTTTTGGGGACTGGGCGGTTGAACCCATCGATCACACAAACGATGCGTACAACGCGCACACACGGCGTATCGATTCATTCGGCACAATCCGGCCCCGCAGGCAAGTCGACCCCCATTTGCCCGCATAATCGGAACTGTTTACCAGGGTCAACGCGACAAACGCCCGCGATTCCACTCAAAAGCCACCGCAGCGGGATTCGCGAGAATTCCATTTTTTCGTCAGCGAGACCGAGGGAATTCTGGCGAAGTCCACTCCCGATTAGATGGCGAGAGCCATGACGGTATCTATTGAACGGCGAAGGTGTGGGCGTCCCCTTGGATGACCACTAGATCGGCGTTGGGGGAGATCGCGGAGTGAGTTTGCTTGGTCCCATCAGGCCATTGAACATCGATCGAGCATTCCAGGCCGGCGGGCACCGCGAATCGTAGACCGCGTTGATTGCTGCATAGGTAACCGTCACCTGACGTCTGCGTTGCAACCATGGATGCCGCAGCGTTTTGGTCGATGAAAGATACCGTAACCGTCGCACCAATGGCATCACGCTGACAACCACGACCGACCAATTGAATTTTCAGGCACTCTCGCTGTGATGGACACTGGTTCTTCAGCAGCGCCACCGGTTCGGTCTGATGAGTCACGACCAAATCCATTCGACCATCTCGGTCAGCGTCGATCGTCCACAGCGCGCGACCGACATGCTGGCCTTGCAGATAGTCGCCTGCGATTGAATCGGCAATCGAGACGTAGGCGTTGTCGGACCCACGCCGAAAAATCTGCATCGGTTGTTCGTACTGAACTCGTTCGTCGCCACGCGAAAAGACATCGACATGTCCATTGGTCACAACCAGTTCTGGCGTTCCATCTAAATCCAAGTCGACCGCTTCGGTTCCGAATCCAACCACCGGCATCGTGACACCGACCAGTCCTAATGGCGAGGTTTGATCTTGCCACATGCCCGGCGATCGCTGGTCATGAAACGTGTTGTACTCTTTGTCGAAATTGGTCACGTACAGATCCATATCGCCATCGGAGTCCAGGTCCGACGTTGCAATCCCCATCGACCCCAGCGCCAGTGAACGACCATCGGTGCCGACGCCGCGGATCATGGCCGATTCCATCATCGCGGGCTGTCCGCCATCGCCGCCGCGTTGGTCCCATGTCCAAAAATGATTGTTGGTCATGTCATTGGCCACGAATACACTGACGCCGGTGCCAGATGCCGGCGATCCAGATGCCGGCGATCCAGATGCCGGCGATCCCGATGCCAGCGACCCGGCGACGATCCCCAGGCCGCGTCCCGGCACCGCGGGGTGCATCGACCAGTCGTCAGTGCGGTCGACTAGGGTGCCCTGTGGTTTGCCCTGCAGGATCCAATCGCGGTGGGCGGCAAACTTGACGGGCGTGCATGACCGAACCGAATCCGTCCCCGCCAAGGGGCAGCCATCGGTGGTCGGTTCCAAACCGGCACAGTAGTTGACGACGACGGCATCGGACAATCCATCGCCGTCCACATCGGCAATGGCGGCGCTGGTCGACCAAGTGATCATCGCATCGGCATCCAAACGGATCCCCCAAGCCTGCGATTGATCCGCGAAGGTTCCATCGCCATTGTTGATCAGTAGCGTGTTGGGGCCGTAGTTCAGCAACAGCAGATCGGGGAAACCGTCTTCGTTGATGTCGCCGACGGCAACCCCTTGGCCGAATCCGCGATCGCCGGTGGCCGACGCCGAGGTTACCGAGGCAAACTGTCCGTCAAGATTCCTAAGCAGTTCGTTCGCGGCCGAATCGAAACTAGGCGGCTTTCCACCGGCCGCCATCAAATACAAATCGGGCCAACCGTCCAGGTCAAAGTCGATCGTGCCGCCGCCACAGCCCAACGTTTGGTACAGCATGATGCCGGGTTGATCCAACTGGTCGCTGGTTCGGCCAAAGAACTGGACACCCGCTGCGTCGGCTAGATTTTCCAGTCGCCAAGCTTGCAGCATCGGATCCGTCCCGGGTTCGGGCTCCGTCGGTGATGGATCGAGCGATCGAGAACCGGGTTGCCCCGAATCCGCCTTCGGTGGCGTTTGGGCCAACCGACTCTTGTTCATCCCACCGCCTGACTTAGCAATCGACGGCAGCGAGAACCGCGTCAGATCCAACTGCAGTTCCGGGTTGGCATCGACGGTTTGCCAAGGCGTTTGCCGATCCAATTGCTGGATGATTTTTGTGCGAGTAGATTCCAATGGAACGGCGTCGTTTTCGGGCAACGACATCGCGACTGACGCCCAGGCCTCCGCTTCCCAGGGACGACCAAGTTCCAGCAGAACGTTGACGATGTCTAGAACGATCTCGCGAGAAATCTTTCCGGTTCGTTCGAAGCGGTTTTTCAACTGATTGAATTTGCTAAGCCGCGTCGACCGAGCCTGAACCTGATCGATCAAATCGGGATCCAATTTGGTGATCGGGGCACCGTCGGACGTGCGAAGTTCGGCCAACATGGTGCCAAGTTTCGACCAAGCCTCTAAAACGTCAGGATCCAATCCGGTGGCTTCCCAATAGCATCTTGCCGCTTCTTCCCATTGGCCCCGCGACCGCGCCCAATCGCCAATCGCGATCCAGTAACCAGGGTAGGCTTCGCTGCCCGATGGCACCTGTTCGGCCCAGCGTTTCAGTTCATCGGGAAGGTCCGACGCTGCAAGGCATCGTCCCAGCAGGACTTGGGCCGGCAAATAGTCCGGGTGCGTCTCGATGATCTGTCGCAGCAGATCACGGGATGTTGCGTAGTCGCCTTCGTCAAACTTCACCTTGGCGGTGCCCAACAACGGACGCCGGTCGCCTTCGTTTCGATCAGTCATCTTGGTCAGGACATCGGGGTCCATGCTGCGCCGTTCGGTATTGCTAAGTGTGGTCAGCAACTCCATGTCAAACTGACGCGCACGCACCAGCACGCGACCATGTTCGGCTCCTCGTACCCGATCTTCGGTGCCCATGACCAAGTCGAACAGCAGCCGGCGAGTCTTGACCTGTTCGGGATGTTGTTCGATCGCGATTTCCAACAAGTCCATCGCTTCGTACAGACGCCCGACACCAATCAACGCCACCGTCGCTTGTTCGATTCGGTCGGGGCGGACGTACGATTCGACCTGACAGGCACGGGCCAGCAAGTCAGCGGTTTCGTTCGTTTTTTCGAGCTTGTAGGCCAGTTGGGCTACCGATGCGATCACGTCGGGATCATCCCCATGAATCTCTAGCACCTGCGGCGCCCATTCCCACGCTTGTTGGGTCAGCCCGCGTTTGGTCAGCGAGACCATTTTGCGCAGCGGCCGCTCGGGAACTTGGGGCACCGAACCGGAGGGATCCGGCGACCCGCCGCAACCGACGACCAACCCACACACCATCAACAAACAGCAAGCTGCAGCAACGATCCGTCCGGCGGCCACCGCGATGGACGGGGAAACGGTGGTCGGGCAACCCGGGATCGGTACGTCAATCGTTGGGGCGTCAATCGTTGGGGCGTCAATCACTGGGTCGCCAATCACTGGGTCGCCGTCCATGGGGTCGCCGTCCATGGGGTCGATGATCGTTGGGTCGATAGCGGGACCAGAATGGTGGGATGGCGATGCGGGGACAGTGATCACGATCGGGTTGGTTCCGTTTCAGTTGTCAGACGTTTCGATTTTTGATGCTAACGCCAAGTGGCCGAATTGCGACCAACATCGCTAGACTGCAAGTCTACCTGATTGAGTTCACTTTTTTCGAACTCGGCATTTTCAATGTTACACGCACCTCTGCTGAACCAAACGATATGCTGACTCGTCGGATTTTCGCCGGTTTCATCGCCTTGACCACATTGACGCTGGTGGGGTGCAAACCGTCCTCATCGCCTTCGTCGGCCCCAGCAACATCGCCTGATCCGACAGACGTTCAGGACGATCGAGAAATTCCGGACGGTGCCAGCGATTTGAAACCGGATGTGTTTCTGCGCAAGATGCAGCCGATCGTTCAGAAATTCTGCTCGGATTGCCACGTCATGCCGCGGCCATCCAGTTCGCCAAAACACGAATGGCCCGCCGAGGTGGACCAGGGGTTCATGCTGTACGTGACATCCGGCCGCAATGATCTGCGAGTGCCTGATCGCGATGATGTGTTGAAGTATTTTCAGCTGCAGGCTCCTGAGGAGCTGGACATTTTGGGGCCGACGCTTGGACATCCCCCAACCGACCTGAAATTGTCGCGCGAAGAGATTCGATTCGACGAGGAATGGACACCGGCGGTTACCAATCTGCGTTGGTTGGATATCGGAATCGGTGATCAGCCAGCGATGGTCTACTGCGACATTAGCACCGGGGCGGTGAAGGCGCATTGGCTAGGCGGAACCCGGGCGGGGACGACCGAGCGTTTGGCGACCCTGCTGCAACCGGTTCACGTCGAAGCGGGCGACTTGGACGCCGACGGACATTTGGATTTGATCGTATCGGACATCGGCGAATTCAATGCCGACGACAGTGATTTGGGACGCGTGGTTTGGTTACGCCGCCAAGCGAATTCAGAAAAGTTCACATCGATCGTTTTGGCCGATGGGCTAAGCCGCGTATCGGACGCTCGCCCCGGCGACTTTGATGGTGACGGCGACTTGGATGTGTTGGTGGCGGTGTTCGGTTGGCGGAACAGCGGCCGAATCGTGATGCTAGAAAACATGGGTACCGACGACAGCGGCCAGCTTCCCACCTTCGAACTACGTGCGATCGATGAACGACACGGGCCTGTGCATGTTCCCCCCATCGATTTGAACGGTGATGGGCACTTGGACTTTGTCGCGCTGATCAGCCAGGATCACGAATGCGTCGAGGCGTTCATCAACCGAGGCGATGGCAGTCTGCAGTTTGATCGCCAGGTGATCTACCGCGCCCCTGATCCCGCCTACGGATCCAGCGGGATCGAACTGGTGGACATGGACGGCGATGGCGACCTGGATGTTTTGTATTCCAACGGCGATTCGTTTGACCGCGGATTGAAACCCTATCACAGCATCCAGTGGCTCGAAAACACGGGCGGGTATCCCTACCAACATCATCACATCGGAAAGATGCCAGGCGTATTGTCGGCGCGGGCCGGTGATTTCGATGGCGACGGCGACATGGACGTCGTGGCCGGTTCGTTGTGGGCCAATCCGCTGATTCAACAGGCCCAAAACCTGGACACCACATCGATCGTGATGTTGACGCAGACCGCGCCCGGTGTGTTCCACCCATCCAAGGTCGAAGGCGGCATCCACTATCACCTATCGATCGAAACCGGTGACTTCGATGGCGATGGCAAGCAAGAATTTGCGGCTGGCAACTTCATCCGCAATTTAAAAGTGGACGCGCCGGAAGTCGTGGTTTGGTGGAACCGAGAGTGATCCACTCGGCAAGTCAAGCCAAACACACCTGGCTACCTGCTTCACACCGTGCAGCGTCGATTGAAAATTCTCGGTAGCTACCGTGTCCCGAAGGTCGCGAAGGCGGCTTTCAGACTGGTTTCACCGGCGACGGCCTGATCGATTGCGGCTTGTCGAAGCAATCGAGTGCCTTGACCAACGGCGGCTCTGCGAATGGCCGCGGGGTTGGCTCGTGTGCGAATCAGTTCGGCGATCTTTGGCGATACTCGGATCACTTCGAAAACGGGGAACTTGCCGCGGTACCCCGATTGTCGGCACTTGCGACATCCAATGTCTCGATACATTGTTTGATTGGGATCGATGCCAAACTTCTTGGCCAGTTCGGCAGAGATCGGATGCGGATCCTTGCAGTCCGGACACAATCGCCGAACCATCCGCTGGCTGACGATCGCGGCAAGATTGCGAGCGATGTTGGCGGGGCGGACGTTCAATTCGGCGAGTCGCCCGAGGCATCCGACGGAATTTGCTTCGCGCAGTGCCGACAACACCAATCGGCCGCTGGACGACGCACGCATGCAATCGGCTGCGGTTTGATCGCAGTCCAGTTCGCCGACCAGGATCACATCGGGGTCCTGACGAAGCACACCACGCAGTGCCATGCTGTAGGTCAGACCTTGGTCGGGCCGAATGCGAATTTGGTTGACGCCCGGCAGGGGCAAGTCAATGTTTTCTTCGACCGTGCAAAGATTGGTGCGATGATCGTTGCGGTAGTCCAAGCATGCTGCCAACGTCACGCTTTTACCGCTGCCGGTCGGTCCGGAAACCAACACCAATCCTTTTTCGGCCGAAAGCGTCTTGGCCAAGATTCGCCGATCCAGTTCACGCATCCCGAGCGACAGCAGGTCGCTGGGCAACGAATCATGATCGGTCAGGTGCAGAACGGTTTTGCGTCCACCGTGGGTCGGGCAGGTGTGAACGCGAACGTCCACTTGTCTTTTCCCGCGGCAAAGCTGGAACGCACCTTCCTGTGGCATATCGATATCAGCGACTTCGATTTGGCTTCGCGATACCAAATGGGTGACCATCGACTCGGACCATTCCGGTGACGGCGGTGCAAATTCATCCAGGGCACCATCCAAGCGAACACGGACGCGATGTCCTTGGACGGCAGGTTCGATGTGGACATCACTGGCACCAAAGCCCAGCACGTGATCGATCAATTCGCTTAGGTACCGTGCGGCCGGTGGTTGCAGTGCACCGCACGAACCATGTTCGACGGCCTCGCTGAACCATCGCCCGGCTGGCGGCGGTGCGGATATTTTCGGTGGGGTCGCTTGGGTCAACGATTGGTTGCCGTACATCACTGCCAACAGTTTTCGCATCACCGACAATGTTGTAAAGAACGGTCGCATCTGCCGCCCAGTGATCAACCGAATTTCGTCGGCTAGCAGCAGCGAATCCGGCGAAAAGACAGCCACTTCGATCGTCTGCCCGTCGTCCGACAAGGGCGCCACCAAGTGTTGGCAACACAGTTCGGCTGGCAGAACCTTGCACAGCGACACATCAATCGGGGGCGGACAATCCGATGGTGGATCGAACAGCGGCAGCAGATAGTGGTTGGCGTAGGCTTCGGCAATGAACCGTTCGTCGGCCAGTCCGTTTTCGATCGCCAGTTGTTCAAAAGGAACGTCGTTCTGGTCGGCGGTTTCGTACAGTCGTCCCAGCCGATCGGGATCCATTTGGTTCAGTGTGTGGATCAGCCGAACGATCAATGGATCACTGACCGAAGAATCAGTTTTGTGTGAATCACTGCTGCGTGAATCAATGGCGGGCGGCTCGTGGACGGGTGGACCATCGATCCGCGGCTTACTGATACGTGATGGGTGGTTGGGTGGTTGATGGACGGGTGGTTGATGGATGGGTGGGCCGTCAACAGGTATCGCGAATGCTTCGGTGATCATTCTTGGCCTCGATGGTGATCGTCACAGCAGTCGGCAAGGCAATAGCGGGCTTCTTCGACATCGCCTCGCAACCGTGGCTGAATCATGTTGGCGGCTAGTTCGCTGTTGGCCTGATCCATGCCGTCTTGATTGAATACGACGTCGTAGGCCCCCACCCCAAAGGTTGAACCGACGCGAGTCAGGGTCAATGACCACTGGTCGTAAGCCGATTTCCGGATCGATCCGCTGGAAAAATACGGCGGCAGCAATCGAGCGAGGTCCAGGTCGTCCAGCGTTTGGGAAAATTCGCCATACTGGTCGTAGTGACGTTGTTGGGCGGATTGAACATCGCACAGAAAGTCGTACGCGGCGTTCACCTTGGCCGTTTCGGCCGACCGAAGGTAGATCGGCACGCCGACCACCGCGCCGGTTCCGATCATCAGAACGACGGCGAATGCAGCCAAGGCAGGGCGAATGTGTTTTCGTGCTAAGAACATCGGTGGCAAAAGCGTCAGTGGTGAGCGGTAAGCTGGGGCTTCATCGATCCGCCGGGCGAGGGCTCGGACAGCCGCGGCACGCTTGCGAACGATGACTCGCAAACCCGTTGACGAGGTTCACGACATCAACGATTAGGCCACTGGCTAGGCACACGATGGCAGCCAAGTGCCGAAATGCCCGCGACACCCCAATCCGGTGGGAAAACGGTTCTGGTCGTAACAGTTGTCGCGATGGGGCATGCGACGGGGGCCGCATAGGGTTCTGGACAGACGCGGCGATTCGGATCAAGTTGCCCCCGGCGATCCCGCCCAACCCATCCTGCGATTCACCACAAACATGGGCTGGCCCGGCGTGATATCCCGATGGATCTGGCCCCCTGCGCGCCTTGCCCGACAGGTTACGGATTCCAATACTGACTCGTCCCGCCCCGCCGCCCCCCCGCTTTCCCAAACGCTGGCCGATGACCATGTTTCGAACTGTTCCGGCCAAACTGCACGACTGCCACCAGCACGGTGCGGGTTCGGGCGCCGAACTTTTTGTGGTCGAAGGCGATTCGGCATCCAAGGCGGTTGTTCGAGCTCGCAATCCTGTCACGCAAGCGGTGCTGCCGATGCAAGGCAAGCCGATGAACGCGTACAAAGCCGGTAAGTCAGCGGTCAAGCGAAACGAACTGTACCGTGCGTTGGTCGATTCGATCGGCTTGGGCTGGGATGCCGAACAGGACCTGCCATCGATACGTTACGATCGTGTGGTCATGTTGTTCGATCCCGATGCGGACGGGATCCACTGTGGTGCATTGTTGTCGATGTTCTTTTATCGGTTCATGCGTCCGCTATTGGAATCAGGCCGGATCAGTGTGGCTCGCGCACCACTCTACGAATTTTCGTCACCCGATACCGATGATCGGTTGCACGCTTACAACGAAGATCACTACCAGAGAATCCGATCGGCTTTGGATGCGAAGGGAATGCGATACTCGGCACAACGTTACCGCGGGCTAGCCAGCATGAACGAATCGGCATTGATATCGACTTGCTTGGATCCGAAAACCCGAACTCTGCACGGGCTTGCCGTCGCGGATGCAGAAGCAGCGATTCGAATTTTTTGTGGCGTCAAGGTATGAACATGGATACTGAATTTCAACCCGATCGAGTCGACGCGTCGGCATTCATCGCTGAAAACGCGACGGTGATCGGCCGAGTCGACATAGGCTCCGGTGCAAGCGTATGGTTTGGCGCGGTGATTCGCGGTGACACCGAATCGGTTTCCATTGGGGACCGATCGAACGTGCAAGACCTGTGCGTGTTGCACGCTGATCCGGGTTTCCCCTGCGTGATTGGCCGGGACGTCACGATTGGTCATTCGGCAGTCGTCCATGGTGCGACGGTCGGTGACGGAGCGATGATCGGCATCCGCGCGGTGGTCTTGAACGGAGCCAAGATTGGTGCGGGCGCGATCGTGGGCGCCGGCGCCGTGGTGACTGAAAAAATGGAGATCCCGCCGGGGCACTTGGCGGTCGGCGTGCCTGCGAAAGTGGTCCGAGAACTAACCCCCGAAAACGTCGCTCGCGCCAAACACGCTGCCGATCACTACGTCAGCGCCGGGCAAAGCTATCGGTCCAGCCGCTAAGCGAAGAATTCGCCGGGCGCGGATGGATCCGGCAACCTGGTCCGATGTCGTGAATTTGGAAAAAAAGCTTGGACGGTAGGTTTTTTTGAACGATCGGCTGCCAGCAATGGAAACGCCAGCGACACGCTAGCGACACTTCACGGCGCACCCACTGCAACCGCCCCCGCATCCGCCGCCTTCGCCGGTGCCACAATCGGGGCCGCAACCGTCTTTCAGCAATTTGGCAAAGTGTCGACTACGGACGATGGATTCGTATTTTTCGGCCACCGATCGGGTGACCGTCGTGGCGACTTCGTCGACGGTGCCCAAAAAATGCATCACCAAAGTGCCGCCGTCAAAAATTTGGTCGACGTCCAACAGGCAGGCCACCGACCCCGCCTCTGCCAGCGCCGCCCGGCACGCCTCGACCGCTTCGCGTTTGTGCCGATCCAGACGCCGGATCAGCAATTCGTCTTCTTCGGTGGTCGCCCGGACCACGGAAACCATCGAATCGGCGGCTTTTTGCGAGTCTCGGCAGGGGCCAACGACTTCGCCCAATTCCGTCCCACGCCCGGTCCGTGCAATCACTCGGCGGCCTCGGGATAGCGGTTCGGGGGCCTTGGCGGCATGAATTTCGGCGAGCGATCCGATGCGAAGGAAGACGGGATGCATGAATGAATGGGATCCGGAGGGCTGGCGGCTGCCAAAGGAAAACAAAGGCGACTTGTCGAGTAGCGGCCAGGGCGGCACCATAGTGGACGATCGGAACGCCGGTCGCAACTCGCCACCTCCAACGCAACGTGAAGCGATGCTGAACGTCGAAACGACCGCTGTAGCTACTAATCGATACGACCGCTGGGCCGATGAGGTCTTGGCGGGGCAATCTTTGAGCCGCGAAAACGCGCTCGAAATCCTGAAAGCCCCCGACGCCGATATCTTGGCGATCCTGGCGGCCGGTTTCCGAATTCGTCAGCAGCACTTCGGCCGAACGGTCCAGCTGTATTTTCTAATGAGCGCCAAGAGCGGTCTGTGCCCGGAAGATTGCCACTACTGTAGCCAGTCGAAAATCTCGACGGCTCCCGTGCCCAAGCACAACATCCTGAAACGGGATGATCTGATGAAAGCCGCTGAAATGGCGGCCGAAAGAGGTGCCAAGACGTATTGCTTGGTGATCTCGGCTCGAGGGCCCAGCGAACGCGAGATGAACGCGGTCGAGACCATCGTGCCCGAAATCAAGGAAAAGCACGGACTGGATATCTGCGCCTGTCTGGGGCTGCTGACGCGTGAACAGGCTGACCGCTTGAAGGCCTGCGGTGTCGATCGCGTCAATCACAACCTGAACACCAGCGAAGATCACTACGCCGACATCTGCACCACGCACACCTATGCCGACCGCGTCCAGACGCTGCGACACGTCCGCGATGCGGGCATGGAAATGTGCAGCGGCGGCATCATCGGAATGGGTGAAAAGCACGAAGACGTCGTATCGATGGCTTTCGACCTGCAAGAGCTAGGCGTGCAATCGATCCCGCTGAACTTCCTGAACGCGATCGAAGGAACACCGCTGCAGGGGAATGCCGACCTAACCCCCAACGATTGTTTGCGAGCCCTCGCGATGTTCCGCTTCGTCAACCCAACGCGAGAGTTGCGGATTTCGGGTGGACGCGAAATTCACCTGCGTTCGATGCAGCCCCTGGGCCTGTACGTCGCCAACAGCCTGTTTGTGGGGGATTACCTGACCACCAAGGGACAGGCCCCACAAGAAGACTACGACATGATCCGCGACCTAGGCTTCGAAGTCACGACGAAGACGGGCGCATAGTCGCGTCTGGTTAGGCGGGACTTCGCTTGCATTCCCCCCCTGTCCCCAACGCTCTCCCCCACATTGAACGCGCGCGGAACTGGCGTTCAACGCGGGGGAGAGGGGGCAAAACGAGGTGGGCAGACACTGCGGTTGGTTGGTTTTCTTTTGCCCCACTCATCCCCCTGGATTATCGAAGTGGAGCTTCGATAATTCAGGGGGATGAGGGCCGAGGTGAGGGGACAGTGGCAACGCTGAATCCTTGGGCCCCGCCCGCGCGGCAGGATGCTTTTGCCTCTGCGACGCTGCGTAACCTGGACGCTCTCTTCAGGCGAAATCGGGGCCGCGCAGCGACACCGCGTAGCGCAGAAAAGGCCGGCTGAATCCGGTACTACGAACGGAGCATCCCGGTGGGGATCCGCAGCGATGGTGACGCGTTTCTGGACCCGTGTCTTTAGAACGGGGCTTCGTCGTCGCCTGCTTCGCTGAACGCGTCATTGGGGTCGCTGACCCGTTCGCTCATCGAATCGCTGTGGGCGCCATCGCCGGTGATCCGGAACGACATCGCTTCGACGTTGACGAAAAAACGCACTTCGCTTTGTTCGTCTTTCTGCCAACGGCGGCCATTGAGGCGGTACTGCACCTCGACCTCGTCACCGACCTTCAATTCATCAACGGTGTCGCAGGAATCACGGGTAAATTCGACGGGGACGTAATTTGTGAAGCTGCCCTTGTCTTGTTCCAGGACCACCATTCGCTTGCGGAAGCCCTTGGCACCGTAGGTCTTGGTTTCTTCGATCAAATGCACCACACCGGTAACCTTGGAATCACTCATCCCGTGCTCTCTCTTTACTTTGAACAGATTCGTCGTCGATCGGAAATCTAAAAAGCGCCGTGCTAAACAGCGGCCAATCGGATGCTAAAAGGGAGAGTGTAACGCTTTCGACCCCTGCGTCAGTAGCCCTGACCGCCCGCCCCCAACCTCGATCAGGCCAGGATGTCGTGGACGACGTGTCCGTGAACGTCGGTCAATCGAAAATTGCGGCCTTGATACTTGAACGTCAGCCGCTCGTGGTCGATTCCCATCTGATGCAGGATCGTTGCGTGCAAATCGTGGATATGGATCGGCTTGTCGACGATGTTGTATCCGTATTCGTCGGTTTCGCCATAAACCAAGCCTGGTTGGATGCCGCCGCCAGCCATCCAGATCGTGAAGCAACGCGGGTGGTGGTCGCGGCCGAAACTGGTGGCCGTCAATTTTCCTTGGCAGTAATTGGTGCGGCCGAATTCGCCGCCCCAAATCACCAGGGTGTCGTCGAGCAGCCCCACCCGTTTCAAGTCTTTGACCAAGGCCGCCGACGGTTGGTCGGTCTGTTTGCATTGCCGGGGCAGTCCCTGCGGCAGTCCGCCGTGGTGATCCCATCCCTTGTGGTACAGCTGGATGAACCGCACGCCGCGCTGAGCCAGTCGCCGAGCCATCAGACAGTTGGCGGCAAAAGAGCCGGGGTTCTTGGCGTCCGGCCCATAGGATTCGACGACTTCCTTGGATTCATCGGAAAAGTCGGTGGCTTCGGGAATCGATGACTGCATTCGGAAGGCCAGTTCGTACTGGGCCAATCGTGTTTCGACCAATCGGTCGGCGCCCTGGTCCAACTGCATCTGGTGCAGTCCGGCCAGCGCATCCATCGACGCCCGCCGACTGCTGGTATCGATACCATCGGGATTGGACAGGTACAGGACCGGATCCTTGCCGCTTCGGAACGAAACGCCCTGGTGCTTGCTTGGCAAAAAACCGCTTCCCCACAGTCCGGCGCTAAGCGGCTGCCCCGAATTTTGGTCTTTGGTCGTCATCACGACGAAGGCCGGCAGATCCTGGTTTTCGGTCCCCAGACCGTAATCCATCCAGGCCCCCATGCTGGGGCGTCCCGGGATCATGCTGCCCGATTGCATGAACGTGACACCGGGTCCGTGATTGATCGCTTCGGTGTGCATCGATCGGACGACGCAGATGTCGTCGATGATCGACGCGGTGTGGGGCATCAATTCGCTAACCCAGGCCCCGTTCTGGCCGTGCTGCGAAAACTTGAACGGTGACCCCACCAGTGGCAAACTGGATTGATTCCCGCTCATCCCTGTCAAACGCTGGCTGCCCCGAATCGAATCCGGCAGTTCCTGGCCCTGTTTTTCGTTCAGCAGTGGTTTGTAGTCCAGCAGGTCCATCTGCGATGGCGCACCGGATTGAAACAAAAAGATCACTCGCTTGGCCTTGGGCGCGTGGTGCAGCGCCGACAGGATGCCGCCCCCAGTGCCATCCGCCGAAGCCAGTAGGTCGCTGGCCGCCAAGGCACCGAAACCGAGCCCGGTTTGTTGCAACAACGATCGTCGTGATAGGTTCCAATTCATCGTTTCACCATGCTTCCGTCGTAGTTCATCAATGTGCCGACCACGACCGTCATCGCCGCAACCGACGGGCCTGACACGGATGGGTCGGGTGGGGCATCGCCGATCCGCAAAAACGAATCGACTCGATCCGCTTGATCGCGAAAGTATTTCAGTTGTTGCTGATAAAGCTTGGACAACACTTCCTGTTCGCCGCTGGTGGGCGTGCGGCTGGTGATCGCACGGAACGCTTCGGTCACACCGCCGGATTCCAGTTGATCGGGCGAATGTTTCTGGGCTAGCGTTTCGGCCAGGCCGCGTGCCGCTTCGATGTACTGTGGCCCGTTCAACATGACAAATGCTTGCAGCGGAGAAGCCGTTCGTTCGCGACTGACGCGGCACACATCACGCGACGGAGCGTCCAGGGTCATCATCACCGGAGCCGGCGCAGTTCGTTTCCAATACGTATACAGGCTGCGTCGATACAGCCCATCGCCTTTGTCGCGATCGACGGGCTTGAACGATGCTTCGACCTCGTACGGTTTCGCGGGCGGACCACCAATGGTTTTGACCAAACGACCGCTGATGGCTAGCGCCGCATCACGCAACATTTCCGCCGGCAATCGATAGGTCGGAAAACGACTTAGGTAAACGTTGGTTGGATCCTGCTGGATCGATGTCGGGTCCGGATGGCGACTGGATTGTCGATAGGTGCGAGACATCATGATCCGTTTCAGCATCGCTTTGGTGTCCCAACCACTGTCGATGTATTCGATCGCTAGATAGTCCAACAGTTCGGGATGGGACGGCGGGCTGCCTTGACTGCCAAAGTCCTCGGGCGTGCGAACCAGCCCAACACCGAACAACATTTGCCACAATCGATTGACGGCAACGCGCGACGTCAGCGGGTGGCGTGGATCGCAAAGCCAATCCGCTAGCCCCAGTCGGTTGGCCGGCGCATCGGTTGGGAACGGCAGCAATGCCGCAGGGGTTCCGGGTTGGACCACTTTGCCCGGCATGCTGTATTCGCCGCGGGCCAGCAGGTGGCTGGGGCGAGCGGTATCGAGTTCACGCATCACCATGATCTCTTGGAGTCCGTCCTGGACGCTGCACAATTCCGACCTGGCCGCGGCCAACGCTTGCCCGGATTTAATGACGTCAACGTCGTGCCGCAGGATGGCGTGGTCAACGTGCAACGGAACGTCGTCGCTTGCCACCGGACCGTTCGCTTGGTTGCGTGCTTCCAAGTCGGTCAGTGCGACATCAAAGACTCGCATTTGATCGACAAACCCGTTCTTGAAACCCCGATCGCGGAATCGTTCGCCGATCGCGATCGTGTCGCCACCGCCGCCGGTGATGTTTTTGGTCAGCGCGTCGCGAACGGTTTCGGTCGCAGCTGGTTTCCCGTCGACATAGACTCGCAAACCGTCGGCCCGGCTGGCCCCATCATTGGTCACCGTGACGTGAACCCATTGGTCGACTGGAATCGGGTCCAGGGTACGGATACTGATGGCATTGCCGGGCCAGAAGTGGATCAGTGACCACTGCAGTTTCCCTTCGTGGATCAACAGTTCGTAACCGCGACTGGCGGCGTCGGTCCACGCGCGTGAACGGTGGAACACGACGGCGCGTTCTTTGACGTCCGGCGTCTTGATCCACATCGAAACCGAAAACGGTTCGCTGCGTTTGAAGTTGCCAACCGGCGTCTGGACGGCATCGTCGCCCGTCAATCGAAACGCGTTGCCATCAATACCATCGGCGATCTTGTTTCGTCCCGGTGGCGACTGTTCGAAGTCGTTGGTGTAGATCGGGTCGGCCAACTGTAAATCGGTGAACCGTTGCTGGCTGATCTGTTGCTCCCAGAACTCGCGGTTTTGCTTCTTCGCCGCTGCGATCCGTCGCTCGGCCTTCGCGACAGCTTTCTGTTTCTCTGCCAACCTGGACTCTTCGAGGGGTGTCGGCAGCGACAAGGTCGGCGTCGGGATCGCATCGGTGAAATACGAGTACAGCCCAGCTTCGTCGATGTTGTCAAAGTACGCGGTTAGCTGGAAGTATTCTTCTTGGCTGATGGGGTCGTACTTGTGATTGTGGCAGCGACAGCATTCGTAGGTCAGGCCCATCATCGCGGTCGCTACCGTTTGGGCGCGGTCGGCGATGTACTCGATCCGGAACTCTTCGGGCACGCTGCCGCCTTCGACCTTTTGTGGATGCAGCCGGTTGAAAGTGGTCGCCAGTATTTGATCACGAGTGGCTGCGGGGGACGGCCCCGGCGGCAACAGGTCGCCGGCCAATTGCTGGGTGATGAACTGGTCATAGGGCATGTCGTCGTTGTAGGCAGCGATCACCCAATCACGCCAAGGCCAGACGAATCGGTCGCGATCGACTTGGTACCCGTAGGTATCGCTGTAGCGTGCGGCGTCTAGCCAGACCGATGCCATTCGTTCGCCATACTCTTTGCGTGCCAGCAAGCGGTCCAGCAGTTTCGAATAGGCGTCCGGTGACTTGTCAGCGAGGAATTGATCGATCTCGGCAATCGTCGGCGGCAACCCAATCAGGTCAAAAGTGGAACGTCGGATCAGCGTTTCCGGTCCCGTGGGTGGTGCCGCCGATAATTTTTGTTGGTCCAGTTTGCGTTGGATGAATTGATCGATGGGATCCAATTCGATCGCGGGCGATGGACTGTCCGTGTTTACCGAACCACCGTGTTCGCTAGCGTCCGAATCGCCTGGCGAAGCCATGGGCAGCGACGGGCGAGTCGGGGGGATGAATGACCAGTGACCTTGATAGGCTGCGCCTTGTTCGATCCAGCGGCGAACCGTTTCGATCTGCTGAGGCGACAGCGACCGCTCGGAATCGAGAGGCGGCATCCGCATGTCTTCATCGTCCGACGTGATCCGATCGATCAAGTCGTCCAGGTCGGCCTCGCCTTCAACATCCAATCGCAAATCGGCAGCCCGATTGGCGTCATCAGGACCATGGCAATGGAAACAGTTTTCCGACAATATCGGTCGAATGTCGCGATTAAAAACGACCGAATCGTCAGACACGGCGACCGCGGCAATGATCGCCAAGAGCAAAGACAACAAAAAACGCATGAGCGAACTTGGCTGGTGGAAAGACAGGACGTAGCTAACCAGCATTGTAGTAGACTCCCTTGAAACTGGCCCAAACCATTCCCAAGCAGTCCGCAAAATCACTGGCGATGCCGTCTGACCGTACATTGCCGCAGGCGTCGTTCCAATCCATAAAACGATGGCGGCATCATTTCGCGGCCGATTTCATGACCGACTGCGCTAAAAGCGGGGGCTGCCTACGATTTCTTACGCTTCACTTTTGAAACGTAGTGGATCGGCAGCTCGGGCAACGAATTGATAAACGTCCGCCCATACGGTTTGGTCCTGATCCGCGGATCCAAGACGACGACGATGCCATGGTCGGAACGGGTTCGGATCAGCCGTCCAAATCCCTGACGAAACTTGATGACCGCTTCGGGCAGCTGGTAGTCGCCAAACGGATTTCCGCCACTGGCTTTGATCGATTCCAAGCGAGCTTCAAGCAGCGGATGGTCGGGGACAGCAAACGGCAGTTTGGTGATCACCACATTGGTCAACGCATCGCCGGGAACATCGACGCCCTGCCAAAAACTATCGGTACCAAACAGCACACCGTTGGGCGTTCGGCGAAACGCGTCCAACAGCTGAGTGCGGCTTTGTTCGCCGCCCTGCGTGTACAACTGCAGGTTCTTTTCGGCGCACCATGCGGCCACCGCGTCGGCACAACGTTTCAGCAACCCGTAACTGGTGAACAGCACAAAGGCATGCCCGTTGGTGTGCCCGACGAAGCGTTTGATCTGGGCGGGCAACGACTTTTCGAACGCTTCCCGTTCGCGCGATGGATCCGGCAGGTCAGTCACCACCACCAACTTGGCTTGCGACTTGTAATCGAACGGGCTGCCAACTTGAATCGACAGGCCGCTGGTCAGTCCGACTCGGGAACGAAAGAACTTGAAGTCGTCATTGCCAGTCGCCAGCGTTGCACTGGTCATCACAACGCTGCGGATCATTTCGTTTTGGAACAGTTCCTTGCGAAGGGTGTCGCCAACGTTGATCGGCGACGCGGCCAGCGTGACGCGGTCCATGCCTCGTCGCGACCCCGTGCGTTCGATCCAATAGACCGAATGTTCGATTTCCTGGCGCAACCATTGTCGCAAGCCGCCGGAAAGACCCAGCATCCGATCGTAGGCTGATTCGAAGTCCTTGCGATCGGTTTCCTGCTTCTGGGCAGCGGCCTGTTTTTGAAGCTGCGCCGCTAGGATTTCCATCGCATCACTCAGCGGATTGTCAACGATGTCCGGATGATGCACGCGGCCGTTCTTGGTCTTCGTTTGGTCGTACCAGTCCAACAGATCGGCGAACAGGTTGGTCGCGGCAAACCGACAACGATCGACCAAGTTCTGTAGCGTGACCAAGTCCTTGTCGACCAGCAAACCCTTTTGAGTGCGATCGTTATAAAGTCGGTCGAACAAATAGTCGAACTGGCCGCTGGAAATCCGCAGCCCCAAGTGGTCGCCGGCAACGGCTTCGATCGTATGGCATTCGTCCAGGATGACGGCATCGTAGTCCGGCAGGATCGACACCCCTTGCCGACGCAGCGCCATGTCCGAAAACAGCATCGCGTGATTGACGATCATCAATTGCGAATTCATCGCACGGCGACGAGCCCGAAAATAGAAACAATCTTTATGGTGCTTGCAGTTTCGCCCCAAACAGTTGCTGGTGTCGGAAACGACTTCGTCCCAGACCACAGGGTCAGGGCGCATCGAAAGAGTCGACTTGGAACCGTCCGGCGTATCCTTGCTCCACGATTTGATCGATCGCAACTGGCTGTGTTGTTGATCGGTTGCCAGCAGCGAGGTGCTCTTCGCGATCGCTCTGTCCATTCGCCGGATCGACAGATAGTTCGATCGGCCTTTGACCAGGACGGCGGAAAATTCGCGTGGGATCACGGCGTTCAGCAGCGGCACGTCCTTGGCGATCAACTGTTCTTGCAGACTGATCGTATGAGTGGAGATCACAACGCGGCGGCTGCGTTTCTTGCCCTCCCCATCCTCGGTGGTGCTGATTTCGTTTTGGTCCGCCGTTGCGTGCAGGATCGCGGGGACCAAATACGCAAAGCTCTTTCCGGTTCCGGTGCCGGCCTCCGCCACCAGATGTTTCTCCAAACGCAGTGCCTCGGCCACTTTACGTGACATTTCCAATTGCTGATCACGTGGTTCGTAACCGGGCAATCGTCTTGCGATCGAGCCTTCGGGACCAAGAATCGAATCGACGGAAAGTTCGTCGCTCACGCTTTCGGGCTCTCGGCGGAAGGGAGGGGGACGGGATGGTTCAGAGGCCAAAGTGGCAAGTGACACGATAGCACCGGCGCCGCCAAACAACCATGCCGACCGGTTGAATCAACAAAAACGGAGCGTACCTCGCCGGCTTGCAACGCGGCGTTCGGGACACGGGATTGCCGGATCATCGTCGCTCCGCTCCTTGATCCGGCCTACATCCTTCTCGTTTCACCGCGTGCCCATCAGGTCGCGCGCCTCCGCATAGCGACAGTGGTACGAATCGCTTCGCGGTACGCCCCGTCACGTTCGCTCACAAAAACGTCTCGGGGAACACGACACTGGGTCTGTGCTGGCATCGTCATGACGCGCCCCGATCGTGTAGAAAATGGGCCTGCCCCCGAAGTGCCCTGCCCGACGCCCCGGCAGACTGCACTTTTACTAAAAATCCACGATTCGCAGTGATCCGATGAGCATGATTCGCCAAACCTGTCCGGCTTGCAACCGATTGCTGGAACTGCCCGAGCATGCCGCGGGAAAGACTGCCAAATGCCCCGCCTGTGAAGCCCAGTTCGTGGTTCCTATGCCGGTTGGCCCCGCGACCGATGGCCAAGGTTTCGGTGACCAAGGTTTCGGTGACCAGGACTCCGGTGGCCAGGAGATGGGCGACCAGGACTCGGGAGCTTCCGGCGCAGGTGACCCGGGATTTGGCAGCCCCATCCCGGGATCGATGGATGCCCCAGGTGCCAGCCCGTTCAGCCAGCCCCTGGGCAGCACCGTCGACGGGCATCGCCAGGGGCCTGTCTCGTCCAAGCCGAATCCGTATCAACCATCCGTGGAAACGCCACCGGCCACCACGTTCGTCGGCAAGTTGCCGATCGGGCGACGTAGCGTCGAGGAGATTGTCGGAGTCGGTTTCGCCATTTTCAAGGAACGAGCTGGTGTTCTGATCGGCACATATATCTTGGTGTTTTTGATCAGCCTCTTTGCTGCGTTTGCCCCCAACCTGATCGGCATGATCATGGACATGATTGGCAACGAAGCCTTGTCGGCTGTGATATCGGGTTTGTCGCAACTGTTTTTCAATCTACTAAGCAGCTATTTCACGTTTGGCTACTGCGGCGTTGTCCTGGCCGTGGCGCGAGATGAACCTTCACCGTTTTCGCGGTTGTGCCCTTCGATGGCCATATTCGGCCGTTTCATCGGCGGCGTCATCCTGCTGATGCTGGCTGGCGGCTTAGTCGCTGGTCTCGTCGCCGCTGTCGGCGCCCTGGCGATCGCTGCCGGAGTCGAGGGCGGGGTAGCTGCCGGGTTGATCATTTTGGCGTTTTTGGTGCTGTTGCCGGCCATGTTCTTGATGTACTGGTTGCTGTGGTCGTGGCCATTCATCGTTGTCGACGGCAAGGCTGGAATCACAGGATCCATCAAAGCATCATTCGCGATCACGATGGAAAACAAGATGACATCGTTGTTGTTGATCATCATCGTGATGCTGCTGTCGATCGTCGGTTTGTTGGCGTGTTACATCGGACTGGTGGTCGCGACACCGCTTTGGATCATGTTCCTGGGCGCCGGCTACCTGATGATCACCGGACAGTCGTACGTCGATCCCAGAACGAATCGATCCAATCCACAGTTCGCACCAAGACCGCAATCTCCACAGTTCTAGGGCCACCGGGACTGGGGGGGCAGAGCACAAGTTCCGGGGCTGGCAAAACATTGGTTCCCCTCTTCCCCGGCGTAGGACGCGAGTTCTACGCGGGGCAATGTGGGGGGACCGGGGAGTTCAAGTTCAAGTTCAAGTTCGAGTTCAAGTTCGAGTTCGAGTTCAAGTTCGAGTTCGAGTTCGAGTTCGAGTTCAAGTTCGAGTTCGAGTTCGAGTTCAAGTTCAAGTTCAAGTTCGAGGGCTGGCACAGCACTGGCTCCCCTCTCCCCCGCGTTGGCCGCGAGTTCTACTCGGGGCCAACGTGGGGGAGAGGGGCGGGGGTGAGGGGGCGACTGAGTCCCGGGCCAGAAGTCCAGCTCAGAAACTTAAACTCGAACTCGAACTCGAACTCGAACTCGAACTCGAACTTTCCTTCCTCCCCAGCCTTCCTCCCCGCTCCTCCCCCAACCTTCCTCTAGACCGCTCCGTAGGCCAACATCGCTTCGGCGATCTTCACGAACCCGGCCAAATTAGCACCGTCGATGTAGTCGACTTTGTCGCCATCGGTGCCATGCCGGACGCACTTTTCGTGAATGTCTTTCATGATCGTTTTCAGTTTGGTGTCGACCTCTTCTCGGCTCCACGACAATCGAAGTGCATTCTGACTTTGCTCCAGACCTGACACTGCGACGCCGCCTGCGTTCGCGGCTTTGGCGGGACCGAACAGCACGCCGGCATCGCGGAATGCGTAGGCCGCATCCAGCTCGGTCGGCATATTGGCACCTTCGGCGATCGCTTGGACACCGTTTTTCAGCAGTGTCTTTGCTTCGGCCAGGTTCAATTCATTTTGCGTGGCACAGGGAAGGGCCACCTCCACTGGAACGATCCAAGGTCGCGTATCGGCGTGGAAGGTCGCGTTGCTGTACTGGTCGCAGTATTCGCTAATCCGGCCGCGGCGCACTTCTTTTAGATCTTTGATGAACGCCAACTTCTCTGCATCGATTCCGTCCGGGTCGTGGATGAAGCCGCCCGAATCGGACAACGTGACGACGGTCGCGCCCAGCTCGGTTGCTTTTTCGGTTGCGTAGATGGCGACGTTGCCGCTGCCCGAGACGGCGACGGTTTTGCCTTGGATGCTATTGCCCGTCCGGTTGAACATGTTCTCGCAGAAATAAACGCAGCCATACCCTGTCGCTTCGGTTCGCACCAAGGACCCGCCGAACGACAATCCTTTGCCGGTCAGGGTACCGACGAACTTGTTGGCCAGACGTTTGTACTGGCCGAACAGGAAACTGATCTCGCGTCCCCCCACGCCGATGTCGCCGGCCGGGATGTCGGTATCTTCACCGATGTGTCGGTGCAGTTCGATCATCAGGGATTGGCAGAAACGCATCACCTCGCGATCGCTTTTGCCTTTCGGGTTGAAGTTCGATCCGCCCTTGGCACCGCCCATCGGCAACCCAGTCAGGCTATTTTTGAAGATCTGTTCGAACCCCAGAAACTTCAGCACGCTTTGGGTGACCGAAGGGTGGAACCGCATCCCGCCCTTGTACGGGCCGATCGAATTGTTGAACTGAACCCGCCAGGCTCGGTTTGCTCGGATGTTGCCTCGATCGTCTTCCCAGGTGACGCGAAAGATGATGATGCGGTCCGGTTCGGTCAGCCGTTCTAGGATCTGAGCTTCTTTGTACTTGGGGTTTTCCAAGATGTAAGGCATCAACGATTCGGTGACCTCGCGAACCGCCTGGTGGAACTCTTCCTCGCCTGGATTGCGACGAATCAGCCCATGCATGAACGTGTCGACCTCAGCTTGGACAGCAGGCGAATGTTGAGCGTCGCGTTTGGCAGAAGAAGTCATGAGGGGTGCCCTTGGCAAAGAAATACAGGAGAAGACGAAGAGTGCAGCGTCCGGGGGAAAACGGCAGGCCGCAGAAGAGGGGGAATTGAGTCCGAAGGATGATACCGCTTGCCGGATCGCCAATGGGGTCGATGGATCAGGCGAATCATTCCGGGTGGGGGGGAGGCGGGGAAGGCGTGCCGAGCAAACCTCGCTGCCAAGCTGGCATTCCAGTCCTGGGTGGCCCGCATCCGCAGCGAGTGCAAAACACACTAAGTTCTTTGCAGCAAGCGACTTGCGGACGAATCCGAGTGTTCCGGCACACGGGTTGCTACCAGCAGAGCCCGACGAAGGTTTCTGCCACCGGTGCATCGATGGATCGGTCGGCTGCGGCTGAACCTTCGTCCGAAACCTGATAGCGAACAACAATCATTCACCCTGCGTGAACCGGCGGCGAGCCAACTGGCTCGGTCCCGCCCGGTCACCCAGACCTTTCACAGACGAATCCACAGGAGACAAACGTCGTGGCAAAGCAAATCGTTTTCGACGACGACGCACGCGGCCCACTATTGGCCGGCGTCAGCAAATTGGCGCGAGCCGTCCGCAGCACCCTGGGCCCTCGCGGTCGCAATGCGGTGTTGGACAAGGGCTGGGGCTCGCCCAAGGTGACCAAGGACGGCGTGACCGTTGCCGAGGACATCGAACTGGACGACCCGTTTGAAAACCTGGGTGCTCAGCTGGTCAAAGAAGCCGCTAGCAAGACCAACGACGTGGCCGGCGACGGAACCACCACCGCCACGGTCTTGGCCGAAGCGATCTTCCGCGAAGGGCTGAAGATGATCGCTACCGGCGCCGACCCAATGGCGCTGACACGCGGCATGAGCAAAGCGGTTGACGCTGCGGTCGAGCAAATCGCCAAGTTGGCAACTCCGATCAAAGAAAACAGCAAAAGCGACATCAAGCAAGTCGCTACGATCGCTGGCAACAACGATGCTGAAATCGGCGAAGTCCTGGCCAACGCGTTCACCAAAGTTGGCAAGAACGGCGTGATCACGGTCGAAGAAGGTCGTTCGAACGAAACCTACGTCGATTTCGTCGAAGGCATGCAGTTCGATCGCGGTTTCCTTTCGCCTCACTTCGTCACCAACCAAGATGAAGTCAGCGTCGAACTGGACGACTGTCACATCCTGTTGTTCGAAGAAAAGATCAGCAGCAACAAGAAGATGATTCCGTTGTTGGAAGCAGTCAGCAAGGCCAAGAAGCCTTTGCTGATCATCGCCGAAGACGTCGAAAGCGAAGCGCTTGCGACTTTGGTTGTCAACAAGATGCGAGGCATCTTGTCGGTCTGTGCCGTCAAGGCACCTGGATACGGCGACCGTCGCAAAGCCATCCTGGGCGACATCGCTGTGTTGACCGGCGGCAAGGCGATCTTCAAGGATCTGGGCATCGATCTGGAAAGCGTCAAGCTGTCCGACCTGGGACGTGCGAAACAAGTTCGCATCACCAGCGAAGGCACGACGATCGTCAGCGGTGCAGGCAAGAAGGTTGATATCGACGGCCGAGTGGAACAAATTCGCCGCGAAATCGCCAACACCGACAGCGACTACGACAAGGAAAAGCTGCAAGAACGTCTGGCCAAATTGGCCGGCGGTGTGGCTCAAATCAACGTGGGCGCTGCGACCGAAACCGAGATGAAAGAGCGAAAGGCTCTGATCGACGACGCACGTGCAGCCACGCAAGCCGCGTTGGAAGAAGGCATCGTCCCCGGTGGCGGAACCGCTCTGTTGCGTTGCCGCGCAGCCATCGAAAAGCTTGAAAAAGCAACCGAAGGCGACCAAAAGCTGGGCGTCCGAGTGATCCGCAACGTGTTGGACCAACCCCTGCGTGCGATCGCCAACAATGCTGGTTTGGACGGAGCCGTGGTCGTCAATCGCGTTTTGCAAATGAAGGGCAAAACCGACGGTTACGACGCCAACGCCGAAGTCTACTGCGACCTGGTCGCAGCCGGCATCGTCGACCCCGCCAAGGTCGTTCGCACCTCGCTGACCAACGCCGCCAGCGTTGCCGCGTTGTTGCTGACCACCGAATCGCTGGTCGCTGAAATTCCTGTCGAGGAAGAAGAAGGCGGCGACCACCATCATGACCACGGCATGGGCGGTGGTATGGGTGGCGGCATGGGCGGAATGGACATGGGTGGCATGGGCGGAATGGGTGGCATGATGTAAGTCGCACCGGCAAAGGGTCAGCGATTGGGTGCCAGGAATGACACCGGCCGGAACTGGAACCAGTTCCCCAACCGACTTCCTGGCTCCCCCAAGGCCTGACCCCACCCCTTTGCCTCGCACCTGATCCAGCTATCTCTCATTTTTCAAAACAACAAAACTTTATAAATCTACGGAATACAAAAATGGCCAAACTGAACCTCCGTCCCTTGGATGATCGCGTCGTTGTTCAACCCGAAGACGCCGAAGAAACCACCGCTGGTGGAATCGTGCTTCCCGATTCGGCACAAGAAAAGCCACAACGCGGCAAGATCGTCGCTGTTGGTCCAGGCAAATTGATGGACAGCGGCAATCGTGGCGAACTGTCGGTTGCTGTTGGTGACACCGTCATCTACGGCAAGTACGGCGGCAGCAACATCGAAGTCGATGGCCAGGAAATGAAGATCCTTCGCGAAAGCGACATCTTGGCAAAGGTCTTGTAAGAAGTTTTCAGATGACAGTCTTCGGTGATCGGCCAGTGCGGCGCTTCCGCACTCCGCCGATCCCCAGAAGTGTCCCTTGACTGAAAACTGAACCCTGAAAACTGAACATTTTTTTCCGAAGGAAAACCAATGGCAAAACAACTGCTTTTTGAAGATCACGCACGTGCCCGAATGCTGGCCGGCGTGGAAAAGTTGGCCAACGCCGTCGCGGTAACGATGGGCCCCACCGGGCGCAACGTGATCATCGACAAATCGTTCGGCGGTCCGACCGTGACCAAAGACGGTGTGACCGTGGCCAAGGAAATCGAATTGGAAGACCGATTCGAAAACATGGGCGCCAAGTTGGTCATCGAAGTTGCGCAAAAGACCAGCGACTTGGCTGGTGACGGCACAACAACGGCGACTGTGCTTGCACGAGCGATCTTCAAAGAAGGTCTCCGTAACATCGTCGCTGGCAGCAACCCTGCCGCGATCCGTCGCGGAATCGACAAGGCCGTCGCTGCCGCGTCGGAGCGTTTGATCGAAATGGGTCGCCCTGTCAGCGGCAAGCAAGAAGTCGCCCACGTCGGTGCGATTTCGGCAAACAACGACAACGTGATCGGTGGTCTGCTTGCAGACGCCCTGGAACGTGTCGGCAAAGACGGCGTGATCACGGTCGAAGAAGGCAAGAGCCGCGACACCGAAGTCACCTACGTTGACGGAATGCAGTTCGACAAGGGCTACATCTCGCCGTACTTCATCACCGATCCCGGCACGATGGAAGCCAACCTGGAAAACGCGTTGGTGCTGCTGTACGAAAAGAAGATCAGCAACATCCGTGACTTGGTGCCGTTGTTGGAAAAGACCGCTGGTACCGGCCAACCATTGTTGATCATCGCCGAAGATGTGGACGCCGAAGCGTTGACTCTGCTGGTTGTCAACAAACTGCGTGGCACGCTGAACGTCTGTGCTGTGAAGGCACCTGGCTTTGGCGATCGCCGCAAAGCGATGTTGGGCGATATCGCCTGCTTGACCGGCGGAACGCTGATCAGCGAAGACCTGGGCATCCAGCTTGAAAACGTCACTCTGGAACAACTCGGTCGCGCCAAGAAGGTCACCGTCGACAAGGGCAACACCACGATCGTCGAAGGTGCCGCCAAGCGTGCCGATGTCGATAAACGGGTTTCGCAAATCCGTGCTCAGATCGAGCAAACCGACAGCGACTATGACAAGGAAAAGTTCCAAGAGCGATTGGCCAAATTGGCCGGTGGCGTTGCTGTGATCAGCGTCGGTGCAGAAACCGAAGCTGAAATGAAGCAAACCAAGGCTCGCTTGGAAGACGCTTTGCACGCGACTCGCGCAGCTGTCGAAGAAGGCATCCTGCCCGGTGGTGGCGTTGCACTGGTTCGTTGCCGCGAAGCACTCGAAGTTGCACTGAAGAAAGCCAAAGGCGACGAAAAGGTCGGCGTCCGGATCGTCTTGCACGCCCTGGATGCTCCCATGCGTCAGATCGCCGACAACGGCGGCATCGACGGCAGCGTCGTGGTCGACGAAGTCAGCCAAAAAGGTCTATCGATCGGTTACAACGCCCACACCGGCGAATACACCGACATGATCAAGGCTGGTGTCATCGACCCGGTCAAGGTTGTTCGCACGGCATTGTCCAACGCAGCCAGCATCGCTGGCCTGTTGTTGACCACCGAAGCCTTGGTGACCAACTACGACAAAGAAGACAAAGAGAAGCGAGCTCCCGAAGGCGTGATCTCGTAAGACTTGTTTGAACATGGTCGATCGCTGAACCTCAGCGATCGACCGAGACACATTCCGGGGGCGACCTGCCCCCGGCATTTGGATGGAATCATCGATCAAAGCCCCAGCGGGGCGATACGGACACCGACCGGGAAAGCTCCCTCGATCGTGTCGCCCCGCTGGGGCTTTGATTCGTTTGCACGATACGGTGCGGGCTTGATTGTCCCACACAACTCTCTTTCGTCCCTGTGGGGGCTGGTGACTGGAAACGCATGGCCGAAAAGACCTGCTATTACGAAATACTGCGCATCGAACGGACGGCCCAAAAGACCGACATCGATCGCGCCTATCGCAAACTAGCGATCAAGTACCATCCCGACCAAAATCGCGACGATGATACGGCGGTCGCTAAGTTCAAAGAAGCGACCGAAGCCTACGAAGTCCTCTCGGATGCCGAAAAACGGCAGCGTTATGACCAGCACGGCCACGCCGGTGTCGATAGCGTTCACCAGTACGGCGATGTCGAAGATATCTTTGACGCCTTCGGTGACCTGTTTGGCGGCGGGATGTTTGGCGATCTGTTCGGCAATCGTGGTGGTGGCCGTGGCGGCCGACGCCGGGTTCGCCGCGGTGCAGACATCCGCTGCAACGTAACACTGACGTTGGAAGAAGCGGCTCGCGGCGTTCGCAAGGACATCTCGTTCCGCCGGCGGGTGCAGTGCGAAACCTGCGATGGCAGCGGCGCCGCCCCCGGCAGCCAGCCGACCACCTGCGGGACTTGCGGCGGGCACGGCCAGGTGATCCAGTCGGCCGGAATCCTGCGTGTCCAAACCGCATGCCCGGATTGTCGCGGCAGCGGAAAAACCATCGGGCAACCCTGTGGCGATTGCCGTGGAACGGGCCTGGAAAACAAGAAGGCCGAACTGACCGTTACGATCCCCGCCGGTGTTGACGACGGGATGCGAGTTCGCGTGCAGGGTGAAGGCGAAGCCAGCCCCGATGGTGGCCCGGTGGGCGACTGCTATGTCTTCGTAACGGTAAAGCCGCACGAACTGTTCAAACGTGACGGCAGCGATTTGATCCTGCAGTTGCCGATCTCCTACACACAGGCAGCCCTGGGGGCAGAGATCGATGTGCCAACCTTGGACGGTCCCCAATCGCTGCGGATCGAACGTGGAACGCAAAGTGGCGAGGTCTTTACGCTGCGAGGCAAAGGCGTCGTCGATCCCCGTGGCGGTCGCGCCGGTGACCTGTTGGTGCAAGTGTTTGTCGAGGTCCCCAAGAAACTCAACGCGGAACAGGAACGGCTGTTGCGAGAATTGGCGGAACTGGACCACCAATCGGTTCTGCCGCACCGGACTAGCTTCCTGGACAAACTGAAAACCTTTTTCGATTCCGAAACGGAGAGCTGATCGCGCCATCCGCATCGGCCTCTGTCCATCATTGGGTCGACTGCATCTTTCCCAGATGACCCGCATCCCAAAGCAGAAACGAAGATGACCAACGAAAACCAAAATCAAGACTCGGACGAATTTGACGCCACCGACGCAGCCTTTGACGCCAGCGGCCAACAGGACGACGGCGAACCATCGGTGCAGTTCACCGAGACCCGCGACGACGAAATGCAACGACTTCGCGAAGCAGCCGATTCGGCCGACAAGCGAGTCTTGATGGCGCAGGCCGAAGCTGAAAACTTTCGCAAACGAATGCGTCGTGACTTCGAAGACCAGGTGAAGTACGCCGCCGTGCCATTGGTCAACGATATCCTTCAGGTTCGCGACAACCTGCACCGTGCGATCGATTCAGCCGGCGATGGCACCGATGTGGCTGGGCTAAGAGACGGTGTGGCGATCGTTGCCAAGCAACTGGATGACATGATGGCCAAACACTCGATTCGCGAAATCCCTGCCGAGGGCGAGTTGTTTGACCCGAACTTTCATGAAGCGATCTCGCAGATGCCTTCCGACAAACCGGCTGGCATCGTCGCGCATGTCGCAGCCACCGGATTCCAAATGCACGACCGCGTGATCCGCCCAAGCCAAGTGATCGTCAGCACTGGCCCTGCGGAATAGCAGTGCAATCGCCCGAGACCGAACACGGATGATCATCCCCCTGCCATGACCAGCGATCTTCCATCGTCTGGCAGGGGCGGAACCGAGCGAAACAGACGCGGCGGTTTCGAAGCAGCGTCGGCTACGCAGCGATGCCAACGCGGCGTCGTCTAGGCGACGCTTTCTAGGCGGCGCGGGCCAGTCGTTTGGCGACCTTTGCCGGCGGCTCTCGCCATCTCCGGTGCAGCCACCAGTACTGTTCCAGCGATTCGCCAATCGCAGCGGTCAGATGCCGGTTGTACCAGTTTGTCAGCGAAGTCACCGAGGCGCAGTCTTCGTCGCCCGATCGTGGGTCGGCGATCGCTTTGCAGGCGATTTCAAACTGCATGGGTTTGCCGCCCACCCGCCGCGTCGAACCGACAACCATGGGAGCATCGGCGCTGAGCGAAAACAGGGACAACGCCTTGTGGCATGACGCAGGGGCCCCCATGAAGTTGACCCAACATCCCTTCGGCCCGGCGTGCTGGTCAGCCAACAGCGACAGGATCCCGCCATCTTTCAGATGTCGATCGACGTCGGCGGCGCAGCCTTCCTTGTCGACCATTTTCTGGCCTTTGGCGCTTCGAAAGCGATCCACCCAGGCGTGCAGGAACCGGTTGTCCAACTGGCGAGCGATCGTCAGCGTCTGGACCCCCATCACCCCCGTCATGTATCCGCCCACTTCGAAATTGCCAAAGTGACCAGTAACGACCACCGTCGGGCGATCCGACAACATTTGCCCCAGCATTTCGCGATTGTTGCGGAACGTGATGTGATCGGTCCAGTTGGAAAGGTGCAGACGCCGCTGGACCCAGGCGATTTCACAGACCATCAGCAATAGGTGATGCCACATCGCGAAACGCAGATTTTTGCGTTCTTGGTCGCTGGCGCTCGGGAAAATCAGGTCCAGATTCAGGTCCGTTTCGCGGCGTCGGATCCGCAGTTTTTCGCCCACGACCCAGGCCAGGAATCGGCAAATCGAATCCCCCATGTCGACGGGCAAGGTCTGAATCACCGCGACAATCAGGCGAACCAGCGCGTAGGCGGCGAAATCGACGATGGTTTTCATGGAAATGGACGCGGGGGGGGGGGGCGGGCGGGGGATGCGTTTCGGAGACGGGGGGCTTCGGCTTCTGGCAGACCGGTCACACCGGGGGCATCCGGTTAAACACTACATCTGTCAGCCAATCATCCCTGATTTGGGCAAATTGAATCCAGATCGATTGGCCCGCCTTGTTGGATTAGCCTCCACCGTTCACCATTTGGACCCTTCGCTTGCTGTTGCAATCCCCTTACGAATCGGAAACGACACGAATGACTGATTCCTGTGCCGTGGTCTTGGCCGCCGGAAAAGGTACCCGAATGCAAAGCGATCTGCCCAAGGTTCTGTGCCCAGTGGTGGACCGTCCCATGATCCATTTCGTGCTCGATGCACTGGAAAAAGCGGGCATTCATCGCAAAATCGTTGTCGTGGGTTACGAAGCCGACCAGGTGCGTCAGGCGCTGGCCGGTCGAAAGGATGACATCGAATTTGTCACCCAGTCCGAACAGTTGGGGACCGGGCATGCGGTCCAGATGTGCCGCCCAGCCCTTGAAAAACAGACCGGGCCGACCATTGTGGTGGCAGGTGACTCGCCGTTGATCCAGCCAACCAGTTTGAAAAAACTTTTGGATCACTTCGTCGAATTCTCGCCCGCCCTGCTGTTGGGCACTTTGGAAAAAGAGGATCCGACCGGCTTGGGACGCATTGTCCGCGACGCCGACGGAAACTTCATGGGAATCGTCGAACAGAAAGATGCGACCGAATCCGAGCGGGCGGTCAAAGAAGTGAACATGAGCACTTATTTGTTCCAGACACCCGACCTGTTGCAGTCCCTCGACATGCTCAGCAACGACAACGCCCAGGCCGAGTATTACCTGACCGACTGTGCACGATTGCTGCGTGAATCAGGTCGCCCCGTCGAGGCGCTTCCGGTGTTACAGCAGTGCGAATCACTTTCGATCAACAATCCAGACGAACTTCGGTTGGTCGATGAAAAAATGCGGACGATGGGATATGCGTGAACTGAAAATTTTCAGCGGCCGAGCCAACCCTAATTTGGCGACCAAGATTTGTCGCCATCTTCACCTGGAACCCTCGGCGATCACGCTGGGCAAGTTTCCCGATGGCGAGAACTATTGCAAGCTGGACGAAGACGTCCGCGGCCGCGATGTGTTCCTGGTTCAGCCGACGTCGCCACCGGTCAACGACAATTTGTTTGAATTGTTGATCATGATCGACTGCTGCAAGCGCGCAAGCGCCGAACGGATCACGGCTGTCGTGCCCTACTATGGTTACGCACGGCAAGATCGAAAGGACGAAGGTCGGGTGCCGATCACCGCCAAGTTGGCGGCCAACATCATCACTCGCGCCGGCGCCGATCGAGTGCTGACGATGGACCTGCACGCGGCTCAGATCCAGGGGTTCTTTGATGTCCCCGTCGATCACCTGTACGCCGCTCCGGTACTGAACGAGTACTTTGCCGAACGCGGATTCGTGGACGACAAGATTGTGGTCGTCAGCCCCGACGAAGGCAGCATCAAACGTGCCTTGGGTCACAACAAACGATTGGGCGGAACGCTTGCGATCGTCGACAAGCAGCGCGCCAACGCGTTGGAAACCAAACAGAACACAATCATCGGTGGTCCCATCGAAGGCCGGATCGCATTGTTGTTTGACGACATGATCAGCACCGCCGGTTCGATCTGTGGTGCGGCGCGACTGGTGCACCAAGCCGGTGCTAAGGAAATCCATATCGCGGCGACGCACGGTGTCCTGTGTGGACCTGCGATCGAAAAGCTTCGTGACGCGCCGATCGATTCGATCATCGTGACAGACACGATTCCGATCGCGGCCGAAAAACAGTTGCCCAACTTGGTCCAACTAAGCGTCGCCCCGCTGTTGGCCGAAGCGATCAAACGGATTCACCACGATCAGTCGATCAGCGAACTGTTCCGCGAACGATAGGCTTATGACGATCGAGCTGTGATTTGACGGATCGGTGTCGTTTGCATCGATGCGTCTGCCCCAGACGAATTGCGAAAACCGAACTTCATCTACCGCGGTCTTTCCTGCCCAAGATTGCGATCACCTGGGCAGGACGTGCCCCGGGCAGCACGACGGGGCGTCGTTAGGCGGCGCGAGTCGCCGGCAGCGATCCGGTGATCTGGTACTGTGGTTCTTCGAACAGGTTGACGATGGCCGGCGCTTCGCTTTGGCGGTCCCTGTCCCACAATTCGACAGTCGGGAAGCCAAAGTTTTCCGCGCCGCTACGGATCACTCGCCCCACCTGGTGGTCACCGATCCAGACACGGCTGCCCAACGGGTACATCGACGTCGCATACAGCAGCCCCCGGATCACTCGCGCGTCGAACTTTCCCTTTTGCATCTCTTCCAACAGATTCACGATCGCAAAGTAACCCTGGATCGCTAGCCGGTGCCGTCGGTTGGTCAGCATGCCGACGAACGCATCGGCGACAGCGGCAATTTTGGCCAGCGGGTGAATCGATTCGGCGGTCAGGCCACGCGGGTAGCCGCTGCCGTCGCCGCGTTCGTGCAATTGGTAGACGACAAACTTGGTCGCGTCGGAAAGCGATTCGCCATATTCGCCCGCGATGTTGATGGCGCGGACCGGATGGTCGGCCAGCCGAGAAAGTTGCCCATGGCCCAGCGGACGACCGGTATCGAACATCTCCAGCCCGACTTCCTGCATTCCCACATCGTGGACCAAGCAGCCGATCCCGAGATCCTTGACAGCCTTTCGGCCTAGCCCCATTTCGATTCCGATCGCCATCGCGACCGTTGCCAAGTGGACCCCATGCCGTGATGGATAATCGGATTCGTAAGGCGCACAGGCCCAACAAACCAAAGCATCCTGGTCTTCGGCCATCCGGGCCAACAGGTCTTCGCAGGTCTGGTCCAGTGGATCGATATCGGTCGATGAATCGTGTGCCGTATCGGCAAAGAATCGATTGACTCGGTCGATCCGTTCATCCGATTCCCGGGCCCATGCGGCGGGCAATCCGTCGGCGTAACCACAGTTGGCCGGTTTGTCATAGGTTTCCGCGAGCGGAGTTTCCGACGCGACGTTCAGCGGTCCGGAGAACTGGACGTGCGAATCCAAGGCATCGGCATAGTCATTGGTGCTTTGTGATCGCACATAGGCCGGTGGCGGCGGAACCTTGGTTCGGCGGCCTTGCGGAACAAAGGCGGACAGGATGGCAACGTCCCGCAGACTCAGCACGACCGATTCGACGCCGCGAGCGACCAAACGCGAAATGAACTGGTCGCTGATCGCCGTGCCTTCGGCCAACAGTTTGACCGAAGGCGTGTGGGGATCGGCAATCGGAGCACTTAGAATCGCGCCTGCCTTGAGCGTCGAAATTGGAACCAGCTTGCACTTCATCGCGGTGTATCCATCCCTTGGAAAGCAAACACGTGTGGCCCCGGATGGTGCGTCCGCTGAACTTACAAACGCACCGCATGACGGCGTCGGCGACCGCCAATCGAACAGGCCATCGGGGGCAGGTGGACGTCGACGCCGTGCCCAAGTCGGCACCCAGTTTGTTTCGACATCGCAAGTGCACCGGTTTTAGCTGGCGTGGATTCACTGGCACAATCGTCAGTCTTTGACAGAATGTGTCGCTGGCCGATGGCCAGAAAGCGTGTGATCGATACGACCGGACCATCGGAAGGCTCGACAGATCCATCCGCGGCGCTTAGAAGATAGGACCGGTTTTGAAACTCAACCACTCGTTTTGCGGAATCAACTTTGAACGTCCACCTTCGAATGCTAGCCGTCGCCGGTTTCGTCACCCTCAGCGATGCCGCTGCGTCGGCGCATCCTGGTCACGGCGAACCCGGCCCGCTGCACTACGTGACCGACGCCAACCACGTCGTCCCAGTCGTCATGGTCACCGCCCTGATTCTAGGTGGGCTCTACGCGCTGGCGTCGCTGCGAAAATCCCGCGGACAAGCGTAACCACCCCGCGGGCACCCGTCGCGAAAGTCGCCAACGGTTTGCCGATCCAGTCGTACTTTCAGCGGCAATGGAATAGGCCTCTGGCCGTGTGGCCACGGGCCACTTTGAGGGGGATTCCCGGCCGCTTACGCGGTCACGGCTCACAAAATCAACCAACCGCCAACGGTTTCGTCCCCGCCCCAACACTGTCGGCGGCACCGCCGCCGCTCGCGGGGATCGTCGGTGACGCCGCCTTAGGCCTGTGCCGCCAGCATGTTTTGCATACTGGTCTTCAGCAGCGTTTCCGGGCCAGGGGAGTAATCAAAGACTTCGACGCTGACCCATCCATCGTAGTGGACATCACGCAGCGCATCGAAGATGGGGCGGAATTCCACTTCGCCCATGCCTGGTCCCAACAGGTTGGGGTCATTGGCGTGGAAATGGATCATGGCGTCCGCGTTGTCGCGGATAATCTGCGGCGTCGGTGTCGGTTCGTCGCTCATCGCTTTGACGTCCAAGTGCAGCTGCACTTTGGGGCTATCCACCATGGCCATCAACTGCCGGCCCTCGGCGGCCGTGTTCAGAAAGTTTCCTTCACCCCGACCAAGCGGTTCGATGGCGATTTGGACATCTAGCTTTTCCAGCTCCGGTGCAACCCGCTGCAATACACCGGCGGCGTTCTCCATGGCCGATTGCATTGATTGATCGGCGGGAAAGTTTCGCTGTTGAGGCGATCCCAAGACCATCAACTGGCCGCCCAGGTCGCTGCACAGCCCAGCCAATTTGATCAAGTGATTGGCCGTCGCCTGCCGCATTTCGGCATCGGGCGTCGTCAGATGGAAACCGTTCGTTTTGGCCAACAACCAGTGCAGACCGATGATTTCCATTCCCGCCGCTTCGACTTGGTGGCGATAGGCGGCTCGGGCCGCTGCGTCCAGCGAATCGATGTCGTCGGTCAACATGAACGGAGCGACCTCCCATCCGGTATAGCCATTGTCGACGGACAGTCCCAAGGATCGATCGAGTGACCAGTCGCCGAAGGTTTCGTTGCAGATCGCGTACTTCATCAGAGTTGTCGGTGGCAGGGGATGGGAAGGGTGGGGAACGCTTCGATGGGGAAGCGGTGGGAAAGGGCGGCCGATGAATCGTCCGCGGTGGCTACGTCGTCGGCAGCCGCGGTGGCACCAGCGCGGATTGCCCGACTGGTGCCAAACTTGTCGCTTGGGTTTGTCGCCTAACCCAACAGGGTTTTTAGCATCGGGAACTTGTTGAGGACTTGTTCCATGACTTCATCGCCTGCTTTTTCCTTCAGGAATGCGATCACCATGGATACAAAACCGCCCATTTTGTCCGAATCCAGACCGGCACCCGAAAGAGCCGCACCTAGTTCTAGGCCGCCACCAGCCGATCCGCCCAGGGCACTGGACGCCATGCCAGCTAGTTTGCCCAGCATGCCGCCGCCGGACGCTGCAGCACCACCAGCAGCGTCCTGGCTGCCCGCTGCGGCAGATTCGACGGCACCGGGGACTGCCGCGGCGATCTTGCCGAACAGTTCATCGCCAGCGTGTTCTTTGACCATCGCCATCGCTTTGCCGGTCGCAGCATTTGCAACCGATTCGTCGATTCCTAGCTTGCTGATCAGTTGTTGGATCAATTCGTCCATGGGGGTCACTCCGTGTGATTTGATTCGAAGAGAAGAAGAGGGAGCAGGGGGGAGAAGTCTGCCTGGTTTGTATCTTGGAGCCATCACGGGGGCCGGGCAACCCGGGGCCGCCCGCCTGATCGATGCCTGCGCCCACACGGGGGGGCAGCCCGCACCTCGATCAGCGGCGAACCAACGGATCATCGCACCGCCGCGGGCGGGGGTATCAGCGCTGGCGCTAGATTGCCTGTCTTGCCTACGGGTTGTCGCAGCCCGGGATATTTTCCAGTTTCCGACGCGTTTTCCACGGTCCGGTTTGATTTGCTTGCAAACTTCACTAACTCTTAACTGTCAAACGACTTAAGTCGAATCCAGACGTCTGCGATCGGTGTCGAGCGGGGCCGGGCTGGCGGACGTAACTCGAACCCTAAGCACGACTTACCTCCACGGCGAGGATTCAGTTTGACATGCTATCTGCAATCGGTACGATCACGCCCCAGTCGTCCACATGTAGTGGCTTTCGAGTGCGAAAGTTACTACCGGTAGTGCTTTCATTAACGTTTAGGGAAACGTTGCAGGTCGGGATGCGTCGAAGGATTGATGCCTGTGATGGTGCCCCCCGGCCGAGCCAACCCCCAGCACTGGGCCGCCATAGGTCGACACTTGTTTATGTTCTGATCAATACAATGATTGGTGACGGACGCTTCGCACGGAAATTTGCGAAACTTGGCGTTGGTGATCAATCCACGGATGACCCTCAAGGAGTCTCAAAGTCATGGCCACGGTTCTGTCTGCACGCGCCTCTGAAAATCTTTCTGGTGACCCGGCGATCGAAAAGGTCAACTCGGAACATGGTGTTGAGTACGCTCAATCACGTTTCGGCACTCGCCAACGCACCGGTTCGCACGGTCTGAAGATCGATACCGTGTTCTGCCCGGATAACGGCCAGACCCCGTTCGAGACCACTCAGTGGGAACTGCGAAGCGCAGCGATCAAGGACGAGAGCGGGAAGGCTCTGTTCGAGCAAACCGACTGCGAAATCCCTGCCGCTTGGACTCAATTGGCAACCAACGTTGTCGTTTCCAAGTATTTCTACGGCGACCCGACCAACGAAGGCGAGCGTGAAAAGAGCGTTCGTCAACTGATCCACCGCGTCACGCGCACGATCACCGACTGGGGTTTGGCCGACGGCTATTTCGATTCGCCCGAAGACGGCGATCGTTTTTACCGCGAACTGACCTGGTTGTGCCTGCACCAGCACGGTGCGTTCAACAGCCCGGTATGGTTCAACGTCGGGCTGCATGCCCAGTACGGCGTGGCGGGAGCGAAGTGCAATTGGCGTTGGAATGCCGAACAAGGATGCGTTGACCAGCCGGAGAACTCGTACGAGTACCCGCAGGGATCGGCGTGCTTTATCCAAAGCGTCGACGACAACATGGAAGACATCATGCGGCTGGCTTGCAGCGAAGCGATGTTGTTCAAGTTCGGCAGCGGAACCGGGACTGACCTATCGACCATCCGATCGCAGCGCGAACGGATGTCGGGCGGCGGCACTCCATCGGGCCCATTGTCGTTCATGCGAGTCTACGATTCGATCGCCGGCGTGGTGAAGAGCGGTGGCAAGACTCGGCGTGCTGCCAAAATGCAATCGTTGAAAGTCTGGCACCCGGACGTGCTGGAATTCATCGAGTGCAAATGGAACGAAGAAAAGAAGGCTCACGCACTGATCCGCGAAGGCTATGAATCGAACTTCAACGGCGAAGCCTACGGCAGCGTATGTTTCCAAAACGCCAACCTGTCGGTTCGTTTGACCGACGAATACATGGACGCGGTTCGCGGTGGCACTCAATTCCAAACCCGCTGGGTATCGGACAAGGCCAAGGGCACCCCACCGTCTTACGACGCCAAGGAACTGCTGAACAAGATGGCCGAATGTGCATGGCACTGCGGCGACCCGGGCGTCCAGTACGACACGACGATCAACAAGTGGCACACGTGTCCCAACAGCGGTGCGATCAACGCATCGAACCCATGCAGCGAATACATGTTCTTGGATGACACGGCCTGTAACTTGGCCAGCATCAACCTGATGAAGTTCGTCCAACCCGACGGCAAGTTCCACACCGAACGGTTCCGCGCAGCATCGCGTCTGTTCTTCATCGCTCAGGAAATTTTGGTGGACCACGCGTCCTACCCGACGGAACCGATCGCGGCCAACAGCCATCGTTATCGCCCGCTGGGACTGGGATATTCGAACTTGGGCAGTGTCGTGATGACCAGCGGCGTGGCCTACGATTCGGACGCCGCACGCGGTGTCTGTGGTTCGTTGACCGCACTTCTGCATGGCGAAGCCAACCGCACCAGCGCGGAATTGGCTTCGGTGGTCGGCCCATTCGATGGCTATTCGAACAACGAAAAGCCGATGTTGAACGTGATGCGAATGCACCGCGAGGCATGCGACCAGATCAACGATGATGGCCCAGCAGAGTTGAAGGAAGCGGCCCAGAAGTTGTGGGACGATGTGCTGGAAATCGGCGAAAAGTTCGGCTTCCGCAACGCTCAAGCCACCGTGTTGGCACCGACCGGCACGATCAGTTTCATGATGGACTGCGACACCACCGGGATCGAACCAGACATCGCGCTTGTGAAGTACAAGCAATTGGCCGGCGGCGGCATGCTGAAGATCGTCAACCAAACCGTCCGACTGGGATTGTTGAAACTCGGCTACAACGAAGAACAGATCGAAGTCATCCTGGCCTACATTGACACCAACGACACGATCGAAGGTGCACCGGAACTGAAAGACGAACACCTGTCCGTCTTCGATTGTGCGTTTCAGCCAGCCAATGGCATTCGCAGTATCCGTTGGCAAGCTCACATCACGATGATGGCGGCTGCCCAGCCGTTCTTGTCGGGTGCGATCAGCAAGACCGTCAACATGCCCAACGACGTGACTCCCGCCGACATCGCCAACGCGTACTTCTGGGGTTGGGAACTGGGGCTGAAGGCGATCGCGATCTACCGCGACGGCAGCAAGCAGTCGCAGCCGCTGAACACCAAGAGCGAAGAGGGCAAAGCGGCCGACGCGGCTGCCAAGGTCGTCACCGAAACGGTCGAAAAGATCGTCTACAAGCCTCGCCGCGAACGATTGCCCGACACCCGTCAAAGCGTGACGCACAAGTTCACGATTGCCGGTCACGAAGGCTACCTGTGCGTGGGTCTGTATCCGGACGGACGTCCGGGCGAGATCTTCATCACGATGGCGAAAGAAGGATCAACGATCGGCGGCATCATGGACAGCTTCGGCACCGCACTGTCGATCGCGCTGCAGTATGGCGTGCCATTGGAAGTGCTGGTCAACAAGTTCAGCCACACCCGTTTTGAACCGATGGGCCACACGTCCAACAAGGACATTCGGATTGCCAAGAGCGTCGTCGATTACATTGCCCGTTGGTTGGGCCTGACTTTCATGAGCGGACATGACAACATGCCGGCTCGCGAAAGCACCAATCAAGGCAACGACGTCGTATCGACCGCCCCGATCAACACGTCGTCGGTGATGGAAGGGTTGCGGGAAGACGCCGGAGCCGCAGTGGCCTTGGCCGAAAGAGCCACGCTGTTGGCAGCATTCGGCGAAACGCCCAGCAATGGTTCAGCCAGCAATGGCAGCAGCAACGGTCACGCCAAAGCAGAACCCGATGCCGATGGCATGGGAGGCCAGGGCGACCAATTCGCTCGCTTCCAGATCGACGCGCCGAGCTGTGACAATTGCGGCAGCATCACCGTTCGAAACGGCAACTGCTACCTCTGCCACAACTGCGGCAACAGCATGGGCTGCAGCTAAAGCGAATCGGTAGCCAGGCTCCGATCCCACGATCTGGTCTCCATCGAATCATCTCAACCGCCGGCGCAACAGCGCCGGCGGTTTTTTCATGCCTGCAGACAAATCCCCTCCTAGTCCCCACTCCCCCCCCAGCGCCAATATCCAATTTGCAATGTTCATTTTGCAATTTGCAATCCATCCCTCTGCACCACCCAGCCCGCGTCCCCTTTTAGCCCCATCTCCCACGCGTTGCGTGCGAGTGGAGCTCGCATGCAACGCTGGGGGAGAGGGATGGGGATGAGGGGGCACAAAAAATTGCAAATTGCAAATTGAACATTTCAAAATGCAAATCGAAAAGACAAAGCACCACTCGCTCCCAGCAGCCCCGGATCCGTTCACGCTCCCACTCCCCCCCAGCGCCAATATCCAATTTGCAATGTTCATTTTGCAATTTGCAATCCATCCCTCTGCACCACCCAGCCCGCGTCCCCTTTTAGCCCCATCTCCCACGCGTTGCGTGCGAGTGGAGCTCACATGCAGCGTGGGGGAGAGGGCTGGGATAAGGGGGCACAAAAAATTGCAAATTGCAAATTGAACATTTCAAAATGCAAATCGAAAAGACAAAGCACCACTCGCTCCCCGCAGCTCCGGATCCGTTCACGCCCCCACTCCCCCCCAGCGCCAATATCCAATTTGCAATGTTCATTTTGCAATTTGCAATCCATCCCTCTGCACCATCCAGCCCGCGTCCGCTTTTAGCCCCCTCTCCCACGCGTTGCGTGCGAGTGGAGCTCGCATGCAGCGTGGGGGAGAGGGCTGGGATAAGGGGGCACAAAAAATTGCAAATTGCAAATTGAACATTTCAAAATGCAAATCGAAAAGACAAAGCACCACTCGCTCCCAGCAGCCCCGGATCCGTTCACGCTCCCGCTCCCCCCCCCAGCGCCAATATCCAATTTGCAATGTTCATTTTGCAATTTGCAATCCATCCCTCTGCCCTCCGCTGGCGTTTCGGCCGCTCGTTTCTCGTCGGTCGCCAATATTTGGCCGGGAAAACCGAAGTTCCGTAAGTCGGGCGAAATAGCTAGGATGCGAACCTGACACTGCGCCCCAATTTCCCGTTTTCCTTCATAAGCATCTGACGATGGCCCGATCCAAGAACGCCAAACGCATCGAGCGGGAAACCGCCGAGGCAGCCGCCAATTTGACGGACGCTCCGGACGACCGTTCGCCGAACCAGCAGCGAGCGGCCAAGTTTCGTGTCGCAGCTCAGCGGGAAACGGTCGAAGCGTTTGTGGTCGCCTTCATCTTGGCACTGCTTTTTCGGGCGTTTTTGGCCGAAGCTTTCGTGATCCCGACCGGATCGATGGCTCCGACGCTGATGGGGGCCCACAAGGACCTGGTCTGCGATCGCTGTTCCCAAACCTTCCCGGTAGGGGCGAGTCGCGAACGCAGCGGTCCACGCACCGATCTGGTCGTTGTCGGCGGGATTTGCCCGAATTGCCGACACATCAATTCCTTGGACCTGAAGGACAATTCGGATCACACGACGTTCAACGGCGACCGGATTTTGGTCAGCAAGTTCAAGTACATGATTGCGGAGCCCGAGCGTTGGGATGTGATCGTGTTCAAATACCCGGGCAACCCGAAGCAGAATTACATCAAGCGATTGGTCGGACTGCCCGGCGAAACGCTGACACTCAGCCACGGCGACGTGTTTTCGCACCCCACCGGCACCGACGACAAGTCAGCGATCCTGCGTAAGCCGCCCAGCACGATGCAGGCGATGAGCCACCTGGTTTACGACACCGACCATCAAGCCGAAGTTTTGATCCAAGCCGGTTACCCCAGCCGCTGGCAGCCGTGGGCCACAGGTGCCACCGCGCCACCGACCGATTCGTGGAAAGTCGAACGCAGCGCCGATGGGTTGGTCGCGACCGTCCAAGCGGATCAATCGCCGAAATGGCTGCGTTACTTTCACCACTGGCCCACCGACGAACAATGGGCCGCGGCCGATCAAGGTGAATCGTTGGCCGATGCGGATCCGTACCAGTCGCGAGCGATCACGGACTTCTATGCCTACGATTCCTACATCCAAGTGCCCGCCGGCTACGTTTACGACGACCGCCCATCGGTCAGCAGCGGTGGTGGTTTTGAACGATCGATGAACGGCGGATATAGCGAAGGTTCGTTCAGCCGAAAGTATCAAAGCGGTGGCGATCCAAGCCAGTTCCGCGGGGTCGCAATCTGGGGCGGCCAGGACGATGGCCGCCAAGAACTCGGACGCGACGGACTGCACTGGGTGGGCGACTTGATCTACCAAGCCGACGTCGAAACGTCTGCCGACGCCAAAGCACTGACCTTGGAATTGGTCGAAGCCGGCATCAAATATCAATGCCGGATCGATCTGGCCGACGGCAAAGCCACGCTGTCGATCATCGATGCCCAGGAACGAACTTTCGACGATGGCAACGATCACCCGGTCGCATCAACCGGCGTCCGCGCGGGGTCCCGGCACACCGTCCAAATCAGCAATTGTGATGACAAAATCACGTTGTGGGTCGATGGCGACGTCGTGTCATTCGATTCGCCCACCACATACGACGCACGCGATTTTCGATCACGAGCCCAGGATCACCCGCAATGGTCGCCCGAGGATCCGTTGGATGCGGCACCCGCTGGCATCGCGATCACCGGTGGCCAGGCGACGGTCCGGCGGATGGAAGTGCGGCGTGACCAATACTACATCGCGACCAACGACAGCAGCTTTGGCGGCATTTTTGACTACGACATGGCAGAGATGTTTCGCTTGGCTGGCGGTAGCGTGACGCTCGGCGAGGTCCAGCAAGTATTCACGATGCCGGATCGATGGGCTGATTTCATCGGCTGGGAAACTCGCCGTGAAGTTTCGTTCCCTCTGGAAGCCGACCAGTTTTTCCCAATGGGCGACAACAGCCCCGAAAGCCTGGATGCCCGCTGCTGGGCTGGCACCAAAAACCAATTTCAGTTGCCGCGTGGCGTCAACGAAGACGCGTGGCGTTGGTCGAACGATTCGTACGTGCCACGGAATCTGTTGGTCGGGAAAGCCCTGGTCGTTTTCTGGCCGCATTCGTGGAGTTCGCCGGTCCCGTTCACGCCCAACTTTAAACGCATGAAATTGATTCGTTAGCCTGACCGCTTGGGTCGGCAGGGGCGTGGTCCCGGCCGACTCGCCAAGGAAACCGCCCCTGGATATCGCGGCCGCCCCACCTACTTCGATCGCCCCGACCGAACTCTCGGCGATTCGAATCAGCACGCAACGGAAATGCAAAGATGAGCAACGATACCCCTTGGGTCCTGGAAGCCTTCGAGCTGCAAAAGACGTACGGTCGCCGCCGCGTTGTCGACGGCGTCAATCTACACGTCGGTCCGGCCGAGATCGTCGGTCTGCTGGGGCCGAACGGAGCCGGTAAATCGACCAGTTTTCGGATGATCTGTGGCATGGTCGAACCGGACCGTGGACGCGTCTATCTAGACGGCGTCGATGTGACTCAGTGGCCGATGTTCCGCCGCGCCCGCGACGGACACATGGGATATCTGCCGCAGGAGCCCAGCGTGTTCAAAAAGCTGACGGTCGAACAGAACATATCAGCGCTGTTGGAATTGCTGGGCGTTGATCGCAAGGCTCGGAAAATTCGTACCGACGAACTGCTGGAAGAGTTCAACATCACCCATATCCGCAAAAGCAAAGCTGGTGGACTATCGGGCGGTGAACGACGACGTTTGGAAATCGCACGCTGCTTGGTATCCGATCCGAAGATTGTGATGTTGGACGAACCCTTTGCCGGGATCGACCCGGTGACGGTCCAATCGATCCAAGAAGTGATTTTGCAGCTTCGCGACAACGGGATCAGCGTCTTGATCACGGACCACGCAGCGCGAGAAATCCTTGGGACCGTGGATCGATGCTATGTGATCTACCAAGGGCAAGTATTGGTGGCCGGAACGCCGGACGAAGTCAAACAGCATCCAAAGGTTCGCGAAGAGTATCTTGGCGACCTGGACGGAGTCGACAAAAACCTTCACGGCGGAGTCCCGCGTCCCCACTTCCGAACCGACATCGCAGCTCCCGGGCCGGTGCCAGGTGCGGCCAATCCCGCAGAACCCGCTCGCATCCCAGTGCAACGCCGAGTCACTGACGTTTAGCGGCCGACGCTGAGTCACCGCTGGACGTCCAACCCATTCATCCATGCCGTCGTGGGAATTTGTCAGACATCCTTCGCGTCGCCTGCACGAATTCGTGCCCACGGGATGAACCGGAGCAGATTTTGGCGAACCCTATGACCGTCTCTATTCCACGGCCAAACAGGATTGCAGGCGGCTAGACCTGCAAACAATGCCGGTTGGCCATGCTGATGCCGCTGACGATGGCGCCCACGATCCCCACGAATCCCTGGTCGGTGCCGCACAAAAACACGTTCGGCAGATGCGTGGTTCCGTCCAGCTGTTTGTCGGGTGCACCGTAGACCGCACCGTTGTCGTGGAACGTGAACCGGCGGATCGTCTTGGGCGTGAACACATCGGTGTCGACGACATAGCCGCGGAAATCGGGCATGAATCGGATCGCCGATGCGATCGCATCGTCGTACTGGATCACCTTTTCGGCTCGATATTTTTCTTCCGGCAGTGCACACCAACGATCATGATCGGCCAGCGTTGTGATCCGAATCACGCCGTCGGGCAATTCACCTTCCTCGGCATCGTAGATGTAATTATTGGGCGAACAGATCACGCCGGTGCGAGCGTCACAGAGGCTATCGCTGGGTTTCTGCCAATGGAACTTTTCGCTGTCGTTGTAGAACACGATCGTGCGGTCAAAGTTAAAATCGATGGGTTTTCGGTCCAGCACGGAAATCGATTCAATGAACGAAAGTTTGCCGGCTCGCGCGACATCCACTTTGCTGATGTCGTCGCACATCCGCAGCGTTTCAATGTTGCCAGCAGACGACAGGATCCGTTTGCCCGTCAGTTCGGTTCCATCGTCCAGGACCACGCCGACAGCCTGTCCGTTTTCGACATGGATCTTGGCGACCCCGCTGCGCAGTTTCAGTTCACCACCGAGGCCGCGAAACTTCTTGACCAGGTTCTTCAGGATCACGCGGACACCTTTGAACGGGCGTCCGAAGCCCTCCAAATAGCAAGCCCGGAACATGATGCAGAACTGACCAAAGTCCATGTCGTTCTCGCGAGCGTTGCCGTACCACATCAGCGGGCAAATCAGCATTTCGATCAGCAACGGTTCGCTGATGTGTTCCGCCATCACGTCACGCGCCGAACGCATGAAATCGGGCGAATCGCCGTCCATGTCGGTGTAGTCCAGCAGCGAACCGCACAGCGAACGGAACCCGTCGACCTGGCCGGGGAACTGTTTGGCGATCTCGGATTCCAGCAATGCGATGTCGTTGGTGAAGTCCAGCGAGACATCGGGGAAACGGATCGAGGATCCAATCTGTTCGGCCAGCTTGAAATCTTCCCATCGGAACCGCAATTGGCGAATCAGCTTGGCCAGCGGACCTCGCTTGTCCGACCCCTTGGTCGCATAGTTCGTCATCGCGTGCAGGCCGACGTCATAGTCACGCCCCCCCATCCGATAAAACGAATTCAAGCCGCCGATGGTGTAGTGTTTTTCCAGAATGCAGACGCGTTGATCAAAGTGCGCCAAACGAATTCCAGCCGCCAAGCCGCTCATCCCGGCACCAATGATGATCGTGTCGTAAGCAGCAGTCATGGATATCGGGCTAGCAGATGAAGGTCGGCGGACGGTCAGCGATGTCCGCAAGAACGCGAGTGGACGCTTGACCCGACAGAATAGGTCAACGACAAGGGATCGACAACGATCGAATAGAAGTCGAGAACCCCAGCGAGCCGCCTACGAAGCGAAAACGGGGGGCAGTGAGAGTGAAGTGCCCCGTTTGACGGCTATTTCCGCCGCCGGCGGGCTGGAAAACCCAAGCCCGAGTCCGAGAGCTGCCACAGCTCTGCCTCCCCTCTCCCCCGCATCGGACGCGAGTTCTGCTCGTGTCCGATGTGGGGGAGAGGGGCCGGGGGTGAGGGGGGGAAAGTTCGAGTTCGAGTTCGAGTTCGAGAGCTGCCACAGCTCCGCCTCCCCTCTCCCCCGCATCGGACGCGAGTTCTACTCGTGCCCGATGTGGGGGAGAGGGGCCGGGGGTGAGGGGGGAAAGTTCGAGTTCGAGTTCGAGTTCAAGTTCAAGTTCAAGAGCTACCACAGCTCTGCCTCCTCTCTCCCCCGCATCGGACGCGAGTTCTGCTCGTGTCCGATGTGGGGGAGAGGGGCCGGGGGTGAGGGGGGGAAAGTTCGAGTTCGAGTTCAAGTTCAAGAGCTGCCACAGCTCCGCCTCCTCTCTCCCCCGCATCGGACGCGAGTTCTGCTCGTGTCCGATGTGGGGGAGAGGGGCCGGGGGTGAGGGGGGGGAGAAAGCACAAGTGCTCGTGCAAGCGGGTGGCCGGAAGTCACACGCCAATCCTTCAAACAGCGGCTCCACCACCTCGCCAAGCAAAACGCCGGATCCCGCCTGCCAATCGCCCCAGAAACTCCTGCTCCCGATCCGGAGACTCTCGATCCGAGACGGCCCCCCCCAGTTCAAACAGTCAGCCTTCCCCGACTACCGTCCGAATAGTTTTTCCAATCCCATCTTATCGAAGCCGATTTTTTCGAACTGCTTGTTCAACTGTTTTTGCAGGTAGTTTTCGCCGTTGGTCTGGACCGCTTGCGTTGCCAATTGGGTCACCACTTGGCGGACTCCGGACGAATCCAACCGCGGTTGGGAAATCGATCCTTGGACCGGCAGCGACACCGTTTGCCCAGCCAATCCCTGCAGGTCACGGCCCAACCATCGTGGGTCCAGCGGCACTTGGGCGACCATGTTCATCCGGCCATCGAACGCGACTTGGCCGCCCGTGATGACTTCGGCACGGTCGATTTCAAAGTACATTCGGTCGTGCACGACCACGCCTCGGTCCACCGCAAAGTCGACCGTTTGCGGCGGCATCGTGATCAGTGTGCGGTTGTTGGACGCCGCCACCGACTGACCTGCCAAGGCGCCAGCCAACGCTCGGAGTTGGTCCACACCACTGATGATTTGGTTTGCCAAAGGACCGGCGTTCATGTCGATCCCGTCGATTTTCAGGCGACCGCCAATCCGGGTTTGGTTGGGATCATCAAAGACGATAAGAGCCTCGTCCAGATCCGCCGAAATCGTGCCCTGGATTCGGGCTGTATTCGCCGCCAGCGGGGCCAAGTATTTCAGCCACCGATCGGTCATTTCGGGAGTCAACTGGATCGAATCGGCGACCACCCCGCGATCCAACTGCATCCACATCGGCCCCGGACGATAGTTGATTCGGCCGGCCAGGTTCAGTTTGCCTTGGTTGCCACCGCCCACTTCGCCGCCGGCCGCCAGCGTGCCCGGGGCGCCTACCGCGACGGTCGATGGGGACACCGTGACTGTCGTTTCGGTCATTCGGATCGGGATCGATGCCGGACCGAAAGCCACGCCAGCAACTTCGCCCGATTCCCAGCCAAGTTTGGCCAGCACATCCAGGCCGATCTCGCCATCGGGACGCCGCAGGGCGTGAATTTCAACGGGGGTTTCGTGAATGCCCGTGGCCACGATGGGGATCCCAGCCAAGGGCGATAGGCGAGTCGCGACTTCGTTCATTTTCAGTCGCGCCGGCCCCTTCAAGTCGATCTTTCCGATCTGGTCATTCCAAACGATCAATCCGGTCAGCGTGGCGGCAAACCAGTCGCCCGCGACTTGCAGTTGATCGGCTTGAATGTCGCCCGACTGTGTGCTGTAGCGAACTTTGCCGTTGATCTGGAGGTTCGGTTCAGACCAGACAACATCGCCTTGTGGCCCCGATGCGATCGCGTTGTTTTGATAGGCGGACTGGGGCATCGGGCCCATGGTCTGGAACGCGGCACTGGCGCTCGGGGGCGAGATGACCGCCAAGTTGGTTCCCGTCATCTCGCTGATCACGTCCAACCACTGGTCGGTTTTCACAAAATGAAACTCGCCTTCGCAGTCACCCATCAACAGCCATGAATCGGTCTGGACCGTGGCACCTGTTTGATATCCGACCGGTTGCACCGAGTTCGGTGAGGTCGAAGTCAGCGGTACGGGGCCATGCAGTGGTCGGATGCCATTGGGGGCGGTGGTAACGACGCGTGACTGGACGCTGCCCTGCAATCGTTCCAGCTTGGCTCGCCATTTGATTTCCATGTCGATCGCTTCGCTGTTGGCGGTGCCCTGGGCGGCCGCGCTGAGCGCGTCGCCGGCTAGCGTCAACTTGTCGGCGCGTAATTCCGCCGCTGGCAGTAGCAGTTCGCCGGTGAAGTGGATGTCGACTTCCGGTTGGCTTAGGTATTGGCTGCCGTAAACCAATCGCGGCTGCGTCATCTTCAACTGCATCTGACGCACGCGGCTATCGATGGTCGAAAATACACCTTCGGCGGTGAATTGAAAATTGCCGGTTGCATCGACCAGTTCGGCGGGCATCCAGGCGGCCGCCAATTCGGTGACTGTTTCCAATCGACCGCTGCTGCGAATCGAAATAGGCATCGGCACGGCTGGGTCGGGGCGTTGGACCGGACGCACGAGCGCCGCTTCCAGTGCCAATCCATTGGTCGTCACATCCAATCTGGCGCTGGTCAGTTCATCCAGGGATTGGCCTCCCCAACGACCGACCGCCTCGATGTCTCCCTTCATCGATTGTCGACGCAGGGTTTGGCCGCCGGGCAGTGTCACCAGCAGATTGGTCGCGTCGCCGCTGCCCTGCAGCCGCCATACATTGTCGGCTGACGCGTTCCAGCGGATTTCGCCGCGTGCTGATCCAGCCAATTGAGCTTCGGAAATATCGACGATCGGACGCAGCATCGCCATCAATCGGCCGAAATCGATTTGGACGTCGGCATTGCCGCTTTGCAGGTCGCCCTGTCCCACAGCGGACCCAAACGCACTGTTCCAAGCGAATTGTTCGGCGCGGACCTGCCCGTTTTTCGTCGACACGGTGGCCGTCAGTTCGACCGGGTCGATCACCACGGCCGCCCCATTGGACCGGGCACGCAGCGCATCGCTGACGATCGACAGTTTGCTGCGACGAATGGATGCACCGGAGTCCGATCCGCGTGCGGTGGGCGCGCCGGGGTTGGATTCGACACGTGCGAAGACGCGTCCGGACACCAATTGGGCACCTTCGCGAAGCGGCAGCATACCGGGCAACGCTTCATCCAGTTTAGCCAAGTCCACTTCGGCCGTCGCGGTCCCGTCGATCGCTTCGAGCCAACGCAGCGGATTGTCGTCCGCCCCGACCAACGAAAACGTCGTCGATACCACTCCGTCCATGGTCGCTTTGGCAAAGTCCGTCGTGGCTTCCAACCGACGACCGTACAGGCGGGTACCCGTGACGGTCATGTCGCCATCCAGGGTCGCCAGCGAGTTTCGCCACATCTGGGTTCCCGCGTTGCCCAACATCGTGTCGTCTTCGGCGGTCAGGTTTCGAACCTGCAACTTACGAACACTCGCGTCGATCTCGCCTCGCGGGCCGCTGGTCACGACAACTTCACCGGTCGCATCACCGCCGACTCGCTGGGGGATCGACGAGGCCAGTTCGGGCATCCGCCGGCGGGCCAGTGCCACCACCGATAGCGGCAACGATTCGCTGCGCAGATTGATTTTCCATGGCGTTGATTCGTTGGGCCGGGCCGAATTGGTCAGGTCCATGGTGCCGCCCAGGGATCCGCCAGATCCACCGGGTTCCGTCAACACGCCTTCGAAGGTGATTTTTGTATCGCGTTGGCCCAGTTCAACGTCAGCATTGGATTGAGCGACCTGCCAGGTGAGTCCCGAAACGCGGTCGGTGACCGACAACGTGATGTCCTGGACTTTGATTTTGCCCACCGTCGTGTCGCCTTCGCTAGACGTTTCCAACAGCTTGGCTAGATCCTGTTCGATCGATGAAGATCCCTCATCGACACTGCAACCAATGTGAACGCCGCGGATCGAAATTTGCCCTAGGTCGGACATTGACGAATCGGCGATCAGGTCGCCGACGGTCATGTCCATGTCCAACTGGTCGATGGTCACCTCACTGCCGGCTTCGATCCCAGTGATCTTCAACCCCGTCACTTGAAGCGGGGTGACCCAGCCGATCCGCATTGACTTGGCATCGCCCTGGAAACCGTATTCGGCAAGCGATTTGGTCAGCATCGACTGGCCGATCGACGAATGGCTGATCAGCGACGGACCGCCCAGGATCAACAGACCCACTAGCGTCAGGCCCCCGATCAGATAAACGCCCCGACGGCGTGACCGTCCATCGCGACGGCGGCGGGTTTGGTCGCGGAGCGTACGATCGGCTTGGTCAAGCAGGAAGTCATCTGTCGTCACGGTTTCGTCCTTGCCGCCGTAGATTGAATAGAGGTCCACCGGTAGAGGCGGAACGGCGAGTCTACCGATTATTGATCCCCAGCCCCAAGACATGTTTTTCCGGCCCCGGTTCGGTGTGCCATTCGGTCCCCGGGGGGGCCAGCGTTGGAAATCTGCTGGAAAGCCGCCGCGGCACATCATTTGCCGTGGGAACGCAGACAAAGTTGGTCTACAAGTCACTCGCACTGGCGCGGTGACGTCGATCCGATCGCTTGATGTCCCCTGATTCGACACCCCATCTCTGATTCACCTATGCAAATCCTCGTCACCGGAGGCACCGGTCTGCTTGGCAATACGATCCTGCGGACCCTGGCGGAGCAGCGATCTGGCGATCTTTTGACCGCCTTGGTTCGCCGACAACCACGCCAACCGATCTTTGATGGCGTCGACGTAAAACTGGTGGAGGCCGATTTGGCGGATCCGTCAACCTATCAAGCCTTGGACGAAACGATCGCTGCGGCCGACGTGGTGATCCACTCGGCTGCGATGATCCATATCGGTTGGCGACTGCTCGAAGAATCCATGGCCGTCAACCGTGATGGGACTGCTGCGATTGTCGAATCCTGTCTGCATCATGGCAAACCACTGGTCCACATCGGCACCGTCGACACCTTGGCCTTAGGAACCCGCCGCGCCCCGGCCAACGAAACGACTCCGGTCGCAGCCAACGGCAACAAGACGCCGTGCAGTTACGTGGTCAGCAAACGAGCCGGGCTAGAAGTTGTCCGCCGCGCCGTGGTGCGTGGGCTGCGCTGCGTTGTGGCCCATCCCGGCTTCATGCTAGGCCCCTGGGACTGGAAGCCTAGCAGCGGTCGGATGATCGCAGAGGTCGCAAGGCAATGGACTCCCGTGGCTCCATCGGGCGGATGTTCCGTCTGTGATTCGCGAGACGTTGCCCAGGGCACGATCGCGGCCATGGACGGTCTGATCGATGGCCGCATCGAATCCGGGCGTGAATTCATTTTGGCTGGTGAAAACTGGACGTATTTTGAACTGTGGCGAGAGATTGCCGAACGGACCGGAACTGGAAAGCCGATCATGCCCGCAGGCCCCGGCCAACTGTGGTTGGCTGAGGTGGTGTCCGGGTTGATAGCAAATTTTCGAGAAAAAGAGGGCGATTTCAACACCGCGGCACTCGAACTGGCCAGCCTTTGGCATTGGTACGATTCTTCCCGAGCCCGCAGCGAGCTGGGATACCGATGGCGAGATCCGCATCGGACACTCGATGACGCGGTCCAATGGGTCCAAACCCGGCTCCCAGAGCTCACTCAACCGACGAATTCCGCCACTTTTTAACGGGCGATTATTCCCCCTTGCAGGCAATTGGGCGACCACAAAGAGTCGAATCTTGCGACGGATACGAAAACGCACCCGCCCGTCGGAGGGGCAGTGAGCAGAGAGTCAGCGATTGACAATTGATCGGCACCACGTTCAATCTGTCTTCTGATACACATCCCGCCGCAACGACGGTCGTGCTGGGTCGAGTCATTTTTCCGCTTTGCGGGATCGTACTTTGCCCCGGTGGCCTGGTCGGGATATTCGCTACTCCATGAGAACGACTTGATGGCGAAAGCCTCACTCGAAGCGATCCGCAACGCGGCCCCAGCCGTACTTCCCAGTTTGTTGCTATGTGATTTTGGCGACTTGAAGGGGGAGGTCTCTCGTCTTCGTGACGCAGGGGCGGAGGTTCTGCATTTGGATGTCATGGATGGTCACTTCGTCCCGAACATGACCTACGCCATGCCGATCGTCGAAGGGCTCCGGCGGCACACCGACATGCCTCTAGACGTTCACTTGATGATCAGCGATCCGGCGAAGTACGCACGGCCGATGGTCGAAGCGGGCGCCGACATGCTGACCTTTCACGTCGAAGCGGTCCGCGACGTGGCCGAGACCGCGGCTCAGATTCGCGAGCTTGGTGTGAACGTTGGCGTAGCCCTGAATCCGGAAACATCGTTGGCATCGATTCGCCCCTGTTTGGCCGATATCGACATGGTGTTGGTGATGAGCGTCGAAGCAGGATTCGGTGGCCAGAAATTCAATCCGGTCGCGTTGGAGAAGTTACAGACGCTGCGTTCCGAGTTCCCCGATCTGTTGTTGGAAATCGATGGTGGCATCGATCCCACCACGATCGGCCCAGCCCGCGCCGCAGGTTGCGACCTGTTTGTGGTGGGATCTGCGATCTTCAAGACAGACAGTTATGCCGATGCGATGAAGGTCTTGTCTGACCAGATCGCTGCACACGACCCATCGGCGGAGCACGGATCATGATCTTGAAATCACCTGCGATATCGCGGGTCCTATTGGTCCGTCCGGGCGCCACTGAGTTTGACGACCAGGGGCGCATCAAGGGATCGATGGACATGCCGATGAGCGAGACGGGTCGTCGCCAAGCGGAAACGTTGGCCGACCAGATCTCGCACTTCCGCTGCCGCACGATTCACACTGCCCCCTGCGAATCGGCACGCGAAACCGCCGAAATGTTAGCCGAAGGGCGTGGCGCGAAGGTCAAAGTGATCGAAGCGTTTCGCAACCTGGATCACGGGTTGTGGCATGGCAAACTGATCGACGAACTGAAACGCAATCACCCCAAACTGTATCGTCGCGGTCAGGAATCGCCCTGGGACATTTGTCCGCCCGGCGGTGAATCGATCGGCGACGCACAGGTTCGCGTCGTCAAGGCAGTGCGCAAACTGCTGAAGAAGAACCATGACGAATTGATCACGATCGTCATCCCGGATCCGATGGCGTGGATCGTGCAAAACCTGCTGTCCGGCGAAACGCTTTCCAACCTCTGGAAAGCCGAGACCGATTCGGCAAAGTGGGACCTGATCGAACCGATCATGGATTGAACCGCAGCCCGCCCCCCTTCTTTGGGTTCCCCTACAACCGGCAATTTCGTTTCAATCATTTGAATCGATCCAACCGGTCCCGATTGGGCGGACGATGGGGCGGACGATGAGGCCCGATGGCATGCGTGGGGGGGGATGGGTCGTAACGGCTGACCAGCGGCCGGATTGGCCGCTTGGCCCGATCTGTGTTGGAGCCACTGTGCGCAGTGGAATAGAATAGTGGGTACATCGATGGCTGTCGGTACGTTCAAAGGTCATCGCATGCACCCTCTGGTCTTAGGATCTCCACCTCGTGAACCAATCGCTTCCGATTCGCCGTTTTGCCCTGTCGCTGCTGTGCTTGTTTGCAGTCGCTAGCGGACCAGCGTTGGTTTCAGCGCCGGCGGCCGACACGCAGGTTCGTCCCCAAGTGGCATTGATCAACGAGTTGATCGAACAGGGGTGGCGAGATTTTGAGATTCGCAGCCCGGCCCCCGATGTCGATGATGCGACCTGGGCCCGGCGAGTGTACTTGGACGTGATTGGTCGAATTCCAACCGTCGCAGAACTGCGGGAATTCACCAGCACGCGAGGCAGCGACAAGCGATCCAAGTTGGTCGACACGCTGCTCAATGACGATCGCTATACCGAAGAATACGCCAACCACTGGGCGACGATTTGGTCGAACCTGTTGATCGGCCGCAGCGCCGGCAACGATCGACGATCGATGGTCAGCCCCGAAGGGATGCAGAAGTACCTGCGTGATTCCTTTGCGACGAACAAACCCTACAACACGATGGTCTACGAACTGGTGACCGCGACCGGCAGCGGCAAACCAGGCAGCGACGGCTTCAACGGCGCGACCAACTTTTTGTTGGACAAGGTCAACCAAGACAATGCGGTGTTGGCGACCAGCAGCACGTCGCGAATTTTCCTAGGCCAACAGGTCCAGTGCACCCAGTGTCACAACCATCCATTCAATCAATGGAAACAACAACGTTTCTGGGAATTCAATTCGTTCTTTCGCCAGACTCGATCGCTGCGTCGGTTCGTCGATGGCACCAACGACATCGCACATGGCGAGTTGGTTGATCAAGACTTTGCCGGCGAATCCAATTCGCCCGAAGACGCACTGATTTTTTACGAACTGCGAAATGGATTGACCAAGGTCGCCTACCCGGTGTTCACCGACGGCACGCCGATCGATCGCAGCGGATTTGTGAGCGAAGTCAATCGCCGCGAAGAACTCGGTCGACTGATGCTCGAAAGCGAGTATCTGGACAAGATGATCGTCAACCGAATGTGGTCGCTGCTATTGGGATTTGGATTCACCAAACCGATCGACGATCTGGGCCCACACAACCCAGCGTCGCATCCCGAGCTGTTGGAAAAGTTAGCCGTTGAGTTTCGCAAGTCCAGCTATGACCTGAAGGAACTGATCACTTGGATCACCGCCAGCCGCCCCTATCAATTGGCCGCGGTGTTGGGAACCAGCAACGAGGTCGACGATCCGTCGATCGGCGAGATGCCTAAGTTTTCACGTTTCTATCTGCGTCAGATGTCAGCCGAACAGTTGTACCAATCGATGGTCACCGCGACCGATGCATCGGCGTCGGGAAGCTACGAGGAACAGGAACGCGAACGGCGTCGTTGGTTAAGCCAGTTTGTGGTGGCCTTTGGAACCGACGAAGGCGACGAAGCCACGACTTTCAACGGTTCGATTCCGCAGGCCCTGATGCTGTTCAACGGTGCGTTGACTCAGAACGCCATCAGCAAGGAAGAAGGCAGCTTCATTGACCGCGTCGCCAAGACAGGCCGTTCACCGCAAGACCGCGTGGCGGTGTTGTTCCAAGCGGGTTTGGCACGGCGGCCGAATCGAAGCGAAATGCAGATCGCTGCACAATTGCTGCGAGCTCGCGAAGGCAACGAAGCCGAGATGCTGCAAGACATGTGGTGGGCTGTGATCAACAGCAACGAATTCATCATGCAGCACTAACCCAGCGCGTCCTGCAAACAAACCACGCGTGTTGGCTTCGGCCAACGTTCGTCGGTCACCATCCGAATCGTTCGGGTCGCCCGTCGCACATCCATCGTATCGCTCATCCACTTATCTATTTCGCGAAGGCACTTCCCATGACCACATCTTGGCAAACACCGACCGGCATGAGTCGTCGCCACTTCATGCAGCACATGGCAGGATCATCGGCTGCGGCCGGCGCGGCGTTCACGATGGGCAACGCGATCTACGCCAATGCCGACGAGATGAAAAAGAACCGCAAGAGTGCGATTCTGTTGTGGATGGGCGGCGGGCCATCGACGATCGATATGTGGGATATGAAACCCGGCGCTCCCACCGGCGGTCCGTTCAAGCCGATCTCGACGACCGGCGACATGCAAATCTGCGAACACATGCCAATGATGGCTCAGCAGATGAAACACTTGTCGGTCGTGCGCAGCATGTCGACGCGAGAAGCCGATCACAATCGCGGTCGCTACTACATGCACACCGGGTTTGTCCCCAACCCCAATATCGAACACCCCAGCTACGGAAGCGTGATCGCTCACGAATTGATTGGCCAGCGTCCCGAACTGGAAATCCCGCCATTCGTGTCGGTCGGTGGCGCGGCCGCGGGCCCCGGATTCCTGGGCATGGCCTGGAGCCCGTTTTCGGTCAGCAGCAATGGACAGATCCGAAATCTGGACATGAAGCTGAAGGAAACTCGCCTGATGCAGCGGATGGCCGCGCTCAATGCGATCGAAACTGGATTCGAAAAACGCACCCGCGACCTGCCGGCTTCCGAGCATGCGAAGGTGCTTCGAAAAACGTATGATCTAATGACCAGCCAACAGATGGATGCGTTCCGTGTCGAGAAAGAAGACGACGCGACCAAGCAACGCTACGGCACAGACCGATTCGGCCAAGGATGTTTGTTGGCCCGACGATTGGTCGAAGCCGGTGTCCCGTTCGTCGAAGTCGACCTCGGTGGCTGGGATAACCACAACGGCGTTCACGCGATTTTGAAGGACACCAAGTTGCCTCAGTTGGACCGTGCCATGAGTGCGTTGACCGAAGACCTGGCCCAACGCGGGTTGCTGGAAGACACCGTCTTGGTTTGGATGGGCGAATTCGGCCGCACCCCGCGGATCAACCAAGATGGCGGACGTGACCACTGGGCACGTTCCTGGTCCTGCGTTGTCGGCGGCGGCAATCTGAAAGGCGGATTGGCCATCGGCGAAACCAGCAGCGACGGAACCGCGGTTGAATCCGAGCCCTATAGCAGCGAAGATTTGATGTCCACGGTCTGCAAAGGCTTGGGGATTTCCACGGATAAAACGTTCACCAGCAAAAACGGACGGCCGATGAAAATTGCCGGCGGCGGCAAGATCATTACCGACCTACTGGCATAGTGGCAGTGGCGTCGTCCGGTGATTCGCAGAATACCGATAGCGGCACCGTCCCAAGTCCCAGCGACTCGGTAGAACGGTTGCCGGCCGATCTGATCGCGCGCCACCAACGTGGCGTCTGGCGATATCTGCGCATGCTGGGCTGTGACGACGCGATGGCGGACGATTTGACTCAAGAGACATTTTTGCGAGTTCTTCGCCGCGACAACTTCGTTCAACATAGTGACGTCGCCACCAGCAGTTACCTGCGGCGGACGGCGTACAACCTGATGGTGTCGGATCATCGCCGGCGAAAAAAAGTGCAAACCATGGCCGAATCGCCGGTCATGGACGAAATCTGGGATCGCTGGGCGGGCAAAGACCTGGCCGGCGACCGCGCGGTGGATTCGCTGAAAGAGTGCATTCGTTTGCTGACCAAACGAGCTCAATTGGCGTTGCAGATGCGATTCGCCGATGAAGCCACCCGGATCGAGATCGCCGACGCGTTAAACATTACTGACCATGGTGCCCGCAATTTGATGCAGCGGGCCAAAGCCCAGCTTCGCGATTGTGTCGAAGCGAAATTGAAGTTAGACCTGCCTACATGACCAACGCTAACCAACCCGATCCGCAGCGATCAACCGATTCGCGTTCTGGGGATTCCCCAGCCGACGCGTTCGATGAACGCGCGTTCGATGCGTTGCTGGCCGAGGCCATGGGCGGCGCCGAACCACCCGATTTGACGGCTCAAATCCTGGCGCGTCTGAACCAAGACCCCACACCGGCCCCCGCCGTCGAACCGCCGCCAATCCACGCCGCGGTAGTCCGTTCGGGCCAATCCAGCGCGCCGGTGATGGGTGACGGGCCAACACAGCCGCCCATCCAACCCATCGACGCAGATGCCGCCAATTCCACGTGGCGACGTCGCGTGCGGCTAGCCGCGGTGTTAGCTGCCCTGGCTGCCTCCGTTGTCGCGGTCGTTTGGCTCCGCCCCGACGCCGTGCGTCCACTGGAAATCGATGGCCTGGATATCGCCGCCGCGCCCAGTGCGCCGGGTTCCGATTCCGGAAACCCGAATTTGGCAGACACCAGTTCTCCGGATTCTAGGATTGCAGGCCCAAATTCGATCGATCCAAATTCGATCGATCCAAATTCGCCGGATCCGCAGCCTGCGGTGCAGTCGCCGGAACCGGGATCGATCGATCCACCTGCCGCTAGCGATGCGATCGCACAGTCGCGGCCGCCTCGCGGAATCCCGATGGTGCTAGACATCCCCAATGATGGCAGCACAGGCGATGGCAATCCGAATCAGGATGGCAGGGGCAGTTTATCGCCATCGGTCTCTGACATAGCGACCAACTCCGACACGGCGACCAACCGCACAATCGCGGCGGACCGATCGGCGCATCCGGATGCCAGCGAACCGAAGGCTCTTTCGCCGCTGCGTTTGGTGTCCCGTCAAACCGATACACAGATGCGATCCTATTGGGACGCAATTGGGATCCAGCCGGCCACGGCGGCCGAGCAGCCCGAAGTCCTGGCACGTTTCAATGCGGCCACCGGGATTGATTTCCAGCCCGATGATCTAGCGGATGCCGACGCGATTCAAGCTCGACTTGCAGGGCCCCAGGCGGCTCGGCAAGTCGCGAAGCGTTGGCTCGGCGACGTCACCGAAGGCGGTTTGGGACGGATCGATGCGGACGCTCAATCACGTTTGGTGGATGCAGCGGCTGGCGTGTTTGCTGGAAAAACATCCGGCGACGAATTGTTGACCCGATGGTTCAGCGGCGAATCAGAGGATTCATCGTCCTTCTATTCTGCGATGGCGCATGCATCGAAGTCGCTAGCCGATGGGGCATTGGCGCGACGCTTGGCATCGCTGTCGATGGATGCCGACCTTCGCTGCACACGTTGCCACGACGCTTACATCGAAGGCAGCGGACAACAGCAAGATTACTGGTCGTTGATGGCGTTGTTGCAGCGTGACTTGGTTTCCGCCAAAGGCCGCAAGGGTGTTTGGTCGGTTGCCAAATCGGCTTCATCCAAACCCGTCTTTTTCGACCTACCGGATGGTCGCCGCCGGCTTGCCGAGCCCGCTGTGGCGGCCGCTTGGATCGGATCCGATCAACCCGCACTCTCGCTAGGCCAGTGGGCCGACCGCCTGAAAGATTCCGACGCATTGGCCAGCGGACTGGTCAATTCGATCTGGAAGATGGTTCATGGCCAGCCCCTGCGGGGCCGCGTGGTGGACCCGATGAGCGCCCCGCACAACGAGGCACTGCAATCGCTGGAACGTGAATTGACCGATGATCTGCGACGCAGCAACTTCGACCTCGGACGCACCTTGGCGTTGGTTTTGGCATCCCCGGCAACCAATCGCGAAGTGCCCGATTCGCTGAAAAACGCATGGGTGATCGACAATGCCGCCGACCGTTCGGCGGCCGAAGCCTTTGCCGCAGCGGTGCCGGCCCGGTCCAATTTGTCGCTGAATCGACGTCTGGACGAAACGATGCGGGCGATCGGTGCCAAACTGGACGGCGACGGCAATCCCTTGCTGGCCCAACTGGGCGACAGCAGCAAGGGCAACGGAAAAGGGAAGACGCGTCAGGCGGATCGGTTGTCCTGGGACTTCCCCGACCGAGCCGAATCGCTGCCAGTCCAGTGGTTGGTGCCGATGGACGATCTGGCCGATCGCGTCAATCACCTCGGTTATTTGGGCGGAATGACAGAACTTCCCAAATCGATCCTCGCTGCAGCCGATGCGATGCAAGCGGCCGGCGTGGACGACGCAACCCTGCTGAACCGAGTCTGGTGGCTGGTTCGCCAGTAACACCGCCCGTCGGTGCGTGACGTCGCCTCTGGCCGTGGGTTTCGCCAAAATGCGATGGTCGCCGGTTTGGCACGCCAATCGCGTTATAGGTGTGTTGTCGCACATCCGACCCTGGTTTGGACCGTTTTTGTGTTGCAGGTTGCGTCAATCGCAGCATTTTGCAACACCTACAACCGGACCAAAGGCAGATCAGAGCGACGGAAAGCCCGTTTTTTCCGTGGCGAGTGCGATGTACCGAGAATAGACTCGAACGATGAGTCTTCGCAGACTGCTTTTCAACTAAATCACCAACCGGCTTGTTTGTCGCCGCCGGTCCGCCCCCCCCGATGGGAACATCCCCGTCGTGGAGTAGGTTTTGGACTGTTTTCGACATGGAGAAACTTCTCATGGGATTGCGACACGTCGCACGAACCGTTTTCACCTTGGCCATCGCCACGGTGGTTTCGGCGCCATCTTTGGCAGCTGATACCTCCAATGCGGATGGAGCCCAAGTTCGCATTGCTACGTACCGCTTGGCGGATGGGAGCGGATACTTTGCCGCGTCGATCCAGCCTTCGGCCGAACAGGCGTTGATTGCTGCAACCGGTCAATCGCCAGCGGACGTTGTCATCCTGGTCGACACGTCGGCCAGTCAGGTCGGACAGTTCCGAACGGATTCGATCGCCGCCGTGCGATCGATCGCCGAAAAGCTTCGTTCGGGCGACCAAGTTCGCGTGTACGCAGCGGACGTCCATACGGCCGATGTCAGCGGCGATTTCACTTCGCCCTCGGATATCTCGACAGCCACCGCCCAATTGAAAAAGCGTTTGCCGCTTGGCAACACGAACATGGTGCAGGTGATCGACGCCGTTCGATCCGCATTGGTCGCGCGTCCCCAAGGCCGCACTCGATCGATCATTTACATCGGCGACGGTGCATCGATCGACGCGATGGGCGATTCAAAACGCTTTGGTGCTTTGATCGGTGCGTTGCGTGCAGATCGAATTGCAGTCCACTCGTTGGCGATCGGTCCGGCCACCAACATCGAACTGATGGGCGTCCTGGCCAATCAAACCGGAGGCGTCCTGGGCGTCGTATCGCAAGAAAAGGGTGCATCGGTTGCCGCACTAGCCCCGCAAGTGGCTCGCAGTGCAACGACATCACCGATTTGGTTGACCGAAGCCAAGTTGATCGACGGCATGACCAGCATTCAGACCGATCGGCTTCCGCCGCTGCGTTTGGATCGCGATTCGATTTTGATCGGTCGTTTGGCAGCCGGCGCCGAAGCATCGGGAACGATGCAATTGACCGGCGAAACATCGACCTCGTCCGTCCGTATTTTGGCCGACGCTGAACTGGAAGACAGTCATCCCGACTTCGCTTTCCTGGGCGGCTTGGTCAATGAAGCCGTTGCCGATTCGGGTCTGCGATTGGCCACTGCGGGTTCGCCTTTGCTGCGTGAAACCGCTCGCTTGATGACAGCCAAATCCGAAGCTTTGGTTCGTGCTGGTAACATGGCTCTGCAACAGGGCAACAAGCGTGGTGCCAAGGTAGTGGCCGACTTGGCGATTCAAGCCGACCCGAACAACTCCGACGCCATCTCGCTTGAAAAAGCTGCTGGAAACCGCTTGGTGATCCAGAACGAAGGCGGCGCGTTTGATGACATTTTCGGCGGTGCGGAAGCACCGGCCGCACCAACGGCTCCCGCGGCTCCGGCTGCTGGTGATGCGGACCCCTTCGGCGGTGCAGGTGGTGATGCCGACCCGTTCGGCGCTGCGATGGACACGACGGATAGCAGCGGCGACGCATTTGGTGTCGAACCGGCAGCTCCCGTTGCCCCGACCGCTCCTGCGGCTCCAGCTCCCCCAGCGATGGCTGCTCCGCCCGTCGCACCTCCGGTAGCGGCACCGCCTGCGAACGTGCCACGCGTGACTGCACCGATGGCCGGTGGCGGTGGCGTCCGTGGATTGGCTGATTTCGCCACTCCCGTTGGCGACGACGAATTACGCGAAGAAGCGGGCCCGTTGTTGGACCGTGTTCGACGTGAACGTTCGGCCAACGATGGACGCATGCGAGCCTTGGTGCGTGCCTCCCTGCGTGAAGCAGAATCGCGGATTCGCAAAGACCCCACCGGTGTTGCGGGATCGCTGAAAAGCTTGCTGGCAAACTTGGAGACCACTCCCGACCTCGATCCGCAACTGCGAAACGAATTGTTGTCGCAAGTTCGATCGGCCATCCAGATGGCCAGCCGCAGCGAAGCCGAATACAGCGAACAGCAACGCAACTTGGAACAAGTCGTCTCCGGTGCCAACGCATCGGCCCGTTTGATCGAAGAAACGATGCGTCGCGAATCGACGTTGAAGACGCTGTCACAACAAATGAACGCGTTGATCGACGAAGGCCGCTACGAAGAAGCCGACGGAACAGTAACGCTTGAATTCTCTGAAATCGCTGGTGATACGATCACCAAAGACTCGGTCGCTGGTCGTCACTTCACCGACGAACCACTGATGTTGCAGACCTATGCACGTGACCGTCGCTATCGCGAACTGCGTCAACGTAACTTTGTCGATGCGATGTCGTTGGTGCTGAAAAGTGATATCCCCTTCGTTGACGAACCACCCATCGTTTACCCCGATGCAGAAGTTTGGCAACGGATGAGCCGTCGTCGTCTGGAACGATACGGTTCGATCGAATTGGTCGGTGACAACGCGACCGAACGTCGCATTCAAACCGCACTGAGCGACGAAACGTCGCAAACGTTCGTTGAAATGCCATTGTCCGACGCCGTTGCCGAATTGAGCCGGACGCACGATATCCCAATCGTGATCGACAACCGTGCCCTTGAAGAAATCGGCCTGTCGGAAGAAGAACCCGTCGACTTGACGCTCCAGAATGTTTCGCTGCGTTCGTTCTTGCGACTGATGTTGCGAGAGTACGAATTGACCTACGTCATCAAAGACGAAGTCATGCAGATCACCACGATCGAAGCGGCTGAGCAGAACTTGATCAACAAGGTCTATCCGGTCGGTGACTTGGTCGTTCCTGTTATCCAATTGGGTGGCGGTGGCGGCATGGGTGGCGGCGGCATGGGCGGTGGCATGGGTGGCGGTGGCGGTGGTATGGGCGGCGGAATGGGTGGCGGTATGGGCGGCGGCGGAATGGGCGGCGGCATGGGTGGCGGTGGCATGGGCGGCGGTGGCGGCATGTTTGCTGTTCCCGACGACGTGACGCTGGGATCCAAGCAAACCGCTTCGCAACCCGCAGCCGATGCCGAAGCACCGGTTCAGTCGATCGCCAAATCGGACGCATCGATGCGTGCCATCGTTTTGAAGGTCGCCGATGGCCAATCGCGTGATGATGCTTGGGACCAATTCTTTGCTGACCAACAGATTCACGGTGCAAAGGACCTGACCATTTTGGATCAACGCGTCCGTTCGACCGTTGGAATGTTGTCGGCGAAAGCCGATCGTCTGCAACAGCAAGGCGATACCGAGGGCGCCGTCGATCAGTTCGTGCAAGCTCGCGATGCGATCGCCGGTGCGATGCGTGCCGGTCATGTCCAACCTTGGATGTACCAGGCCTATGCGATCGCGTTGAAAGCGACTTCGGCACCGCCGGAAGACGTCGAACGCGCGTTGTTGTCGGCTGTTGATTTCGCCGAAACACCCGAGGACGTTCTGAACGTCGCCGGCCGATTGGAAGACATCGGTGCGACCACAGCTGCACTGCAGCTGTGCCAAAAGGTATCCGTGATGGATCCCTATCGCCGCGACGCTTACGTGATGGGCATGCGATTGGCTCGCCGTGACAACAATGTCGACGGGTTGATGTGGGCATGCGAAGGCATCTTGGGCCAAGCATGGCCAGAGAGTTTTCAGTCGATCGTCGACGAGGCTCGCCTGGTTGCTCGTGCGACCCATGCCGAACTCGTTGAACAAGGACAAACCGAGGCTGCAGGCAAGTTCAACGAAGCGTTGAAATTGGCTGCTTCCCACGACGTGATCGTTCGCGTTTCGTGGACCGGTGACGCCGACATCGACTTGGCCGTCGAAGAACCCTCGGGCACCGTGTGCTCGCTGGAGAATCGTACGACCGCCGGTGGCGGAACCCTGGTCGGTGATTCGTTCCCCGGCAGCGCGGCTGATATCGAAGGGACCGTTTCGGAAACCTATCTGTGCCCCCAAGGGTTCAGCGGACAGTACCGATTGTTGGTCCGCCGTGTATGGGGCAACGTTTCGACGGGCCGCGTATCGGTCGAACTGTTGACCGACGTCGGACGCCCATCCCAGCGTTTCATCCGTCAAGAAGTACCGTTGACTGAAAAAGACGCTTTGGTGGTTTTCGAAGTCAAAGACGGCAAACGCAAAGAAGAAGTTGCCGAGGCACAACTGGCCAATCTACGCGACGTTCAACGTCAAGTTCAGAACGAAGTGTTGGGTCAGTTCATCGGTGGCGGCAATGACAGCAGCCAAGTCCTAGCCGACCTGTACAACGACATCCAGCGAGCCACCGGTGGCGTCGGTGGTGTGGCCGCTGGCCGTGGATTGTTCAATCGACCTGGTGCGGTCGGTTTCCGTCCGGAACTGACGGTGCTTCCCGAAGGTGCCAGTAATTCGACTCTGGCGATCATTTCGGCCGATCGCCGTTACGTTCGAATTTCGCCTGCACCGTTCTTCTCCCAAATCGGTGACGTCACCACGTTCAACTTCGTCACCGGCGACGAAGGATCAGGCACCGGTGGTGCTGGTGGCATCGGCGGCGGTGCTGGCGGGATCGGCGGTGCGGCAGGCGGGATCGGAAACTAGTGCAACGATCCATCGAGGATCGTCGGAACCTTTAGTCGTGGTCTTGGCAGTGGGATTCGCCAGAATTCCTTCACCTACAAAGATTGCTGGCAAAATCCACGACGTCCGTGACGTCATCCAACGATCCTAAACGACCAAGCCGACCTGGAAACAGGTCGGCTTTTTTCGTGGACCGAAGCCAGTTTCACGCCACTTTCGATCGGATGCTTTCTCCCAGAATGCCCTTGTGCGGCAAAAACGAAAATTGTTAGCAAAAATGCTCAAGTTTCGTTTTCATCGAGACTCTCCCGAAAAGGAAGTCCCATGCCCTATGGCGTTTATCTCTCAGCTGCCGGTGCTCATGCGCAGAGCCACCGGATGCAGGTGCTCAGCAATAACCTGGCAAACGTGGAAACGCCGGGCTTCAAGCCAGAACAGACGGTGCTGCAGGCCCGATTCGCGGAAATGATCGAAGAAGGGGAAGTCACACAGGGGCTTGGGGGCGCCGACGATATTGGCGGCGGTGTCACCATCGCGCCCTCGGCGACTCAGCTTGCGGCGGGCCCAATGAAAAAAACAGGGCGTGAAACGGACTTTGCGATCAACGACGAGGAATCGTTCTTTGTGGTCCAGCGTGGCGACGAACAACTGCTGACCCGCGCCGGCGACTTCATGTTCGATGCCAAGGGGCGAATGATCAACACCTCCGGCGACCAAGTGATGTCGAGCGACGGAAGTCCGATTCAGGTTCAACCCGGATTGCCCGTCCAAGTGGCACCCGAAGGACGACTGCGACAAGGCGGTACCAGTTGGGAATTGATGTTGGCCAAGCCCAAAAGCATGGGCGACGTCGCTCACCTTGGCGGCAACCAGTTCAAACCGCTGGCACCGTTTGACCTTGTCGGCGGCAACGATCGAAAGGTAGTAGCAGGGACGTTGGAACAGTCTGCGGTCAGCCCAACCGGCGCGATGATGGAACTGATCGAAACATCCCGAGTCTACGAAGCCAACGTTCGAATGATTCAAAACCAGGACACCGTGATGGGGTCATTGATCTCTCGCGTGCTGCAGGCGTAAACCAACTCAACCGAAAATCAGAGGCTAACTATGAGTGTTCAGACGTTGTACACCGCGGCCACCGGCATGGAGGCGATGGAGACCAAGTTGGACGTGATCGCCAACAACCTGGCCAACATCAACACCACTGGTTTCAAGAAAGACCGCGCCAATTTCGAAGACCTGCTGTACCGCACCGAGGTCTATCCCGGGGTCCAGGACGCCAACCAAACACCGACCGCCGTCGGTACTCAGGTCGGGCTGGGCGTGCGAGTGACCAGCACGCAAACCGACCACAGCCAGGGAACGCTGCAACAAACCGGCCGCGAATTGGATCTTGCGATTCAAGGCAAAGGGTTTCTGCGCGTCTTGGATCCGTCCAGCCAGCAAACCATGTACACCCGGGCCGGCAACCTGGACATCAACGCCAACGGACAACTGGTGATCGGGTCCGCACAGGTCGGCCGCCTGTTGGATCCTCCCATCACCATCCCCCAAGATGCAACCGCCATTCAAATCAACGCCAACGGCGAAGTGATGACGCGGGTCCCCGGACAAGTAGAACTGGCCAACCAGGGGCAGCTACAGATGGCTCAGTTCATCAACCCCGATGGTCTGTTGAAGGTCGGTGAAAACATGTACCTGCAGACCGACGCCTCGGGACAAGAACAGGTCGCCAACCCTGGTGACCAAGGACTCGGGACGCTTCGCCAAGGCAACTTGGAAGCGTCCAATGTGCAACCGGTTCAGGAATTGATTGACCTGATCACGACCCAACGCGCCTTCGAACTCAATAGCCAAGCTGTTCAGGCCGGTGACCAGATCATGCAGAACATCACCAACCTGCGCCGCTTCTAAACGCGACATCCGACTGAAATCCTTTGCCCGCATACGCTCTGTGCTTTTGATGTTTTTGAACCTGCGATTTGTCCTGGCCGCTTTCACGATGACGATCGCTACGATCGCGATCGCTGGGGTGGCAGATGCGCAGCGTCCGAACGCGGGGTCCTTCGATGTAACGATCGACGCCAACACACGATGGTCGTTCCGCACGGTTTCACCCGTGACCGTGACATCGCCGATCGTGCGGCTTGGCGACGTGGTCCAACCGATCGATCCGCATCAATCCGGATGGCAACGGCTCAGCCGATCCGCCATCGGACTGGTTCCGGTCAGCGGCCGGACCATGACGATCCAACGCGATCGATTGAACAAAGCAATCTTGAATGCCGAAGCGACACCGCACGTGATCGATTGGCACGGGCCGACTGAAATCCAAGTCGACTATCGTCAGCCGAGACCGGGCGAACGCGTCCAGCCGGTTGGATTTGTCACGCCTGCGAATTCCGGGACCAGCCCCGCCCCCGTTCCAACGCCTGGCCAAACCTCCGATCTGCCGAACCACGCAGACGATGCAAACCCAAACGCCCCACCATTGCCACTGTCGTTGGTGGATGCCAAGCGAGTGATCCATTGGTTTGAACTGTCCATGACACGGTTCTATCCCGATGTTGCGGAGACCTATGAAGTCGAGGTCCCCAACGACCAGGTGGCTCTGGTACCGCTGCAACACCTGACCGGCGTGACCAATCTGGAATCATTGACACCGATTCGCGATGGAGTTTGCCGCTTCAAAATCATTGCGCGTTCGGTCGGCGGCCCGATCGAATCGGAAATCGAAGTGCGGATGACTTCGCATCCAAAGTTTGTCGTGCCCACACGCAGCATGGGACGCGGCCAACGCATCGGGCCAACGGACTTGGAACTGAAACCGTTTCCGGCCGACCAAGTCGATTCACAAGCGATCTCGGATATCGAGTCGCTGATCGGGAAAGAGACTCGCAACAATTTGCGTGTTGGCCAACTGATCGACTATGCCGACGTCGGCGCCCCTATCCTGGTGCACCGAGGCGATCTGATCGAAGTTCGCGTGCGCGGCGGCGGCGTGACGGTCACAACGAATGCAAAATCGCTGGCCGACGGCGCGGAATCGGACCTGATCGAAATTGAAACCCTGAATCCTCGCAAGCGGCTGATCGCGCGAGTCGCCCAGCACGGCGTTGTTGAAATTGTCACTCGCGCACCGGTGGTCCGATGAAATCAAAATTGTGGCTGGTCGCCACGCTGGCACTCGCAATGCAGTGGATGCCAGGAAGTCACCTGTGGGCTCAGAACAGCTCGTTGATGCACGCGCCGATGCCGACCTCGCCAATGGGGCCGCGGATCCTGGGCGGCCAGTCGCTGGCTGCGGCGGCGATCAATCCCCCTCTGCTAAAACCGGTTTCCCGCAGCAACGAAGCCAATCCGGGCGACGTTGCTGCCGATTCCGAAGATGGCCGGCTGCCAATGGCATCGCCCGCCGCCGGGTATGGTCCGGATCGCCCGCCCGTGATGATCGACCGTGCCAGTTGGACCTATCAACCGGCGCCCCCGGTGCGGACCTTTCAAAAGAATGATTTGGTCACGATCCGAGTGGACGAGATCACCAGCATGATGGCCGATGGAGCCGCCAACCAGCGCAAGCAAACGCTCTACGAAACCATTTTGACCGACTGGGTCAAATTGACCGATTTCCGACTTCGACCAGACCCGCAAGACAATGGGGATCCTTCGATCGCGGCGGAGTCCAATCGAAACTACCGCGCCCAATCCTCGCTGCAGTCGCGTGAAGCGCTGACCTTCAATATCGCGGCCACGGTGGTCGACATTCGCCCCAATGGATCGCTGGTCTTAGAAGCCCGCAAAACGCTTCGAGTCAACGACAACCTTTGGGAAACATCGTTGACGGGAATCTGTCGCGCACAGGACATTGCACCGGACAATGTCGTGCTAAGCAAAGACTTGATCGATCTAGAAATCAAGAAAGAAGACCGCGGGCATCTGCGAGACGGGTACAAACGCGGATGGTTGTCCCGATTCCTCGATCGCGTACGTCCGTTCTGATGCACAGGGAACCACGAATTGTCCCAGTGCCGCATACACACGCGAATCAAGCACATCCCATGAAATCTGACATGACTTGCACGCCCGGCCCTCTTCGATCGACCGGTGTCACCGTGGGGACTGCGGTGTTGGTTGCAGTGTGGTTGGCCGTGTCCAGTTGGACGCCCTGTCAGGCTGCGGGTTTGAAACTGGGCGATGTTTGCCGGGTGAAGGGCCAAGAAACCAACACGCTGCAGGGTTTGGGTTTAGTCGTTGGACTACGTGGGACAGGCGATTCGGGGGCGGCCCCGACGGCCCGGGCACTGGCCCGCATGATGCAGTTGATGGGTGGCCCGATGGCGACCGACCGCACAGGCAACTTGGACCTGGACGACGTGGCCGATGCGAAAAACGTCGCCATGGTCTTTGTCACTGCGCGGCTTAGCAATGTCGGTGCACAACCGGGCGATTTGGTGGACGTGTCAGTCAACGCAATCAACGCCAAAAGTCTAGAGGGAGGCACGTTGATGCTGACCCCGATGTTAGGCCCGCGTGCTGACAACCCGACCGTTTATGCGATGGCCCAAGGACGATTGAACGTTTCGCTGGACGGTCCTGCGACCACGGCAACGATTCAGGGCGGCGCCAAAATGGAAGCGTCGGTCATCGCGAACTACCAAAAGGACGGCAAGATCACGCTGGTCCTTGAAAAAGACTTTGCGAGTTTCGATACCGCACAGCGGGTCGAAGACGAAATCAACAGCCTGTCATCACTAGCGTTAGGCGATCCCGGTGGTTCGACCGCTCGGTCCAGCCGAACCCGGGCCCGCGCGATCGACCAACTGCACATCGAAGTCTCCATCCCCGACCTGTATCGTGAAAACCCAATCAAGTTCATTTCGTTCCTGTTGGGCACGACGATCCAGATTGAATCACATTCCTCACGCGTCGTGATCAACGAACGTGATGGCGTCGTGGTGATCGGCAAGGATGTGGAGATCGCACCGGTGCTGGTGACGCACCGCAGCCTGCGCATCGAAGCCGGCGGATCGGGTGGATTTGTTCAGATCGGCGACAAAGCGGATCTTCCCGTGAACGCCAAATTGAACAGCCTGGCCGATGCGCTCAATGCACTGGATGTGCCAACATCGGACCTGATCGCGATTATCAAAACGCTAAAACGAAAAGGCGACTTGTACGGCGAAGTGGTTTTCCAGTAGTGCTTGGATAGAAACGCACCCTCGAAGCGACGTCGACACGACCATGTCGGCGGTCAGCGTCTTCGGGATATACATTTTTCTTGTAGTCAGAGGTTCGGTGATGGATGCACGATCGATCGGTTCATCGACTTCGATGCCGTTGCCACAGCGTGCCGCGCCCCAGCCCCCATCGTCGTTGTTGCCATCGGCAACTGCGGACCCCACGGGGAAAGATGCGGCCGCGCTGAATGCGATCACGGAACCATCGGAACTACGGGACGCTTTCACTCAGTTCGTCGGGCAAACCATGTTCGGCACCATGCTGTCGTCGATGCGAAAGACAGTCGGAACCCCGGCGTACATGCACGGTGGACGGACGGAAGAAGTCTTTCAACAACAGATGGATCAATACATCGTCGAAGACTTGACGAAGACGTCGGCCGACACGATTGCCGACCCCATGTTCGAACTATTCAATTTGCAACGGAGATCGTGATGACGTGGTCCAATCGCGTGGAGAGATATCTGAACGAGCTGGAAGAAACGGCCAACACCATCGACCTGATCTTGGATCAAACGCGTGTGCAAACCGTCGCGGTGCAGCCCGGTCAGATCGACGAATCGACTCGGCAGTTGCAGGCGGCCCTGGCGGTGTTGGAGGAAAAGATCGCGGAGCGTGAAGAACTTTTGCGCGATCCCGACGCTCCGCCAAGCGGGCTGACGCTGACCAAGAAACTGATGAGCAGTCTGAAGATCGAAGATGCGCGGCTGGCACTCCGCTGCCGCGACTTGGCCAGCACGATCGAACTGGCGCACACTCGCGCCGTGTCCCTGTTCGTTTGCCAGTTCCACTTGTCGAACTTGACGACGGAACTGGTTCAGACGCTGACCGGCGCTACTGCGCCGCAGACCTATCCATCGCCCAATGGCGAAAAGGCTCCGTCCAGCGGCGGCGGACTGTTCGACGAAGCTGCCTAGAAATTCGTTCGATCGGATTCATCCTGTCGATAGCGTCGCTTGATTCGCAGGCCCCCCTAGGCGGAAGTGCACCGAAATCCCCTACGGCCCCAGCAGCGGCGACCAACCACACACTGCGGAAGTTGGGGCCGGAATTGCCGATCGCTGCACAGCGTCCGATTATTCATGGGGCAGCCTGGTGGGCGGGGTCAGAATAGCCCTAGAAACTGTTTCCGTTCTGGATTGTTAGGTTAGAATAGGTCGGATGCTGTCAGCACCGGGATCAAGGTGCCTTTTCAACCGCACCTTCTCTAGCAGCCATTCGACGTGACCGTCCTTCCTCTAGCACGCGAATTTACCATTCGTTCATCCGCCGACCATGAATCCGCCTGTCGGGTCGATCAGGTTCAAGTCGTGCCTTGGGGAGGCTTGAGCGACGCTGACCGATTGCGATGGCGTCAACTGCGAGCAACGCAATCGGAATTGCGAACCCCGTTTTTCTCGTTGGCATTTTTTGACGCGGTCCAAGCCTCTCGAGGCGACGTGCTTTGTGCCGTGATGCGATCCGGCGGACAAGTGGTTGGTTTTCTGCCGTTCCACCGGATCAACCATATCGCGTGGCCGGCAGGCCGTTTCGTCAACGATGCACACAATGTTGTGGCGCACCCCGATACGACCTTCGATTGGTGTTGGTTGTTGAAAGAATGCCAAGTGAAAGCGTACGACTTCCATTCGATGGTTGGTTCGATGTCAAACATCGAACAAGTATCGTTCCAGGGAATCACGGAATCGTTTCGCGCCGATTTGGGAAACGATTCAAAGCAGTTCCTGGCAGGCTTAGAGAAACAGCACAAAACCATTCGTCGCCAAGAGCAGAAGTCACGCAAATTGGCTCGCGAGATTGGGCCGATCAGCATCGAAATCGATTGTCGCGATCCGTCGATTCTGCAGCAGATGATCGCATGGAAACGGGACCAGTATCGACGCACCAACATCTTGGATCTGTTCACACCAGAGTGGACACGCAATATGGTCGACCAATTGCACCGGTCCAATGGTCCCGACACGCGTGGCTTGTTGTCGGTTCTTCGCGCCGGTGACACGATTGTTGCCGCCCATTTCGGAATGCTAGAAAACGGGTTACTGCATTACTGGTTCCCCACATACGACACCGCCTTTTCTCGCTATTCGCCCGGCACGGCTCTGTTCAAAGAGATCATTCGCGTTGCGGACCGCCACGGCATTCGCTGTATCGACATGGGCTATGGCGAACAACCCTACAAACGCAAGCAGACCGACACCATCACGACCGTCAAACATGGTTGTGTCACCCCGTCGTCCGTTTACAGGAATATGCGAGCGATGCGTTTGGCGGCGACCAACGTGATCAAACAATTCCCGATGAAAACACAGCTGAAGCAGGTGCTTCGGACCGTGCAGCCAAACGCGGGCATTTCCAAACTGCAGTAGCAGTAGTGTGGGACAATCGCCAACGGGGAAGCAATGTCAGCGTTTCGCCAATGCCCCCACCGAGCAGACCCGCGACACAATCGTTTAACCGTGCGGGCAACGCCCCACGCGTCCCCCCACCCCACCGAGCAGATCCGCGACACATTCGTTTAACCGTGCGGGCAACGCCCCACGCGTCCACATACCCCACCCCACCCGACATCCCTTGAGCACGCGACCGAGCGAGATCAGCCCGATGCATTCGTTTGAGCCCTTAGGTGGTGTATTCCGAATTGAATCGCACGTATTCGCAGGTCAGGTCGCTGGACCAATAGTCGGCCGTCCCGGGGCCATCACCGACGGTCAGTTCCAGCGGCACTTCTTTTTGGGCACGCATCTTTTCGCTAAGCGATTTTGCATCGAAGGGGACCGGCGTCCCATCGCGATAGATTTCTTGCCCACAGATCGTCAGTGATGTTTTGGCGGGGTTGATCTTGGCTTCGGCATAACCAGCGGCGGATACGATTCGCCCCCAATTGGGATCGCCACCGGTGATCGCGGTTTTGACCAAGGGGCTGGCCGCGACCGTTTTCGCGATCACTTCGGCGTCGTGGGTATTGCCGGCACCGGTGACGCGGATCGCCATCGTATGGGCCGCGCCTTCGCCGTCTTCGACCAATTGTTTGGCCAACGCGATCGCGACCTCGTTGATCTGAATCTGGAACTGTGCCAAATCATCACCGGCCAAAGGTTCGCCCTGACCGCTGGCCAGCAGCAAAAACGTGTCGTTGGTGCTGGTGTGGCCATCGACGCTGACGCGGTTGAAACTGCGATCGGCGGCTTCGGCAAGCACCTGCTTGATGGAATCAGCCGAAAGCGGCGCGTCGGTTAGCATCACCGCCAACATGGTGGCCATGTTGGGCGCGATCATCCCGGCACCTTTGGCCATCGCGGCAAATCGAATTTCGCGATCGCCGATCTGGATCGTGCGGGTGACGGTTTTGCGTTCGGCATCGGTGGTCCGGATCGCTTCGGCGGCGCGGACGAAGGCGGGTGATTCGGCGGACAACTCCTTAGCCGCTTGGCCGATCCCGGCGGTGATTTTGTCCATTGGCAAAGGGCGGCCGATCACACCAGTGCTCATCACCAAAACATCTTCCTGGCTGCATCCGATCTGATCGGCGACCATTTGACACATCGATTTGGCATCGTCCATCCCGGCGTCACCGGTGCATGCGTTGGCGTTGCCACTGTTGGTGACGACGGCGCGAAGTGTGCTGGACGGTGTTCGGCTACGCGACAGAACGACCGGAGCCGCCACCACTTGGTTCAGGGTGTACACACCGGCAGCGGTGACCGGGTGGTCCGCCACGATCAGTGCCAAGTCGGATTTGCCGCTGGCTTTGATGCCACAGGTGACGCCGGAGTAGCGAAAGCCGGCTGGCAGATGATCTTCGGAATGATCCATATCGTTTGGGTGGGGTGCTAGAGATCGGGTGGAAGGTGAAACGTAAAAATCGTTCGAGTTCGAAACGCTTGGGCCGTATCGAAAGGACGCATGATCCGTCAGATTGGTGAGGTATTGAATTGGTAAGGTATCAAATTGGCAACGTGTCGAATTGGTAATCGCGATTGACTCGGCCTGACAATGCGACTGGCATCGGCCGCCTAGCACTCATCCGCTCTGTCACTTATCTATCCGCTCTGGGGACGGTTTTGAATCATCCGCCAAACTTATCGACCCCCGTTGCCCGTTCGTCGCAGGAATCTGCGTCGTCGCAGGAATCTGCGTCGTCGCCGGAATCCGCGTCGTCGCCGGAAGCGATGTTAGGCCCGGGCGATGATCCATCGATTCCAGACGATATCGTAAGGACTTCGGGGCTGACCAAGCGATATGGGGACTTTGACGCACTTTCGGATTGTTCGGTTCGCGTCGCTCGCGGCGAAGTTTTCGGACTGCTGGGCCCCAATGGTGCGGGCAAGACGACTTTGATCCGATCTCTGCTGGGGTACCTGCGGCCCACATCGGGAACCAGCCAAATCGACGGGATCGACCCGCAGGTCGATGGTGTGGGGCTTCGCAGTCGGGTGGCCTACCTGCCCGGCGATGCTCGGTTGCCACGCCACATGCGGGGCGGCGGCGTGCTGAAGTTCTTTTCCGAGATTCATCCTGCTGGCAACCTAGACCGCAGCGCCGCGATCGCCGAACAATTGGAACTCAATACCCGCACGCGAGTCGCATTCATGTCGACCGGAATGCGTCAGAAACTGGCGTTGTCGGTCGTTTTGGGACTGGAAACGCCGCTTTTGATACTGGACGAACCCACCGCCAACTTGGACCCGACAGTCCGAGCCAAGGTGTTGGATTTGGTCGTCGCCGCACAGCAGCGAGGCCGAACGGTCATGTTTTCGTCTCACGTGTTAAGCGAGATCGAAGAAACTTGTGATCGAGTCGCCTTCCTACGAAAAGGTCGGCTGGTGCATCAATTGACGATCAGCGACTTGTTCCAGCGGCATCGGGTGACGGCGAAAGCAAGCCCCGATTTCGATCCCGCGGCAATGACCGTCCCCAGCGACCTGCGGTCCAAGGTGCAGGTATCGACGGTCAAACGCGGCGGCCAACCCATGGTTTGCATCGACACGGCGGGCGACTTGGCACCTCTGTTAACTTGGATCGATTCACTACGGTTGGCAGGAATACGAATCGAACCGTTGGGGCTGCGTGCGGTTTACGACGCGGTCCATTTTGGTGACGCGGTGCACCTCGGTGACGCGGTGTCGGCGGGCAACGCGGGCCTTGGCGAGGGCCAGGTTGGCCAAGTGAAACAGGACGCACGGTGAGCCCATTGAAAGTGGATCAATCGACATTGGATCATGCAACCAGATCGGGAACGAACATGGAACCGGTGACGCGCGCCGTGGATGGGTTCGTCAATCGAATTTTGGTTCGCAAATACATCGGTCAATCAATGCCTCTGTTCGTGGCCTGCGGGTTGGCATTGTTTGCTTTCGCTTGGGTCCGCGTGTGGGTGGTGTCGCTTTTGGACATGGGCCAGTTCCAGACCATTTTGGAACAGTTTCGTGACTTCGAAAAGTTCGCGCCGATTGGGTTCGATGCGCTGTTCACCTATCCCGGTCGCGTCGGGATGACCTATGACGAACCCATCGTGATGTTGTGCACCGTCATCTGGTGCATTGCGCGTGGCAGTGACGTGATCAGCGGCGAAATGGGGCGTGGAACACTTGAAATGCTGCTGGCCCAGCCCATTCGGCGACGGACCTTAGTGCTGTCGCATGCCACGGTTTCTGTGGTGGGATTGTTGCTACTGTGTTTGCTAGTTTGGGCCGGGATTGGCGCCGGCATCATGGCCACTAGCGTCGAGGAATCCGTCGCGCCACCCAGTTTTCGGATTCCGATTTTCAACATCGATGTGCCGTTGACGGTGGATCAACCAGAAACCCAAACGGTCCCGCTTCGCGAACGAGTGGATCCGGCGATGTTTGCGGCGTCCACGTTCCATTTGTTTGCCTTTGGTTTTTTCTTGTTGGGGTTGGCGACATTGTTCAGTTCGCTGGATCGCTATCGATGGCGAACGGTGGGGGCCATTGTCGGGGTGTATGTGATCCAATTGGTGATGTTTGGCCTGGGCAAAGCGGCCGAATCATTACAGTGGATGTTGTCGCTGTCCTTTTTCAGCTGTTACAAGCCGCAAAAGATGACGGAGATCGTCGCCAAAGAAGGGTTAGCAGGCCCTTGGAGCCTGATCAAGACGGCCCCCGACGTCGCTCTGCCACCGCTGGTTTACCCCTTGATTCTGATTGGATTGGGGACCGTTTTTTACGCGGTCGCCATCGCTCATTTTCAGCGGCGGGATTTGCCAGCGCCCCTGTAGGGGATCCGCTGGGCCTCGTCGAAGATCGGGTTTTTCCCAGGCCGCGTCGGTACCCGCGGTGTCACGCATTTGGCCTCGATCTTGCGGACGCCGGTCCAATGCCATCGCCCGGGTGGCCCCGGTGGCCCGGGTGGCCCCGGTGCCCTGGGGGTGATAGAGGCGATCATTAACGAAAGGTAAGCGGTGTGGTACCTTGTCGCCGACATCCGCAGCGCCGCCGATCGGGCAGCGGGAACGAATTCTTTTTTCTCGACTGAGAACATGTTGGTCGCACTTAGCATTCTGGCTGGTTTGGTACTGTTGGTCGTTGGCGGTGAACTGTTGGTTCGCGGTGCCGCGTCGCTAGCCGCCGCGTTCCGAATCTCTCCTCTGGTCATCGGTTTGACGGTGGTAGCGTTTGGCACCAGTGCACCGGAACTGGGGGTCAGTCTGCAGGCATCGTTCTCGGGCAACGGAGACGTTGCGGTCGGCAATGTCCTAGGCAGCAATATCATCAACGTGCTGTTGATCCTTGGACTGGCCGCGTTGGTGGCACCGTTGGTCGTGTCGAGTCAACTGATCCGCAAAGACGTACCGCTGATGATCGGTGCATCGCTGGTCGTATGGTGGATGTCCCTGGACGGTGCAATCGCTCGCTGGGAAGGGATCACGCTGTTCGTCGCCTTGTTGATTTACATCGGATACAGCATCGCCAGCAGCCGCAAAGAGAGCTTGGCGGTGCAGGATGAACTGGAAGAATACGGCACCTCCATCACCGGCAAAAAGGCCATGGCGGTCCAGGTCAGCCTGTTGATCGGCGGACTGGTACTGCTGGGGATTGGATCGAACTTGTTGGTCGATGGAGCGACGACGGTGGCGACCAAGATAGGGGTCAGCAAGCTGGTGATTGGCTTGACCGTCGTGGCGATCGGAACGTCGCTGCCCGAGATGGTGACGTCCGTGGTCGCTAGCTATCGCGGACAACGCGATATCGCCGTCGGCAATGTCGTTGGCAGCAACCTGTTCAACCTGCTTTGCGTGCTGGGGCTGACCGCAGCAATTTCGCCCACCCCGATCCCCGTGTCGCCGGCTGCGATCGGGTTCGATATCCCGGTGATGGTCGCGGTCGCATTGATTTGCTTTCCCGTTTTCGCAACGGGCAACTTGGTTCGCCGCTGGGAAGGCGCGATGTTCGTGCTGTACTACGTCGCCTATACCGCGCTGATCGTGCTGTCGGCGAAAGGGTCGCCCCTGACAACGAATCTGCAAAGCGTGATCGCCTACGGAGTCGTTCCGCTGACGCTGTTGACGTTTGCAGCCACCCTGTTCGTCGGCCGACGTACGACCAAAACGATCCAGTAAGCGTCATGCGTTCGTTTCCGACGGGCATCACGCAACACGTCTTGCTCGTTTCGGTTGCCTGAAAACGCCAAGCCTACGGTTGGCGGATCCAGTGCCGTGGACCAGCCGGATCGGTTGGCGGTGGCAACCGCTCGGGAGTCGGCGCCACCCAGGGCGCGCTGGCCAACGACCCGCTGACCGGCGCCGGTGATCGCGGCGGCTGCGGCGTTCCATCCATCGTCGGATGGGGCATCGCCGGATGGGAAGACGCCTGATAGGACGTCGCCGGGAACGGCGTGGATGGCGAAATCGGCGTGAACGGGCTGGCCGATTGCGGTTGGACGGACTGCTGAGTCAATCGGCGCCGCAGTTCATCCTGCATCGCTGGCGCGACCGCGTCCAGCGACGGCATTTCGATTGCCGCGACGCGTTGTCGTTCCAGGTCGGCGGCGCGAACTTCTGCGGTTGCCGCAAAGCGTTGGCGAATCGGATCGGGTTGATCGATCGGGACCATCAGATCGTCGAACGACAGTGGCACGTCGACGCGCCGCGGAGCCGGCTTGGGACGCGGTTCACGTCCCCAAACAGGCAGCGATCCAGGCAGCGGCAATTCGATATCGCCGGAACCAGAGGCTGCGATGTCGGAACGCAACGAAGCGTCCAGGGCGGATTCCGTTGGGCCTGTCGCATCCCCCCACTCGGTGGACGGTGCTGGATCGACAGACGGTCGACGAAACGGGAGTGCGGCGAGTGTGCCGCCGGTGACGATTAATACGCCAAGTGTCAGATTACGCAAGCGAAGGACTCGGAGCTGGATGGAAAGAAACCAGCTTCGTCCATGAAACCAAAACAAATATGCATCTTGCAATAATTCAGCTATCGACCATCCCCGGCAATAGACTTCAGCCCAAAAGAAACTTTCTCGAGAATTCTTTTCCCGCGCCGCGGTTTCACGGCGATTCGTTTCCCACCGGCGTCGGCGTCGCCAAGGGTTGATCCATGTCGTAGGGAAGGCGGTAAACCTTCTGGCCGCTGGAATCAGCAAAGTACAGATGGCTCTGGCTGATCTGCGTGGGATCGCCATCGGCCCAAAAAGTATAGAACGGGTCCTTGGCACCGATCGGGCGGCGAGCATAGTTGTGATTGCGCGGACTGTTGACGGTCAGTTGGCGAGTCAGGTTCCACGATTCACCCTGGTCGCGGCTTTCCCACTTTGCCATCTCGCCGCCACCTTGGTAGGCCTGAGGACCAACCTGGCTGGGGATCACAATCGACCAAAGATCGTCAGACAAATACAGACTGCCCATGTCATAATTGTGGTCGGTCAGGCAGATGACGTTAGTCTTCCATTGCTGGCCATCCCATCGTGTGATTCGAAAATGCCGCGGATCATTGGGCGACCCAGGTTCGGCGGCGGGGCTGGTGACATACAGAAAGACGGGGTGCCCATCCCGATCGAAACCCATGTCCTTGGCATAGACGTTCAGCCCCTGCGTGGCATAGTCGACCACTCGCGCCGGCGAATCGACGGGGTACAGCGGAAGTTCTAGCGGTGTGCCATCGACGGTCGACCAATGGGCGCCCATGTCGTCGGTTTTGACATAGTAGATGTCGGTGCGACGATCGACGTTTCCGTTGGGGTGCCGATTGAAGAACGTACCGACCGTGCCGCCGTGGCTGGCACTAGTCTGGTAGTGGCCGGTGCGATTTTCGAGCGGTTGGCGGATGCTGGCTAGTTTCTTGTCATCGGTCCAAGTGCGACCATCCAGGCTGGTTTCAAAGTACAGTTCACGGACTCCGGTGTACTTGGTGAACAGGTGCAGGAATCCTTTGCCGGGAATGAAGTGCGGCTGCGGATACGTCATCTCTTCGGACGAAACCAGTTCAAAGGCTTCGATGCTGTGCGGCAGCGTACTGCGGTACTTGAATCCCGGCCTCGCCCTTCCGCGGCCCGACACAAACACCCAAATGTGTCCGTCGTCGTCTATCGAAAGGCTGGGGTTGTCGTGCGGGTCGTCGACACCGTCCTTGTCGTGCACCACCACCGGCCGCGGCACCTGGTGGGTTGCATGGTCGTAATAGGAAATCATGCAAAGCAAATGTCGGTCGTTGGCACCGGTGGTCCCGCCGTACACAAAGAACGTCTTGTCGACAGCAGCATCGTAGATTGCCAGCGGCACATGCTTGGCCGTGTAGGTCCCCAAGCCACCGGAATACTTGTCGCCAAATGGGAACACAGGCTTGCGCGAAACCTTGGCGTAAACCTGACCAGCATCCTGGCTGGGACCATAGAACTGCCCCAGCGTGAACCAGATGCCACGGTAGCCGTCGACCGTGCGCGGCGAGGTAGAAGCCTGGTCCTCGTCAGCCTGGCCCCACACGCACGCGGGCGGCATCGCCGTGACGGCCAACAAGAAAACAGTGGCAACGGGCAATCGCATCGGTAGGCTCGCAGGGGCAGGCGGAAACGAGGGCAGATTCGGCAGGGCAATCGATTCTAGTCGATCGACCTGCCGGATGGTCTGCCCGTTGGCTTCAGCGCCCAAATCTGCCCCGCCTAAATTCAACTCGACTCGTTTGAATAGGCGTGCGGGTGCGCAGAGATTCAGTTCGAGTTCGAGTTCGAGTTTGAGTTCGAGTTCGAGTTCGAGTTCGAGTTTAAGCAGTGCGCAGAGGCAGGAGTCATTGATCCGACGGGGACTCCGTCGGGATCGATCACTGGTTGGACCGGCTCCAGCTTTCGGTGGCGGCGTAGCGGATCGCGGCAGTGGTGGTTTGGTGATCGGTCGCCAATGATCGGGCGTCGTCGTCTTCGATCGTCAATCGCTGCCCGCCGCCTGGCAATTCGACGACCTTGCCGCGGACCGGTCCGTACTTCGTTTCGATCGTTTCGCTGCGGCGGATCAATTTGTGCCGATCGACTTGGTGGCGTCGGATGCCGATCGATGACGTGTGTTGAAAAATGATCTGTTCCAAAGTGCCGACACGCGATGGCGGCGCGATCACCGACAGCATCGTGGCGGCTCGCCCTTTCTTCATCGTGCAGGGAATCTGGAACACATCGAGTGCCCCGGCGGCGAACAAGCGGTCCGCACAATCGGCTAGTTGTTCCGGGGTGGAGTCGTCGATGTTCGATTCCAACACCACCGCTCGATCGACCTCGACGCCCGCAGGCCCGCTGGCAATGTCGGTGGTCTGCCCCAGCAACACACGCAGTACGTTCGCCTGGCCTTCCAGATCACGCGTGCCGGCCCCGTAGCCGATCGCGTCGATGGTCATCCCCGGGACCGGTCCAAAAGACTGCGAAGTCGCCTTCAGGATCGCGGCTCCGGTTGGCGTGGTCAGTTCGGCTTCGATATCGCTGGGCGCGATCGGCACCCCCCGCAAGATATCCGCCGTCGCGGGAGCCGGAATCGAGACCCGTCCATGGGCGATCGTGATGGTTCCAGTCCCCGTCGGAACGGGCGATGCGGCGACCGTTTCGATCCCCAACAAACCGAAGGCGACCGCCGTTCCGACAATATCGGCAATCGAATCGATCGCACCGACTTCATGAAAATGAACTTTTTCTAGAGTCGAGTTGTGCACTTTGGCCTCGGCGACGGCAACTTCCTGGAAAATCTTCTTTGCCAGATCCTTCGCGGCGGTGTCCACCTCCGTGGCCCGGTCGATCATCTCGTGGATGTGGTGAAGGTGTCGGTGAGCGTGTTCGGGGGGATGATTGACGTGTGCCTGAATGGCCCGAAAACCGCACTTTTTAACGATTTCCGACGTCATTGACAGCTCTGGGAGCCCCATCGAGCGGACCGCCGACTCGATCGCCGACACATCGGCCCCTAGGTCCACCAGAGCCCCTAGAGTCATATCGCCACTGATACCGGAGAGACAATCGAAGTAGGCGATGCGAGCCATTTTGGGACTTTCAGAAGACTTGAGGGTCGAAACAGTAGGAACTTGGACGATGACAGACTTGCCGTTGAAGGATTTCGTGGTCCTGGTATACTCCCGCCCTGCCCACGCGGCCAACCCGACCAAACCTAAGCTAAAACGTAAACCATAAGTCCCGGAAGTTCGATCCGATGAAAGTTGTCAGCAGCATTGGCGCACTGAAGTATCGCCACCCCGATTGCCAGGTCGTCAAACGCCGCGGTCGCATCTACGTGATCTGCAAAAGCAATCCAAAATTCAAGGTCCGCCAAGGTGGCGCGAAGGTCAAAAAGGCCCGCCGCTAGGTTGGATTTTGCGATTCACACCTGAAACACGCGACCGGTGATTTTTTCATCGGTCGTTTTTTCATGCGCCCACTGGTACCCCCCCGCCATGTCGATCCCAACCCGCCTCGTCCCCCATACCGGCTCCTTTCACGGCGTTCGTCGCGGATCCGCTTCGGCCCTCCACGCCCTGTGCTTGGTCATCGCTATGTTGGTCCTGGTCGGCTGTGGCGGGCCCGCAGCGACATTACCGGAATCGACCGATGCGGCGACCGACGATTCACTGGCCAAGTCCGGTCAAGTTGCCAGCGGCCTCGTCACGATCGAAGTCGCTATCGATGGCGACACCCAAACCTTTACCGTCGATCAGGTGGCCGAGGGGACCAGCCTGGAAAACGTAATGCGCTCCGTCGACGGCTTGGACGTCGATATCTCTGGCAGCGGAACGACCGCATTCGTCAACAGCATCGCGGGCAAGGCGACGTCGGCCAGCGAGGGCTGGACATTCACGATCGACGGCGAGTTCGCCAATGCAGGCGTCGGCAGCACGGAACTAACGCCACCGACCTCCGTGGCCTGGAAGTTCACCGACAGCAGCGCACTGGCACAGTAGCAACCGTAGCGTCACGGCATTCGGTCGCCGGCTTTCACGGCCCGCCGCATCGACTCGTGCCCGCATCAATCCATCCGACGTCAATCGGGACGTAAGTTCTGCTGGCATCCCCGGTGGCTTCGCCACGCTGGACGGCTCCGGAAGTCACGACTTTGATCATGACAAGATGCGTCACTTTTCCGAACGTCCTGTTCCCGAATCCGGGGTACTGACTCGCGCGACGGACCGCAGAGGAAACCCTGCGGCAGGAAAAGGACACCCAATTTGGTGACCGTGACTTCCGCTGCACACACGTACTTGGAATTGAACCGGCGCGTGAATTGGCCGCGTGGGTCCAGTACAATCGTGATGCGAAATGGCTGCCATGGCCGCGCGGGTGCTGCGCAGGACGTCTGAATGAGACACCGTTCTTCAGCTTGGACGGGAAGACCTGACGCATGCATCTCGTCTGATTCAGGACCTCGATTTTGATGCCCGCAATGATGCCTGTCCCATCACCGAACCCGTCCCGCCGCTGCGTGCTTTCGATTATCGCTGCGTTGTTGCTAAGCATCCTGATCGTGCCGGACGCCATCGCGCAACGAAAGGTGATTGATCCGGTGCGTCCCGGTGACAAGGTCGAATACAAGTACTTCAGCGATTGGAACCCGGCCGAGGTGGTGGACTATGCCAATGGCGTTGCCCTCCTGAAATACGAATGGGGCAGCACCGAAACCACTCGCAAATATCCGCTCAAAGACATTCGGTTCCCCAATGACGAAGGGTCGTGGATGGTCTGGAGTGATGCGAGTGGGAAGTTCCGCATCGAAGCCCGCTTGATCGGTCGTGACGAAACCCACGTGACTCTCCGCAAGGCCGATGGTACCGACGCGCACGTTCCGATCGATCAACTTAGCCAATCGCTGCAAAACCAGTTGGCGAAGATCGCCGGCGCGGTCAAGAAAATGCACGAGGAATCGTTGGTCCGCGTTGACGATCAGATCGAAGTCAAAATCTATTCGACGTGGTACCCCGGTACCGTGCTAGAGATCATGCCCGGCGGTGCTTTGGTTGCATATCAATCCGGAAGCAAGACGATCGAGAAAGAGTTCCAGTACGACGACATGCGGTACCCCAACGGCGAAGGGCCGTGGCGTGAATGGGTCGATTCGACCGGTGAAAACAAAGTCACCGCAAGGTACATCATGCATGATGAACAAAGCGTTGGATTGCTTCGCGAAGGCGGCAAACGAATCCGTATCCCCAGAGACAAACTCTCTCGCAAACTGCAGTCCGAACTGAACAAGGCGACCATCTTCACGCGGCGCCCCGACGAAGTCGATTTTGCCTTGGCGACGTCAGAGTTCAGTGCCAGTTCCGGATGGATGAGCTTCGGAACCACGCTGCCGGATTTCCAAATCGATCAGCTGGAAATGGGACCGGGCGAACCGTCGCCGAAATTCGACGACGGCGGATTCGAGTTCTTTGTGGGTGGGGTAGGCCAAGTCAAGATGTTGGAAACGATCGGCACGGATCGTCAATTGATCGCGATCGGAGTCGACGCACCAAAATCGAAAACGAACGTGCAGCCGACAACGCTGTACTGGGCCAGCCTGACGGATCGAAAGGCGTACCGCGGACCGAACTTTTTGTCCGACGAGATCCTGTTGGCGTACTCCGCCCGGCAAGGCCGACTGTTAACCGCCGAAGTCCGCGGGACTTGGTCGACGCCAGTGCGATTTTGTTCCTATCGTCTAAAACCCGGCGGCAAAACAGCAGTCCCCGAACTGAAGTGGTCGGTTCCAGAATCCAGGTTCGCATCATCATCCAACGATACCCAGGTCAAGTTCCTGGACGACGACCGAGTGCTGATCGGCTACGGCGGCAACGTCGGGCTGTGGAACCTAGCCAGCCAAAACATGGAATACGTGGTGCCGTCTAGCGGCAATGCAATCGGTCTTAGCCCTGACAAAAAATACTTTTGCACAGACCAGTTCTCGCACTGCGTGTTCGTAGAGACGAGCAGCGGGAAACCGATCGCCAATTTAAAACACAGCTCAATGGCGTACTTTTCCGAGGACGGACGCTATCTGGTAGCCGATGCCAGAGGGGGATGGGGATCGAATGTCTACGACTCGGCTGAGCCGGGATCGATTGTCTATCTACCCGATGCCGCCCGACGAAGCGATTCAAGCGACACAAATTTTTCGCTGGTCACCGACGGTTGGCTCAGCGACGGACGATCGGTTTGGAGCATGGCTCGCGGCATCTTGGCCTGGACTTACACCAGTTCATCCAGCGGAATGAAAATCGTTAGCCAAACGGCATTCGGCGACAAACTGCTGGCGGTCGGCACCCGCGGTTCAGATTCGCAGATGTCGGTGCTGGTGGGAGTCGCAACGATTCCACAAGCGGCCGCGATCGCCGCCAACGACGCGGTCGACGACCAGAAACTGTACGTGCTGAAACGCGGAGTCCGAATTAGCATCGATCCGGCGGTGACCGATGCACGCATGTTGGACGGGATCCGCCGCGCCGCAGCGAATTGGGATTGGGTGATCGATCCCGCCAGCGATCTGGTGGTCACCGCCAGTGCCGGGCCGGGCCAGCACGAGACGAGAACCTACGAGCGATCGCGATTCGGGTTCGGCAGCAATCGAAACGATGATTTCCGAGAAACGATCTCGGTCACGCCATGGGTTCAATCGCTCAGCATTTCTCAAAATGGAAAAAGACTGTGGTCGACCGGACAAGGCGGCATGCCCGGGATGGTGATGTTGAGAGAAGGCGATTCCTTGCAGGCTCAAGTGGCCGATTCAGCCAAGCCATCCTATTCGCTCTTCAGCACCTTCGAGTTCCCCGAGCGAGTCATCGCGCCAAAGTATGCCAACGGCCTAGGCACCAGTCTGATCACCCCCAACGGCCTCGAAGACCATCCCGTCGACTGAAGCACTTCGGTGCGCCGGCAGCTGCCAGCCGCGATGCAAAACGCTGTGAAGCGTTTCGTAGCGGAAGCGTGCACGTTCGTTTAACCGCGTGGGCATCGCCCCGTGCGCCCCGCCCACAAACGCGCGGCCCGGTGGGCACGCAACCGCCCATTTTCGTTTAACCGCGTGGGCATCGCCCCGTGCGCACCGTCCACAAACGCGCGGCCCGGTGGGCACGCGGTTAAACGAGCCAAACCGGATGACGCAACCGTCCATTTTCGTTTAACCGCGTGGGCATCGCCCCGTGCGCCCCGTCAGCAAACGCGCGGCCCGGTGGGCACGCGGTTAAACGAACCACACCGGATGACCCAACCGCCCATTTTCGTTTAGCCGCGTGGGCATCGCCCCGCGCGCACCGACCGCAAACGCGCGGCCCGGTGGGCACGCGGTTAAACGAACCAAACCGGATCACGCAACCGCCCATTTTCGTTTAGCCGCGTGGGCATCGCCCCGTGCGCCCCCGTCCACAAACGCGCGGCCCGGTGGGCACGCGGTTAAACGAGCCAAACCGGATGACGCAACCGCCCATTCTCGTTTAACCGCGTGGGCATCGCCCCGTGCGCCCCGTCAGCAAACGCGCGGCCCGGTGGGCACGCGGTTAAACGAACCAAACCGAATGACCCAACCGCCCATTTTCGTTTAACCGCGTGGGCATCGCCCCGTGCGCACCGTCCACAAACGCGCGGCCCGGTGGGCACGCAACCGCCCATTCTCGTTTAGCCGCGTGGGCATCGCCCCGCGCGCCCTGTCAGCAAACGCGCGGCCCGGTGGGCACGCGGTTAAACGAACCAAACCGGATGACGCAACCGCCCATTCTCGTTTAACCGCGTGGGCATCGCCCCGTGCGTCCCCGTCCGCAAACGCGCGGCCCGGTGGGCACGCGGTTAAACGAGCCACACCGGATGACGCAACCGTCCATTCTCGTTTAACCGCGTGGGCATCGCCCCGTGCGCCCCGTCCGCAAACGCGCGGCCCGGTGGGCACGCGGTTAAACGAGCCACATCGAATGACCCAACCGCCCATTCTCGTTTAGCCGCGTGGGCATCGCCCCGTGCGCCCCGTCCGCAAACGCGCGGCCCGGCGGGCACGCGGTTAAACGAACCAAACCGGATGACCCAACCGCCCATTTTCGTTTAACCGCGTGGGCATCGCCCCGTGCGTCCCCGTCAGCAAACGCGCGGCCCGGTGGGCACGCGGTTAAACGAACCAAACCGGATGACGCAACCGCCCATTCTCGTTTAACCGCGTGGGCATCGCCCCGTGCGTCCCCGTCAGCAAACGCGCGGCCCGGTGGGCACACGGCTAAACGAACCACACCGGATGACCCAAGCGTGCATTTTCGTTTAGCCGCGTGGGCATCGCCCCGTGCGTACCGTCAGCAAACGCGCGGCCCGGTGGGCACGCGGCTAAACTAGCAACACCGGATGACCCAAGCGTCCATTTTCGTTTAACCGCGTGGGCATCGCCCCGTGCGTCCCTGTCCACAAACGCGCGGCCCGGTGGGCACGCGGTTAAACGAACCAAACCGGATGCCTCAAGCGTCCACTTTCGTTTAACCGCGTGGGCATCGCCCCGTGCGTCCCTGTCCACAAACGCGCGGCCCGGTGGGCACGCGGTTAAACGAACCAAACCGGATGCCTCAAGCGTCCACTTTCGTTTAACCGCGTGGGCATCGCCCCGTGCGCCCCCGTCCGCAAACGCGCGGCCCGGTGGGCACGCGGTTAAACGAACCAAACCGGATGACGCAACCGCCCATTTTCGTTTAGCCGCGTGGGCATCGCCCCGTGCGCACCGTCCGGAAACGCGCGGCCCGGTGGGCACGCGGTTAAACGAACCAAACCGGATGACGCAAGCGTGCATGTTCGTTTAACCGCGTGGGCATCGCCCCGTGCGTCCCGTCAGCAAACGCGCGGCCCGGTGAGGCACACGGCTAAACGAACCACACCGGATGACCCAAGCGTGCATTTTCGTTTAGCCGCGTGGGCATCGCCCCGTGCGCACCGACCGCAAACGCGCGGCCCGGTGGGCACGCGGTTAAACGACAGGCCGGGGGCGAGCAGTGGAGCGACGCTGATCCGGAAATCACGCGTTGCGGGACGCTGCGACTTTTAGATAGCCCTAGTGGCGTCGGATTCGGGTGTGTAGAATCCTACGGCAATGGACGGTTGGCCGAGTCTGGTTGAAGGCACCGGTCTTGAAAACCGGCGTGGGGGAAACTCTACCGGGGGTTCGAATCCCTCACCGTCCGCTTCGCCCGACTGATGGAAACTCGAATCAAGGGTGCCCCGACCTGTGATCCTTGTCACCGAGATTGACCACCCGTTGGTCGAGCATCATCTGTGCACGGTACGCGATCAAGCGACGCCGGCCAGCGAGTTTCGGGCCGCCATTGCTCGACTTTCTGTCCTGGTCGGTGTGCATGCGACCGAAGATTTGCCGCTTTCAACCATCACGGTCCAGACTCCGATTTGCCAAACCGCAGGCCAGCGACTTGCTGTGCGAGTCGATTTGGTGCCGATCTTAAGAGCCGGTTTGGGGATGGTCGAACCGCTGCAGGGGCTGTTGCCGGAATCCGCCGTGTGGCATCTGGGGATGTACCGCAACGAAGAAACCGCCGAACCAGTCGGTTACTACGACAATCTCCCCGCATCCGGGGCCCCCGATATCGCGATGGTGCTGGACCCGATGTTGGCAACCGGCGGATCGGTTGAAATGGTGATCCGGCGGCTGATCGAATGGGGCGTCCCCGAGATTCGCGTGCTTAGCATCATCGCATCCAAGGCGGGCATCCAACGTGTCACTCGCGATTTTCCCAACGTCAAAATCTTTGTTGCCAAGATCGATCCCGACCTGAACGACCAGTCATTCATCGTGCCTGGACTGGGCGATGCCGGCGATCGGATTTTCGACACGCCACAGCAAGGCTAGTTCAGCGAGCGGACGCCCTGCCGATCAGGTGATCGTTTTGGCTCTTTACAAGGCTGGCGGCGACGCTATAACTCCGGCGCCCTGGCGTGATCTACATCAGGTTGGATATTTCTGAACCGCTGGCCCATGAAAATCACCCTTCCGGTCGACATTGAATCGCAGCCAAGCGATTCATCGTGCGGACCGACCTGCCTCCAAGCCATCTATGGCTACTGGGGTCACCAAGTTTCGGTCGCGGAGATCATCGCCCAAATCCCTCAACTGGAAACGGGCGGAACGTTAGCAGTCCAGCTTGCTTGCCACGCTCTGCAGCAAGGCTTCGAAGCGACGATCGTCACCTTCAACCTGCGTCTGTTTGACCCCACATGGTTCGGCCAGCCCGGTGTCGACCTATCAGAAAAACTTCGCAGCCAACTGGACCAGAACGGTGCGCGGAGCCAGCGGTTCCGATTGGCCACCAGCCACTATCTTCAATTTCTATCGCTAGGCGGATGCATTCAGATGCGACGCCTGGATCGACCGATGGTTCACGAATGCCTGCGATCGGATGTGCCGATCCTGACTGGACTCAGTGCGACGTTCTTGTACCAAGAGTCGCGTGAACGATCCCAGCCGCCGGATTCGCTTGGCGTCACCTGTCTGCCCGACGACCTTGGTGGATCCCCCGTCGGTCACTTTGTTGTGTTGTCGGGGTACGACGCCGAAGCCGATCGATTGCAGGTTAGCGATCCATTGCACCCGAACCCCAATTCCAAGTGGCAGGATCGCCAGTATTGGGCAACGTTCGACCATGTTTCAGCGTCGATCTATTTGGGCATCGTGACCTACGACGCCAACCTGTTGGTCATCAAGCCGGCAGCGAAGTGACCCCTGTGTTCTTTTCCAAAGCGTTTCTTGTGGTCGTGACGGAGCGAATTTTGCAATGGCAGTAGTCCTGGTGACAGATACCCAACAGGATTGGTTGGACGATATCGAGGGGGTCGAGACGATCGATCCGAAAGAATACCTGACCGACGACCAGTGGATTCGTCGCAAGCATGTCAAGATTTACAACTTGGCTCGATCCTACCAGTACCAGAGTCTCGGGTACTACGTATCGTTGCTGGCCGAAGCCCGCGGCCACCGTCCGTTCCCCAGCGTGACCACCATCCAGGACCTCAGCAATCGAAACGCTGTCCGCTTGGTGCCCTGCGATCTGGAAGAACTGATCGACAAGTGCTTGCACCCGCTGCAGGGCGACACCTTCGAGCTTAGCGTTTACTTCGGTGGCAATTTGGCAGCACGGTACGCCAAGCTGGCTCGTGATTTGTCGGGGCTATTCCAAGCACCGCTGATGCGATTCGAATTCACTCGTCGCAAACGATGGCGGCTACGCCGGGCGCGGGCGATCGGTCTGGAAGACATTCCACAGTCGCATCGACCGTTCGTTATCGAACAGGCCCAAAAGCACTTCGTTCGCGGCAGTGCTGGCAAGATGAAACGCAATTCATTTCGCTACGACTTAGCGATCTTGCACAACCCAGCGGAAGGTTCGTTGGCGCCTTCGGACGACAAGGCCTTGAACAAAATGGTCAAGGCAGCCGCTTCGCTTGGCATCAACGCCGAACTGTTGACAGTCGACGACGCCGGGCGGTTGTTGGAATTCGATGCGTTGTTTCTGCGCGAAACGACGTCGGTGGATCACTACACCTATCGATTGGCACGCAAGGCCGAACGGGAGGGGATGGTCGTGATGGATGATCCGCAATCGATCCTGCGCTGCACCAACAAGGTGTATCTGGCCGAACTGATGAACAAAGCCAAATTGCCCACGCCCGAAACGATCGTTGCGCACCCCGGCAACGCTGACACGATCGGCGAAAAGCTTGGATTCCCGGTTGTCCTGAAGCGTCCCGACAGCGCGTTTTCGCTGGGCGTGGTGAAGGTTGCAACGCCGGAGGAATTGCAGGCTCAGCTGAAAGTATTCTTTGCCGATTCCGACCTGGTCGTCGCGCAGTCCTACATGCGCACCGATTTTGATTGGCGGATCGGTGTGCTGGATCGGCGCCCCCTGTTCGCGTGCAAGTACCACATGGCCAGCGGGCATTGGCAGATCATCAACGCCAACGAAGAGAGCGATTCGAAACGGTTCGGAAAATTCGAAACCGTGCCGGTTGAAATGGCGCCACGAAAAGCGGTCGCGCTTGCACAGAAGTCCGCCGACCTGATCGGTGACGGACTGTACGGCGTGGACATCAAAGAATCCGATGGAAACTTCTATGTCATCGAAGTCAACGACAACCCGAATATCGATTCGGGAGTCGAAGACAAAATTTTGCGAGACGAACTTTATCGCCGGATCATGGAGTCGTTCCTGAGGCGGATTGAACGAGGCAAATCGGTCGAGGTGACAGCATGATTCACGATCGAACGTTATCGCTGTTCGACGCCTATGGCATCGAACTGGAATACATGTTGGTGGATCGCGAAACGCTGGACGTGCGTGCGGTCGCGGACCGGGTTTTGACGACGGCGGCGGGAAAGCCTAGCAGTGATGTCGAGTTCGGCGACGCAACGTACAGCAACGAACTTGCGCTTCACGTGCTGGAACTGAAAGGCACCCGGCCGACCCCGGACCTGAATCACCTGAATCGGCAGATGCAGCAGGCGATCCAACAGATCCAGCCCGCACTCAGCACACACGGCGCCATGCTGTTGCCCGGTGGGATGCATCCGTGGATGGACCCGAAAACAGAAACGCGGTTGTGGCCGCACGAGTGCAGCGAGATCTACCAAGCCTACGATCGAGTGTTCGATTGTCACCGTCACGGCTGGGCCAATGTTCAAAGCGTCCACCTGAATTTGCCGTTCGATGGCGATGATCAGTTTGCCCGGTTGCACGCTGCGGTGCGGTTGATTTTGCCACTGCTACCGGCAATCGCCGCTAGCTCGCCAATCGTCGAGGGACGACCGGCGGCGTGGGCCGACATGCGGATGCACTTCGTCCGCGACCACTGTGAAGCGGTGCCGTTTCTGACCGGCCAGATGGTGCCCGAGGCGATTTTCGATGAAGCCACCTATCGCCGAGAAATTTTCACAAAACTGCAGCAGGCCATCGGAGGACACGATCCCGACGGCGTATTCGAGTGCGATTTCCTGAACGCCCGTGGTGCGATTGCTCGCTTCGATCGCGGGTCCATCGAAATACGTGTGATGGATGTCCAAGAGTACCCCGGCGCCGATCTGGCGATCTGCCAATTGGTGATCGATGTTTTGAAATCGATGGTGGACCAGAAGTGGTCTACGCTGGCAGACCAGCAGGCGATGCCGACACCCCTGCTTAGCGGATGGCTGGATCGGATCAGCCAATCGACCGAACGAACGGTGATTGACGATCCGACATGGTTACGGCATTTCGGTGTCAGCGAACCATCGATCCAAGCGGGCGAAGTGTGGAAACGGCTGGCCAATGCGGTCGGCACAGACCGACCGGAATTGGATCCGATCCTGACACAGGGCACCTTGTCCACGCGGATCTTAAGTGCGGTGAACCAGGACTGGCGACGCGAACACATCACCGAGGTCTATCGGCGACTGGGCGATTGCCTGGCCGGTGGGCAACCGTTCCTGCCATGATCGCCCCCGTCGTGCAGCCCATTGGTGGGATCAGCGATCGGGCCATCCTGATCACATGCGAACACGGCGGGAACGAAGTACCGCCGGAATACGCAGTCCATTTTGCCAGCCCAGGTGCACAGGCTGATCTGCGGAGCCACCGTGGCTACGATCCCGGCGCATTGGTCGCTGCGGAATCGCTTGCCAAGCATCTCGGATGCCGGCTGATCGCATCGACCACGACGCGGCTGTTGGTGGATTTGAACCGATCGGAATCCAATCCCGGCATCTGGTCCAAGTACTGCACGGATCTGGATGAACCGGGCAGGGACCAACTGCTATCGCAGTACTATCGGCCTTATCGTGCCGATGTGTTGCAGTGCGTCAGCGATTTCGTCCGCGACGGCCGATCGGTGATTCACCTATCGGTCCACACGTTCACCAAACGATTCCAAGGCGATCGCAGGGACGTGGATCTAGGGATCCTGTTCGATCCGGATCGCCCAAGCGAACGGCAATGGTCGCTGCGCTGCTGCCAGCGGCTGGAACAGCGATTGCCGTCGACATCGCCCAAGCGAACGGCAATGGTCGCTGCGCTGCTGCCAGCGGCTGGAACAGCGATTGCCGTCGACCAAGACGCGGATGAACCAACCGTACGCCGGCATCGAAGATGGGCTGACCACATGGATGCGTACCAAGTTCGATGACCGACAGTACGCCGGGATCGAAATCGAATTGGCAAACACAATCGCCAAGCTAAAACCGAGCGGCTTTGCCGGTCGGCTATCCGCCTTGGCAGAATCGATTCGCTGGGCACAGCAGGGACAGATCTAGGATCGGTCTTCGAGCGCCAGGAAATCGCGTTCGGTCGACCCGGTGTAGATCTGACGAGGGCGATTGATCCGCGTGCCGGGATTGGCGTGCATTTCACGCCAATGGGCGATCCATCCAGGCAAACGACCGATCGCGAACAGCACTGTAAACATCGCCACGGGAATTCCAAGCGCCCGATAGATCACGCCGGAATAGAAGTCGACGTTGGGATACAGTTTGCGTTCGATGAAGTACTCGTCACGTAGAGCGACTTCTTCCAACTTCTGAGCAACTTCGAACAAGGGATCGTCCAAGTTCAATTTGTTCAGCAGCTTTTCGCAGCTGGATCGAATGATCGTCGCCCGGGGGTCAAAGTTCTTGTAGACGCGGTGACCAAATCCCATCAAACGGAAACCGTTCTCTTTATCCTTGGCCATCGCAACGTACTTTTCGACGTTGCCACCATCGTTAGCGATTCGTTCCAGCATGTTCACGCAGGCTTCGTTGGCTCCGCCGTGCAGTGGTCCCCACAGGGCTCCGATGCCGGCGCTGATCGATGCGAACAGGTTGGCGTTGCTGCTGCCCACCATCCTGACAGTCGATGTGCTGCAGTTTTGTTCGTGGTCGGCGTGCACGATCAGCAACAGATTCAATGCCTCGGCAAAGTCCGGGTCGATCATGTAGTCGCGGGCCGGCGTGGCGAACATCATGTGCAAGAAATTCTCGCAGTAGCTCAGATCGTTGTTCGGGTAGATGAACGGCTGTCCCATCGATTTTTTATAGCTGTAGGCTGCGATGGTGGGCAGCTTGGCGATCAGGCGATAGATCGAAACCTCGACCTGTTTTTCGTCGTTCAGATCCATCGAGTCTTGATAGAACGTCGACAGCGCTCCGACGACCGACGACAAAATGGCCATCGGGTGGGCGTCGCGTGGGAACCCGTTGTAGAACGACCGCATGTCCTCGTGGATCATGGTGTGATCGCGGATCCCGGACCGAAACAGGTTCGCCTGTTCAGCGTTGGGCAGTTCGCCGTAGATCAACAGGTACGCGGTTTCGACAAAGTCGGACTTGGCGGCCAATTGTTCGATTGGATATCCGCGGTACCGCAAGACTCCCTTTTCACCGTCCAGAAACGTGATCGCGCTGCGGGTCGAACCAGTGTTCACAAACCCTTCGTCTAGCGTGATCAGTCCGGTTTCGCCGCGCAATCGGCTGATGTCGATTGCGCGTTCGCCCTCGCTGCCTTCGACCAGCGGCAATTCGAATTCTTGGCCCTCGTAGGACACACGAACTGTCCCAACGTTTTCCGTATCCAATTTGACTGTCGTGGTCATGCGCGTTTCCAAAAGATCGATTGCCAGGGTGAGTTCGACGCCGCGTGTTTCGCCTTTCGAGCTGGCAGTGCAAGCCTCTACTCGAACCACCGGCAGTTTAGCGGTGTAGCTAGCCAGCTACAATCAGCCGTGACCCCTGGCAGAGGCGTTTCGGATGAACTTGGGGCTCTGCCGGGCTGCTTATAACGGCTCGTTTCTTGGCCCAAATTTCGAAGATCCCAGAACTCGTTCGCGGGGGCGTGCCCCCATCGCCGGGGCGGTGATTCGACGGGGGATCGATCGCTGCTAGAAGTCATTTTGTCGTGCCACAGGATCAGCTCTGAAATTGCGGCGCCAGCGCGGCCACGGCCGCCGTCGCGACTGACCGCAGGTCCTGCCTAGACGCCGCAATCCGGCGCGACGAACGGAGGTGCAGCGTACCGGTCACCACCGACGGCCGCCCCCAATCGCACTGCGGTGCTGCGGCTGGCCACGCACCGATCAACTGCTAGGGGCGACGTTTCGCCACGCCTGAATTTATCCTGCCTTTTGATTTTCGCCGTCGATTCGGCAAATTCGCATCGACTCGATCTTGCGATTGGTCGCTTTCAGGATTTCGATTTCGACATCACCGATGGTCAGACGATGGCCCTCTTCGGGAATGGCGCCAAAATGGAACAGCACAAACCCAGCGACGGTTTCGTAATCGTCACTTTCGGGCAGGTTCCAGGCGGCGGCTTCGTTCAAGTCGTCGATCATCACGCGTCCGTCGACTTCGGCGGTGGACTCGTCCACGATATGGATACCGAACTCTTCGTCTTCATCCGATTCGTCGACGATCTCGCCCACGATTTCTTCCAACGCATCTTCGATCGTGACCACCCCGGCCATTTGGCCAAATTCATCCAGCACGATCGCCATGTGCGATCGGCTGTGCAGGAATTCTCGCAAGATCGATTCAACGCTTCGATTGTCCGGCACCGTCCAGGGACGGCGCATGATTTCGACCATCTGCTTTTCGGGCGTCGATCCATCCACCAGGAATGGCAACAGGTCTTTGACGTACAGCACACCAACGACGTTGTCCAAGGTTCCTTGAAAAACGGGAAAACGAGTCCGACCGGCGTCGACGACATGAGCCAGCACTTCGTCCCAACCCCATCCCACGTCGATTGCGTCCACATCGCCACGCGGCGTCATGATGTGACCCACCGTGTCTTCGTGCAGCGTCATCACACCCTGGATCATCTCGCGGACGCCGGGACCAAAGTACCCTTCGCGCGTGCCTGCGGTGACGATCGTGCGAATTTCATCCTCTAGCTGTTCTTCGTTCTCGTCTGCGTTTTCGGCGGTCCCCATCAATCGACGGGTGAACCATTCGAACAGCAATCCGGGCGCCGCCAATGGTCGCATCAAAACCGAAAGG